>NZ_JANZXB010000016.1 GCF_025371035.1 Sphingomonas sp. LC-1 | reverse complement strand
CTCCCCGACAATCAACCTGAGACATAGGTCTTGCCAGCGGCAATCAAACACACCAAAACGACCTCGTCGCGATCAGCGCTTCTCATCCTGATCGTCGCTAACTTCTCATCCAGATCGTCGCGCTACACCCACATCGTCGCCGATGCGCCTGACGGTCCGCGCGGGGATGCGGAACTCAGCCATCTCCTCGCGGACGATCCGGGCAATCTCATGCTGCTCTGCCACGTCCATCACAAGGCGATCGACGTCGAACTGGTCGATGAATATCCGGTCGAGCGCCTGCTGAGGATCAAGGCCGATCACGAGCGGCGGGTGTCGATCCGGACCGGCGTCCTGCCCGAGAGGGCGAGCCATGTCGTTCGCTACGCCGCGAACGTCGGACAGCATCGCAGGACCATCCCCTACCAGGAGGTCGCGCGCGCCATGATGCCCGATCGCCATCCTGCGAACGGTCGCGAGACCATCGACCTGTCCCTTCGCGGCAGCGTGATCGAGGACGATGAAGAGGCTTATTGGGCAACGGAGGCGGCCAACCTCCGACGCCAGATGTCGCGCCGCGTGAGCGAGCGCATCGAGGTCGGCGAGATCGACCACATGTCGATCTTCGCGTTCGCGCCCCAGCCCCTGCTAATCCTGCTTGGATCGCTCCTCGGCGACGTCACGCCTGCCGATGTCTATCAGTTGCACCGGGAGCCGGCCGGCTGGGCCTGGCCGAAGGGCGGGTCGGAGATGCCGCTGGTAGCCACGTCTCCGGCTGTACTGGGTAACGGCCCGGTGGCGCTGAAGATCGCGCTGAGTGCGGACGTAAACGATGCGCGGGTCAGGGCGGTGCTGGGCGACGACGTCGACATATGGACGCTGACCACACCCGGGCCCCACAACGACGTCCTCAAGCGGAAGGAGGACCTTTCGGCCTTCGGAACCGAGTTGCGACGTCTGTTGAACCGCATCAAGGCCGATCGACCTGATGCCGACGTGATCAACATCCTGCCCGCGATGCCCGTGTCGGCTGCGGTCGAAGTGGGGCGTGCCTGGATGCCGAAGGCCGACCTTCCGCTGGAGGTATGGGACGAGAACCGGACCCTCGGCGGCTTTCGTCGAGCGCTGAGGATCGATGCCACTTGCAGGTGAGGGGTAGTAAGCCCCGTCATTCGTGATGACTCGGAACCAGCCGGCACGGACATCCCTAGCCAGCGTTCCTCGAGCTGTCGGAGAGGGAGGGCGCGGCAAACCAGAAGCACTGCTGCGTTCGCGTAAGGTACTGTCGGGCGAAACCATTCCTCAAAGACATTTTGGACAATCGACCACCGCGCTAGTCGCCGATTCCGTCACGCGGTCGCCCGCCAGCGGCTCGCGGTAGCAGGAGTTCGTTCGCCTACGCTTCGTCAAGAAAGCCCCGCAGTCCTTTCCGGTTGGGCGCTTGTCACAGCATTACGTTTAGTTAGCCTGCATGCAATGAACGGTCTTAGATTCGACACCGAGACGCTCGCATGGTTCGCAAGGCGCTCGGATCCCTCTTTGGCACTCGCCGGAGCCTGGAGTTCCATCGATTGGCAAACGGGCTTCGGGGCGATCGAGCGTCTTTATGACCTAAAGCGATCGACTCATTTTTTGCGCCATCATCGCGGTCTGCTGCCGCGGTTGTGGGAGCGGCAGATCACCGAGGCGCTGCGCGCCATGCTCCTCGAGATGCCGAGCATGACCTTGGTGCGTTGTCAGGCGCTGCTCGACTCGCTTCGCGGCCCTTTGGCGCCGCGTCTGCACCGCATAGACGGCATCACCGCCGATCAGGCCGACCGCATTGATCTAGCCATTCATTTCCGTACGGTCGACGACGTTGCCGGCTGCCTTGTGATCGAAGCGAAATTGGACAGCGAACTGTCGAATACGCAGCTCGGCAAATACCTGGCGGGCATTCGAACACGGTACGCCCGGCCCGAGCAAAGACACCTCTTCGTGGTCGCACCAACAAAGACCAGAAAGACCGCAAGCCTGCTTGCAAAAAGGGAGAACGCCGAATGGAGCTTCCTCAGCTGGCAGCCGATGCTGTTGCGCTGGCAGCGCGCCCTGCCCGACGACATGGGTCTGGATGCGCTGTCCCTGTTCAGCGAGATCTGGAAGCGAGTGGGGGGGCGTTGATGTGCTGATTCCCGACAGCGTTCTTACCTATCTACACGACGGAGGAATCAGGCGTGCCGTCAGATCGCTCATCGATCTGGAGGAGGATGCCATACTCGACGGTCTGGATTGGAGTGAGCTGTCACGCTTCTACCGCGCCCAGCTGGCCGCCCGCCAACTGCAAGCCGAATGGGGGTTGCTCGCACTCGAACTTTGGAACGCGATCTGGGGCGGGCTTCTTGACCACTGGCAACCGCTCAGCCTGGATGAGCAGATGGCGCATGAGGAAGACGTGAAGCTGCATGTGGCTTCGCTATGCGATGTAGAAGATGGAGGGCTCTGGTTCGGCCGCCTGTTCACCAAGGGCGACTTCACCTTCTATGCCAACCTCTTGGCTGTACCGTCCTCGGGTTTGAGGCTGCAGTTCAGTTGCGACAGCTACAAGCGCTCGCTCAAGTTTCCCGAGTTGGATGCGACTAAGGAAACTGATGACGATTACTGGAAGGCGCGGATGATCCTGCCGCTGGACAAGGCTGAGGTCGACATCGCTCCCCTTCGCGATTTAGCAGCTGCTGCGGTCAGGATTGCCGACGAGGCGATATTGCCACGTCGACGTGCGAAGACCGAGGTGGCCGAGGATCGCTCCGCTTGAATTCGGCATCGCGAAGCTTGCGAAATGGCATGAATGATTTGACGATCAGATCGTCCGCCTCCGCGAACTTTAAGCGCTGGTCCTTCATGCGTTCGAAGGGGGCAAGAGGTGGCAAGCTGGCGCTACTCGGAGGTGCGCCCGCTTGATGTTAGACCTGTTCGATGCACCGTTGCTGCCGGGGCTCGTCACGCGGGCATCAATGATCACCGCGGACGAGGAGCGCATGCTCGTCGAGCGGATCGACGCGGCCGACCTCGTGCCGTTCAAGTTCCAGGGCTGGACAGGCAAACGCCTGACGACTTCGTTCGGCTGGAGCTACGACTTCGAGGTCGGGCGGCCGAAGGATGCACCGCCGATGCCGGACTGGCTGCTACCCGTTCGCGACCGGGCCGCCGCTTTCGGCGGGCTTCCGCCCGAGGAGCTGATCCAGGCGCTGCTCATACGTTACGATCCGGGCGCCGGTATCGGCTGGCACCGTGATCGGCCGATCTACGGCCATGTCCTCGGCATCTCGCTCGGCGAGCCCGCGACGATGCGCTTCCGCCGCAGGCGGGCGGATGGGTTCGACCGGGTGTCCCTGCCGCTCGCTCCGCGCGGCGGATATCACATGAGCGGCCCGGCCCGTTACGATTGGGAGCACAGCATCGCCCCGATGGAGCGACCGCGCTGGTCGATCACGTTCCGGTGTCTGGCGAAGGTCCGGTGATCGGCTCACGAGCGACACAGGCGCAGCATGCTGGAATGAGGATGCCACACTTCGTGGTGAACGCCCCCGGTATCGGTCGCTGGGCAAGCCGAGGTGCTTCGATCTACATACGGAGCGGCGTGGTGTAGCCGGTCAGTTCCAGATAGCCTCGTCCACCGTCGGTGCGGACGGCGCCTTCCCAATAGACCGGCTGACCGGCGGCGCGCGCGTCGACCTCCTGATCCGGGAAGACCGGCCGGAGCGGGAAGGTGCGGATGCCGCCGGGTAGTCGCACGTGCAGCATCTGCGCGATCGGATAGCGGGCGCCGGTCCGTGCCGAACGCCAGGTCGCCATCGGCGCGAAGGTGACGTCCGCCGGCGACAGCCGCGTCGTGCGACCATCGGGGCGGCGATAGGATCCGCCGGCCCACAGCACCCCGCCGCCCTTGCGGCGGATCCGGAAGGCCATCAGCGCGCTGCCGTCGTCGAGATTGAGACCGGTCCAGTCCCAGCCGGCGGCGTCGCCGGCGAGATAGTCGGACGACCATTCCCGGTCGAGCCACGCCTCGCCACGCACGCGTTCTGTCCTGCCGCCCCGGAGGACCGATCCCGTCACCGCCAGATGCGGCACGGAATAGCAATAGCTCGCCTGTTCGAGCTTCGGCCCCTTGCGGCTGTAGCCGTTCTCTCCCTGCGGCAGCGGCGGCTGTGTCGGCCGGAACGTCAGGTCGAGCGTGAAGTCGCGGCTGCCCACACGGCTGGCGAAGCGGCCGTCAGCCAGCCGGCGGAAGGTCCAGCCGTTGAGCCGCACGTCGGCGTCGCCGGTCGCCGCACCCGCGAGCCCGAAACCGGCGCGCGCGGCGCGCTCGGCGTGGAGGATCTGTCCGACCCGCGAATCCGACAGGGCCGCGTGGGCGAAGATCACCTGACGCGCGGCGAAGCGGCTGGGATTGTCGCCGGCGGCATGCGGATTGACGCGGAAGAAGGTGATCTGGAAGCCGATGTCGCGGCCGTCCTCGCCCTTCAGCCAGCCGGTGACGTACCACCATTCGGTCCGGAACGCCGGATGCGCGCCGTGATCCGCGGGGAAGGACAGGCGGATACCGGGACGCACCACGGGATAGGGCGATGGCGCCACCAGACCGGCGGCGGCGACCATCGCGAGAAGCGCACGCATCACCAATCCTCCCTGACCGCAGCGACCGCATCGCCCGCGGTCGCCCGCCGGCCCGCCAGCATCGCGGTCACCGCCGCCGCGCCGGTCAGCGCTGCGGTCACGCCGGCGATGGTGCCGAACGGCCAGATCGTGGTCATCGTCCAGTTGAACGACTGCGGATTGACGACGTGGATCAGCACCTGGCCGAGCAGCGCACCCAGCGCGACGCCGGCGACCGCGCCGATCGTCCCGAGCAGCGCCCCCTCGCTCGCCAGCATCTCGGTCACCTGGGCGCGGGTGAGACCGAGGTGGCGCAGCATGCCGAACTCCTTGGATCGCGCGATCGTCTGCGCCGACATCGTCGCCGCGACCCCCGCGAGGCCGACGAGGATCGCCACCGCCTCCAGGACATAGGTGATCGCGAAGCGGCGATCGAACAATTGCAGCGCGAAGCGGCGCAGCGCGGCGGGCTCTGCGATCGACACGCCCGCCGGCAGCACCGCCGCAGCGGCGCGGCGCACGGTCGCGATATCGGCATGCGGGGCGAGGGTGATCGCCGCCTCGTCATGGCCGCGGTCGCCGGTCAGGCGGACATAGTCGCTGTCCCGGATCACCAGCGCACCCTGCTGGCGGGCATAGTCGCGCCACACGCCGGCGACGAAGAAGCGGGCAGACCGGCCGCCGACCGGCAGGACCACCGTGCGGCCGGGCGACCAGCCGTAGAGCCGCGCCGCCGGCTCCGACGCCCAGATCGGCGTCGCGCCGGCAGGAACCGCCGCCCGCTCGAGCAGCACCAGCAGCGGGTCGCCGGCATCACCGCGCACCGGGCGGGCGATCAGCGTCACCGGCGGGCGATCGGCGACGACCGTCAGCGGCAGCTGACGGCTGAACGCCACCCGGCCGATCCCGGGGACCGCCGCGATCCGGCGCTGCGTGGCAGGATCGAGGTCGCCGCTTTCGGCACGCAGGTACAGATCGGCCGACAGCACCTGTCCGAGCCAGCTGTCGACGGCGCCGCGGAAGCTGGTCACCATCGTCGCCATCGCGATCATCAGCGCGGTGGATGCGACGATCCCGCACAGCGCGATCGCCGCCTGACCCGGCGCGCCCTGGACGTGGCGGATCGCCAGCAGCCGCTGCACCGATGCGATCTCGCGCCCGCGCCACGGCCAGAGCAGCCACCGCACCAGCCACGGCACACCGGCGACACCGCCCGCAAGAAGCAAGGCCATGCTGACGAAGCCGAACACCGGCAGGCCGCCCACCGCGGGCAGCACCGCCGCCCCGCCGCCGGCGAGCAGCAGCACGAGCGCCGGCCGCCACGGCACCGGTGCACGCGGATCAAGCACGTCGCCGGCGTTCTTGAGTGCCGCGGCAGGCGCGGCCCGGGCCGCCGCGCGCGCCGGCAGGATGCTGCCGAGCAAAGCCGCCGCCAGTCCGAGCGCGAAGAACGTCACCGCCGCGACCGGCTGGAAGACGACATCCGCCGCGCCGCTTCCGAAATAGCCGCCACCAAGATCACCCCCGAAGAGTCGCAGCGCCGCCGTCGCCATCACATAGCCGGCGATCAAGCCGAGCGTCGCGCCGACGATGCCGATGATGATCCCCTCCAACGCGACGGCGGCGACGATGCCGCTGCGGGGCAGGCCGAGCGTGCGGACGAGCGCGAAGGCGCGCAGCCGGCGGGTCACCGAAAGCGTCTGCGCCGAGAAGACCAGAAAGCCGCCGGTCAGCAGCGCGACGAGCGCGAGCATGTCGAGATTGACGCGGTAGGCGCGGCTGAGCGCGTCGCCCTGCCGTGCGTGGCTGTCGCCCGACACGATGGTCGCGTCCGTGCCGATCAGGCCGGGCAGGGCGCGCTCGGCGGTGGTGCGGTCGGCGAGCTTCAGGTCGATCTGGTCGATCCGGGCCAGCCGGCCGAAGCGCCACTGCGCCGCAGCGATATCGATCGTGCCGAGCGCCTGACTGGCCGGTGCACCGGGCAGCGTGCCAGCGACGCGTAGCGTCACGCTGCGGCCGTTGGCGGTGACGGGCAGGCGGTCGCCGACGCGGGCACCGGTCGCGGTCAGCGCGGCGCGTGACAGGAACAGGGCATCTTCGGCGCATACGTCGTCGCTGCGTGCGTCGGGCCCGGCGGGTCGCGTCCCGATGAGGCTCGGCGTCACCGCGGCGGCGCGGATCACGTCGAGGCCCAGCAAAGTGAACCGTCCGGTCCCGGCTCGGGCCGACAGGCTGATCACCGGGCTCGCATCCGCTACACCCGGCGCGGTCGCGACGCGGGGATAGAGGCGCTCGTCGAAGCCGAGCGGAGTGCGCGCGCGGATATGCAGGTCGGCGGCGCCGTTGACGCCGGTCACCGCCTGCTCGAACGAGGCGAGCGCCGAGCCGTTGACGAGATGCACCGCAAAGCCGAGCGCGACGCCGACGGCGATCGCCACCGCGGTGGCGGCGAAGCGACCCGGATGCCAGCGCCATTCGCCGATTACCAGCCAGGCGAGCGCCAGCCGCGAGCGGAGCAATCCGGCCTCAGCCATCCACGGCCATGAGCGTCTGTTCGATCAGGCCATGCGCGGTGAGCTGGAGCACCCGGTCGGCGACGGCGGCGGTGGCCGCCGAATGCGTCACGATCACCGCCGCCGCACCGCTCGACCGCACCGCGCGCGCGAACAGGTCGAGGATGCGCGTCGCGCTGTCGGGATCGAGATTGCCGGTCGGCTCGTCGGCGAGGATCACCGCCGGCCGGTGGACCAGCGCCCGCGCGATCGCCACCCGCTGCAACTCGCCGCCGGACAGATCGCGGGCATAGTCGCGGCCGCGGTTCGCAAGGCCAACCTCAGCCAGCATATCGCCGGCACGCGCACGCGCCGCTGCGGCGTCGGGCGAGATCAGCGCGAGCGGCAGCGCGACGTTCTGTTCGAGCGTCAGATACGGCAGGATGTGGAAGGCCTGGAAGACGAAGCCGATCCGCTCACGGCGCAGGCGCGTCCGCGGCGCCTCGCCGAGCCCGGCAAGCGCCATGCCTTCGATCCGGACCTCGCCCGCATCGGCATCGTCGAGCCCGGCGAAGATATTGAGCAACGTCGATTTGCCCACGCCCGAGTCGCCGGTGATCGCGACGAGCTCGCCCGGCGCGACCGCCATCGACAGGTCATGGAATAGGCGGCGGTCGCGCCCCACCGTCTTCGTCAGCCCCCGTGTCTCGATCGCGTGCATCTCCATAGAACTGCCCGGCGAGACCTTCGGTCCAGACGGTTCGTGCTCCGTTGAGAGATTATCGGAGGCGTGCGCCAACGAACCGGGCCACTTCACCCGAGGCTTCCCGATCCTCGGGCGCCCCGCCGAACCCGCCGTGTGGCATCGCCTCGAAGACGTGAAGCTCGGCCGGGACATGCGCGCCTAGGAGTCGGCGGTGCATGCGTACCGTGTTCGACAGGAACAGGTCACGCGTGCCGGTCAGCAGGATTGTCGGTGGGAAGCCGGCGAGGTCCCCGAAGAGCGGGGAGAGATTGGGGTGGGCTAGATCGGCGCCGCCGGCATAGAGCCTGTTGTTGGCCATCAGGGAGCCCGGCAGCATGACGTCGACGCCGGCATTGACGGCGAAGCTGTCGCCGCTCTCCGTCAGGTCGACCTCGGGTGACAGCAGAACCAGACCCGCAGGCATCGGCAGGCCCTCGTCCCTGGCGCGCAGCAGCATCGCTGCGGCGAGATTTCCGCCCGCCGAGCGTCCCCCGATGACGAGGCGATGTGCGGGGTATCGGTCGAGCGCCGCTCGATAGACCGCGAGGCAGTCGTCGAGCGCTGCCGGATAAGGATGCTTGGGGGGTAGGCGATAGTCGATGCTCCAGACCGTCATGCCGAGCTGATCGGCTTGGACGCGCGCTCCATGGCGACAGGCGTCACCGCCTCCGAAGACGAGCGCGCCACCGTGCAATTCGAGGTAGATCGCGTCCGGCACGGCCATCGCCGCCGGCGTGCCGACGTGGACCACCGCGTCTTCGAACCGCGTCGTTCCGACGGTCGCCTTCGGCTCGTCGGTCGCGCCGGCCAGCATGCGCGCGTAATTGGCGTCCACCGCCGCTTTGACGTTCTCCCACGCCTCGACGTCTTCGTGGGACGGCATGACGAACAGCGAGTTGATCGGCACGCCGTCCTGCCCGATCAGACGCTCGAGCGCTGCGCGGGCCTCGATGCTGATCGAGGAGGGTGACGGTATTGTCTTGGCTTCTACCCGGAGCAGGCGCTCGGTCGTATTCATCTCCACTCCGATCCCTCTTTGCGATACGTGCGGCTCGACGATAGCCCCCGACGGATCTGTGCTTCGATACGTGCCCGCCGGTCTTATGTTCGGCCGCGTATGGTTGTTGCAACCTGGAAGCGAGGGAGTGACAACAGTAGCATCCGCGTCGCCAGGGCGGGATGTCACCCATGACATATACGACGATCCACAAGGTGATACGCCGCATTCTTGTGCCCTTTCGGAACCATCGAGCCTCTTGGCGATGTAAGGCATGCGACGTGCGGAGGCTGATCCGTTCAATTGGATCGGACCGTGGGTGCGATTTGGTGGGCGGCATCGCCTCACCGGGAATAACCCATCAACTGCTCGCGAAGCAGATCAGCTCGCAGGCTTAGGAGACATTTTCCGCGCGAAAGTACGAACCAGAGGCCGTCCTCATCTTGGTATTTGTCATGCTGTCGCGTCTTATTGGCTGATAACGCCCGGCCATCCGAACGTCCTGATCGTCAAACCTGCCGCATGCCCCCGTCGACGCAGAGCTCGGCGCCCGTGATGAAGCTGGCCTCGTCGCTGAGCAGGAACAGGGCGGCGGCCGCGACCTCGTCGGCTCGGGCCATGCGGCCGAGCGGGATGGGGGCGATCAGCATCTCGCGCATCTCCTCCGAGACCGCAGCCATCATGTCGGTGTCGGTAGGCCCCGGCGCCACGACGTTGACGCGGATGCGACGCGGCGCGAGTTCGGCCGCCCAGCTGCGCGCATAGGACCGCAGCGCCGCCTTGGTCGCGCCGTAGGTGCTGAACGGCGTCACGCCCATGACGTCGGCGATAGAGCCGACCAGCAGGACGGACGCGCCGTCGCCGAGCGCAGGCAGGGCGGCCTGGATGCCAAAGAGTGCGGCGCGCACGTTGACCGCGAAGTGCCGGTCGAAATGCTCAGCCGTCTCCTGCGCGATCGTCGCCGGTTCCGACAGGCCTGCGTTCAGCACCAGGGCGTCGATCCGCCCATGCTGCCGCCGGACTTCGCCGATCACGCGCTCGAGGTCGGCCTGAGAGGCGGCATCGGCCACGATGCCATGCGCCGACGATCCGATGCCATGGGCTGCGACGGCGACCTCGCCCTCGCGACGACCGGTGAGGACGACGCTTGCGCCTTCCTCCGCCAGCGCCCGGGCGGTCGCGAGACCGATTCCCTTTGCGCCGCCCACCACCAGTGCGACCTTGCCTGCCATTCTCTGCATCGTCCGTCCTTCCATTCGAGACGGTGATCCAGATATACGAAGCATATCTGCTATCAAGAACGCACCCGGAGTAGCGTAGATATGGTGAAGGATACCGACCTGGAGGCTTTGTCGTGCAAGGCAATGATGGACGTACCCCGAATCCGCCCGGTCCTCGACAAGATCGCGGACAAGTGGACGATCATGATCCTGACCGTGCTGTGCCCGCAGCCGGCCCGCTTCAACGAGATCAAGCGACGCCTCGATGGCATCACCCACAAGTCGCTCGCCGATGCATTGAAGCACCTGGAGCGTCACGGCCTGGTGACCCGCACGGTCATCCCGACCACGCCGATCGGCGTCGTCTACACGATCACGCCACTCGGCCATTCGTTACGCGTGCCGTTCGAGGCGCTCTGTACGTGGGCCCTCGAGCATGAGCAGGCCTTCAGCGAGTCTACCGTAGCCCAGACTTGAGCCGGGCCTCACTTGACCGTCTCCACTGACCTAACGCGACGTCGGGTGATCATTCCCTCGGCAGTTGCCAGGTCAGCGACTGCGTGGCGACCCCATCCACGGTTCTGCCGTTCGCATCCCGAGCCGGCGCGAACCGGGCCCTCCGAATCATCAGGCGGCACGTGGCGGCGTCGAGCGTCCGGTATCCGCTCGACACGACGACCTCGCAGTCATTGGCGGAGCCCGACCTGTCGATGTGCATCCGCACCGATACGCGACCGGCTTCGGCGTTGCGGATCGAGGAAGCGGGATAGTCATCCGCGGATACCAGAGACGACATGCTGCCGAGAAGGGCCGGCGGGGTCTCCCTCGGAATGGAAGTCGGTGCAGCCGCCTCAACGGATGGCGCTTCCTGAAGTGTCTGCTCGGGCGCCTTCTCGCGTCTGACGGCTGTCTTCAATTCGAGGAGCCGGCTCCGATAGAGGTTCGACAGGCATGCTCGGGGTGCGCGCTTGGTTTCGCAGGCGGCTCTGCCTGCCAGCCATTCGCGCTGTGCATTCTCGAAGGCTGCTCTATCGGGGGGCGGGGCGGCGGAGACGGCGCGTCGGTATGCGGCATCGACGTCGCGATCCTGCCGTCTTAGCGCCGCATCGTCGCACAGCGCGCGTGAAGGCCAGGCCCCGTCGGCGCAGGCCTTCTGGCTCGTCTTCGCCGCCACCACCGGTTTGAGCAGGCTGGCCGCCACGTAGCCGAGCTTGCCCTGGGCGCGTACGAAGGCGAGCCACTCTCGACCGTCCGCGGACTTGGTCGTGCCGACGGCCGCCACGATCGCATTGGCCCGCAACCTTCCAGTCACCTCGGCCTTGTCGGACGGCTCCGCACGTACGTTGACGGTCCGTACGCCTCGGCCTGGTGCGACCCTGAACGAGCGGGGCGGGTCGAAACGGTCCAGAGCGGCCTCGGATTTCGTGGACGCAGCGGTCGTCGGCGAGGTCCAGTCGAAGGCCGGAAGGGCGTTCAGGCCGAGAGACGTACCGACGCCTGCGAGACAGACGAGGATCAAACCCTTGAGGCCGAGCCGGGCGGGCCTCTCGCGCAAGGCCACGTTGACGAGTTCGTCGTCCCTCCATGCCTGTCTCAAGTCGGTGACCGCCTGAGCGAGCGTCGGATCGATCGCCTGCTGACAGGCGAATGCCTTCCTGGCGGCGACGTCCAGTTCCTTCGGGCCTTGGGCGAGTCTGACCTTCAGCCGATCCTCGGCCCTTTTGTAGTCCTGCTTGATCCTATCCTTTTCCGCAGCATCCGTGGCGTTGGGATTCACGTCGAACCTGAAGCTTGCCACGACCTGCTGGCGCCAGGCCTCGAGCGATCTTGCTTTAGCTTGGCCGATGCCGTTGACGGCAAGGACATTCCTGGCGTTGACCTGGAGGGCGTTCCTTATGCCTGCATTCGAAAGCGCCGTCTTCAGATTGTCGCGGATCCCCTTGATCGACGCGTCACGGATGCGATGCCGCTCCAGATGGGCGCGAAGTTGTGTCTCCCGCCTTCGGGAATCATATCCCGCGAGCTCGGCGCGCAGCCGCTCCGGTGCCGACTGCAGTTCCTGAACCGCTGTGGTCAGCGAGGCTCGCAGGTTGTGTGCATCACGGCCGCTGCTTCTATTTCGCCATTCGTCGAGGCGGATGTTCCACTGCTTGTCGGCGTCCGCGCGGCGCTTCCTGAACGTCTTACCGACGCCGAGCGGTACAGCGAAGCGGAAGGCGTTGTAGAACCCGAGGAGCATCCATCCCACGGAGAAGAGCGGGGCACCGAAATAGCCGCAGATCGCGACGACCATCAGAGCGCAGTTGCGGGTCCATTGAATCCGCATCGCTCGAGCCGCGCCCTGCGCCTCCTTCGATGCGGCGGGGTTCACGTCCGGCAGTCTCGGATCGGGCGGTGTCACGGGAGGCAGCGGGACGGCCTTGATCGCATCCCAAACGGCTCGAAGATCGAAACCGCCTGCCGACGAATTGATGCCTGAAGGTTTGGTGGATCCGGACGACGGGAAGAGGACGACGCCCACCGCACTCTCTATCCGGCACCAAGGACATTCCGGTGCGCTGCGCGAATGGTGGTGTTGGGGGTCGGATGGGCAGCGACGCAGATCGCCCGCGAGCATCTCCAGGAGAGCGACCCAGTGCGCTGCGGTCGGCCGCTGCGCTCCGGGATCGAAGGCGGCCTCGAACGCTGCACGCAGCGGAGGAGGGAAGTCGCCGAGAGCGACCGTGCCGGGGGGCGGACGCATCCCGACGGCGCGCTTCGTCGAATAGGCGAAGCGGTGCTCCTCGATAGCCTTCTCCAAGGGCATCTCCCCGTGCTCGTAGGCGCCCGCGAACGGGTGGCGCCCCAAGCACAGCAGCTGGAAGACGATGACCGCCAATCCGAATGCATCGTGGTTCGCAGAGCGTCTGATACCAGTGAGGCTGCGGCCCTGCAGTTCCGGAGGCGTGTATTCCGGTACGCCGACTGCGCAGAGGAATTCGCTTACACCGTCTGTGATCTGGAAGCTGTCGGCATCGATGAGCGCCACCATCGCCGCCGTCGATACGAGGATGCCGGAATGGTTGATGTCGCCGATCACGCAGTTGCGCAGATGCACCTCGGCCACGGCACGGGCGACGTTCAGCGCCGCATGCACGAGGAAGGCGTAGGTCACTCCCGGAAAGTTCGCCTTGCGATCGGCCGGCCCGTAGAGGTGGTGGATCGGCTGATGGCCATGGACGAGCCGCATGAGGAAGCCGACCAGCCGGCCTTTCCCGTCCTCGACCACGGCGCTTGGAAAAGAGACGAGCTTCGATTTCTCGGCCAGACCCGACCGAACCATCGCCATGACCTTGCCGGCCCGGTCGCCAGGATCCGGGCTGGTATAGAACTTCAGGGCGACGTTCTTCCTGCCGTCGATGGCGTAGACCTCGCCCTCTCCGCCCTTGCCGATGCGCCTTCCCAGCTGGATTCGCCGGCCATTATGAAAGAGCGCAGGTACCGTCACCGGCGGACGGCCAGGATCAGCGTCTTGTCGTCGTCGGTGCGTTCGCAGACGGCAGGGCTGTCAAGATAGGCGGCGAGCGCAAACCCCAGGTCGCGGTCTGGACCAGACGTCGCCTTGCCATCCAGGGGTCTGATCATTCCCCGGAAGAAGGGTTGGAACGCCTCCTCCCTGCCCAGGTCGAGCGCGAGCCGTTCGATGCCGTCGGTGAATACGGCGAGCGCGTCGACCGCCGCATCGTGCCTGGAGATTCTCATGCGAGGTCCGGAATCGTCGGTGACGAAGAAGGTGGTGGAGGCGTATTCCCCCTGTTCCGGCCAGCTCACGGCCTTCCACTCGCCGTCGACGCGCGCAACGGCGGCGCCGTCTCCGACGTGCGCCACGACCGTCTGATCGCCGTCGGAGGCGATCATCACCATCGTGGCGGCGAAGTCGCGTGGCGACAGGGCTCGCTGGGCGGCCGCGAGCGCGATGCGGTCGCGCGCGTCGTCCACCCACTGCCAGATCCGCTCATCGTCCGGCATGCCGGCCCCGGTCCTGAAATGATCGCGGAGCGCTCCGGCAAGGGTCCGGCAGACGAGGGATGCTCCTTCTCCCCCATGGCTCGCGCTTCCCGCGCCGTCGGACACGATCGCGACGAGGACGCCGCCGTCGTTCGCCGAGAAGCAGGAGAGGGCATCCTGCTTGCGCGTTTCGGTCTTGGCGTGCGAGACGCCCCGGCAGGAGGCGCCCGCCCAGCTCCAGGCAGGCACCCTCAGCCCGCCACCGCCCAGCCGTCCGGTGCCGTGGGATTGGCGAGCGGCACCGGCTCGCCCGGATTGGACTTCGAGACGGAACTCAGCGAGGCCGACAGCCAGGCGAACAGCTCGCGGAAGGCGAGGCCCTTGAGCTTCAGAGGCGCACGCACGCCGATGTTCTGGAGGACCGACATGTCGGCATCCTCGACGCCGACCGAGTAGAACATGAATTCCTTGGCCGCCTCGCCGCGGTGGACGGCATCGGTGGCCGCCGTCACGGAGTCCGTCGGACCGCCGTCAGTGATCAGGAAGACCCACGGTCGGTAGTAGGCGACCCCGTTCGTCCTGTACTCCGACTTGCGCGCCCGCAGCAGTGCGATCCCGCGTTCGATCGCCTCGCCCATCGGCGTCATGCCCTCGGGTGTGAGCTCGGGCGGATAGAAGCTCGTGACCGACGTGAATTCGGACACGACGCGTACGGGGCCGAAGGTCACGACGGCGATCTCGACCCTCTTGGACGCCAGGGAGTCGGAGAGCAGTTCCTGCTTGAATGCCGACAGTCCCGCATTCAGTTCGGCGATGCGCGCGCCCGACATGGACATGGACGTGTCCAGAAGAAGAAGGCAGGCGCAACGCGGTTCGGGATTTTCCGCGAACTCCGCGGCTCCGAATGGTGTCTGTCCGAAATCCGTCAACTTCTACCCCTCCCGAAGCGGCCCGAACGGCCGATTGGTTCTTCGAAGAACTCGTGAACCAAGGCACGTACATTGCCTGAAGCCCGTGTGCAGTCCAGCATGGACATGGTGATACGGTGAAGAAACATGCTTAATATCAGAACGTTCTCGATTGCGAGCCCGAGTTCCTCTGAAGCTACGGGGATGACGCCAGGCTGGATTGCGGTGTCACCCGTTCTCCGAAGCACAGCGTGCGCAGATACTGGATCTGCTTCCGGCGGAACCGCTCCCACGCCTCGCCCGACGACTTCCCGCTCATGTATCCCTGCGGAAACGTGCTCCGCGCGTATCTCGGTTCAAAGGACCGTCGGCTACCGCTCGTGCCGCCGCAACCATTCCTTCAGCCGGGCTTCGCCCCGAGGCGACCGAGATACCCTTGTCTGGCCGGTCCATTCATCCGGGACGTCGGCGCGCTCCGCCTCCTCAGGCTCGTTCTTCGATGTGGCGCGGTGCTGATCGCCACGAAGCGGAAAGGCATTGGCTTGGCGGTCATTCGGGAACTCGTCGGCCGGTCCGGCCCACTGCAGCCGGGGTACCCCCTCCGGAAGACCATGGTCCCGATCGCAACGACTTCGATTTGGAGCAAACCGCGGCCGAGACAGGCGCCTCGACGAGCGCGAAGGTCGCGGTCCTCGGTCGACCGGCATCGTGATCGACCACGCCAGCGTCAGGTGACGGTCACGCCCTTCCAGAATGCGATGCGGTCCCGGATCTTCTCCGCTTCGGGCTTGGGATCGGAATAGTACCAGGCGGCATCGGGATTGTCGGCCCCATCGACATGGAGGCCGTAGTATCGTGCCGTGCCCTTCCATGGGCAGAACGACGTGGTTTCGCTCGGCCGCAGGACCGCCTGATCAACGGCCTCGACCGGGAAATAGTGATTACCCTCGACGATCACGGTATCGTCGCTCTTCGCGATGACCGATCCGTTCCAGCGAGCCTCGACCATTTGACGTCTCCAATGCAGGCGTGCGTCGGATCGTACCGATCCGCTCTCGAGCGCGACAACGATTGGGACACCGCTTTTTCCCGGATCTTGGTAACGGGGCATGATGCTGAAGACGAGAATGAGACGATTGGCCGCCGAGCAGCGACGTACGATGGAACGCCTCGCTGCCGTCGAAGCGGCCGTGACGGCGCTGGGGAACGAGGACCTGCTGGATCTCGCGGACATCTTCGCCAGCGGTGAGCCGACGCCGATCCGTGACATGGCGGAAGCCGAAATGCGGAGGCGGAAGATCAGCCTCTAAGAGAGCGCATCCCGAAGGGCGATGGACATCGACGCTGCCGGTTCGAAAGGCGTCCGTCAGGCCGGCGGCGCCATGGCGGTCGCCCCCGTCTTCCCCTTGAGGTCGGTGATGACCTCGCCGATCAGTGCCCTCAGCCAGCGATGCGCCGGGTCGTGCCGATAGCGGACGTGCCACGCCATCTCGACCGGGAAGCTGCCGAGGTCGACCGGGGCCGGCAGAATCCTCAGACGGGGGTCGTGCATCAGCCGCCTGCAGATGAGCGAGGGCAGGGTGGCGCAGTAGTCGGTCACCGCCACCATCTCGGCGACCGCGAAGAAGTTGGTCACGGAGATCGCGACCTCGCGCTTCAGCTGCTGCTGCGCCAGCGCCTGGAACAGTCCGGCACGCATCCGGCCCGGCGGCACGATGTTGACGTGCTTCATCGTCTCGAACTGCTCGCGCGTCATGGAATCGCCGACGTCCGGATGGTCGGCGCGGACCGCGCAGGCGAGCCCTTCGTCCATCAGGTGCTGGACGACGAGGTTGTCGGGCGGGTCGACGATGCGGCCCAGCACGAGCGCGGTCGTGCCGGACACGACGCCCGTCTCGACGAGATCGTTGCCGTAGGGCGTCAGGCGGAGCTTGATGCCGGGCGCGACCTTCTGCAGTCGCGCCACGACCGCGGGCACGAGGACGAACTCGACGTAGCCGTTCGGCGCGATGGTGAAGAGCCGTTCGGCCTGGGCGGGGTCGAATGCCTGCTGGCCTAGGACCGCGTCGTCGAGCTGCGCGAGCGCCTCGGCGATGAGCGGCGCGAGTTCGAGCGCGATCGGCGTCGGCTGGATTCCATAGCGCTCGCGGACAAACAGCTGGTCCTGAAGCATCAGTCGGAGACGCGACAGGGCGTTGGACAGGGCGGGCTGCGTCATGCCCATGCGCTCGGCGGCGCGGGTGACGCTGCGCTCCTCCATCAAGGCGACGAAGATCGGCAGCAGGTTCAGGTCGTAACGCATTCAGACATACTGTCAGCCGTATATCTGAAATCAAGAAGATAAACTTCTCGAATATGTCGGCAAAGCCCATCTTCCACCCATCGGCGACGGACGCCGCGAACATGGAGGTTCAGATGAGCAAGGGTCAGGTTCTGGTTCTCGGGTCGAATGCGACGCAGATCGAGCTGCGTGGCGGCGGTACCGCGACGATCGGTCAGTATCTCAACGAGACGGCGGTCCCCTCGCTGGCTCTGCTCGACGCGGGCTACGAAATCGTCCTCGCGACGCCGGACGGCACCAAGCCTCACATCGACGCGGTCTCCGATTCGGTGGACCACTTCGGCGGCGACGAGGCGGCCTACGACCGTGCCAGGGAGTTCTTCGCCAACCACCCGGCGATGAGCGACGTCCGCACCCTGCGCTCGGTCGTCGAGGGCGGCCTGGACGGCTTCGTCGGCGTCTTCGTACCGGGCGGTCACGCGCCCGTCGTCGATCTTATGCAGGACCGTGACGCGGGCACGATCCTCCGTCACTTCCACGCGGCGGCCAAGCCGACCGCGCTCCTCTGCCACGGACCGGTGGTCGTCGCCGCCGCGCTCGACGATGCTCCGGCCTTCCGCAAGGCGCTGATCGAAGGCGATGACGCCGGCGCGGCCGATCTGGCGCGCGACTGGATCTATGCGGGCTACCGCATGACCGTCTTCTCCGCGAACGAGGAGAAGATCGCCGAGGAGCATCTGCTGAAGGGCGAGCTCCACTTCGACATGGAGAAGGCGCTGCGGTCGGCCGGTGGCGACGTCTCGGTCACGGGCACGAACTTCGCCTCGAACGTCGTCGTGGATCGGGAGCTGATCACGGGTCAGAACCCGGCGTCGGACCGGGCCTTGGCAGACGCTCTGATCGAAGCCCTCGATCGCGCTGCGGCGTGAGTACCAGGATGACCGGCGGGGCGCTCAGGATGCGCCCCGCACCCAACCAACCCGACACAAGGAACGATGCCATGACCGCCAGCGTGAAGATCGTCGCCGTGCTTACCGCCCGTGCCGACTCCGTCGACCGCCTGCGCGCCCTGCTCGACGGCATGCTGGAGCCGAGCCGCGCCGAGCCGGGCAACCTGCGCTACGATCTCTGGCAGGACCAGAGCGACCCGAACCGCTTCGTACTCGACGAGCTGTACACGGACGCGGACGCGGTCGCCGCCCACCGCGCGACGCCGCACTTCCAGAACTATCTCTCGCGGATCGGCGATCTGGCCGAGCGCGTCGCGTTCGTCCTCGACCCCGTCTCCGCGACCTGACGGTGCGGGCATGGGTAAGCTGAAGGACTGGGTGGGTTCGGCACTGCTGGCCCAGACGTTCTACACCGAGGAGCTGCGGATGATCGGCCTGATGGCGCCTGCGCTCCGCATGAGCCTGATGGGCCTCATGCATCCACGTGGGCACGGCTGAGGCGGTGCCACGATCCGGCACGAGCCGGAATCTAAATCGAAGGGAATACAGTCATGATCAAGGGTATCGAAGACAAGGTCGTCCTCATCACCGGCGGCAGCACCGGCATCGGCGCCGAGACCGCGCGTCTTCTCGCCGAACGCGGTGCGAAGGTCGCCATCGCAGCGCGGCGCAAGGACAGGCTCGACGAGGTCGTCGCGCAGGTCGCCGCGAACGGCGGAACGGCACGCGCCTATGCGCTCGACGTCACCGACAAGGCTGCGGTCCAGGCCGTCGTCGCCGCGATCGTAGCCGACTTCGGCCGTCTCGACGTGCTGATCAACAACGCCGGTCTGATGCCGATCCGTCCGATGGCCGAGGTCAACACCGACGAGTGGGACCAGATGATCGACGTCAATCTGAAGGGCACGCTCTACGGTATCGCCGCGGCTCTTCCTGGCTTCCTGGAGCAGGGCAGCGGCCACATCATCAACCTGAGCTCGGTCGCGGGCATCAAGGTCTTCGCACCGGGCGGCACGGTCTATTCCGGCACCAAGTTCGCCGTCAGCGCGATCAGCGAGGGTCTTCGCCAGGAGGTGGGCGAGAAGATCCGCGTCACGTCGATCGAGCCCGGAGCCGTCGAGAGCGACCTGAAGTTCACGACGTCGGGTACGGCTGCCGAGACGGTCCTCGACTTCTACAAGCAGGCGATTCCGGCGGCGTCGGTTGCGCGCGCCATCGCGTTCGCCGTCGAGCAGCCCGACGACGTCGACATCAACGCGATCGTCATTCGACCGACCGCACAGCAGTTCTAACCACGGGGGGGCGGGGCCGAGCGTGCCCCGCCTCCGTCGCGTCCGCCATCGAGGAATCGGATGTGATTCGGCGTCGGGAATGCGAACGTGCGCCAATGGACGAGAACGAGATAGACACCGCAGAGGACGTCGCGCGGACTGCCCAGGCGACGCTACGGCGCTCGCGTCTGGAATGGATCGCACTGTTCCTCTCCTGGACGCTCGCGAAGGCGACATGGCGCAAGAAGGGGCTGCGAGGTGCCGAACGGACTGCCGTCATCGTCACACTGAACCGGTGGAATCTGGGAACTTCCGTGGTGCTGACCGGCGTGGTCATCGCGTGGAGCCGGAACGATCTGAGCGCGATGCAGTGGAACGCGCAGAACGACGATCCCATCTTCCTGGCTCTCACCTCCGTGCTCGCCAGCTATTGCATGTCGAGGGTGATCGAGGTGCTCTTCGCCTTCTGCCGCGATGCGTTCGCGAAGCTGGCGGATGAAGAGCCCGAGAGTGATCTGGATGGACGTCGACGAATCGGCCTCGCGCTCACCAGCTATCTCGAACTGATCCTGAATTTCGGTTTGTTGATGACGCTCGTCCCATACACGGGTTGGCAGACCGGGGCCGCGTCACCCGCTCTCGTGACCGACGTCCTCTTCTATAGCGCGTCCACGATCACGACGAGCGGTGGGGGCGGATTCGTGCCGGGCGGCATGATGGTGCAGGGGCTGACGTTGCTTGAGATCGCGTGCGGTCTCATCCTGCTTGTCGTCTGCTTTGCGGTCTACGCGGGAAACCCGCGAGCCCGGCCCACGAACGTTCCCTGATCTCGGAATCCGCTTCAGTCCGATGGGCTCGGGTCGACTGGCCTGCTGAGGCTGGACCTTGCTTTCCCCTGTCGAATGCCGGCTTGATGCTCCGATCGGCGCTTCGACCGAGTGCAGACCTCGAGCGCATCGGGAGGCTGCGGGGAGGCTTGCCGCCAAATCGGATGTTGTTCTCCGAGCGCGATTAGGGAGTTGTTGAGAAACAACTTTCTAGTTCTCCCTTTCATCAAATGGGAGGCAGGCACTGCGCATCAACGACGTGACATCGACCTGAAAGCAGGAGAGAACCCGGGAAGGTCTGTACATCGTGCGATCCACGGTGAGTGGTTACGAGGACCGGGTACGGATTGGAGCGGGTGGCAACAAGGGAGGCACGCTCGGCCTGCTGAGCCGCCTTCGTTCCCACGTGAAGCCTTGGAGGAAGGAGGCCGACTGCGAGACGCACAAGCTGCAGCCGTTTGAGGTCGTTCACGCCTGGTCGCTCGCCGACTGGACTCAGGAGCAGATCAACGACGCGGAATGGTGTCTGTGGCGCGCGTTCCTACTCCGATATCCGAAGCATCGTGGGACATCGAAGGACAAGTCCATCTTCATCGTCCCAACGGATCAGACCCTGGCGGACGTCGTCCAGCTTGTCGAAGCGAATTTGAAGGAGCTGGCGAAGGTGCACGCCGCGCCTGCGCCCGTCGTCGACATACCCTTCCAGGCCACCGCCGTGCGCCGCCGCCTCAAGGTGACCGTGCTGGAGGATGCTCGTCATGTCTAAGCCGAAGTACCGATCAAACGTTGACAATCAGATGTCGGAGTTCCGGACGAACCGCAGGAAGCACCGCGAATTGGCATCACCTTGCGTCCGCTGTCTCGAAGAGGGCCATGACGTCGATCATACCAACATCGATCATCGCGATCCCAATGGCGGAAACGGTTGGAGCAATCTCGATCCGCTGTGTCATGATCACAAGATCCTGAAGGATGACCTGGAGCAGGCTAGGAAGGTGCCCTTCCGTAAGAACGGGCGACCCAGCAATTCGAACCGCCGGCTGCAGGAGCACCTCATGATCGGATACGTAGCGCCACCCAGACTGGTCAGGGCGGCGACCTGAAAGATGCCGTATCGCTGGACCAACATCCGGACGGTCGAGCCGTCCAGCCGCCTGATCGAACACCTGGACACGAAGCTTTATGCCGTCACTGATGCTGACGGTTACCCCTCAAGCTTCATTGTGACGGCTAAGCGGGGCAGCGCTACATCAACGCTGGAGCGCTGCTGGACGACCTATCAAAAGCAACGTGGTAGTTCGACAACCGCGGCTATGACGATTGGTTCGGGGACGTTTTCCAGGCTGAAGGCATAAAGTCCTTCATCCCGGACGGTAATCACACAACCAGACGATCACACACGAGAAGCACCGCTTCCGGCTCAGGGGCCGAACCGAAATCACCTTCGCCAGCTTTTAGGATCGGCGACGGATTGCAACCGCTAGGACCGCTGCCCAACGTCCTGCTTTTCCGCTGTCACCCTCGGTAGCGCCGCCATCTTCGAGATGCGATAGGCAGGCTTTAACCCAAATAGTCGCCGCCCCGGAGCTATGCCGAAATCGAGGAGATAGTGATCTTAGTGGGTTTACAGACACGTTAGCGGGCCATGCCGACGCTTCTAACGGGTCTGATTACAGGAAAATGGTGCCCAAGGGCGGGATCGAACCACCGACACTGCGATTTTCAGTCGCATGCTCTACCAACTGAGCTACTTGGGCCCACACCGCGATTGCGATTGGAGGCGTGCCTTTAGGGGTGGTTTTCGCCCATGTCCAGCCCTTCTTCGTCACTTTCCTTGACGGGAATGCGATAACCTTCGCCCAGCCATTGTAACAGGTCGCGATCCTTGCACCCGCGCGAGCAGAAAGGAGCATGGTCGGCGGCGCTGGGTTTGTCGCAGATGGGGCAGGTGGTCATGACGCTCGTTCCAGTTTCAGCGGGCGACCGGTGCGGCGCGCGATGTCGTCGCGCCAGTCGGGATTCGCCATCAATCGATCATATAGGGAGCCGGAGAGCCGGTGCACGGGAACCGGGCCCGGCGGCTCGCGCTCCCATTGCCGCAGCAGCGCACGGGCGCGCGCGCCGATCGGATCGATGCCTAGCCGCTCGGGAATCGAGGCACGCGGGCGGGGCCGCACGATCTGGAGAAAGCCGAAACCGTTGACCGCCGTGCGTTCGAAGGGAAGGGGCAGGGCGTCGTCCAGTGCCTCCGCCACCGCCTGACGCGGGGCCTTGCCCTCCAGCGTCGGGAAGTCGATGCCGATCGACCCGCCGATGCCGTGGCGCAGGATCGCCTCCGCCACCGCCCGCGCCGCCGCAATCGACAATGGTTCGTGCGGCGGAGAGCCATCGACGTCGAACAGCGTCATCGCCGGGGTCGGCGTCATCCGCAGTACGCCGGGGCCGAAGCCGATCTCCCCCGTCACCGCTTCGTCGAGCAGTTCGGACCAGCCCGCTGCCTCCAGATCATCCGGCTGATGCGCACGAAGTTCGCGGACCGGCACGCCCGACGCCAAAATCCGCGCGTGGAGGTCGGGGCCCGGCGCTGGTGTCGCGTCTTCGGGAGCGATCACTGCCTTGGGCAGCTTCGAGCGGCCACGTTCGGGGATCGCCTCGCGGGTGACCAAGACGGTCAGGCTGGCGCCCTGCGTCATCCCCTTCGGTACCGGCGCGAGCAGCACCTCGCCACCCTGCGCCAGCGTCACCCGCCCCTGACGACCGGGAAGCAGTTCCACCAGCCGTCCTTGCGCCACCGTGCCGACGGTCAGCGTGCCGGTCAGCTCGATCGCGGCCTGGACGATGCGGCCATCCTCGACCAGCGCGGCGCGCGCTTCGCCGATCCCGGCCTCATAGAGCCATTCAGACAAGCGGCAGTCCGGCGGCTTTCAACAGGGCGCGGGTTTCGAACAGCGGCAGGCCGATCACCCCCGAATGGCTGCCCTGCAGAAAGCGCACGAACGCCTCGGCACGGCCCTGGATGGCATAGCCCCCGGCTTTGCCCAGTCCTTCGCCACACGCGATATAGGCGTCGATCTCGTCCTCGGAGAGCGGCTTGAACGCGACGATGGTGTCGGCCAGCCGGGTACGGACCTTTCCGCCCGCGTCGATCACGCACACCGCCGACAGCGCATGATGGCGTCGCCCGGACAGCAGGCGCAGCAGCTTGCGCTGCACGTCCGGCGTATCGGCGGGGGGCAGGATGCGGCGGCCGACCGCGATGGTGGTGTCGCCTGCGACGACGATCTCACCTTCGGCACGGGTGACCGCCTGCGCCTTTTCCACCGCCAGGCGCAGTGCATAGACGCGGGGAAGCTCGGCGGCGCGGGGCGCTTCGTCGATATCGGGCGAGGCGGTGCGCTCGGGCACGACTCCCAGTCGCGCCAGCAGATCGCGGCGGCGCGGCGAGGAGGATGCAAGGACGAGCGGCATGAGAGGCCGGTCGCTCACTTGAAGCGGTAGGTGATCCGGCCCTTGGTCAGGTCATACGGCGTCAGCTCGACGAGCACTTCGTCGCCGACCAGCACGCGGATGCGGTTCTTGCGCATCTTGCCCGCCGTGTGCCCCAGGATCTCGTGATCATTCTCGAGCTGGACGCGGAACATCGCATTGGGGAGCAGTTCCACCACGCGGCCGCGCATCTCGAGCAGTTCTTCCTTGGCCAAAAAATACCTCGGTTCGTCGTGTTATAGGGTATGTCGAAGAGGCGCCGCCATAGCCGCAAAGGCTCGAAAAGGAAAGGCGCGGTCGTTCGACCCCGGATATGGGGTCGGAACGGGGTTCGGACAAGATGACTGACCCTGTGATTCCTCCCCCTTTCAGGGGAGGAATGAGGGGCTTCTACGCCGGGTTATGCTCGGCGAGGAACGCCGCCATTGCCTTGAGGAATTCCAGCCGATCCTCCGAGCGAGTGAAATGGTGGTCCGCCAGCGGCTGCTCGATATAATTCACCGGCTTGCCCGCGGCCTTCAGCGCCGAGACCATCATCCGCGACTGGTTGACCGGCACGCGCTTGTCCTCCTTGCCGTGCACGATCAGTAACGGGATGGTCATGTCGGCCGCGCCGAAGCGGGGCGAGACGGCACGGTAATCGGGGGCCTGTTTGTGCAGCCAGTCGGCGCGCGTCTTGCTGAACAGGAAACGCGAGTCGTAACGCTTCATCGCCTGGAGATCGGACACGCCCGCATAGGATACCGCGCACCGGTACAGCGCCCCGTCGCGCTGCGCCGCGCGCATCGCCGCATAGCCGCCATAGGAGGCGCCGACCATGCACACCCGCTTGGGGTCCGCGATCCCCTGCTTGGCGAGCCAGGTCACCGCGTCGTTCAGGTCGTCCTGCATCTTCAGGCCCCATTCGCCCTGGCCCTTCAGCGCGAAGGCGGTGCCATAGCCGGAGGAGCCGCGATAATTGGGTTGGATCACCGCATAGCCGAGCTCGGCAAGATACTGGCTCCACCAGTCCCAGCTTTCCGAATCGCGCGCGAACGGTCCGCCATGCGGCAGCACGATCAGCGGCAGATTCTTGTCCCCCCGCCCGCGTGGCAGGGTCAGGATCGCCTCGATCTGCGTGCCGTCGCGCGCGGGATAGCGCAACGTGCGCACCGCGGACAGCCGCTGGCCCTTCAACTGCGGGTTGTTCCAGGCCAGGAACTGCATGTTCCCGTAATCCGTGTCCCAATAATATAGTGCGCCCGGCGTCGTCGGTCCGCTGACATCGATCAGGAAGCGGGTCCGGGCGCGGTTCCACGACACGATCTCCGCCCGGCGCGGCGCCACCGCCTTGTCGAGCTGCGCCTGCAATTCCTTGACGCGCGGGTCGGTCCAGGCATCGTGATAATATTGGTCGGTGTAGCGGATCGCCGAAAGATCGTCGCCCGTCTCGTTCCCGATGATCCCGTCTATGTCGTAACCCGAAACGGTGCTGAGCTTGCGGCCCAGCTTCAGGTCGGGCAGCGAGACTTCGTACAGCGCATCATAGCCATCGCTGTCATCGATCGCGAGGGCGGTGCCGTCCGCCCGGAAGATGCTGGGCACCAGTACCGATTCGTCCTTGCGGCCATCGGCGCGCGCGATGGTGCGGAAGGATTCGGCGTTGGACTGACGATAGAGAAGGCTCTTCTGTCGGGTCGAATCAGAATAGCGGACGCCCATGCGCAACTGGCCCTGGCCATCGGCATACCAGTCCCACACATCCGTTTGCCCGGCGGCGATCCGCTTGACCTTGCCGGTCGAGACATCGGCTTCGAAGACCGAGGGATAGACATCGTCCATCGAATAGATGCCGGTCTGCTTGGCGAACAGGATGCGCGGGCTGCCGTCCCTGGCGGCCCATAGTACCTCGTCGGCGCGGAAGCCCGATCGTTCCCAGTCGATCCGATTGGTCTTGGTCATGTCGGCCCGGATGCCGAGCATCCGGGTGATATAATATTCCTCTCCCTCGATCACCTGCTTCGCGCCCAGCCCGACGAGCAGCCACTCGTCATTGACCCAGCGCCACCAGTTGACATCGACCTTCTCGTTGATCGGGACGATCGCAGGCTTGCTCTGTCCTTTGACCAGGGGGACGACCATCAGATATTGCTGGCCGTTCAGCGCGCGCTTGCCCGCGATCCGGGTGCCGTCGGGCGACAGCGAGGGCTTTTCCATTTCGGGCAGCGCGGCAAAGGCCTCCACCGGTAGCGGGCCCGACTTGACCGGAGCAGCGGGCGCGGAGGTCGCTGCGGGCTTCGCCGGTTCCTGCGTCACGCCCGTCAGCGCCATCAGGGCAAACGCCGCCACCGACGCACCCAGCATCCTCGTCACACCAATCTTCATCATTCCCCCTTGGCCGGATCGTCTCCCCAGGATCCGGTCGGCCCAGAATATCACGGCCACGCGTGGGCGGAAGGGGGTTCAGCGATCGGGTTTATGCTCGAAGCCCAGGCGTAGGGGCAGGGCGACGGGGCCCCCTGCGTCGTAAAGCGACAGACCTTGGCCTGGGGCAAAGGCGCCGATCCGCGTCGCGGCGACCGGCGGGGTCGCATCGGCGGGCAGCGCGAACAGCAATTCATAATCGTCGCCGGCCGTCGCCGCAGCCAGTCGCGCCGCGCGATCCTCGCCGCCATGGACGCGCGCCTCCGACGACAGCGGCACGGCATCCAGGTCGATCGACACCGCCAATCCGCTCGCCAGCGCCATCCGCGCGGCATCGATCAGCAGCCCGTCGGACACGTCCATCATCGCATGGACCAGCGGCCCCAGCGCACGCCCCTCGGTCAGGCGGGGCAGCGGGCGGCGATAGGCGTCGCGGAGCGCGATCGGGCCATAGCCGCCCCGCGCGATCGCCAGGCCCAGCCCGGCATCGCCGATCGTGCCGGTGACCCACAGGGCATCGCCGGGCCTTGCTCCGTCGCGCGCCGGGGCGGGGGCGTCGCGTCCGAACGCGGTCAGGGTCAGGACCCGGCATCCGCGCAGCGACACCGTATCGCCGCCGATCAGCCGGACGTGAAAGCGATTCATGACCGCGCCCAGCCCGTCCAGAAAGGCCCGATCCCAGGCGGCGTCGCCCAACGGATAGTTGAGCATCACCCCCTCGACCAATGCCCCCTTGGCCGCCAGATCGGACAGGTTGGTCGCGACCAGTTTCCACGCGACATCGGCGGGCGGGTCATGGGGCAGGAAATGCACGCCTTCGACCAGCGTGTCGGTGGTGACGACCAGTGGCGCGGCATCGAGCACGGCACCGTCATCCACCAACCCGCGCGCGCCGGGGTGCAACGGCATCCGGCGAAGCGCGGCGATGAAGTCCGCCTCGTTCATCGCGGGATGCCCGTGGCGGCTCCCGAGATCAGGCCCGCGCGACCTTGGCGATCGCGTCGAGCAGGCCGTTGACGAAGCCCGATTCGCGCTTCTCGTAAAAAGCGTGGGCGACATCGACATATTCGCTGATCACCGCGCCGACCGGCACGTCATGACGCGCGAGCAGTTCGTAAGTGCCGGCGCGCAGGATCGCCTTCATCGGCTTGTCCAGCCGGTTCAGCGTCCAGCCCTTGGCCAGCTTGTCCTCGATCATCCGGTCGATCTCGCCCAGACGGGCATGGACGCCCTTGACGATGTCGTCGAAGAAATCGGTATCGGCATCGGCATATTCGACGTCTTCGATCGTCGCGCCGATCCGGTGATTGTGGAATTCGTGCAGCAGCGCGGCGAGCGGCGTCTGTTCCATGTCATGCTGGTAAAGCGCCTGAACGGCGGCAAGGCGCGCGGCGGCGCGCGCCTGGGTACGGGCAGGAGGACGAGTCATGGCGGGCCTTTACCGGGCTGTCGCCAATTCGTCACGTATTTTGGGAGAGACTGGGTGGGACGTGGTGCGGGGCGTGGCCTTCGACTTCGCTCAGGCGGAACGGGGTTTGGAATCCAGCCCCGTTTCCCACTCTCCGTTCCGCCTGAGCGAAGTCGAAGGCCAAGGGC
Source organism: Sphingomonas sp. LC-1 (assembly GCF_025371035.1). Lineage (GTDB taxonomy): Bacteria > Pseudomonadota > Alphaproteobacteria > Sphingomonadales > Sphingomonadaceae > Sphingomonas > Sphingomonas sanguinis_E. The sequence goes on along the minus strand of NZ_JANZXB010000016.1, from coordinate 32,780 downwards.
CGAAACCCTCACAATTCCCGACGAAAATACACCACCCGCTCGGTCTCGACGAACCCCAGTGCGCGATGCATCGCATGCGAGTCGGTATTGGCCAGTTCGGCGTCTGACGCAAACTCGGCACAGCCCTGCGCCCGGCCCCAATCCGCCACCGCCGCGACCAGCGCCCCGGCCACCCCTTGGCGGCGATGGCCTGGATCGACATACAGCCCTTCGAGAAACAGTACCGGCGAGCCGTCGCATCCATTGACGTAATCATGCCGCACCGCCGCCTCGGCAAAGCCGATCACCCGGCCGTCCGCCAGCGCAACGAAATTCCCGTCACCCACGGGCAAATCCGCCGGATCGCCCGCCTCCTTGCCCCAAAGCGCCGCCCGCAACGCCAGCCATCCTTCCCGATGCCCCGGCGTGGCGGGCGCGACGATCACCGGTTCAACCGCAGCCGCAGCGCCACCGACTTGGCATGCGCCGGAAGCCCCTCGGCATGGGCGAGCGCGACCGTCGCGGGGCCGAGCTCGGCCAGCGCGGTCTCGGTCAGGCCTAGGAAGCTGGTCCGCTTCATGAAGTCGAGCACCGACAGTCCGCTGGCGAAGCGCGCGCGGCGCCCCGTGGGCAGGACATGGTTCGGCCCGGCGACATAATCGCCGATCGCTTCCGGGGTATGGCGGCCGAGGAACACCGAGCCCGCATGGCGCAGCCGGTCGAACAGGGGCTGCGGATCGTCCACCGCCAGTTCGAGATGCTCGGGCGCGAGCCGGTCGACCAGCGGCATCGCGGCCTCCAGCGAGTCGACCACGATGATCGCGCCATTCGCATCCCAGGCGGTGCGCGCGACGCTGGCGGTCGCCAGTTCGGGGATCTGCCGGTCGACGGCTTCGGCCACGCGGGTCGCAAAGTCGGCATCGTCGGTGAACAGAATCGACTGGGTGACGGTGTCGTGCTCGGCCTGGCTCAACAGGTCGGCGGCGATCCAGTCGGGGTCGTTCTTCCCGTCCGCGACCACGACGATCTCGGAGGGGCCCGCGACCATGTCGATGCCGACCATGCCGTACACCTGGCGCTTGGCCTCCGCGACCCAGGCATTGCCGGGGCCGGTGACGACATCGACCCGCTGGATGCGGCCCGCGCCATAAGCCAGCGCGCCTACGGCCTGCGCGCCCCCGACCCGCCATACCTCGTCCACGCCCGCCAGATGCGCGGCGGCGAGGACGAGATGGTTGATCTCGCCCTTGGGGGTCGGCGTGACCATCACCAGCCGCTCGACGCCTGCCACCTTGGCGGGGATCGCGTTCATCAGCAGCGAGGAGGGATAGGCGGCGCGGCCGCCGGGGACGTAGATTCCGGCCGCATCGACCGCCGTCCAGCGCGCGCCCAGCCGCACGCCCTGCGCATCGACATAGTCGGTGTCGGTCGGCTTCTGCTTTTCGTGATAGGCCCGGATGCGCGCGGCGGCGAGGTCTAGCGCGGCGCGGAGTTCGGGCTCCAGCGCGTCATAGGCGGCGCGACAGTCGGCCGGTTCGATCCGCCAGCCGGTTTCGGCCAGGTCATGGCCGTCAAACTGCCTGGTGAAGGCCTCCACCGCCGCCTCGCCATCGTCGCGGACCGCGCGCAGGATCACCTGCACGTCGCGCGCGACATCGGCATCGCTCTCACGCCGGGCGTCGACCAGTTCGTCGAACGCGGCGGCAAAGCCCGATTCTTGCGTATCCAGCCGGATCATGCCGCTTCCCTCTCGGCCACCGCGCGGCGGAACGCCTCGACCAGCGGCACCACGGCGCTGCGCGTCTTCATCGCGGCGCGGTTGACGACCAGCCGCGAGGTGACCTCCTCGATCACCTCCACCTCGACCAGCCCGTTTTCCTTCAGCGTGCGGCCCGACGACACCAGGTCGACGATGCGCGGCGCCAGGCCCAGCGTCGGGGCCAGCTCCATCGCGCCGTTCAGCTTGACGCACTCGGCCTGCACGCCCCTCGCGGCGAAGTGACGGCTGGTGATATGCGGATATTTGGTCGCGACGCGGACATGGCTCCATCCGCGCGGATCGTCGCCCTCCGCCATCGCGACGGGCTCTGCGACCGAGATGCGGCAATGGCCGATCTTCAGGTCGACGGGCGCGTATAGCTCGGAATAGCCGAATTCGGACAGCACGTCCGACCCGACAATGCCCAGCTGTGCCGCGCCATGCGCGACGAAGGTGGCGACGTCGAAGGCGCGCACGCGGATCAGCTCGATGCCGGGGACATCGGTCGCGAAGCGCAGCGCGCGGCTGTCCTTGTCGGTGAAGGCCGGTTCGGGCCGGATGCCGGCGGCGGCGAGCAGCGGCAGCGCCTCGGCCAGGATGCGTCCCTTGGGGACGGCGATGATGAGCGGCTGGACCATGAGGATCGGGGGCTTAACCCCCGCCACCGGGGATCGCAATTCTTATCCTCCCCAGAAAGGGGAGGGGGACCACCGCGCAGCGGTGGTGGAGGGGGCATGCCGCAAGGGACGTACTGCGTGGCAATCCCCCTCCGTCAGGGCTTCGCCCTGCCACCTCCCCGCGCCGGGGAGGATTTGGGATTTACACCTTCGCCGCGTAGATCATCCGGCCGGGGCCCAGGTTCGCGAACACCCGATCGAGGTCGTTTTCGCCGACCGCGAAGCAGCCTTGGCTACGCCCCAGCATGCCGTGCGTCTTGATCATGTCGCGATTGGCGTACCAGGCCGAGTGCACCACGATCGCGCGACCCAGCGCATTGTCGTTGGTCGGGTCGAGCCCGACCAGACGCTGCGACCGGCCATGCTTGCCGACATAATAATCGTCGGTCAGGAAGGCGCCCTCGCTGCTGGCGTTCGAGTTGAACGCGTTGGAGAAGCGCTGGAGATAGCCGCTATGCGACGGGTCCGAGCCGCTGCCGTGCGAGACGAGGAGCGACTGGCTCTTGCCGCTGACCAGATCGACCAGATGCAGACGGGGCTCGGACGAGCCGACCGCGAAATCGACGATCGCCATCCGGTCGCGCTGGCGGACCCGCGACCCATGCTGTTGCAGCGAGGCCATCGCCGCCCGCAGCAAGGCGGGGCGGACGACCCGCGACGAGGCGAGGATCGGTTCTGCCGGGATCGGCGAGGGCAGAGTCGGATGATGGGGAAGCGGTGGCTGACGCGTCGGGCGCAAATCGCCGGCGGTCAGACGTTCCCGGGCATTGGCCGCCCCCGGTACCGCGAGCGCTCCAGCCAGAACCAGAGCGTTCTTCAACAGCGCGCGCCGACCCGGCGCAGCGTCCAGATTATCGAGCATCGTGATCCTTCAAACCCCAGAAATCCCGCGACTCCGATGTAGCAGACAAGGGGCGATTTTTCTGCCCGTCCCGGCTCGGTTGATCGCTTGGTTCCATCGACTCGGCGGAAAGTTCCGTCCCACTGCAAAAAATATTGATCGGCACAAATTGTCTATTGACGGGTTTAACAAATTGTGAACTCGCCAAGGAAAAGGGATATGAAGGCTTTCGCTTTTGCCGCCCTGTTGGGTGCCACGACGCTGGGTTTCGCGGCGCCCGCCATCGCGGCCGATGACGGTCCGGCAACGGCCACGGTGGCGCAGGCCGCCGCCGCGCTGGCCCCCAACCGCTTCGTCTGGGCCGACCCGCAGATGACCGCGGTCGATCCGGTCGCACAGCCGGTGACGGTGGTGATCAGCCTGCCGATGCAGCGTGCCTATGTCTATCGCGGCGACGCGATGATCGCGGCCGCCTCCGTGTCGACCGGCAAGGATGGGAAGGACACGCCCACCGGCATCTTCCCGATCCTGCAGAAGCGCGAGATGCATCGCAGCAACCTGTACAACGACGCGCCGATGCCGTTCATGCAGCGGCTGACCTGGGATGGCGTCGCGCTCCACGCGGGCAATAATCCGGGCTTTCCGGATTCGCATGGCTGCATCCGTCTGCCCACCGCCTTCGCCAAGAAGCTGTTTTCGATCACCTCGGTCGGCACGACGGTGATCGTGACGGATGAAATGGTCGGAGATCATTTCGATCCGGCGCTGCTGGCGACCGAGACCTCGCAGGCGAACCAGACGCAATTGGCGTCGCTGGATCGGTAAGGCGGAGTCTTCGACGTCGGTGTTCGGCGTCGGGATTGGCGCGTGTGTTAAGCGACCAAGCCCAAGTCCCGCAATCGCGGCCGCAGGCTCGCCACATCGGTGAAGTGCAGCGCATGGATGCTCATGGCGGCCGCTGCGTCGATATTGGCCAGATTGTCGTCGATGAAAACCGCCTGCGCAGGCTCGAGCCCGAAACGGGCGAGCGCGAGGCGGTAGATGGCGGGATCGGGCTTCACCAGCTTCTCGGTTCCCGACACCACCACGTCGCGGAAACGGTCGAACAGCGCCGCTTCCCGCGCGCGAAAAGGCGGCCAGAACTCGTGGCTGAAATTGGTGATCGCAAAGAGCGGCACGCCCGCCGAGTCGAGCTCGGCGACCAGTTCGTGCATTCCCGGAATCGGATCGCCGATGCTGTCGTTGAAGCGCGGGCCCCAGGCGGCGATCAGGTCGCGATGCTGCGGATGCAGCGCGATCAGCTCCGCCGACGTGTCGGCGAAGTCGCGGCCGGCATCATGCTGGAAATGCCATTCGGTGGTGACGACGTCGCGCACAAACGCATCGAGCGCCCGATCGTCTGCGATCAGGCGCCGATACAGGATCCGGGGATCCCAGTCGTACAGGACACGGCCGACATCGAAGATGACGGCAGTCGGCCGATTGGAACGGGCCGCGGACACGCCGCCGACCTCGTCCTGTTCGATCAGCCCCAAGAGCGATTAGCCCTGGCGCGCCTTGAAACGACGGTTGGTCTTGTTGATGACATAGGTGCGGCCGCGACGGCGGATCACGCGGTTGTCCCGGTGACGATCCTTGAGCGACTTCAGGGAATTGCGGATCTTCATGATCGATTCGCTTCTTTTGAACTGGAGGGTGATCTGGAAAGCGTCGCCGCCTAGTGGCAAAGGCTGCGCAAGTCAAGGTTGGCCGGGTCGGCGGATGACATCCATCTGTTCTTCGGCATCACGATCCACGCGGGCTCTTCCGCCGCAGGATCAACCCCCATATGTCATGCGTTGCCCATCCGTAACATCCTCCAAGGTGCTGTTGTCCATGAAAGCCCGTTCGCTCCTGATCCTCGCGGCCGCCGCCGGAACGCTGGCCGCCTGTTCCACCACGGGCGGGCGGCTGCCCCCGACCGAGGTGATTCGCTATCATCTGGGTGAGCCGATCGCGCGCGGAACGGTCCGGGTCGAACCGCTGTCCAGCACCGGGCCCGCCAGCATCGAGTTCAAGACCTATGCCGCGGCGGTGGAGACCGCGCTGCTGCGCAACGGCTATTCGTTGCCGCAGGGCGATGCGCAGCCCGACTTCATCGCCACCGTCGCCTTTACCCGTGCCAACCGGCTGGGCCCGCCGCGCCCGTCGCCCTTCTCGATCGGCCTGGGCGGGGGCGGCTTTTCGGGCGGTCGCGGCGGTGGCGGCGTCGGCCTGGGCGGGGGCCTGAGCTTCCCCATCGGCAAGAGCCGCCCGCAAGAGATCATCGGCACCGAACTCTCGGTCCAGATCAAGCGTCGCGTGGACCAGTCGCCGATCTGGGAGGGCAGCGCGCGCAACATCGCGCCGGTCGAGGCGCTGGCCCGCGTCGATGCGCAGGTTCAGGCCGCCAAGCTGGCCGATGCGCTGTTCACCAAATTCCCCGGCGAGTCGGGCCGCACGGTCGAGGTGAAGTAAGAGCATGACGCTGACCATCAACGCGGCGTTCGACGGCGGCAATATCCGCGTCGTGCGTGTCGAGGGCGACCGGGTCGATCTGGAGATCGTGGCCGACACCGACTCGGACTTCTATCAGTGGTTCTATTTCCGCGTCGGCGGGGCGAAGGGGCGCGATCTGACCTTTCGCATCCTGAACGGCGCGGGTTCCGCTTTTCCGCAAGGTTGGCCCGGCTATCACGTCCGCGCTTCCACCGATCGACAGGATTGGCGGATGACGCCGACCGCCTACGCCGATGGTGTGATCGAGTGGCAATGGCGCGGTGACAGCGACCTGGTCTGGTTCGCCTATTTCGAGCCCTATACGATGGAGCGTCACCATGATCTGGTCGCGCGGATCGCGGCCAGGGGCGTGCATCACGAAGAACTGGGCCAGACGCTTGACGGTCAGGCGATCGACTATTTCCGGATCGGTTCGGGGCCGAGGCAGGTCTGGCTCTATGCCCGGCAGCATCCGGGCGAGTCGATGGCCGAATGGTGGATGGAGGGCGCGCTCGACTGGCTGACCAGCTCGGCCGCCGGGCCGCTGCTGGCCAAGGGGACCGTCCATGTCGTCCCCAACATGAATCCGGACGGCACGCGTCGCGGGCATTTGCGCACCAATGCGGTGGGCGTGAACCTCAACCGCGAATGGCACGCGCCCACCCCCGAACGCAGCCCCGAAGTGCTGTGCGTGCGCAACCGGATGGACCAGACGGGCGTCGATTTCGCGATCGACGTGCATGGCGACGAGGCGATTCCGGCCAACTTCATCGCCGGGTTTGAGGGCATTCCGAGCTGGACCGAAGAGCATGGCGCCAAATTCTACGAATATGGCCGTCGCCTGGCCGGGCACACGCCCGATTTCCAGACCCAGATGGGCTATGAAAAGGCGAGCGCGGGCAATGCCAATCTCGCCATGTCGACCAATCAGGTCGCCGAGCGCTTCGGCGCGGTGTCGGTGACGCTGGAAATGCCGTTCAAGGACCATGATCCCAACCCGGATGCGCTGCATGGCTGGTCGGGCGAACGGTCCGCGAAGCTGGGCGTGTCGTGCCTGGAGGTTCTGTCGGAGATGATCGGGGAAATCTGATCCGGCTGTCGGGGGAGGCCTTGGGATAGGGCTTCCCTTGGCCTTCGACTATGCTCAGCCTGAACGAGGTCGAAGGGCACGCCCGACACTATCGCCGCACGCCCTCCGCCGTCAGATAGCGGTCCAGCTCGGCCAGCACCCGCTCCAGCCCCGCCGCATCGGCCGACTCGGCGCGCACCGTCAGCGCGGCCTGCGTGTTGGAGGCGCGGAGCAGCCACCAGCCATCCGCTGTCCGCACCCGGACGCCATCGGTGTCGTTGACCGTGGCCCCTTCACGCCGCAGCGCCGCCTCCACCCGGTCGACGATGGCGAACTTTTCCGATTCGGGCACGACGATTCGCGTTTCGGGAATGTCGACCATGGCGGGCATCGCCCCGCGCAGCTCGGTCATCGAGCGGCCCGCCAGATGCACCGCGCGGATCAGGCGGATCGCGGCGTAATGGGCATCGTCGAACCCGTACCATTCGCCCGCGAAGAACATATGGCCCGACATCTCGCCGCCCAGCGGCGCGCCGGTTTCGACCATCTTGGTCTTCATCAGGCTGTGGCCGGTCTTCCACATCACCGCCTGCCCGCCCAGCCGCTCGACATGATCGAACAGCGCCTGGCTGGCCTTCACATCCGCGACGATCGGCGCACCGGGATGTTCGGCGAGCATAGGGGCCGCCAGCAGCATCAATATCTGGTCGCCCCAGATCACCCGCCCCTGTCCATCGACCGCGCCGATCCGGTCACCATCGCCATCGAAAGCGAATCCGAAATCGAGCTTCCTGTCCGCGACCAGTCGCTTGAGCGCGTCCAGATTGCGCTCGACCGTCGGATCGGGGTGATGATGCGGGAAATGACCGTCCACATCGGTGAACAGCGTGTGATGCTCACCCGGCAGGCGCTGGACCAGCTTCTCGATCACGGGGCCCGCCGCGCCGCTGCCGCAGTCCCAGCCGATGCGGTAGCTGCCCCCGGCATAGCCCGCCATCAGCCGGTCGACATAGGCATCCAGAATGTCGTGGGATTCGACCCGGCCCGCCCCTTGCGTCCAGTCGCGCGCGGCGGCCATCCGCGCCAGATCCTGCACATCCTCGCCGAAAAAGGGGCGGTGGTGCAGCACCATCTTGAAGCCATTGTCGTCGCGGGGATTATGGCTGCCCGTTACCTGTACGGCACCGTCCACTTCCAGGGTCGCCTCGGCGAAATAGACCATCGGCGTGGGGCCCAGGCCCAGGCGGACGACGTCGACGCCGCTGTCGGTCAGCCCCTCGACCAGCGCCGCCTCCAGCGCGGGGGAACTCAGCCGCCCGTCGCGGCCGACCGCGACCCGCGTGCCACCCGCCCGCCGCACCCGCGTGGCGAAGCCCCGCCCGACGGCATAGGCGGCCGCTTCGTCGAGCGTTTCGGGAACCGTGCCGCGCACATCATATTCGCGGCATGCGCTGGGGTGGATCGCGGCGGGGCGCTCAGCCATGGCGGCGCTCCAGCAACAGGTCGCGCGCGGCATTCACCCGCCGCGTCAGATCCGCCGAGCCGCCGCGATCGGGATGAACCTGTGCCACCAGCCGCCTATGCGCCTGCCGGATCGCCTCCGCATCGGCATGCGGCGGCAGGTCCAGGATCGCCAGCGCCTCCGCCTCGTCACGGGGCAGGCGGGGCTTGGGGGCGGGCCTGGTCGGGCGGGGCATATAGCGCCACACCAGCCAGATCACCGCCAGGGCGATCAGCCATTTCACGGCAAACGGGCTCCCGGCGCGGATGGGCTCATGCGGCGGTCGGGGTCTTCTTGCCGTCGCCGCCGGGCTTGGCGGCGTCTTCCGCCCAGGCCTCGGGCAGTTGCAGCGCGGCCATCATCTCGCGCAGTTCCTGTCGCGCGGCGACATGGCCCAGCCCCATCGCACCGAATTCCTTGGCGTCGATCATGGTCAGACCGTTGGGGAACATCTCGCGATAGATGACGCGTTCGCCCAGCCCCGGAATGACCCGGAAGCCCACCCGGCGCGACAGGTCGGTCAGCGCATCCGACACGCGGCGCATGTTGCGCGCCTCGATATGCTGAAGCCGGTTGCGCAGCACGACCCAGTCGATGGTGGTGCCGTCCGCGCGCGCGCGCTGCTTGCGCGCATCCCAGATCAGTTCGGAATAGAAGCTGGGGCGGGTGACCTGGAAGCTTTCGGGATCGACCTGGCCGATCAGGTCGAAGTCGACGAAGCTGTCGTTCATCGGCGTGACCAGCGTGTTGGACAGCGCCGCCGCGGTACGCGCGAAATGATCGTCGCGGCCGGGCGTGTCGACGATCAGGAAGTCGGCATCCTGCGATAGGCGGAACCAGAGTTCTTCGAACCCGTCCTCGGTCTGGCTGCTATGGGTGGCGTGGACCGGCATGGGCAAGGCATGGCCGGTGCGACGAATCGTCTCCGCCCGATTGTCGAGATACCGCCCCACGGTACGCTGCCTATGATCCAGATCAAGACATGCGACGCGTGCGCCCTTTGCCGCCAGCGCAATGGCGACATGGACGGCCGTCGTCGATTTGCCCGTTCCGCCCTTTTCATTGGCAAATACGATCACATGGGTTGAAGATAGCCGTTCCGGCAACTCGTCGCTTCCTTATTGATCCCCGTTGCCACCCTTCATAGAAGCCCCGGGCGTGGGGAACGAGGGGTAAAATCAGTGCAAGTTATTCGGGATCGCGAAGCCCTGGCTGCGGCGCTCGCCACGATGCGGGTCGAGGGCGCGCGCGTGGCGCTGGTGCCCACTATGGGTGCGCTCCATGCCGGCCATATCGCCTTGATCGAGGCAGCGAAACGCCCCGGTACCAAGGTCGTCGCGTCCATCTTCGTGAATCCCAAGCAGTTCGGCGCGGGCGAGGATCTGGGCCGCTATCCTCGGCGCGAAGCCTCCGACCTGCGGATGCTGACCGAGGCGGGATGCGATCTGGTGTGGATGCCGGGTGTCGAGGCCATGTATCCGGAGGGACATGCGACCAATATCCGTGTCGCGGGCGTCAGCGAAGGATTTGACGGCGAGTCGCGGCCCGGTCACTTCGACGGCGTCGCCACCGTCGTCGCCAAGCTGTTCAACCAGGTGGGCCCTGACGCGGCCTATTTCGGCGAGAAGGATTTTCAGCAACTGGCGGTGATCCGCCGGATGGTCCTCGATCTCGATTTCCCGATCGAGGTGGTGGGCGTGCCGACCCAGCGCGACGATGACGGCCTCGCCCTGTCGTCGCGCAACATCTATCTGGACGAGGAACAGCGGGCCAAGGCCGTGGCGCTGCCCCGCGCACTGGGCGTTGCTGCACGGGCGATCGGGCGGGGCGAGGATGTCGCGACGGTCCTTGCCGACGCACGGGCCATGCTGACCGCCGCCGGCTTCGAGGTGGACTATGTCGCATTGGCGGATGCGGAGACCCTGAACCCCGATCCCGCCGCCGATCGCCCCCGTCGCCTGCTGGCCGCGGCGCGCATGGGATCGGCCAGACTGATCGACAATATCGCTATATCGGATGGTTAACGAGTTAACGAATTTGTGACCGTTTTGGTCATAGATCTATCCTCGGACACAGGATGTCCGGAAACGGGGTAGGACATGGCCAATAGCAGCAAGTCCGCGCTTTTCCTGATGGAGAGCCGGTATGCCGATCAGGTCGCAACCGATGATGGCGCGACCTTGTACGATCTGGGGGTCGCCTATTCGACGGGGTCGGGCGGCACGCGAATCGACCTGATCGAGGCGCATAAGTGGTTCAACCTAGCGGCGGTCGCAGGCTTTTTGCCCGGGCAGATCGCGCGGGCCGAAGTCGCCGAAGACATGACCGCCCGCGAAATCGCCGAGGCGCAGCGTCAGGCGCGGACCTTCCTCCAGGGCGGAATGCAGCAGATGCGCGCGGCTTGAGGTCCTGACACCCCGCTGATAGATTGCCTAGATCGTTTTCGATTTCGGGGGGCGATGGCAGACAAGAGTGACGGCCAAGTGACCCTCAGTCTTGGGCGCGTCGCTGTTCATGTCGGGGTCGCGATATTGGTCTGCGTGTCGGTCACGATCATGCTGGAGCGATACGGCCATTTACCGCACTGGATGGTGGTCAATAACGCAAGAGGCAGGTCGTTCGTCTGGCTGATCGGGCTGTCGCTCGGTCTTCTCGCACGGCGAATGCTAAATAAGGTGTTCCCGGTGCAGGGGAAAGGCGGAGCGTAGAGGCCGTCATGTCCGCGACATGAGGGATTCGGAATCGCAGGCGCGGTAACGGCTCCGTCATCGGCCGACGGGAATGATCGACGAGGCGTAATTCCCGCCGACCATTTCCGACGTCATGCAATCGCGATCAGTCCGCGACCTTTTTCGCAGCCGTCTTTTTGGGCGCGGCCTTTTTGGCCGGGGCCTTCTTCTCCGTCGCGGATTTGGCCGCCGTCTTGGCAGGCGCCTTCTTGGCCGCGGCCTTCTTCGCGGGTTTCTTGCGGGCCGGAGCCGCCGCCGCCCGCGCATCGATCAACTGCGCGGCTTCTTCCAGCGTCAGCTGGTCCTTGTCGACCGTCTTGGGGATGGTCGCGTTGGTCTCCCCGTCCGTGACGTAAGCGCCATAGCGCCCCTCCATCAGCTTGATCTCCGCCTCCGTGCGCGGATGCTTGCCCAGCACCTTCAGCGGTTCGCGAGAGGCCGTGCCGCGTGCGGCGCGCCCGCCGCCCGCCGCCGCTTCGGCCAGCTTGACCACGGCGGCGTTCATGCCCGTCTCGAACACTTCGGCGGTCGAGGTCAGTCGGGCATATTTGCCGCTATGCGCCAGATACGGCCCATAGCGCCCGATCGACGCGGTGATCGGCTCGCCCGTCTCGGGATGGTTGCCGATGGTGCGCGGCAGGCTGAGCAGCTTGAGCGCCCATTCCAGGTCGAGATCGACATCCTTGGGGATGGAGGCGCGCTTGGCGTCCTTGCCCTCGCCCAGCTGGATATAGGGGCCGAAACGCCCCGATTTGCGCTCGACCGGCAGCCCGGTCTCGGGATCCTGGCCCAGCGTTTCCGGCCCTGAATCCTCGCCCGCACCCTCGCCCCCTTGAGCGAAGCGGCGGGTATATTTGCACTCCGGATAGTTGGAGCAGGCGATGAACGCGCCGAACCGGCCGCCGCGCAGCGCCAGCTTGCCTTCGCCGCAATTCGGGCACAGGCGCGGGTCCGAGCCATCGGCTTTTTCAGGGAAGAGATAGGGCGCCAGGAACTGGTCCAGCTCGGCGGTGATCGCCGAGGGTTGCTGCTCCATGACCTCGGACGTGCGCGGCTTGAAGTCGCGCCAGAAGGCGTCGAGCACCGCCTGCCACTGGGCACGGCCGCCGGACACGTCGTCCAGCTCCTCTTCCAGTTCGGCGGTATAGTCATAGCCGACATATTTCTCGAAGAAGCGCTCGAGGAACGCCGTCACCAGCCGCCCGCTCTCCTCGGCGAAGAAGCGATTCTTCTCGACGCGGACATAGGCGCGGTCCTTCAACGTCTTGATGATCGACGCATAGGTGGACGGACGCCCGATGCCGAGTTCCTCCATCCGCTTGACCAGCGACGCCTCGGAGAAGCGCGGCGGCGGCTGGGTGAAGTGCTGCTCGGCCTTCACTTCCTTCTTCGCGGGCGCATCGCCCTCGCGCAGGCGGGGGAGGCGGCGGGCTTCCTCGTCCTGGCTGTCGTCCTGGCCTTCCTCATAGAGCGCCAGATAGCCGGGGAAGAGCACGACCTGGCCAGTCGCGCGCAGGACATGGCGGCCGGTGCCGTCGGCCATGTCGATGGTGGTCCGCTCCATCCGCGCCGAGGCCATTTGCGACGCCAGCGCGCGCTTCCAGATCAGGTCGTAGAGGCGGCCATGATCGCCCGAACCCGCACGATCGCGCGAGAAGTCGGTCGGGCGGATCGCCTCGTGCGCTTCCTGGGCGTTCTTCGCCTTGGACTGATACATGCGCGGCTTGTCGGGGACATAGGAGGCGTCATAGCGATCGGCCACGGCTTTCCGCGCCGCCGAGATGGCCGACCCGTCCATCTGGACGCCATCGGTACGCATGTACGTGATCGCACCGTCCTCATAGAGCTGCTGCGCGATCCGCATGGTGTGATCGGCCGAGAAGCCCAGCTTGCGCGCGGCCTCCTGTTGCAGCGTGGAGGTGGTGAAGGGCGGCGGCGGATTGCGCGTCGCGGGCTTGGTCTCGACCGACTGGACCTGGAAACGGCCCGCCTCGACATCCGCCTTGGCGCGGGTGGCATCGCCCTCATTGCCGATCGACAGGCGGTCGAGCTTCTTGCCCTCCCACTGGACCAGCCGCGCGACGAAGGGCGTGCCGTCCTGCTCCATATCGGCCGTCACCGACCAATATTCCTGGGGCTTGAACGCCTCGATCTCGCGCTCCCGCCCGACGATCAGGCGCAGCGCCACCGACTGGACGCGCCCCGCCGACTTGGCGCCGGGCAGCTTGCGCCACAGCACCGGCGACAAGGTGAAGCCGACCAGATAGTCGAGCGCCCGGCGCGCGCGATATGCGTCGATCAGGTCGGTATCCAGCTCGCGCGGATTCTGCATCGCGTGCAGGATGGCGGGCTTGGTGATCGCGTTGAACGTCACCCGCTCGACCTTGTCGGGCAGCGCCTTGCGGTTCTTCAGCACCTCCTGCACATGCCAGGAAATCGCCTCGCCCTCGCGATCAGGGTCGGTGGCCAGGATCAGGCGGTCGGCCTTCTTGGCCTCGTCGGCGATCGCCTTGAGCTGGCGCGCCTTGTCCGCGTAATTCTCCCACTCCATCGTGAAATTCTGGTCGGGATCGACCGAGCCGTCCTTGGGCGGCAGGTCGCGGACGTGGCCATAGCTCGCCAGGACGCGATAGTCCGAACCCAAATATTTCTCGATGGTCTTCGCCTTGGCGGGCGATTCGACGATGACAAGCTGCATGAGTGGTAAAGAACGTCCCTTACGTGTGTACGCGAGGATGGGGAGGGGGCGGGGGGTCGTCAAGCCGCATGGCTTGTGCTGTCTTGTCGGCGTAACGATCGAAGCGCACTCGTGATCTGCGGATGGCAAGGAGGGGGGATTATGATTCTTGCTCTGTTGATGGGTCTGGCCGATGCCGTCCGCGTGGCCGAACATATCGCGCCGCCCGCCGAGCCGGGTTTCGTCCTCGGCTTTGCCGGGCAGGGGGGCGCACCGATCCGCGAATATGTGCCGCGCGGCGAGACCGTCCAACGCTGGACCCGAATGGTGACGATCCTTCAACTCGGCTGGAAGCCAGGCATGGGGCCGCGCCGCTATGCCATGGTCTGGGCCCAGTTGATGCAGCGCGCCTGTCCCGGTGCGACGGTCGGCGAAATGCGCGATACGCCGCTGGCCGGGCATGAGTCGGTGACGTTACGCATCGACTGCCCGCGCAACCCGCAGACCGGCCTGGCCGAACTGGTCGTCGGCCGTTACGTCACCGGAAGCGAACAGCTTCACAACATCCAGGCCGCAATTCGGGGACCCGCGACGCCACAGGCGATCGGCCGGGTCGAGGCGCTGGTCGCCGGGGCGACGCTCTGCGCCACCGGGGACAGCCGGACGGTTTGTAGCGCGGGCTGATCGACGTCAGGGACCGGTGCGGACCAGACGGGAAACCCTATGGTCCCGATATTCCGGCTCGTCGTGCGGGCGATAGCCCAGCCGGTTCGCCAATCGGATCGATTCCAGATTAGCGGGCGAAATGATGCACTGGGTCGCGGTGGGGGCGTGTGTTTCCCCCATCCACCGGTGCGTGGCGGTGGCAGCTTCGTACGCATAGCCCTTGCCATGCGCGGCGCTGGTGAAGACCCAGGCCGCCTCGGGCAGCGGCACCGCCAGACTGGGCGTCACCTCTCGGCGATATTCCATGAAGCCCGTTTCGCCCAGATAGCGGCCGCTCGACCGGTCCAGTACCGCGAACAGCCCATACCCGAATGCCGACCAATGGCCGATATAGCGCAGTAGCCGCATCCAGGCTTCCTCGCCCGTCATGGGTTGACCGGCATGACGAACCACGACGGGATCGGCCACCATCGCGGCATAGGAGTCGAAATCCGCAACCTCATAGGGCCGCAAGATCAAACGCTCGGTGTGGAGCAGGCGCAGATCCTTCATGCCAAAGCCACCCGCCCCCCGGCATGTCGTTCCAGCCGTCCGGCCAGTTCCAGTTCCAAGAGGATCGTCTGGACGATGGCGGGCGGGCGGCCGCTTTGGCGGATGATTTCGTCCACGCTGACCGCCACCGGGCCGAGCAGGTCGGTGACGCGGGCGCGGTCGGCGCTGTTCGCCTCTTGTGGGGGCGGGGGCGCATAGGGGTGGTCGGGCGCGCGGACCATACGCGGATCGATCGGCCGAATCTGCTCCAATATGTCGCCGGCCGACTGGATCAGCGTCGCGCCTTCGCGAATCAGCATGTTGCAGCCTTGCGCTCGGGGGTCGGCGGGGTGGCCGGGCACCGCCATCACCTCGCGTCCCGCTTCCCCCGCCAGTCGCGCGGTGATGAGCGAGCCGGAACGTGGCGCGGCTTCCACCACCACGGTTCCCTGTGCCAGCCCGGCGATGATCCGGTTGCGCGAGGGGAAGTGGCGCGCCAATGGCTGGGTCCCCGGCGGCTGCTCGGCGATCAGCAGGCCGCGTGTCGCCACCTCTTCCTGCAACCGGGCATTTTCGGGCGGGAACGCGATGTCGATCCCGCAGGCGATGACGCCGATCGTGCCGCCGTCGAGCGCACCGATATGCGCCGCCGTGTCGATCCCGCGCGCCAGTCCTGAGGTGACCGGCACCCGATGGCTCGCCAGATCCTGCGCCAGCCCGCGTGCGAAGCGGCACGACGCGGCCGAGGCATTGCGCGCACCGACCAGCGCCACGCCGCCGCGATGCGCCAGCCTGATGTCTCCGCGCACGATCAGCGCGGGTGGCGCGGTGTCGCATTCGGCCAGCAGCGGTGGATAGTCCGCCTCGCCCAGCATCACATGGCGCGCGCCCAGCCGGGCCACGGCCTCCATCTCGCGCGCGATCAGGGCGGGATCGGCGGCGCGCGGGGCGTCGCCGCCGCCGCGTCGGGCCAGCATCGGCACCGCCTCCAGCGCGGCCCCCGCCTCGCCGAACCGCGCCATCAACTGTCGCCAGGTGACCGGGCCGATGCCATGCGTCCGCAGCAGCCGAAGCTGCGCGAACCGGGCGTCAGTCACGCTTCTTGCCGATGCGGGGCTCGGTCCCCGCCAGCAGCCGTTCGATGTTGGAGCCGTGTTTCCACACCACGATCAGCGCCAGCGCGATCAGCAGCAGGACGAGATCGAACCGCCCCATGATGGCGGCGGCCAGCGGGGCGCTGATCGCTGCCGCCATTCCCGCCACCGCCGAAATGCGGATGGTGGCGAGCAGCCCCAGCCACACGACCGCATAGACCAGGCCGAGCGGCCAATGGAGCGCGACGACCACGCCCATCAGCGTGGCGACACCCTTTCCGCCGCGAAACTTCAACCAGATAGGATAGCAGTGGCCGACAAATGCGGCCGCCGCCGCCAGCGCCTCTTCGCCGGGCATCCAGTGGCGGACCAGCAGGACGGCAGCCACCCCCTTCAGCAGGTCGAGAATCAGAGTCGCGGCGGCCAGCCCCTTGCGCCCCGTACGCAGGACGTTGGTCGCGCCGATATTGCCCGACCCGATGCTCCGCAGATCACCCGCACCGGCCAGGCGCGTCAGGATGATGCCGAACGGAATCGACCCCAGCAGATAGCCGATCAGCAAGGCCAGAGTGGGCGGCCCCCAGATGATTTCGGTCGGCAATAGTCTTCCCCTGTGCTCCAGGACAGACATAGAACATCGGCTCCGGCCTGTCCAATCCGGGGCATGCTGGTTTCGCATCCGCAAACCCCCTAAGAGGCAGGAATGAGCGATTTGCGCCCGATCCTGTTCTTTGATTCCGGCGTCGGCGGGTTGTCGATCGCGGGGCCCGCGCGCGCCGCCTTGCCGACCGCGCCTTTCGTCTATGTCGCGGACAGTGCCGGCTACCCTTATGGCGAAAAGACCGAGGCCGAGATTGCGGGCCGCGTACCCGCCCTGCTGGGGCGGCTGGCGGAGCGGTATCGGCCACGCCTGATCGTGATCGCGTGCAACACCGCCTCGACCATCGCGCTGCCCGCCGTGCGCGCGGCGCTGGACCTGCCGGTCGTCGGCACGGTGCCTGCGATCAAGCCCGCCGCCGCGATGAGCCAGACCCGCACCATCGGCGTGCTCGGCACCCGTGCGACGGTGCGTCAGGCCTATGTGGACGATCTGGCGGCGCGGTTCGCGGGGGATTGCCGGGTGATCCGGCATGGCTCGGCCGAACTGGTCGAACTGGCCGAGGCGAAGCTGCGCGGCGAGGCGCTGGCCTCCGATTCCTTCGCGGCGGTGCTGGCCGGTCTGTTCGGGCAGGAAGGCGGCGAGGCGATCGACGTGATCGTCAATGCCTGCACCCATTTCCCGCTGGTCGAGGCGGAACTGGCGGCGGCCGCGCCTCACGCGGTGCGCTTCGTCGATGGCGGACCGGGGATCGCGCGTCGGATCGCGTATCTCACGGACGGGCAGGACTGGCCCGCCGATCCGGGGGAGGGCGTCGCGGTGTTCACCCGTCTGGGCGACCGCGAACGCGCGCTGGCCCCGGGCCTGGCGGCACGCGGTTTCACGACGATCGAGGCGCTCTGACCTTCGCTCGACCGGAATGATGATGGGGCAGGGGCGATGGGGCAGGGGCGGAGTGGCGCGCGGGCCTTGCGAAACACCCGCATCAGGAACACTTCCGGCGTTGGGACAATATGTCCACCATGATCGATCACAGTAAGCGCGGTTATCGACTCGATTCATCCGCCATATCGTCGTACGTTCCCAACCCATGAGCATCGACGGTACGGACGCGCGCGTGGATTATTCCCGCGTCTTCACCCAGGCGATCGACCGCCTGCACGCCGAGGGACGTTACCGCGTCTTCATCGACATTTTGCGCAACAAGGGCATGTTCCCCAATGCGCGCTGCTTCGCCGGTCATAACGGACCCAAGCCGATCACGGTCTGGTGCTCCAATGACTATCTGGCGATGGGACAGCATCCGAAGGTCATCGCCGCGATGGAGGAAGCGCTCCATGACGTCGGTGCGGGCTCGGGCGGTACGCGCAATATCGGCGGCAACACGCATTATCATGTCGATCTGGAAGGCGAGCTGGCCGACCTGCATGGCAAGGAAGCGGCGCTCCTCTTCACCAGTGGCTATGTCTCCAACGAGGCGACGCTGGCGACGCTGGCGAAGATCCTGCCCGGCTGCGTGATCTTCTCGGACGAACTCAACCATGCCTCGATGATCGCGGGGATTCGCAATTCGGGATGCGAGAAGCAGGTCTTCCGCCACAACGACCTCGCGCATCTTGAGGAACTGCTGGCAGCAGCGGACCCGAGCCTGCCCAAGCTGATTGCCTTCGAAAGCGTCTATTCGATGGAGGGCGATGTTGCCCCGATCGCGGCGATCTGCGACTTGGCGGACAAGTATAATGCGCTGACCTATCTCGACGAGGTCCATGCGGTCGGCATGTACGGCGCACGCGGCGGCGGCATTTCGGAGCGCGATGGCGTCGCCCATCGGCTGACCGTGATCGAGGGGACGCTGGGCAAGGCGTTCGGCGTGATGGGCGGCTATATCGCGGCTGATCGGATGATCGTCGACGTGATCCGCTCCTATGCCCCTGGCTTCATCTTCACCACCTCGCTGTCGCCGGTGCTGGTCGCGGGCGTGCTGGCAAGCGTGCGCCACCTGAAGCAAAGCTCGGTCGAGCGCGAAGGACAGCAGGCCGCCGCCGCCAAGCTGAAGGCGATGATGCGCGACGCCGGGCTGCCCGTCATGCTGGGCGAGACGCATATCGTGCCGGTCATGGTCGGCGATCCGGTCAAGGCGAAGAAGATCAGCGACATCCTGCTCGCCGAGTATGGCGTCTACGTCCAGCCGATCAATTACCCGACCGTCCCGCGCGGCACCGAACGGCTGCGCTTCACCCCCGGCCCCGCGCATGACGAGGCGATGATGGCGGAACTTGTCTCGGCGCTGGTCGAAATCTGGGAGCGGCTCGACCTCAAGATGGCGGCGTAAGGCCTCTCCGTAATTCCATGTTCTCCGGCGAAGGCCGGGGCCCAGTTGCGGCAAAGGCAATGGAACGCAGAGCGGTGCGTGGGAGGCATGCGCCAAGGCATCGCTTTGGCCTCTTACGCTTGACCAGTCCGCTTCAAGGTCGTGGCAACTGGGCCCCGGCCTTCGCCGGGGAACAGGGGGTGATAGGGCTTTCGGACGTCGCAATTTCGCGGGGAGGCCAGTCCGTGATCGCTGGCCCGGCGGCGCCTTATTTCCGGCAGTAACCCTCGCCCGTCTTCACCGTCAGGCACTCCGTTTTTCCCGCCAGATATTTCAGCCCGGTCGCATCGCCATTTGTCGGGCGTAGCGTCTCGCGCACGCCGTTGCGCTCGAACACGATCGTGTCGCCCACCGCATCGCCCTTGAACTCGCCCTTGTGGTCGAGGTCCCATTGCATCTCCAGCCGGTAGCGGCCGGGTGTCGCGGCATGCTTCACGTTCAGCACCATGCCCTCCACCCCGATCCAGCGGCCGACATAGTCCGGGGCCTTGGCCTTGGGCATGCCGGTGAAGGTGGCGCCATCGCCGGCCGGGCCTGCCGTGGCCGGGGCACTCGGCCCACCGATCGAGGCGGCGGCGCTGTTGTTCACCACCTCAGGCGTTTCGCGCGAGCAGGCGGCAAGGGGCAGAAGGGCGGCGAGGATCATGATTGGCTTCATCTCGCGCAAAACCGGCCGGGACGGACACATGTTCCCTCTCCAAGGGGTAGCCATCCGCCCCGCGCGCGCGTAAAGGCGCACCCATTCCATTCCCACCCCGTCAGGAGCGCCCGTCCCATGCGCATCGCGATCGCATCCGATCATGCCGCCGTCTCGTTGAAGGCCGTGCTGGCGGACTGGCTGCGTGGCGAGGGGCATGAGGTGATCGACCTGGGCACCGACGGCACGGCCAGCGTCGATTATCCCGATTTCGGCCATGCGGTGGCCGAGGCCCTGGCCGATGGTCGCGCCGAGCGCGGCGTGGCGCTGTGCGGCTCCGGCATCGGCATTTCGATCGCCGCCAACCGCCATCCCGCCTGCCGCTGCGCGCTTGTCTCCGAGCCGCTGTCCGCCGCGCTCGCCCGCCAGCATAACGACGCCAACGCCATCGCCATGGGCGCGCGCGTCATCGGCGAGGAAATGGCCAAGGCCTGCCTGACCGCCTTTCTGTCCACCCCGTTCGAGGGCGGACGTCATCAGCGCCGCGTCGACATGCTGTCCGCAGCCCCCGCCCAGAATTGAACGCCCAAGGATATCCGCAATGAGCACGCTTAACGACGTCCAGCCCGCCGGCTTCTTCACCCGCACCTTGGCCGATGCCGACCCCGCCGTCTTCGCCGGTGTGTCGCACGAGCTGGAGCGCGAGCAGACCCAGATCGAGTTGATCGCCAGCGAGAACATCGTCTCCAAGGCGGTGATGGAAGCGCAAGGCTCGGTCTTTACGAACAAGTACGCCGAGGGCTATCCGGGCAAGCGCTATTATCAGGGCTGCGCCCCGTCGGACGAGGTCGAGCAGCTGGCGATCGACCGCGCCAAGCAGATTTTCGGCTGCGACTTCGTCAACGTGCAGCCGCATTCGGGCGCGCAGGCGAACGGCGCGGTGATGCTGGCGCTGGCCAAGCCCGGCGACACGATCATGGGCCTGTCGCTGGATGCCGGTGGCCATCTGACGCACGGTGCCAAGGCGGCGCTGTCGGGCAAGTGGTTCAACGCGGTCCAATATGGCGTCGACCCCGAGACGCATCTGATCGACTATGATGAGGTCGCCCGCATCGCGCGCGAGTGCCAGCCCAAGATCATCATCGCGGGCGGATCGGCCTATCCCCGCGTCATCGACTTCGCCAAGTTCCGCGCCATCGCGGACGAGGTCGGCGCGTATTTCATGGTCGACATGGCGCACTTTGCGGGCATCGTCGCGGGCGGTCTGCATCCGACCCCGTTCGGCCATGCGCATGTCGTGACCACCACCACGCACAAGACGCTGCGCGGTCCGCGTGGCGGCATGATCATGACGAATGACGAGGCGATCGCGAAGAAGATCAACTCGGCGGTCTTCCCCGGCCTTCAGGGCGGCCCGCTGATGCACGTCATCGCCGCCAAGGCGGTCGCGTTCGGTGAGGCGCTGCAGCCCGAGTTCAAGACCTATATCGCGGCGGTCGTCGAGAACGCCCGCACGCTGGCGGCGACGCTGAAGGCGCGCGGCGCGAACCTGGTCGCGGGCGGCACCGACACGCATCTGGCGCTGGTCGACCTGACCCCGCTGGGCATCACCGGCCGCGACGCCGACGAGGCGCTGGAGCGCGCGGGCATCACCTGCAACAAGAACGGCATCCCCAACGATCCGCTGCCCCCGATGAAAACCAGCGGCATCCGCGTCGGCTCGCCCGCGGGCACCACGCGCGGTTTCGGCCCGGCGGAGTTCGAGCAGATCGGCCATATGGTCGCCGATGTGCTCGACGGTCTGAAGGCCAAGGGCGAACATGGGGACCCCGAGGTCGAGGCGAACGTTCGTGCCCGTGTGCGTGAGCTTTGCGCACGCTTTCCGATCTATCAGGGATAAGGACATAAACGCATGGCCAAGTTCGACCAGAAATTTTCCGAGGTGCAGAACGACATCAAGTCGACGCCGGGCCTAGGCAAGAGCATGGCGAAATGGGGCGCGCTCGGCGCCGTGGTCGCGATCCCGGTGCCGTTCGTCGGTCCGGTCCTCGGCGCGGCGGCGGGTGCCGGTTATGCCTATTTCAAGGCAAAGAAGAAGGCCTGAATGCGCTGCCCCTTTTGTGGCCATGAAGACAGTCAGGTAAAGGACAGCCGCCCCACCGAAGACGGGGCGGCCATCCGCCGCCGTCGCCAATGCGAAGGCTGCGGCGCGCGCTTCACTACGTTCGAGCGCATCCAGTTGCGCGAGCTGTTCGTGCTGAAGAGCGAGGATCGGCGCGAGCCGTTCGAGCGCGAAAAGCTGCTCCGCTCCATCGCCATCGCCACGCGCAAGCGACCGATCGACCCTGTGCGGGTGGAAAAGCTCGTGTCCGGCATCCAGCGCCAGCTGGAAACCAGCGGTGAGGGCGAGGTGTCGTCCAAGCGGATCGGCGAGATGGTGATGGAAGGGCTGAAGGGCCTGGATTCGGTGGCCTATATCCGCTTCGCCAGCGTGTATCGCGAGTTCGGCGAGGCCAAGGATTTCGAGGCATTTGCCGGGACTGTTGAGGAAGTGGCGCCTCGGGGGGAATAGGATTTGTGGCGAGGGTTCGGGCGTGGGCTTCGAATGCGCTCAGCCTGAACGGCTGTTTGTATTATAGCTCGCCGCTTCATGTCCTTCATCCCCGACCTCCGTTCAGGCTGAGCGAAGTCGAAGCCCAAGGGAAACCCTTGCCCCCAACCCTCAAAGCGATAGCCTCAGGGAATGGCCTTCTACTGCTACATCCTCCGCTGCTCGGACGGCAGCTATTACACCGGCCACACCGACAATCTCGACCACCGCATCGCCCAGCACCAGTGCGGCGAAATCCCCTGCTACACCCAGACCCGTCGCCCGGTCGAATTAGCATGGGTGCAGGACTTCCCCACCCGCCATGAAGCCCTCACCGCCGAACGCCAGATCAAAGGCTGGTCCCGCACCAAGAAGGCCGCCTTGGTCGTATCGGACTGGACGCGCCTGAAAGAAGCCGCGATACCGCGCGCGGAACGTGCCCTTCGACTTCGCTCAGGGCGAACGGAAGAGTGAACGTGAACAAGTCCCAGCCCCCCGTCATCATCCTGGTCCGCCCGCAGCTGGGCGAGAATATCGGCAAGGCCGCGCGTGCCATGCTCAATTTCGGGCTGGTCGAGATGCGCCTCGTCACCCCGCGCGACGGCTGGCCCAATCCGCAGGCGGGGCCCGCCGCCTCGGGCGCGGACAGCGTGCTGGAACAGGCCAAGGTCTTTGAGAGCGTCGCCGAGGCAGTCGCCGACTGTGCGCAGGTCTATGCCACCACCGTGCGCAAGCGCGGCGTCACCAAGCCGGTGGTGACCCCGGAAGAGGCGGCGCGCGAAATCCATGCCGACACGGTGGGCCGGGCGGCCTTCCTTTTCGGGCCCGAGCGATCGGGGCTGGAGACCGACGACGTGGCGATCGCGCGCAAGATCGTCACCGTGCCGATCAACCCCGAATTCGGCAGCCTGAACCTGGCCCAGGCGGTGATCCTGATCGCCTATGAATGGTCGAAGGGCGTCGAACTGGCCCAGCCGCCCGAGGTCGAACTGCCCGAGGTCGCGCCGCAATTCGAGCTGGACGGGATGATCGGCCAGTTGGAGGAGATGCTCGATGGCGCGGGCTATTTCTTCCCGCCCGACCGGACGCCTGCGACCAAGCGGACGCTGCGTACCCTGCTGACCAAGCCCGGCTGGTCGAGCCAGGAAATCCGCACCCTGCGCGGCGTGCTGTCGACACTGGCCCGCCCGCGCGAGCGGTAACGCACTACCTCCGTTCAGGCTGAGCGAAGTCGAAGGCCAAGGGATTGGCTGTGCCCAACAGCGCTTGTGGCGCAGCCTGCGGCGTGGGCTTCGACTACGCTCAGCCTGAACGGAGTTGGGGGCGCCTTACCCCCGCGTCCGATCGAAGGTTGCCAGCTCATAGGCGATCGACCCCTCGACCAGCGTTTCCCACATCTCCGCCACGACCATCTCCGGCACACCTAGCCGCTTTGCCTCGACGCGCGCCTGGTCGATCACCTGGGCCTTGCGACCCTCGTCGCGCACGCGGTCGCGGCTCGGCTTGATCCGCGCGGCGGCGTCCATATAGCCGAAGCGGCGCGCGAGCAGCGCCACGAGTTCGCGGTCGAGCTGGTCGACGCCTGCGCGGACCTCCGCCATGGTCGTGCAATCGGGGCCGGCGAGTATCTGGGTCATGGCCATGGCTCTGCCGGGCGGCGCGCGCGCTGTCCAGCCCGGCTTGCGGTGGGGGAAGGGATGGCGTTAGCATCCCGCCCGGCTGTTCCGATGGGAGAAGAGGACGATGCTGACCACCTTGCTGCTGCTGACCCTGGCGGGACAACAGGCCGAGTCGACACCGCCGGCCCCCAAGCCGAAGGAGAAGAGGATTTGTCGTTCGGAGGCCCCCACCGGATCGCGCCTGGGTGGGCGCAAGGTCTGCCACACGCGTGAGGAATGGGACATGATCGCCGCCGATGCGCGAAAGGATGTGGACGACGCCGCGAGCCGGCTAAGCACCGTGCAGGGCAGCTGAGCGCCGCCTCGCTTGACTCCGGCGCGCCCGTCCGTTAGGCGCGCCCCTTCGCAATTGCCCCCGCATCCCGGTGAAGCGGTGGGCCTGCGCTCGTCCCACAAAGACTGGCATGGTGCGATACCGGGACCAACGTCGTTCGTAGTTGCTAAGGAATATACATGTCGAAGCGTCAGAGCGCGAAGTACAAGCTCGACCGCCGTATGGGCGAGAACATCTGGGGTCGTCCCAAGAGCCCGGTCAACAAGCGTGAATACGGCCCCGGCCAGCATGGTCAGCGTCGCAAGGGCAAGATGTCGGACTTCGGTCTGCAGCTGCGCGCCAAGCAGAAGCTGAAGGGCTATTATGGCGACGTGACCGAGAAGCAGTTCAAGGCCTGCTACCAGGAAGCCGCCCGCATGAAGGGCGATACCTCGCAGAACCTGATCGGCCTGCTCGAGCAGCGTCTGGACATGATCGTGTACCGCGCCAAGTTCGCGCCGACGATCTTCGCCGCGCGCCAGCTGGTCAGCCACGGCCACATCCGCGTCAACGGCGTGAAGTGCAACATCGCGTCGCGCCGCTGCTTCGTCGGCGACGAGATCTCGCTGGGCTCGAAGGCGACCGAAATGGCGCTGGTCCTCGAGGCACAGCAGCTCGCCGAGCGTGAAGTGCCCGATTACGTCACCGCCGACGGCAACACCAAGGTCGCCCTGACCCGCGTGCCGACGCTGGACGAGGTGCCCTATCCGGTGAAGATGGAACCGAACCTGGTCGTCGAATTCTATTCGCGCTAAGTTTTCGGGTCTTACCGAATACGAAGAGGCGGTCCTTCGGGGCCGCCTTTTTTCGTTTCGGGTATCAGTAGTTGCTGGCCCCTTTGGGAATTTCGCGCGCGAAGAAGACGCCGAGCGTCGAACTGACGAACCCTTGCAGCGGTCCAAGCCATACATTGGCTTGGTACAAAGCTTCAATCGGTTTCTTGTTCGTAAATGGCTGAAGAAGAATCGACAGGATAAGGGCAGCCAGAAACAAGATGCTTGTCAGCAATGACGGCAGGAATAGCGGGGGGCGTCGTTTCGACACGTGTGCCGACCCCGGTTTCGTCAATTGGGTAACTCCCAAAACGAGCGTCAACGTCGGAAACAGGTTTGGCGAAAGCCATTCCCAGGCTTTCGCTTCATCGCCACTGAATGCACCCAATTGGGTCTGAACGATGAAGAGCAAAATGATTATACCGCCACCGATCAGCCATGTCGTCATCAGTATAGTGCGATAACTTTGCATCGGATCGCTCCTGTTGTCTTCGATTGTTGCATCAATACTGTAGAAGTTGAGCGCCGCGGAGGTGTTGGCTGGCTTCCAGTCGACTGGGTTTGGCCTGTGTCGCGGCCTCACCGCGCCGCCGGACGAACTCGTATATCAGGGCGATGACCTTATGATTGGGCGTGAAGGCCTGGCTTTTCGTTTGGTTGTCGAGCCTGTCGCTCCCATTTTCGAGAATGCGGTCGACATCGTTGAAACCTATCGATGGCCCGTTGCTGGGGGTGATATGATCGCTGACGATGAATGCGATCAATCGATACCGACCGGGTGGCGCACGTAGTAATGCGGTAAGATAGTCCGAGAGCGTGAACGGGTCCGGCAACGACGCTTGTGACTCGATGTCGAACCGCCCGACCTGAGACCATGGACGGCCATCATCGCGCATGCGTTCGATACGCGTGACAAGTGCGAAGCCGCCGGGTGCGGCATAATAGCCGATCTCCGTATAGCCTGACCTTTCCAAAGCGCTGCTTAGTCGATCCGCCGCTTCGCCCAGGGTTTGAATGCGTCCGAACCTCGCCGCCGAAATGGTAGCGCGCGCGGAAGGGGCGGGTGGCGGCCAAGGGAAATTTGGCATCCGTATCATTACAATCGGCTCCGCGGCAGGCGGCGGCGGAGGAGGAGGAGGAGGTGGTGGTGGTACCGAGGCCGACTCCGTTGTAATGTCGCGATCAGTCGAGGCCGATCCACAACTTGTTGCTGCCAATAGCACGAGGGCCATTGCGACAATGCGCATCGTCATCATCATGCCTTTCGACGAGAACGGAACGAGACGCAGACAGGCCGGAATTGGAAGTGGCGCATCGATGCTGACGCTCCGCATCGCATGAACTCAATCGCAAGAAGATCGGATATGGCGACATTTTCGCTTGTGGGCTGTTCGCTTGCGCGTCGTGGGGGGTGCATGTCAGACATGCACGCATCGCATTCGGGAGCTTGTTATGTCGCGTCTTCTTGCCCTGTCACTGATCGCCCTCATGTCCGGCACCGCCCTTGCGCAGGAGCGGCCCGCCATTTCGGTCGATACGCTGAAGACCGTCACGCAGACGCTGTCGTCCGACGAATATGAAGGACGCGCGCCCACCACGCCCGCCGAGGACAAGACGGTCGCCTATATCATCGACCGCTTTCAGAAGGCGGGGCTGAAGCCCGGCAACAAGGGAAGCTGGACCCAGGACGTGCCCATGGTCGAGATCACCGCGACCGACGTCCAGCCCTTTACGGTCAGGGGCAAGGGGCAACCCATGTCGCTGGCCTATCGGACCGATATGGTGGTCGGCACCTATCGCGTCACACCGAAGATCGATGTGGCGAATAGCGAGATGGTCTTTGTCGGCTATGGCATCACCGCGCCCGAAAAGGGCTGGGACGATTATGCCGGGGTCGATGTGCGCGGCAAGACGGTGATCATCCTGGTGAACGACGCCGACTGGCAGACCATGGGGCGCGAGGGGCCGTTCGAGGGGCGGGCGATGACCTGGTATGGTCGATGGCCCTATAAGTTCGAGAATGCCACCAAGCACGGCGCCGCGGCCGCGCTGATCGTGCATCAGACCGAACCGGCCGCCTATCCTTGGGCGGTGGTGCAATCCTCCTGGACCGGGCCGCAGCTCGAACTGGACGAGGCGGGCGATCACATGGACCAGAGCCAGGTGATCGGCTGGCTGCAACAGCCGGTGGCGGAGCGCATCCTGAAGGCGGCGGGCAAGGACCTCGCCACCCTGACCAAGGCGGCGCAGACCAAGGGGTTCAAGGCGGTGCCGCTCGGCCTGACTTTGTCGGGCGGGTTCACCAACACGATCCGGCGCCAGGCGTCGAAGAATGTCGTCGGCCTGCTGCCCGGTACCACCGAGCCGGGGGATTATGTCCTGTATTCCGCGCATTGGGACCATCTGGGACGGTGCGACGCGGTGGATGGCGACGATATCTGCAACGGCGCGCTCGACAATGCGAGCGGCGTGGCGGGACTGGTCGCGCTGGCAGAGGCGCAGGCCAAGGCGGGACCGGCCAAGCGGTCGATCGCGTTCCTGGCGGTGACGGCGGAGGAAAGCGGGCTGCTCGGCTCGGGCTATTATGCGCAGCACCCGGTCTTTCCGCTCGCTCGCACGGTGGGCGGGGTCAATATGGACGGGCTGAACGTCACCGGCCGGTCCAAGGATTTCGTGCTGATCGGCAAGGGCAAGTCCGAGATCGAGGACATCGCCAAGGGGCTGGTCGGCGCGCAGGGCCGCTATATCGGCGAGGAAGCCAATCCGGAACGGGGCAGCTATTACCGGTCCGACCATTTCTCCTTCGCCAAGCTGGGCGTGCCGATGCTCGATGGCGGGTCGGGACAGGACAAGGTGATGGGCGGCGTCGCGGCGGGCAAGGCGGCGGCGGAGGACTATGTCGCCCACCGCTATCACAAGCCCGCCGACGAATATGATCCCAACTGGGATTGGTCGGGCGCGGTCGAGGATTTGACGGTCTATTATCAATTGGGCAGGACGCTGGCGGACCGGCCGGGCCTGTGGCCCAACTGGTATCCCACCGCCGAATTTCGCAGCATCCGCGATCAAAGCAGGAAGAACGCCCAGTGACCACGTCATCGGTGACCACGCCATCCGCGACGACGCCTCCGCCACCCGAATGGGCCCGGCATGAGGCCGTATGGATCGGCTTTCCCAGCCATCCCGAGCTGTGGGAAGACGATCTGGAACCCGCGCGCGAGGAGGTTCTGGCCTTTGCCCGCGCCGTCCATGCCGGGGGCCGGGGCGAACGGGTGATCCTGGTCGCCGCCGATGGCGAGGCCGCCGATGCCGCCCGCGACATGGCGGGTGATCTCGCCGATGTGGTAGTGCAGCCTTTCGGTGACATCTGGTTGCGCGATACCGGACCGATCGTCACGGGCGATGGTTCGGCCCGGCTGTTCCGGTTCAATGGCTGGGGCGGGAAATATGACCTGCCGGGCGACGACACGGTCGGCGCGCGGCTGGCCGAGGATCGCGGCATCGCCGCCACGCCCTGCGACTGGGTGCTGGAGGGCGGTGCGATCGACGGCGACGGCACCGGCCTGGTCGTCACCACGCGCCAGTGCCTGCTGAACCCCAATCGCAATCCCGAACTGACCGAGGAAGCGATCACCGAACGGCTGGCGCAGGATCTGGGGCTGACCCGCGTGGTGTGGCTGGGCGACGGACTGCTCAACGATCACACCGATGGCCATGTCGACAATCTGGCGCGCTTCGTCGGGCCGAACCGGATCGCCTTGCCGGAAGCGGCGGAGAATGATCCCAATTGGCAGGTCTATGCCGCCGCCAAGCGCACAGCCGAGGCGGCGGGGCTGGAGGTCGTGACCATCCCCTCGCCGGGTCGGGTGCTGCGCGACGAGGAGATCGTGCCCGCCAGCTATATGAACTTCTATATCGGCAATGCGGCGGTCGTCGTGCCGCTCTATGGCAGCGAGAACGACGCGGCGGGCGTCGCGGCGATCCAGGCGATCTTCCCCGACCGCGAAGTGGTGGGCCTGCGCGCCGATGCGATCCTGACCGGCGGCGGCAGCTTCCACTGCATTTCGCAGCAGATACCGGCGCTCTGACGCGCCGAGCCTGTCGGAAGACGAAGGGCCTGCGCTTCCATAGGGAGCGTAGGCCCTTTTCGTGATGGTCGGTAGGGACGGGATCGGCCTTTCCCCGTAACTTGCCCTGCGTTCAGGTGGAATGGAGGAGGGGGCGCCGAACCGCGTGACGCCGATCATAGGGTGGGATAGGATCGCCCCGCATCTACAGGGGGACGCGCCATGATGATCGCCCGGTCGACCGACACAGGTGGATTTACGCTTTCCGGGTTGGTGCCGCCCATCGTCATCGCCGGGGCGGCGGCGCTGCTCCGCTTGCCCCTCGCTTCGGCGCATCCGCATGTGGCGGCATTGCTGTTCCTGTGGATCGCGTCGGATGCGATGATGCTGGGCCTGATCGCGCGCGACCGTCGCCCCGGCTGGCGGGCAGGGATTGCGGCGATGGCGGCGGCGGGGATAGCGGTGCTCAGCCTGTCGCCCGCGCCGATTCGGGCGGCGCTGATCGCCATGCCCTGGGCGTTGGCGGTACCGGTCGTGGCGATCGCCCTGCATGGCGGATGGGGAATGTGGCGCGCCGCCGAGCGGGTCCGGCACTGGCGACGCAGCGATGCGGATCGCTGGATCGACCTGCTCGCCGAAATGCTGCCGCGTCCGCTTGCCCGCCTCGCGGTCGCGGGGGCGGCATTGCTCCATCTGGCGCTGTTCCGCTGGAAGGCCGCGCCCGACATTCCGCCGGGCGCGATCGGCTTTGGTTATCACCGGCAGCTTCAACCGATGATGATCGCGCTGCTGCTGTTGTCCTGTGTCGAGATCGGCGTCACCCATTTGCTGATCGCGCATTGGAACCGGACGCTGGCGCTGATCCTGTTCGTGGTCAGCGACGTATCGCTTCTCTATCTGATCGGGCTCATCAAGTCGCTGCGGCTGGCCCCCATTTTGTTGACCGATACCGGGGTGCGGATACGCGCCGGTATCCTGGTCGACCATATGATCCCCTATGCCGCCATCACCGCCGTACAGGCGAACCCCGACGGCGCGACGGTGCGGGCGCCGGACAGTTGGAACATCGCGCTGCTGGCCTGGCCCAATCTGCTCCTCCGGCTGGACCCACCTTTGCCGCCCCGGTCGCGCTGGCGGCGCGATCCGGTGCGGGCCGTGGCGCTACGGCTCGATGAGCCAGGCCCCTTCCTCGACAAATTGCATGCGCGTCTGGCCACTCGGTGCGTGACGGAGGAAATTTGAGCCATTAAAGGGCGTGGCCATGACCCAGATCACCGTCGCCGCGCTGCAACTGGCCTTCACCGCCGATATCGACCGCAACATCGCCGAGGTGTCGCGCCTCGTCCGAGAGGCGGCATCACAGGGTGCGCAGGTGATCCTGCCGCCCGAATTGTTCGAGGGCGAGTATTTCTGCCGCGTCGAGGATGAAGGGCTGTTTGCGAACGCCAAGCCGACCGCCGAGCACAAGGCGGTGCTGGCGATGCAGGAACTGGCGGCCGAGCTGAAGGTCCATATCCCCACCAGCTTCTTCGAGGCGGATGGGCCGCATCATTACAACTCGCTGGCGATGATCAATCCGGACGGCAAGGTCGCGGGCGTGTATCGCAAGAGCCATATCCCGGACGGTCCGGGATATGAGGAGAAATTCTATTTCCGCCCCGGCAATACCGGGTTCAAGGTGTGGGACGGTCCCGCGACGACGCTGGGCGTCGGCATCTGCTGGGACCAATGGTATCCCGAGACGGCGCGCACGATGATGCTGATGGGCGCGCAGGTCCTGTTCTACCCGACCGCGATCGGCAGCGAGCCGCATGACGACAGCCTCGATACCGCGCGGCTGTGGCGGCGCGCGATGGTTGGTCATGCAGTGTCCAACGTCGTGCCGATCGTCGCCGCCAACCGGATCGGCTGCGAACATGGCCAGACCTTCTACGGCACCAGCTTCATCTGCGACGAACGCGGCGACATCCTGGCCGAACTCGGCCGCGAGGAAGAGGGCGTGATCGTCGCCACCCTCGACCTCGACCGGGTAAAGCGCCACCGCGCCGCCTTCGGCTTCTTCCGCGACCGGCGGCCGGAGCTGTACGGACGGCTGGTGCAGGATATTTGAGGTCGTCGTCCCAGCGAAGGCTGGGACCCCTCTCGGCCGGGCTTTGTTCGTCAGAGGCCCCAGCCTTCGCTGAGGCGACGATCGGGATTCAGCCCCGCAACGCCACCGCGCGGGCGAAGACGGCCTCGAACATATCGGGTGTCAGTCTTCCGGTATTCTGGTTGTAGCGCGAGCAGTGATAGCTATCGAGCACCACCGGCCCGCCGCCCGGCATCCGGTGCTCGGCGAGATGGGCGAATCGAGTCTTGGGCAGCTTGCCGCCCAGCGCCTTGACCACCGACTGGTGCGCGATCTGGCCCAGGGCGATGACCACCTTCAGTCCGCCCAGCGCGGCCAGTTCCTGCTCCAGAAACGGGCGGCAGGTCCGGATTTCGTCGGGCGTCGGCTTGTTCTCGGGCGGCAGGCATTTGACCGCGTTCAGGATGACCGCACCCGTCAGTGTCAGGCCGTCATCGACCCGCGCCTCGAAATTCCCCTCGGCGAGCCCGAATTTGGCGAGCGTGCCATAGAGAAGCGGCCCCGCGCCATCGCCGGTAAAGGGACGACCCGTCCGATGCGCGCCATGCTTGCCGGGGGCGAGGCCGACCACCGCCAGCCAGGGATCGGCATCGCCGAAGGGTGGGACCGGCGCATTCCACCAACCGGGATATTCGGCGGCGACCGCGGCGCGAACCGCGGCGAGGCGTGGGCAGAGCGGGCAGTCGCGCGGCGGCTGGACGGGGATCAACGGCGCGGGAATGGTGGGAAAGGATGCATCGGGCATCGCGCTGCGGTAGTCGGGGGGCATGACGACGACAAGCTATGCCATTGCGCTGGGTTCCAACCGTCCCGGGCGGCACGGAGGCCCGCGCGCCGAAATTCGTGCGGCGCTGGCGGCGCTCGACGGCGTCTATGCGGTGTCGCCGATCATCACCACCGCGCCGGTCGGTCCGTCGATCCGCGCCTTCGCCAATGCCGCCGCACTGGTGCGCAGCACGCTGACCCCACCCGAGATGCTGGCGTCGCTGAAGAGGATCGAACGAGCTTTTGGGCGACGGCGCGGCCAGCGCTGGGGCGCGCGGGTGATCGATCTCGACATCATCCTGTGGTCGGGCGGGCATTGGCGCTCGGCGGGATTGACCGTACCGCACGGCGCTTATGCCATCCGCACCTTCGTCCTGCACCCGTTGGCTGCGATCGCGGGGGACTGGCGGGACCCGCGCGATGGTCGGCGCGTGCGTCATGTGCGACATGGTGTTGACCGCAGGCGTCCACGCCCCTAGGTCGCTTCCACCCCGATGGAGGGTCCGTAGCTCAGTTGGTAGAGCAAGCGACTTTTAATCGAGAGGTCCCGGGTTCGAGTCCCGGCGGACCCACCACGGGGTTGTTTCAGGCGCTGCGGCGCGATAACACTGTCACAACGACGCTTTAAGTGACACGCACGATACCGAGCTCGCGGAACCCCGGCGAACGAGTGACCGCTTGTCCTGCTGCTTTAGGGTCAGGACTCGTTGATCACAGCCAGAAGATGACGGTGGCAGCGAGGGTGATGGCGGAAAAGAAGGCGGTAGGGCAGCGATCGTATCGGGTTGCGACGCGGCGCCAGTCCTTGAGGCGACCGAA
>NZ_JANZXB010000015.1 GCF_025371035.1 Sphingomonas sp. LC-1 | reverse complement strand
CAAAGAGCCGACAACAAATACCGGCAACACTTCATCAACCCCGTTCCCAGGGCCCCAAGTGCGCCGATCTGTCGTGACTGCATCGGTCAGTCGTTGCGACCACCGCTGCGGTGAAACCCCTCTAGGCCTACCCAACCCAAACCGTCAACAGCCGATTTTCACTTTTCTGCAAAAAATGGAGAAAATCACCTAAAAACAATGTGTTGGCAGACATCGGCAGTCCCGCACCAACCGGAACCTTATCCCGTCCCATACGTCACAACACCGAATCACCGCCTAGAATCACTCGCGCCAGACGCAACAAGGGCGCCTTTCCCGTTGGGAAAGGACGCCCTGGTGACATTACAGCCGGGAATTGGGACGATCAGAGACGTCCGACCGTCACCGGCTTGTCCTCGGTTCGCGCCAGCGGATTGGCGAGCGGCAGGGTGAAGGGTGCCGCGGCGATTTCAAACACATCGCCCTCCTGCGTTCGGATGCCGTCGGCGAACGACAGGGTCGCGGTGCCGAAGAAGTGGACGTGCACGTCGCCCGGACGACGGAACAGCGCATATTTGAAGTGATGATGCTCGAGGTTCGCCAGGCTGTGCGACATATTGGCCTCCCCCGACAGGAAGAGCTTTTCCCACAGCGTCTCACCGTCACGGACGACCTTGCTGCTCCCCTCGATATGCTCGGGCACCTCGCCGAGCAGCAGTTCGGCGCCTAGCGCGGCGGGGCGCAGCTTGCTGTGCGCGAGCCAGAGATAATTGTGCCGCTCGGTTACATGGTCCGAGAATTCATTGGCGAGGCACAGGCCGAGCCGATGTGGGGTGCCATCGGGGCCGATCAGATAGATGCCCGCCAGCTCGGGTTCCTCGCCGCCATCCTGCGCGAAGGCGGGCATTTCAAGCGCGTCGCCGGGGCCGACCAGCTGCGAGCCGTCGCCCTTGTAGAACCATTCGGGCTGCTGGCCGACCTGGCCTTCGCCGGGCTTGCCGCCTTCGACGCCTTCCAGGAACATGCGCATCGAGTCGGTCTGGTGCGCCGCGGCGGCCGCGTCGCGATGCATCTTGTCACGCCCCTCGGCCGAGCCGAGATGGGTCAGGCCGGTGCCGGTCATGACGCAGTGCGCGGGGTCTTCATGGTCGATCGGCGCGATCAGATGGCCCGCCGCCAGCTCCGCCTTCAAATCGACGGCCGCGCCCTCGCCGCAGGCCAGTGCGGTGTCGAGCAGCGACTGCCCGCCGGCAATAGCACGCTGCGCCAATGCAATGACCGTGTCGATGCCCGGCACGAAGGCCGCTTGGTCGCCCCGGGCCAGAATGACCGAACGGGTGCCGTCGGGTGCGCGGTGCTGCAACAGGCGATCAGCCATGAATTCCTCCCCTTATCGTCTTTTCAACAAAAAGGGGCGCGTCCCCGGTCCGGAACGCGCCCCGTCATTCCTTAACCCGGCTGGCCGTCGACCAGACGGGGCAGCGTGCCCGCCGCTTCGTCCTTCAGATCCTCGGGCAGCAGCGCCGCGCTGAGGTTCTGATAGGACACCGGCCGCAGATACCGGTCGATCGCGAGGCTGCCGACCGAGGTCGTGCGCGCGTCCGAGGTCGAGGGGAATGGGCCGCCATGGACCATCGCATGCGCCACCTCGACGCCGGTCGGCCAGCCATTGGCCAGGATCCGCCCCGCCTTGCGTTCGAGCACCGGGACCAGCCGCACGGCCATGTCGGTATCGCCCTCGTTCATCTGGATCGTCGCGGTCAGCTGGCCCTCGGCCGCCTTTAGCACCGCGATCAGTTCCGCTTCGTCGCGGCAGCGGACCAGGATCGACGACGCGCCGAACACTTCATGACCCAGCGCCTCGTCGGCGAGGAAAGCCTCGGCCGTGGTCTGGAAGAAGGCGGCGCGACCGGCGGTGACGCCCTCGCCCACCTTGCCCTGCGCGACCGTCTCGACCTTGTCGTGGCTCGCCAGCGACTCCGACGCCTTGGTATAGGCGGCGTGGATGCCGGGCGTCAGCATGGTCTGCGCTGCCGCATCGGTCAGCGCCGTGCGTGCCGCCTCGACGAATGCGTCCAGCCCTTCGCCCTCGATCGCCAGCAACAGGCCCGGATTGGTGCAGAACTGGCCCGCGCCCATGGTCAGCGAGCCGACAAAGGCGGTGCCCAGCGCCGAACCACGCGCCTTCAGCGCCTCGGGCATCAGCACGACCGGGTTGATGCTCGACATCTCGGCATAGACGGGGATCGGCACCGGCCGCTCCTGCGCGATCTTGACCAGCGCGAGGCCACCCGCGCGCGAGCCGGTGAAGCCGACCGCGGTGATGCGCGGATCACGGACCAGCGCACCGCCCAGCTCATTGCTGGGGCCGGTCAGATGGCCGAACACGCCCTTGGGCAGGCCGCAAGCTTCGACCGCCCGCGCGATCGCGGCGGCGACCAACGCGCCGGTCTGCGGATGGGCGGGGTGGCCCTTGACGATGACCGGGCAACCGGCGGCCAGCGCGGACGCCGTGTCACCACCGGCGGTCGAGAAGGCGAGCGGGAAGTTGGACGCGCCGAACACCGCGACCGGGCCCAGCGGCACCATGCGCAGGCGCAGATCGGGGCGCGGCAGCGGCTGGCGGTCGGGCATGGCGGGGTCGATGCGAACCTGGAGATAGGCCCCGGCGCGCAGCACCTTGGCGAACAGGCCGAGCTGGCCGACCGTGCGGCCACGCTCGCCCTCCAGACGCGCGCGCGGCAGACCGCTTTCACGCATCGCGGCCTGGATCAGATCGTCGCCAATGGCCATGATCTCGGCGCCGATCTTGTCGAGGAACACGGCGCGCTCTTCGCGGCTGGTGGCGCGATAGACGTCGAACGCCTCCTCTGCCGCGGCACAGGCCGCGTCGACATCGGCCGGTCCGTGCACCGCAAAGGCGTCGCCCACCGGCTGGCCGGTGGCGGCGTCGATCGAACGGAAATCGGTCATAGGGGAAGCTCCTTTATATTACTCCGACATATTCATTTGACGGAGTGATGGCAATGTTAAACGTTGTGCGCCAAGATAGGGGTGGAGAGGTGAAACACAGGGAATGAGCGACATCGACAGGCAGGATACCCCCCCTTCCCCGGCAGTAGAGACGGGTGATGACGCGACGACGACGGGCGCGGCGAATTCGCCCCGGACACGGCGCGGAACCGGCCGCCGCCTGCACGGCGCGATCGCGCACAAGCTGGGTGCGGCGATCGTGTCGGGCGAGTATCGCCCCGGCGACACGCTGTCGGGCGAGGTCGCCTTTTCCGAAGCGCTCGACGTATCGCGTAGCGCCTATCGTGAAGCGGTACAGGTGCTGACCGCCAAGGGGCTGGTCGAAAGCCGTCCCAAGACGGGCACCCGCGTCCTGCCGCGCAACCGCTGGAATCTGCTCGACCCCGACGTGCTCGCCTGGGCCTTTTCGGGCGAGCCGGACATTCAGTTCGTGCGCAGCCTGTTCGAGTTGCGGTCGATCGTCGAGCCCGCCGCCGCGCGGCTGGCGGCGGAGCGGCGCGACAAGGCGGATCTGAAGGAGATGCGCGACGCGCTGGCCGCGATGCGCCGCCATACGCTGGCGACCGAGGCGGGGCGGACGGCGGACCGCGATTTCCACAACGCGGTGCTGGCGGCGACCCGCAACGATGCGCTGGTCGTGCTGACCGCCAGCATCGGCGCGGCGGTCGCCTGGACCACCCAGTTCAAGCAGCGTTCGCGCGCGCTGCCCCGCAATCCGGTGCCCGACCATGTGAAGGTCTATGACGCGATCGCGGCGGGCGATGTCGAGGGGGCGGGAGAGGCCATGCGGCTGCTCGTCGATCTGGCGCTGGAGGACACCCGCAGCGCCATGGAGGAATAAGAAGCGGCCCGCCCCGAAAGGGAGCGGGCCGACCCGAGACGCCGGGTTCGAAAGCCAAATGGGTCAGAGCGCCGCGCGGTGCACCGGCTTGGCGGGCACGGTCACGCGGAAGGTGAAGATGTCCCCCGCCTGCACCTGCTCGGCCAGTTGTTCCTCCGACAAACCCTGCCGCGCGGTGGTGGCATAGGCGGTGCGGCCATCGGGACCGCCCAGCGCGATCTTGGTGATGTTCGACACCGGGAAGCGGACCTCATCGGTCATCACGCCGTCCGGGCCATAGCGCCGTGCCGCCCAGCCGCCGAAGAAACCGACCCACACGCCGCCCTCGGAATCGCAGATCGCACCGTCGGGATGCCCGTCCGCATCGCCGAAGCGCGCAAACTCGGTCGCGGGGCCCAGCGTGCCGTCGCCCAGAATCGGATGCGCCAGGATCACCTTGCCGAGCGTATCGACGTGATAGAGCGTCGAATCGTCGGGCGAGATGGCCGGGCCGTTGGTGATGCACACCGCGTCGGCACTGGTCGGCGTTACCAGCCCGGCGGCCCATTGGAACAAGCGACCCGACAGCGAGGTCTCGTCATTGTCCATCGTACCGAACCAGATACGCCCCTGCCCGTCGACGCACGCGTCGTTGAGGCGGTTGGCGGGCAGATGCGCATCGACCTCCGCCAGCCGCTCGAAACCGCCGGTCGCGGGATCGAAGTGATGCGGCCCCGACTTCAACCCCGCGACGAAACCGCCACGCTGCGCGGGCACGACCCAACCGACCATTTCGGGCGAGGCCCAGTGATCGAGCGTGCCCGCCACCGGATCGTGACGATAGATGCGCTGCTGCTTGATATCGACGAACCACAGCGCGTCATCGACCCAGATCGGGCCTTCGCCCAGCGTCGCACCCACGGTCAGGCAGTGTTGGGCCTGCTGCATCACTCTCTCCTATGCTCTCGCCCGGTTTGTCAGCGCCAACCGGCGTCGATGAAATAATCGTGGCCGGTGCACATCTTCGCATCGTCCGAGGCGAGGAACAGCACCAGCGCCGCCACGTCCGAAGGCTGGATACGCCCGTCCAGGCACTGCGCCGCGACGATCTCCGCCTCGCCTTCGGGCGTGTACCATTTTTCCTGGCGCGGCGTCTGGACGTTGCCGGGAACGATGGTGTTCACCCGGATATTCTCGCGGCCCAGATCGCGCGCGAGACTGCGGGTCAGCCCCTCGATCGCCGCCTTGCAGGTCTGGTAGAGGACCAGATCGTTGAGGCCGAGGTGCCAGCTGATCGACCCGAAGTTCAGGATCGCGCCGCCCCCGGCGCGCTTCATCGCGGGGATCACCGCTTGGGCGGCGAAGAACTGGTGCCGCAGATTGACGTTCAGCCGCTCGTCCCAATAGGCCGGGGTGACGTCTTCGATGTTGTGGCGATCATCATTGCCCGCATTGTTGACCAGGATATCGACCCCGCCCAATGCCGCTTCCAGGTCGGCGAAGACCGTCTTGAGGTGATCGAGATTGGTCAGGTCGCAGCGGCGATGGATCGGCGCATGGCGAGCATCGGCCGACATCCGGTCGACCAGCGCCTGACTCGCCTCCTCGGCGATGTCGACGAAGGCGACGCGGGCGCCCTGCGCCACAAACGCCTCGACCAGCCCCTTGCCGATCCCCGATCCGCCGCCCGTCACGATGACGCGCTTGTCCATCAGGCTGGGATAGCGTGCGGTCATGTCCGCCGCGCTGGTCTTCTGCAACATTTCGTCCGACTCCGTCACAACAGGCCGCGCCGGGCCAGATTGCGCATCAATTCGCCCAGACCGAAGGTCCAGGCCGGGGCGTCGGCGGAGGTCGTCACCGGGTTGACCAGCGTGCCGAGACGCGGGTTGGTGATGACGACGCTATCGCCGACCTTGTGGGTGAAACCGCGACCGGGCTCGTCGCGGTCCTGGGTCGGCGCGAACAGCGTGCCGAGGAACAGGACGAAGCCGTCGGGATAATGATGCTCGCTCAGCGCCTGTCCCAGAAGGTCCTCGGGATCGCGGCTGATCTGGTCCATCGAGCTGGCCCCCTCCAGCACATAGCCGTCGGTGCCGGTGATGGTCAGCTTGACCTCGCTCGACCGGACATCGTCCATGGTGAAGCCGTCGTCGAACAGGCGGACCAGCGGCCCCAGCGAGCAGGAGGCGTTGTTGTCCTTCGCCTTGCCGAGCAGCAGCGCCGAACGGCCTTCGAAGTCGCGCAGATTGACGTCGTTGCCCAGCGTCGCGCCGACCGCCTTGCCATGCGCATCGGCGACCAGCACCACCTCGGGCTCGGGGTTGTTCCAGGTCGAGTCGGAGCGGACGCCGACCGGCATGCCCCAGCCTACGGTCGAGAGCACCGGCGACTTGGTAAAGATCTCCGCGTCCGGGCCGATCGCGACCTCCAGATATTGCGACCACAGCCCCTCGGCGATCAGCGCATCCTTGAGCTGCGCGGCTTCGGGCGAACCGGGCACCACCGAGCGGATATTGCCGCCCAGCGCCTGTTCCAGCGTCGCGCGGAGTTCGGCCGCCTTGCCATAATCGCCGCGCGCGCGCTCCTCGATCACCCGCTCCAGCGCGGAGACGGCGAAGGTCACGCCCGCCGCCTTCACGCATTGCAGATCGATCGGCGAGAGCAGGCGATGGGCCGCACCCTGTTCGGGTGACAGGTTCAGTTCGGTCAGTTCGCCCAGCGCCTCGCCCTGCGATGCATCGACCGTGCCGCCCGCCAGCAGCGCGGAGACGGTCGGTGCGACACGGCTCATGTCATAGGCCTTGCCGCCCTTGACCAATATGGGACAGGGACCTTCGCCCCGGTCGATCCGACCGACAAAACGCCCCTCGCGCCAGTCTTCCGGCAGCGCACTGATCAGGTCGGTGAATTCGATCGGCATATATCCTCTCCGCATACTTTGTTAGCGGTATCGATTGGTGTGGTTCGCAGGTCAAGGTCTCGTTCGAAACAGTCGCGGGCTTTGCCTTGGCTGTACCAAAGCCGGCAACATGGTTTGGCCTTACGCGGCGATTCGCATATGGTCGGTTTTGGTATTAATCCTGTCATCGCCCGGAATGCGATGGAAATGCGTCGGGAGAGCCGGATGACACCGGAAAAGGTCGAGGACGCCGCATTCGAGATCGCGATGGGCGATCATCACATCATCCATGTCCGGGCGCGCGGCATTTGGACGCCGGACATTGCGGACCGTTACTGGCCCGCCTTCCACCCTTTCCTGATCGAGTCTCGGGCGCATCTCGGCCATGCCAAGGCGCTGATCGACCGGCGGGGCGCACCGATCATGCCGATGGCGATGGTCGAGAAGATGCGCGAGGGCATCGTCATCTATTATGTCCCCGGCGACCGCCTTGCCCTGGTCGTCGATTCCAGTCCGCTCAAGTCGCAGGTGCGCCAAAGCTATCCGCTGGAAAATCTCGACGCCTTCCTGTCCTATGACGCCGCCCTGGCCTGGCTGGAGAATAGCTGACCGCTCAGTCAGGCCCGAGCGGACCGAGCGTTGGGGTATTCACTCGATCCGCTCGTTCTTGCCTGCTCTTAGTGGTTGTCGCGCGGAAGGCCTTGGGTCTGGGCGATACGCTGATACTTCTCAGCGCCCTCCAGGATTGCGCCGGTCGACATCTGGCCGACCACCGAGCGCTGGATTTCCTGCCACGGGGTCTGCGACGCGGGGTATTTATACCCGCCCGCCGCCGCCAGCACCTTACGACGCTCGGCCAGTTCCTCGTCGGAGATGAGGATGTTGGCGGTGCCCTTGTTCAGGTCGATCCGCACCCGGTCGCCGGTCTCGATTAGCGCCAGGCCGCCCATCGCCGCCGCTTCCGGGCTGGCGTTCAGGATCGAGGGGGACCCCGACGTTCCCGACTGACGCCCGTCGCCGATGCAGGGCAGCGAGTGCACGCCCTCGGTGATCAGATAGGCGGGCGGGCGCATGTTGACGACTTCCGCCGCACCCGGATAGCCGATCGGCCCCGCGCCGCGCATGAACAGCAGCGTCTGCGGCGTGATGCCGGTCGCGGGATCGTCGATCCGGTGGTGATAATCCTCCGGCCCGTCGAACACGACCGCCGGACCTTCAAAGGCATCGGGATCGTCGGGGTTGGACAGATAGCGCTCGCGGAATTCCTCCGAGATCACGCTGGTCTTCATCACGGCGGCGTCGAACAGATTGCCCGACAGGACGATGAAGCCCGCTTCTTCCTTGAGCGGCTGGGCGAAGGGGCGGATGACCTTTTCGTCCTCGATCGCCTTGCCACGGCAATTCTCGCCCATGGTCTTGCCGTTGACGGTCATCGCGCCCTCGTGGATCAGCCCCTGCTCGATCAGCTGGTTGACCACGGCGGGCACGCCGCCTGCACGGTAATAATCCTCGCCCAGATATTCGCCCGCCGGTTGCAGGTTCACCAGCAGCGGGATCTTGTGCCCCTCGGTCTCCCAGTCCTGCACGGGCAGGTCGACGCCGATATGGCGCGCGATGGCGGCCAGGTGGATCGGCGCGTTGGTCGAGCCGCCGATCGCCGAGTTCACCTTGATCGCGTTGTGGAACGCCTCCTTGGTCAGGATGTCGGAGGGCTTGAGGTCCTCGTTCACCATCTCGACGATGCGCTTGCCGGTCAGGTACGCGACTTCCTGGCGATCGCGATAGGGCGCGGGGATCGCGGCCGAGCCGGGCAGCGACATGCCCAGCGCCTCGGCCAGCGAGTTCATCGTGGTCGCGGTGCCCATGGTGTTGCAATAGCCGGTCGACGGCGCCGACGAGGCGACCAGGCGGATGAACTCCGCATCGTCGATCTCGCCCGCCGCCAGCATCTGGCGCGCCTTCCAGACGATGGTGCCAGAGCCGGTCCGCTCACCCTTGTGCCAGCCGTTAAGCATCGGCCCAACCGACAGTGCGATCGCGGGGATGTTGACGGTGGCAGCGGCCATCAGCGCGGCCGGGGTCGTCTTGTCGCACCCGATGGTCAGCACCACCGCGTCGAGCGGATAGCCGTACAGCACCTCGACCAGGCCCAGATAGGCCAGGTTGCGGTCGAGGCCCGCGGTCGGGCGCTTGCCGGTTTCCTGGATCGGGTGGACCGGGAATTCCAGGACGATGCCGCCCGCCTCGCGCACGCCCTCGCGCACCCGCTCGGCCAGCACCAGGTGGTGGCGGTTGCAGGGCGAGAGGTCGGAGCCGGTCTGCGCGATGCCGATGATCGGCTTGCCCGACTGAAGCTCCTCCAGCGACAGGCCGAAGTTCAGATACCGCTCCAGATAGAGCGCGGTCATGTCGATATTCTCGGGATTGTCGAACCAGGCGCGGCTGCGCAGTTTGGGCGTGTCGGTCATGTCAGGCTTTCGGTCAGCGAACGGTGGAGAAGCGGTAGATCATGGTATGCCGGTAGGGCTTGCCGGGATCGACGCGCGGCGAGACGAAATCGGGCTTGTTGGGCGAGTCGGGGAATTTCTGCGGCTCCAGCGCGATGCCGTCGCCCATGCGGTACAGATGGCCCTTCTTGCCGACATAGGT
This sequence comes from Sphingomonas sp. LC-1, assembly GCF_025371035.1. GTDB lineage: Bacteria > Pseudomonadota > Alphaproteobacteria > Sphingomonadales > Sphingomonadaceae > Sphingomonas > Sphingomonas sanguinis_E. The sequence goes on along the minus strand of NZ_JANZXB010000015.1, from coordinate 53,622 downwards.
GCCGTCGAGGAAATTGCCCGTATAGAATTGCACGCCCGGTTCGGTCGACAACACTTCGAGCACGCGGCCCGACGCCGGGTCCTCGAGGCGCGCGGCCAGTTGCGGCGTGGCGGTCAGTCCCTTGTCGAGCGCGAAATTATGGTCATAGCCCTGGCCGTAGCGGATCTGCTGGTCATTGCCGTCGCGGATGCCGTCGGCGACGACGCGGGGCGCACGGAAATCGAACACCGTGCCCTGCACCGGCTTGCGCTCACCGGTCGGGATCAGCTTGGCATCGACCGGGGTATAGGCGGCGGCGGGAATGGTCAGCTTGTGGAAGGTCGCACCCAGGGCCGAGCCTTCGCCGTTCAGGTTGAAGATCGCGTGGTTCGTCATGTTGACGATGGTCGGCTTGTCGGTCTTCGCCTCGAACGCGATGGTCAGCGACCCCGCCTCGTCCAGCGAATAGGTGACGGTGGCATCGACCTTGCCCGGATAACCCTGATCGCCATCGGGGCTGGTCAGCGCCATGACGACGTTGGCGGTCGGGCCGTCCTTCATCGACACGATCCGCCACAGATGCTTGTCGAAGCCCTTGGTCCCGCCATGCAGCGAATTGACCTTGTCGTTCAGCGTCAGCTGATAGGGGCGCCCGTCGAGCGTGAAACGGCCACCGCCGATCCGGTTGGCGAAGCGCCCCACCGTCACGCCGAAGAAGTTCGGATGGTTCACATAATCCTCGGCCTTGTCATAGCCGAGCAGCACGTCGGCCAGCTTGCCCTCGCGATCGGGCGCCATCACCGACTGGAGCGTCGCACCATAGGTCAGCACGCGCGCCGACAGCCCGGCCTTGTTGGTCAGCGTCACCGACTCGACGCCCGTCCCCTCGACCGAATAGCCGGCGGGCGCACGCTTTGCCTCGCTCGCCAGAGCGGCCGTAGAAGTCATTGCGGAGGTTACCGCTACCAAAGTAAGAAAGCTCTTGATTGACGCCATCGACATGCCTCATCCCTCCGTCGCCCGACGCCATTGACGCGCCTTAGGCATCACTATAGTCAGACAAAATATCAGGAGCAAGCCGGTCGACGAACATCTTTTGATGATGATCACCGGTCCGTAGGAGAGGAATGCATGGCCGCACCCGTCACGTCCCGCGCCACCGGCGCACAGCCTGTCGGAGGAGGGACGACCAATTACGGGTCGGCATTGACCCTGCTGGCCAGCCTGTTCTTCATGTGGGGCTTCATCACCGTCATCAACGGGACGCTGCTGCCGCATCTGCGCAGCGTGTTCGAGCTGAGCTATTTCCAGGCTTCGCTGATCGAGAGCGTGTGGTTCATCGCCTATTTCTTCGCCTCCATCCCTTCGGCCAAGCTGATCGAGCGGATCGGGTATCAGAAGTCGCTGGTGACCGGCCTGCTCATCATGGCGGCGGGTGCGGTCGGCATGATGCTGGCGGCGTCGCTGCCCTCTTACGGCGTCACGCTGCTGATGCTGTTCGTGATCGCCAGCGGCATCACGCTGCTGCAGGTCGCGGCCAACCCCTATGTCGCCGTGCTGGGCCCGGCGGACACCGCGTCGTCGCGCCTTAATCTGGTCCAGGCGATGAACTCGATGGGCACGATGCTGGCCCCGCTGTTCGGCGCCTATCTGATCCTCGGCCGGTCGAAGGGCGGCACGGCCGAAGCCGGTAGCGCCGCGCTGACCCAGGCCGAACGCCTGGCCGACGCCCATGCCGTGGTCCTGCCCTATGGGCTGGTCGCGGTCGTGCTGGTCGTCCTCGCCCTTGTCATCGCCCGCTTCCCCCTGCCCGCCATGGGCTCGGCGACCAGCCGCGTCGCCAAGGAGGATCGCCAGAATCACTCGCTGTGGAAGCATCGCAATCTGGTGTTCGGCATCGGCGCGATCTTCATCTATCTGATCGCCGAGATCGGCGTGGGCAATTTGTTCGTGAACTTCGTCAGCCGCCCCGACATCGGCAACATGACCACCGAGGCCGCGGGCCGTTACCTGACCCTGCTCTGGGGCGGGATGATGGTCGGTCGCTTCGTCGGCTCGGCGATCATGCAGAAGGTGCCCGCCGGGACCGTGCTGGCCGTCTTCTCGATCGGCGCATTCATCGTGATGCTGGCGACCGTCTTCACCACCGGCACCGTCGCCATGTGGTCGCTGATCCTCGTCGGCCTGTTCCACTCGATCATGTTCCCGACCATCTTCACGCTCGGCATCCGTGGCCTGGGTCCGCTGACCGAGGAGGGTTCGGGCCTACTGATCATGGCGATCGCGGGCGGCGCGCTGGTCGCGGTGCATGGCTGGCTGGCCGATCATTACGGCCTGCAGGAGTCGTTCCTGCTGACGGCGGTGTGCGAACTCTACATCCTGTTCTACGCACTTTGGGGGTCGAAGCCGACCAACGCCTTCCCCGACGAAGACGCGGGCTGATCCGCGTCGCTTCGGCAGACGGACGGATGGGGCGGTGCCGAAAGGTGCCGCCCTTTTCCTTATGGACGTGCCCTTCCCTGACGGTCTTTCGCTCTCTGACGCCATCTGGTAATGTTACACCGTAACACTGATGACTGATGATGGCAGGCGTGATCCAGACCATAGAATTCGAAGCTCCCCGCACGGCCCCCATTTCGCCCGATCATGTGCGTATCGGCGGTGACGCCTCGATCCTCGGCAGGATCGACGATCCGGCCGTGACCCTCGCCATCTGGCAACGCGCCTCCCCGCTGACCCGCCCGACGCTGGAAGACTTTCCGGCCCTGCGTTTCGCCTGTGACATGCGATCGGTCGCGCACCGGATCGCGGAGGCGCTCGCGCCGCTGCCGCCGCGCGATTGGCATCACCTGCTCGCCGCCGACGCGCAGCATCTGGCCCTGCTTTATGCCGCGCTCACCGGGCAGGACCGGGTGGATGTCCGTGTCGAGCGGGTAACGGGCAATGGCTGCTGGAAATTCCATGCCGACTATGTCGCGCTTCGCCTGATCACCACCTATTGCGGACAGGCGACCCAGTGGCTGCCCCAGGGCGCGACGGCCGGCGCCGAGCCCCGTGCGCTGTCGGCCGGAGACGTCGGGCTGTTCAAGGGGTGCGAGCGCGCCGGCGACCAGGCGATCATCCATCGCTCGCCGCCGATCGCGGGGTCGGGCGAGGATCGGCTGCTGCTGGTCATCGATGCCGAATGGCCGGAGCGGGAGGGGTGACCAGCCTGACCATTCCCCATGACGCGGCCCGGACGGTCGCGCGCCCCGCCGCCGCGACCGCTCGGCTGACCGGCATCGATGCTGTGCGCGGGCTGGTCATGGTCATCATGCTGCTCGACCATGTGCGTGACACCTTCTGCACCCATTGGCAGGTCGGTGACCCGATGGACGCGCGGATCGTTGCCCCTGCCCTCTTTTTCAGCCGGACGCTGGCGTCGCTCTGCGCTCCGACCTTCATCGCGCTGACCGGCCTATCGGCGTGGCTCTACGGCCAGACGCACAGCCGCGCGGAGACGAGCCGCTTCCTGCTGACGCGCGGCCTGTTCCTGATGCTGCTGGAGGTGACCCTGGTCAGCTTCGCCTGGTCGGGGCGGTTGCCGCCGCAGACCCTGTGGTTGCAGGTCATCTGGGCGATCGGCGTGTGCATGATCGCGCTGGCGGGGCTGATCCATCTGCCGCGCATCGCGATCGCCATGATCGGGGGCGTGATCGTCGCGGGGCATAACCTGCTCGACCCCATCGTCTTGACCCCCGGCAGCCCCTGGTTCGAACCCTGGGCGATGATCCACCAGCGCTCCGCATTCGCCTTCATGGGGATTACGATCAAGACGAGCTATCCGGTCCTTCCCTGGATCGGCGTCATCGCGCTCGGTTATGCGATCGGCCCCTGGTTCCAACGCACTGCCGAAGAGCGGCGGCGCTGGTTGGCTTCGCTGGGCTTCGCCTTGATCCTTGCCTTCGTTCTGCTTCGGACGATCAACGGCTATGGCGATGTCCCCTGGGCGCCGGTGCCGGGGGATACGCTGCGCAGCGTCATGAGCTTTATGGCGCTGACCAAATATCCGCCATCGCTTCTGTTCCTGCTACCCACGCTGGGCGTCGCCGCGCTGCTGCTCGCATCGTTCGAGGGGCGTAAGGGCCCGGTGACGCAGACGCTGGCGATAATGGGCGGGGCGCCGATGTTCTTCTATCTGCTCCATCTCTACGTCCTGCGCATCCTGTATACCGGCGCGATCGCGATTTGGGGGCCCAATCACGGGGAGGTGTTCGGCCTTCCATCGGTCGGGGCGATGTGGCTGATGTACCTGCTGCTGATCGTACCGCTTTACGTCCCGACCAAATGGTTCGCCGAGTTGAAGCGCCGCCGCCGCGACCTGCACTGGCTCCGCTATCTCTAGAACCAGCTACGGACACCGAGCACCAGCGCTGCACCGCCCCCGCCGCCCGCGCCGTAGCGCCGCTCCCAGTTGACGCCGACATAGGGCGCGAATTCGCGTGCGACCTCGTAGCGGAGGCGCAGGCCCAGTTCGAGGCTGGAGACGCCCGCCGTGATCCGCTGCTCGGGGACGTCCTGTGCGGCCAGATTCACCTCGGCGCGAGGCTGCAGGATGGCGCGCTGGGTGATGCGCTGATCGATCCATGCCTCAGCCCGGCCATGGAGTTCGCCCTTGTCGGACAGGAACAGCGTGGCTTCGACGTCGAACCAATAAGGGGCAAGCCCTTCGACGCCCAGCACCGCATAGGTCCGCCGCGCACCGACGCCCACATCCTGCCGGACGCCCGCCTGTACGTTCCAATAGGGGTCGATCGCGCGGGAATAGAGCCCCTGCACCTCCGCGGCGCCGATCCGTCCGCCCAGCGTGCCCTCCCCCTCTGTCTTGACGACCAGCCGGTCGACATCGCCGCCGAACCAGCCCTCGCCATCCCAGCGATAGCCGTCGCGGCCGTCGCGCCATTGCACCTCGGCCAGATTGAAGAGAATTTGCGAAAAGCGCATGCCGCCATGCTCCATCCGCATCTGCCGATCGGCGGCCGCCATCGTGGCGGGATCGTAGAAGCGATCGGCCGCCCGGTCCCCGGGCGGTGCTGGCGGCGGCGCATGGCCAATGGCCTGCTGCGCGTCGGTCATGCCGGGCATGGCGCCGTGATCCATGACAATCTCAATGCCCATGGCGGCGCCCGGCTGGCAATGTCCCATCGCCGCATGCTCGGGAGGGCAGGCAGGCGCGGCGGCGGGCGCCATGCCCGGCATCGCGCCATGGTCTTGGCCCGACATTCCCCCCGCAGCGTCCGCCCCCGGCTGGCAATGCCCCATCGCCGCATGCTCGGGAGGACAGGCAGGCGCGGCGGCGGGCGCCATGCCCGGCATCGCGCCATGGTCTTGGCCCGACATTCCCCCCGCGGCGTCCACCCCCGGTCGGCAATGCCCCATCGCCGCATGCTCCGCCGAGCAAGCGGGTGCTGGCGATGGCATGGTCATGGGTGGCATCGCGCCGTGAGCCATGTCGTCATGCTCCCCGGTCGGGGTGGCCGCAGTCGGGCGGCAATGCCCCATCGCTGCGTGCTCCGCCGAACATGATTCGGTCCGGGCGGGCCGAACCCCACCGGGCTTGCCTCGCTTGGCCGGCGTCGGCGAACCACCGCGCCAGGGCTTGGGAGTGGCCACAGGCTTTGGCTTTGCCATGGGCATCGTCATGCCGGGCATGGCCATGCCCTGATGCTGCATCGTCGGATCGGCGAGCATCAGCATCAGCGCGATCATGCCGCCGCCTCCCCGTCGGCGTCCGGTCGCACGGTGACGACCTGCATCATTCCCGCATGCATGTGATACAGCAGATGGCAGTGAAAGGCCCAGTCGCCCTCGGCATCCGCCGTCAGGTCGAAGCTGGCCGTGCCGCCGGGCGCGACATTGACGGTATGCTTGCGCGGAGCATGATCGCCATGTCCCGTCACCAGCTCGAAGAAATGGCCATGAAGATGGATGGGGTGCGCCATCATCGTATCATTGACCAACGTCACGCGGACCCGCTCGCCCAGCCGGAACGGGATGGGGGCGGTCACCGCGTTCAGCTTCACCCCGTCGAACGCCCACATATAGCGTTCCATATTGCCGGTTAGGTGGATGGTCAGCGCGCGGGACGGCACCCGTCGATCGGGATTGGGGGCAAGGCTCACGAGATCGCGATAGGTCAGCACGCGGTGCCCGACATCGGCCAGCCCTTGCGGCGGCTCGCCCGTCCGGTCGACCGGCATCGGCGACACCGTCTGGACGACGGGCGTGCGCGGCAGGCCGGGCGCATTGGCGAAGTCGCGCATGTCGTGCTTCATCGCGCCGTGGTCCATCGTAGGCGCGGCGCCGGGCTGGCAATGCCCCATGGCGGCATGCTCGGGAGCGCAGCCGCCGCCCCCTCCGCCATGGTCCATCGTGGCCATATCCCCCATCCCCATATCCTTCATCGTCGCCAGCGGACGCGGGCGGAGCGCGGGCACGGCGGCGACCATGCCGGGGCGCGGGGCCAGAGTTCCGCGCACCATGCCCGAACGGTCCCACGCCTCCGCCACCAGCGTATAGGCGCGGTCCTCGGTCGGCGTGACGATCAGGTCATAGGTTTCGGCGACCGCGATCTGGAGTTCGTCGACCGCGACGGGCCGGACATTCTGCCCATCGGCCTGCACCACCTGAAGCGACAGGCCCGGTATCCGCAGGTTGAAGTTGGTCATGGCCGAGGCATTGACCACCCGCAGCCGCACCCGCTCGCCCGCCGCGAACAGGCCGGTCCAATTGTCCGCCGGACCATGGCCGTTGATCAGGTAGCGATAGGTCGAACCCGTCACATCCGACACGTCGCTGGGATCCATCCGCATCGCGCCCCAGCGCAACCGCTCCGCCAGCGGCTGGTCCCGCCCCGCCAGCAGGCCCGACGCCGTCTGCTTCTGATAGTTGAAATAGCCGCCCTGCAGCTTCAACCGCCGAAAGATCGCATGGGGGTGGAGCGGGCTGTGATCCGACAGGACGATGACATGCTCCCGATCGGACAGGATCGGATCGGGACCGGCGGGATCGATGACAATGGGGCCGTAATGCCCCTCCTGCTCCTGCAAGCCCGAATGGCTGTGATACCAATAGGTCCCCGCCTGCACGACCGGAAATTCATAGGTGAAGCGCCCGCCTGCCGGAATACCGGGAAAGCTGATTCCCGGCACTCCGTCCATCTGGAACGGCAGGAGCAGCCCGTGCCAGTGGATCGACGTCTCTTCATCCAGCGTGTTGACGACCGTGATCCGCGCCTTTTGCCCCTCACGCAGACGGATCAACGGCGCGGGCGTCGCTCCGTTGATCCCGATCGCATGATAGGGTTTGCCGTCGATCCGCATCATCTGCCGCGCGACGGTCAGGGTCACGTCCGGACCGGTCAGCATCTCACGCGGGTTCGTCATGGCGGCCGGTCCATGCGCCAGCCCGCCGCCATGGCTCTGTGCCCAGGCGGGCAGTGCCGCCAGGGCACTCAGCCCCATGCCGCCAGCCAGAATCTCACGGCGGCGGATCGAAATCGCGGTGTCGGTCATGCCCCTTATACGCGCGGGCTGGGCCGCCCCCTCACCCATGGCGGAAATTCAGGGAATGGCATCGCGCAACGCCGCGCGCGCACGGCGAATGCGAAGCTCGATCGCCTTGACGCTCAGGCCCAGCGCTTCGGCCGCCTCCATCTGGCTTAGCCCCTCGATCGCGCAGAGGATCAGCGGCACCCGCAACGCCTCGGGCAGGTCGTCCAGCGCCGCCAGCGTCCGCGCCAGCGAATCGCGCTCGATCGCCGCCGCTTCGGCTCCGATCCGGTCATCGGCAACCGCCGCGGCCGCCTCGACCGGCAAGACACGCGACAGCATCGCGCGCACCCGCCGCCGCCGGGCCCAGTCCCGGCATTTGTTGAGCGCGATCCGGCTGAGCCAGGCGCGGAGCGAGCGCGTCTCGTCGAAGCGTGCCAGCGCGTCATGCGCCGCGACGAAGCTCTCCTGCACCAGATCCAGCGCCTCGTCGGCGTCGCGGACATGCGCCAGGATCAGACGGTAGAGCGCCGCCTTCTGCCGCGTGACGATCGCCGCATAGGCGCCGGGGCGGCCGCTCCGTGCCAACGCCACCAGATCGCCATCGGCCAGTCCCGCCAGATCGCGGCTCACCCCGCCCGGCTCAATGGTCGCTATCGGTCAGCTTGGCCACGACCAGCCGATCGAAGGTCGCCGCCTGATCCGGGCGCAACTGCGCGCGCATGGCAAAGACATGCGCCAGCGTCGCCTTTTGCAGATCGCCCATGCTGTGATGGACCGCGTCGATCGCCTGGGTGACGCGCGGACCGTCGCGATGCTCGGCCTCAATCGCTGCCGCCAGCCGGGCATTGTCACCACGCAACCGCGCCTCCAGCGTCGCACGGGTGGCGGCGAACCGCGCCTCCAACCGGTCGAGCGCGACATTCTGTGCCGGATCGAGCGGGATCTCGTGATGAACCAGCGTGTGGAGATCGCTGGCCTGCGGCTCGGCGGGCATCAAAACCCGGCACCCGATCGCCACCCCCGCCAGCGCGGCGACAAAGGCGATGACCAACGTCAGGAGATTCTGTCGCATCACCGCCCCAGCAGCAATGTCGAGGGCGCCAGCCCCGCATCCAGCGCGACAAGTGCGACGGGCCGCTCCCGCGCCTCGATCCGCCCCGCCATCACCCCGCCCCCGGCCAGCCCCAGCAGCAACGCCGCGCTACCCGCGACGGCCATGCCCCGCAGGGAGGATGACCGGCCGGCCGGCACGTCCGCCCCGATGGCGGACGCCACCCGGTCCTCCAGCCCATACAGGGAATCCGGCGGCGCAAGGCTGGCCAACCGGGCAAGATCACGGTCGAAGGGATCGGTCATGATCCCATTATACGCAAAATCCCGCCAATCCCCTCATCCGCGTTTCGCGCAAGGGCGATCGCTCGTTGCCTTCGCACCGCTCCGGGGCTCAATGGATGCCATAAGACGGCAAGATACCGAAACCCGCCAATCGAAGCGGCCAGCTCGCCAACAACAAAAACCCCGCTAAGCCGTTGGCCTAGCGGGGTTTTCGATGGTGGGCGTGGCAAGGATTGAACTTGCGACCCCTGCGATGTCAACACAGTGCTCTACCACTGAGCTACACGCCCGCCGGAGGCCGGCCAATTAGCAGGTTGTTCAGGGCTGGCAACCCCTAAATTGCGCCATCGACCGAATCTGCGTGAAAAAGTCGGTCGACCTCCATCACCAGGTCGCGCAAGTGGAAGGGCTTGGAGAGGACGCGGGCGTTGGGCACGGCCTGACCGGCCTTCAGCGTGACGGCGGCAAAGCCAGTAATGAACATCACCCGCAGGTCGGGGACGATCGCGGCAGCGCGCTGGGCCAGTTCGATGCCGTCCATTTCGGGCATCACGATGTCGGTCAGCAACAGATCGAAGCGCTCATTCTCCAGCAGCGGCAAGGCCGCCGTCCCGCGATCGACCGCCGAAACCCGATAACCCGACCGGGTCAGCGCGCGGGTTAGATATTCGCGCATGACGTCGTCGTCTTCGGCCAGCAGGATGTGAAACATGTCGTGATTCCGATTCATCTTGGCGTCGAGCTTAGCGAAAAGCTGGTTAATATTTCCAGACCATTGCGCCCTTTCCCGGCCCGACCTACTGTCGCGCACAATGGCCAGCCAAAACCCCGGCGCATCTTTTCAAAGCCTTTGTGGACCGGTGGAGGGCCCGGTCGTGATTTCGGTGCCGCATGGCGGGCGCGATTATCCCCCCGCGCTGATCGAGGCGCTGCGCGTGCCGGTGTCGGCCGTGATGGGGCTGGAGGATCGATTGATCGATCGGGTCGCCCTGGCGGCACGTCGGCACGAACCGACGCTGGTCCAGAGGCTGCCCCGCGCCTGGATCGACCTCAACCGGGACGAGCAGGAACGCGATCCGGTCATTGACCTGGGGGCGAGAACACAGGGGCGCGCTTCGGCGAAGTTGCGCAGCGGCCTGGGGCTCGTGCCGCGCCGGGTCGCCGGGCATGGCGACATCTGGACCCGCCGCTTTACCGATGCGGAAATGATCGAGCGGATCGCCGCCGATCATCGCCCCTATCACCAGGCGCTCTCGGATGCCCTGGCGGAGGCCAAGGCGCAGTTCGGCGTGGCGGTGCTGCTCGACCTTCACTCGATGCCACCGCTGGGGGCCGCCGACCTCATGCCACGGATCGTCATCGGCGATCGTCACGGGTTGACGGCGGACACGCGCTTTGTCCGGCGGATCGAGGCCGAGGCGCGCGCGGCGGGCGTCCCGGCGACGCGCAATGCGCCCTATGCCGGGGGCCATATCGTACAGCGCCATGGTGCCCCGCGTCGGGGAATCCATGCGATCCAGCTGGAACTCGATCGTTCGCTCTATCTGGACGAAGCGCTCGAGGCGCCGGGGGCGGGCTTCGACGCGACGGTTACGCTGGTGCGCAATATATTGTCCGCCGTCAATGCCGAGGCGCTGGGCCAGCCAGTCGCGCTGGCGGCGGAATAGCCCAGATAAAAAAACCACCTCGCGCAAAGGGGGAGGAGCGCGAGGTGGCCAAGGTTCAGGGAGGAGACACGCTGAAAGCGTGTCATACGACATCGCGAAAGGGGGGACACGACGTCGTACAGGATATAAATAAGAAGGGGCCTATTTGGTTCAACCCCGCATCGCACAATTCGTCATTTTTTCGTCACGGGTGATGGCGGAGCCGGCGCGCGGCTTCCCTACATGAGGCGAGCGCCGGCGAATTCGGTCCGGAAAATCCGGAAGCTGCCCGTCTGCCGACGTCCATTGCTTGCCGCTCCCGGACGGGATTCGCTTGCTGCCGAATGGCCGATTCCCCAGTGTCAACCAATGCCGAATGACAGCGCTTACCAGGGTAGCGGAACCGCGGGAGGAAAGCTCGGCTGCGCGGTGGCAGCCATCACCGGCCTCCCCCTTCTTGGTGCCGCATTTATCTATGCTTCGATGGGGCATTGCATCCCGGAAGCGGATTGCATCGATGGCTGGAAGATGATCGCAGCCGCCGCAGCCATATCCGGGATCATTGGCGTCGCCGCGAGAGGCACGATCAATGCCTTCCTTCGCTATCGACAACGCGACCGTTGACGCCCAGAGGCGGTCGTTAGAATGCAGGCGGTTCAAGCGCCACCAGCTTCAATCTCGCGCGCTCCTCTGCGACGTTTATGTTCACCGCGCTACTGAAGGCGTCCAGCCTCCCGATTAGAGGGAGAAGGTTCGCGGCTCGGCTCACAACCCGATCATCGGTAAGTCCGCGCAAGAAGCGACTGGACTCGTCAACTCGACCGAGCAGTCCAGCGGCAACCCCGGCCTCGTAGCCCCACCAACTCAGCCCCAAGCGTTCGGGAGAACTCTCGGCGCGCTCGATCACGAACTCGGCAATGGCTTGGAACGACGGAAAGCGCTCGTCCATCAGGCAGGCGTTGATCTGTGCGGCCTGCGCGATCTCCCGCGCCGCCCCCTCAAACTGCTCTTCGGTCTCAAACTCCACGTGTAATTGCGACGGAACCGCCTCGTTCAAACTCATGAAGCCAGCGCCTATCCACAGCCAGTGAGCGGCGTTCATCAGTGACACGCTCTTTGACCATCTACTCGGGGTGAACTCCACGACGTTCAGCCACGAACCACGGTCTGCGAACCAGAGGCGAGATCGCCCCTGCTGGCGAAAGCCCAGCGGGGCTAACTGCTTCTTGGCAGCCGCCGCCATGATCCTGCTGTGGGTGTCGCCCATGCAGATGATGGTAGGCGGATGAGCGCCGCCGTTTCAACACCGAACAGACTAAAGTTCCCGTTCCGCAAACTACCACGAATGGACGTTCCGCTTACGCCCAAATCCGGCCATTTGGGCTGCTCCTGAGCAACGGATCATGGAGCGATGGTTCCCGACCACCCGATCCGTCGGGGACGCCGCCTCGTAAAGCCGGGTAAAGCAGCTCAGCCTATGCGAAAACCCATACGCGCCAGAAGACCGTCGCGCAGCAGATAGTGATGGCGCAGCGCCGCCGCGACATGGATCGCCACCAGCGCCAGCATCACCCAGCCCAATATCTCATGCGCTTCGTGACCGAACCCGGCGGCGGCCTTGCCGATCGGCAGGGGCGGCACGTCGAACAGGCCGAACCAGCTGACGGGACGCGGTACGTCGCGGCCGGACCCCATCGCCCAGCCGGTCATCGGCATGGCGATCATCAGGAAATAGAGCGTGGCGTGGAGCGCATGGGCGCTGCCCCGCGCCCAGACGGGAATCTCTGCGGGCAAGGGCGGCGGGCGGTGTCCCAGCCGCCAGACGATCCGCGCGGCGGTCAACGCCAGCACGGTCAACCCGATCGCCTTGTGCAGTGGAATCGTCCCCTGCAACAGGCTCTCATGGAGAAGCCCGATGGCCAGATTGGCCACGACCAGCGCCGCGATCGTCCAGTGAAAGACGATCGCGACCTGGCTGTAGCGCGGACTGGCGGCGACCGGTCCGCGCATCGGATCAGCCGACCGGCTGAAGCTGCGGCTGCGGCATCTTGCCCAGCTGCGCCTGACGGGCGAAGATGTCGCGCATCAGCGACAGCGAGAAGAGATGCGCATAGAGCAGCGGGAGCATGCCCGACTGGCTCATCTTGCGCAGCTGGTCACCGCGCAGGTCGACCAGCTTTTCCTCGTTGATCATCTGGAAGCCGCGATAGACGAAGGGCTGATCCGCGCCATCCGGCTGGATCGAGACTTCACCGTCCATCAGCAGACCCATTTCGGTCAGCTCGGTCATGAAGTTCTGGGTGCGGGCGCCCGCCTGTTCGAACGATTCGTTGAACGACAGGATGTTCTTGGTCAGCTCGCTGGGCTGGTTGCCGTCGAACAGGGCATCGCCCTCGTCGAACGCACCGATGGTCGGCGAGGTCGGATCGAAGCACAGCGACAGCTCTTCCGCTTCGGGACGCAGCCTGGCCAGCATATAGGGATAGCGGCGGATATAGGCCGGGACGTAGAAGTTCGTCTCGGTCAGGCGACCTTCGTCGTCGACAAAGACGTTGACGCCTTCGTTCAGGCCCATCAGCGCCAGCGGGATCGGCTGCTCACCGACCGAGAAGACGATCGGCATGAAACGCTGCACCAGCGGGAATTCGTCGACGGTGACGGGAATCGCGTGCTGACCGACGAGGAAGGGCGCCGTCTCCTGCGGACGAACCTTGTAATTGGCGTGCGCCTCGCTCGAAAGCGGCTCCAGGCCATTGTAGAAAAGGGGAAGGGACGGCGCGCTGGCCATGATGATCTCCAAAAACTCAAGTCACGCGAGCCCCCCGGCCGCGCGTCCTGGCCCCGTGTCTATGGGGCCGGAGCCTTATGCGCAAGCAATCAGCTTGCCCGGATTGAACAGGCCGTGCGGATCGAGCGCCGTCTTGATCGCGCGGATCGCCGCAACCCGTTCGGGCGAAAGGCGGGCCAGTTCGTCGCGCTTCATCTGGCCGATGCCATGTTCGGCGGAGATCGTCCCCCCCGCCGCCATGACCAGATCATGGACGAAGCGGGTGATGGTCGCGGCCTGCTCGGCATAGAAGCGGTCGCGATCGGTGCCGGGGGCGGCGCGGACATGGAAATGGATATTGCCATCGCCGAGATGCCCGAAGCCCGAGGCATGGGTGCCGGCGAAGCGCGCATCGCATGCCGCCGCCGCCTCCACCATGAAACGCGGCATCGCCTCGACCGGCACGGCAATGTCGTGCTGCACCGCCGGGCCCAGCGCCCGCTCGGCATCGGACAACGAATGGCGGAGAAGCCAGAAAGCCTCGCTCTGCGCTTGCGATGCGGCGATCACCGCATCGGCGGCGATGCCGTCGGCCAGCGCCCTGCCCAATTGCGTCTCCAGCATCGTGGCCGGATCGACGTCGGGGTCGCCCGTCACGGCCTCGATCAGGACGTGCCAGGGATGGTCGGTTTCCAGCGGACGGCGCGCACCGGGCAGATGCGCGACGGCGGCGGCCAGGCTTTCGGCGGGCATGATCTCGAAGCTCTCGATCATGTCGCTCGCCGCCTGCAACCGGCGGAGCAGCGCCAGCCCGGCCGCGGGATCGGCTAGGCCGACCCAGGCGGTCGCGCTGGCCGCGATCCCCGGTGCCAGCCGCAGCGCCGCCGCCGTGACGATTCCCAGCGTCCCCTCCGCCCCGATCAGCAACTGCCCCAGATCGTAACCGCGATTGTCCTTCTTCAGCGCCGACAGGCCGTCATGGAGAGTCCCGTCGGGCAGCACCGCCTCGACCCCCAACGTCAGTCCGCGCATCGTGCCGAACCGCAGCACCTGCGTCCCGCCGGCATTGGTCGACACCAGCCCGCCCACAGTCGCATTGCCCTTCGCCCCCAGGGTCAACGGGAAGCGTGCCCCCTCCCCCTCGGCGGCGGCGTGCAGATCGGCCAGGATCACGCCGGCCTCGGCCACCACCATGCGGGCGTCGGCGTCGATGCGGCGAATTCGGTTCATCCGGCGGGTGGAGAGGATCACCGCCGATCCGTCGCCCGGCGGGGTCGCCCCGCCGACCATCGAGCTGTTCCCCCCTTGCGGGACCAATGGCACCCGATGCTCGGCTGCCGCGCGCAGTACCGCCTGAACCTGCCCGGTATCGGCGGGCGCGAGAATCGCAGGGGCGTGGCCCGAAAAGCGACGGCGCCAGTCGACTTCCCACGGCGCGATCAGCGCGGGGTCGGTGACGATCCCCTTTTCACCCAAAATAGGCGACAGGGCATGGATCAGGGCGGTCTGGGCGGGGTTCATGATGCATCCGCCTAGGCCAGGTTCATAAAGCGTTCAACGATGGGTCTTATGAAGGGCTCTTGCTGACATGTTGCGCCGCACACGAAACCTCGCCGCCATCGCGTCGATGACGCTGACGACGCCCGCTCTGCTGGGGGCGGCGGATGTGCCGGTGCGTGTGCAATATGCGCAGATGATCGTGCGCGAGCATGTCGTCATCCGCGTGCCCCGCACGCCGATCCGCCCCGCTGCCCCGATCCGCTGGAAGGAGCGCAAGGGCCCGCGCTGTATCCCCGCCCAGCAACTGGCCGGGGCCCTGCCCGGCGACGAGGGGACGATCGACATCGTCCTGACCGGTGGCAAGCGGGTGCGCGCCAAGCTGGCCCGTGCCTGTCGGCAGATCGATTATTATTCCAGCTTCTATATCCGCCCTGGGCTGGACGGACAGATTTGCGCCGACCGCGACCCCATTCGCACCCGAGCCGGACAGACCTGCGAGATTCAGCGCTTCCGCCTGCTGACGCCCATCCGCTGACCGGGCCGCAATGCTCCCGATTCGGGAGAAAACTTGACTTTTCCCGCCAAATCCGCAAGCGCCCGAAAGCTGCTGGGCGAGCGCGGGGCGATTCCCATCCCGCCATATCTCGGAAAACTGCATGAGCTTTGCCGATCTCGGCCTCTCCGACGAACTCCTGAAGACGGTGAACGACGCCGGCTATACCGAGCCGACGCCGATTCAGGCCTCCGCCATCCCGTCCGTCCTGATGATGCGCGACATCATCGGCATCGCCCAGACGGGCACGGGCAAGACCGCCTCCTTCGTGCTGCCGATGATCGACATATTGGCGCATGGACGCAGCCGCGCGCGCATGCCGCGCAGCCTGATCCTGGAGCCGACGCGCGAACTCGCCGCGCAGGTGGCCGAGAATTTCGAGAAATACGGCGCCAACCACAAGCTTTCCATGGCGCTCCTCATCGGCGGCGTGTCGATGGGCGACCAGATCAAGGCGCTGGAAAAGGGCGTCGACGTGCTGATCGCGACGCCGGGCCGGTTGATGGACCTGTTCCAGCGCGGCAATATCCTGCTGACCGGCTGTTCGATGCTGGTCATCGACGAGGCGGACCGGATGCTCGACATGGGGTTCATCCCCGACATCGAGGAAATCTGCACCAAGCTGCCCTCGCAGCGCCAGACCCTGCTCTTCTCCGCGACCATGCCGCCGCCGATCAAGAAGCTGGCCGACAAGTTCCTGGACAACCCCAAGACGATCGAGGTGGCCCGCCCCGCCTCGACCAATATCAACATCAAGCAATGGGTCGTACCCGTCGCGCCGCAGTCGTTCGAGAAGCGCAAGCGGCTGCGCCAGCTGCTCCAGCAGGACGAGGTCCGCACCGCGATCATCTTCTGCAACCGCAAGACGACCGTGCGCGAGTTGAACAAGTCGCTCAAGCAGCACGGCTTCCGCTCGGGCGAGATTCACGGCGACATGGAACAGCCGCAGCGTCTGGCCGAGCTGGAGCTGTTCAAGCGGGGTGAGGTGAATATCCTCGTCGCATCGGACGTTGCCGCGCGCGGGCTGGACGTCAAGGGCGTCAGCCATGTGTTCAACTTCGACGCGCCCTGGCATCCGGACGATTATGTCCATCGCATCGGCCGCACGGGTCGCGGCGGTGCGACGGGCGTCGCCTACACCTTCGTCGCGCCCGACGATGCCGAGAATCTCGACAATATCGAGAAGCTGACCGGACAGAAGATCGATCGCCTCGAACTCCCCGCCCCCGCCGAGGAAGAGCGCGCGCCGCGCCGGTCTCGCCGCGATCGCGGCGCACGTCAGGCCGAGGCGGAAGCGCCCGCTCCCCAGGCCGAGGACGCGCCTGTTCCCCAGGCCGAACAACCCCGCGCCCGGACGCCGCGTCCGCGCCGCGAGGAACCCCGGTTCGAGGAACCGCGCGCACCGCGTGCCGAAACCCCGCACCGCGACCGTCGTCGCTCGGGCGGCGATGAGGCGGCGGACGATAATGGCTGGAACGGCCCGATCCCGGACTTCCTGAAGGTTTCGTTCGGACTCTGACCGTCCCATGTCGCTCGACATCATCAGCTTCGTCGAACCGCAACCGGTGGACCTTGCCAGCCCGTGCGTCCTGGTCTGCACGATGGACAAGGCCACCGGCTGGTGCCTGGGCTGCGCGCGGACGATCCGTGAAATCTCTAACTGGAGCGCCAAGCCCGCCGAGGAACGCCGCGCGATCCTGGCCGCGCTGCCCGCGCGCCAGGCCGAACTGGCGGCGCGCAAAGGCTGAGGCCCAACCGCGACTCCGCTGCTGATCCGCGCTTGCCGACAATCCCCCACCGCCGTTCAGGCTGAACGACGGGTGGGGGCTTCGGTGAATTGCCGTATTACCGTCCCACGAACCGCCCCGGTCGCCGCTCGGCAACTGCGCGCACCCCTTCGGCGAAATCCTCGGTCCGCATCAGCTTCGCCTGTTCGGCCAGTTCGTGATCGGTCGCCGCCTCGACCAGCGCCCGCAGATCGCCGCGCAGCGTCCGGCGGGTGGCCGCCACCGCCAGCGGCGCGGCCGCTGCGATCTCCTGCGCCAGAGCCAGCGCCGTTTCGTCCAGCGCCTCGGCAGACACAAGCTGATCCACCAGACCCCAGCGCTCGGCTTCCTCGCCGCGAATGCGTCGGCCGGTCAACAGCATCATCGCGGCGCGTTGCCGCCCGATCACCCGCTCCAGCACCGCCGAAATCCCGAACCCCGGATGCAGCCCCAGCGCCACAAAGTTCGCCACAAACCGGGCCTCGGGCGTGGCGATGCGGAAGTCGGCGACCAGCGCGAGGCCCAGCCCCGCGCCGACCGCCGCCCCCTGCACCGCCGCGACGATCGGGGTCGCCACGCCGAACAACCGCGCCGCCGCCATGTAGAAGGGGCTGCGCTCGCCCTCCGGCAAAGGATCGGCGACCGGGTTGGCGTTGACCAGATCGGCCCCCGCACAAAAAACCCTACCCTCGGATCGAAGAAGAATTGCCCGAACCGCAGGATCGGCATCGGCGGCATCGAACGCATCCGCCAATTGCGAAATGGTTCCCAGTCCCAGATGATTATTTGGCGGATTCCGTAGCGTTATGATCGCGACAGGTCCGTCATGGCGAATTTCCACATTCATACAGTCCTCATAGCGCGATAGTCTGGCACGACGCCACCACCATACCCGTTGCTCGAAAGTCACACCCGCCGCGCTTCGTACCGGAACCTATCATCAGGTGCTTGAGTGGCCCGGCAGGTCGGGACTAGATGACCTCCATGTCATGATGATCGGCCGGCACAGGTCGACATCGGGCATCTGGAGCCTGCGGGCTCCGTGCCGGGAGAGGATGCCGGGCGGCCCGATGGCGGGCCGCCCCTTCCTGCCTCCCAACCGTCTCGCCCCGCACATCCTTCGCCAACGCGCCGCACGGGCCGTTGAAGCAAATGTGCATCGTCCCCGGTATCGGTAGGATCGACAAAGAGGATCCGGGCATCGATCAGGGACCCATGGTCGCGATGGCCGAGAATCACCGCATGGCCCGGTCTGGAGGACGATGCGGCGGAACCCGCACCTCCGGCGGGGATTGCAACGGGCAGGTTTTACCGGCGGCCGGCTGAACGATGAGCCGCCGCCCCTGTTGGGAGCGCGGCCATGACCGACACCATCCTGATCACCGGAGCCTCCGCCGGTCTGGGCGCGGACTTCGCACGGGCGCTGGCGAAGAAGCCTGTGACGTTGGTCCTGACCGCCCGACGGACCGAGCGGCTGACCGCGCTGGCCGACGAATTGGCGCAGCGGCCGGGGGTGGAGGTGCAAGTCATCTCCGCCGATCTGGGCCATGCCGAGGGGGTCGCGACGCTGCTCCACGCGGTGGCCGATCGCGGCCTGCATATCGACACGCTCATCAACAATGCGGGCTATGGCGCATTGGGCGACTTTGCCGATGGCGATCTGGCGACGCAGACCGGGATGATCGACCTGAACGTCCGGGCGCTGGTGACGCTGACCCATGCGCTGCTGCCGCCAATGCTGGCGCGCGGACGCGGCGCGGTGCTGAACGTGGCCTCGACCGCCGCCTTTCAGCCGGGGCCGTATATGGCGGTCTATTATGCCAGCAAGGCGTTCGTGCTGCATTTCTCCGAAGCACTACACGAAGAGGTGAAAGGGCGCGGCGTGACCGTCACCGCGCTGTGCCCGGGGCCGACCAGGACCGAATTCGCCGATGTCGCGGGGATGGGGGAGACGCCGCTCTTCACCCGCTTCGCATCGGACTCCCAACAGGTGGTGCGCGACGGCCTGGCGGCATTGGAGCGAGGGCAAGCGGTGATGGTATCCGGCCTGCTCAACCGCCTGACCGCCGCCAGCACGCGGGTGGCGCCGCGCGGCGTTCTTCGGCGGGCGGTCGCGAAATTGCAGAGCGGGCGGCGATAGGTTTTTGTTCGCGCAGAGGCGCGGAGCCGCTTGATCGTCGAGATGGGCAGCCTGTGGCTGGGTCCGAACCTATTCGGCCGGCGCCGGCGTTCGACTCCCTCGCACGCTATCGACAGCGTAGAGCACACACCCCGTCCAGATCAGCGCGAACGTGACGATATGGACGGGCCTGAGCGGCTCGCCGAACAGCAGCACGGCCTGCGCGAATTGCAGCGTCGGCGCGAGATATTGCAGCAGCCCCAGCGTTGCATAGCGCATCCGCCGCGCCGCCGCCGCGAACATCAGCAGGGGCACCGCCGTCACCGCTCCCGCCAGGATCAGCAGCAGGTCGAGATGCCGGTCCGTTCCGAAGGCGGCCGTACCGCTGGCGCTCGCATGGACCAGCACCGCCAATGCGGGCCCGGCGAGCAGCGCGGTTTCGACCGTCAGCCCGCCCAGTGCATCGATCGCGGCGATCTTGCGGACGAAACCGTAAAAGCCGAACGACAGCGCCAGCGCCAGAGAGATCCAGATCGCGCCGCCCCCGCTGACAGCCAGTATCGCGACGCCGAGCGCGGCGATCCCGACCGCGACCGCCTGTCCCCGCCGAATTCGCTCGCCGAGCAGCGCGACACCCAGCGCGACATTGATCAGCGGGTTGATGAAGTAACCGAGACTGGCCTCCAGCACATGATCATGCTGCACCGACCAGATATAGATCAGCCAGTTGACCGCGATCAGCGCGGCACTCGCGCACAGCAACAGCAGGGTCCGCCCCCGCGCCGCCGCCCGAATCGCGGGCCCTCGCCGGGCGATCAGCACGACCACGGCCAGCAGCAACAGCGACCACAATATCCGATGGGCCAGCACCTGAAGTGCGGGCACGCCCTTCAAGAGCTTGAGATACAGGGGCAAGATACCCCAGGAGACATAGGCCCCGATGCCGAGCAACAGGCCGGTGCGCGCGGTGCGGTCGGTCGTCATGCCGCACTCTGTCGACGCTCGGGACGCGGATGGCAAGCCGGGGCGTTACCCGGCGACCATGCCCCTCACCTCGACCGCACCGCCCCGATTGACGACCCGGCCCGACACCATGCCTGTGATCCGCACCGATGCGCCGCGCTCGACGATGACGTCGCCCGCGACCATGCCTTTGATCGTGGCATGGACGCCCGGCGCGACGACGACATCCCCGCCGACCATTCCACGTACCGTAGCGTCCGACGTCATTTCCAGCGATCCCGCCGTCATTCCGCGCATGGCATCCTCCTGCTCTGGGGAAAGACGCGCTCTCGGCGGATAGGTTCACGCGTGCGCTTCGACTTCGCTCAGCGCAAACGGAATGGTGACCCCCCACCCCGTTCAGCCTGGGCATAGCCGAAGGCCAAGGGAAACGTCCTCAATCCGCGAACAGCATCACCGGCGTTTCCAGCAACTGCTTCAACGCCTGGACATAGCTCGCCGCGTCATAGCCATCGACCACCCGGTGGTCGCAACTGATCGACAGGTTCATCAGCTTGGCCCGTGCGATCGTTTCGCCCCCGCGTCCGTCGGAGCGGAAGACCGGCCGCTCGACGATCCGGTTGGGGCCAATGATCGCCACCTCGGGCCGGTTGATGACCGGCGTCGTCGCGATCCCGCCGAGCGGCCCGAGCGAGGTCAGCGTGATGGTGCCGCCGCCCATGTCGGTGCTGGCAATGCTGCCCGCGCGGGCGGCGTCGGCCAGACGGCCGATCTCGGTCGCGAGCTGCCAGACATTGCGGTTCTCGGCATTGCGGATGACGGGGACCATCAGCCCGGCAGGGGTCTGGGTCGCCATGCCCATATGCACCGCGCCCGAGCGGTTCACCACGCCCGCCTCGTCATCATAGCGCGCGTTGAGCATCGGGAAGTCGGGCAGCGTCTTGCAGATCGCGACGATCAACAGGGGAAGCAGCGTCAGCTTGGGCCGATTGCCCCGGCCTGCGTTCAACTGCGCGCGCGTGTCCTCCAGTGCGGTGACGTCGATTTCCTCGACATAGGTGAAGTGCGGGATGGCCCGCTTGGAGGCGGCCATGTTCTCTGCGATGCGGCGGCGCATGCCGATGACGCGGACCTGCTCGTCGGCGCGGGGCGGGCGGGCGGGGGTATAGCCCTGCCCCGAACCGTAGCGCAGGAAGGCGTCGAGGTCCGAATGGCGGACGCGGTCGCCCTCGGCGGGTTTCACGCTCGACAGGTCCACCCCCAAATCCTGCGCCCGCGCGCGGACGGCGGGCGAGGCCAGCACCTTCTTCTCCTGCTCCCTCTCCCCTCCGGGGAGAGGGCCGGGGTGAGGGGCAACGGCAGGCGATTCGTCGGAGGTTTCAGCTTGCGGCATCCCCTCACCCCGACCCTCTCCCCGGAGGGGAGAAAGAGATTGCGCTTCTTCGACGCCGGGGTTCTCGGCTTCGAGCACCGCCTCTTCCGTCGCGGGCGAGGCAGCCTCCTCGACCGCATCGGTCTCGATCACCATCAGCGCCGATCCGATCGGCACTTGGTCGCCGACCTCACCCGCCAGCTCGACCA
The DNA here is from genome assembly GCF_025371035.1 of Sphingomonas sp. LC-1. Taxonomy (GTDB): domain Bacteria; phylum Pseudomonadota; class Alphaproteobacteria; order Sphingomonadales; family Sphingomonadaceae; genus Sphingomonas; species Sphingomonas sanguinis_E. The sequence goes on along the minus strand of NZ_JANZXB010000015.1, from coordinate 31,881 downwards.
CCGTGCCGGACACCGGCGATTCCATCTCGACCGTCGCCTTGTCGGTCATCATGTCGGCGACCGACTGATCCTCCTCCACCCGATCACCGAGCTTGACGTGCCAGGCGACGATCTCGGCCTCGGAGATGCCTTCGCCGATATCGGGCAGACGGAAGGTGAAACGAGCCATGTCAGGCGTCCTTCAACAGGGTCTTGAGCGCCTGGCCGATACGGACCGGGCCGGGGAAATAGGCCCATTCCAGGCTGTGGGGATAAGGCGTGTCGAAGCCGGTCACGCGCGCGATCGGCGCTTCGAGGTGGTAGAAGCAGCGTTCCTGCACCAGCGCCGACAATTCCGCGCCGAAGCCCGCCGTCCGCGTCGCCTCATGCACGATCATGCAGCGGCCGGTCTTCTTCACCGACTCCTCGATCGCCGCGATGTCGAGCGGGATCAGCGTGCGCAGGTCGAGGATCTCGGCATCGACGCCCATCTCCGCGACCACGGCGGCGCAAACATGGACCATCGTGCCATAGCAGAGGATCGTCACCGCCTCGCCCGCGCGCACCGTCGCCGCCTTGCCCAGCGGGATGCGGTAATAGCCGGTCGGGACTTCGCCTCCGGGATGCTTGGACCAGTTCTCGGCCGGGCGATCCCAATGGCCGTTGAACGGGCCGTTATAGATGCGCTTGGGCTCGAAGAAGAGGACGGGGTCATTGTCCTCGATCGCGGCGATCAGCAGGCCCTTGGCATCGTACGGCGTCGCCGGGATCACCGTCTTGATGCCCGAGACATGGGTGAAGATGCCCTCGGGCGACTGGCTGTGCGTCTGGCCGCCGAAAATGCCACCGCCGAACGGCGAGCGCACCGTGATCGGCGCGGTGAACTCGCCCGCCGAGCGATAGCGCAGCCGCGCCGCCTCGCTGACCAGCTGGTCGAGCGCGGGGTAGATGTAATCGGCGAACTGAATCTCCGGCACCGGACGCAGGCCATAGGCACCCATGCCGACCGCGACACCGATGATGCCGCATTCGGTGATCGGCGTGTCGAACACGCGGGTCTTGCCATATTTCTTCTGAAGGCCCGCCGTCGCGCGGAAGACGCCGCCGAAATAGCCGACGTCCTCGCCCATCACGACCACATCCGGATCGCGCGCCATGACCACGTCCATGGCGGAGTTGATCGCCTGGATCATGTTCATGCGGGTGGTTTCGCCCGCTTCGGGGGCAGTTTCGGTGATAAGATCGCTCATCGATTATCTTCCACCCCGGCGAAGGCCGGGATCCAGTTACAAGACGAGTGGAGGCGCGCGATGCCCTGCGGTCGCGGGGACGTGGCGTCTGTACCCCGGCCTTCGCCGGGGTGGTGCCGCAAGGGGGTCACTTGCGCGCCCATGGCCGCCCGCTTGCCTGTTCCTCGTCGAGCATCTGCTGGCGCTGCTCGCGCAAATGCCAGGGCATCTCCTCAAACACGCCGTCGAACAGGCTGTCGAGCGGCTGGTGCAGGCCGTGGCCGAGAATCCCGTTCGCCTCGGCCGCCTTTTGCGCGGCGCGCACTTCCTCGGCGACTTCGCGGTCCTGGGTCGCGTGGCGTTCCTCGTCCCACTCGCACAGCGCGATCAGATGGTCCTTCAGCCGCCGGATCGGATCGCCCAGCGGCCAGGCGGTCGGCTCGCCCGCCGAGCGATATTGCGTGGGATCGTCCGAGGTCGAATGGCCCTCGGTGCGATAGGTGAAATGCTCGATCAGCGTCGCGCCCTGATTGGTCCGCGCACGCTCGGCGGCCCATTGGGTGGCGGCATAGACCGCCAGCGCGTCATTGCCGTCGACCCTGAGGCCCGCAATGCCATAGCCGATCGCGCGCGCCGCAAAGGTCGTCGCCTCCGCGCCCGCGAAACCGGAGAAGCTGGAAATCGCCCATTGGTTGTTGACGACGTTCATCACGACCGGCGCGCGATAGACGGCGGCGAAGGTGCAGGCCGAGTGGAAGTCGCCCTCCGCCGTCGAGCCCTCGCCGCACCACACGGCGGCAATGCGGGTATCGCCCTTGGCGGCCGAGGCCATCGCCCAGCCCACGGCCTGCGGATATTGGGTGGTGAGGTTGCCCGAGATCGAGAAGAACCCGGCCTCTTTCGCCGAATACATGATGGGCAGCTGCTTGCCGCCCAGCCGGTCCGCGCTGTTGGAGTAGATCTGGTTCATCATGTCGACCAGCGGCCAGTCGCGCGCGATCAACAGCCCCTGCTGGCGATAGGAGGGGAAGCACATATCCTCATAGTCGAGCGCATGGGCGGCGGCGACGGCGACCGCTTCCTCGCCCAGCGCCTTCATGTAGAAGCTGGTCTTGCCCTGGCGCTGCGCGCGGAACATGCGCTCGTCGAACGCGCGGAGCAACACCATGTGACGCAGCATCCGGCGAAGGCGCTCTGGCGAGAGTTTGGGGTCCCAGGGGCCGACTGCGCGGTCCTCGTCATCTAGCACGCGGACCAGCGTGTAGGCCAGTTCGTGGAAGCTGTCGGCAGGCGCGGCGGTGTCCGGGCGGCGTTGCGCTCCGGCGGGGGGAACCTCGACACCGGCGAAGTCGACGGCATCACCCGGCCGGAATTTCGGCTCGGGCACATGCAGTTGCAACGGGGCCAGATTGGCGCGCGAAATGGCTTCCGGCGGCACGGCCATGCTCTCTCCTCAACGCTTCGCCCGATTCCACCGGGTCGTTGCTATCTTTCAACCCGATGGAATTTTATTTCAAGCGCCTTTTGGTGCGCTTCGTCCGATGGATCGCGTCGAGTGATGGCGTTTTCTTCGCGTCCTCCCTTGGAAGGAGAGGAAGAGCAGGTCAGTTCCCCGCGATCGCCGCCTCGAACGGAACCACCGGATGCGGTGCTTCGTCATAAAGATTGACCACCGGCGCATCGGCCCAGGCATAGCGCACCCGCACATCGCCCGGCTTGGCATCGGCCAGCCGCACCTCGGCTCCGTTCACCAGGGCATTGGCGTAGCGGCAGGCGGTGGCGTCGCACAGCTCGAACCCGATCGGCGCCGCCGCACTCCAGGCATGAAGCGCCCCCTGAACCCCGGTGAAGCGCAGCACCACCTCGCCTTGGCCTCGCGTCGCCGAGGCGATCATCGGGCCGGACGCATTGGCACGGTCGCCCGCCTCCAGATGCGCTTGCGCAAAGACCAACCGCTTGGCCAGTTCGTTCTTGTCAGCCGGGTGGATGTCGTTCCGCACGCCGATGTCCACCGTCGTGGCGAGCGCCGCCTGGGGATCGCGCAGCACCGCCAGCCGCTGCGCCTCGCGCAACGCCGCCCAGCTGCTATCCTCGATCCTGATCGGCGGCGCGCCGAAATTGGCGAGCTGGACGATGAGGAAGGGCAGGTTGGGATTGCCGAACTGCCGCCGCCATCCGGTCATCAGCGCGGCCAGCCGGTCGCCATAGCTGGCGAGACCGACATCCGATTCTCCCTGATACCAGGCGACGCCCTTCAACCCGATCGGCCCCAGCGGCGCGATCATGCCGTTGTACAGCGTCCCCAGCCCCGCATGGCTTTCCCAAGGGCTGCGCGGATAGCTCTGGTCGTTCGCCTTATAGATGGAATAGCGCCATCCCGACCCGAGCGGGATGGGCTGCCCCCCGGCGGGAGTGAATTGGATTTTGTCGCCCGGGCCGAACATACCGCCCGGACCATAGGTGTCACCCAGTCCGACGACGATTTCGTTATGCCCCTTCTTCAACGCCGCGCGCGGCACGGTGTAGCGCCGCCAGTCGCCCCAGCCGAAGGTCGCGCCGACCACCACGCCGTTGACCCATACCGTGTCGAGTTCGTCGATCCCCGCCAGCTCGATCACCCCGTCGCCGCTCGGAGCGGTGGGAAGCTCGAAGCCCTGCCGGAACCAGACCAGCCCGTTATAATCGGCGAGCGCGGGCACGCCCCATTCCTCCCAGGGGCTGAACTTGGGAACGGGAGCCCAGGTCAGGCGATCGGGTGCGTTCCACGGCTCCTGTCCGCGCCTGGTCCCGCTCGCCTTGCGCCACCATTCGCCCCAGCGATCCCCGAAGCTGCGCAGCCCCGCCGCATGATCGCGGGCATAGAGCGCCAGCAGATCGGCATCGGCGGCAAGGCCCGGCAGCTTGCGCGCATCGCTGCCCGCGACCCAGGGAAGAATCTTGGTGCCGCCCCAACTCGAATCGATCGCGCCCATCGGCACGTTGGACTTGGCGGCCATGTCCTTGACCATCAGATAGCAGGCGGCCGAAAAATTGGCGACGCTGGTCGGGCCCGCCGCCGCCCAGACGGGGCGTTTCTCCAACATCTCGTCGGCGGACAATCCGACATGATGCGCTATATCGAGCAGGCGGATGCGATCATTGGCCGACATGGCGACCAGCCCCTCACCATTCAGCGCCTGCTTGGTGGGATATTCCATGTTGGACTGGCCCGAACACAGCCAGACATCGCCGATCAGCAGATCGTCCATCGTGTCGACGGCACCGTCCTTGCCGGTCGCGGTCAGGGTCAGCGGGGTGGCCATTGCCGCCATGGCGGGCAGGGTCGCGCGCCAACGGCCCTGACGGTCGGCGGTGGCATCGGCGCTCTGGTCGCCCAGTGTCACCGTCACCCGTTCGCCCGCATCGCCCATGCCCTCGACGGTGATCGGAGCCCCGCGTTGCAGGACGGCGTGCGCGCTCATCGGGGTCAGGATGCGGGGCCGGGCCTCGGCCATGACGGGCCATGCCGCCGCCGCGCCCCATGCCAGCGTCAGAATCGCGTAACGCCCCGAGCCCGAACGCCATTGCCCCTTTCGCATCCTCATCCCTCTCCTATGTCCGTCAGGCCACCCGTTCGCGGCCATCGGCTGTTTCGCCGATCATAGGATCGCGGAAATGATAACGCTATCGCAAAGACGTTACCGGCCGCCGGGATCCGCGAAGGACAGGGTCGCGCGGACGGGGAAATGGTCAGAGGGATAGGTCGTGCCGCGATGCCAGCGATCGACGGCGATCGCCTCCGCCCGGAAGCCGCGCACGAAGAGATAATCGATCCGCCGGTCCGCCGTGCCGGTAAAGTCGTGGAAGGTCTTGTCCGGCCCTTCCCGCTTGGCCGCGCTGGTCCAGGCATCGGTCAGGGCGGCGGCCAGCGTCCGATAGGCCGCGCTTTCGGGACGCGCATTCATGTCGCCCGCCACGATGATCGGCATATCCCGTGCCAGCGCGGGCAGACGCGACAGGATCAGCCTGGCGGCGCGGTCGCGCGCCTCCGCATCCTCGTCGCGATGCGGCAAATGGGTGTCGAGGAACAGGAACTGGCGTCGCTCCGCGCCCTTGGTCTCGAACACCGCCCAATTCGCCATGCGTGGCAGGTCGGTGCCCCAGCTCTGACTGCCCACTCTGTCTGGCGTGTCGGACAGCCAGAAATCGCCATGCCGGATCAGGGTCAGACGGTCGGCCCGATAGAGGATCCCCATATGCTCATTATCATGCCCCCCGCGCCGGTCGCGCCCGAACCAGCGATAGCCGGGAAGCGCCCGCACGATGTCGTCGCCCTGCCGCTGAAGCAGTTCCTGCGTCCCGATCACGTCGGGCGCGGCGCGACGGAGCAGTTCGACCATGACAGGCCGCCGTACCGCCCAACGCTGCTCCCCTTCGTCCGAGGCATAGCGGACGTTGAACGTCATGACCTTGAGCGATTGGGCTCCGGCCGCCACCGGGGCGAGCAGCGCCGCCACCAGCGCCATGCCATTTCGTACACACCGCCACGCCTTCATGATCGCCATCCTTACGCAAATGGGGCCGCCCGCATCGGAAATGGCCATGGCCGCCCCTGGCAGCCTCACATGGCAGAGGCATGACATGACAGGCAATTCCAATCGGCCTATTTTAAGATTGCGAGTTATTATCACTATCGATACTGCGCCGCCGAAATCGATTGATTCGGGGGTTGTTGAACATGTCGAAGGCGATTTGGCGCGCCATGCTGCTGGCCGGGGCGACGCTTGCACAAGCGGCGCATGCGCAAGCCGTAAATGGTATCGGCCAGCCCGATAGGGATGAGCGGGTCGAGGATCGGGGCGACGTGGTCGTCATCGGCCTGCGCGACGCCAATGCCAGCATCACGGGCACCGACACGCCGCCGACACGCTATCCGCAATCGCTGCGCGTCATCGACCGGTCGCTGATCGATCGGGTGGGGGCGACCCGACTGGACGACACGATCGATCTGGCGGGCGGGGTCGCGCGGCAGAACGACTTTGGCGGACTGTGGGACAAATATTCGATCCGCGGCTTTGCCGGGAACGAGAATAGCGGCCCCGACATCCTCATCAATCGCTTCAACAGCAATCTCGGCTTCAACGCGCCGGTGGATGTCGCCACGGTCGAGCGGTTCGAGTTTTTGAAAGGCGCCGCCGCCGCGCTGTCGGGTTTGGGGGAACCGGGCGGATCGCTCAACATCGTCACCAAGACCCCGACCACCACTTTCCAAGGCGAAACCTCGCTCAGCTATGGCAGCTGGAACCGGGTGCGCGCGACCGGCGACATCAGCGGGCCCATCACCGACACCCTGTCCGCCCGGCTGATCGGCGTATCGGAGGAAGGCGACAGCTTCCGCAACTATGTCCATACCGACCGGCTGCTGCTCGCGCCGTCGCTGTCGTTCACGCCGATCGAGAGCCTGCGCTTTCTCTATCAGGCCGAATTCATGCGCAACCGCGCACCGGTCGACCGCGGCGTGGCGGCGATCAAGGGCGATGCGCGGGCGATGGACCGCGACACCTTCCTGGGCGAGCCCGCCGATGGCCGGATGACGCAGCGCATGTTGTGGCAGCAGGGCAGCGTCTTCGCCGCACTGTCCGACCGGGTCTCGCTGGAGGCCGGACTGTCCAGCCGTGACGGTTTCCTGAGCGGTTTCGCAACCCAGCCGGACTTCGGCGGGCGCGGGGTTCAGGCGAATGGGCGGACCATCGGTCGTTCGCGCCGGTTCCATGACTTCCGCTGGCAAGACCTGACCGCGCGCGCCGAGCTGACCGCCAAGCTCGACTGGCTGGGCATGTCGCACGATCTGCGCTTCGGCGTGGACCGGGTGCGGCACGGCATGGACTTCCGCATGGACCAGGCTCGCGGACGCCCTGGCGCGCCGATCCTGACCATCGACGCCTTCGATCCCGTCTATGGCCAGCCGCTGCCCGTGCCCGCCCCCTTCGCGCACCGCTACTCCTCGTTTCGCAGCGAGAGCGTCTATGCGCAGGACCTGATCCGCTTCGGCGCGTTCACCGCGTTGGTCGGCGCGCGGTGGAACAGCTTTCGCGAGACGATGACCAACTATCTGCGCGGCGATTTGCGACTCGACACGGTCGATCGCGGCATCACTCCGCGCGCCGCGCTGACCTGGGCGGCCAGCCCGCAATTCTCACTGTTCACCAGCTGGGGCCAGTCGCTGCGCCTCAACCCTTCGGACGGGATCAGCAGCTTCGACGCCGAGCGCAGCAATTCGACCGAGGTCGGCGCGAAATATGCCCTGTTCGGCGGCGCGCTGACCGGCCAGACCGCGCTGTTCACCATGACCAAGCGCAACGTGCTGAACCCCAATGCCACCGACGTCTTCACCAAGACCCAGATCGGCCGCCAGCGGTCGCGCGGGGTCGAGACGGTGGCCGATCTGCGGCTGGCCGGCGGGCTGACCGGCACGGCGACCTATACCTACACCGATGCCACGGTGCGCAACGACAAGAACGCCGCGCTGATCGGCACGACGCTGTCCAATGTCCCGAAGCATCTCGCCGCACTCGACTTGCATCAGCGGGTGGGTGTGGTGACGGTCGGCGGCGGCGTCACCCATGTCGGCGCGCGCAACGGCGATCCCTTTGCCAGCGGTTATCGCCTGCCCGGCTATACGATCGTGCGGGCCGATGCGACCTGGGCGGTCAACCCGCGCTTCGACGTGCGGCTCGACCTCGAGAATCTGTTCGACACCTATTACATCAGCAGCAGCTATGCCGATGTGTGGACGATGCCGGGTGCGCCCCGCAATGTCCGGGTGACGCTGCGCGGGCGGTTCTGACGCCGTCGGGCCGTCAGGCGTCGGCCCAGCGGCGTAGCAGATTGTGATAGACGCCGGTCAATTCGACCACCGAACGATCGCCCTGCCCCTTCTCGACCCCGACCCGCTGGATTGCGCGGTCGAGGTCGAACAGGATGCGCCGCTCGCCATCGTCGCGGACCATCGACTGGATCCATAGGAAGGATGCCACCCGCGTGCCGCGCGTCACCGGCTCGACCCGGTGGAGGCTGGAGGCCGGGTAGAGCACCGCGCTGCCCGCCGACAGCTTGACCCGCTGCTCGCCATACAGATCCTCGACCACCAGCTCGCCGCCATCATAGGCGTCGGGATCTTCCAGGAAGAGGGTCAGCGACAGGTCCGAACGCATCCGAAAGTCGCTACCCCGCTTCAGCCGGACGGCATTGTCGACATGGGTGTCGAAGGCCTGCCCCCCGGCATAGCGGTTGAACAGCGGCGGATAGACCTTGAGCGGCAAGGCGGCCGCCACGAACAGCGGCGAACGCCCCAGCGCGTCCAGGACTATCCGTCCCGCCTCGATCGCGGCCCCCGAATCCTCCGGCAACTGGTCGTTGCGCTTGGCCAGCGCCGCCTGCGGGCCGGAGGTCGCATTGCCGTCCGCCCAGGGGCCCGCGTCGATGACGGCGCGGAGCCCGGCGACTCCCGCCGGATCGAGAATGTCGGGAAGGACGATCAGCATGGGGTCAGCCTAGCCTGCTCAGAAATTGTAGAACAGGCTCAGCGTTGCCTGCCGCCGGTCGCCGGGCACCGCCCAGCCGCCGGTGACGATGCCGGTCGTCGCGTTCACATTGTTGCGCACGCCCGTCACATATTTCTCGTCGGTGAAGTTCTGGACGTTGAGCTGCAAGGTCCAGCGCTGCGCGAGGGTATAAGCCAGGAAGGCGCGGTGGATCAGATAATCGTCCACATGGAACTGGACCGGATTGGCCGCGACCGGCGCATTGGTCGCGAACGATCCCTGATAGGTCAGGCCATAGCCCAGCTCCAGACCGAAGGGCAGCTTGTAAGTGGTGAACAGGCTGCCCGAATGCTTGGGCGTCTGGAAGAGCTGGGTGCCCGCCTGAGGATCGACCACGCCCGCCGCCTTGTCGCGGTTGGAAATGCTTTGAAGCACCTTGCCGTCGAGATAGGTGTAGTTGGCGAAGATCGTCCATGCATGGGTGATCGCCCCCGACGCCCCCAGCGCGATGCCGTCCACCCGGCTGCGTCCGTCGAGCACCTGCAGATTGGCGGGCAGCGAGGGATCGTTGGAGGGGACGCGGTAATTGGTCCGCTCGTTGCGGAAGACGGCGGCGGTCAACTCCAGATGGCGGTCGAACAGCCCGGCCTTGATCCCCGCCTCGTAATTCTTGGCGATTTCGGGCGCGACGGCGCACGGATCGGCCGCCGTCGCGGTCGCGGGCACGCCGCACCCCAGACGAACGGTCGTGGACGAGGGCGACTTGGCATTGCCATAGCCCGCATAGACGCTGACATTCTCCACCGGGTGGAACACGGCCCCGACCCGCCAGGAAAAGAGCCGTTCGCTGCTCAGCTGGGGTCGAGCCTGGAGCGCGGTCAACTGGGTCGAGCCCGGCGGCACGACGGTCAGCGGCAGGGCGCGGAAATTCGCGTCCTGCGTTTCCCAGCGCACGCCACCGTTCACTTCGAAGAAGCGATTCAGCTCCAGCGTGTCGAAGGCATAGACGGCCAGGTTGCGCGTCTCGCTGCGCGACTGGCCGGTGATCGTGAAGTTGACCGGCCCGGTATAGTTGGTGTTCGGGTTGGCGATCGAAATCAGGGGCAAGGGTGATACCGCGCTGCCATTCGCATTGCGCAGCAGCGACCCCTGGGTGAGCCGGTAATTCTCGATCATGCCCGACAGGCCGACATTCAGGACATTGTGCAGGCCGCCCTTGGCCCCCGCCTCATGCCGAAGATCGGTCTGGTTGTAGAGCATCTGATTTTCCTGGTTCCGCACCAGCCCGCGCGGGCCGGAGGGCAGATAGAAACCAGCCGGGACGGTGGTGGGACAGGCCTGGCCGACCGTCGTTCCTGCCGCCGTCGTCACCGGCTGAAGCCCGGTCGAGGCCAGACAGAACGTCCCCTGCGGCGCGGAGGTGACGCTGTTCTGCTTCACCTGTTGCCAGCGGGTCAGGTTGCGCACGCTCAGGTGATCGTCGATCGCGTGGCGGAAGGTCGCGGTCAACCGATCGACGGTGATGTCCTGGTGGTCGAGATTGGCGATCCCGAAATAGGCGCTGCGGCTCGCGCCCGGCACGAAGCCGTCGATCATGCCGTTGTCGAAATAGGGCACGCCGTAGACCGGCGTGTTGCGATCCTCCTGATGGACATAGGCCAAGGTCAGGCTGGTCGGGCCATCCATGCCGATCGTAACCGAGGGCGCGATGCCCCAACGCTCCATCTTCTCGACATCGCGGCCCGGCACGTCGTTATGGTGATAGGCCCCGTTCAGCCGCACCGCGACCAGATCGGACACGCGCACATTGCTGTCGATCGCGCCGCGATAATAATTGTCGGTGCCGACCGAGCCCTGCATGATGGTCAGCGTCTCGCGCGTCGGCACCTTGGAGACGAGGTTGATCGTGCCGCCGACCGATCCCGATCCGTTGAAGACGCTGTTCGCGCCGTTATAGACCTCGACCTGTTGCAGGTTGAACGGGTCGGTGCGGCTATATTGGGCACTGTCGCGAACGCCGTCGATCGTGACGTCGTTGTTCGCCGAATAGCCGCGCAGATTGATCGAGTCGCCATAACCGCCGCCGCCTTCGCCTGCGCCGAAGGTGATGCCCGGAATCGTCTGGAGCACGTCGCGCAGCGTCTGGAGATTCTGCTTTCGGATGGTCTGTTCGCTGACCACGGTGATGGTCTGCGGCGTGTCGAGCAGCGGCGCGGTCGCCTTGGGGCTTTCCAGCGTCGCCGCGCCCGTAGCGCGCTGGCCGGTGACGACGACGATGTCGCGCTGGCCGGTCGAGTCCTGGCCACGCGCGGCCGAAGCATGGGCGCTCGACGGATCGGCACGACCGTCCGCTTCTGCGGCGGCGATATTCGGTGCGGTCGCCAGAAAGCCCACGCACGACAAGGCGATGAACGTTTGTGACATGGATATTCCCCTTCAGCGCGGCCGCTAATGAGAAACACTCTCATCGTCAATGCAATTGATAGCTATTCGCATAACCGCATGAATGGCGGCTCGGGTCGGCATCTGCCCAGCACCCCTCTTTCGACCTTTCGCCCCAACCATTGCCCATTTCGGACAGGATTCAGGTTTTCAGGCCGTTCAGAAAAAATCAGGCGGTTTGACGAAGGTGCTTCGGCAACCAAGTCTTCACAACCCTTTGGTACCTGTGGCTTCATGACAAAACGGCCACACAAGGTCCGATACGTCCGTATCGAAGGGGCACAGGTTGAGTTGGGAATGTATGTCCACACTCTTCACTGTTCGTGGCTAAACAGCCCATTTTGGCGAAAATCGTTCCTGCTAACCGACCCAGAGGATCGTGCGAAAATTCGGGATTCGGTGCCGCATGTCACGATCGATCTCACCAGAGGTCGCGGGCTGAAAGAACCCAAAGCCGGCAACATGGTCGGACGGATCGATCCGCCTGCTGTGGAAGCCTACACCTCCCCCGTTCCCACGAGCGCGCCGACCAAGGTTCGGCGGCGTAAGTCGCCAACGGAATGGGAATTGGTCGGCATCGTCGCCGAACGCGCGACCGCCGCCGTCAGCCGATTGTACGGCGAGGCGCGGCTCGGTAGGGTCATCTACGCCGCCGACCTGGTCCCGATCGTCGAGGAGATCGCGCAGACCATATCGAAGGGTAGCGTCGCCATGGTGGCGGTGACCCGACTGAGGGACAGGGATCATTATACCTATATCCACTCGGTCGCGGTCGCCACGTTGATGATGGGGCTGGCGCGGCATCTGCGCTGGAGCGAGGAGGATGTCCGCGTCGCGGGCATGGCGGGATTGCTGCACGACATCGGCAAGATGCAGGTTGCGGCGGGCATCGTCGAGAAACCTGGCCGCCTCGACCCCGAGGAGCTGGCCCAGATGCGCCAGCATCCCGGCATAGGCCACAGCATCCTGCTCGACATGGAGGGGCTCGACCCGCGCATCCTGGATGTGTGCCGCCATCATCATGAGCGGATCGATGGCGCGGGCTATCCCGACGGGTTGAAGGGCGATGAACTCAGCCCGCTCGTCCGGCTGTCAGCGGTATGCGACGTCTATGACGCGGTCACCTCGATCCGGCCCTATAAGCGCGCCTGGTCGCCGCATGAGGCGTTGGCGCAGATGCTCGAATGGGACGGCCATTTCGATATGGAGATGGTCCACGCCCTGATCGCCAGCCTGGGTATCCAGCCCCTGGGTGCGCTGGTGCGGCTGACCTCCAACCGGCTGGGCATCGTGGTGCGGGAAGGCGAAAGCCCGACAATGCCGGTCGTCCGCACCTTTTTCGACGTGCCGGAGCAAAGGATGCTGCCCGTCGAGGACGTCGCGACCGCGCATGACGCGATCCTTCGCGTCGAACGCGGGGAATATTGGTTCGGCACGCATTGGCCTGCACTTCAGGCGGAGATCATGGCACAGACCGAAATGCCGGAACCCCCGCATCACCGTCTTGCCGGATGATCCGGTCCCCCCTCATGACCGAAGACGCCCCGCCATGCTGATCCGCCCCGCCATCGAAACGGACGCCCCGGCGATGAGCCGGGTCCTGCTCGACATCATCGCGCAGACCGGCCGCATGCGTCCGCACGACCCGGACTTCGTCCTGTCCCATTATATCACCAACCGAGACAGCGTGCGGTGCAGCGTCGCGCTGGATGCGGATGGCGCGATCTTGGGCTTTCAGTCGCTGGTCCGCGCCGTCCCGCGCAACCGCTATGACGTTCCCGAGGGTTGGGGGATCATCGGCACGCACATCAGTCCGCACGCGCATCGCAAGGGCGTGGGCACCACTTTGTTCACCGCGACCAGACAGGCGGCGGTCGCGGCGGGCCTGCCCAAGATCGACGCCTATATCGGTGCCGACAATGCGATGGGCCTGCGCTATTATGAGGCAATGGGCTTTCGCACCTATCGCGAGGGCGACGGCATCGTCCAGAAACTGCTGACGCTCGGCGCCTGACGGGGCCCGCGCCGTTTCCTTGTCGCAATGGCGGCCCACAATGGCGGGACACGCGACAAATCTGTATGGCGCGGGGCATGATCCGCCTCAGCGAACTGAAACTGCCTCTCCACCATGCGGACGAGGCCCTGCCCGCCGCCATCTGTCGCCGGTTGCGCGTGACGCCGCGCGACCTGATCCGCTTCACCGTCGCCCGGCGCGGCCATGACGCGCGCGACAAGAACAATATCCAACTCGTCTATTCGGTCGACATCAACCTGAAGAACGAGGCCGCCGTGCTGGAGCGGTTCCGCCGCGACCGCGATGTGCAGCGGACGCCGGACACGCGCTATCACCTGCCCTCCGCCCCGCCGGCGGGTGCGCGGCGGCCCGTGGTGATCGGGGCCGGCCCCTGCGGCCTGTTCGCCGCGCTCATCCTGGCGCAGGCAGGCTATCGCCCGATCATCCTGGAGCGCGGCAAGGTGGTGCGTGAGCGGACCCAGGACACCTGGGGCCTGTGGCGGCGCAGCGTCCTCAACCCCGAATCCAACGTGCAATATGGCGAAGGGGGCGCAGGCACCTTTTCGGACGGCAAGCTCTATAGCCGGATCAAGGACCCACGCCATCTGAACCGCAAGGTGCTGACCGAGTTCGTCAAGGCGGGCGCGCCGCCCGAAATCCTGACCGAGGCGCACCCGCATATCGGCACCTTCCGCCTGGTGACGATGGTGGAGAGCATCCGCGCGACGATCGAGGAATTGGGCGGCGAGTACCGATTCTCCACCCGCGTCGACGGGCTGGACGTCGAGACCGACGGATCGGGCACGCGGCGGGTGCGCGGGCTTCACCTGAACGGCGGCGGCTATCTGGAGGCCGATCATGTCGTCCTCGCCATCGGGCATAGCGCGCGCGACAGCTTTGCAATGCTTCAGGCGGCCGGCGTCCATGTCGAGGCCAAGCCCTTTTCGATTGGCGTCCGTATCGAGCATCCGCAAGGCTGGATCGACCGGGCCCGCTTCGGACATCAGGCGGGGCATCCGATCCTGGGCGCGGCGGAATATCACATCTCGCACCACTGCCGGAACGGGCGCACCGTCTACAGCTTCTGCATGTGTCCGGGCGGCACGGTGGTCGCCGCGACCAGCGAAGAAGGGCGCGTGGCGACCAACGGCATGAGCCAATATTCGCGCAATGAGCGCAACGCCAATTCGGGCTTCGTCGTCGCCATCGATCCCGAACGCGACTATCCGGGCGACCCGCTGGCGGGCCTCACGCTACAACGCCATTGGGAGGAACGGGCGTTCGTCGCAGGCGGATCGAACTACAAGGCCCCGGCACAGCGGGTCGGCGACTTCCTGGCGGGGCGTCCCTCGACCAGCCTGGGGTCGGTCACCCCATCCTATCGCCCCGGCGTGACGCCGACCGACCTGTCCGAATGCCTGCCCGATTTCGTGGTCGAGGCGATGCGCGAGGCGATCCCGGCCTTTGGTCGCCAGATCGCGGGATATGATCATCCCGATGTGGTGATGACCGGCGTCGAAACCCGCACCTCCTCGCCGGTCCGCTTCACGCGTGGCGAGGACGGACAAAGCCTGAACACCCCGGGCCTGTTCCCGGCGGGCGAGGGCGCGGGCTATGCGGGGGGCATCCTGTCGGCGGCGGTCGACGGCATCAAGACGGCGGAGGCGGTCGCACGCAGCATCGCGGCGGGGGCGTGAAGATCTTCTTCGACGGCGGCCACCGCCCCTCCGGCATGGAATGGGCGGTGGTGCTGGGCGGACATGCCTATGTCGAGCGAGTGCCGGGGCCGGGGTCGGCGATGGAGGCCGAATGGCTGGCGCTGATCGCCGCCACCCGCCTGGCGCATGAGCGGGGCATCGCCGATGCAATCCTGCTCGGTGATGCGCTGGCCGTCATCGCACAGGCGAATGGCACGGTGCGCGTGCCGCCACTCTGTCGCCCCTATCGGGATCGCTGGTCCGCCCTGCCCCGCCCGCCGGGTCGGTTCCGCCTGCGCCACGTCAAGCGGACGCAGAATCTGGCGGGGATCGCGCTGGCCCGATTGCAATCGACTTAGGTCGGACGTCACGAACAAGGCAAACCGGCTATCCATGCCGAACGACGGGCTGAATTATCGGCCGGTATTCAGCAAGACGAAATGGCGTCGAACCTACCCGGCATGTTGGTCTTTCTGGACATCCCTCGCCTGCTCCGCCGGCCGTATCGCAAAGGTGCGGGACAGGCCGTGGTACAGCTTTTCGCGGCACACCAACTGGCTGACCCCATCGGCGATGAAGGCGGTGGCGAACATAGGGAGCATCAGGCCACGGCTGGCGGTCGTTTCCGACAGGATGATGACGGCGGTCAGCGGCGCGCGGACCACGCCCGCGAAATAGCCCACCATGCCCAGGATCACGATGGCCGAGGCGGGGGAATCGGGAAAGACCGAGCGCAGCAGATTGCCCACGCCCGCCCCGACCGCCAGCGACGGCGCGAAGATACCACCCGGCAGGCCCGCCACCGCCGTGGCCAGCGTGGCGAGGAACTTGGCCGGGCCGAACCACAAGGGCGCATCGACCCCGACGATCATCGCTCGCGCCGCGCCATAGCCGGTGCCCCAGGTCAGCCCGGTGCCCACGCCCAAGCCCGCGACGATAGCCCCGCACAGCGCGGCGAACAGGATCGGCCGCTGCTTGCTCCACATAGTGACGCGGTTGGTGCCCGTCGCCATCATCAGCATCAATCGGGCGAAGCCGCCGCCAGCCAGTCCGCCGACGATGCCCGCCAGCGGGGCGGCCACCAGCGCGGTGACGATCGGCATATGCGCACCGATCAGCCCGAAATAGACGTAATCGCCCTGCACCGACTGCGCGATCATCCCGGCGATGGCGATGGCGGCGATCACCAGCAAGGTCACCTTTTGCTCATAAGCGGAGGCCAGTTCCTCGATCGCGAATAGCAGGCCTGCCAGCGGGGTATTGAACGCCGCCGCCACGCCCGCCGCGCCGCCCGCGATCAGCACCGCGCCGCGAAGCGGAACGCCCAGGATACGATGGGTCAGGCCCATGATCGCGGCGGCGATCTGAACCGTCGGCCCTTCGCGCCCGACCGACGCGCCGCCCAGAACCGCCGCCAGCGTCAGGCCTGCCTTGCCGATGACCGTTCGCATCGACACCAGCCCCTGGGTCGCATGGTCGGGATCGGCCTGCGCCGCCATCACCTGCGGAATGCCCGATCCGCGTGCCAGCGGCACGAAGCGCCGCGTGATCCAGACCAGGGCCGCGAACAGGAGCGGGGTCACGACCAGCGGCGCCCAATGCCAGCGCGCGGCGAAATGGCCGAAAATCTCCCCCGCCAGGTCGGCGGCCTGGGCAAAGGCGCTGGCGGCCAGGCCCACCGCGACCGCGCCGATCAGGATGGCCAGCCGTGTGCGAAACCGAACCGACTTCGGCCCCTGCGCCCGCAACAGCGCGCGGTAACGGGCGGGCGTCCATTTCCGGGCGCCGACATTGTCCGATCGGGGGTCTGCCATGCGCCCATCCCTACACCCGGACCGCCAGGAAAAACCAGCCGAAGCACGGCCGCTTTCCCGCACACGAACGATGGCGCTTCAGTCGGCCAGGGCGATCTCGACCGCGGCGGCGGCGTGGAGTGCGGTCGTATCGAACAGCGGCACGCCGCTGTCGTCCGGGCGGACCAGCAACATGATCTCGGTACAGCCCAGAATCACCGCCTCCGCACCCGCCGCGACCAACCGGGCGATGACCGCACGATAGGCTTCGCGTGATGCGGCGGTCACCTGCCCCGCGACCAGTTCCTCATAGATCACCCGGTGCACCTCCGCCCGGTCCTCCGCACCGGGCACGATCACGTTCAGGCCATGCCGTTCCGCCAGACGCCCCTTGTAGAAGTCATGCTCCATGGTGAAGGCGGTGCCGAGCAGCCCGACCGTCCGAATGCCCGCCGCACGGATGCGCTCCGCCGTCGGATCGGCGATATGGAGAAGCGGGATCGCCACCGCCTGCTGCACCGCGGCCGCCATCCGATGCATGGTATTGGTACAGATCAGCAGCAGTTCGGCACCGCCCGCCTGCAGCCGCCGTGCGGCGTCCACCATACGCGCGGTCAGCGCCTCCCAGTCGCCGTGATGCTGCAACGCCTCGATCTCGGCGAAGTTGAACGACCATAACAGGCAGGACGCCGACGCCGTGGGGCCCAGCCGGTCGCGAACGCCCTCGTTGAGGATGCGGTAATATTCCGCCGAGCTTTCCCAGCTCATTCCCCCGATCAAGCCGATCGTCCGCATTCCGTCGTCTCCCGTCCGCCCATCTCTGCTTATCGCATCAGGGGATCAGACGGGAGCCCGGCGATAGGAGCGAAGTTCGCTCCATCGAAAACATGGTTTGCTTTGGCGCAGGATCAGCACCGGGCAAGGATAACCCACCAGACCCGGCGCTGCGCCCTATTCGTACCTGAACCGCTTCAGACAGGCGAGGAATGGTCAAGCTTCCCCGCCAAATCTTCCGGATCAATCCGCGCGTTGCAGCGCGGTGGCGGCCAGATGCTCGCCGATGAACCAGACCTGCGGCTCGTTGGAGCGGATGATGTCGCTGACCAACAGGTCGTTGGTGCCGTCATCGCCCGACTCGTCGGCGACCTTGGCGCCTTCATGCGCCTCTTCCAGCACGATCTTGTGCGCTTCCAGCAGGCGGGCGAGCATGGTCGGCACATCTTCGCGACCACGCGGCGGGCGTGCGATCTTCGTCATCTCGGCCACGTCGTGCGGCGTCGCGATACTGATCCCGCCCAGCGACTGGATACGCTCCGCCACCATGTCGACCAGTTCGGCCTGCTTCTCATAATGGGTGTCGAGCAGCAGATGGAGTTGATAGAAGGTGGCGCCCGACATCTGCCAGTGATGCTTCTTGTACAGGTCGCGCAACATCATCGTGTCGGCTAGCACCTGATTGAGGATCGACACGCTCTGCTTGCGGGCATTGTCCGACAGCCCGAGCGGCAAGTCTTTCAGCGTGTTGAATGCCTGGATTTCGCGATATTCGATCTTGTATTGCGGCTGCGCTTGGTCGGTATCGGCCATGACGTCACTCCTATGATGGATGCAGTTCGTGCCGAAGCGCTTTTCGGGCGGACAGGGTTCCATGAAATTATCGACGGAAAAGCGGGAACCAAATCATCCCACTTATAATCCAAATTAATTTTTGATCGTCGGTCGGGACGGGGAACGGTCCCGCTTTTGTAACGTCCAGCATGGGATTTACTCGGGCGAGACGATATGACCCAACCGACATTGGTTTTTCTTCATGCGCTGGGCGCTAGCGGGCGCGAATGGGATCGGGTGCGTGAGCGGCTTGCCCCCATGCCCGGCATCGCGCTCGACCTGCCCGGTTTCGGTGAGCATGCGGACCAAGGCTATGCGGATGTCACCGCCATGGCGGACGGGTTGGCCGATGAAATCCGCAAGCGGCGACTGACCGCCTGCCTGTTGGTCGGCCACAGCATGGGTGGCAAGATCGCCACCCTCGTCGCGGCGCGCGCTGTCGCGGGCGAGGCCGGGCTGGCAGGCGTGGTCGGCGTGGTGCTGGTCGCGGCCTCCCCACCCTCGCCCGAACCGATGGAAGAGGATCGCCGCGCGCCGATGATCGGCTGGGTCGAAAATGGCCCGATCCGCCGGGAGGATGCCGAGACCTTTGTCGACGCCAATACGGCCGCGCCGCTGCCCGAACCTTTGCGCGACAAGGCGATAGAGGATGTGCGTCGCTCCAGCCGCGAGGCGTGGCTGGGCTGGCTGGAGCGCGGCAGCCGCGAGGATTGGCGCGCGACGGCCGGTCGGATCTCCATTCCCGCGCTCATCGTCGCCGGGGCGGAAGACGGCGATCTGGGGGAGGACGCCCAGCGCCGCCTGAACCTGCCGCATTATCGCCATGCCGACATCCGCGTCGTCAAAGGCGCCGCGCACCTCATCCCCTATGAACAGCCCGACGCGCTGGCCGATCTGATCGCCGAGCATGCCGCCTCGGTCGCCGCCGCGATCCTGCCCGCCGGGTTCGTGCACGTCCTCGATTCCAACCGGGTCAGCCGCCGAACCCGCGCGGCAATGCTGGAGCGGACACGTCCGGCGGAGCGGCCGGAAACCGGCTGGTCGGACCATCAATGCGCGCTTGTCGCCACGCTGATCGCGCATATCCTGCCCGACCGGGGCGCCGATCATGATCTGGCGCGCCATATCGAAGCCGCCATCGTCGCAGGGCCCGGCGATGGCTGGCGTTTTGCCGACCTTCCCCCCGATCCGATCGCCTGGACGCGCGGATTGGCGACGCTGGACGCCCTGACGGGCGGCTTCGCCTTGCTGGAAAGGTCGGTGCAGGCCGACTGGCTGACGCAGATGGCGGCGGGCGGGGCGGGTATCGCCGGTGACGACGCCTGCCTGTCCCCCGAGCAGATGGCGCTGTGGTTCACCGATGTCCGTGCCGAGATCGTCCGCCAGTGGATCGCATCGCCGTCCGCCATGGCCGCCATCGGCTATGACGGCTTCGCGGTCGGTGGCGATGGCCCGCGCAAACAGGGTTATGCCCTCACCGCCGCCAATGATCGCGAGGCGTGGCAGCACAGGGCAGAGAGTGCAACGGAAATCGGGATGGGGATCGGCGCATGAGCCGCCCTCCCTATGACGGCCGGGATGTGGTCGACGCCGTGGTCATCGGCACCGGCGCGGGCGGGGCACCGCTGCTGGCGCGGCTGGCGAAGGCGGGACTGTCGGTCGTGGCGCTGGAGGCCGGGCGCGCCTTTCGTCCCAACGACCATGTCGCCGACGAAGTGGCCGCCGACATTTATTGGATGGAGGAACGGCTGAGCGGCGGTGCGGACCCCACCGCGTTCGGATCGAACAATTCGGGCATGGGCGTCGGCGGATCGACGCTGCATTGGGGCGCTTTCTGTCCACGGCCCGACCCGCGCGACCTGATGCTGAAGACGTTGACCGGCCAGGGCGCGGACTGGCCCATCCCCCATGCCGAGCTGACCGCCTATATCGAGGAGGTCGAGGATTTCACCGGCGTCTCCGGGCCCGCTCATTATCCTTGGGACGACACGCGCCGCTATGCCTATCCCCCCGTGGCACGCAACGCATCGGCCGATGCGATGGCGCGGGGCTGCGCGGCGCTGGGCATCACTGCGACCGACGCGCCCGCCGCACTGGTTTCCCGCGACCGCGACCAGCCGCATTGGGGGCAGCGTCAGGCGTGCGTGAACTGCGGCACCTGTCACCAGGGATGTCGGAATGCGTCCAAGACCAGCATGGATACCAGTTACCTCCCCTATGCCGTGGCGCACGGGGCGGAGGTCCGGTCCGAATGCCGTGTCCTCTCCCTCGATCGCGACCATGCCGGGCGGATCGATGCCGTGATCTATCACCAGGCGGGCGAGGAACGCCGCCAGCGATGCCGCGCTGTATTCCTGTGTGCGGGCGGCGTGGAAACGCCGCGCCTGCTGCTCAATCTCGATCTCGCCAATTCCAGTGGGCAGGTGGGGCGCAACTTCATGGCGCATGTCGCCACCCAGGTCTGGGGTCGGTTCGACGACGATATGCGGATGAACCGGGGCTATCCGTCTTCGCTGATTACCGAGGACATGATGCGTCCCGCCGAAGCGGGATGTGCCGGTGGGTATCTGATCCAGAGCCTGGGCGTTTTGCCGGTCAACCTCGCGACAGGGCTGGCGCGCGGGGCGGGGCTCTGGGGGGAGCGGCTACAGCATCTGCTCTACGGCTATAACCGCATGGCCGGGATCGGCATCAACGGCGAATGCCTCCCCCATGACGACAATCGCCTGACCCTGTCGGATGAGCGGGATGGCTTCGGTCATCGCAAGGCACGGATCGACTTCAGCTATCATGACAATGAACGGGCGATCGATGCGCATTCCCGCCGGACGATGACCGCGATCTGGGCGGCGGCGGGGGCGCAGGACATTTTCGCGGTCGATCGTTCGGCGCACACCATCGGCACATGCCGCATGGGGGAGAAGGGCGACGAAGCGGTCGTCGATGCCGATGGGCGCAGCTTCGACATTCCCAACCTGCTGATCTGCGACAATTCGATCTTCCCCAGCGCGCTGGCCGCCAACCCTGCGCTGACCATCATGGCCCTGTCGTTGCGCACTGCGGATCGCTTTCTGGCATCGGGGCAATAGCTGCGGCGTGACGTGACGCTCAGGCGGCACCGATGATCAGCGTGATCCGATCCCCCGCCCGTGCCGTGAAGCGCAGGCCGTCCGCCTCGCTACGCGTCGCGACGGCCACCCCGCCCCGGGTCGCGGCACGCAGGCGACGACCGGCGGGCAGGCGCACCCGAAACTCTCCGCCGTGCGCGGACAGCAGGTCCGCCTGCTCCAGCATCCCCGCCGCCCAGCGCTGATCGACGGTCACCCCGCCCCGCGCGCGCAAGCCACGGACGCTTCCGTCCCGCCAGGCCGGGGGCAGTGCGGGCAACAGCGCGATCGCGCCGTCATGGCTTTGCAACAGCATCTCGGCGATGGCGGCGGTGATACCGAAATTGCCGTCGATTTGGAAGATCGGCCCCTTGTTCGACGGGTGGGTGTCGAACAGATTGTCGAGCGTACTTCCCTTGAAAAAGGCGTCGATCGACCCGCCGGAGCGGCCCGCATCCCCCATCCGCGCCCAGATGCAGGTCGCCCAGGCGCGGCTCCAGCCCGTTTGCGCCCCGCCATTGTCCTCGCGACGCTGCATCGAGGTCGCCACCGCCCTGGCCCATTGCGGCGTGTGGCGGGGCGTGAACTCATCGCCGGGATAAAGCGGATAGAGGTGCGAGATATGGCGATGGCCAGGCTCGGCCTCGGCGAATTCGTGCGACCATTCGAGCAACTGCCCCTGGCTGCCGATCCGATAGGGCTCCAGCCGCCTGACCAGCCCGCGTAGTCGGGCCGCGAAGGCCGCGTCGGTGTTCAACAAATCGGCGGTCGCGATGCAATTGGCGAACAGCTCGCGGGTCAAAGCCAGGTCCATCGTGCAACCCGCGCTGATCGACGCCTTCTTGCCGTCGGGGGCCAGAAACTCATTCTCGGGCGAGATGGACGGCGCGGTGGTCAACCGACCGCTCGCCGGATCGGCGACCAGCCAGGCGGCGCAGAACTCGGCAGCGCCACGCATCAGCGGCCAGGCCCGTTCCCGCAAGAAGGTCAGGTCGCCACCGAAACGATAATGCTGCCACAGATGCTGCATCAGCCATGGCCCACCCATCGGCCAATTGGCCCAGACCGGCGTCGCATCGCCCTCGCCGACCGGGTTCGCCATCGCCCAGATGTCGCTGTTATGGTGCAGGCACCAGCCGGGCATGCCGTAATAGCTTTGCGCGACGCGGCGACCGCGCACCGCGACATGCTCGATCCAGTCGAACAGCGCGCCATGGCAATCGGCGAGATTGGCGACCTCGGCGGGCCAATAGTTCATCTCGGTATTGATGTTGGTAGTGTGATTGCTGCTCCAGGGCGGCCGCACCTCGGCATTCCAGATGCCCTGAAGGTTGGCGGGCTGGGTGCCGGGGCGCGAGCTGGCGATCAACAGGTATCGGCCGAAATGGAACAGCAGCGCGGCCAGCCCCGGATCGCTGACCCGCTCATTTGCCGCGCGGCGCTGTGCGGTGGTGCCCTCCGCCTCGCCCGCCAGCCGAAGCTCGGCACGGCGATAAAGCGCGCGATGGTCCGCGACATGCGCCGCGCGAAGGGCGGCATAGCTCTTGCCCCGCGCTGCCGCCAGGGCGGCGACCGCCTTCGCCTCGATGGTCGCGATCGGCAGGTCGGGTGGCTGGTCGAAACGGCGAAAGCCGGTGGCGGCGGCGATGCGGATCTCGACGCTGCGCGCGCCGCGCACCGCGATGGTCTCGCCCGATGGGCTGGCACGCCCGCCCTCCGTCGCGATTTCGGCCAACGCCGCGAACATCATGCCGCGTCCGGCCGCATCGTCATACCGGATCGGATCGGCCACTTGCTGGTAATTGGGCGCGGCATAGGCCGGGGCCTTGCCATGCAGGATCAACCGATGGCCCTCGGCCCGCGCTGATCCGCGCAACAGGGTGGACAGCGACAGGTCCGCATCGATCGTCCCACCCTCCGCCGTCAGCCGCACGACGACCAGTTGCGCGGGATGCGACACGAACACCTCGCGCCTGTGGCGCGTCCGGCCGGCGGTATAGGCGACACCGATCACCGCCTGGTCGAGGTCGAGCTCGCGCCGATACTCGTTCACCGCCCCGCCCCCCGGCAGCGCGATCACCAGATCACCGAGCGGCGCATAGCTGTTGGAATAGGGGCCTTGCAGCCGCTTCGCCCGTTCGTCGGCGGCGTGATAATCGCCCGCCAGCGTGGCTTGGCGAACGCCCGGCAGCGCGGCCTGGCCCTCGGAACTGGTGTCGGGAGTCGGATAGCCCGACCACAAGCTGTCCTCGTTCAGCGACACGATCTCGCGATCCGTCCCGCCGCGGACCATCGCGCCCAGCCGTCCGTTACCGACCGGAAGACCCTCCACCCAGCGAGTCGCGGGGGCATCGAACCACAGGCGATGCGAGTCGTCGGCGGCCACTGGCTGCGCGAGCAACGGCAGGTTGCCGAGCCCACCCGCGGCAGCCGCAAACGCCCCTGCCCCCAGCACGCCCCGCCGCGTCAGATCGGTCGACATCCCGCCCCCTCAATCGCCTGTATGAGATTCACTGTTCGTCGATGACGGTGACCCATTTAACGCCATGAAGAAAGAACGAATTTTTGTCATGTCTCAGGCGACAGATGCATCATGAGCAGGCGGCCAACGGCCATGATCGGGGACCCGATCATCGTTCGGCATTTCACCGGGGATCATCGGGCGGCTCGCCGTCCCCTGTTTCAATCTGGCCTTGCCTTCTGTTAATGACAGATGTTCAAAAGGACCCTATTGGGGCCGAGTCGGGCGCAACTCCCTAACGGCGTTCGACCGCAGGGCCTGCTTCTTCTCCCAACTGGCAGGCCCTGCATTCTCCTATTGCTCCGCAACCGATACCGAATGGAACGAAGCCTGCCGCAAGGCCGTCGTGATGCCAGGTCGCGCCGTTCGGATTCATCGATCACCCCCGGGCGGCGCGGCTCGCAAAGAATGGCGCCCGGTCCGAAGCGTTTCGCGGCGGATGGTTGGCGGCTTGCCAAATTTCCCATTTACGCCGCGATTCCATCGGCTAAACTTTCGAAGGAAACCCATTGATGATGGAGCCAGCCAATGCGGACCTCTCCTGACCAAGCGCGGCTGGCGCAGATAGAGGCGCTGCTTCAAGAGGCTCTGGCGCTCTTGGATGAGCAAGGCCTGTCGGTCGCTGCCGCGCATCTCGACGGGGTCATCCAGATGGTCGAGGCCGCGTCAGTCGGAAACGGGCACATCATACGCTGAGGCGAGCATCCGCTCCATCTTCGATATGCCAAGATGGGTGAATTGCACGTTCCGGCCCATCTTCGAGCCGGGTTCGAGCACACCCTGATCGGTCAGGTGGTTCACCCACCGCGTGACGATATGGGGCGGCAATTTGCTTTCGGCGGAAATCTCCGGACTGCCAACGATGCGCCCTTCCGCCTCCGCCAGATAGATGCAGTTCAGAATATCGCCGAGCGGGCTGATCGCGACATCGACGCCGAATTCCTCCCGTCGCACTTCGCGCAACCGACGCACGCGCAGCGCCATTTCCCATAAGCGCGCCGGGGGAAGTTCACGCCCGACCTCGTTCCAGAACAAGGTGCTGACCAGCCGATCGGGATTGTCGAAGCGCGAGACGTAGAGATTGGCCGCGATCAACGAGCCATCGGGCCGGATATAGCGCTTCTGCAACCGCACCGGGGCCGCCCGCTTGATCAGCGACGCGAGCATCGCGCCACTGCGATCGAGATCGTCAGGGTGGGTTATATCCTTGTAGGACATACCCAATATCTCGTCCTCGCGGCGCCCGACAAGGTCCAGAAAGCCCCTGTCCGCCTCCAGAATGAAGCCGTCGATCGTAGAGACACAATGCGCCGTCGGCATATCAAGAAGGTCCCCGCATCGCTGCAGATGACATGCCGAATTTTTCTGCGTCAATGATCCAGGTCAGTAACCGGCGCGTTTCCTTACGATGACGTGGCGGCAGGACGATCGGCTAGGAAATTGACCGACCATGCGCCGGTCGAAAGTCGGTCGCCGACAACCGGACCCGCGCGAAATGCGTGTCGCCGGGAGATGTGGAAGCCAGGGTTCGAAAACGCTGAAATATCAAAAAGCTAATGACTTGAGCAAAATTTGGCGGGCCGAAGCCGAAGAAACAGAGAACTACACCTACGCTATAGCCCTCCCAAATGACCCGTGAGGCTTTGGTTGATTGTGTTCCGCGCCCCTTGCTCCCCCCGTTTCACTTTCGGTCACTGTACTTGAGGATCACTTGTGGCTTTTAGCTGATAATTGAGGAACGCCCCAACGCCCTTTAGTGCACGGACGCTATGCCACAGCCAGTCCGAGGGATGCGGTCATGCTCCAGCAGCTTCGTTGCTGGTCTTGATGACACATACTGTATTGAGAGAGGCTCATGAACCGCCTATCCTCGTGCTTCAAGGGGGGGGGGTGTCGAATGCAGCTCAAGTCTTTTCGCGTAAGGAATTTTCGATCCATCAACGATAGCGGTGAAGTTGATGTTTCTCGTATCACGGCGTTACTAGGTCGAAACGAGAGCGGCAAGTCGAACGTCTTGCGGGCGCTTCATAGTCTAAACCCAGCAGACGGCTTCAAGGCGCTCAATCCCATCAAGGATTTTCCGAGACATCGGAAGCTTTCAGAATGTAACGACCACACCCCGGTTGTAGACTCCACATGGCAATTGAGCGAGTACGAACAGCGACGCCTAGCTGAGATTTGGCCGGCCGCTGAAGGTGTGTCTGAGGTCACTGTTGGCCGTCGATATGGCGACAAGCGGTATGTTGGCATCGACGCCCCGGAAACCCCTTTCGACCTCGCTGCGATTAAAGCCGAAGCGCGTAAGATTGACGCGGCGGTCAAGGCAAAAGCCTCGAAGTTGACGGGCGAAGCAAAGGCCGAGTTGGAGCGGGCTTCAGACGCATTCGTGGTTGCCATCGGTGCCGGAGTGACTGCCGCGAAATGGGCTGCAACGGCGACCTCGGCGCTTGCCGCGCTTCGGCAGGCGCTTGCAGCAGCGGACATCGAACTTACAGACGCCCAAGACCAAAAAATTGTGTCCTTGGAAGAGATGGCCGAAGCCATCCCGGGAAGCGAAGAAGCACACTCGAAGGCGCGCGGTTGGATTATCGAACGCTTGCCAAAGTTCATGTATCTTGAAGACTACCCCGAAATACGAGGTCATCAAGATATTGCTCGCTTCCTCAAGCGTAAAAATGAAGGGCAGCAGACAGCCGCCGACGTAAATTTTGAAAAGCTTTGTAAGGTTGCCGGGCTTAGCCCTGAAAAGCTCAACGAACTGTCGCAAAGCGATGACCAAGAAACACGTGGGCAATTAGCCAACCGTGCTGGTGCCGTCGTCACGACCGCCATTCGCAAGCGGTGGAAGGACCGCGAACTGAAGGTACGCTTCAACCTCGACGCACACCATTTCGACACGCTGATTTCCGATCCTAACAGTACGTATGACGTTGAAGTGAACCTTGATGAAAGAAGCCGTGGCTTCCAATGGTTTTTCGCGTTCTATGTCGTGTTCGCGGCAGATACCGAAGACGGCGAAGCCGATGGCGCGATTTTGCTGTTGGACGAACCGGGTCTCTATCTCCACGCGCGGTCGCAAGGTGATTTGCTTCGACACCTCGAAGACGATTTCACCAACCAAATCGTCTATACGACACACTCACCGTTCATGGTCCCAACGCACCAATTGGATTGGGTACGAACGGTCAATATTGCCGAAGAAGAAGGCACGACCGTTTCCAACGACCCGAACGGTGACGCCCGCACCCTGTTTCCGTTGCAAGCCGCGCTTGGATACGACCTTGCCCAAAGCCTGTTTATCGGGCCGAACAACCTGGTTGTTGAAGGCGTCACCGACTTTTGGATTCTTTCGGCGGTTTCGGCATATCTGAATGAGCAAGGAAAAGTTGGCCTCGATGACCGGTTGACCATAACGCCAGCCGGCGGCGCGCAAAAAGTTCACTACATGGTAGCGCTGCTAACGTCTGAACAACTGAACGTGCTTGTCCTATTCGATGACGAAAAGGACGCCAAGGCAACGCGCGACGATTTGGTGAAAGGCAAGCTTATCCGGTCGGATAACATCGTTTTCGTAAGCGAAGCATTCGAAGCTCCCCCCACTGAAGCCGACATTGAAGATATACTGGACTCGGCTGTTTACGAAGCACTTGTGCACGAAGCCTACGCCAAGGAACTGAAGGGCAAAACGTTGGAATTGAATGCCCGCATTCCTCGCATAGCCCGCCGCTTCGAGGCGGCGTTTGATGCACTTACTATTGCGTTTCACAAAACACGGCCAACGCGGCTGTTCCTACAAAAAATGGCCAGCGACCCGTCGTCGGTTTTGCCCGCCGCAAGTGAAGGCCGGTTCGAGCGCCTATTCAAGGCAACTAATGCTGCTCTTGAAAAACACCTTTCAGGGTGATCGAGCCTCAGGGCGTGTAGGGTGTGTTCGGGGGAAATATGAATCTTGATGATAAGCATGCGTATCGCGTTGGGAGCCATTCCGAGTCATGGAGCGATCTACCTGCGGATGACGATACGCTAGATAAATTCATCGCGTCAGCGCGAAAGCGGATCGAGCCTTGGCTATCCGCTGTTTTTCAAGCCGAACACTTGAATCTTTTGATAGGTAGCGGCTTCACGACCGCCGTGGGATATATGGCCGGAGCCAATGCTACAGGCATGGGCAAGGTTGTGTTCGGGAGCGAGTTCGACAAGCAGATCGACGACTTCGCTGCGAACGAGGCGGCACGCATGGGGCGTGGTGCGGCCAATATCGAGGATCAGTTCCGGGCAGCCCTTTCGGTTTATGAGGGGTTGAAGATCATTGATATGGCTAAAGCCGCCACCCTTAAATCCGCGATGGATGTACAGCTCCGTGGTTTCCTTGAATCACTTCTCAAAACTGAAGCCGGTCTGATCAGCGGCGATCCGGCAAAGCGAGTCATTGCAGAAGGGGCAGTTCAGTCGTTCCTACTCAGCTTCGCCAGTCGCGCGGCTTCGCGCGAGAGGCTGCATGTCTTCACTACGAACTACGACAGGTTGATTGAGCACGGTTGCGACCTCGCCGGGCTTCGTATTATCGACCGTTTTGTTGGAGCGCTCACGCCTGTTTTCCGGTCAACCCGCGTCGAGGTTGATGTGCATTACAACCCGCCGGGCATTCGCGGGGAACCACGCTTCATGGAAGGCGTCATCCGCCTGACCAAACTTCATGGTTCTCTCGACTGGCTATTCAGCACGACAGATCGGAAGATTTTGCGGAAGGGAATACCCTTCGGTGCCCCCACCGATCACACCGATCTGCCCAAAAAGCCGGTCGATACGGTGATGATCTATCCGAACCCGGCGAAGGATGTCGAAACGACACAGTATCCGTACGCAGAGCTGTTTCGTGATTTTGCCGCCGCAACGTGCAGGCCCAATGCGGTTGTCGTCACTTACGGCTATGGCTTCGGGGACGATCACATCAACCGCGTGTTGCTCGACATGCTGACGATCCCATCAACCCATCTCGTGGTGCTCGCTTACTCGGCGGATGACCGCTTGAAAGGCTTTCTTTCACGGACTCGCGAGGCGCAGGTATCGCTGTTAATCGGTCCCCATTTCGGTGACCTCACAACGTTGATCGAAAACTACCTCCCGAAACCAACGCTTGATTACATCACCGGGCGCATGACCGAACTATTGAAGCACCGCCCGCCAGAGCATCCGTCCGCACCAGACGCTGCTGCTGCGACTACCGATGAGTTCGGCGAATTGTTAGGCGGCGGAACAACAGCATGACCACGCCCATAGAGTCCATTGCTGGCTTGGTTATCGGCGCGGTTGAGTCTGTTTCGCCTGATGAAATCCGCATCCTGCTCGAATTGGATGCACCGCAGGCAACGGCGCTGAACACAGGAACACCTGCCGCATTTCCTCGCCTCAATGGCTATGTCCTTATTCCTAACGAGGCCGGCGCGACGGTCGCCTACATATCATGGATCGGGATAGAGCGGTCGCCCTATCCCAAACGGTCGGGCTTGAAAGATTTCGGTCTGATCGACCTTCCGTTTCCACTGCGAAAGATGTGCGTCTCGCCTGTCGGCACACTCACGTCTCGGCGGGACCGAGCATCGAAGCAGACAGTGTATGAACTGTCGCGCGGCGTAGCCGCGTTTCCGTCAGTGGGCGATCAGGTACTCATGCCGACACCTGAACAGGTCGAGGCTATCGTTGGTGCGAAGGAGTCGGATCGGCGTGTCCGTATCGGGACTTCGGCCCTTGCATCGAGCGCCGAGATCAAGGTCGATCCCGACAAGCTATTCGGCAGACATCTCGCCGTGCTCGGCAATACGGGCAGTGGCAAGTCCTGTACGGTTGCCGGACTGATCCGCTGGTCGCTCGACGCAGGAGCAAAAGCGATGAGTGACGCGGGCCGAAAAGGCCATCCGAACGCGCGCTTCATCGTTCTAGATCCCAATGGCGAATATGCCAAAGCCTTTGCGGATCGAGGAGATCAACTCCGTCTGTTCCGAGTCCCACCAGTCGTTGGAACTGAAAGAGAGCTGGATGTTCCGGCATGGCTTTGGAGCGGCCATGAATGGACTGCCGTTGCCCATGCCCAGCCGGGTGCGCAACGTCCGCTTCTGTTGCGCGGGATACGAGAACTGAAGAGCGGCCATCATGAAGATGTACCGCGAGAAGCCACCATCAAGCGGCATCTGCTTGTTTCAAGTGGTCGCATTACCGCCATGCTCAATATGGGAAGCACCGCCTTCGCCGGAGCGGTCGGCCCCCGGTTTGATTGCGCGCGCTTGCTGGGCGGCATCGCCGAGGATTCCGCTCATTTTGCAGCATCGGTCGATGACCCAGCGACGACGCTATTGCAAACGCTTTCTGCCACAATCACTGAAATTGTTGACTCCCGGCGGTCGGGATTGACCTATTTTAACGACTTCTTGGTCGGCGATCTTGAATCGGCCCGTGACGCCATCGCTGTTGTTACAGATGCCCTACCGGATATTGTCGGCGCGGCCGCCGCAATCAGTGAAGACGCTCCAGTTCCATTCGATGTCACACTGCTTGCCGAACATCTGGATCATCTGGCTGCCGAGCAAGGCGGAAATTTCGCGGCGTTTATTAGCACGCTTGGCCTTCGTATTCGCAGCATGCTCGCGGATCAACGGCTTGGAAGCGTCATTGGAAAGGTACCGCCAACCAGCTTCGAGGAATGGCTAAAAAGTTATATCGGTGATGACGGCGCACGCAATGGCCCGCTAGCTGTCGTCGACCTTTCCTTGGTCCCCTCCGAGGTCGTTCACGTCGTTGTGGCCGTGCTGGCCCGGGTGATTTTTGAATCTCTGCAACGCTATCGGCGGCTCAATGCAGAGGGGCTATCACTGCCCACAGTCCTCGTGCTGGAAGAAGCTCACACCTTCATTCGACGCGGTAAGGACGACGAAGGCCCGGCGTCCAGTCCTAACCAGCTCTGCCGGGAAATTTTCGAGCGCATTGCCCGCGAGGGACGCAAATTCGGCTTAGGTCTGGTGCTGTCGTCGCAGCGACCATCAGAGCTTTCGCCGACCGTTTTGGCTCAGTGCAACACCTTCATTCTCCATCGTATAGTCAACGATTCCGACCAAAACCTTGTCGCGCGTCTTGTACCAGACAACGTGGGTGGGTTGCTGCGCGATCTGCCCAGCTTGCCATCAAAACAGGCGATCCTGTTGGGATGGGCGACGCCTATTCCCGTACTGGTCGAGATCGACGAGTTGGCAAAGGAGCATCAGCCTCAATCCGCCGACCCTGATTTTTGGGATGTTTGGACAGGTGCCAACAAGCGCGAAGTTGATTGGCATCGGATCGCCCGGCACTGGACAGCCCCTATCGCAGTTGACGCTCAAAGCACGGAACCGCCAACGGCATCTAGCGAGGGTGCGGTTCCCATGAACAATTCCACTTCTCCCGATCTGGATGACGAAATTCCTTTCTGAGGATTGAGACTTAGGGCTCTGCCCTCCGCGCACTTCAAGAGGCTTCCGCCCAGCTTCCTACGCGCGTGCCGCGCTCCGTGCAGCCGGTTCCCCGCGAAGCCTCCTTCCGTTTGCACACCCGGTCTCGGCGACGGCCAGAAGGTCAGGCGCGGCGTTCCGCTTCGCTGACCTTCCGACCCGAGGATCAGAGAAATGACCAACGTATCCGACAGCACCCCCCGCATCTATGTCGCCTGCCTTGCCGCCTACAATAACGGCTATTTGCATGGCACTTGGATCGACGCGGATCAGGACGCGGACCAGATCAGGGACGAGATTGCCGCGATGCTTGCCCGTTCCCCCGTCGAGGACGCGGAGGAATACGCCATTCACGACTATGAGGTAAGCGTGGCCGGTAGACCGTCTTGCTATTGGGCGCGGCTTTTCTGGTAGGCGAGTTTGCCGGCGTGTCGGCGGATGGCGATGGCGGCGACAGCGCGGCGGATGAAGCGTTCGTCGATGTCGTCGG
>NZ_JANZXB010000014.1 GCF_025371035.1 Sphingomonas sp. LC-1 | reverse complement strand
TTCGGTCGCCTCAAGGACTGGCGCCGCGTCGCAACCCGATACGATCGCTGCCCTACCGCCTTCTTTTCCGCCATCACCCTCGCTGCCACCGTCATCTTCTGGCTGTGATCAACGAGTCCTGACCCTAATAAATCGATTTTGTCATCCGCCTTTTTTCCTATGAGGCTCCCAAACATCGAAAGGGATTGGACGTTTTTAATGGAATCGTTGCCAAGTTCAGGGCATAGGTCATTGAAAGTACTATATATATCCTGAATAATTATACCATAATTCCGCCTGAAACCAGAATGTCGCCTTTCGTCGCCGGCGGCGTCGCCGTGGCCTTGTTGGGTGTCAGCGCTCTGGTAGGGCGGCGCAACGCGCCCGATCCGTCGCACCCGCGCATCCGGCATTGGTACAAGCGGCTGGACAAGCCGGGCTTCACGCCGCCGGACAGGCTGTTCGGAGCGGTCTGGCCGGTGCTGGAAAGTCTGGCAGCGGTCGGCGGTTATCGCCTGCTTCGCCAGCCATCGTCGCCGCGACGCGATGCGGCGATCGCCTTGTGGCTGGGCAATAGCGCGATGATCGGGGGGTGGACCGAGTTGTTCTTTCGCGAACGGCGGACCGGTGCCAGCACGGCCGCAGCGGGGGCCATGACGGTCGGCACCGCCGCCTTGGCAGCGACCGCGTAGAAAGTCGATCGCCCCGCCGCCGTCAGCGTCCTGCCACTCGCCGCTTGGCTGGGGTTCGCGACGATCCTCGCCGGGGAGGTGTGGCGGCGCAACGACGCGGAATAGGGCGCCCCCGCTCAACATGAATTTAAGATGACGCAAACATGAACCATTTCGCTATGAAAACGTTTGGTGGCCATGCGGGGGATCAGCATCGCCATCATAGTCGGGACGGCCGCTTTGTTGGCGGGGTGCAACACGCATCAGTCGACCTTGGCCCCATTCGGGGCGGACGCAGCCGATATTCGTCATCTTTTCGTCGTCATGCTGGTCGGCGCGGTGGTGATCGCGGGAACGGTTGCGTTGCTGATGCGCCATGCGGTGCGCTCGCCCGAAGGTGCGATCGGACATGAAAAGGGCATGCGCGTCGTCCTGTGGCTGGGCGGGGTCATTCCGGCAATCCTGTTGCTGGCGCTGCTTGCCTATTCGCTGCCCTATATGCGCCCCCGCCCGGTCGCGCCCGCCGACCTGAAGATCGCGGTCGATGGCGAGCAATTCTGGTGGCGCGTCACCTATCGCCCGCCGGGACGCCCACCCGTTCTAGGCGCCAACGAAATTCGCATCCCCACCGGCCGGACCGTCGCCTTCGCGCT
The DNA here is from genome assembly GCF_025371035.1 of Sphingomonas sp. LC-1. Lineage (GTDB taxonomy): Bacteria > Pseudomonadota > Alphaproteobacteria > Sphingomonadales > Sphingomonadaceae > Sphingomonas > Sphingomonas sanguinis_E. Next base: position 73,119 of record NZ_JANZXB010000014.1, on the reverse strand, counting down.
GAGCGCAGGCGATGTGGTGCACAGTTTCTGGATTCCGGGGCTGGCGGGCAAGATGGACATGATCCCCGGCCGCACCAACAGCTTGGTCGTCCGCGCTGAAAAGCCCGGTCGCTATCGCGGGCAGTGCGCGGAGTTTTGCGGTCTTTCCCATGCGCTGATGGCGTTCGACGTCATCGCCATGCCGCCCGCCGCCTTCGACGCCTGGCTGGCGCAACAGGCCCTGCCCGCCCGCACCGACGCTTCGGCCGGGGCGCGGCTGTTCGCGGAAAATGGCTGCGCCGGGTGCCATGCCATTGCCGGGATGACCCCGCCCAGCCGGATCGGCCCCGACCTGACCCATTTCGGATCGCGCCGGACGCTGGCGGCGGGCATCCTGCCGATGACGGAGGCCAATGTCGTCGCCTTCATTCGCCATCCCGAAAAGGCCAAGCCGGGCGTCCGCATGCCCTCCTTTCCCCAATTGTCGGATGACGAGGCCGTGGCCCTCGCCCGCTATCTGCAGGGCCTGAAATGAGCCTCCACGCCCAGGACGATCCCCAGCTTCGCGCCGCGCAGGAAGAACGCCTTCGCGCCGTATGGAAGCCGCCCAGCGGGCTGTTCCTCCGCTGGACCGACGTCAACAACAACCGGGTCGGTGTGTGGTACACGCTGACCGCGTTCGGCTTCATGCTGTTCGCAGGGATATTGGCGTTGATCATGCGCACGCAGCTGGCGGTGCCGGACAATGATCTGGTCTCGGCGAACACCTTCAACCAGCTGTTCACGCTCCACGGCTCGATGATGATGTTCCTGTTCGCCGTGCCGATGTTCGAGGCGGTGTCGATCATCCTCCTGCCCCAGCTTCTGGGCGCGCGCGACCTGCCCTTCCCGCGTCTGTCGGCGTTCGGCTATTGGAGCTTCCTGCTCGGCGGAGTCTTCGTCGGCGGATCGATCTTCTTCAACGCCGCACCCGATGGCGGCTGGTTCATGTATCCTCCACTGACCACCCGCACCGATCTGTCGGGGCTGGGTGCAGACATCTGGATGCTGGGCCTGTCCTTCATCGAAGTGTCGTCGGTCGCCGCCGCCGTCGAGCTGATCGTCGGTGTGCTCAAATGCCGTCCGCCGGGGATGCGACTCAACCTGATGCCGCTTTATGCCTGGTATATCCTGGTCGTGGCGGTGATGATCCTGTTCGCCTTCCCGCCGTTGATCGCGGGCGATCTGTTGTTCGAGATGGAGCGGCTGCTCAACTGGCCCTTCTTCGACGCCGCACGCGGAGGCGATCCGCTGCTCTGGCAGCACCTTTTCTGGATCTTCGGCCATCCCGAAGTCTATATCGTCTTCCTGCCCTCCATCGCGCTGTTCGCGATGCTGATCCCGACCTTCGCGCAGCGGCATCTGCTGGGCTATCCGTGGATCGTGCTGGCGGCGGTCGGCACCGCCTTTCTGTCCTTCGGCCTGTGGGTCCACCACATGTTCGCGACCGGCCTGCCGAAGATCAGCCTGGCCTTCTTCTCCGCCGCCTCCGAAGCCGTCGCCATCCCGACCGGCGTACAGATATTCGCCTTCATCGCCACCCTCTGGGCGGGCAAGGTGAAGTGGTCGACGCCCTTGCTCTATGCATCGGGAAGCCTCGCCATCTTCGTCATCGGTGGTCTGACCGGGGTGATGGTCGCGGTCGCACCGTTCGACTGGCAGGCGCACGACACCTATTTCATCGTCGCGCACCTGCATTACGTGCTGATCGGCGGCACGCTGCTGCCCCTGTTCGGCGGGCTTTATTATTACTGGCCGCTGATCACCGGCAAGAAACTGTCCGACCGGATGGGACGCACCGCCTTCTGGATCATGTTCGTCGGGGTCAACCTCACCTTCTTCCCAATGCATCTGTCGGGTCTGGAAGGCATGCCGCGCCGCGTCTTCACCTACCCTGAGGAACTCGGCATCGGCTGGCTCAATCTCGCCTCGACCGCTGGTTCCTATCTGTTCGCGGCGGGGGTGGCGGTGCTGGTCGTCGACTTGGCCTTGTCCCCCACCCGCGCCAAGGCACCGCGCAATCCGTGGAATGCCGGGACGCTCGAATGGCTGGCCCATCCCGATGACGAGGATTGGGGCATTCGATCGGTCCCGCTGGTCGAAAGCCGCTATCCGATCTGGGACCAGAAGAATTTCGTGGCCAAGGTCGATGAGGGTCGCTTCTTCCTGCCCGATGCCGAAGAAGGCCGGCGCGAGACGATCATCACCTCGGTCCTCGATGCCAAGCCCGTGTCGGTCATCCGACTGGGCACGCCCAGCGTTAAGCCGATGATGACCGCCGTGGCCTTAGGCGGCGTTTTCATCCTGACCACCTATCATCTGTATCTGGTTTCGGCGTTGTTTGGCGTGGTGACGCTGGCCTGCATCCTCTGGTGGCTGTGGGACACCGCCGAAATCCCCGAAAAGCCCGAAAAGCCGATCGGCCACGGGATGCGCATGCCCCTTTACATCTCCGGGCCCGCCGCACCGGGATGGTGGGCGATGTTCATCACCATGATGGCGGATGCCACCGCCTTTTCCGGCCTCGTCTTCGGCTATTACTTCTATTGGACGATCCATCCCGATTTCGGTGCCGGGTTCGACGGGCCGGGCAGTAGCGGCCCGCTCTTCGCGCTCGCCCTGTCGCTGGCGAGTTGGGCCGCGACGCTGGCGGCGCGCGAGGTCCATCATCGTGGCGGGATCCTGATCGCCCGCGCGCTGCTGATCGTCGGGGCGACCATGGCGATCGCCAGCCTGTTCGCCGGGCTTGCCTGCCTGGAAGGGCTGGACCCGGAGGCGAACGTCTACCCCGCCATCGTCTGGGTGCTGGTCGTCTGGACCATCGTCCATGCCGCGATCGCCGCGATCATGCAGCTTTACACGCTGGCCCGCAGCCTTGCGGGGCGGATGACGCCGACCCATGACGCGGACATTCGCAATATCACCGTCTATGCGCATTTCTTCGCATTGACCGCCATCGTCACCTATCTGACGATCGGGCTGTTTCCGGAGACGGGGCTGTGAGGCGCCTGCTGAAACGCGCGCATCGGCTGCGCGTCACCCTATGGACGCTGATCGTGCCGCCGACCGTCTGGGCGGCGCATTTCCTGCTGTCCTACCTTTGGGCCGCCATATCCTGCGCCAAGATCGGCGAATGGGCCCGGTTCCCGACGGTGTTCGCGATCGCCACCGTCATCGCCCTGCTCGTCATCGTCGCCTCGGGCGTGATCGCTTGGCAGCAGTCGCGCACTCCCGGCGACCCGCCGCCGCACAACGAAGGCACCGATGTCGATCGGCTGCGCTTCATCGCCTATTCGACCCTTCTTCTCGCCGGACTGAGCTTCGTCGCGGTGCTGTTCACCGCCATGCCTGTCCTGATGCTGAGCGATTGCCGATGACACGGGTCTATCCGGTCGCGGGCCTTGCCCTGCTCGCATTCGGCTGGACGTTGAGCGGGCAGGGCATGACCGGGCATATGGTCGCGCATATGATCGCGGTGGCGATAGCCGCTCCGCTTCTTGCGCTGGGGATACAGGGCAGTCCAATCGATCCCGCGCGCCGATGGCCGCGCCTCGCCACGCCGCTGGTCGCCGCCCTGGTCGAGGCGGTGATCGTCTGGGGTTGGCATGTCCCGGCACTGCGGCGGCTCGCGGATCACGCCCCCTTATGGCTGATCGCCGAACAGGCCAGCTTCCTGGCGGCCGGACTGCTGCTGTGGTCGGCGGTGCTCGCGCCGCAGCATCGCGCCGCCGGCATCGCCGCCCTGCTGGTCACGTCGATGCATATGACCCTGCTGGGTGCGCTGATTGGCCTCGCCCCCCGCCCGCTGTACAGCCATCACGGCGCGGGCGCGATGCAGGACCAGCAGATCGCGGGCGTCGTCATGCTGCTGGTCGGCGGCATCGCCTATCTGTGCGGTGGGCTGGGGATGCTGGGCCGCCTGCTCCAATCCCGACCGGAGGCGCGCGCATGACGATCCGCATCACCTGGAAACGCGTGATCGCGACGATCCTAGGCCTGGCCGCGCTGGGCATGGCGCTCGCCTGGTCGGGCGTCATCAGCCTCGCCGCATCGAGCGGACATTGGGCGATCACCGACTGGTTCCTCCACTGGGCGATGCGCAACTCGGTACGCACCCATGCCGCCCTCACCGCGCCCAAGGACCCCGCCGACGCCAGCGGACTGGTCAGCGCGGCGGGCCATTTCGCCAATAGCTGCGCGGTCTGTCACGGCGCGCCGGGGCAGAAACCTGCCCCTGTGATGCAAGCCGCCACGCCGCCCGCGCCCGACCTGGCGATCAACGCGCGCGAATGGAGCGACAAGCAACTTTTCTGGATCCTCCAGCACGGCGTCAAATATACCGGCATGCCCGCCTGGGCCGTGCAGGACCGTCCTGACGAGGTGCGCCGCATGGTCGCGTTCGTCCGTCGCCTGCCGGGCATGACGCCTGCCCAGTATCGCACGCTGGTCGCCGAAGCCTCTCCCGCCGTCGATCCGGACAATTGCACCGGGTGTCACGGCACCGATGGCCGGGGTCGCGGCACGCCCGACATTCCGATCCTGGGCGGCCAGAGCCCTGAATATCTGCTCGCCGCGCTGAAGGGCTATGCCAACGGCACACGGTCGAGCGCGGTCATGCAGCAGGTTGCGATGCGGATGGAGCCCGCCGCCATGGAGGCCGCGGCACGCCGCTTTGCCGCGATGCCCGGGCTGGGTGCGAAACCGGCAGGAAATTCTGCGGCGGCACGGATCGTCGAGCGCGGACTGCCCGACAAGCAGCTTCCCGCCTGTGTCAGCTGCCACACGCCCGGCAAGCCCTATCCCGTCCTGGCGGGGCAGCGGGCCAGCTATATCGCCGAGCGCCTACGCCATTGGCAGGGTGACAAGAATGTCGTCGATGCGCGCAAGAGCCACGCGACCATGCCCGTCATCGCACGGCGTATTCCAAAGGATATGATCGATCCCATCGCCCGCTATCTGGCGGGGGATATGGGGGCGGGCCGCTGATTCAGCCACCACGCGGCGTCGAGAACCGGCTCCAGGCAGGCCAGTGGCGAGTAAACGGTGTCGGGAAAGAAATTGATCGACAACCACGTATCGGATGCGAACCGTCCCGCGGCCACGGCGCTCTAAATCGCGGCGACGCGGCATCGCTGGTCGAAATTATAGCGGTCCTTTGGGCTGATCCGCGCAAGGAGTCGCGTGCGCCTTCGCCCTTGCCGCCCCGCACCAGCGCCTGATGGGCGATGGGCCGTTCGGTTTCGCCATCCATGATCGGCTGGAACGCCATGGCAGTGGCAAAGGCCGGATGATCGGGGCAGACGCTGCGATGCCCCTGCTGCATGACAGTCCCCTTTGACGGTCAGCATAGGGAGAGGCCACCAAAGGCACGGCAAATGGTCGGGCATCCGACAGCGCATTGCCGAATCTTGCCGAATAGCCGCCAGAAGGGGGAGAAAGCCTGACCGTTCAGGCTGACCGCCATTCTTTCCGGACCGCGAGGTTTGGGGAAAGAATGGTGGGCGCGACAGGGATTGAACCTGTGACCCCACCCGTGTGAAGGGTGTGCTCTACCGCTGAGCTACGCGCCCGTAACCGGGAGACGGGCCTTTAGGCGGCGATCCGCCGCCTGTCCAGCCCAAAAAATCCGGATTAGTTGACCGAGTCCTTCAAGAGCTTGCCCGGCTTGAACTTGGGCTGCGACGACGCCTTGATGGTCATCGGCTCGCCGGTGCGCGGGTTACGCCCGGTCGAGGCTTTGCGCTTGGAAACCGAAAAGGTGCCGAATCCGACCAGGCGAACTTCGTCACCCTTTTTGAGCGCGGCGGTGATCGATTCGAATACGGCATCGACCGCCTTGATCGCATCACCGCGCGCGAGGCCCGAGGAATCGGCGACGGTAGCGATCAGCTCCTGCTTGTTCATTCCATAACCCCCTATGATCTCAATGATTAGTCAGGCGGACTCGGTTGCCGCTCAAACCTTAAAGGATCAATAATGCCGTTGTTGTGCCGGCTGTCAAACTGTTGTCGCAGGCGGCGCGGACGTCCGCCTAAGCGTCGATCCGCGACAATGGCGTGACAAAAGCGAACAGGGCCACCCGCCTTTCGGCGAATGGCCCTGCCCTTGCGATGATCAATGGTGGCGTTCGCCCCCTGCGACCGCCGGGATGGCGGCGGGCGGCAGTGCGGCGAGTTCGTCCGCATCCGTCCAGTCGATCGCCTCCAGCGGCCCCACCAGTGCGAGGCGAAGCACCTCGTCGACATGGGAAACCGGCACGATCTTCAACCCCTCGCGGATATTGGCGGGAATATCCGCCAGATCCTTCTCATTCTCCTGCGGGATGAGGACGGTGGTGATACCGCCCCGCAACGCCGCGAGCAGCTTTTCCTTCAGGCCGCCGATCGGCAGCACGCGACCGCGCAGCGTGACCTCCCCGGTCATCGCGACATCCTTGCGCACCGCAATCCCGGTCAGCGTCGAGACGATCGAGGTGACCAGGCCGATACCCGCCGACGGACCATCCTTGGGCACAGCGCCCTCGGGCAGGTGGATATGGATATCCTTGCGGTGGAACAGCGACGGCTTGATCCCGAAGCTCGGGCTGCGCGCCTGGACGAAGCTGAAGGCGGCCTGGACCGATTCCTTCATCACGTCGCCCAGCTTGCCGGTAGTCTTCACCTGCCCCTTGCCCGGCACGGTCACCGATTCGATGGTCAGCAGCTCGCCGCCCACCTCGGTCCAGGCGAGGCCCGTGACCGCACCGATCTGGTCCTCCTGTTCGGACAGGCCGTGGCGATACTTCTGCACGCCCGCGAACTCGTGGAGGTTCTCAGGCGTGATCGACACCGACGTCGCCTTGCCCTCCAGGATCTGGCGCAGCGCCTTGCGAGCGAGACGCGCAATCTCACGCTCCAGCGTGCGCACGCCCGCCTCGCGGGTGTAGCGTTGGATGAGCGCCCGCAGCCCTTCCTGGGTCAGCGTGAACTCGCCGTCTTTCAGGCCATGGCTCTCGACCTGCTTGGCAACCAGATGGCGCTCGGCGATCTCGACCTTCTCGTCCTCGGTATAGCCCTCCAGACGGATGATCTCCATGCGGTCGAGCAAAGGCTGCGGCAGGTTCAGCGTGTTCGCGGTGCACACGAACATCACGTCCGACAGATCGATGTCGATCTCCAGATAGTGATCGTTGAACTTGGCGTTCTGTTCGGGGTCAAGCACCTCCAGCAGCGCCGAGGCGGGGTCGCCGCGGAAGTCCTGGCCCAGCTTGTCGATCTCATCGAGCAGGAAAAGCGGGTTGGACGTGCCGGCCTTTTTCAGGTTGGTCACGATCTTGCCCGGCAGCGAGCCAATGTACGTCCGGCGGTGGCCACGAATCTCGGCCTCGTCGCGCACGCCGCCCAGCGACTGGCGGATGAACTCGCGCCCGCACGCCTTGGCGATCGACTGGCCCAGCGAGGTCTTGCCGACGCCCGGCGGGCCGACGAGGCACAGGATCGGCCCCTTCAGCTTGTTGGTGCGCGCCTGCACGCCGAGATATTCGACGATCCGGTCCTTCACCTTCTCCAGCGCATAATGATCCTGGTCGAGGATCGCCTGCGCCGCCGCGATGTCTTTCTTGACCTTGGACTTCTTGCCCCAGGGCAGGCCCAGCAGCACGTCGAGATAGTTGCGCACGACGGTCGCCTCGGCGCTCATCGGCGCCATGGTCTTCAGCTTCTTCAGCTCGGCGGTCGCCTTGGTGCGCGCTTCCTTGGACAGCTTGAGCGTCGCGATCTTCTGGGTCAGCTCGGCGATCTCGTCGCCGTCGCCGTCCTCGCTCTCATTGCCCAGCTCGCGCTGGATCGCCTTGAGCTGTTCGTTGAGATAATATTCGCGCTGCGTCTTCTCCATCTGGCGCTTGACGCGGCTCTTGATCTTCTTCTCGACCTGCAGGACGCCGAGCTCGCCCTCCATCAGGGCGTACGCCATCTCCAGCCGCTTGGCCGGATCGGTTTCCACCAAAAGCGCTTGCTTGTCCGCGACCTTGACCGAGATGTTCGCGGCGACCGCATCGGCCAGTTGCGAGGCATCCTCGATCTCCGCCAGCTGCACCGCCGTCTCGGCGGGCAGCTTGCGGTTGAGCTTGGCGTAATTCTCGAACTGATCGACCACCGAGCGCATCAGCGCGGCGATCTGCGCCTTGACGTCGTGATCCTGCTCTTCGAGCGCGTCGTCATCGCCCTCGACCTGGGCCGCGTCGATCGTCGCGGTCAGGAAGGCACCCGATTCATCGAGCTGGTCGAGACGCCCGCGCGTCTTGCCCTCGACCAGCACGCGAACCGTGCCGTCGGGCAGCTTGAGCAGTTGAAGAACGGTGGCGGTGACGCCGATCTCGTAAAGATCCTCGCGCGAGGGGGCGTCTTCGGCGGGGTCGAGCTGGGCGACCAGGAAAATCTCCTTGTCCGCCGCCATGGCCGCTTCCAGCGCCGCGACCGATTTGTCGCGGCCGACGAACAGGGGCACGATCATGTGCGGGAAGACGACGATGTCACGCAGCGGAAGGACGGGATAGGACTGGTTCATGCAAACTCCGGTCGGCCCCCAACGGGGCCCGTTCGTCACTATATATGGGGAGGGTTGCCGATCCATCAATCGTCCGTGCGATAAGGCGATGTGCGCGCCGCTTGCCAAGCCGGTCCGCTTGGGCGACACCATGTGCCATGGATCGTATACGGAACTGCGCTGCTGCGCTGCTCGCCTCCTCGCTTCTCTCCGCCGCCCCGCTCGCAGCGCAAACCGCGAAGGCCCTTCCGGCCAAGGGGGAGCCCCCGCTGACCGCACAGACCATGGTGTCGGGCGGCGTGCGTCCCCCCGAACAGCTGGCCATGCGCTTCGACAGCGCGGACCTTTCGTTCGAGGTTCTGCCCGATACGGAAGAATTGAACGGCATTGCGGTGCTGGGCTTTACCGCCAAGGCGCCGCTTGCCCGGCTGGTGATCGATCTGGACAAGAATCTGCCGGTCCAGGCGATCGCGATCAACGGCAAATCGTTGAAGCCCGGCCAATGGTCCAATCCGGAAGGACAACTCGTCATCACCCTGCCCCGCGCGCTGCGTGCCGGTCAGAAGGTTAGCGCGAAGATCACCTATGGCGGCACTCCGCATGTCGCGGTGCGCGCGCCCTGGGACACGGGCGTGGTCTGGGCCAAAACACCGGACGGCCGCCCCTGGTTCGCGACGACCGCACAGGGTTATGGCTGCGACCTGTTCTGGCCCTGCCTCGACTATCCGATGGGCGAGCCGGGGGTCGTCACGCTCCACATCACCGTGCCCAAGGGGTTGAAGGCCCCCTCCAACGGCGTGCTGCTGGGCGTCGATACGCTGCCCGACGGCCGCACCCGCTGGAACTGGCGGACCAAGCATCCCAACACCTATGCCATCGCGCTGAACGTCGGCCCCTATGAGGTGGTCGAGGGTTCGTACAAGAGCCGCTTCGGCAATACGATCCCGATGTTCTACTGGTATCTGCCCGGCGAGAAGCAGAAGGCCGAAGGCCTGTTCGCCGAGTTCGCGCCGACGCTGGATTTCTTCGAATCGACGGTCGGCCCCTTCCCCTTCGGCGACGAGAAGCTGGGCGTGGTCGAAACCCCGCACAAGGGCATGGAGCACCAGACGATCAACGCCTATGGCAATGAATATGCCAAGGCGCCCGAGGGCTTCGACTGGCTGTTCCAGCATGAGTTCAGCCATGAATGGTTCGGCAACCAGCTGACCAATGTCGACTGGGACGATTTCTGGCTGCACGAGGGCTATGGCAGTTACATGCAGCCCAGCTATGGCCGCTGGCGCGAGGGCGAGGCGCGCTATGCGGTGATGATGGATACGCAGCGCGGCCAGATCGCGAACAAGTCGCCCATCGTCCATGATCGCAGCATGACCGAGCAGGACGTCTATGAGGACGCCAAGGGCGGCCCCGGTCTCGACATCTATATGAAGGGGTCGTGGATGCTCCACACCCTACGCAACCTGATCGGCGACAAGGCCTTTTGGGATGTGACGCGACTTGCCGTCTATGGTCGCACCGATCCGAAGCCGGGGAATTTCACGCCGCGCTATGGCTCGACCAAGGAATATGAGGGCTTTGTCCGGCAGGTGACGGGCAAGGATTATGGCTGGTTCTTCAACGTCTATCTGCGCCAGGCGGCGCTGCCCGAGATCGTCGAGACGCGCAGCGGCGATCAGCTGACCCTGACATGGAAGGTACCGGGCGGCGGGCCCTTCCCGATGCCGGTCGATGTGCAGGTGGGCGATAGGGTCGAGACGTTGCCGATGACGGACGGCACGGGCACCTTGACCATTCCCGAAGACGCACACGTCGTGGTCGATCCCTGGGCGAAGATTCTGAAACGCTCGGTCGCGATCGAACAGTTCCGCGCGTGGAAGGCGGAACAGGCGGCCAAGAAAAAGTCGAACTAAACACCCGCTCCGTTCAGCCTGAGCGAAGTCGAAGGCCACGGACCGAATGCAGTTCCAGGCGCGCCCGGTCCGACCAAATTACCTTGGCCTTCGACTTCGCCCAGGCCCAACGGATGTGAGGGCCCGACTTAGGGCACCACCGTCACGAACAGATAGGCCGCGAAGATCACCAGATGCACCGCGCCGCCCAGCACGGTGGTCCGGCCATTGCCCAGCGTCAGGGTGATGGTGAACAACGACAGCACCAGCAGGATCATCTGCTTGGCCCCGATCCCCAGCGCGAGCGGGAGGCCCAGCATCAGCGAGACGATCGCCACCGCCGGAATGGTCAGCCCGATCGTCGCCAACGCCGAGCCCAGCGCGAGGTTGAGGCTGGTCTGCAACCGGTTCCGCTTGGCCGCCCGATAGGCCGCCAGGCTTTCGGGTGCGAGGACCAGCGCCGCGATCACCACGCCGACGATGGCGAGCGGCAGCCCGGCGTTCAGGATCGCCGCCTCGACGATCCCCGACAGCCCCTTGGCCAGCAGCACCACCCCGACCAACGCGACCAGCAGCATCCCCAATGCCGCCCAGGCGGCCGCATTGGTCGGCGGCTCGGCATGGGCGTCGGCGGGCAGATCCTCATGCCCGGGCAGGAAATAGTCGCGGTGCCGCACCGTCTGCACCATGACGAAGGTGCCGTAGAGGATGACGCTGACGATCGCGACGAAGACCAGCTGCGAGGTGGCATAGGTCGGCCCCGGCGCGGACGAGACATAATTGGGCAGGACCAGCGACAGCACGACCATTGCGGTCAGCACGTTCAGCGACGAACTGGCGCCCCGCAGCGAGAAGCGCTGCTCGCCATGCTGCACGCCCCCCGCCAGCAGGCAGAGGCCGACAATGCCGTTGAGGATGATCATGATCGCCGCGAACACGGTATCGCGCGCCAGGCTGGAGGCATCGCCGGCATCGGACAGCATCAGACTGACGATCAGAGATACCTCGATCACCGTCACCGCGACCGCCAGGACGAGCGTGCCGAACGGCTCGCCGACCCGGTGGGCGACGACCTCGGCCTGATGCACCGCCGACAGCACGCAGCCGAACAGAATGATCGCCGCGACGACCACCCCCACCGTCCCCATCTTGTAGAGCGACACGGCGATGGCCAGCAGGCCCAGCAACGGGAACACCAGGGTCCACCAGGGCATCAACAGACGCTGGAGCAATGCGCGCTTTTGTCCGGGGGAGACGATGGCGTCGGGTTCGCTCATGGCTGGTCGGGTCTCCTCGTCATGGCATGATGACATTCCTGTCATGCCAATGCGCCAACCGCCCTGTTGGCTCCCGATCAGGACGAAAATCATTGCGACGTCGCAACCAAATGCCGGTCGCGCCGCTCGAGGTCGGCCTGGGAACAAAGCCCTCAACGGGATGACACAGCTTATCCCGATGAGGCAGGCTTACCGGAGACGAATTTACTTTCCCCCGACCGGCCGCATCATCGACCAGAAGCGTGGGCCGCCTTTCGGGACCGACCATTGCTCCGTCAGCTCGAACCCCAACCGCGCGTAGAGCCCGACATTGCTCTCGGTCGCGGTCTCCAGATAGGCGGGCACGCCGTCCGCGTCGCATCTGGCGAGCCCTGCGCGGATCGACGCGCCGCCCAGCCCCCGTCCCTGCTGCGCCGGATCGACGCCCGCGATGTGCAGATACCAGAAGGGCCCGGCCGGAAAATGCGCTTCGACCGCATCGCCCAGCCGCATCGCGCGGGGCAGCGATGGCCCCAGGGCGTGCAGCACGGGGATCAGCCGGCGGACAAAGGCCATGGTCGGCACATGCGCCCGCCCGGGCGGTCGCCAAAAGGTTCCCGCATCCGCCTCTTCGCTCACCAGCCGCATCCCGACCGCATCGCTGTCGAACAGCAGCGCAAACAGGCGCGGCAGGCGCCTTGCCCGGTCGGTCGGATCTGGAAAGATATAGGACATGGCCGGATCGTCGGCGAAAGCGCGGCCCAGCATCCGCGCCACCGCCACCCGGTCCGCACTCACCGCATCGCGCATCACGGTCATTGCATCGCCCTCAGGAAAAACGGGCGCTCCTTTCGGAAGCGCCCGCTTTCTACCATCAGTCGTGCGGCTGGCGATCAGGCCGCCGCGTCGTCCTTCTTCTTCGCCTTTTCGGCATAGACGCGGATCGGCTCCTTGCGGCCCTCGACCACGTCCTTGTCGACCATCACTTCGTCGACGCCGTCCATGCCGGGCAGGTCGAACATGGTGTCGAGCAAGATGCCCTCCAGGATCGAGCGAAGCCCGCGTGCGCCGGTCTTGCGCTCGATCGCCTTCTTGGCGACCGTGGTCAGCGCATCGTCGGTGAAGTCGAGTTCGACGCTCTCCATCTCGAACAGCTTCTGATACTGCTTGACCAGTGCGTTCTTCGGCTCGGACAGAATCTTGACCAGCGCCGCAATGTCCAAGTCCTCGAGCGTCGCGATGACCGGCAGGCGCCCGACGAATTCGGGGATCAGGCCGAACTTCAGCAGATCCTCGGGCTCGGTCTGGCGCAGATATTCACCAGTCCGCTTCTCCTCGGGAGCCGCGACATAGGCGCCGAAGCCGATCGACTTGCCCTGCAGACGGTCGCCGATGATCTTTTCCAGACCCGCGAACGCGCCGCCGCAGATGAACAGGATGTTCGTCGTGTCGACCTGCAGGAATTCCTGCTGCGGATGCTTGCGGCCGCCCTGGGGCGGAACGCTGGCGGTCGTGCCTTCCATCAGCTTGAGCAGCGCCTGCTGGACGCCCTCGCCCGACACGTCTCGGGTAATCGAGGGATTCTCGGCCTTGCGGCTAATCTTGTCGATTTCGTCGATATACACGATGCCGCGCTGCGCCCGCTCGACATTGTAGTCCGATGCCTGGAGCAGCTTGAGGATGATGTTCTCGACATCCTCGCCGACATAGCCCGCCTCGGTCAGCGTCGTCGCATCCGCCATGGTGAACGGCACATCGAGGATGCGCGCCAGCGTCTGCGCGAGCAACGTCTTGCCGCAGCCGGTCGGGCCGACGAGCAGGATGTTCGACTTGGCGAGTTCGACATCGGCGCCCTTCGCGCCGTGGTTCAGGCGCTTATAGTGGTTGTGCACCGCAACCGACAGGACGCGCTTGGCCTGCTTCTGCCCGATGACATAATCGTCGAGCACGTTGCAGATTTCCTGCGGCGTCGGCACGCCACCATCCTTCTTGGACACCAAAGCGGACTTGGTCTCCTCACGGATGATGTCGTTGCACAGCTCCACGCACTCGTCGCAAATGAAGACGGTCGGCCCCGCGATCAGCTTGCGCACCTCGTGCTGCGACTTGCCGCAGAACGAGCAATAGAGGGTGCTTTTCGAGTTGCCACCGCTCACCTTGTCCATCAATCACCTCTCGCACCCATCAAACGGTGCGCTACCGTTGCCGGGGTGCGCATCGTACCGCACCCCGATAAAGTCACAATCGAAATAAACCGTTCATAGTGAACGGCCCGCCTTATGCGGCGGCCGACGCGTCGTCGGCCGGGACCGGACGCTTGTCGAACACCTGATCGATCAAGCCGAACTCCTTGGCTTCCTCGGAGCTCATGAACTTGTCGCGGTCCATCGCACGCTCGATTTCCTCCAGCGGCTTGCCGGTATATTTGGCGTACAGCGTGTTCAGGAAATGCCGCATGCGCAGGATTTCGCGCGCCTGGATCTCGATATCGGCCGCCATGCCCTGCGCCCCGCCCGAAGGCTGGTGGATCATGATGCGGCTGTTCGTCGTCGCAAAGCGCATGCCCGGTTCACCGGCGGCCAGCAGGAAGCTGCCCATCGATGCGGCCTGGCCGATGCACAGCGTGCCGACGCGCGGACGGATATACTGCATCGTGTCATGGATCGCCATGCCCGCCGTGACGACACCGCCCGGCGAGTTGATGTACATATAGATGTCCTTCTTCGGATTTTCCGATTCAAGGAACAGCAGCTGCGCGCAGATCAGCGAGGCCATGCCGTCCTCTACACCGCCGGTGACGAAGATGATGCGCTCGCGGAGCAGGCGGCTGAAAATATCGAACGACCGTTCGCCGCGGTTCGACTGTTCGATGACGATCGGAACCAGACCGGCCTGCGTCTGCCGAAGCCCCACACCGGCATGCGCCAGCGGGCTCGCGAAATCGCCGGTCTCGAACGGATTGTGCATGGAAATCTCTCTTATGCCCAGAAGAGCCCCTATGTCGCGTGATGCCCGCGCATATTCAAGCCCCGGCGACACCCCAACAATGTTGCCGTGCAGCGATTATCTCTTTCAGGAATGAAAATCGGATTAGCGCGCGATCCCGGGCGCGGGCAGCGCCAGATAGGCCAGCCGCCGCACCTCCTGCCGCCCGCGCACCACCGTATCGAGGATCAGCCCGGTGAACAGGTTAAGTCCGGCCAGCAGCATCAGCCCGGTCGACAGGATCGCGGTCGGGAAGCGCGGCACCTGATGCGTCTCCACATAGGTCAGGATCAACGGCACCGCGAGCAGCACCGCCACGCCCGCGAACAGCGCAGCGATCGCGCCGAAGAACCACATGGGCCGCTCGATCCGATAGAGCTTCAGGATGGTACGCAGGATGCGCCAGCCATCCGAATAGGTGCTCAGCTTCGACGCCGACCCCTCGGGCCGCGCATAATAGGGCGTCGCGATTTCGGCGCAGGGCATTTTGAGTTCGAGCGCATGGACGCTGATTTCGGTCTCGATCTCGAAGCCAACCGACAGGACGGGGAAGCTTTTGACGAAGCGACGCGAAAAGACGCGGTAGCCCGAGAGGATGTCGGTGAAACTCCGCCCGAACAGCTTGGCGAGCATTCCCGTCAGCATCGCATTGCCGAACCGGTGTCCGCGACGATAGGCCAGCTCGGCCTCGCTGATCCGCTGCCCGACCACCATGTCGAGCTGTTCCTCGACCACGCGCCGCACCAGATCGGGGGCGGACGCCGCGTCATAGGTCGCGTCGCCATCGGCCATGACATAGATGTCCGCGTCGATATCGGCGAACATGCGGCGCACCACCGCGCCCTTGCCCTGGATACGTTCCGACCGGACGATCGCGCCAGCCGCCCGTGCGACCTCGATCGTGCGGTCCTTGCTGTTATTGTCGTAGACATAGATGGCGGCGTTCGGCAGCGCCTCCCGAAACCCTGCGATGGTCTGCGCAATCGCCGCCTCTTCGTTATAGCAGGGCAGCAGCACCGCGATCCGGGTCTCGTTCACACCTAGTCCTCGTCAAAAGGCGGGCGATCCCGCCCTCCGTCCCTCTGCGCCATCTGACATGGCGAGATGCTCGTATAACATTCCTCCCCTGCAAGGGGAGGGGAACCAGCGAAGCTGGTGGAGGGGTGTCCCCGGTCGCGAAAGTGGTTCGACCTCACCACGCGTGACACCCCTCCGTCAGGCCTGCGGCCTGCCACCTCCCCTTGCAGGGGAGGAAGATCGGTGCGCCCTGATACAGGAAGGGCGACCGCTCGCGCGACCGCCCTTCCCTGTTTCGTCACGAACCGAAGTCCGCAGCGCCTTGCGATTATTCGGTCGGCGCGGCCTTCTTCGCGCGCGGCTTCTTGGCGGGGGCTTCGGCCGCCTCGGCCTCGCCTTCCGCCGGAGCGGCTGCCTTCTTCACACGCGGCTTCTTGGCGGGCGCAGCTTCCTCGGTCGCTTCGGCAGGCGCTTCCGCCTCAGCCTCGGCCGGAGCCTTCTTCGCGCGGGTCGCCTTCTTCGGCGCTTCCTCGCCGGTCGTCTCGCCGGCCGCGTCCTCGGTCACGTCGGCCTTCTTGGCCTTCGCCTTGGCGGGCTTCTTCGCGCCGTGGTCATGACCATGGTCGTGATCGTGATTGTGGACATGCGTGCCCGAAGCGAAACCGTCCTCGCTCTCGATCGCGGCTTCCAGCTCCTCACGGGTGGTCTCGCGGTCGGTGATCTCGGCCTTGCTGAAGAGGAAGTCGACGACCTTGTCCTCATAGAGCGGGGCGCGCAGCTGGGCGGCGGCCATCGGCTCCTGCTGGACATACTGAATGAAGCGCTGGCGATCTTCGGGGCCGTACTGCTGCGCGGCCTGCGCGATCAGGCGGTTCATTTCCTGCGCGGTCACTTCGACGCCATTGGCCTGGCCGATCTCCGAGAGGAGCAGGCCCAGACGGACGCGGCGCTCGGCGATCTTCTGATAATCGTCGCGCTCCTTCTCCATCTCGGCCTTGGCGGCCTCGGGGTCTTCCTCATGGGTCGCTTCATGCTCAAGCTGCGCCCAGATCTGCGAGAATTCGGCCTCGACCA
The DNA here is from genome assembly GCF_025371035.1 of Sphingomonas sp. LC-1. Taxonomy (GTDB): domain Bacteria; phylum Pseudomonadota; class Alphaproteobacteria; order Sphingomonadales; family Sphingomonadaceae; genus Sphingomonas; species Sphingomonas sanguinis_E. The sequence continues at coordinate 56,354 of NZ_JANZXB010000014.1, read as the reverse complement.
TCGACGGCGGCACTTCGAAGTCGTGACCATCGGCCAGCTGGTCGAGCAGCTTGCGCTTCATATAGGTGCGGGTCAGGCCGTTATGCTTTTGCTCGATCTGCCCCTTCAGCAGGCCGCGCAGCTGCTCCAGGCTCTCGAGGCCCAGATTCTTCGCCATCTCGTCGTCGATCTTGGCTTCGCCAGCGGTCTTCACCGACTTGATCGTCAGGTCGAAGATCGCGGGCTGACCGGCCAGGTCCTTGGCGGGATAGTCCTCGGGGAAGGTGACCGAGATCTGCTTCTCTTCACCGGCCTTCACGCCGACCAGCTGGTCCTCGAAACCGGGGATCAGGCGACCGCCACCGATCTCGACGGCCATGTCCTCGCCCGAGCCGCCCTCGAAGGCGACGCCGTCCGCGGTCTTGCCGACGAAATCGACGGTGACCTGGTCGCCCTGTTCAGCGGCCTTGTCGCCCGCATCGTCCCAGCGCTTCTGCTGATCGGCGAACTTCTGGAGCTGCTCGTCCACCGCCTCGTCGGCGACCGGAACGGTCAGACGCTCCAGCTTCAGCGCGTCGATCGCGGGGGTCGGGACCTGCGGCAGCACTTCGAGCGTGACGGTCAGCTTGGCGTCCTGGCCCTGCTCATAACCCTCGGCCAGTTCGACCTGCGGCTGCATCGCGGGACGCAGGCCCTGCTCGGCGATCAGCGACTGCACGCCTTCCTGCAGCGCGGTGTTCAGCGCGTCCTGCAGCAGCGCCGGGCCGTGCATCTTGCGAACGAGATTCGCGGGCACCTTGCCGGGGCGGAAGCCGGGCATCTTCATCTGCGGAGCGATGCGCTTCAGTTCGGCATCGACCTTGCCCTCGATATCCTGGGCGGTGATGGTGAGCGTGTAGGCGCGCTTCAGCCCCTCGTTCAGCGTCTCGACAGTCTGCATCTAAAGGCCTTCAATCTGGAGAAATTCCGTGTGGCTGTCGCCCCGTTTTGACCGGGGACTGGTGCGGGCGAAGGGACTCGAACCCCCACATCTTACGATACTGGAACCTAAATCCAGCGCGTCTACCAGTTCCGCCACGCCCGCACGAGGACACCGCCGATGGGCGCGCGTCTATATCACCATGGGCGGCTTCGGCAAGGGACAACAGGCAACATGTGCGGTCGCGATGCGTTTATCCCCTCCCCAGTCCGAATTGGAGAGCGAGAATGGCCACCCAGCCCCCGCCCGAAAGCCCGCAGCCGACCCAACCGGCGCAACCCGATACGCCCCCGCCCGAAATCGTGCCGCCCGGCCCCGATATCGACCAGCCCGCCCCCGGCGTCGGACCCGGTGACCCCGGCACGCAGCAGCCCCCGCAGATTTGAGGAAGACGATGGCGACCAACCCCGAAAACCATCCCGACAGCCCGCCCGCCGAGGTGCCGGAGAACAACCCTGACAGCCCGCCGCGCGAGGACGAGCGGAGCGATATCGAGCAGGCGGTCGAGGCGCGATCCGATGCGGTCAAGCGTGGTGAGGGCGGCGAGGAGCCGGTGACGTTTACCAGCAGCGGCGAGCATGACGGCGTCGGCGGGACCGGCGGCGTGGTGCGGAACCAGGATTTGGATGCGCAATAGCAGGGCGCCAGTCTCGGTGAGACACCCTTGCCCTCCCCCGGCCCCTCCCGCCTGCGGGAGGGGAGAAGCTTGCGGCAAGGCGAGAAGATTCTCGAAGGCCGTTCGCTAGATTCGAAGCTCACGACAGCGCATGTCGCTCGCCAAAAGCACGCCCCTCCCGCAGGCGGGAGGGGATGGGGGAGGGAAAGCCGCAGGCGATGCCCTTTGCGAGACACCAAACCCTCCCCCAGCCCCCTCCCGCTTGCGGGAGGGGGAGCAATACATCACCCCGCCAGCGCCTTCTTCAGCAAGTCGTTGACCACCGCCGGGTTGGCCTTGCCGCCCATCGCCTTCATCGTCTGACCGACGAAGAAGCCGAACAGCGCCTCCTTGCCCGCGCGATACTGACCCAGCTGGTTGGGGTTCTTTTCCAGAACCTCGGCGATCACCGCCTCGATCGCGCCGGTGTCGCTGGTCTGCTTGAGGCCCCGCTCCTCAACGATCTTCGAGGGACCGTCACCCGTCTCCAGCATGATCTCGAACACCTGCTTGGACAGGCTGCCCGACAGCGTACCGTCGGCGACCAGCGCCAGCAGTTCGGCAGCCTGCGCAGGCGAGACCGGGCTTTCGGTGATGTCCTTGCCCAGCCGGTTCAGCGCACCGAATAGTTCGGCCGCGACCCAGTTGGCCGCCTGTGCGGGCTTGGCGCTCGTGCCTTCCAGCGCCTCCAGCAGCCCGTCGAACCAGCGCGCCGTCTCGACCTCGGCGGTCAGCACGCCCGCATTATACGGGGTCAGGCCCAGCGCCTCGTAACGGCGACGCTTGGCGTCGGGCAGTTCGGGCAGGCTGGCGCGGCATTCCTCGACGAACGCGTCGGCCAGCTCCAGCGGCAGCAGGTCTGGATCGGGGAAGTAGCGGTAATCATGCGCATCTTCCTTCGACCGCATCGAGCGCGTCGTGCCGCTCTCAACGTTAAACAGACGGGTTTCCTGGACGATCTTACCGCCATCCTCCAGCACCGCGACCTGGCGCTTCGCCTCATATTCGATCGCGGCCATGACGAAGCGGACCGAGTTGACGTTCTTCGTCTCGGTACGCGTGCCGAACTCGTCGCCCACTTTGCGGACCGACACGTTCACGTCGGCGCGCATCGAGCCCTCTTCCATATTGCCGTCGCAGCTACCCACGTACCGCAGGATCGCGCGCAGCTTGCGCAGATATGCCCCTGCTTCGGCGGGCGAACGCATGTCGGGGCGGCTGACGATCTCCATCAGCGCCACGCCCGAGCGGTTGAGGTCGACATAGGAGCGCGTCGGATGCTGGTCGTGCATCAGCTTGCCCGCATCCTGCTCGACATGGATGCGCTCGACGCCGATCGACTTGGTCGGGCCGTCGGGGTTCTTCTCGTCCAGGCTGATCTCGATCGCGCCCTCTCCCACCAGCGGGTGGTAGAGCTGGCTGATCTGATAGCCCTGCGGCAGATCGGCGTAGAAGTAATTCTTCCGGTCGAAGCGCGACCATTTGTTGATCTGCGCATCGATCGCCATGCCGGTGCGCACCGCCTGACGGATGCACTCCATATTGGGCACGGGCAGCATGCCGGGCATCGCGGCATCGACCAGCGAGACCTGGGTATTGGGCTCCGCGCCGAACGCGGTCGCCGCGCCGGAGAACAGCTTGGCGTTGGAGGTGACCTGGGCATGGACTTCCAGGCCGATCACGACCTCCCATTCTCCGCTCGCGCCCTGGATGCGATATTCGCTCATGTTCGATCTCGATGATGAAGATAGTTGATCGCCGTCAGGACGGCGTTGCTGCCCAGCAGGGCGACGATCCAGCAGGTCGACAGGATGCGCAGGATCGCGGTCTCGAAGCCGAGATGCCGCGCCTCCATCAACCCCATATAGGCCGCCCCCGCGCCCAGCATCAAAAACGCGATGCCCAGCCGAAACTCACCGCGCAGGATCACGCTGTTGCCCACGCACAGGCACAGGATGAAGCCCGCCACCCCAAGGAAGAACCGCGCCAGCATGTGGTGGTTGAAGGGGTGGTTGTCGATGTTGGTCAGCGACACGCCAACATAGGCGCTGAGGATCGCCCCGAACGCGACGTTCAGGGCGCCCTGTGCTTCCCGCAACACCGCGATGTTGCGGGCCGTGAAGGCGCGGTCGCTTACCACCAGGCCTGCGGACGGGCGGTGAAGCCCGCGCGCTGTTCGATGGCCAGCCCGGCGTTCAGCACGCCTTGCTCGTCCAGCGGCTTGCCGATGATCTGGAGGCCGAGCGGCAACCCGTCCTTGTCCAGACCGCCCGGCACCGACATGGCGGGCAGCCCCGCCAGCGAGGCGGGCACCGTGAACACGTCGTTGAGGTACATGGCCAGCGGATCGGCCTGCTTTTCGCCCAGCGCGAACGCCGCGGACGGCGCGGTCGGAGTGAGGAGCACGTCGCATTGCTCGAACGCCCGCTCGAAATCGCGCGCGATCAGCGTGCGCACCTTCTGCGCCTGCGTATAGTAGGCATCGTAGAAGCCCGCCGACAGGACATAGGTGCCGATCAGGATGCGGCGCTTGACCTCGTCGCCGAAACCGGCGGCGCGGGTCGCGGCGTACATGTCCTGCAACCCCGCCCCTTCGGGAAGGTCGCGCAGGCCATAGCGCACGCCGTCATAGCGGGCGAGGTTGGACGACGCCTCGGCCGGCGCGATGATATAGTAAGCGGGCAGCGCGTATTTGGTGTGCGGCAGCGAGACCTCGACGATCTCCGCCCCCGCATCGCGCAGCCAGTCGATGCCCTGCTGCCACAGCGCCTCGATCTCGGCGGGCATGCCGTCGACGCGATATTCCTTCGGCACGCCGACCTTCTTGCCCTTGAGGTCCGCCGACAGCGCGGCTTCCCAATTCGGCACGTCGAGCTTCAGCGAGGTCGCGTCCTTGGCGTCGAAGCCCGCCATCGCCTCCAGCATGATCGCGCAGTCGCGCACGTCGCGCGCCATGGGGCCCGCCTGGTCGAGCGAGGAGGCGAAGGCGATCGTGCCCCAGCGCGAGCAGCGGCCATAGGTCGGCTTGATGCCCGAAATGCCGGTGAAGGCGGCGGGCTGGCGGATCGATCCGCCGGTGTCGGTGCCGGTCGCGCCGGGTGCGAGGCCAGCGGACACCGCCGTCGACGACCCGCCCGACGACCCGCCGGGGGCGAGCGCGGCGGTGTCGTTCGGGCGACGCCAGGGCGAGACGACATTGCCGAACGCGCTGGTCTCGTTGGACGAGCCCATGGCGAACTGGTCGAGGTTCAGCTTGCCGAGCATACCCGCACCGGCGTTCCACAGATTCTGCGAAACCGTCGACTCGTACGGCGGCACGAAGCCTTCCAGGATCTTGCTGGCGGCGGTGGTCGCGACGCCCTTGGTCGCGAACAGGTCCTTCATGCCGATCGGCACGCCTGCCAGCGGCTTGAGCGTCTCGCCTGCCGCGCGCGCCGCATCGGCCGCATCGGCGGCGGCAAGCGCGTGATCGGGGGTTTCGACCAGGAAGGCGTTGAGCGCCCGCGCGCCCGCAACCTTGGCGTTGAAAGCCTCGGCGACTTCGCGCGCCTTGAACTGGCCGTCACGCACGCCGTCGCGGATGGCGGCGATGCCGAGTGTGGTGAGATCAGTCATTATTCGATCACCTTGGGCACCGTGAAGAAGCCATGTTCGGCCTGCGGCGCATTCTGCATGAGGAGGTCGCGGATGCCGCCGTCATTGACGACGTCGTCGCGCAGGCGAAGCTGGTTCGGGATCACCGCGGTCATCGGCTCGACCCCTTGGGTGTCGACCTCACCCAGTTGCTCGATCCAGCCCAGGATGTTCCCAAGCTCGGGGGCGAGGCGCGTCGCGTCCTCCTCGGTGATCGCGATGCGGGCTAGGCTCGCGATCTTCTTCACGGTTGCGGTATCTACGGACATGGACTTGCGGCTAGCATCGCCGCGCGGCTTCGCGCAACGCTTTTGCCGTCTCGGCGATTGCAACGGGGACAAGTGGGGCATCATGGATAGCAATTGCAGGCCGTCCAGTTTTGCTGCACCGCACAACGGAGTGACGATTTGGCGCGGAAATTCCTTTATGTCGTGGCGGCGCTCATCGTGCTGACGATCGCGGCCGCCTTCGCCTATCGGCTGTTCGGCAATCAGCTGCTCCGCTGGTCGACGGTCCCGTCCGAATCGTTCAAGGCTCAGGCGGCGCCCCCGGCCGATCTGTACGAGCGCAAGGTCCTGTGGCTGGCGCGGCCCGACATCGCCAACAATCCCGCATCCTGGGTTCCGGCAGGCTATGAGCCCGGTCGCCCCGGCACCGGGGCCGCCATCTTCTTCATCCACCCCACGTCTTACATCAACAAGTCGCACTGGAACGCGCCGATCGACGATCCGGAGACCAACGCCCGCGCCGAACTGTTCCTGCGTGGACAGGCCAGCGCGTTCAATGCGGCGGGCGACATCTGGGCCCCGCGCTATCGACAGGCGACCTTCGGGGCGTTTCTGACTAGCGTCCAGGATGCCGAACGCGCGCTCGGCCTCGCTTACCGGGACGTGGACGCCGCCTTCACCGCCTTTCTGGCGCAGGTCGATCCCAAGCGCCCCCTGATCCTGGCAGGACATAGCCAGGGTGCGCTGCACCTGTCGCGCCTGCTGACCGACCGGGTGGCCCAGAATCCTGCGCTCAAGCGGCGGATCGTCGCAGCCTATGTCGTGGGCTGGCCGATCTCGCTGACCGCCGACCTGCCCGCCATGGGCCTTCCCGCCTGCGAGCGCGCGGACCAGACCGGTTGCATCCTGAGCTGGCAGAGTTTCGGACAGCCCGCCGACCCGTCGCTGATCCTCGACGTGTTCGACAGGACGAACGGCTATACCGGCGCACCGCGCAAGGACAGCGCGATGCTGTGTACCAATCCACTGACCGGCACGTCGGGCGCGGAGGCTCCCGCCACCGCGAATCTGGGGACTCTCTTCCCCTCCTCCGACCTCAAGACCGCCGACATCATCGCGGGCCGTGTACCCGCCAAATGCGAGGGACGCGGCATCCTGACCATCGGCGAAGGGCCCAATGTCGGCCCCTATGTGCTGCCGGGCAACAATTACCACGTCTATGACTATAGCCTGTTCTGGGCGAATGTCCGCGCCGATGCGGAGCGCCGTTTGAAAGCCTTTCGATGAGCCTGATCACCACCGACCGTAGCGAATTCCGTGCCGCCCTCCCCTCGGGCGGGCGGCTGATCGGGCTGGACGTCGGCACCAAGACGATCGGAACCGCCTTGTGCGATGCCGGATGGAGCTTCGCCAGCCCCGCCACCCTGGTCCGCCGGACCAAGTTCACCAAGGACAAGGAACAGCTGATCGCGATGATCGCGCAACAGGGAGTGACGGGCCTTGTCATCGGCCTGCCACTGAACCTCGATGGGTCGGAGAGTCCACGCTCGCAATCGACCCGCGCCTTTGCCCGCAACTGCGCCGACCTTGGCCCCATCCTGCTGTGGGACGAACGCTGGTCGACGGTCGCGGTCGAGCGGACGATGATCGAACAGGATATGAGCCGCGCCAAGCGCGCCGAGCGGATCGACAACCTCGCCGCCGCGCATATCCTGCAAGCGGCGATCGATGCACTGGTGATGGCGTAATCCATGCCTTCTTCCCCCTGGAAGGGGAGGAAAGATTACCCCTGAACAAGGGACAGACCGCTGACCGCAAAACGACCAGTTTCGGCAAAAATGTCATATATTGGTCTTTAAGCAGTCGTTAACCCGTCACGGGAGCCCCGTAGCTGCGCCGCTTCTTTCGAAGCCTTTGGGGGGCCTAGCCGTGCAGCGTTTTTCCGTTCTTTCCCGTTCGATGCTGATGATCGGCGCCGCCGTCATCGCCATGCCCGCCTGGGCGCAGCAGCAGTCCGATTCGCCGTCGCCCGACGCTGCGACCAATGGCGACCAGATCGTCGTCACTGCGACCCGCACCACCCGTTCCTCGGTGGAGCTGGGCGCGGCGGAGATCCAGAAGGTGCTGCCCGGCGCCAACCCGGTAAAGGCGATCCAGACGCTGCCCGGCGTGCAGTTCGAGACGGCCGATCCCTGGGGCAATAACGAACAGAATATCGCGCTGTTCGTCCATGGCTTCAACCAGAACCAGCTGGGCTTCACGCTCGATGGCGTGCCGCTGGGCGACCAGTCCTATGGGAATTACAACGGCCTGAGCCCGCAGCGCGCGGTCATTTCCGAAAACGTCGCGCGCGTCCGCCTGACCGCAGGCGCCGCCGATCTGGGCACCGCGTCGGCCAGCAATTTGGGCGGCGGGATCGAGACCTATTCGAGCAATCCGACCGCGACCATGGGCGTGCGCTTCGCCCAGACGCTGGGCAGCTACGACGCCAGCCGTACCTTCCTGCGCATCGACAGCGGCGAGGTAGAGGGGCTGGGCGGCACGAATAGCGGATACCTCTCGGTCGTCCGGCAAAAGGCACGCGCCTGGGAATTCAATGCCAAGCAGGGCGGGTGGCAGGGCAATGCCAAGTTCGTTCACAAGGGCGAGAACGGTACGCTGACCGGCTATTTCAATATTTCCGATAAGGCCGAGCCCAATCAGGATTCGGTCGCGCACAATGCGGGCGGGATCGAGCCCTATTACCGCTCGCTGCTCTATCCGAACTGGCAGGCCGCGCTCGCCTATGTCGACGCCAACGGCGCGCCGCCGTCGAACAATCCCAACAATTACATGAACTATTTCGGCGATGCGCAGCGCACCGACTATCTGGGCTATATCAAGTACGAACACCGCTTCGGGGATGCGGTGACATGGACCAATCAGGTCTATTATCATCATGACGAAGGCCAGGGGCAGATCACCGGCCCGATCGCCGCGGCGGGCCTGCCCGGCCTGTTCCGCATCTATTATCCCGGACAGAATCTGAAGCAGGTCTTCGGCGGATCGGGCTATGCGCTGCGCACCACCGAATATGGCATCGACCGCAAGGGCGCGATCTCGACGCTGGCGATCCGGGCGGGCGATCACGAGATCGAATTGGGCGGATGGTATGAGCATAACCGCAACACCATCTTCCGCCGCTGGTATGCGGCCCCCATCGACAACCCGCCCTCGCCCTATGAATGGGCCGATCCCGCCAAGCGCCGCCTGACCCAATATGCCGCGATCACGAAGTACGACCTGATCCAGACGCATATCCAGGATCGCTGGCACGTCACCCCGACGGTGACGATCGAGGCGGGTTTCAAGTCCAGCCTGCAATTCGCCGATGGCCGCGTACCGACCCAGCCGTTGCCCGGCGCGCTGCCCGGTACCTCGACCGGCTATCCCGAGGGGCGGCTGAACACGAGGAAGTGGTTCCTGCCTGCCATCGGCGCGATCTGGGACATCACCACCAACGACCAGCTGTTCGGCCATATCCAGAAGAATGTCCGCCAGTTCCAGGCCTCGGTCGCGGCGGGCCTGTCGCCCTTCGCGGTGGGCAGCCAGCAGGCGTTCGAGCAGATCAAGGCGAACACCTCGCCCGAAACCTCCTGGACCTATGAAGCGGGCCTGCGCTCGCGCCATGCGCTCGATCTCGGCCCGCTGACCGCGATCGAGGGTCAGGTGAGCGCCTATCATGTCGATTTCGACAATCGCCTGCTTCAGATCAGCGCGACGCCGGTCATCGCCTCGGTCATCGGCGGCGTGTCGATCCTGCAGAATGTCGGTCGGGTCCGGACCAACGGTGTCGACGCCGCCGCCACGCTGCGCTTCGGTCCGCACCTGTCAGTCTACAACGCGCTGTCGTACAACAGCTCGAAATATCGCGACAATTATGTCAGCGGGACCAACACCATCCTGACCGCGGGCAAATATGTGCCCAACACCGCCAAGTGGCTGAACAAGACGGTGGTCACGATCAATGACGGCCCGTTCGAGATCCAGGCGATCGGCGACTATGTCGGCCCGCGCTTCGCGACCTATACCAACGATCAGGGAATCGGCGGGCGCTATCTGCTGAACCTTCAGGCGAGCTATACGCTGCCGCAGATCGACGGGTTCGGCGTCAAGGACCTGAAATTGTCGGTCAACGTCACCAACGTGACCAACCGCAAGGGCATTTACGAACTGGTCGTGGGTGCCGCGTCCAAGACCTGGAACAGCTATGCCCAGCCGCCGCGCATGGGCTTCATCACCCTGTCGGGCGCGTTCTGACGCCGATGGTCCCGCCCCGGCCCCGGATTATCGGGGCCGGGGCCAACTGCCCGCTTGCCCATCGCGCCGCCGCTCGCTACCCGGCGGCTTTAATGCAGACCTCGGATCATCGCCCCGGCACGCTCATTCAGGGTGGCGCCGTTTTCCCGCACCGGCATCTGACCGGAATCGACGGCCTTCAACCGCATGAGATCATGTTCCTGCTCGACGAAGCGGAACATTGGCTCGATCGCGGCGCGACCGATACGCCCGACACGCGGCTGGCGGGCCTCACCCAGATCAACGCCTTTTTCGAGAACTCGACCCGGACCCTGCTGTCCTTCGAGATCGCGGGGAAGCGGCTGGGCGCGGACGTCGTCAACATGCACGCCGCCCAGTCGAGCGTGAAGAAGGGCGAGACGCTGATCGATACGGCGATGACGCTGAATGCGATGCGGGCCGACGTCATCGTGATCCGCCACATGGCGAGCGGTGCCGTCCGCCTGATCGCCGACAAGGTCGACTGCCCGGTGCTGAACGCGGGCGACGGACGGCACGAGCATCCGACCCAGGCGCTGCTCGACATGCTGACCATCCGTCGCCGTCGCGGCGGCGTCGCGGGGCAGAAGGTCGTGATCTGCGGCGACATATTGCACAGCCGGGTCGCGCGCTCGGACATCCTCGCGCTGACCGCGCTGGCGGCCGAGGTGCGGGTCTGCGCGCCCTCGACGCTGATGCCCAAGGGGATCGAGCGCATGTTCGTCACCCCCTTCACCGATTTCGACGAAGCCATCGAGGATGCGGACGTGGTCATGATGCTGCGCGTCCAGAACGAGCGGATGGCGGGCGGCTATATCCCCTCCACCCGCGAATATCGCCTGCGCTACGGCCTTACGCCTGAACGCCTCAAGCGCGCCAAGCCCGGTGCGCTGGTCATGCACCCCGGCCCGATGAACCGGGGCGTCGAGATCGACTCGGAGGTGGCGGACGGCCCGCAATCGGCGATCACCGAGCAGGTGGCGATGGGCGTCGCGGTCCGCATGGCCTGTCTGGACGTGCTGACCCGCCGAGCCCGCAAGCTGGAGGGCTGGGCATGAGCATCACCGCCTTCACCAACGCCGTGCTGGTCTGCCCGGTCGGCGGCGAGATCAGGGGCCAGACCCTGCTGGTCGAGGACGGCGTCATCACCGGCACCGGCAACGTGCCGGAGGCCGCGACCGCGATCGACTGCGGCGGCAAGATGCTCGCCCCCGGCATCGTCGATCTGGGCGTGTTCAAGGTCGACAATGCCGCCTTCCGCGCGGGCGGGATCGTGCGCATCGGCCTGATGCCCGACCAGTCGCCGGTGCTCGATGACCCGGGCGTGGTGCAGCGCGCGGCGCTGATCGGGCGGCCGGACCTGTGGATCCACCCCATCGCGGCGGCGACCCGCTCGCTGGCGGGCACCGACCTTGCCGAGATGGCAGTGTGCGTCTCGGCTGGGGCGATGGCCGTCGGCACCGGGCGCGGCTGGATCGCCGATTCGGGCGTGATGCACCGGGTTCTCGCCTATGCCGGCGATCTGGGCCTGACCGTCATCGCCCATGCCGAGGATGGTGGCCTGGCCGCCGACGCGGTCGCGACCGAGGGCGAGACGGCGAGCCGCCTGGGCCTGCCCTCCGCCCCCGCCATCGCCGAGTCGCTCGCCATCGCGCGCGACCTGATGCTCGCGGAGGAAACCGGGGCCAAGCTGCATATCCGGCAGGTGACGACGGCGGCGGGCTTCGACCTGATCCGCGCGGCCAAGCGGCGGGGCGTAAAGGTGACGTGTGGGATCACCCCGGCGCATCTCCACCTGTCGGACATCGCAATCACCGATTTCCGCACCTTCGCCCGCCTCTCACCCCCCTTGCGCGACGAGAGCGACCGGCAGACGGCGCTGGCGGCGGTCGCGGACGGGACGGTCGATGTCATCGGATCGGGCCATGACCCGCATGGCCCCGAGGCAAAGCGCCTGCCCTTCGTCGATGCCGAGGCAGGCATGGCGGGGGCGGAGACGCTGTTGCCGCTGGCGCTGATGCTGGTACGCGACGAGCGGATCACCCTGCCCCGGCTGTTCGCGCTGCTGGCCGCCAATCCGGCCAGGGTGCTGGGCCTCGACACCGGCACGCTGGAGCCGGGCAAGCCCGCCGACCTGATGCTGTTCGATGCCGAAACGCCGTGGATGATCTCGGGCGATGCCTTCGCCTCGGCGGGCAATACGCCGTTCGACGGCTTCCCCGTCCAGGGCCGCGCGCAGCGGCTATGGAAGGCGGGACGGGAAATCCTTTAACTTTTGCGAGGCCCGTCGCCCCAGCGCAGGCTGAGGCCTCTGGCGAATATTTCCGGAGAGCCGAGAAAGGCCCTCGCCTGCGCTGGGGCGACGTCCAACAAAAAAGCCCTCCCCGAGACGTGTCGGGGAGGGCTTTTTGCTGAACCGTGCCTGGCTTAGCCGCGACGGGGACCGCGCGGTCCGCCCTGGGTGGGGCGCGGCGAGTAGCGGCGCGGGCCGCCGGGGCCGCCAGCGGGACGGCCACCCATCGGACGGTTGCCGCCCGGACCGCGACGCGGGCCGCCATGACCCGAACCACCGGCGGGCGGGCCGTCGGCCTGCTCGATCGCGATATCGTCTTCGGCATGATCCGCCTCGGTCCGCTTCAGCGCGGCGACGAAGCGCGACGCCAGCGCGGCCGGGATCTCGAACAGCGTCTCGTTGGGCTGGATGCGGATCGCGCCGATCTCGTTGCGGGTGATGTGCCCGCGACGGCAGATCAGCGGCAGGAGCCAGCGCGGATCGGCATTCTGGCTGCGCCCGACGCTCATCCGGAACCAGACGGTATCGTCAAAGCCTTCGCGACGCTCGCGCGGGGCGGGCGCATCGCCCTCGATCAGTTCCTCGGCCTGGGGCAGCGCGGCGCGGTGCGCGCGGACCAGCGCGGCGGCGATGTCCTCGGCCGACTTCTCGGCGAGCAGGCGGGTCGCCAATTCGCGATCGGCCTCATCCACCTCGACCGGCGCGAGCAGCGCGGTCAGCAGGCGCTCGCGGTCCTGCGCCCGGATTTCCTCCAGCGTCGGCGCGCGCCGCCACTGGGCATCGATCCGCGCACCGCGTAGCATGCCCTCGACCCGGCGGCGACGCGGATAGGGGACGATCAGGATCGCGGTGCCCTTGCGGCCCGCGCGGCCGGTGCGGCCCGAACGGTGCTGAAGCGCCTCGGCATCGCGGGGAATCTCGACATGGATCACCAGCGTCAGGCCGGGAAGGTCGATGCCGCGCGCCGCGACGTCGGTCGCGACGCAGACACGGGCGCGACCGTCGCGCAGCGCCTGGAGCGCATGGTTGCGCTCGTTCTGCGAATGCTCACCCGACAGCGCGACCGCCGAGAAACCGCGCTCGACCAGGCTGGAATGCAGGTGGCGGACATTGTCGCGCGTGGCGCAGAACAGGATCGCGACCTCGGCCTCATGCAGGCGCAGCAGGTTGACCACCGCCGCCTCGATATCGGCGGGCGCGACCGTCACCGCCTGATATTCGATGTCGCTATGGCCCTTTTCCTCGCTGATCGTCTCGATCCGCTTGGCGTTGTTCTGATAGCGCTTGGCGAGCTGGACGATCGGGCGCGGCATGGTGGCCGAAAACAGCAGCGTGCGACGCTCGGACGGCGTGCCGTCGAGGATCTGCTCCAGATCCTCGCGGAAGCCCATGTCGAGCATCTCGTCGGCCTCGTCGAGCACCACCGCCTTGAGCGAGGACAGGTCGAGCGCGCCGCGCTCCAGATGGTCGCGCAGACGGCCGGGGGTGCCGACGACGATATGGGCGCCGTGGTTCAGCGCCCGCCGCTCGCGCGAGGCGTCCATGCCGCCGACGCAGGTAGCGATGCGCGCGCGTGCACCGGCATAGAGCCATTCCAGCTCGCGACTGACCTGCAGCGCCAGCTCGCGGGTCGGCGCGATGACCAGCGCCATCGGCGCACCGGCATGGGGCAAATTCTCGCCATCGACCAGCAGGTCGTTCGCCATGGCCAGGCCGAAGGCGACGGTCTTGCCCGACCCGGTCTGGGCGGAAACGATCAGGTCGCGACCAGCGGCGTCAGCCTCGATGACGGCAGCCTGGACGGGCGTGGGCGCGGTATAGCCACGCGCGGAGAGAGCAGCCGACAATACCGGCGGCAAAGCAGAGAAAGGCATGGGGACTCCAACAGAAAAAGGAGCGCGTACCGCCGAACCAAGGGACCCATCCCACTCGGTTGGCGGATACACCCATGCGGCACGGGTGAATGTTTGCGTTCCGTGAAAGCGGGACCCTATACACCCATTGACGGAAAACTCAACCGGCCATCGCGCGCTTGCGGTAAAGCGATGGGGCCGCCATGGAGCCGCGCCATGCCCTGCTGCGTTGATCCCCGATGAGTGTCGCCTTTCGCCGCGAATCCGATGAAGAGCATCTCGAACCCAAGTTCGAATTGCCGATCCCGCCCGGCCCCAATCTGGTCACGCCGCGCGGATTGGAACTGACCCGCGCAAAAGTCGCCGAGGTCGAGGCCGCCGTCGTGGCGGCGGCGACGGAGGAGGAGCGCACCCGTCTCCAACGCGAATTGCGATACTGGAACACCCGCGCCGCCACCGCCGAACTCGCCCCCGCGCCTGCCGAAGATGAGGTGGGGATAGGGAGCACAGTGACGATCCGTCTCAACGGCCAGACGAGATCGCTGACCATTGTCGGCCATGACGAGGCCGATCCGGCGCAGGACCGCATCGCCTATGCCGCGCCGCTGGCCCGCGCGCTGATGGGGGCGATGGCGGGGGAGACGGTGGCATTCGGGGGCAAGGCGGACGCGGTGGAAATCCTGGACGTGGCGACCTCCTGAACCCCTGCTATCCCGGCCTGCCCGCAGGAGGGCAGCCCGGACCATCGGCCCTATCCCCCTTCGCCAAATCGCCCTAAAGCCCGATCATGCAACATTATGACGTGATCATCCTGGGCGCGGGCGCGGCGGGCCTGATGGCGGCGGCGACCGCCGGGCAACGGGGGCGACGGGTGTTGGTGCTCGATCATGCCGACGCGCCGGGCAAGAAGATCCTGATCTCGGGCGGCGGTCGGTGCAACTTCACCAATATCGGCACCGCGCCCGATCGCTTCCTGTCGGCCAATCCGCATTTCGCCAAGTCGGCACTTGGTCGCTACACCCCGGCCGACTTCCTCGCGCTGGTCGAGGCGCATGGTATCGCCTGGCATGAAAAGACCCTGGGCCAACTCTTCTGCGACGGATCGGCGCGGCAGATCGTCGCGATGCTGCTCGACGAATGCGACAAGGCGGTTCGCAACGGCGGTCTGGTCGACATCGCGCTCGGAAAGAGCGTTGAGGCGGTCGCGCATGACGGCTCCGTCTTTCGTGTCGCCCATGGCGGACAGGTGGGCGAGGCCCCAAGGCTGATCGTCGCGACGGGCGGCCCCAGCATCCCGAAAATGGGCGCGACCGGCTATGCCTATGACCTCGCCCGGCAATTCGGGCTGAAGGTCATCGAGCCGCGCCCCGCCCTCGTTCCCCTGACCCTGGGCGGCGAAGAGACGCTGTTCCGCTCGCTGTCGGGCGTCGCATCGGAGGTCGTCGCACGGACCGGCAAGACCCGGTTTCGCGAGGCGGCGCTGTTCACCCATCGCGGGCTGTCAGGTCCCGCGATCCTGCAGATTTCCTCCTATTGGCGTCACGGCGAAGCGATCGGGATCGACTTCCTGCCCGATTGCGCGGCGGACTGGTTGATCGCGACGAAGCGCGCGACGCCGCGCGCATCGCTGCGTCGCGCCTTGGGGCAACATCTGCCCGACCGGCTTGCGGAAACGCTGGCCGAGCGGCTGGCGCTACCGCCCGAACTGGGCGCGGCGACCGACAAGGCGCTGGTGGCGGCGCAGGCCCGGCTGGCGGACTGGCCTTTCCATCCCAATGGCAGCGAAGGCTATGCCAAGGCCGAGGTGACGGTCGGCGGCGTCTCCACGGCCGGGCTGTCGTCGCGCACCATGGAGGCCAAGGCGGTGCCCGGCCTTCACTTCGTCGGCGAGGCGGTGGACGTGACCGGCTGGCTGGGCGGCTATAATTTCCAATGGGCCTGGGCCAGCGGACGCACCGCCGGCGAGGCGGTTTGACCGGTCAGAGCGCGGCCAGCCCCATGCCCGGCCGCGCCCAATGCGCCATGCGATCATCCGCCTGCCGCCGCACGAAGCACGATCCGCCCGCATCACGATAGCGGTGGCACAAGGCATCAGCCTCCGCCCGTACCAGGCCGCCGACCGACAGGCGATAGAGATGCCCTCCTTCGCCCTGCACCGTCCCGGACTGGGGGACATAGTTCGACAGGCCGGTGAAACGGCGGGTGATCTCCGCCCAGGCCTTTTGCGCGGCATCCTCTTTGCCGAATGCACCGATCTGGACATTCCAATCGCCCTTGGGACGAGCCAACTCGCGACGCTGCTCCGCGCGTCGCAGCAGCGCGGGCGTGGTGACGAGGCCGGGGGCCATTTGCGCGACCCGCACCGCCTGGGCAGCGTATTCCTCCGCCCCTGCGTCGCGACGGGACGGCACCGTGCCGGAGCCCGATGCAGGAGCCGGCCGCGCGAGAACCATCGGCAAGGGCTGAACGACTTCCTGCCGGGCCGCGAACAGGATGTGCGCCGCCGGATCGGAGGCGGCGGGCCGATCGGGCTGCCGGGTGACTTCCGTCGGGACGGCGGCTGCAACCGGCTGCGGCAGGGCCTGAACCATGTCCTGCACCATGGCAGCGGAAGGCGCGGCGTTCAGCGCCAACAGCAGCGGCTGGCCGCCATCGGCGGCGCGCTGAATCCCTAATAGTGATGCGACCTGATCCGCCGGACTGGTGGCGGCGGCGAAACCCGCCCATTCCTGCATCCGCGTCTCGACTTCGGCCGGTGCCATATCGGCGGACGCCGCCATGCGGGCCATGTCCCACTGGCCCGACAGCGCCAGTGACAGCGCCAGATTCTGGCGGGTCTTGACCGTCGCCCCCTGCTCGCGCGCGGCGGCGGTCAGGATGCGCACGCCATCCGCCGGTGCCCCGGCCAGCGCCATGGCCAGCCCCAGATCGGCCGCCGGGATGTGCGCGGCATGATCCGCCAGCAAGGCCCGCGCCCCCGCGCCATTGCCACCCGCGATCATCGCCAGCGCCAGGTTCAGCGCCGACCTGCCATCAGCGGGGTCGAGTTGCAGCGCATCGGTAAAGGCCTGCCGCGCCGAGGCGAAGCGCCCCGCCCGAAGATAGCTTTGCCCCAGCAGCGCGCGATAGGCGGCCTGATGCGGATCGGCGGCCACCAGTCGCTCGGCCAGCGCCACCGCACCGATGCCGTCATGCTGCGCCAGCACGCGCCGGGTCCGGTCCGCCAGCGCAGCGGTCGCGCGCGGACCGCCCGTTCCCTCGGTCAGACGCGCGGTGCGGGGTCCGCTGGCCGTACATCCCACCAGGCCGCCGCCGACGATCAGCGCGCCGACGCTGCAGGTGATGAGGGTGCGGATCGTCGTCATGATGGTCATCCGATAATGGCAGGCAGGAGGAAGCCGAGCGCGCATGACCCCCATCTCCCCAAATTGGGCAGATGCTATCCGTTAACCGTCTAAGGAAATGTTAAATGGTCGCGACCGCTTTACCCACGACCGGGGCCGGGGCATGGATGACAGACAGCATATTCGGGGAAGGACGAAGGATGATGCGCAGATTGCCGATCATCGGCGCAGGCTTGGTCGCCATCGCCACCTGCCTCACCGCCAGCCCCGCCCTTGCCGATGTAAAGGCCGGGGTCGATGCCTGGGCGCGCGGCGATTATCGCAAGGCCGTGGACGAATGGCGCGGCCCCGCCGTGGCGGGCGAGGCCGATGCGCAGTTCAATCTGGCGCAGGCGTATAAGCTGGGTCGCGGCGTCCCGCTCGACCCGGCGCTGGCCGAAAGTTGGTTCCGCAAGGCAGCGACGCAGGGCCATATCCCGGCGGCCGACAATTATGGGCTCGCGCTGTTTCAGGCGGGCAAACGGGCAGAGGCCTTGCCCTGGCTGGAAAAGTCGGTGGCGCGGGGCGAACCGCGTGCCGAACTCGTATTGGGCACGATGTTGTTCAACGGCGACGGCGTCCCACGCGACTATCCGCGCGCCTATGCGCTGATGACGATGGCATCGCAGGCGGGTTTGCAGGCCGCGTCGGAAACGCTTGCCCAGATGGACCAGTATATCACCCCCGCCGACCGGCAGCAGGGGACCGCGCTCGTCCAGCAATATGGCGCCAGGCTGGCCGCGCCCCCCGCCCCGCCCGCTGGCAGTGCGACACGGGTCATGGTCGGTGGCGAGCCCCCGCGTTCGACCGGCACCGCCATGGCCGCCACGGCATCGGTCACCCCCCGCCCGGCGATCCAGCCGGTCCCCGTCGCCCCCTCCCGCCCCGCCGCGTCGGGGGCCAGCTATCCCGCGCCCGGTACGTCCGTGAAGACCGCGACCGAAGATCGCGGCCCGGACAGGCTGGAGGCGATCGAACCGACCCCCACCCCACGCGCCCCGCGCGCCGCGCCCCCGCGTGTCGTCGCCAAGGCTCCGGCCAAGGCCGCGCCTGTCCGCACGACCGGGGGCGCATGGCGTATCCAACTCGGCGCGTTCCGGGACCGGGAGAATGCCAATGCCCTGTGGCAACGTGTCCGTACCCGCTTAGGCGGGGCGCAACCCTTCTACGTCACGGCGGGCGGGGTCACGCGGTTGCAGGCGGGCGGCTATGCCAATCGTGGCGAGGCACAGGCGGCGTGCAGCCGTTCGGGCCAGCCCTGCGTCGTGGTCGTTCCGTAAACCAGGGCCGACCGCCATCCGATCCTCCCCATCGCAGGGGAGGAACACGGGCGCACCCTGATCGTCCGCCGGACGCGGATCAGGCGGCAACCCACTCGGCGCTGGGGATGCCCTGCGCATAGAGAAGCGCGGTCAGGTCACCATAATCGACCCGCGCCGCCGCCGCGCCCGCGACGATCGGCTTGGCGCGATAGGCGATGCCCAGCCCGGCCCGACGGATCATCGCCAGGTCGTTGGCGCCATCGCCCACCGCCATGCTGGCCGATGCATCCAGCCCCAGTTCGGCCAGCGCCTCGACCAGCGTCTTTTCTTTGGTGTCCGACCCGACGATCGGCTTGCGCACCGTGCCGGTCAGCTTGCCGTGCGCGATCTCCAGATAATTGGCGATGGCGCGGTCGAAACCGATCTCGGCGGCGACCGGCTCGGCGAAACGGGTAAAGCCGCCCGACACCAGGATGGCATGGCCGCCGCGTGCCTTCATCGTGCGGATCAGCGTCCGGGCCCCGGCCATCAGCGTCACCCGCTCGGCCAGGCAGCGTTCGATGACCGCCTCGTCCAGGCCCTCCAGCAGCGCGACCCGCGCGTCGAGCGCGGCAGCGAAGTCCAGCTCGCCGCGCATCGCGCGTTCGGTGACCTCGGCGACCTGCTCCTTGATCCCGGCATAATCGGCGAGTTCGTCGATGCACTCGACGGTGATCATGGTCGAGTCCATGTCGGCGACCAGCAGGCGCTTCTCGCGATTGGCGGCAGGCTGAACGACCACATCGGTCGCATCGAACCGCCCCTCCAGCGCCTCGCGCGCCGCCAGCGGATCGCCGGTGAAGTCGAGATCCGCGGCCACGCCCGCATCGATCCAGCGGGTGGCGGAGACGGTGCAACCCGCCGCTTCCAGTTTCTCCCGCGCGGTCGACAAATCCTGATCGGCCAGTTGGCCCTTGGCTGCTATCAGCGTGGCGATGAACATGGCGAACTCCTCTGACCGACCCAGGGTCGCGCTCATCGCAGGGCCGACCGCCAGCGGCAAGTCCGCATTGGCGCTCGATCTGGCGAAGGCGACCGACGGTACGATCATCAATGCCGATTCGGCGCAGGTGTACCGCGACCTCTCTGTCCTGACTGCCCGCCCCTCCCCCGAAGAGATGGCGCAGGCGCCGCACCGGCTGTTCGGCCATGTCGACGGCGCGGACACCGGCTATTCGGCGGCACGCTGGGCGGCGGAGGCGCGTGGGGCGATCGAAGATTGCGTGGCGGCGGGTTCGCTGCCGATCCTGGTCGGCGGCACCGGCCTTTATATGCGCACGCTGCTCGACGGCATCGCGCCGGTGCCCGAGATCGATCCCGCCATCCGCGCCGAGGTCCGGGCGCTGCCCGTCGCCGACGCCCATGCCGCCCTGTCCCGCGAGGACCCGACCGCCGCCGCCCGGCTCAATGCGGCAGACACCACCCGCGTCGCCCGCGCGCTGGAGGTGGTGCGCGCGACCGGGCGTCCGCTGCACGCATGGCAGGCGCATAAGGAAGGCGGGATCGGCGATCGCATCGCGCTGTCCGCCGTCATCCTGCTGCCCGACCGCGACTGGCTGAACGCCCGCATCGACCGACGCTTCGGGGAAATGCTGGACGAGGGGCTGGACGAGGCCGCCGCGCTGCTCGCCCGTCCCGACCTGCCCGCCGACGCCCCGATCCGGCGCGCGATCGGCGTGCCGGAGGCCGCCGCGCTCCTCGAAGGCCGCATGACCCGTGCCGAGGCGGAGGCGGCCGGCGCGCTGGCGACAAGGCGTTATGCCAAAAGGCAATTTACCTGGTTCCGCCACCAGCCCGGGCCCGACTGGACCGTGATTCCGGACCCGGACACCGATGTGCGTCGCAACATAATAGAAACTTTATTGCGCCGTTGACGGTTGACGCGCACTTTTTAAACTTGTAGCCGCGCCTTTCCCGACAAGCCCCGTCAGTGGGCACGGACGCAGAAGGACGAAGACGATGACCGAGAAAAGCGGAGCCGATATCCTGGTCGAGGCGCTGTGCGATCTCGGCGTGGAGGTCGTCTTCGGCTATCCGGGTGGTGCGGTGCTGCCGATCTATGACGCCATGTTCCGATCGAAGCGCATCCGCCACATTCTGGTCCGCCACGAACAGGCGGCGACTCACGCGGCGGAGGGCTATGCCCGCTCGACCGGCAAGCCCGGCGTGGTGCTCGTCACCTCCGGCCCCGGCGCGACCAATGCGGTCACCGGCATCACCGACGCGCTGCTCGATTCGATCCCGATGGTGGTCATCACCGGCCAGGTGCCGACCGCGCTGATCGGCACCGACGCGTTCCAGGAAGCCGACACCGTCGGCATCACGCGCCACTGCTCCAAGCACAATTATCTGGTGAAGGACCCCGCGCGTCTGGGCGAGGTGGTGCATGAGGCATTCCACATCGCGACCTCGGGCCGCCCCGGCCCGGTCGTGATCGACATCCCCAAGGACGTGCAGGTCGCCACCGCCCGCTATCAGAAGCCGGGTCCGATCCGTCACAAGACCTATCGCCCGCAGGTGAAGGCCGACCAAGCCCAAGTCGAGCAGCTGGTCGACATGCTGGCGGCGGCCGAGCGTCCGATCCTCTATACCGGCGGCGGCATCATCAATTCGGGTCCGGCCGCGTCGCAGTTGCTGCGCGAACTGGCCCGCATCACCGGCGCGCCCGTCACCTCGACCCTGATGGGTCTGGGGGCCTTCCCGGCGAGCGACCCGCAATGGCTGGGCATGCTGGGCATGCACGGCACCTATGAAGCCAATATGGCGATGAACCAGGCCGATCTGGTGGTCGCGCTGGGCAGCCGGTTCGACGACCGCGTGACGGGTCGTCTCGACGCGTTCAGCCCGAACAGCCGCAAGGTCCATGTCGATATCGACCGGTCGAGTGTGAACAAGAATGTCCGCGTCGACCTGGCCATCATCGCCGATGTCGGCCATGCGCTGGAGGATGCGGTGCGCATCTGGAAGTCGCGCCAGCATCCCAAGCCCGACACCACCGAATGGCAGCGCCGCATCGCGGGCTGGCGTGCGGTCGGGTGCCTCTCCTTCCCGGAGAATGGCGACGCGATCATGCCGCAGCGGGCGATCCGTGCGCTGTACGAAGCGACCCAGGCCCGCCAGCCGATCATCACCACCGAGGTCGGCCAGCACCAGATGTGGGCCGCGCAGCATTTCGGCTTCGAAAAGCCCAATAAGTGGCTCACCTCGGGCGGTCTGGGCACCATGGGTTACGGCCTGCCCGCCGCGATCGGGGCGCAGCTCGGTAATCCGGGTGCGCTCGTCATCGACATCGCCGGCGAAGCCTCGATCCAGATGAACATTCAGGAACTGGCGACGGCGACGCAATATCGCCTGCCGGTCAAGATCTTCATCCTGAACAACGAATATATGGGCATGGTCCGCCAGTGGCAGGAGCTGACCTATGAGAGCCGCTATGCCGAAAGCTATTCGGACTCGCTGCCCGACTTCGTGAAGCTGGGCGAGGCCTATGGCTGGAAGGGCATCCTCATCGAGCATCGCGACCAGCTAGAGGACGGCATCGCCGCGATGCTGGACCATGACGGGCCGGTGGTCGTCGACTGCCGCGTCGCCAAGCTCGCCAACTGCTTCCCGATGATCCCGAGCGGCGCGGCCCATACCGACATGATCCTGCAGGCCAATGAGGTATCGGGCACCATGGACGACGAGGCCAAGGCGCTCGTCTGATCCGGCATTCGCCGATAGCCTGAACAGCATGATAGGGAAGACCCCGGCCTTGGCCGGGGTGACAGGGTGGAAATGCACATCAAGACCGAGAAGGTGGAACGCCACACGCTGGCGGTGATCGTCGACAACGAACCGGGCATCCTGGCGCGGATCGCGGGTCTGTTCACCGCGCGCGGCTATAATATCGAAAGCCTGACCGTGTCGGAGATCACCGCCGACAAGGCGGTCAGCCGCATCACCATCGTCACCAGCGCCTCGCCGCCGGTGATGGAGCAGATCCTGGCACAGCTCGACCGGCTGGTCCCCGTCCACAAGGTCACCGACCTGACCGTGCAGGGCGACCATGTCGAGCGCGAATTGGCGCTGGTGAAGGTGGCGGGCACCGGCGAACGCCGGATCGAAGCGCTGCGCCTCGCCGAAGTTTACCGCGCCCGCGTGGTCGATGCGACCATCTCCAGCTTCGTATTCGAGGTGACCGGCACGATCAGCAAGATCGACAAGTTCGTCGAGCTGATGGGCGAAGTCGGCCTGGTCGAGGTCGCCCGCACCGGCATCGCCGCCATTTCGCGGGGCAAGGACGCGGCCTAAAATATCATCACAACCACTATCGTCACCCCAGCGAAGGCTGGGGTCTCCTGGCCGGGCGCTGGCCCTGACCGCAAGAGATGCCAGCCTGCGCTGGCATGACGGACCTCATCGAAAGGGAAGAAACCAATGCGTGTGTATTACGATCGCGACGCCGATCTGAACCTGATCTCCGAAAAGAACATCGCCATTCTGGGCTACGGCTCGCAGGGCCATGCCCATGCGCAGAACCTGCGCGATTCGGGCGTCAAGAATGTCGCGATCGCGCTGCGCCCTGGTTCGGCCTCGGCCGCCAAGGCGGAAGCTGCGGGCTTCAAGGTCCTGTCGAACCAGGAAGCGGCGGCCTGGGCCGACATCCTGATGATCCTGGCCCCCGACGAGCATCAGGCCGCGATCTATGACGCCGATATCAAGGGCAAGATGAAGCCCGGCGCCGCGCTCGCCTTCGCGCACGGCCTGAACGTGCATTTCGGCCTGATCGAGCCGCCCGCGGACATCGACGTCATCATGATCGCGCCCAAGGGCCCCGGCCACACGGTGCGCAGCGAATATGTGCGCGGCGGCGGCGTGCCCTGCCTGATCGCGATCCATCAGGACGCCAGCGGCAACGCGCATGACGTCGCGCTCGCTTACGCCTCGGGCGTCGGTGGCGGTCGCTCGGGCATCATCGAAACCAACTTCCGCGAAGAGTGCGAAACCGATCTGTTCGGCGAGCAGGCCGTGCTGTGCGGCGGCGCGACCGCGCTGGTCCAGGCGGGCTTCGAGACGCTGGTCGAGGCGGGCTATGCCCCCGAAATGGCCTATTTCGAGTGCCTGCACGAGCTGAAGCTGATCGTCGACCTGATGTATGAGGGCGGCATCGCCAACATGCGCTACTCGATCTCGAACACCGCCGAGTACGGCGACATCAAGACCGGCCCGCGCATCATCACCGAAGAGACCAAGAAGGAAATGAAGCGCGTCCTGGCCGACATCCAGTCGGGCCGCTTCGTTAAGGACTTCGTCCTCGACAACCGCGCCGGCCAGCCCGAACTGAAGGCCAGCCGCATCGCCGCCAAGCGCCACCAGATCGAACAGGTCGGCAGCGAACTGCGCGCGATGATGCCGTGGATCGGCGCGAACAAGCTGGTGGACAAGGAAAAGAACTAAGTCGTCCCGCATGGTGGAGGGGTGTCCCGCTCTCGAGAGGGCGACACCCCTCCGTCAGGCCTTCGGCCTGACACCTCCCCTTGCAGGGGAGGAAATGAAGGCGTCAGAGCCTCTCGGATCTGACCCCAACGGAAACGCATCGTTGCGACCTTGGCCTTTGACGTGCGTTATGCGCACCGGCCACACAGTCACGGTCCAACAGGGAGTTTACCCATGCGTTTCGTCCTTCCCGCCGCCCTGGCGCTCGCCTTCGCTGCCCCCGCCATTGCCCAGACCGCGCCGACGGGTACGCCGGGCGCGCCGGTTGCCTCGCGCGTCGTCGCGGGCACCTATGCGGTCGATCCTGCCCATACCCAGGTCACCTGGTCGCTGAACCATATGGGCTTCTCGATGCTGGAGGGGCAGTTCGGCGCGTCCGAAGGCACGCTGACCCTCGACCCGGCCCGTCCGCAGGCCGCCAAGGTCGATGTCACCTTCAAGATCGATGATCTGTCGGTCACCGCCGCCCCGTTCGCCAATCACCTGAAGTCGAAGGATTTCTTCGACGCCGCAACCTATCCGACCGCGCGCTTCGTCTCGACGGGCGTTAAGGTGATGGGCAACAAGGCAGTCATCACCGGCAACCTGACCATCAAGGACCAGACCAAGCCGGTCACGCTGAACGCGACCTTCTTCGGTGCTGGGACGAACCCGATGTCGAAGAAGCTGAACATCGGCTTCCGCGCGACCGGCAAGATCAAGCGTTCGGACTTCGGCGTTGGCGCCTATGTGCCGGTCGTCGGCGACACGGTCGACCTGACGATCAACGCCGCCTTCACCGCGCAGTAATTCACCCGTTCACACCCGAAAGGCGAGGTCGCATTCCCCGGCGGCCTCGCCTTTTTCATGTCCGATGATGATCGGCGTCAGGCGGCCGTCATCATTCTCGATATGGACAAGTGCGCGGCGACACGGCATGACCCCGCCATCATGATCGCCGTGCTGCCGCTTCGTTCGCTTCGACTTATCCGCCCTTAGGGGAGGATCGGCGTGGCCATGCGCGACTTCCCTAAGGGCTGAATGAACCGATAAGCCTGTCCCCGCCGTGCCTCTGGCCAGACGCGGCCGAGAATGCTGGAAGACCCGATCATGTTGCGCGATCCTTCGACCAAATACCGCCCCTTCCCCGCAATCGCCCTGCCCGACCGGCAATGGCCGAACCGCACGATCACCCAGGCGCCGCGCTGGCTGTCGACCGATCTGCGCGACGGCAACCAGGCGCTGATCGACCCGATGGACGCCGAGAAGAAGACGCGGATGTTCGACCTGCTGGTCAAGGTCGGGCTGAAGGAGATCGAGGTCGGCTTCCCCAGCGCGGGCGCGACCGAGTTCGACTTCATCTCCGGCCTGATCAAGAACGACCGCATCCCCGAGGATGTGACGATCCAAGTGCTGACCCAGTCGCGCCGCGACCTGATCGAGCGCAGCTTCGAAAGCCTGGATGGCGCGCGCACCGCGATCGTCCATCTCTACAACGCGGTCAGCCCGGCGTGGCGCAAGATCGTGTTCGGCATGACCCGCGACGAGGTCCGCCAGATCGCCGTCGAGGGCGCCAAGATCCTGCGCGACGAGGCGGCCAAGCGTCCAAACACCGACTGGTTCTTCGAATACAGCCCCGAAACCTTCTCGACCGCCGAGCTGGATTTCTCGGTCGAGGTCTGCGCCGCCGTCATGGACGTGCTGAAGCCCACGCCCGACCATCCGCTGATCCTGAACCTGCCCGCCACCGTCGAGTGTGCGACGCCCAATGTCTATGCCGACCAGATCGAATGGTTCGGGCGCAACATCCCCAACCGCGATTCGGTAGTCATCTCGCTCCACACCCATAACGACCGCGGTACCGGCGTCGCCGCCGCCGAGCTGGGCGTGATGGCGGGGGCCGACCGGGTCGAGGGCTGTCTGCTGGGCAATGGCGAGCGGACCGGCAATTGCGACCTCGTGACCGTCGCGCTCAACATGTACACCCAAGGGGTCGATCCGGGCCTGAACCTGTCCGACATCGACGAGGTGGTGAACACGGTGCAGTACTGCACCAACCTGCCCGTCCATCCACGCACACCCTATGCGGGCGACCTGGTCTTCACCGCCTTTTCGGGCAGCCATCAGGACGCGATCAAGAAGGGCTTCGCGGCGCAATCGGCGCGCAACGACGATCTGTGGGAAGTCCCCTACCTCCCCATCGACCCCGCCGATCTCGGCCGCAGCTACGAAGCGGTCATCCGCGTCAATTCGCAATCGGGCAAGGGCGGTGTCGCCTGGGTGATCGAGCAGGACAAGGGCCTGAAGCTGCCCAAGCGGCTCCAGGCCGATTTCAGCCGCCATGTCCAGGCGATGGCCGATGCGACCAGCCGCGAACTCAACGCCGCCGACATTTGGGGCGGGTTTGAGGCGACCTATCTGCCGCGCGAAGGCGACCGCTTCGTCCTGCGCGATTATGAGGAAAGCGGCTCCACGGGCCAGCGGACCTTTATCGGTCGCGTCCAGGTGGATGGCGAGGAAAAGTCGATTTCGGGGCGCGGCAACGGCCTGATCTCCAGCGTGATCGCGGCACTGGCCGACACGACCGGGCCGAACCTGGAAGTGATCGACTATAACGAACATGCCATCGGCCATGGTGCCGATGCGCAGGCCGCAGCCTATGTCGAGGCGCGAACCGCCGATGGCCGGATCGTGTTCGGTGTCGGCCTCGACACCGACATCGCCACCGCCAGCGTCCGGGCGGTCCTGTCCGCCGCCAACCGGGCCTGATCCGGTGTTCCACGCCCAACTCGACTAAGACGGCGACCGGTGGACGCGATCGGCCTGTCGCCTCTCCCTCCCCTGCATGGGGAGGTAGCAGGCCGAAGGATTGACGGAGGGGTATCCCGGCTGGTGATGAGGCGATCATGAGCGGCGATTCCCCTCCACCATCCATCGGATCGCCGCCCTCCCCCGCCGCCAGAGACAAATGGGCGTTCATTCCCGAACGCTATCGCGAGACGCTGCGGGAGCGGGGGGCATCGATCACGCTGACTGTGCTGGCGCATCTGCTGCTCGCATGGCTGCTCTTCCATATCGCGCCCAAGCTGATCGACCCGGAAACACCCTCGTCGCTCAGCACCTTTTCGGTGTCGCCTTCCGATCAGGATGCCGGTGCGCCGGTGCCGAAGACGCGGACCGTCACCCGCAAGCCAGCGGCGGCGGGGGGATCCAAGGCCCCCGCCCCGCCCAAACAGCCCGACACCCCCACGCCGCCCGCAGAGAAACAGGCCGACACCTCCGCGCCGACGCCGTGGCAATGGGGGGACAAGTCGCTGTTCGCGGCGGGTGACATCGGCGCCCTGCCCAAGGGCGAGGGCAAGGGTGTCGGGTCGAGCAAGGGCGACGATCGCGGCGAGGACAGCGCCTCGGCCTATGGTCCCGGCGAAGGGCCGGGCGGCAAGCGGCTCTACAATGCCGAATGGTTCCCCCGCCGTCCGACCAATGCCGAACTCAACGGCTATCTGCGCAGCCCGCCACCACCGGGCGGCTGGGCGCTGATCGCGTGCCAGACCGTCCCGGACTATCGGGTCGAGAATTGCCGGATGCTGGACGAATCCCCCGTCGGATCGGGGCTGGCGCGAGCGATGCGCGAGGCCGCCTGGCAATTCCGCGTTCGCGCGCCCCGCATCAACGGCAAGGAGATGGTCGGCGAATGGGTGCGCATCCGCATCGACTTCACCACCAAGGGCGGTGACTGAGGCCGTTCACGCTCTACCCCAGCAAAAGTAGCTATCCGGCGACGGATGGTGATCGTGCCGTGCGCCTCAGTAGGTGAACTGCAACTGCGTGCGGATCAGGTCGCCCGTCGCACGGCCGGTCCGCCGGGCATCCGCCTCTCGCCGTTCCATCCGGGCATAGGCCAGCGTCAGCTCCAGCGCATCGATCAACTGGATTTCGGTGCCGAGTTCCCATTCATCGGTTTCCATGCGGGGCGCATCGACATTGGCCTTCCAACCGCCGCGATAGCGTTGCCAGCGCGCATAGGGGATCATCCGGCCAAGCGGGGTCCGCCCCATATCCGCCATCAGCTGGACATAGCCGCCGCCCGCCCGGCTGGACCGGATCGTCCGCAGATCCCCGTCATATTGGGGGGCCCAGCCGGTCGTCCATTCGGTCTGGATGCCGAAGGGCTGCGGATAGAGGATGGCGTGGAACGCCACCCGGTCGTCGCGATAGTCGATCGGGCTGACGCCGCCGCTGCGAATCTCCGGGCGGAAGCGGTTGAACATCGCCGAGCCCCCCAGTTCCAGCACCTGTCCCTGGAACAGCGAACCCAGCCCATCGAGCGCAAAGGGCCAGGTCGCCATCGCGACCTTCATCAAACTGCCGTTGCGCTCGGTCCGGTTGGTCCCCTGCCCGTTGTACAGCGCCACGCCGAACGCGCCGTAATTGCCGAACAGCTTCTGCTTGTTCTTGGTCAACCGGTCCCAGATCGCCTGGACGGCATCGGGGGTATAATAGGCATTGACGCCGACGTCGCGCTCGCCCGGCACTCCGCTGTTGATCGCGTCCGATCGGTCGAGCGGCACCCGGTTGGATGAGGATTGAAGATTCTCCCAACCGAACGGCACCTTGGACTGGCCGAAGCGCAACCGCAGACGGCGTTCGGGATCCAGGAACCAGTCGACATAGACGTCGCGCAGCTGCCCGAAATTCTCGCGCCGCTCGGTGCTCGACTGGTTGTTCACCGCCGCACCAAAGTCATGCTGGAAATAGAGTTGCAGCCGGTCGGTAATGTCGCCCTGAAGCACCAACCGCACGCGACGAAGCAGGAAGCCGCCATCGTCGTTGATCGACGTGTCGTGGACCGAGCGAAGCCGCGAGCCCGTGGCGGACAGTGGCTCGTCGTCGTCCAGCACCGCATTATAACGAAGCTGCGTATAGCCGCGCAGCCGCATCCGCTCATACCACGGGGCGCGGGCCGATGGCGGCTTGGCGACCGCGACGACGCGTGGGCTCGGGCTGGGAGTCGCGGGGGTGGATGCCGCCAGTTGCGGCGCGGGTGTGGGTGCGGGCGCGGCGGCGGTCGGCGGCGGCGCCGCTGCCGTCGCCCCTTTCTGCGCGTCGGTCAGCGCCTTGATCTGCGCCTTCAGTTCATCGATCTGACGCTGTAGTTCCTGCACCGTCTGCGCTGCCGCAGGAACCGGGCAGGTTGCCAGCAGCATGGCAGCGACAACCCGGTAGCGCGCCGGGAGAGGTTTTGCCTTGATCGCCATGCTCGTTCCGCCCTGTTTCCGGCGGCGGCTTAGGCCTGCTCCAGCCCCGTTCGCAACAGATTGATGACAGTCCGGTGATATTTTCGTGACAACGACGCGCCGTCACCGCGTCCGTTCGATCTCGCACCCCACCTGCGCATCGGGATAGATGCCCGTCTTCATCGATCGCACCCGGACCGCGACCACGCGAGGATCGGCCAGGCAGAGCGCCGCGACCGCTTCGCACAAGCTTTCCTGCAAGGCGAAACCGGGGCCCTGCGCCATTGCCACGATGCCCTGGCGCAGGAAATCA
The DNA here is from genome assembly GCF_025371035.1 of Sphingomonas sp. LC-1. GTDB lineage: Bacteria > Pseudomonadota > Alphaproteobacteria > Sphingomonadales > Sphingomonadaceae > Sphingomonas > Sphingomonas sanguinis_E. The sequence goes on along the minus strand of NZ_JANZXB010000014.1, from coordinate 26,727 downwards.
TAGTCGAGCACCTCCTCGATCCGGTCGGCGCTGGGCGGGGCGGGATAGGCGACGGTCATCGCGACCGACAGGGTGACCGGCTGCGGCTCGATCTCGTGCGGGTGGATGCCCAGGCGCATCGCGACGCGGAGTTCGTCGAGCAGGATGGTGTAGGTCGCGCTCATCCCCGCCCCTCGAACATCACATCGCCGTCGCGGCGGCAGAAGCGCTGTCCGCAATCGACATGGAGGACCTGTCCTCTGATTCCACGCGCGGTCAACAGGAAGGACACGGCCTCCGCCACCGCCGCCGCACCGATCGGGCGGCCAAGCAGGTTCTTGACCGAGGCCGTGGCGAATTCCGCATCCGACTGGTCGCCGCTTTGCAGGGTCAGGCCGGGCGCGATCGCATTGACCGCGATACGCGGCCCCAGCGCCTGGGCCAGCATCATGTTCGCCCCCGCGAGCGCAAACTTGGCACAGCTATAGGCGAAGAAATCGGGGTTGGGATTGGCGAGCTTTTGGTCGAGGAGATCGACCACCGCCCCGTCTGTCACCTCGTCCTGCCGAGCCAATGCCGAGGTCAGCAGCGCAGGCGCGGCGGCATTGATCGCGTGGAGCCTTGCCATCAGTGCCGCATCCACCTGTGGCGGACGGTCGAAGACAAAGGCCGATGCACTGTTGACCAGCCCATCGATCGGCCCGCCCGCCGCGTCGCGCGCACGGGCGAAGAGCGCGTCAATGCCATCAAGATCGGCGAGGTCCCCCTGCACCGTCGGCGCATCCAGTTCCTCGGCAAGCGCTTCCGCCTCGTCCTGCGAACCGTGATAATGGAGCACCGCCCTGTGCCCGTCCGCCGCCAGCCGGCGCGCGATCACCGCGCCCAGCCGCTTGGCCGCTCCGGTCACCAGAACGGTGCGGATCGTCATCCGCCCAGGCCCATCAACGACAGCACTTCCTTGCGGCTACGGTCGTCGTCGCGGAACACGCCCATCATCCGGCTGGTCACCATCGCCACACCGGGCGTGCGCACCCCACGCGCGGTCATGCAGGCATGGGTCGCCTCAATCACCACCGCGACACCCAGCGGCTTCAGGTTTTGCCAGATACAATCGGCGACTTCCGCCGTCAGCCGCTCCTGCACCTGCAAGCGCCGTGCGAAGCCGTGCAGGACGCGGGCGAGCTTGGAAATGCCGACGACATGATTGCGCGGCAGATAGGCGATATGCGCGCGGCCGATGATCGGGGCCATGTGATGCTCGCAATGCGACTGGAAGGGGATGTCCTTCAGCAGCACGATCTCGTCATAGCCGCCGACCTCCTCGAACACGCGCGACAGGTGGACGGCCGGATCGTCGCCATAGCCTGCGCAATATTCGCGCCACGCCCGCGCGACCCGCTTGGGGGTATCGACCAGCCCCTCGCGCGTGGGATCGTCGCCCGCCCAGGCGATTAGCGTGCGGATGGCGTCGGCGACTTGGGGCGGCACGGCGATCTTGCCGTCCTCGCCGATCAGGTCGCCATCCTCCGGGTCGCCATGGGCGCAGCTCATATCACGTCCTTCATACCAAAGCCGGTGCGATAGCGCATCGATTGCGGCGGTGCAAAATTGCCTGTTGATCCCCACGCCCGTTCAGCCTGAGCGAAGCCGAAGGCCAAGGGTATCCGCCCAGGGTTCAGGCGTTACAGCCTGGCCTTCGACTATGCTCGGGCTGAAGGGAGGGAGGGATGCTTGGCTCAGCGGGCAGGAATTTAGCCGCGCAGTCGCTCCGCCGCCCAGGCGACATGGTCGGCCATGAAGGTCGAGATGAAGTTATAGCTGTGATCGTATCCCGGCTGCATCCGCAGCGTCAGGGCGATCCCGGCCTTCTCGCACGCTTCGGCCAGCAATTCGGGGCGAAGCTGCTCGGTCAGGAACTGGTCCGCATCGCCTTGATCGACCAGCAGGTCGGGCAGCCGCGCACCGTCCTCGATCAACGCGACCGCGTCAGCCTGTCGCCATGCCGCACGATCGGGGCCCAGATAACCGCCGAGCGCCTTCTCGCCCCATGGCACCTGGCCCGGCGCAGCGATCGGCGCGAAGGCCGACACGCTGCGGAACCGATCCGGATTGCGCAGGCCGATGGTCAGCGCGCCGTGGCCGCCCATCGAATGGCCGGTAATGGCTTGCGCCTCCATGTCGGCAACCGGGAAATGCGCGGCGATCAGCGCGGGCAGTTCCTGTTCGATATAGCTCCGCATCTTGAAGTGCTTTGCCCAGGGCTCCTGCGTCGCGTCGACATAGAACCCCGCGCCCTGCCCCATGTCATAGGCGTCGTCATTCGCCACGCCTTCGCCGCGCGGCGAGGTGTCGGGCGCGATGAAGATCACCCGGTGCTCGGCGCATGGCCCCCGGAACTCGCCCTTGTCGGTGACATTGGCATGGGTGCAGGTCAGGCCCGACAGATACCAAAGGACGGGAAGTTTCTCCCCTTCCTCATGCGCGGGTACGAAGACCGAGAAGGTCATCCGCGTCCCCGTTACCGCGCTGTCATGGGCATAGACGCCCTGAATGCCGCCATGGGCTTTGGAGGTCGAAATCGTCTCGATCGTCATCGGAACACCACCGTCCGGTTGTCATTGAGGAAAACGCGCCGCTCGCCCACCCAGGCCACCGCGCGGGCCAGCACCTGCGCCTCGATATCGCGGCCGATGCGGATCAGGTCGTCGACGCTGGCACGGTGATCGACGCGTTCGACCGCCTGTTCGATGATCGGCCCTTCGTCGAGGTCCGCGGTCACGAAATGCGCGGTCGCGCCGATCAGCTTCACGCCGCGCGCATGCGCCCGGTGATAGGGCTGCGCACCCTTGAAGCCGGGCAGGAAGCTGTGATGGATATTGATGCACCGCCCCGGCAGCGCCGCGACCAGCCGCTCGCCCAGCACCTGCATATAGCGGGCGAGGACGAGGTAATCGGCCCGGCTTTCGTCCATCAGGGCGAGCATCGCCGCCTCCTGCTCTGCGCGATTGGCGTCGCTGACGGGCAGGTGATGCCAGGGCAGGCCATGCCACTCGACCAGCGGGCGAAGGCTGTCATGGTTGGACACCACGCCGGCGATCTCGACCGGCAGCGTGTTGGTCCGCCAGCGATGGAGCAGGTCGTTCAGGCAGTGCGAGCCCTTCGACACCGCGATCAGCATCCGGGGGCGTTCGCTGGCGGGCGCGACATGCCAGTCGAAGCCGAACCGCGCCGCCGGTTCGTTCAGCGCGTCCCTCACCCCCTCGACCGAGGCGGGAAAACGCGCCCCCTGGCCGGTGAAGACGATGCGCAGGAAGAAGCGCCCCGTCTCCAAATCGGCATATTGCTGGCTGTCGAGGATGAACCCGTCAATCCCCGCCAGCGTGCCCGACACGGCGGCGACGATGCCGACCCGGTCCTGGCACGCCAGGGTCAGGATATAGTCAGCCTCGCTCATGCGGTGGGCAGGCGGCAGCCGAGACAGAGCTTGTTGCCGTCCGGATCGCGCAAATAGCCGAGATAGGCCTTGCCCAGCCCGGTGTCCCGCTCGCCGAGCGGCCCCTCGATCGCGGTGCCGCCATGGGCGATCCCGGCGGCATGTGCCGCATCGACCTGCGCCGGATCGACCGCGCCCAGCCCGATCGTGCCGCCATTGGCGTGGGTGGCGGGCTGGCCATCGATCGGCCGGGTCACGATGAACACCGCACCATGGTGCAGATACAGGACACGCTCGACCTTCGGGTCCTGCATGCCGGGCTTGCCGCCCAGCGCGGCGAACAGCCCGTCATAAAAAGCCTTGGACCGCGCGATGTCGTTCGATCCGACCATGATATGGGTGTACATGTCCATTCCCCCCTTGGAACCGTCAGGCGGCGGGCACCAGATAGCGCGCGCACAGCTTGTTGCCGGTCGGATCGCGCAAATACGCCAGATAGATCTTGCCGACCGGCGGATAGCGATAGCCGGGCGGGTCCTCGATCGCGGTGCCGCCATGCGCCAGCCCGGCGGCATGCCAAGCGTCCGCCTGCTCGATCGACGTCGCCGCGAAGCCCAGCGTCCCGCCATTGGCATGGGTCGCAGGCTCGCCGTTCAGCGGCCGGGTGAGCAGGAAGCGCGAGCCTTCATGGCTATAGACCAGCCGCCCCCAGGGATCGATCACCCCCTCGGGCGCGCCGAGCACGCCCAGGATCGCGTCGTAGAAGCGCTTGGCCTCCGCGATATCGTTCGCGCCCAGCACGACATGGCTGAACATCAGAAGATCACCACGCTGCGGATGCTTTCGCCCTTGTGCATCAGGTCGAAGCCCTTGTTGATCTCCTCCAGCGTCAGCCGGTGGGTGATCATCGGATCGATCTCGATCTTGCCGTTCATATACCAGTCGACGATCTTGGGCGTGTCGGTCCGCCCGCGCGCGCCGCCGAATGCGGTGCCGCGCCAGTTGCGGCCCGTGACCAGCTGGAACGGCCGCGTGCTGATCTCCTTGCCCGCCTCGGCCACGCCGATGATGATCGAGGTGCCCCAGCCGCGATGGCACGCCTCCAGCGCGGTGCGCATCACCTCGGTATTGCCGGTCGCGTCGAAGCTATAGTCCGCGCCGCCATCGGTCAGCTCGAGGATCTTCGCGATCGTCTCCTCGCGCGACAGGCCCTTGGAATTGAGGAAGTGGGTCATGCCGAAGCGGCGGCCCCATTCCTCACGGTCGGGGTTGAGGTCGACGCCGATGATCCGGCCCGCACCCGCCAGCTTGGCGCCCTGGATGACGTTCAGGCCGATGCCGCCCAGGCCGAAGACGACGATATTCTCGCCCGGCTGGACCTTGGCGGTGTTGACCACCGCGCCCACGCCCGTCGTCACGCCGCACCCGATATAGCAGCTGGTGTCGAACGGCGCGTCCTCGCGGATCTTGGCGGCCGCGATTTCGGGCAGGACGGTGAAGTTCGAGAAGGTCGAGCAGCCCATATAATGGAAGATCGGCTGGCCCTTGTAGCTGAACCGGGTCGTGCCGTCGGGCATCAGGCCCTTGCCTTGCGTCGCGCGGATCGCGGTGCACAGGTTGGTCTTGCCCGACAGGCACGACTTACACTGGCGGCATTCGGGCGTGTAGAGCGGGATGACATGGTCGCCGGGCACGACGCTGGTCACGCCCGCACCCACCTCACGCACGATGCCGCAGCCTTCATGGCCGAGCACGCTGGGGAAGATGCCTTCGCTGTCCAGGCCGTCCAGCGTATAGGCGTCGGTATGGCAGATGCCGGTCGCCATGATCTCGACCAGGACCTCTCCGGCCTTGGGTCCTTCCAGATCGAGTTCGACGATTTCGAGCGGCTTCTTCGCTTCGAAGGCGACGGCGGCGCGGGTCTTCATGAATTCCTGTCTCCTTGGATGGCGTCCTGATGCCGTGTCATGGGCTCGCGTGCAACCAACGAAAGCCCCGGTGGATTGATACGCATCAGCCCGATGGGAGAGCAGAGATGACCGAATTTAAAAAGGACGATCGCGTCACTTGGAACAGCCATGGCGGCACCGCCGAGGGCAAGGTCCTGAAAAAGCAGACCAGCGACACGCAGATCAAGGGCCACACCGTCCGCGCTTCCAAGGATGAGCCGCAATACATAGTAGAGAGTGACAATGGCGGAAAGGCGGCGCACAAGGCGGACGCGCTCAAAAAGGCGTGATTCACGCGCGGCCCGCCCGACGGCTGGGCCGCAGAAGGATTAAGGGAAGGAAACACATGGCCACCGCAACCACGGGCACCGGCATCCACGCGCCGGTTCAGCCGTCCGAGGAACTCGGCGCGATCGTCGGCAACGACAAGCTGCCGCGCAGCCAGGTCATCAGCAAGGTGTGGGATTACATCAAGTCCAACAACCTGCAGAACCCGGAGAACAAGCGCGAGATCCTGGCCGACGACAAGCTGAAGAAGGTGTTCGGCAAGGACAAGTGCACCATGTTCGAGATGAACAAGTTCATCTCGGCGCATCTGAAGAAGTAAGCCTTAGCAGACGCCTCGGTCGTTCGCACCGGGGCGCCTTTGCCCGCCGCGCCGTTATCGCAGGTCCAGAACCAGCGGCTTGCGCGCGGCGGGCGTAGCGGCCGGAGCCGGCATTTTCGCCCGGCCGCGCGTCGCGGACGGCGTCGCCGTCGCCGAGGGTGCCGGAGCCGGCGCATCCACAGCGCTCACCCGCCCCGCCTCGATCTGGTTGAGCCGCTGCTCGACCAGTTGCGCATCCAGCAGCTTGCGATCGCCCTGCATTGCTGCGACCTGCGCCTCCAATGTCGCGACGCGCTGTTCCAGCATCTTGACCCGCACCTGATCCTCGGTCTGCTCGACCATTTCCCTCGCCTGTTTTTCCTGGCGTGCCCGATCCTGCGCGTCGGCATCGGCGAGACGCGCGTCGGGGCTGCGTTGTCCGCAGCCGGTGAGGGTTAGGGTGACAAGGATCAGGGCGGCAGCACAGCGCATCGGCGTTCTCGGATTTGGGAAATTCCTTCCCTGCAAGGGAAGGGGAACTACCGCGAAGCGGTGGTGGAGGGATGTAACCGCCTGCGATGGATCACGCCACCGGCCGTGGCACCCCTCCGGCCTGCCACCTCCCCTTGCAAGGGAAGAACTATTGGTCCCGCAATCTCACCCAGGTCGGGGCATGGTCGCTGGCCTTTTCCCGGCCGCGATAGCTTTTGTCGACACCGGCATCGACCAGCCTGTCGGCGGCCTGCGGACTGAGCAGCAGATGGTCGATCCGGAACCCGGCATCGCGCTGCCACGATCCGGCCTGATAGTCCCAGAAGGTCCACACACCGCCCTTGGGCGCGCGCGTTCGCAACGAGTCCGTCCATCCTTGCGCCAGCAAGCGGCGATAGGCGGCCCGGCTTTCCGGCTGCATCAGCGCATCGCTGGCCATGGCGGGGACCGAGAAAGTATCGTCGTCATTGGGAATGACATTATAGTCGCCCGCGAGCACGGCGGGCACTTCCTCCGCCAGCAATTCGCGTGCGCGCGTGGCCAGCCGCTCCATCCAGCGCAGCTTGTAATCGAATTTCGGCCCCGGCTGCGGGTTGCCGTTGGGCAGATAGAGCGAGGCGACGACCAGCCCGTTCACCTCGCATTCGAGGTAACGGCTATGCTCGTCCTCATCCTCGCCCGCCAGACCGCGCTGCCGCTCCACCGGCTGGGTGCCGCGCGCCAGAACGGCGACGCCGTTCCAGCTCTTCTGCCCGTGCCAGACAGCGCCATAGCCTGCCGCCTCGATCTCGGCGGCGGGAAAGGTCTCGTCGCTGGCCTTCAACTCCTGAAGACAGACGATATCGGCGTCCGCCTCTGCCAGATATTCCAGCAAGCGAGGCAGACGGGCCTTGATCCCGTTGACGTTATAGGTGGTGATCTTCACGTCAGACCGAGAAGCTGGTGCCGCAGCCGCAACCCGAAGCCGCGTTGGGGTTCTTCACCTGAAACGCCGCGCCGCCGAGCGATTCGACATAATCGACCTGTGCGCCCCGCACGAGGTCCAGACTGATGCTGTCGACGACCAGCGTGACGCCATCGGTCCGGGCGATCGCATCGTCATCGGCGGGGGCATCGGCCAGGCCGAATTTATACTGGAAGCCGGAGCAACCGCCGCCCTCGACCGACAGGCGAAGAATGGCGGGCTTGTTCTGCCGCTCGGCGATCGTCGCGACGCGCGCCGCGGCGGCCGGGGTCAGCGCGATTTCGGAAATGCTGGTGGCCATAGGGTTCAGATAGGCGCGGGTGGCGAGAGGGGCAATCCCGGTCGCACTATTCCTCCCCTTGCCAGACGGAAGTCGCACCTCGCTGAACGGATAAGGGGTGTCAACGCCCGCGAGTTTCCCCTCGCGAGCATCGACACCCCTTATTCAAGCTTCGCTGCCCCCTTTCGGGAGAGAATTATCCGTCAGTCCTGCGCGGCGGGGCCATCGGTGGAAACGGGAATTTGGTGGATCGCATGATCCTGCGACGCGGTGAGATAGTCGCCAGTGGTCAGGAAGGGGACCGGATTGACCGCATGGCCGTCCATACGGACTTCATAATGGAGGTGCGGGCCGGTCGAACGCCCGGTCGAGCCCATCAGCGCGATCAATTGGCCGCGCTTCACCCGCGTGCCGTCGGCAACCAGGATTTTGGAGAGATGGCCATAGCGGGTCGCAATGCCCTTGCCATGATTGACCTCGACCAGATTGCCATAGCCGCCCTGCCAGCCCGCATGATCGACGATGCCGTCGGCGGTGGCATAGATGGGGGTGCCGACCGGGCCGGGAATATCGACCCCGGCATGCATCGCGGCGGTGCCCCGGAACGGGTCCGAACGGATGCCGAAATTGCTGGTGAACTGAAGCTTCTCGACCGGATGGACCGATGGGATCGCAATCACGCCCTTTTGCAGCGTGTCCATCTTCTTCCAGGTCTGGAACAGGGTGCGGAACTGCTGGTCGGTGCGAAGGTCGGCCGAAGCCTCGCTGCTATTGGCCGGAATGAACTCACCGCCGACAGCGGTCGGGGCATGGTGCGGTGCCTTGGGGCCTATGGGGGCCGAGGAAGCCGCGAGCGCGGCGTTGCCGGTCAGCGCGATGACGGCGGCGGTGGCAAGGACGGATCGGGCGCACGAGGCAATCGATTTCCCCGAGAACTGAAGCTGCTTCATCGAACCCCGACATGCTTACGCCGAGCGCCCCCGCAGTCGGGTTTGCCGGCTTTGTCCCATCCAATCCTGTTTCGCAGCCCCACCGCGTTACAGACGCTCAGCTTGTGCCTGTCCGGGTTCCATGTCCGCAAGGGGTTCGTAGAAATCGCGCGTCAAACCGGCTGACTCGCGCGCCGAAACGTTGAACGGTGGCTTAACCGCCCCGCGGAAATGGCGGCGGACCAGCATCTGCCAATGCGCGGCGGGTTCGATATCATGCCCGGCGGCCAGATAGCCGAACCATTTCGCGCCGAAACCGACATGGCGAATCTCGTCGGTATAGATGCGGTGCAGGATACGCGCCGAGGCCTCGTCGCCACCGCCGCGAAAGCGGGCCACCGTCTCCGGCGTCACGTCCAGCCCGCGCGCCTCCAGCACCATCGGCACGATGGCCAGCCGCGCCATCGCATCGTGCGCGGTCTCCTCGGCAGCCTCCCACAAGCCGGCATGGGCGGGCAGTTCGCCATAGCCCGACCCCAGGGTCCGCAGGCGTCGGTGGAGAACCGCGAAGTGCATCGCCTCATCCGCGCCCACCGAAATCCAGTCGTCGACGAAGCTACGCGGAAACTGTTCGCCGAACCGCCCCGCGGCGTCAAAGGCCAGGTCGATCGCCGAAAATTCGATATGCGCCAGCGCATGGAGCAGCGCGATCCGTCCCTTTTCCGATCCCCCTCGCCCCCGCTTTGGCATGCGGTTGGGGGGCAGAAGCTCGGGCCGATCGGGGCGCCCCGGCGAATCGGGCATGGCGGCGTCGAACCGATGGGCCAGCGCCCCCCGCCGCCAGGCCCGCGCGGTCGCACGCGCCAGCCGGACCTTGGCGAGCGGATCGCTCTCGCGCAGCACCGCCGCGCAGGCCGTGGCGATCGATCCCGTCATGAAAGCGCGCGCGCCGCCTCCAGCACCGCCTCGGCATGACCGGGTACCTTCACCTTGCGCCAGCTTTGCACCAGTCGCCCATCGCGGCCGAACAGGAAGGTCGCGCGCTCGATCCCCATATAGGTCTTGCCGTAGAGCATTTTCTCGCCCCACACGCCGAACGCCTCGCACGCCGCACCGTCCTCGTCGCTTGCCAGTTCGACGGTCAACGCATGCTTCTCGGCGAATCTGCGGTGCTTAGCGGGACTGTCCTTAGACATGCCGATCACCCGCACGCCCGCATCCGCAAAAGCGGGGGCGAGTGCGGTGAAGTCCTGCGCCTCGCGGGTGCAGCCGCTAGTGTCGTCCTTGGGATAGAAATAGACGACCAGCGGCCCGGCCAATTCTCTCAATGCCAATGGCTCACCCGCCGCCGTCGTGACCGTCACCGCCGGGATCGCATCGCCCTGTTCCATCGCCCTATCCTCCTTGCCAGACTTGCGAGACCTCCTGCCGCGTCGCCTCCAGCGTGGCAACCACCGCGTCCCAATCGGGCAACCCCATAGCCCGCGCGATCAGCGGGCGGGTCGGCTCGGGCGGTTCCTGGCCATCGGGCACCAGCAATCGAAAGGCGACCAGCGCACGGGTCAGCACGTCATGCGCCCGCGCCATGCCCGGCGGCATCAGCCCCTGCCCCACCAGCGCCGCGATCGCTCGGCCCAGATCGGGGTCGAACCCGGCCCGATGGGCCAGTTGCGTGCGGTGCACCGCGAACTCCAGATCGACCAGTCCGCCCGGCACCAGCTTGACGTCGAGCGGCCCCTGCGGCGGTTTGTGCCGCGCCATTTCGGCCCGCATCTCCCCCGCCTCCGCCACTACGTCCCGCTCGGGTCGGTTGCCGTTCAGCACATCGGCAATGACGGCCGCGACCGCCTGGCGCGCCTCGACCGAACCGAAGATGGGCCGGGCGCGGGTCAGCGCCATATGCTCCCAGGTCCATGCATCCCGACGCTGATAGCCGGCGAAGCTCGCGACCGAGACGACCAAAGGCCCCTGCGTTCCCGATGGCCGGAGCCGCGTGTCCACCGGATAGAGCGGCCCCGCCTGTGTCGGCACCGACAACGCCGCCGTCACCCGCTGCGCCAGCCGGTTATAATATAGCGTCGCGCCCAATGGCTTGGGCCCGTCGGACTCGGCGGAAAACTCGCCAGTGAAGAGATAGACCAGATCCAGGTCCGACGCATGGGTCAGCGCCGCTCCCCCCATCCGCCCCAGCGCCAGGATGACGAGTTCGCTGTCGGGCACCCGGCCATGCGCGGCGACGAATTCGTCCACCGTCGCCTGGGTCAGCACTCCCACCGCCGCCTCGGCCACGCGGGCATAGCCGCCCGCGACCTCCAGCGGATCGGCGCGGCCCGCCACGATCTGCGCGCCCAGGGCGAAGCGCAATTCGCCCACCACGCGCCGGACATGGTCCAAACGATCCTGATAGTCCTGCCGCGCCTCACCCCCGCGCATCGCCCGTTCAAGCAACGGGACCGCCGGCACCGGATCGAAGGCGGAGGCGTCGATCAATCCGTCGAGCAACGCCGGACGACGCGCCAGCTCGGCGGACAGGGGGGCCGCATGGCTGAGGATCGCGACCGTCAGGCTGGCGAGTCCGGGCCGCGCCTCCAGCAGGCGGAAGATGTTGATCGCGCTCGTCATCCGCTCGAACAGCGAATCGAGCTTCAGCAACGCCGCGTCGGGGTCCGGGGCCTCGCCCAGCGCCTCGACCAGAGTCGGCAGCACGGCGTCCAGCGCTTCGCGAGCGGCCGGACTGCGCAGCGCGGCATAGTCGCCGCCACGCCACGCCGCGATCCGCCGCGCCGCTGCCTCCGTATCGCGAAGCCCCGCCGCAATCAGCCGTTCGTGGAGCAACACCGGATCATGCGGCAAGCGCGGTCGCTCATCGGCGTCGAGCGCGTCGTAGAACCGCCCGACCTGCGCCGTTACCGGCGCCAGCATCGCGACCAGCGCATCCCCATCCGCCAAGCCGTGAAGCTGCGCCACACGGGTCAGACCATCACCCAGCGGCAGTTGATGCGTCTGGCGATCGTCGATCATCTGCACGCGATGTTCGATCGTGCGGAGCAGGACATAGGCGTCGGACAATGCCGCCGCCTCCCCCGCATCGATCCGCCCCGCCTCGGCCAGGCGGGCCAGCGCATCGCGGGTGGCAGGCGCACGAAGCGCGGGATCGCGTCCGCCATGGATCAGTTGATGGATTTGCGCGAAAAACTCGATCTCGCGGATGCCGCCGCGCCCGCGCTTCAGATCATAGCCGGGCCCCATGGCCTGCCCCTGGGCATGGTGATCGCGGATGCGCCGGGTAAGATCGCGAATCTCTCCCACCGCCCCGAAGTCGAGCGCGCGCCGCCACACGAACGGACGAATCGCGTCGAGAAAGCGCTGGCCCAACGCCACGTCCCCCGCCGCCGCTCGCGCCCGGATGAACGCAGCCCGCTCCCAGGTCAGCGCTTGGCTTTCATAATAGGCGATCGCGCCCTCGACCGGGATCGCGATCGGGGTCGCCTCCGGCGAAGGTCGCAGGCGAAGGTCGACGCGAAGCACATAGCCATCGCCATCGCGCGCCTGGAGCAGTTCGACGACCCGCTTGCCGATTCGCACCGCCGCCTCTTCGGGCTCCTCGCGCGCGCGACGCGGCAATGTCTGGGGGTCGAAGATCAGGATCGGATCGATATCGGAGGAATAGTTGAGTTCCCGACTGCCCTGCTTGCCAAGCGCGATGGCGGCGAATCCAACCGGCTCCGCGCCCGGCGTCCGCTCCTCGATCGCCGCGCGGATCGCGCGGGTCAGCGCTCGGTCGGCAAAGTCGGTCAGCCGGTGCGTGACCTGTGTCAGGTCGTACAACCCCGCCAGATCGCCCAGCGCCACCGTCAGCGCGAGCGCCCGCCGCTCCCGACGCAGCGCCGTGGCGACCGGAAGATCCGGGTCGACGGGAATGGCTGTCGGCAACCGCCCTTGCTCCGCCAGCCGCGCAATTTCGGGTTCCCGATCCAGAAGCATGGCGAGGAATGGCGAATGGCGTCGGGCACGACCGACAGCGTCGGGCAGGGTCGCGAATGGGTCGGTCACCGGGGGCATATTCATTCCCACCGTCTATCCCAACGGCATAGAATGGACCAAGCCTTTCCAAATCATTACGAAGATCGCTTCATAATAATTTGAACCTGTCAAGCCATAGATCGTTATGATCGTATGACGAGTACAGAGCCTTGGACCAGCGACATCCGCTTCGTTCCCGCGCCGCGCCGCGTGGACGATATTGGCTTCGCGTTGCGCTCCGCCTTTTCGGAGCCTTCGCGGCTGCCCGATCCCTGGGTTCGGTTGCTCGCACGGCTGGATCGTGTGTGCGGCGTGGCGAAAGCCTATTCGCCGGAGAACGGTTGATCCTCGGATCGGGTGGCATGGCAATAATGATTGCCGCCCTCATCGCGATAGCTGCCTAGAACCGAACAGCCCGCATTTGTCAGTATGCGGCTATATTCTGCTTTGCCCAGCGAACAAGATCGGCGCCCCGTCAGGCTATCATCCCAATGGCAGGGTATTTCCGGTGCGCTGAACAGCAGATGGCCTCCCGCTTTCATGGCCTTTGCGATCCGCAGCAGCACTTCGCCTTGTCGGTCCTCGGGTAGAAGGAACAGAAGGCCGATCGCGGCGATCCCCTCGAACTTGCGATCGAAGAACCGGCTGGTCTCGGCCGGTTCCTCGGCGGCAAAAGCTCCCGGCACGTTGCGACGGAAGGCTGCGAGCAACGTCGGCGAGGGATCGACGCCATGAACGGAAAACCCGGCATCGCTGAGCGCTCGTGCGACCGGAAGGCCGGTCCCACAGCCGACATCGAGAATCGCACCGCCGGTTGGGATATGCGTCGCCCAGTGGAGGACGACGTTGCGGCCTATATCGGAGCGGAGCGCGGCGAACCGCCCTGCCGCGCCTTCCCAACCGAAGGACGGATCATTCATCGCCACGGCCGGACACAAAAAGACCGCCCCAACCCGGTGGCCGAGGCGGTCGGAACACCATGGCCGGCAGAATTTACCGCCCGCCGCTCAACTGATCGACATCGCCCATGATGCTGTCGAGCGCGGTCTTGCTGCTGTCGGTTTCATGCTCGCGACGCGAGGGCAACGAGCCTTCGGTCAGGATCGCCTCCAGCGCGACGCGGCCCCGCGCGACGCGGCTCTTGATCGTGCCGACAGCGACATTGCAGATTTCCGCCGCCTCCTCATAGGCGAAGCCACCCGCGCCGACGAGGATCAGCGCCTCGCGCTGCGGCTGAGGCAAGTGCATCAACGCGCGCTGCATATCGCCCAGTTCGACATGGCGATCCTGGCTGGCAGGCGCGGCGAGGATGCGGTCGGCGACCAGATCGTCCCACTCGCCCTTGAAGCGCGCGCGGCGCATCTGCGACAGATAGAGGTTGCGCAGGATGATGAAGGTCCAGGCACGCATATTGGTGCCCGCCTGGAACCGCTTGCGCGCGGCCCACGCCTTGAGCAGCGTTTCCTGCACCAGATCGTCGGCCAGATCGCGGCTGCCCGATAGCGAGCGGCCAAAGGCGCGAAGATGCGGAATCACGCGAGCCAGTTCCGCCTTGAATTCGGAGTCGGGCAACGCGACGTGTTCGACGGGTGCGTCGTCCTCGATTTCGTCCCGAGTCAGTGGCTGCGTCATGAAAATCCGATCGTCGGAAGCGGCCGAACACACGACCGCTTCGAAATATAAGGTACCGGCCCAGAAATAGCCAGTCGTGTCAGAGCCCTGATCGGGCGACCTCGCGTCAGCGCAACACCAGAAAGGCGAAGATCACGATCACGAGGACCAGCGATATGGGCAGGATGTACCGCGTGACATGCGGCGTCGATCCTGCCCGGGCATCCTCTTTGGCGACATGAATGGGTTCATTGGGATCAGCCATGTCAACCTCAACGCCTGTAAACCGTTTTGGGTCCGTAACCGAAACGCGTTGCCGTTAGAGACCTTATTCGGCGGGAATGGTGGTCTGATCGAAGAACAGAGCCTGGCTGATCGCCGCCTTCACGGTCGAACGCTGGAACGGCTTGGTGATCAGGAAGGTCGGCTCGGGCCGCTCGCCGGTCAGCAGGCGCTCGGGGAAGGCGGTGATGAAGATCACCGGCACCTCGAACTCGGCCAGAATGTCCTTGACCGCATCGATGCCCGAGCTGTCGTCGGCGAGCTGGATGTCCGCCAGGACCAGACCCGGACGATCTTCCATGGCGAGCGCCACGGCCTCGTCGCGGGTCACGGCGACGCCGGTCACTTCATGACCCAGATCGCGCACGATCGTCTCGATATCCATCGCGATGATCGGCTCGTCCTCGATGATCAGGACGCGGGCGCGGGTCTGCTTCTCGATCTCGGCCAGCGCCTCGGACACCAGCGCCTCGACCTCGCTCGGCTCGACATCGATCAGATAGGCCGCGTCTTCGGGCGTGAAGCCTTCCATCGCGGTCAGAAGCAGCGCCTGACGCGACAGCGGCGTCATCCGGGCCAGACGCGCGCGGGCGACGCCCTCATTGCCTTCGGCATCGATGCCTTCTCGGTCCAGTTCGTCATAATTGGCCGACGACCAGATGCCCTGGAACATACGGTAAAGGCCGAGGCGCGGATCGACTTCGCGCGGAAACTGGTCGGGGGCCGCGACGATCGCTTCCAGCGTGGCGCGAACATATTTGTCGCCGTGCATCTGGCTGCCCGTCAGGGCCCGGCCATAGCGCCGCAGAAAGGGAAGATGGGGCGCAAGCTGCTGTCCAAGCGACATGGGTAATAATCACTCCCTGAGGTATTCGCGGTGACTCATGTGCTGGCCCCCGCGCCGGTTTTCAATGCCGTTTCCCGAAATCCCCTATGGCCGAGCCGGATCGAACCGGCCGTCGGTTTTTTCGTATCGCATCGGGAACCAACAAGATCGAATTTGGTTTCATCGCCACATCAACTATGGCTCTTGGCGTAACGCCGACCGGCGGCGCCATACTGCGTCGACATGTCGGTTGCCCCGCTTGGTGGGTCGTTTCAGGGGGATATTTTGAGTTTGGGCAACAAGACGAAGCAGACGCCGTCATCCGCACCCCAAAAGGGTGGCGAGAAGGATGCGGGCTCGGCACTTCGCCAGGCGTATCAAAAGACCGTCAACGAAAAGATTCCTGACGAGATGCTTGACCTTCTCAGCAAGCTGGATTGACGTCCGGCCGCATGGCCAGTGCCCCTCCCCAAGAGACCGAGGCTGTCGAACGCCTCCGCCCCGCCCCGCCCCGCCTGACGACGGGTGCCAAGCTGGTGCTCGTGCTCGGCGGCACCCTGCTGATCCTGGCCGCCATCGCGGTCTTCGCCACGCTCCAGACGACAAGACTTGCCGATAGCGAGGCCAGCGGCCGGTTGCGGATCGCCGCTAATGAGGATGCGCGCGCCATCGCTGCCGAATTGATGGGCGACATGACCGCGCTGCGCGTCGCGGTGCGCGCCATGGGCCAGGACCCGCTCGACATGCCCAGTTGTGCGCGGGCGCAGGGCGTCTTCGCCCAGCAATCGCTGACCGGCGCGCGATTCCTGATCACCGATCGCTCGGGACGGACGCTGTGCGGCGTGCCCCTGCCCTCCGCCGTGCCGATGCCTGTCGACGGCTCCCCGATCGGCGCCGACATTTTGCCCGGCAACGGATTGGTCCTGTCGGTCGCGCATCAGGGTGGCCGGGCCCAGGCGCGTGCCTTCTTCCCATTGCCGTTCCTTCAGTCGCTGATCGAACAGAATAATCACAGCGACCCGATCGTCTCCGCCCTGGAGCTGGACGGCGAATCGCTGCTGCTGGAACAGGGCGAGAAGCGCGGGCCGCTGGAACGGGTGAAGTCGATACGCACCGAGTTGGGCATTGCCGGTCTCGTCCTGCGCACATCGGCCCCCAGTGCGCCCATCACCTCCTCGCTGATCGTCGCCCTCGCCCTTCCGCTGCTGATGTGGCTGGCGGCAGTATTGATCGGGTGGTTCGTCGTCGACCGTCTGCTGATCCGCCCGTTGCGCCAGTTGCGGGGGATCGTCGCCGCCTATCAACCCGGCGAGGTTCTCGACATCAGCCGGGTCGAGGCCGCACCGGCGCAGGAAATCCGCGATCTGGCCGATACCTTCGAGGCGATCACCCGGACCGTGGCCACCCATGAGGCAGGGCTGGCCGAAGGGCTGGTCCGCCAGACCAAGCTGACACGCGAGGTCCATCACCGCGTCAAGAACAACCTTCAGGTCATCTCCAGCCTGATCAACTTCCATGCGCGCGGCGCGACCGGGCCGGAGGCGATGGCCGCCTATTCCTCGATCCAGCGGCGAGTCGACGCGCTGGCCGTGGTACATCGCCATCACTTTGCCGAACTGGAGGAAAATCGCGGGTTGAACCTGCGGACCATGATAGGCGAGCTGGCGGCCAATATTCGCGCCACCGCGCCGGAGAATGCCGCCGGGATCGGCATCTCGCTCGACGTCGCGCCCTTGCTGGTCAATCAGGACGTGGCGGTCGCGGTCGCCTTTCTGGTGACCGAGACGATCGAACTGGCGATGAACTGCGACCCTGCGGCCCAGATCCGCGTCGCGATCAAGCCGGCCGAGCAGGAAGGGCGCGCGGTCGTCCGGGTCGTCTCGCGCGCGCTGGTGGAAACCGACGAGCTTCGTCACCTGATCGGCAAGCGCTATGGCCGGGTGATGGAAGGGTTGGCTCGGCAGCTTCGCGCACCGCTGCATCACGATCCGTTGACCGGCGCTTATGAGATTGCCGTACCGATCGTCGGGCGCGACTGAATTTTTTCGAAAAAGATTCGCGATTGCGGGAAAATGCCGGGAACCGACCGCCCGGCGATGGGTTCTGCTCTTCGGATAGCGAACTTATGCCCCCCCGCTCTCGCTGTCCAAGCCATAGGCCTGGAAGCGTCCACCCTCCCCCCCCGGTGACGCTTCCAGGCCTTAATCTTTTTTAAGCGACAGCCTCCGTCGTCCGTGACAGCACCGGAACGAATGCCGTGTTGAGGCATTGGGCCGAGACGGATTTCGTAGAGGAGACAGAGAATGCGTAAGCTCATGGGTCTGGCGATCGTCGCCGGTGCGTTGTTGGTCAGCGCCTGCAACACCGTAGAGGGCGTGGGCCGCGACGTCAGCTCGGCGGGCAACACCGTCGCCAAGACGGCGGACGACGCCAAATAAGCCACTCACCCGGCTGAACGGCAAAGGGTCTCGACGGACAGCGTCGGGGCCCTTTTCCTTTTTCGGGAGCCTTCGGGGGTGGGCGATGTTCGAGGGCTCTTCCCATGTCTTTCGACGTCGCTCAGGCGGAACAGCGCGACGCGGAGCGCTCATGCCCCCAAAAGTCGTTCAGCCCGAGCGACGTCGAAGGCCAAGCCCCGCTCTCATCACAAAGAAAAAGGGCCCCGACGTTTGTCGAGCCCCTTTTCAAAAAAAACCGAGGCGATCAAGCCGTCGCGTCGGCTTCCTCGTCCGGCAGCTGCTTTGCCCGCGAGCGCTCGGTAAACCAGATGCCGATGATCGCCAGCTCGTACAGGATGATCAGCGGCACCGCGAGCAGCACCTGCGACATCAGGTCCGGCGGCGTCAACACGGCCGCGATCGCCGTCGCCGCCACGATCGCGTAACGCCGCGCGCCGATCAGCTGCTTGCGCGTGACGATCCCCGCCCGCTCCAGCAGCATCAGCAGCACCGGCAGCAGGAACGCCAGACCGAAGGCGAAGAGGAACTGCATGATGAACGACAGATAGTTGCCGATGGCGGGCAGCGCCTCGCGCCGCACGCCGCCGACCACGCCGTCAAAGCCCAGCAGGAAGTGCAGCGCCATCGGAATGGCAATATAATAGGCCATCGCCGCGCCCATCAGGAACAGCACCGGCGTCGCCAGCAGGAAGGGCAGCAGGGCCCGCTTTTCCTTGCGATACAGCCCCGGCGCGACGAATTGCCACAGTTGGTTGGCGATGACTGGGAAGGCGATCATCACCGAGGCGAAGAACGCCACCTTCACCTGAACGAAAAAGGCCTCGAAAATCTCGGTATAGACCAGCTTGCCCTGCCCCGCCGCGAGCAGCGGCTTGGCAAGGAAGCCGAAGATGGACTCCGAGAAATACATCGATACGCCGAAGCCCAGGGCGATCGCGACGATGCAATAGAGCAGGCGCCGGCGCAGCTCGATCAGATGGTCGAGCAAGGGCGCGCGGCTGGCGTCGATCTCGTCATGATCGTCGCTCACGACGCCGCCCCCTCATTGGGACGCGGGGCATGAGGTGCGGTCTCGACCGGCGCAGCGGCGACCACGGGCTTTTCGACCATGACCGGTTGGTCGCTATGGTCCCCATGCTCCGTCCTTGCCCCGTCCTGGACGGTGGCCTCGGAAGCGGAAGGCGTGTCGACGAGCGGGGAAGTGGGCGGCGCGTCGGCGGCATGTTCACGCATGATGCGCTCATTTTCCGCCGCCCAGCGCTTTTCCATTTCTTCCAGCTCGGCCTCGCGCACCATATTGTCGAAGCCCTGCCGGAACTGCCGCGAGACGCCACGCGCCTTGCCCACCCAATAGCCGACGACCCGCATCGCCTTGGGCAAATCCTTGGGACCGATCACGACCAGCGCCACGATGGCGACCAGCAGGAACTCACTCGAGTCGATGTTGAACATGGAGATCCGGTGTTAGAAGGCGAACCGGATCAGCGATCGTCGCGCACGCGCTCGCCATCGCGGTCGAAGGCGGGCTCAGCCGACTTCTGCGCCTCGATGCGGGCGGACGGCTTGGCGTGCGTCTCGTCTTCCTCGGCCATGCCCTTCTTGAAATTCTTCACACCCTTGGCGACATCGCCCATCAGGTTGGAGAACCGGCCACCGCCGAGCAGAAGGATCGCGACGACCGCGAGGACGAGAAGGTGAATCGGGCTGAAGCTGCCCATGGCGCGTCTCCTAGGAATCTATAGTCTATCTAGGCCTTGGCATCGCCAGCGGCAATGGTTGAGCGATGCGAACGGCCGTCAGCGGACATGCCAAAGCCGTGGCAAGGCATTGTGACGCGGCCATGACGCAAAGGAAAGCGATCAATCGGCCTTCCGGGCTTCGCCTTGCGACTCCGCCGGGTTGTCGGGCAGGTCGTCGTCGCCCATTCGCTCCAGCGCCAGATCGACAGGATCGAGCAGGCCCGCAGCCCGCAAATCCTCGATCCCCGGCAGGTCGCGCCGACTGGTCAGCCCGAAATGCTGAAGGAAGGCGGGCGTCGTCGCATAGATGAGCGGCCGCCCCGGCACCTCGCGTCGACCCGCCGGACGGACCCAGCCCGCCTCCATCAGAACGTCCAACGTCCCCTTGGAAATGGCGACACCGCGAATGGCCTCGATCTCCGCGCGGCTGACCGGTTCGTGATAGGCGATGATCGCCAGCGTCTCGATCGCGGCGCGCGACAGGCGACGCGTCTCCTCCCGGTCGCGCCGAAGCAGATGCGCCAGATCGGGCGCGGTCTGGAAATGCCAGCGATCAGCCCGCCGGACCAGCACGATGCCGCGCCCGCGATATTGCGCTTCCAGCGTCTCGAGTGCCGATCGTATGTCGCCGCCGCGCTGGCCGACGCCGACATGCGCGCGGATCGAATCGATCCCCATCGGCTCGGGCGAGGCGAACAGCACCGCCTCCACCGCCCGAACGGTCGGGTCGATCCCGCTCATGCCGGTTGCCGGATCATCAGCGGGGCAAAGGGTGCGGCCTGGCGCAACTCGACTTTGCCCTGTCGTGCGAGTTCGAGCACCGCGAGGAAGCTGGAGGCGAGCGCGGATCGCCTCAACCTCTCGCTGCCATCGGGCAGGAAGGTTTCGATCGCGGACCACTCCACCCGGCTGCCGACCAGCATCGAGACCCGTTCCAGCGCGGCCTCCAGCGTCATGACCTGCCGATCCGCCACGACATGCATCACCGGGCGCGTCCGGGCATTGATCCGGCCATAGGCGGCAATCAGATCATAAAGCTCCGCCTGCCACATCGCCTTGCGCTGTACCGCCAGCCCCTCGGGCGCGCCGCGCGGGAAGACGTCGCGGCCCAGCCGGTCCCGCGCCATCAGCCGCGCCCCCGCTTCGCGCATCGCCGCCAGCCGTTCGAGGCGGAGTTGCAGGCGCAGCGCCATGTCTTCCGGATCAGGCTCTTCCTCCGGCTGGCGCGGAAGCAGCAGCGAGGATTTGAGATAGGCCAGCCACGCCGCCATTACGAGATAATCGGCGGCCAGTTCCAACTGCATCCGCCCCGCCCGATCGACGAAGCGCAAATATTGTTCGACCAGAGCGAGGATCGAAATCTGTCGCAGATCGACCTTTTGCGAGCGGGCCAGCGACAGCAGCAGGTCCAGCGGCCCTTCCCACCCCTCCAGATCGAGCGTCAGCTGTTCCCCCGTCATGATGCGGGACCCTAGCGGCGATATGGGTGGAACGCGAGATGGGGGCGACCGACAAAATCCCCTCTGTCGCCGCTGGAAGGTGGCATCGCGAGGCGATGACGATGGAGCGCCGCCCCCCGCGTCGGCGGAAGGATCGGCGGCTTACCCCGCCAGCGCCAGCAGGGCGTCGCGACGGGCGATCAATTCGGCAAAATCCCCCTCGCCCGCGCCGACGCTCGCCATGGCGCGGTCCAGGCGCATGCGGGCCGCGTCGCCGATCGCCGGGACGCGGCCCGCAATCTCGACCATCTCGTCCATCCGCGCCCAGCAATCGAGAACCACATCGCACCCGGCCGCCAGCGCTCCCGCCGCCTTTTCGCCCGCCGTGCCGCTCAGCGCCTTCATGTCGATGTCGTCGCTCATCAGCAGGCCGTCAAAGCCGATCCGCCCCCGGATGACGCGATCGATCACCACCGGCGACAGGGTCGCGGGACGATCGGCATCCCAGGCCTCGAACACGATATGGCTGGTCATGCCCATCGGTGCGCTGGCCAGCGTACGGAAGGGTTCGAGATCGACCTCCAACTCTGCCTCGCTCGCGGTGACGGTGGGGAGGAGATGGTGCGAATCGACCAGCGCGCGTCCATGGCCGGGCATGTGCTTGACCACCCCGACCACACCCGCCGCCGCCAGCCCCTCCAGCATCGCGCGACCCAGCGCGGCGACCTGCATCGGCTCGGCCCCATAGGTCCGACAGGCGATTGCCTCGGTCGTATCGGCCTGCGCGACATCGAGCAGCGGCGCGCAATCGACGGTGATACCCACCTCGCGCAGCATCAGGCCCAGTGCCTGTCCATTGGCGCGCATCGCCTGGATCGCCGACATGGGTGCGGCCTCGTACAGTCTGGCGAAGACCGGACCGGCGGGAAAAGCGGGCCAGTGGGGCGGCTTCATGCGGGCGACGGGGCCCCCTTCCTGATCAATCAGGATCGCCAGATCGTCGCGCCCCGCCAGCGCGCGCAATGCGTCGGTCAGCGCCCGCAACTGCACGCGATCGACGATGTTGCGCTTGAACAGGATATAGCCCGCCGGTTCGACCGACGCGAAAAAGGCGCGCTCGTCGGGGGTGAGCACGGGGCCCGACAGGCCGAAAATGACGGGGATCATGGATGCACACTCCGGCCCCCCGCCCGCCGATGCGGACCGGGGGGCGTGATCGATCAGCTCGCGACGAAGCAGCTTTCGCCCGCCACGCGCAGGCGACCGCAAATGTCGGCGGCCTGGTTGGCCGACCCGGCGTTCACGCGCAGGCGGTACAGGGTCTTGCCGTTCGACGCGACCGGCTGAACCACCTTGCCCAGCGCCGCGACATAGGAAAAGCGCTTGGAGAAGCGATCCCAGGCCGCATTGGCCGAGGACTCGCTGGGATAGGCGCCAAGCTGCACCATCGCGCCGCTGCCGGTCGGAGTGGCGGCGGGGGCACGGGCGGCTGTGACGGGCGCGGGAGCGACCAGCTTGCCGCCCGATTCGGGTACCTGCGCCACCGCGTTGCGGCCGCCATTGGGCTCGGCAGGCTTCTGGACGACGCGCGTGCCGTTCATCGGCGCTTCGGGCACCGCGCGCAGATCGATCGCGCCATTGCCACCGGGCTTGCCCGCGCTGGTGGCGATGGCCGTATTGCCCTCGCCCTTGACCTTCAGACCGCCCGGATCGGACGGACGGACCTTGTAATCGCCTTCGGGCGCCGTGATCAGCGCGCCACCGCCATCCGCCGCCGCGCGATTGGCCTGCCACTTGTACAGGCCGAAGCCGATGGCGGCGAGAAACGCCAGGCCCAATATGACCAGCGCCACGACCTTGCCGATGGCAACCCCCTCCGGCTCGTCCGGCTCGACCGTTTCCAGCCAGGGAAGACGATCCTCGTCCTGGTCATAGCCGCGCAGGTCCATCTCGTTCGCCATCACTTCATCTCCGAAACCGCTTCGACACCCATGAGCGCCAAACCGTTACGAATGATTTGCCCGATCCCATCGCTGAGGAAAAGACGCGCACGCGTGACGTCGGGATTCTCCGCGATCAGGAAGCGGCGATCGGGGCGATCGTTGCCGACATTCCACGCCGCGTGGAAGGCAGCGGCCAAGTCGTAAAGGTAAAAGGCGATTCGGTGCGGTTCGCGCGCCGCCGCCGCCGTCTCGACGATGCGCGGGAATTGCGCCGCCAGCTTCACCAGACCCAGATCTTCCGCATCGAGCAGCGACAGATCGGCGGCACCGCCATTCTCAAGGCTGATCCCCGCCTCGGCCGCGCGGCGCTTGAGCGAGGCGATGCGGGCATGGGCGTATTGCACGTAGAAGACGGGATTGTCCTTCGACGCCTCGACCACCTTGGCGAAGTCGAAGTCCATCTGCGCGTCGGCGCGGCGGGTCAGCATGGTGAAGCGCACCACATCCTTGCCGACTTCGCGCACGACATCGGCCAGCGTCACGAAATTGCCCGCGCGCTTGGACATCTTCACCGGCTCGCCGCCACGCAGCAGGCGGACCATCTGGACCAACTTGACGTCGAACTTGGTCTTGCCGCCGGTCAGCGCCTCGACGGCCGCGACGATCCGCTTGACGGTGCCCGCATGGTCGGCGCCCCAGATGTCAATCAGCTGATCGGCGGTCTGCGCCTTCTGATAGTGATAGGCCAGGTCGGCACCGAAATAGGTCCAGGCGCCGTTCGACTTCTTGATCGGGCGATCCTGATCGTCGCCGAACTGGCTGGAGCGGAACAGCGGCAACTCGACCGGCTCCCAATCCTCGGGCGTCTCGCCCTTGGGGGCCTCCAGCACGCCGTCATAGACCAGACCGCGCGAGCGCAACTCCGCCTCGGCGGCTTCGGGCTTGCCCGCCGCCTGCAACTCGGCCTCGGAGGAAAACAGGTCGTGATGGATGCCCAGCAGCGCCAGATCCTCGCGGATCATCGCCATCATCGCCGCCACCGCGCGGGTGCGGAACAGGATCAGCCATTCGCTCTCAGGCGCCGACACGTAACGGTCGCCGAACTCGGCGGCCAGCGCCGCGCCCACCGGCTTCAGATACTCGCCCGGATACAGGCCTTCGGGAATTTCGATCGTCTCACCCAGCGCCTCGCGGTAGCGGAGATGCGCCGAGCGGGCGAGCACGTCGACCTGGCCGCCCGCATCGTTGACATAATATTCGCGGATCACCTTGTGACCGGCAAACTCCAGCAACGTGGCAAGCGCATCGCCCACCACCGCACCGCGGCAATGGCCCATATGCATCGGGCCCGTCGGATTGGCCGAGACATATTCGATATTGACCGTCACGCCATTCCCGCGCGTCGAGCGGCCATAATCGCCCGCAGCCTGCGGGATCGCGGCCAGCTCGTCGCGCCATGCCGCATCGGTCAGCCGCATGTTGAGGAAGCCTGGCCCCGCGACCGACACGCTGTCCACTTCGTCCAGCTTGCCCAGTTCGGCGGCGATCGCCTCGGCCAGTGCGCGCGGGTTCGTGCCGGCGGGCTTGGCCAGCACCATCGCCGCGTTGGTGGCGAGATCGCCATGCGACGCATCGCGCGGCGGCTCGACCGTCACATTGCGGCGATCCAGCCCGCCGGGCAGCGTGCCGGCGGCGACCAGCGTGTCCAGCGCCGCATCAATATGCGCGGCAAAGCGGGTGTAGAGGGTCATCACATCGTCCGATCGGGGTAGCAAAGCGTTGCGCTCTAGCGAAATCGGAGCCTCGCTTCAAATCATGCCTTGGCCGCCGCACGCAGCGATTGCGCCGAATGCAATTGCCCTGAAACCCTTTGCAGTTGCGGCTCATGCTGCGATGCAATAATTCGGTATACGAAAGTTAAGCGCGAAAACGCGCGAGAGGACCTGATCCGGCTCCACGCCCTATAGCGAGAGAGTTTCGATCATGCGCAAGACCATCCTGATCCTGGCCGCTGCCGTTGCCGCCGTCCCCGCCGTTGGCGCAATCGCCTCCGAAGGCGAACAGCGCTTCGTCCATGAGGGCAGCACCTATGTCTACACCCGTTCGACCGAGAACGGCCATGCCGTCATCGAAGGCCGCCGCTATCCCGGCGCCGAGCCGTTCCGCTTCGTCGTGAAGGGCCACCGCGTGACCGGCACGACCGGCAACACCCAGGTCGCCTTCACGACCGACGAAGCCCGTGGCGCACTGGGCGCGGGCGTCGAGACCAGCGCTCGCTGATCTGCCTTACGGCTTGAGAGAAACGGCTCGTTCTTCCGATGGGAAGAACGGGCCGTTTTCTATTCGGGGCTCCCAGCGAGTGTCCCGCTTTACACCCGTCTAAATGTTCGTCGACATAGAAACACCGAATCCTTCCCGGCAGTATTTCCGATCACATTTTGCATGTTGCTAAATCGGTTCAGCCTGAGCCGGAGCCAGCGTTCCGCCACGTTGAAAGATTGCAAGTTCGGGTCTTATGCGTGACCAGCGCCGAAGCAAGGGATCAATGTGCGAATACCCCTCCGCAATGCCCATGCCCGTATAAAGGGCAACAGGCGTTTTCCCATCCTCATAAATGATAGTATCTGCCGCCATAGGATGCCAGAGATGTTCCAGCCCCCCACTTAAGATTGCAAAAGATTCCGCGATATGACTACGAGCACCCTCAATTAATTTGACGTGCTCAAAGGACATCCCACTGATATGAACGGCAAAACGTCTGAAATCGTAAGAAATCTCGCAAATCCAATTGGATGATATTTGGGATTTAGATTTGACGATAAACATTCCAGATATATCACAGAAAGAAATGATCCGGTCAGATAATGCGATCTAATCAATTTATCGTCGACACCGTCAATCCAATCACCTCTAATTATCCTACCATGTATAAAAGATTCGAACATGTCGAAGACAGCAGAAGCAGCCGAACTGTCAGCGTCCATCTCCAACGCTCGCCTCGTCAGCGCCTTGTCTTCATCATTCTCTGCAAATTTTAGAAATTCCGTAGAGTTTAAAAAATCAAAATGGCCATGCAAGATATGAGCATACTCATGTGCTATGATATGCATAAGTGCGGCTTGGAATATGGTCATATGAACATATCCCGATATCACTTCTGAGATATTTTCAGGATAAAAAGCAATATCTTTCGCAATATCAAGAAGATACTTCCCCTTATAATCGCGATTAATTACTTTCTGTTCAGCGTTTACGAATTTTGCCAGAGGCTCAAGCGTTTGAACTCGCGCGCATAAATTCGCAAGATAGCAAAATGCGTCGTGATCAATAAGAATAACAAAATCATCATTACCAAGGCAAGAAACCTGAAAAGGCGAGTAGTTTTTGCCAGCAACAGCAAATTTTACATTACCGCGAATTTCTGCGAATGTAAAAAGTCCGTTAATTATCTCATTTACTTGAGAAACTATTCCTTCAAATTTCTGGACCGCTTCATTCTCATTATAGATATATTGAGCGCCGGAAAGCTTAGCGCCTCCGGCACTCAGCTTTTGCACAAGCGAGTCCGAAGCATAGTTATGATATGCCATGGCTCATCTTATAAACTCGAGTGCAAAAGATTACTACAATATTTATCGCTTTACCTAGTTGTAAGTTACAATTTGCTAGGGTCAGGACTCGTTGATCACAGCCAGAAGATGACGGTGGCAGCGAGGGTGATGGCGGAAAAGAAGGCGGTAGGGCAGCGATCGTATCGGGTTGCGACGCGGCGCCAGTCCTTGAGGCGACCGAA
>NZ_JANZXB010000013.1 GCF_025371035.1 Sphingomonas sp. LC-1 | reverse complement strand
GTGGTAACTCCACCTTACCGATGAGCCCGGTGGCCACCGAGATCGAATTCGCATGGGTGGGGCATGCCCCACCCATGCGATCGCCTCAATCTACACCGGAAATTACACCACGAGCGCGGACGCTAACAAGAAATGGCGAAGGCGGCGGCTACGGCGGCGCGGCCTGTGGGGGAATAGACGGTGGGGGACAATGAGGAGCTGCGCGGCATTCAGGAAGTCGCGAACAGCTTGGGCGTCACGACACGGACGCTGCGTTTCTATGAAGATCGCGGGCTGATCGAACCGCGCCGCGTCGGCACCGCGCGCGTTTATTCCAAGCGCGAGACGGGGCGGATGCAGCTTATCCTGCGCGGCAAAAGATTGGGCTTCTCGCTGCGCGAGATCGAGGAATTCCTGCGGCTCTACGACGCCGATCCGCAGCATGTCGAACAGATGCGCGTACTGGCCGAACGCTGTCGCGAGCGGGTCGACGAACTTCGCCAGCAGATGACCGCGCTGGTCCAGACGGTCGATGAATTGGAGACGATCGAGCGCGAGGCACGGGAACGGATCGCCAAGGCGGGGGCCTGACCGCGTCCTGTTCCTCCCCTGCAAGGGAAGGTGGCAGGCCGCAGGACTGACGGAGGGGTGTCACTATCAGCGAGGTTACCCCTCCACCAGCTTTGCTCGTCTCCCTCCCCTTGCAGGGAGGAAAAATGCCGGCCTTATGACTGCGGCGCGCGCCAGCCCAAACCCAGCGCTTTCTGCAACGCCACATAGTCGTTGGTCAGCCCGGCCACCGCCTGCGACAGCGATTGTTCGGCCGCCACCCGCTGCCGCTCGGCATCCAGCGTATCGATCAGGGTCGCCGCCCCCGCCCGATAGCGCTGCTGCATCAGCACCGCCGAGCGATCCGCCGACGCCTTGGCCCGCGCCAGCGTGGCGACCGTGTTGCGCCGCGCGCGGAAGCGCGACAGCGAGTCTTCCGCATCGCGCAGCGCCGCCAGCACCGCGCCGCGATAGCGCGCCTCCGCCTCGTCGCGAGCGCCCTCGGCCTGGCCGACCCGCGCATTGGCACGCCCGAAGTTCAGCACGTTCCATTGCAGCATCGGCGCGCCCAGCGTCACCAGATTGTCGAGATCGGTCAGCGCGTCGAGCGAGGTGCCGCCGATGCCGATAATCCCCATCAGGTTAAGGCGAGGGAATTTCGCCGCTTCCGCCACGCCGATCTTCGCGGTCTGCGCCGCCAGATTGCGCTCGGCGGCACGGATGTCCGGGCGGCGTTGCAGCAGCGCGGTCGGGTCGCCCACTGCCACTTGCGCGGGCGGCAACGGAACCGGCGCGGCTTGGCCCAGCCGCTGGTCGAGCGTGCCCGGCGCCTCGCCGATCAGGATCGCGAGCGCATTGAGATAGGTTTCGACCGAAGCCGAGAGCGGCAGGATCTGCGCATCGGTGCTCTCCACCTGGTTGCGCAACCGCTCGACCTCCAGTTGCGAGGCGGTGCCCTTGGCAAAGCGCTGCTCGGTCAGCTTCAGCGTATCGCGCTGCATCCGCGACGCCTCGCGCGCCAGGATCAGGCGCTGCTGCGCATCGCGAAGCCCGACATAGGCCTGTGCGACATCGGCGCTGAGCGACACCTGCGCATCGGCGACATTGGCCTCCGCCGCCGCCGCACTCGCGCGCGCCGCCTCGACGGTACGACGCCGTCCGCCGAACAGGTCGATTTCCCAACTGGCGTCGAAGCCCAGGTTGAAGAAGTCGACGCTCTGCCCGCTCGAGCTTCCGCCACCGGAGCCGCCCTCGGCCCCACCCTGCCCTTCGCCGGACTGGCTGCCGCCCAGGTTCAGGCCGGGCAGATCAGCGTGAAGATAGGTCGCGCTGGCATTGGCATTGGGGGCCTGGTTGGCGCGCTCCAACCGGAGCGAGGCACGCGCCTGCTTCAACCGCGCCTGCGCCACCGCGACATTGGGATTGGCCTCCAGCGCGCGGTCTTCCAGCCAGGTCAGCATGGGATCGTTCAGCGTCGTCCACCAATCCGCCACGGCCGGCGCGGCGGTCGCCACCGTCGCATCGGCGCGGGCGAAGCCGGCAGGCGGCGTCGCGGCCGATCCGATGGCCTTGGGGGGCCCGGCATAGTTCGGGCCCACGGTGCAGGCCCCCAGCAAAAGGAGCGGGACGAGGGAAAGCTTCTTGGCCATCATGAGCCTCAGTGCATCGCCACGGGGCCGCCCTTGGGCAGCGGGCGGAGGAACAGAACGAGCGGCATCACCATCAGGATGCCGACGCACAGGATGAAGAACAGGTCGTTGTAGGTCATGACCAACGCCTGTTGCCGGATCGTATTCCCGATCATGCGCAGCGCGGCATCGGCGCTGCCGAACTGCTGGGTCAACGCGTCGACCCAGCCTTGGGTCGATCCCGAATTGGCCGCCAGCGATTCCTCCAGGCGACGTTCGTGCAGGAAGCTGCGCTGATCCTGCACCGTCGCGATCCCGGCAAGCGCGAAGGAGCCGCCCAGATTGCGCGCCGCGCTGAACAGACCGGCGGCATCGCCTGCCTGCGACGGCGGCACGGAGGAGATCGCAGCCTGATTCAGGAACAACATGCCCAGGATCGTGCCGACGCCACGCAACAGCTGCGAGTCGGTGAAGGAGCTGCCGGTCGAGTCCGCCGTCAGCACCGTGTCGATCCCGGCGCTCAGCGCCATGATGCCCAGCCCCAGCCCCACTGCGATACGGATGTCGACCTTTTTGATCAGGATCGGGGTGAACGGCATCATGATCAGGCTCGGAATGCCGCTCAGCAGCACGACCTTGCCCGCCTGATAGGCGTTGTAGCCGGCGATCGAGGCCAAGAACTGCGGGATCACATAAGAGGTGCCGTAGAGCACCATGCCCAGCACGATGCCCATGATGACGACACTGCCGAACTGACGGTCGAGGAGCAGCTTCAGGCGGATGACCGGACGCGAGGCGACGAATTGCCCGGCGAACAACAGGGCGAAGCCGAAGATCGACAATATCGTCAGCTCGATGATCTCGCGCGATTCGAACCACTGCTCGCGCTGCCCTTCCTCGAGGACGACGGTCAGGCCGCCCAGTCCCAGCGCCAGTCCTGCGATGCCCAGCCAGTCCGCCTTGGCCAGTTCGGACAGGTGCGGCTTCTGGTGCGGTAGACCGACCAGAAGAAGCGTGACCAGGATCGCGCCCACCGGCAGGTTGAGAAAGAAGGCATAGTGCCAGCTGACATTCTCGGTCAGCCAGCCGCCGATCAACGGCCCCATGACGGGCCCCAAAATCGCGGTGACACCGAAAAAGGCGGTGCCGATCGGCTGCTGCTCGCGCGGCAGGCGGGTGGCGATGATGGTCAGCGCGGTCGGGATGAGCGCGCCGCCGGTGATCCCCTGCCCCGCGCGTCCGACGATCATCATCGTCAGGCTGGTCGACAGTCCGCACACCACCGAAAACGCGGTGAACAGGATCGAGGCGATCAGCAGGAAGGTCCGCAGACCGAGCAGCCGCTCCAGCCAGGCCGATAGCGGGATGATGATGATCTCCGCGACCAGATACGAGGTCGCGATCCACGTCCCCTCGGTGCCGCTGGCGCCGATCTCGCCCTGGATGGTCGGCAGTGCCGAATTGACGATCGAGATGTCGAGCGTCGCCATCAGCGCGCCGATGCTGCCCGCCGCGACGGCCAGCCAGGCGGTCAGGTCGGCCTTGGCCGGCGGACCGCCCGCCTGGGCGGCCGATCCGGCCTTCCCGCCCTTGGGCGAGGCGGCGGCAGCGGCGCTCACCGGCCCCGCGCCCCCGCCTGGGCGTCGTTATGCTGGTCCTGTTGCTCGGCGATCCGCTTCAGTGTGCCCTTGGCGGAACGGGTGTCGACCGTCACCTCGACCGACATGCCCGGCACCATCAGCGCGCGGGTCTGCGCATCGGCATCGACCGCGATACGAACGGGCACGCGCTGGACGATCTTGGTGAAGTTGCCGGTCGCGTTCTGCGGCGGCAGCAACGAGAATTGCGCGCCCGTGCCGGGTGCCACGCTCTCGACATGGCCATGGATTTCGACGCCGGGCAACGCATCGACCTCGATCTTCACCGGCTGGCCGGGGCGCATCAGGCCCAGCTGCGTTTCCTTGAAGTTGGCGTTGATATAAAGCTGGTTGACCGGCACGACCGACATGGTCCGGGTCCCCGCCTGGACGAACTGGCCGACGCGTACCGTCTTGTTGCCGACGCGGCCCGCGATCGACGAACGGATCAGGGTCGAGCCCAGATTGACCTCGGCGGCATCCAATTGCGCCTGGGCGGCCTGACCCTGCGAGCGGGCCTGACGCACCTGTGCATTGAGCGTCCCCACGCGGCGCTGCGCGGCGGCAAGCGCGGCGGAGGCGCTCGCGACACGAGCATTGGCCTGGCGCGCCTGGTTCTGAAGCTGCGACAGACGCTCGCGGCTTTCCGCCCCCGACGCGGCAAGCGGGGTGTAGCGGGTCACCTCGGCTTGGGCGAAGGCGGCATCGCTCTGCGCGGCGCGGAGTTCGGCCTGGGCGCGGTCGATCGCGGCCTGTTGCTCGCGGATCTGCGCCTGGACGCCCTGCGCATTGGCCTGGGCAACGCCGATCTGCGCCTCGATCTGCGCGGTCTGGGCGCGATAGTCGCGGGTGTCGATCTGGAGCAGGGGTTGGCCGACCTGGACATTCTGGTTCTCGGCCACGAAGACCTTGTCGACATAACCCGACACCTTGGGCGCGATCGTCACCGCATCGGCCTGGATGAAGGCATCGTTCGTAGCCTGCATATATTGGCCGACGCTCTTGTAGTTCGCGTACCAGAACACGCCGCCGATTACCGCGACCGCCGCGACGACCAGCAGGATGATGCGAATCCGCCGCTTCTTGCCGGGCGAAACGGGGGTCTTGTCTTCCGCTTCGGCGGTATCCTGCTCGCCTGCGTCCTGCCCCTGCACTTGGTTAGCGTCGGCCATCCAGGCCTCCCTGTCGATGGAATCAATAGAACTTGATGGTGCATTTGCTCGCACTTGCACAATAAGGCAAGACCATTTATTGAGTTACCTCATAATATGCCTGATCTCGATGCCTTGGCCCTTCGCTACAGCCGTATCTATCTGCGGCTCCATCGCCTGCTCGACCGACGCATGGCCGCGCAGGGCGCGTCGCTGGCGCGGACCAAGATGCTGCATTTCATCGCCAACAATGCGCCGGTGCGCGCGGCGGATGTCGCGGAATGGTTCGCGCTGGCCCCGCGCACGGTGACCCAGGCGATCGACACGATGGAGCGCGACGGGCTGGTGGTACGTGTGGCCGATCCGATCGATCGGCGGGCCAAGCGGCTGGACATCACCGATCTGGGACGACAGGTCATCCTTCAGACCGAGCCGTTGCGCCGCGAACTGGTGGAGCAGGCCTTCTGCCTGTTGTCGCCTGAAGATACCGATCAGTTCGGGCGAATTCTCGACAAGCTGGAACAGGCGATAGAGACGCGGATCGAAGGCCCACCGGACGCCGCGACGGTGGTGACATAGCGCCCGCCCACCCGATGGGGTCAGCGAACTTCGCCGTAGAATCTCAGGGCTGCCGGGGCTGCGGCTGGTGTTTGCCCCATCGCCACCTGATGCGCCGCCCGAACCGCCGCTCCCAGGCTGCCCGCTCGAAAGGGTTTGGCGATACAACCGATGACCAGCGGATGGCCGCCGCGATCGGGGCAATTGCCGCTTAGGAAGATGCAGGGAATACCGCGATCGGCGAGCAATTGCGCGGCGGTCAGTCCGCTGTCGCCATCGGCCAGCTTTACATCGCACAACACTAAATCGGGGCGATCCTGCTCGGCCAGTGCCATGGCGGCCGCCACCGTATCGGCGATCCCGATCACCCGGTGGCCGTGAAGCGTCAACGCATCCTCGACCAGCATCGCGACCAACGCCTCATCCTCGATCACCAGGAGGTTCAGCGGCTCGTCGGACGATGGATCGTCACTGATGCGCGCGGCGGTGCCCATATTCGCCGCCGTCATGCGGCATGACCAAGATCAGGCACCCATCATCCTCGTTCGTCAACGTCGCTCGCAGTTGATGGCACAGCCGGGACACCAGCCGATTCCGTTCGACCAGGTCCGTGGCATTCCCCCAACCGGACGCCTGAAACGAGATACGCAGCATTTCGTTCCCACCGGCGCCTTCGGTTTTCAGCACGATCCGGGGCAGCGCCGCCCCATCCTCCAGAAGCGCGTCGAGCAACAGCGCCGCCGCCACCGCCCGTTCGATAGGAACGGCCAGAGGCAGGGGGGCGTGGATGGTCCCCGCGGGAACGTCGCCCCGCAACTGGGTGATCACATCGCCGAACAAAGCGGGCAGATCGATCAGCCCCGGATCGGCGGTGGCATAAAGCGGACGATGCGCACTTGCCAATACCTGCAATCGCTCCGCCGCACGCGACAAAGCAGTCCGAACAGCGGGGTCGGCGGCCGAGCGCACCTCGTGGGACACCAGCGCGATCGCGACCTGCAAAGCGTTGCGGACGCGGTGGTTCAACTCCGCCAGCAGCCGGGCCTGCGTATCGATCCCATGGCGCAGCGCCTCCTCGATCCGCAACCGATGCTGCGCCAGCGCGGCATAATGGCACAGCAGCAGGAGCAGCCGCCGCTCCTCCTCGTCGAAAGGCCGCAGCGTACGCCGACCGAAACCCAGCGAGCCCAGCACCTCGTCGCCGTGCAGCAACGGCATGCTGATATACACCTCGATCCCCAGCGACCGGACGAAGCCGGTACAGGGATCGTCTTTGTGCTGAACGTCGATCAGGTGCAGCGTCCGCCGTTCGCGCATCACCTGTCCGCACACCGAGTCATCGACATCGAGCAGCGCGGCCTGATGCCGTTCGGCGCGAGTCAGCCCGCCCGATGTTTCCAGCCGGGTCGCGTCGCCATCGCGGCGGAAATGGAAGAATATGTCGAGGCGAAGTTCGTCCCGGATCAGCGCGAACAGCGAATCGATCATCGCCGCCGGATCGTCGGCGGCCATCAGCCGCTCGGTCGCCGCCGTCACCAGCGCCAGATAGCGCCGCAGATCGGCGGAATCGGTGCCCGCCGTCGCGATCGCATCACCGGTCAGGGGCAGTTGCGGGGTCAATGGCGGGGCAAGAACCACTCACCCAAGATAGCGCTCTCGGCAGGAGCCTCCAAGGGGCATCTCGCTGATATGGGGCAAGTCGAAAGCCTGGGCGGCGACCGGGCGCCAATGCCCCCGGTCGCCGCCCGTGTGGATCAGCGCGCCATGACTGCCGACTGATCGACTGGAACCACCGGCAGCCACACACGGCTGGCATTGGCGCCGCCGCGCTCGATCGTGATCGTCGCCTTCTTGTAATCGCCGGCCTTCGCCGTGAAGATATTCGGCACGAAGGTCTGCGGATTGCGGTCGTAGAGCGGGAACAGGCTGGACTGAACCTGGATCATGATCCGGTGCCCCGGCTTAAACACATGGTTCACGGTCGGCAGGCGGAACTTATACTCCTGCACCTTGCCCGCCGGAATCGCGCTCGGATTGGCGAAGCTGTTGCGATAGCGGCCCCGGAAGATGTCGAGACTGATCGGCAGTTCATAGCCGCCCATTTTCGGATCGATCGCATTTTCCGAGGGCAGGACATCAATGATCTTCACGACAAAATCGCCGTCGGTGCCGGTCGTCCGCGCGAAGAGGTCAGCGATGGGAGCCCCCGACACCCGCACCGCCTTGGTCAGCACCGGCGTGGTGTAGGTGACGACATCGGTGCGGCCATCGGCATGACGCTGATCGCTGACCAGCCAATCGCCCCAGCGCCCGTCGTTGAAATTCACCGGGCGCGACAGATGCGGCACCGGGTTGGCGGGATCGGAGACATAGGCGTCCGCCCCCACCCCCGGCTTGTCGAAGCTCAGCCCCTTGTCATCCGCGAGATAGATCGGGGTCAGCGGCGCGGCGCATCCCGACTGGCAGGCCAGCGGCCATTGCGACAGCCTGTCCCAGTGATTCTCGCCGGTGTTGTAGATGGCCGCGCTGGGCAAATTGGCCGCCGGGCCGTCCTTCAGATACTGGTTGAACAGCGGCAGGACCATATCCTCGCGGAATTGCTTGGCGGTGTCGCCATTCCACTGGAACGGACCCAGGCTGGTGCCGGTCCGGTTGATCTGGCTGTGCCGCCACGGCCCCATCACCAGGAAATTATTGCCCAGCTTGCCCTTGGCCTTCAGCGCCTCCCAGGAGGTGATGGCACCGTACATATCCTCCTGATCCCACAGGCCCTGTTCCCAGATGGTCGGGACGTTAGAGGGATTGGCCGCCAGCAGCTTGTCGAGCGCCTGGCCCTGCCAGTAGAAATCATAGGACGGGTGCTGGACGATACGCTGCCAGAAGGGGAGCTGATCATATCCCGATTTCTTCGCCCAGTCGTTCGCCGAGCCGGTGCGGAAGTTTTCGTAATCGTCGAAGCCGCCGCTCGGCGGTGCCTTGCCTTCGCCCTTGTAGCCCGTCTGCGAACCGATCCAGCCGATATTGGCATAGCGGAACGCGCCGTAATGGAACCAGTCGTCGCCCATCCAGCCATCGATCATCGGGCTTTCGGGCGCGGCGACCTTCAGCGCCGGATGCGGATGGAGCAACGCCATGACGACCGTGAAGCCTTCATAGGAGGACCCGATCATCCCGACCCGGCCATTGGATTCGGGCAGATTGGCCTTGTTCACCAGCCAGTCGATCGTGTCATAGGCGTCGGTGGTGTGATCGACCTTGGTGGCGTTCAGCGGACCGATCACAGGGCGGGTCACGACATAATCGCCCTCCGATCCATATTTGCCGCGAATGTCCTGATAGACGCGGATATAGCCCGCCTTGGTGAATTCCTCGTCGGCCAGCGGCAGCGCTTCGATCATCCGCGTGCTGTCCGAACGCTTGGCGCGACCGGCGGCGTTATACGGCGTGCGGGTCAGCACGATCGGCGCATTCACCGCGCCCTTGGGCACGACGATGACGGTGTAGAGCTTGGTCCCGTCACGCATCGGGATCATCACTTCGCGCTTGTCGTAATCGCGCTCGGCTATGTCGGTCGGGGGCGTGAAATGGGCAGGAATGTCGCTGACCGTGGAGTCGGTCACGACCTTGACCGGCGTCGACGCCTCGGTGCGCTGCTGCGCGGCGGCGGGAGTCAGGATCGCAAGCGCGCTGGCGGCAAGCAGAAGGTTACGCAACGTCATGAAAACGGATCCCCTCATGGATCGGTTGATGGCCCATCGTGCCGTGATCGATGCGTCAGGGCAACTGGCCGAATTTAATCCTGTTACATTATATCATTGACGCCACAAGTGCCGGAGCCCCGGTCGCCCACATGACGCCATGCTTTCCTTTCGCGATCATGGCCCATAGAAAGGTCTGACAAAGGCGCGCCCAAGCCCTTCCCTTCGGAGAGGAAACAGCCGAGTGACCACATTGAAGCGACGCGGACCCGCCCATAGCGCCCTGGCGCGGGATATCGGTGTCGCCATCGTGACCGGACGAATTCCCACCGGATCGACCCTGCCCGGCGAGGTCGAGATTGCCGAACAGCGCGGCATGTCCCGCTCGGTGGTGCGGGAAGCGCTGCGCATGTTGTCTGCCAAGGGACTGGTGGTCAGCAAGCCCAAGGCGGGGACGCGGGTTCGCGAGCGGCTGGAATGGAATCTGCTCGACCCCGAACTGCTCGCCTGGATGTTCGAGGGGGAACCCCCTGCGGGCTTCGTTCAGAGCCTCTTCCAGCTGCGCCTGATCGTCGAGCCCGCCGCCGCCGAACTGGCCGCCGTGAAGCGCGACACCCGCCAATTGTCACGCATGGGCGCCGCACTGGAGGCGATGGGCGACCATGGCCTGCACACCGAACAGGGCCGCGCCGCCGACCAGCTTTTCCACAACATCATATTGGAGGCGACCGGCAACGAATTGCTGATCAGCCTGTCGGGAAGCATCGGCGCCGCCGTCCGCTGGACCACGCTCTACAAGCATCGCGGTACCCGCCTGCCCCGCGACTCCATGCCTGAGCACCGACAGCTCTTCGCCGCCATCGCGGACTCCGACGCCGCCGCCGCGCGCGCAGCGACGATCGTGCTGGTCGATCAGGCGCGAGAGGAT
This sequence comes from Sphingomonas sp. LC-1, assembly GCF_025371035.1. Classification (GTDB taxonomy): domain Bacteria; phylum Pseudomonadota; class Alphaproteobacteria; order Sphingomonadales; family Sphingomonadaceae; genus Sphingomonas; species Sphingomonas sanguinis_E. Next base: position 124,152 of record NZ_JANZXB010000013.1, on the reverse strand, counting down.
ACGGAGCGCGCGCTGGCGCGGTAACGACGCTATGTCGGCAGGCGCGGGGATTGGCGGAAGGGCAATTCCGCCACGACGCAGCCGTGCGTCACTCTTCTTCTTGCCCCGACTTTTTGCCCGGTCCGAATTCGGTTCGCAGGCCAAAGCCACCGCCGCGCTGAAACCCGAATGATACCCCCGGCGCCAGTTGGACGCGGAGGGGACGGGATAAGAGTCCATCGGGCGGCGGCGCTGGAATAGGACGAAGCCGAAACTGCTCATTGTCCTTGCGCCCACACACGATGATCTCGCCGTCCGCAGCTTGGGGAGGACATTGGCGCGGGATCGTCACCACCGGACCGGCGACCGGTGCGGCGCCGGGCACGTTTGCGATCTCGGCCTGTTGAACGTCGATCATGGGACCTCACGGCAAGCGCCCTCACAGTAGCCAGCGACGCCGGACTCTTCAATCCCGTGGCGGAGGCCGCGTGCCAGGCTCATGCTCCACCTGCCCCAGATAGTCGCGGCGATACCCTTTCAGGGCATCATGCATGCAATCCGCGCTGGGACGCTCATTCGGCCCCGCATCGATCTCCGACGCGGGGATCAGATAATCCCCATAAGGAAGTTTGCCCGTGCGCGAATAATGGACGCCCAGCGACTTCACATGGCATTTCGCTGCCGCACGGCCCAAGGCGCGATTGGTCAGCAGGGGTTTTTCCCTGGTCGTCGTGGCGCATCCCGCCAGGAGCAGGCACGCCGTCACCACCATCCGGCCCGTCACTTTCATAAGCCCCCCCGATCAGTTCACCGCCTCGAACACGAACGCCGCGCCGACATAATCGCCCTTTAGCGGCGCGCGAAGCCCGCGGTTCATCCAATAGGCGCCCGAGGCCCGCTCCGGCACCCCCGCAGGCCGGGCCGAGCCATCGAGCATCTTGACCGCATAGACCCGCGCCGGGTCCAGCCCCTGCGCATGGATCGCCGCCGGATTGTCGCGCCACATCGACGAATGCAGCATCTGGAACAGCACCGCCTGCCGCCGGTCGCGACCGACATACATGGTGGCCGCGGTGGCATTGTCGCCGGTCGGAGACTCCAGCCGGTAGAGCGCCCCGCGCTGCACCGTCTCGCGGATCGTCTTGTAGGCAGACACCCATTTGGCGGCGGTTGCGAAGTCGGTAGCGTTCCACTTATCGAGGTTCGCGCCGATCCCCAGCCCTCCCTGCATCGACGACAGGAAGCGATAGTCCAGGCTCGTCACGCGGGTATTCGCCCAATTGGGGCTGTCCGTCACCCATGCCATCATCACCGCCACGGGATAGGCGCGGGTGAAGCCGTCCTGAATGGTCAGCCGGTCGGCGGGGTCGGTGTTATCCGATGGCCAGACCTCGTCGGTCAGCCCGATGATGCCCAGATCGACACGGCCGCCGCCGCCCGAACATGCTTCGATTTCGAGCTTCGGGTGCCGCCGCCGCAATTCGGACAGGATGTAATAAAGGTTGCGGACATATTCGACATAGACGCGCTGCTGGTCGGCGACCGGCTGTTCGGGCCAGCCCGCCTCGGTCCAGTTGCGGTTATAGTCCCACTTCAGGAACGCGATGTCGTTCTCGCTGACCAGCTTGTCGAGCACGGCCAGGAGGTGGTCTCGGACATCCGCACGCGCGAGGTTGAGGACGAGTTGGTTGCGCCCCTCCGTCCGGGGGCGATCGGGGAAGTTCAGCACCCAGTCGGGATGCGCGCGGTAGAGATCGCTGTCGACATTGACCATCTCGGGCTCGACCCACAGGCCGAAGTCCATGCCCAGGCCCTTCACCCGATCGATCAGCGGCTTGAGGCCGTTGGGGAATTTGGTCGGGTTCACCGTCCAGTCGCCCAGCCCCGCCTTGTCGCTATTGCGCGCGCCGAACCAGCCGTCATCGACCACGAACCGCTCGACGCCGATCTTCGCGGCCTTCTCCGCCAGCGCCATCTGCCCCGCCTCGGTCACGTCGAAGGCGGTCGCTTCCCAGCTATTGTAGAGGACCGGGCGCAGGCGCGCCTTGTCCCCATGCGGCAGGATATGCGCAACCTCGAATCGGTGGAAGGTCCGCGACGCGCCGCCCAGCCCCTTGTCCGAATATCCCGCATAGAAGACCGGCGTGTCGAGCGTCTCGCCCGGCTTCAACGTCCAGGAAAAGTCATAGGGGTTGTACCCGCCCGCGATCCGCACCCGGCCGAGATTGTCCGACGCCACGCTGATCCGGAACGATCCCGACCAGGCGAGCGCGCCATACCAGACCGGGCCATCGACCTCGCTGGTCAGCCCTTCGCGCCCGATCGCGAACCAGGGATTGTTGCCATGGCCGGTCGAGCCGCGACGGCTTTCCAGCACGGTCGCCGCCGCCTCGACGGGCACGGTCTTCTGCGTCCACTCCGCGGCGTGGCGCCCGGTCAGATAATGGAGCCGGTAGTCATCCCCGACCGGCAGCGACAGGACGGCCGCCGCCAATTGATCGACCCGCACCGGCCTGGCATCGCCGTTGCGCACCTTGGCAGAGCGCGCGACGATGCCGGTCTCGGAATCGATGCTATAGGTCAGGGTGACGAACAGGGGCCGACGAATATCCGCCAGTTCGACGGTCAGCGTTTCGCCGCTGGTCTTGTGGCTGCGATATTTCAGGACGAGGTCGCGATTGCCATCGGCGAACAGCGCCTTGACGCCCGGCTCGCTGACCAGCCCTTCCCCCTGCCCCGGATATTCCTGAAGTGTCACCGAACCGGCGGGGTCGAAGCCCGACAATTCGCCCGGCGCCTTCAGGACGATGGGATCGCCAGTCTTGACCGGATCCCCCGAGACCAGCGGATCCCCATCCGCCAGCGATGCGCCCCAATATAGCGGCTGGAGATAGCCCTTCTCGTCCACCCCCATGGCATAGGTCACCCCGCCGCCATCCAGGCGAAAGACCCTGGCGCCAGCCGGAGCCGTCACCTTCGCGCAAACAGGGGCTGCGAGCGCCACCAAACCCACACCCGCCAGAATCGCATTGCGCCAGCGCATCAGACCTCTCCTGCAAACCTTTGCATTAAGTCTGACATAGCGATGCCTCGCGGAGCAAGTGCTTGTTTGGAAACGTCAGGCGCTGGTTACCGGCCAGAGTGTCTTGAGCGGGCGGCCGGGGTCTGCCAGCGCCTCGACCGGCACGATCGCTCCGTCCGCGACCAGTGCCTTGCCCTGGGCGAAGTCGCGCATGGCATTGACGCAATCCAGCGCGATCACCCGGCCTTGTCGCAGATAGACGACCGAGAAGCTGCGGGTCGCCGGATCGCCGCGCAATATCGCCTGGTCATGGCCCGCGGAGAGGCCCACCGTCTGCAATTTCAGGTCATATTGGTTCGACCAGAACCAGGGCACCGCATGATAGGCGACCTCCTTGCCCATCAGCGTCCGCGCGGCGATCGTCGCTTGGTCATGGGCATTCTGGACCGACTCCAGCCGGATCACCGCGCCGTCGGCGAAGTCATTGGCATGGGCCGCGCAATCGCCGATCGCAAAGACATGCGGCAGGCTGGTCCGACCCTGCGCATCGACGGTCACCCCATTCTGCCCGGTCGCTCCCGCCGCAACCAGCGGCTCGACCGAGGGGATGATGCCTATGCCGACGATCGCCATCTGCGCGGGCAGGACAGATCCGTCCGCCAACCGAACCCCGGTGATCGCGCCCTCCCCCTCGATGCAGGCTACGCTCTCGTTCAGCCGCACGGTCACCCCATGCGCACGATGCTCCGCCTCGTAGAAGCGCGACAGCGCCTCGCCCGCGACACGCGCGAGCACACGCGACTGCGCCTCGACAATCGTCACCGCCTTGCCGAACTTGGTCAGCACGGCCGCAGCCTCCAGTCCGATATAGCCGCCGCCGATCACCACCACGTCGCGCACATCGGGCAATTCGGCGATCAGGCGATCAACATCGGCACGGGTCCGCACGCCATGCACGCCCCTCAGGTCATGGCCATCGCAGGACAGCCGCCGAGCATGACCGCCAGCCGCCCAGATCAACGTGCCATATTCGATCGCGGCCCCCGCCTCGGTGGTCAGCAGCCGCGCTTCGGCATCGACCGCGACGATGCGTTCGCCCAGCCGTAGCACGACGTCGCGTTCCTCCCAGAAGCGCTCCGGGCGGATCAGGATGCGCTCGAACGGCTTGTCCCCGGCCAGATATTCCTTGGACAATGGCGGGCGTTCATAGGGCGGATGACGTTCCTCCCCGACCATGGCGATCGTACCGTCAAAGCCTTCCTGGCGCAGGGCAATGGCGGCCTGTGCACCCGCATGGCCGGTGCCGACGATGACGATGTCGTAGGATGAGGTGAGGCTGTCGATCATCTGCATAACCTAGGATGGAAAGCCGCCTTCTGCCAATCACCATGACAAAGCGTTGCAAGCGCGAAACAGCGTCTTCAATCGGGCCCGCGTTGCCGCTAGGGAAAGGGCAAACCCTCAGGAGACACCATGAGCAAGCTGCACCTCGTGTTCGGCGGCCGCGTCAGCGACCCGCAGACCCTTGATTTCGTCGATCCCGCCGCGCTGGAAGTGGTCGGCGTCTTTCCCGACTATGCCAGCGCCGAAAAGGCCTGGCGCGCCGCCGCCCAGCGGACGGTCGACGATGCGGAGATGAAGTTCGTGGTGGTGCATCTGCACCGCCTGCTGGAGCCTTCGCTGGGTTGATGTCGGACCCGGGGCGAGGTCGGGGGCATGGCCTTCGACTTCGCTCAGGCTGAACCAGGTTGGGATAGCGCCCCACCCTTTGCTCGTCAGTGCCCAACATTCCGTTCGCCATCAGCAAAGTCGAAGTGCAGGGGCAGCCCGCCCGCCTCAGGCGTTACGATAGCGCCACAAGAGCAGCGGCTTGGCGAAGACCAGTCCGGCGATGAAGCCGCCGATATGTGCCGCCACCGCGATCGCGCCCATCCCCATGCCGGCATAGCCGATCAGCAACTGGATGCCGATCCATCCCGCCGCCAGCCACAGCACATGGGTCGCCTCGGCGGACAGTCCGGCCACGCCCTTTGCCGCGCGACGCCGTCCATAGAGAAGCGCATAGGCCCCCACGATCGCCGAAATCGCGCCGCTCGCGCCAATCATGGGCATAGGCGAGCCGGGATCCGGGAAATATTGCGCGATCGCCGCCGCATAGGCCCCGACGACATAAAGGACCGCGATCCCGCGCGCCCCGATCGCGCGTTCGGTCTGCGCGCCGCAATAGACCAGCATGATCAGGTTGAATGCGATATGCGCCAAGCCGCCATGGACCAGGGTCGCGGTCAACGGGGTCAGCACGGTCGGTACCGCAATACCGAAATCGGGGGGCAAAGCTGCCCCCTCAAAGCGCAACGGAATGAAACCCGCCGCAACCGCCGCTTCAGGCACCATAGCGCCCGCGATCAGGATCAGCGACACGATCGCCGTGACGGCCGCAATGGCCGTCGTCGCCCGTGCCGCTGCCCAATCCATGGGATCAGATGAATTCGATCTTGTTGACGACGTAATAACGGTCGCCCGACGGCACCGTCACCTCAACCTCTTCATCCAGCTTGCGCCCGATGAGCGCGCGGCCCAGCGGAGAATTATAGCTGATCCGGCCGGTCTTGGCGTCCGCCTCGGTCTGGCCGACGATCTGATACTTGACCGGCTTGTCGTCCTCGTCGAGCAGCGTGACGGTCGCGCCGAACACGATCTTGTCACCCGACAAGTCCTTCGGGTCGATGATCTGCGCACGGCTCAGCTTGTCCTCGATATCGGCGATCGATGCCTCGATCTGGCCCTGACGCTCCTTGGCCGCGTGATATTCGGCGTTTTCGGAGAGGTCGCCATGCGCGCGCGCTTCCTCGATCGCGTCGACGATCTGCGGCCGTTCCTCTTTCAGACGCCGCAGGTCCTGGGTGAGCTTATCATAGCCCTCCTGGAGCATCGGCATCTTTTCGACGGTCGCCATAATCCTAGTCCCCACTTCCATACGCATTCCCGGTACGGACCGCCCTCCCAACCGGGAGAGCGGTCCGCCAGCACATCATGTTCTCATGTCGGGATCAGTTGTGCGAACGCGAATAGTAGGATTGCAGGGGGCGTACTTCAAGACCACGGCTGCCGGCAGCGGCAATCGCCTTCGCCGCCTCGACGCTGGCGGGCGCCGTGGTGAAGTACGGAATCTTCTGGCCCAGCGCCGCCTGACGGATCGGCTTGGAGTCCTTCAGGCTCTGCCACCCTTCCGTCGTGTTGAAGATCAGGGTGATGCCGCCGTCCTTGATCCGGTCGACGATGTGCGGCCGTCCCTGCGCCACCTTGTTGATCTTCTCGACCGTGACCCCTGCGCGGTCGAGATAATCGGCGGTGCCGCCGGTCGCGACGATCGCGAAGCCCGCCTCCGCCAGCATCCGGGCGGCGGGAACGATCTGTTCCTTGTCGCCGTCCTTCACGCTGATGAAGACCGCGCCACTAGTGGGCAGGACGGTGCCCGCCCCCAGCTGCGACTTGGCGAAGGCGGTGGTAAAGTCGGGGTCGATGCCCATGACTTCGCCGGTCGACTTCATTTCGGGCGACAGCACCGGATCGACACCGGGGAAGCGCGCGAAGGGGAAGACCGCTTCCTTGACCGCATAATAATCGATGTGACGATCGATCTGCGGCAGGTCGGCCAGCTTCTCGCCCGCCATGACGCGCGCGGCGATCTTGGCGATGGGGGTGCCGATCGCCTTGGCGACGAAGGGCACGGTACGGCTGGCGCGCGGGTTGACCTCGATCAGATAGACCTGGCCGTCCTTCACCGCGAACTGAATGTTCATCAGACCGCGTACGTTCAGGCCGCGCGCCAGCGCTTCAGCCTGACGCTCGATCTCGGCGATGATCTCGGCCGACAGACTGTAGGGCGGCAGCGAGCAGGCCGAGTCGCCCGAATGGACGCCCGCTTCCTCGATATGCTGCAGCACGCCCGCCACGACGACCTGATCGCCGTCGCAGATCGCGTCCACGTCCACCTCGATCGCGTCGCGCAGATACTGGTCGATCAGGACCGGCGCGTCGCCCGACACCTGCACCGCGGTCTGGATATAATCCTCCAGCTGCTGCGGCCCGTCGACGATCTCCATGGCGCGGCCGCCCAGCACGAAGCTGGGGCGCATCAGCACCGGATAGCCGACGCGCTCGGCGACGATCAGCGCTTCCTCGCGACTGCGCGCGATGCCGTTCTTGGGCTGGAGCAGCTTCAGCTTGTCGACCAGCGCGGCGAACTGCTCGCGGTCCTCGGCCAGGTCGATCGCGTCGGGGCTGGTGCCCAGGATCGGGATACCGGCCGATTCCAGCGCGCGGGCGAGGTTCAGCGGGGTCTGGCCGCCAAACTGCACGATCACGCCGACCAGTTCGCCCTTCGACTTCTCGACGTCGAGAATGGCGAGCACGTCCTCGGCAGTCAGCGGCTCGAAATACAGCCGGTCCGAGGTGTCATAGTCGGTGCTGACCGTTTCCGGGTTGCAGTTGACCATGATCGTCTCATAGCCCGCATCCGCCAGCGCGAAGCAGGCATGGCAGCAGCAATAGTCGAACTCGATGCCCTGCCCGATCCGGTTCGGACCGCCGCCCAGGATCACGATCTTCTTGCGATCACTCGGGACAGCCTCGTCTTCCGGCTCGCCGAAGGTCGGCGCCTCATAGGTCGAGTACATGTAGGGCGTCTTGGCGTCGAACTCGGCCGCGCAGGTGTCGATCCGCTTGAAGACCGGACGCACGCCCAGCTTCTGGCGATGCTCGCGCACCTCCTGCTCGGTCACCCCGCCGGTCATCATCTTGACGACCTCATGGATCAGGCCCGAGCCGCGCGCGATGCCGCGATCCATGCCGCGCAAATTCGCCGACTGCAGCGCCAGATAGGCCAGCCGCTTGTCGGAGAAGCCCATCGCCTTCAGGCGGCGCATACCGGCCGCATCCTGCGGCAGGCCGTTTTCCATCACCTGGGCCTCGGCCGCGACGATCTCGGCGATCCGCTCCAGGAACCAGGGATCGTACTTGGCGATCGCATGGACCTCGGCGACGGTGAAGCCTTCGCGCAGCGCCTGCGCCGCGACCAGCAGCCGGTCCGGGGTCGCCTTGGCCAGCGCCGCCTCGATCTCGGCACGCGGCGCGCCGACCAGATGTTCGACATCGTTGAAGCCGCTCAGGCCCGTCTCCAGCCCACGCAGCGCCTTCTGCATCGATTCATGGATGTTGCGGCCGATCGCCATCACCTCGCCGACCGACTTCATCGCGGTCGAGAGATAGGGCTCCGAGCCCTTGAACTTCTCGAAGGCGAAGCGCGGGATCTTGGTGACGACATAGTCGATCGTCGGCTCGAACGAGGCCGGGGTCGCGCCGGTGATGTCGTTCTCGATCTCGTCCAGCGTATAGCCGACCGCCAGCTTGGCCGCGACCTTGGCGATCGGGAAGCCGGTCGCCTTCGACGCCAGCGCCGACGAACGCGACACACGCGGGTTCATCTCGATGACGATCAGGCGCCCGTCCTTCGGATTGACCGCGAACTGCACGTTCGAGCCGCCCGTCTCCACGCCGATCTCACGCAGCACCGCCAGGCTGGCGTTGCGCATGATCTGATATTCCTTGTCGGTCAGGGTCAGCGCGGGCGCGACGGTGATCGAGTCGCCGGTATGGACACCCATCGGGTCGATATTCTCGATCGAACAGATGATGATGGAATTGTCGTTGCGATCGCGCACGACCTCCATTTCATATTCCTTCCAACCGAGGAGCGATTCCTCGATCAGCACCTCGGTCGTCGGCGAGGCGTCGAGCCCGGCGCGGACGATCGCGATGAATTCCTCGCGGTTATAGGCAACGCCGCCGCCGGTGCCGCCCAGCGTGAAGCTGGGGCGGATGATGGCGGGAAGGCCGACCTTCTCCAGCCCCGCCAGCGCCTCCGCCTCGGTATGCGCGATCGCAGAGCGGGCCGATTCCAGCCCGATTTTGTCCATCGCCAGACGGAATTTCTGCCGGTCCTCGGCCTTGTCGATCGCCTCGGCATCGGCGCCGATCATCTGGACGCCGAACTTCTCCAGCGTGCCGTCATGGAACAGCGCCAGCGCGGTGTTCAGCGCGGTCTGGCCGCCCATCGTCGGCAGGACCGCATCGGGGCGCTCCTTCTCGATGATCTTGGCGACGACCGCGGGCGTGATCGGCTCGACATAGGTCGCGTCGGCCAGCTCGGGGTCGGTCATGATCGTCGCCGGGTTCGAATTGACCAGGACGATGCGATAGCCCTCTTCCTTCAGGGCCTTGATCGCCTGCGTGCCCGAATAGTCGAACTCGCACGCCTGACCGATGACGATCGGACCGGCGCCGATGACGAGGATGGAGGAGATGTCGGTGCGTTTTGGCATTGGGCGATGACCATTTAAAAGGAATGCAGGATAAGGGCTGTCGTCACAGTGCTAGGTGTCGGGAAACTGCTCACCCAGATAATCGTATCGATAGCCGCGAAGTGCGTCCGTCAGGCAGGCTCGGCTTTTTCCGTCATCCGAGCGCACCTCCCCGGCGGGGCCAGGGATTTTATAGGTCGCGTAAGGGATTCTGCCCTTCCGCCTGCGAGAAACATGGGTCGTCACGACCCCACATTTCGCAGCGGCACGGGCAAATACCTTTGGATTGAGAAATGGCATTCCACCTGATTGCCCTGCGCACCCGGCCAGCATGGCAGGTGCGATCAGGGCAACGGCGGAAGCCACCAACCTCATTTCCGTAGCGACCCCACGAACCGCTCGAACAGATAGAAGCTGTCCTGCGGCCCCGGCGAGGCTTCGGGGTGGTACTGGACCGAGAAGGCCGGGCGGTCGGTCAGCTCCAGGCCCGCATTCGACCCGTCGAACAGCGACACATGAGTCTCACGCGCGTTCGCGGGCAGCGTCTCGCGCTCGACCGCGAAGCCGTGGTTCATGCTGGTGATCTCGACCAGACCGTCGGACAGGCGCTTGACCGGGTGGTTCGCGCCGCGATGGCCCTGGTGCATCTTGGTGGTCTTCGCGCCGACCGCCAGACCCAGAAGCTGGTGACCCAGGCAGATGCCGAACAGCGGCTTGCCCGTGTCGAGCAACTGGCGGATCACCGGCACGGTATATTCACCCGTCGCCGCCGGATCGCCGGGGCCGTTGGACAGGAAGATGCCGTCCGGGTTCAGCGCCATCACATCCTCGTAAGACGCGGTGGCGGGGACCACCGACACCTTCGCTCCGGCCTGGACCAGGTTGCGGAAGATGTTGTGCTTGCTGCCATAATCGATCGCGACGACGTGCGGGCGATCTTCGCCCTCCGCGCCTGCATAGCCGAAGCCCAACCGCCACAACCCACCCTCGCGGGTCTCGCCCCAGCCATAATGCAGCTCGGTCGACACGTCCTTGGCGAGGTCCATGCCCTCCAGCCCCGGCCAGGCCTTCGCCTTTTCGAGCAGCGCAGGCAGATCGAACTCTCCGGCGGCCGAATGCGCGATCACGCCGTTGGGCGCGCCAGCCGCACGGATACGGCGGGTCAGCGCGCGGGTATCGATGCCCGCCAGGCCGATACGGTTGTGCCGCGCCATCCACCCGGCCAGGTTCTCCATCGCGCGGAAGTTGGACGGGGCGGTCGGGTCCTCGCGGACGATCATGCCCAGCGCGTGCGGCGCGTCCGCCTCGATATCGTCGGGGTTCGCGCCGACGTTGCCGATATGCGGGAAGGTGAAGGTGATGATCTGCCCGGCGAAGGACGGATCGGTCATGATCTCCTGATAGCCGGTCATCGCGGTGTGGAAGCACACCTCGCCGACGGCATCACCCTCGACGCCGAAACCGCGCCCCCATAACACGTCTCCGTTCGCCAGAACGAGAACGCCCGTGGCGCCTTCAGGCTTTTCGGGCATGGCGAATGGCTTGGCGTCGGCCATGATCGGCGGGCACTCCTGCTAAAATGTCTGCAATGTCGCTAAGTGGCGTCCGCTAGACCCCGATGGACCATCCGTCAACCGGTTCACGGAATTGGTTCCATCGGCTATCGTCCCCGCCTTTCAGACAAGACGGAAAAAACATGATTCGCGACGACATCAAGGCCGCGCAGGTGGCCGCCATGAAAGCGGGCGACAAGGAAAGCCGCGCGGCGATCAGCCTGATCCAGGCCGCCATCAAGAACCGCGACATCGAACTCCGCACCGGCGAAGCGCCCGCCGATGACGACATGGTCGTGATCGAAGTGCTGCAGAAGATGGTCAAGCAGCGTCGCGAATCGATCGCCATGTACGAACAGGGCGGTCGCCAGGAACTGGCCGACCAGGAAAAGGCCGAAGTCGCGGTGATCGAGCGCTTCCTGCCGCAGACGCTGACCGAGGACGAGACCAAGGCCGCGATCGAGGCGATCAAGGCCGAGATCGGCGCGTCGGGCATGAAGGACATGGGCCGGGTGATGGCCGAGCTGAAGGCGCGCCACGCGGCGGTGCTCGACATGAGCAAGGCGAGCGGGCTGGTGAAGGCGGCGCTGGCTTAACTATGGTCGGGGAGCAGGCGAGCCACGCCGCTCCCCGCCCCATTTTCCTTGCCAAAACGGCCCCTTCGCGATAGGGTTTATAATCGCGAGGACGCCATGAGCCTGACCCCGCAATTCCTTGACGAGCTTCGCGCTCGGACCAGTCTGTCGGCATTGATCGGCAAGACGGTGAAGCTGCAAAAGGCAGGCCGCGAATATAAGGGCTGCTGCCCTTTCCATAACGAAAAGACGCCCAGCTTCTACGTCAACGACGACAAGGGCTTTTACCATTGTTTCGGCTGCTCGGCGCATGGCGATGCCATTCGCTGGATGACCGACCAGCGCGGCCTGCCCTTTATCGATGCGGTCAAGGAACTGGCGCAGGCGGCCGGGCTCGAAGTCCCCGCACAGGACCGCCGCGCCGCGCAGAAGGCGGAGCGGGCCAAGGGGCTGCACGATGGGATGGCGGACGCCGCCGCCTGGTTTTCCGAACAGCTGGGCGGCCTGTCGGGCGGCGACGCTCGGGAACTACTGACCCGCCGCAGGGTGACGCCCGAGACCGCCCGCGCCTTCGGGCTGGGATTTGCGCCGGACAGCCGGGGCAAGCTGAAGGCCGCGCTCAAGGATTATGGCGACCCCGCGCTGATCGAGTGCGGGTTGCTGATCAAGGTTGACGGCAAGGACCCGTACGACCGCTTCCGCGGCCGGTTGATGATCCCGATCCGCGACGCGCGCGGACGGGTGATCGCGTTCGGCGGCCGGATCATCGGCGAGGGCGAGCCGAAATATCTGAACTCCCCCGATACCCCGCTCTTCGATAAGGGGCGCACGCTCTACAATCTCGACCGCGCCGCGCCTGCGGTGCGCAAATCCGGCCGGGTGCTGGTGGTCGAGGGCTATATGGACGTGATCGCCCTCGCCCAGGCCGGGATCGAGGAAGCCGTCGCGCCGCTGGGCACCGCGCTGACCGAGCATCAGATCGAACGGCTGTGGCGGATGGTCGATGTGCCCACGCTCTGCTTCGACGGCGATGCCGCCGGACAGAAGGCCGCGATCCGAGCCGCCCACCGCGCGCTGCCGCTGCTCCAACCGGGCAAGAGCCTGTCCTTCGTCACCCTGCCGCAAGGCCAGGATCCTGACGATCTGGTCCAGGAAAAGGGCGCGGCAGGCTTCGAGGCGGTGCTCACCCGCGCCATGCCGCTCAGCGACCTGCTCTGGCAGTCGGAGATCGCGCAGGCGCAGACCGACACGCCCGAGGGGCGCGCGGCACTGAAGCAGCGGCTGGAGGAACTGGCACAGCAGATCCCGCACAAGGATCTGGCCTACGAATATAAGCGCGCCATGATGTCGCGCTATTTCGACATCTTCGGCATCCGACGCGTCAATGCGGCGGCGGTGCATCAGGCGGTGGCGGAGGCCAATCGCCATGTCGGGCGCGGCGTCGAATACAGCCTGAAGCGTGCGGTGCTGCTCGGACTGATGCGCTATCCGCATGTGCTGTGCCGGTACATGGACGAGATCAGCCGCCTGGACATGGGCGATCGCTATCTCAACGATTGGCGGCATCATCTGCTGGACGCGGCGGTCAACGATCCACATCTGTCGCGCAAGGACGCGGCCGAGGCGGAGAGCCTGATCGAACAGATCATGGCAACCACCGACGTTCATCCGATCGACGCGCGCGACTATACCCGCGACCTCGCCTTCAGCTTCTTCAGCAAGATGACCGATCCCGCCATCGCCGTGCGCGATCTGGAAAAGGTCATCGAGGTGATGCTGGAGGAAAGCGAGACGCGCGCCAACCGCGAGCGCGCGGTCGAGGCGTTCCAGTCGGACATGACCGAGGATCGCTTCGCCGAACAGACGCGGTGCCACGCCGCGCATGCGCAATCGCTCGACCAGCTCTATAGCTGGCTGGAGAATGTGCGCGACCTGGCGGACAGGCAAGCCGGGGAGGCCGCTTGATACAGGCAACCCCGCGCCCCATATCCGGGGCATATTGGGCGGATTGCGCCCACACTGGAAAATTACGCATGGCCCCCTCACCCGCTTGCCAAACCGGCGGCGTGCGTGAAAGAGGCCGGGCATTGAGACCCGAGGGCATTTGATGGCGAAGGCGAATATGGCGGCGGATACGACCGATACCACGGAAACGGGCGATGCGCCGCTGATCGACCTGAACGAGGCGTCGATCAAGAAGCTGATCGCGCGCGCCAAGAAGCGCGGCTACATCACGTACGACCAGCTCAACGAAGCGTTGCCGCAGGACCAGATGTCCTCGGATCAGCTTGAAGATATCATGGCTGCCCTCAACGAGATGGGCGTCAATATCGTCGAGAATGAGGAACAGGGCGAGGACGGCGAGTCCGAGGAAGAGGCCGACGACGCCGATACCACGGATGGCGACGCCGATTCCGGTCCTCAGCCTGAGGCGAAGAAGAAGGAAACCGTCGATCGTACCGACGATCCGGTCCGCATGTACCTGCGCGAGATGGGCGCGGTGGAACTGCTGTCGCGCGAGGGCGAGATCGCCATCGCCAAGCGGATCGAGGCGGGTCGCGACACAATGATTCTGGGGCTGTGCGAAAGCCCGATCACCTTCAACGCGATCATCGACTGGTCGACCGCGCTGAACGAAGGGACGATGCAGCTGCGCGAGATCCTGGATCTCGACGCCATGCTGTCCAAGGACGCCGGCCCGGAAAATCTGGGCGAGGAGGACGAGGACGACAATGGCGAGATCAGCGCCAAGAACGCCGGTCCCCAGTTCAAGGAAGAAGAAGAGCCCGAGGAACCCTCGGTCGACGACGAGGATGGCGAGGGCGGCGAACGCCGTGGGCCCCGCGCCGAGGACGAGGAAGAGGATAACACCCTCAGCCTCGCCCAGATGGAGGAGACGCTCAAGCCGCAGGCGCTGGAGAAGTTTGCCAATATCACGAACATCTACAAGAAATTTTCGAAGGTTCAGCAGCAGCGTCTGGAATCCATGGCGCTGGGCGGCGAGTTGTCGGCGGCGGACGAGCGCAAATATCACAAACTGCGCGAGGAACTGACGGCCGAGGTCGAGAGCGTCCAGTTCCACAACGCCAAGATCGAATTCCTGGTCGATCAGCTCTATGCTTTCAACCGTCGCCTGACCGCGCTGGGCGGTCAGATGCTGCGTCTGGCCGAGCGGCATAAGGTCAACCGCAAGGACTTCCTCGACCGCTATCTGGGTCACGAGCTGGACGAGAACTGGCTCGACACGGTGCGCGGGCTCGACAAAAAGTGGGGCAATTTCGCGTCCAACGAGGCCGCCACCGTCGACCGCATCCGCAGCGAGATCGCCGAGATTTCGCAGCAGACCGGCATGGCGCTGACCGAATTCCGCCGCATCGTGAACATGGTGCAGAAGGGTGAGCGCGAGGCCCGCATCGCCAAGAAGGAAATGGTCGAGGCCAATCTGCGCCTCGTCATCTCGATCGCCAAGAAATACACCAATCGCGGCCTGCAATTCCTGGATCTGATCCAGGAGGGCAATATCGGCCTGATGAAGGCGGTCGATAAGTTCGAATATCGCCGCGGCTACAAGTTCTCGACCTATGCGACGTGGTGGATCCGGCAGGCGATCACCCGCTCGATCGCCGACCAGGCGCGGACCATCCGCATCCCGGTCCACATGATCGAGACGATCAACAAGCTGGTTCGCACCAGCCGCCAGTTCCTGCACGAGCAGGGCCGCGAGCCGACCCCGGAAGAGATGGCCGAGCGCCTCTCCATGCCGCTGGAGAAGGTGCGCAAGGTGATGAAGATCGCCAAGGAACCGATCTCCCTCGAAACGCCGATCGGCGACGAGGAGGATTCGCACCTCGGCGACTTCATCGAGGACAAGAATGCGGTCATCCCGGTGGATGCGGCGATCCAGGCAAACCTGAAGGAAACGGTCACCCGTGTTCTGGCCAGCCTGACCCCGCGCGAGGAACGCGTGCTGCGCATGCGCTTCGGCATCGGCATGAACACCGACCACACACTGGAAGAGGTCGGCCAGCAATTCTCGGTGACGCGCGAGCGTATCCGCCAGATCGAGGCAAAGGCGCTCCGCAAGCTGAAGCACCCCAGCCGCAGCCGCAAGATGCGCAGCTTCCTGGACCAGTAAGGCCAGGCACGATGATGAGGCAAAAGGGTCGCCGGTCGAAGGATCGGCGGCCCTTTTCGTATCGGCATCCGTAGCGCTGCCTCGATCGCCGCATTCACGGTCGGGCCTCCCCCTCCACAAGCCGGGTGGAAAACGGTAAGCCGCCCACCATGAAGTATGCGTTTCCCCTCCTTGCGCTGCTGGTTGCCGCAGCCCCTGCCAACACCAATGTCCCCCGCCCCGGCTATGTCCGGGTCCAGTTGAATACCTCGGAAGGGCCGATCGTGATCGCGCTCGATACGCGCCATGCGCCCGCGACCAGTGCCAATTTCCTGGCCTATGTCGATGATGGCCGGTTCGACGGCACCAGCTTCTACCGGGCGGCCCGCGACAAGCGGAATCCGCGGCAAGGCTTCGTCCAGGGCGGCATCCGCACCGACGCGCGGCGCATCCTGCCGCCCTTCCCCCTGGAGACGACGGCGCAGACGGGGATCAAGCATCTCGACGCCACCATTTCGATGGCGCGGGGCCAGTCGCCCAAATCGGCCGGCGGCAATTTCTTCATCACCGTCGGCCCGACGCCGGGCATGGATGCCCGGCCGGGCTATCAGGGCTATGCCGCGTTCGGGCGGGTCGTTGCAGGCATGGATACGGTGAAGAAGATCCTTGCCAAACCCTCGGGGGGCGGCATGGACGCGATGAAGGGGCAGATGATCCTGCAACCGGTCCGGCTGATCACCGCCAAGCGTCTGGACGGCAAGCCCCGGCCCACGGGCGAGCCGAAGATGTGGCTGTACAATTTCGGGGGATAACCCCCCTCCCCTCCGTTCAGCCTGAGCGAAGGCCAAGGAATACCCTCGCCCCATGATGCGGCGAGCGTTGAAGCGTGGCCTTCGACTTCGCTCAGGCCGAACGGGGGACGGCATTTTGTCTCGCTGAGCGGTGGTTTGGAGCAAAGAAAAAGGGCGGCGACACCGATCGGTGCCACCGCCCCTTCCCTGTCGAACCGCTGGAGCGATCCGCCGCGCCGATTACTCGGCGGCCGCGGTGCCCTTGGCCGGACGCGTGTCGCGACGCTCGGCGATACGCGCCGACTTGCCGGTGCGGCCACGCAGATAATAGAGCTTCGCGCGACGCACGGCGCCCTTGCGGACGACCTCGATCGAATCGACGTTCGGCGAGTAGAGCGGGAAGACGCGCTCCACGCCCTCACCGAAGGAGATCTTGCGGACGGTGAACGACGAGCCCATGCCCTTGTTCGCGCGGGCGATGCAGACGCCCTCATAGAACTGGACGCGGGTGCGCTCGCCTTCGACGACCTTCACACCGACCTTCAGCGTGTCGCCGGGGCGGAATTCGGGGATCTTCTTCGTCTCGTTGAACTTGGCGATCTGCTCAGCTTCGATCTGCTGGATCACGTTCATGACACTATTCCTCAATCGTCGCCGCGCGCCAGAGGGAGACCGACCCGAACGCCCTCATGACGTTCCCAAAGGTCCGGCCGCCTTGACCGTGTATCCTCGCAAGCCCTGGCATGACGCCATTTTGCGATTTTCGCATGATCCCCCGATCGCAGCACCTCAGGGATCGTGCGCCCTTCCCACTCCGCAGGACGGGTATATTGCGGATATTCGAGGAGGCCGCTTTCGAAGCTTTCCTCGACTCCACTGGAAGCCGCGCCCATTACGCCGGGAAGCAGCCGAACGCAAGCATCGAGCAGCACCAGCGCCCCCATCTCGCCACCCGACAGGATATAGTCGCCGATCGACACTTGTTCGATGCCGCGCGCCTCGAACAGGCGCTCGTCGAACCCCTCGAACCGGCCGCACAGCACGGTGACGCCCGGCCCCGCCGCCAGCTCGCGCACGCGCGGCTGGGTCAGGGGCCGCCCGCGCGGCGTCATCGCCAGCACGGGCCGGTCGTCGGCGACCGAATCCACCGCCGCCGCCAGCACATCGGCGCGCAGCACCATGCCCGCCCCGCCGCCAGCGGGGGTATCGTCGACCGAGCGATGCTTGTCGGTGGCGAAGTCGCGAATTTGCACCGTCTCCAGCGCCCAGCGATCCTCGCGCAGCGCCCGCCCCGCCAGCGAAGCCCCGAGCGGTCCCGGAAACATCTCCGGATAGAGCGTCAATATCGTTGCGCGAAAGGTCACAGCGTCCAGTTCTCGATGGTCAGGCCGGGGATGTCGGCAAAGTCGGCCTCGTTGTCGGTGATGACCGTACTACCCAAGCTAAGCGCATGAGCGCCGAGCAGCCGGTCGAACCGTCCCCGACGAAAGGGAAGCCGCGCATAGCAGCGCGCTGCCGCTTCGTCGAATGGCAGGATCGGCATCTGCGTCGCCAGCTGCTCCAATTGTCGTTCGAGCGGCGGCTTGCCATGCCGAACACCTAGCGCCAGTTCGGCGAAGACGATGCTCGACAGGCCAATGTCACCCATCGGCGTCGCGGCAACACGTTCCAGAAGCGCGGGGTAATGGCCGGCGAACAAAAAGATGCAGCAGTTGGTGTCGATCAGGTATCGCACCGTTTCACGCGTCCTTGTCGTTCAGCAAATGCCAGGGACGCTCCGGATCATCGAATTTGCGTTCCTCGCGCGTCAACGGCTCCAGCCACGGCATCGACCCAGCAATTCCCGTCAGGTCGATCGTCTTGCGCGGCGCCTGGACGGGCTCGAACACATAGCGCCCCTGCTCTTCGCGGAGGATCATCTCGGTGCCCTCGGTCAGACCCAGCGCGGCGGGGAGGCGCAGTGCGAGCGAGTTGCCCGAGCGGAAGACCTTGGCCTGAAAGTCCTTGCCCATAAAATCTCCGTATATACACCATGTATATACATTGAACCGCCCCGCCGGACAAGGAACGTTGCGCAGGCTCGTGCTTTGCCTTCGCCATGGACGATTGCATCATCATCGGCGCAGGCCCGGCCGGACTGACGGCGGCGATCTATCTCGCCCGTTACCATCTCAAAATCCGGATGTTCGACAGCGGATCGAGCCGCGCGGCGATGATCCCCTGCACGCACAACCATGCCGGCTATCCCGAGGGGATCAGCGGAAAGGCGCTGCTGGCCCGAATGCACGAGCAGGCCAGGCGCTATGGCGCGCATTGCATTCCGCAACGCGTAACCGGCCTCCATCCCGAAGACGGACATTTCCGCATCACCACCGAGCAGGGCGACCATCTCACCCGGACGGTGCTGCTGGCGACGGGTGTCGTCAACCACCGGCCCAAGCATCTGCTGCCCGAAGTCCATGATCCGGCGCTCCAGCGGGGTCTGCTGCGCTACTGCCCGGTGTGCGACGGCTATGAAGTGACCGACAAGCGTGTCGGTGTCATCGGCACCAGCGACCATGGCATGCGCGAGGCGCTGTTTCTGCGCGGCTTCACCCGCGACGTGACGTTGATCGCGCCGGATGCGGCACATGACCTCGATCCCCGCTGCGCCGCGGCGCTGGACAACGCCGGTATCGCGCGCGTGGACGGCCCCTGTGGCGGCTGGGCGATCGAGGGGGATTGCCTCGCGCTGGACACTGCGAACGGGCGGATGCGCTTCGACAGCGTCTATCCGGCGATGGGATCCCGCATCCGATCGGAACTGGCGGTATCGGCGGGGGCCAGGGCCGACCCGAGCGGTTGCCTGGAGGTGGACGACCATCAGCGCACGTCGATCCCCGGCCTGTTCGCGGCGGGGGATGTGGTGAAGGGGCTGGATCAGATCAGCCACGCCATGGGCGAGGCCGGGGTCGCCGCGACGACCATCCGCAACCTGCTCAACGAGCAGACGCCGATCAGGCGATGAAAGCGCGATCCACGATCAGGCGGTCCTGATCCCATTCGGGCACCGCCTCCGCCTTCATCGGCACCATGAAGCGGCGGCCATCGGGACGTTCGATTTCCAGCACGTCGCCCGCGCCGAAATTCTCGATCAGCACCACCTGGCCCAGTGACTCGCCATCGCTGGCGATCGCGGGAAGCCCGATGATGTCGGCATGATAATATTCCCCGTCTTCGAGCGGGGGGAGCGCCGAGCGTGGCACGGTCAATTCCGTACCGCGCAGCGCTTCGGCGGCATTGCGGTCGGTCACCTCGACCAGCCGCGCGATGACGCCGTTCGAGCCTTCCCGCACCGATTTCAGGGTCAATGCCCCGTCATTGAAGGCGGAATAGCCCGACAGGTCTTCGGCGAAGACCTTGAGCCGAACCTCGCCCCCAATGCCATGCGCGCCGACAATCACCGCCAGCGTGACGCGGGGTTCACCCGGCTGGCGAGTCGGAGTCGCCATCGGGGGTGTCATCGCCGCCTTCGACGGGTTCTGGGGCGGAGACGCCTTGGTTGGTCGCGTCGTCATTGTCGTCGGGTGCGGTCCGGGGATCGGGTTCGGTCGGCGGGGTCATGCGCTATTCTCCTGAAGCCAAGGGCTTTGGATAACGCATGGCCCCGCATTCCGATGCCTGGGACGGACCCGGTCGTGACCGACCGGTGCCCGTCCAGGATCAGAGGCGATCAGGCCTCGGCGGTTTCGGCCGGAGCGTTGGCGGCTTCCTCGGCGGCCTTCAGCTTCTCGGCACGCTCCTCGGCGCGCTCCTTGGCCTTGTCGCCCGGCTCGGCCTTCTTCGGGTTGTTGCGAGCAGCGCGCTCACGGACACCGGCGGCGTCCAGGAAGCGGGCGACGCGGTCGGTCGGCTGCGCGCCATTGGCCAGCCAGTGCTTGGCGCGCTCGGTGTCGAGCTGCACGCGCTGGTCGTTGTCCTTGGCGAGCAGCGGGTTGTAGTTGCCGATCTTCTCGATGAACTTGCCGTCGCGCGGCGCACGGGCGTCGGCCACCACGATGCGGTAGTAAGGGCGCTTCTTGGAGCCACCACGCGACAGACGAATGCTGAGAGCCATATTTCAGTCCTTGGAGTAAAAGTTCAAAGTTACCGGCGTTCCGTCCGGCGCGGGGGTTATTTCTTCTTGAGAAGGTTCTCGAAGCCGGGGGGCAGCTTGGGCATCCCGTCGGGCAGCTTGCCGCCGCCCAGACCACCCAGGCCGCCACCGGGCAGGCCGTTGCTGCCCGCCTTGTTGAGCATTTCGCCCATCTGCGGACCGCCCAGCGCATTGCCCAGACCGCCAAGGCCGCCCTTGCCGAGCATCGACATCATGCCCTTGATGCCGCCCATCTTCTTGATCTTCTTCATCGCCGTGGACATTTCCTGATGCATTTTCAGGAGCTTGTTCACGTCCTGCACCGTGGTGCCGGAACCCTTGGCGATGCGGATCTTGCGCTTGGCGTTGATCAGCTCGGGCTTGCCGCGCTCCTTGGGCGTCATCGAGGTGATGATCGCATCCATGCGGAGCAGGATCTTGTCGCCACCGGCATCGGCCAGCGCGTTCTGCGCCTTCTTCATGCCCGGCATCATGCCCGCCAGCGCGCCAAGTCCGCCCATGCGGCGCATCTGCTGAAGCTGGCCGCGCAGGTCGTCCATGTCGAACTGACCCTTGGCCATCTTCTTGGCCATGCGCTCGGCGTCTTCCTGCTGGATCGACTCGGCGGCGCGCTCGACCAGCGAAACGACGTCGCCCATGCCGAGAATGCGACCCGCGACCCGTTCAGGGTGGAAGGCTTCCAGCGCATCCATCTTTTCGCCGACGCCGGCGAACTTGATGGGCTTGCCCGTGACCGCCCGCATCGACAGCGCCGCACCACCGCGCGCATCGCCGTCCATACGGGTCAGCACCACGCCGGTCAGCGGCACCTGCTCCGAGAAGCTGGTCGCGACGTTCACCGCGTCCTGACCGGTCAGCGAGTCGACGACGAGCAGGATTTCCTGAGGCTGGGCGATCTCCGCCACCGCCTTCATCTCGTCCATCAGCGCCTGGTCGACGTGCAGACGACCGGCGGTGTCGAGCATCAGGACATCATAGCCCTGGAGCTTGGCTGCCTGCAGCGCGCGGCGGGCGATCTCGACGGGCTGCTGCCCGCTAATGATCGGCAGGGTCGACACCTCGACCTGCGTACCCAGCGTCGCCAACTGCTCCTGCGCGGCCGGGCGATTGACGTCGAGCGACGCCATCAGCACCTTCTTGCGCTCGCGACCCATCGCCCCGCTCGACAGCCGCTTGGCGATCTTCGCGGTGGTGGTGGTCTTACCCGAACCCTGAAGGCCGACCATCATCACGACGGCGGGCGGTGTCACGTCGAGCAGAAGCTCGCTGGCATCCGCGCCCAGCATCGCGACCAGCGCGTCATGGACGATCTTGACGACCTGCTGGCCCGGCGTGATCGAACGCAGGACGTTCTGGCCGACCGCCTGTTCGGTGACCTTGTCGACGAAGTCGCGCGCGACGGGCAGCGCGACGTCCGCCTCCAGCAGCGCGACGCGGACTTCGCGCATCGCGGTACGGACATCCGCCTCGGTCAGCGCACCACGGCCGCGGAGGCGGTCGAAAACGCCGCCAAGCCGATCGCTCAAGCTGTCGAACATCGCCTCACCTCAACAAAACCGGCCCGAAAGCCAACCCGATCCGTCCAAACACAAAAGCGCCGGCGGGCGAAACCTCGCCGGCCAGCGTGCACCCTTGGGCGCTTCACTTTCACATTCCGAAACGGAACTTGGTGTGGCTCTTATGGGAAAATGCCGTCCGGCGCAAGTCGGCCCAATTCGGGACGGCCGGCACCGGCGGGTCAGCGCATCGACGGGGCGGTCAGGCGCGGCGTTAATGGGTTGTACATAACTTACATGCGACCCATTTTCACATGTCCGGGTCGCACAGGAACGATGCCCACACCAATGTCCCCGCGCGCCTCGTCAGCGTGGCGGTGGGGGTCGGCACTCTTCTGCTCGCCGTCGCTATCCTTCTGATCGAGCTGGGATACGATCAGCCTGCCAAATTGCTGCTCTTTGCGACCGCGACGGCGTCCACCGTCGTTTACTGGCGCCTGCCCGCGCTTCACGCGCAAAAAAGGGCCGCCCCCGACCAGCGCGATCCTCTGACCGGACTGGCGAACCGGCGCTTCTTCCATGACAGCGGCCAGGTGATGGTGGAGGCGATGCGGCGCCGCAAACGCGGGGTCGCCCTGCTGCTGCTCGACATCGACCGGTTTCGTGCCTTTGCCGGGTCGCATGGGCATGAGGCCGGCGACAGCCTGCTGCAGCATGTCGCCAAGACGATCCGCGCGGAGGCCCCGTCCGAAGCAATCGTCGCGCGGTTCGAAAGCGACTGTTTCGGCTGCCTCGTCTCCTATGATCCGCGCGCGCGCGACCGGATCGACCGTCTGGCCGATCGTCTTGCCATCCGGCTGGGTCAGCCCATCCGCCTCGCCGATCAGGATTTCGCTCCCCGCACCGCCATCGCGATGGCCGCGGTCGAGGGTGGCACAGCGACGATCGACCAGTTGATCCGCCAGGCCGATCTGGCACTGATCACCGCCAAGACGCGCGGCGACGGCAAGCCCTTATGGTTCGCCCCCGCGATGGAAGACGCCATGGCGGAGCGCAACCTGATCGTCACCGACCTTCGCACCGCGCTGGCCGATGGACATATCCGCCCGCGTTTCCAGCCGCAGGTCGATCTGGGCACCGGTCGCCTGACCGGGTTCGAAGTATCGGGGCATTGGGAGCATCCCGTGCTGGGCGCGATCACCGCCGACCGCTTCCTGCCGGTGGCGGAGGCATGCGGCCTGTCGGGTGAAGTTTCGCTCAGCCTGATGCGACAGGCGATGGCCGGTGCGCGCGACTGGGACCCGTCGATCACCCTGTCCGTGCCGATGGTCGCTTCGCAGTTCCAGGACGCCTGGCTGGCGCAGAAGATCATCAAGACGCTGACCGAGTGCGGTTTCCCGGCGCATCGGTTGGAAATCGAGATCACCGAGAACACGCTGTTCGCCAATCTGGCGCTGGCGCAATCGATCGTGATCAGCCTGAAGAATCAGGGGATCGCGCTGGCCCTGGACCATTTCGGCAGCGGCCATTCCAGCCTGGCGCATCTGCGCGTGCTGCCCTTCGACCGGGTACGGATCGACCCGGATTTCATCCGCAACATGACTGCCGATCCCGATTGCGGCGCGATCGTTTCCGCCATCGTCCAGTTGGGCGACAATCTCCATTTGCCCATCGCCGCCAAGGGTCTTCGCGATGCCGAGACCGAGGCACGGCTGCGCGAGATGGGATGCTCGCACGGCCAGGGGCCGCTCTACGGCCCGCTGCTCGATCTGGCGCAGGTGCGTCAGCTGTTGGCGGAAAAGCGCTTGCTGGCGGGCGTGGCCGCCGCGCCGATCACCAGCCCGCGTCTGGCCGGCTGAGATATATCCGCTCCTCCTCGGTAGAGGTACGGCCCAGCGCTTCGTTGCGGCTGGGAAAGCGGCCATATTGCCGGATCACCTCGCGATGATCGCGCGCGAAGGTAAGATTGTCGTCCAGGCCCAATTCGGCGAACTTCGCGACGCTCGAATCCTGCATGGCACGGGATTCGGCGTGCATCAGCGGCATATAGACGAAGATCCGCCGCTCGGGCGGATAACGATCCTCCCATCCCGCATCGATCGCCGACAGGCAAAGGTCCAGCGCCAGCGGATCGGCGGTATAGGCCTGCGCCGATCCCCGATGCAGATTGCGCGAAAACTGGTCGAGCAACAGGATCGCCGCCAGCAGCGTGTCGGGATCGTCGCGCCATCCGGCCGCCGCCGTCGCCAGCACCTGATCGCGCAGACGACCGAACCGCTCCGCGATCACCCGGTCGAGCGCATCGTCCTTGGTGAAATGCTTTTCGGGTGGCAGCGCGAACCAGAAGTCGACTATGTCCCGCGCCTCCGCGTGGACACGTCGTTCATCCATCCCTAGATCAGCAATCATGTCGTCCCCCTCAGGGCCCGAGATCATCAGTCTGGGCTGTCGCCTCAACATCGCCGAAAGCGAAACGATCCGCGCGCTGGCCGCGGGGCGCGAGGACATGGTCGTCGTCAATAGCTGCGCCGTCACCAATGAGGCGGTGAAGCAGACCCGCGCGGCGATCCGACGCGCGGCCAAGGCCCGGCCCGATGCCGAGATCGTCGTGACCGGATGCGCGGCCCAGATCGACCCCGCCAGCTTCGCCGCCATGCCAGAGGTCGCGCGCGTGCTGGGCAATGCCGACAAGCTGCGCCCCGAAAGCTGGGCCTCGGCCGAACCGATGCTGGTCACCGACCTGTCCCAGGTGGTGGAGACGGCGCCGCATCTGGCCGCCGCCTTTGCCGGGCATGCCCGCGCCTTCGTGGAAGTCCAGAATGGCTGCGACCATAGTTGCACCTTCTGCATCATCCCGACCGGGCGCGGCCCCAGCCGCTCGGTCCCCGCCGGGTTGGTGATCGAGCGCATCACGCGCGCGGTCGAGCTGGGTCACCAGGAGGTCGTGCTGACCGGGGTAGACCTGACCAGCTATGGCCATGACCTGCCTGGGGCACCCTCTCTCGGCCAGTTGGTCGAGCGAATTCTGACGCACGTCCCTACCCTGCCCCGCCTTCGCCTGTCCTCGCTCGACTCGATCGAGATCGACGATAGGCTGTTCGAGCTGGTGACGGGCGAGCCGCGGGTGATGCCGCATCTCCATCTCTCGCTCCAGGCGGGCAATGACCTGATTCTCAAGCGGATGAAGCGCCGCCACAGCCGCGCGCAATCGGTCGCGATCGTCGAGCGACTGCTGACCGCGCGGCCCGAGATTGCGATCGGTGCCGACCTGATCGCGGGTTTCCCGACCGAAGACGAAGCGATGGCGGCGGATACGCTGGCGCTAATCGACGATGCGCAGATCGTGCACGCCCATATCTTCCCCTATTCGGCGCGCGACGGCACCCCTGCCGCACGAATGCCGCAGGTGCCACACCCGCTGCGTCGCGAACGCGCGGCACGATTGCGCGAGGCAGCCGCCCGTCGCCGTCGCCACTGGCTGGCGGCGCAGGTCGGTCAGACCCGCGACGTTCTGGTCGAGCGGCCGGGCACGCGCGGCCACGCCCCCGACTTCGCCGACATTCATTTTTCCCCCGCCACCGAACCGGGCAGCATCGCCCGCGTTCGGGTCATGGCGGCGACCGAAACCCATCTGATCGGACAATTGGCATGAGTTCTTCCTCCTCCTGGCACGAAAAGCTGCTCGGCGGTTTCCGTCGCACATCGGACCGGCTGGTCGGCAATCTCGCCGGGCTCGGCACCGCACGGCTCGACGAGGAGACGCTGGACGAGATCGAGGAAGCGCTGATCGCCTCCGATCTGGGCCCCGAAACGGCCGGGCATATCCGTACCCGCCTGTCCGAAGGCAGCTTCGAGCGGAACATGGAAGACCTGGGCATCCGCTTGGTCGTCGCCGAGGAGGTGGAAAAGGCGCTGGCCAAGGTCGCCACGCCCTTGGAGATCGACGCCTTTCCCCGGCCGCAGGTGATCTTGGTCATCGGCGTCAACGGATCGGGCAAGACCACGACGATCGCCAAGCTCGCGCATCTGTTCATGGAGCAGGATTATGGCGTGATGCTGGCCGCGGGCGACACCTTCCGCGCCGCCGCCATCGGCCAGCTCGCCACCTGGGCCGAGCGCGTGGGCGTGCCGATCGTCTCGGGCAAGGAAGGCGGCGACGCGGCGGGCATCGTCTATGAGGCGGTGAAGCAGGCGACTGCGACCGGCATCGACGTGCTGATCGTCGACACCGCCGGGCGGCTCCAGAACAAGCGCGAACTGATGGACGAGCTGTCCAAGATCCGCCGCGTGCTGGGCCGCCTGAACCCCGAGGCGCCGCATGACATCCTGCTGGTCCTCGACGCGACCACCGGCCAGAATGCGCTCAACCAGATCGAGGTGTTCAAGGATGTGGCAGGCGTCACCGGGCTGGTCATGACCAAGCTGGACGGCACCGCGCGCGGCGGCGTGCTGGTCGCGGCGGCGGAGAAATACGGCCTCCCCATCCATGCCATCGGCGTCGGCGAAGGCATGACCGACCTGCGTCCGTTCGACGCCAACGAAGTCAGCCGGATCATCGCCGGGATCGAGGGAGGCCGGAAGTGAGCGCGCCCGAAAAGGAAGCGAGTGCCGGTTTGAAGGCCGGAATCGAATATGGTCCGCTGATCCTGTTCTTCGCGGTCAATTTCCTGGCGCCGCTGGGGCCATTGACGCGCGTACTGGTCGCGACGGGCGTGTTCATGGCGGCGACCGTGGTGTCGATGATCGTCAGCAAGATGAAGCTGGGCCGCATCTCGCCGATGCTGTGGATGTCGGGAGCGCTGGTCGTCGTGTTCGGCGGGCTGACCCTGTATTTCCACGACGAGCGCTTCATCAAGATGAAGCCGACCATCGTCTATGCGATGTTCTCCGCGATCCTGTTCTTCGGGCTGGTGACCGGGCGGCCGTTGATCCAGATGGTGTTGGGCAGCGTCTATTCGGGTCTGACCCCGGAGGGATGGCAGAAGCTGACGCGCAATTGGGCGATCTTCTTCGCCTTCATGGCAGTGCTGAACGAAGCGGTCTGGCGCAATTCGACCTGGGATTTCTGGGTCGGGTTCAAGCTGTGGGGCGCGATGCCGCTGACGCTGGGCTTTGCGGTCGCGAATATCCCGATGCTGTTGAAGCATGGGTTGAATACCGAAGAAGCGAAGGTCGACGAACCGCCGGTGGAATGACGATCCTCCCCACTCCCGGCACGACCCCGGCGAAGGCCGGGGCCCAGTTGCGGTGAGGTGGGAGGCGCGGTCAGACTTCGCGTGGGAAGCAATGGCGGCCGGTGGCATTTGCCTCCCCCTCGCCGCTCCAGCATAGCCTCGACTTGGTGGAGACTGGGCCCCGGCCTTCGCCGGGGTGGGGCACATTTTCAGCGTACAGGAATCAGAAAGGGCGGCCCCTCGCGGAGTCGCCCTTTCCCTTATCCGAACCGGATAGCCGCGAAATTACGCGACCGCCGCCTCGTACCGGCGACCGGCCTCGTCCCAGTTCACCACATCCCACCAGGCCTTCAGATAGCCCGGACGGTCGTTCATGTAGGTCAGGTAATAGGCGTGCTCCCACACGTCGTTACCCAGGATCGGCGTGCCCTTGTCGGTGACGACGTCCATCAGGGGGTTGTCCTGGTTGGGGGTCGAAGTGACCTTCAGCTTGCCCTCGGCATCCGCGATCACCCAGGCCCAGCCCGAACCGAACTGGCCCGCACCCTTGGTGTTGAACTCTTCCTTCAGCTTGTCGAGACCGCCGAACGCCTCGATCGCCTCGGCGAGCTTGCCGGAAGGCTGGGTCGTTCCGGGCTTGGTCATGATCTTCCAGAAGAAGTCATGGTTCCAGAAACCGCCGCCATTGTTGCGGACGACCGCCGGGGCGGACGAGATGGTGGCGAGGATGTCCTCGATCGACTTGCCCTGGAGCGACGAGTCCGCCTCGACCGCCTCGTTCAACTTGTTGGTATAGGCGGCGTGATGCTTGTCGTGGTGGAACGTCATCGTCTCCTTGGAGATGACCGGCTCCAGCGCGTCATAGTCGTACGGAAGGGGCGGCAGTTCGAAAGCCATCGTAAATGCTCCTTTGGGGTTTGCCTGTGGCAACGCCGGGGACCTCAAATGGCTCCCCGAACGGAGTTACGCAACCGTTCCGATCAGATCATGGCGACGAAGCGCGTGGCGAAGCTGGTCATAGCTCAACCCCAGCGACTCCGCCGTGGTCCGCTGGTTGAAGCGATTTTCGGCCAGCGCCTTGGTCAGCAACTCACGCTCGAACCGGGCGACGCGCGACTTGAAGTCGGAGGGCCCGACCTCGCACGCGGCCACCTCGTCGCCGTCGTTCATCGGCGCGGAAGTGGACAGGGGCGCGCCGGCCTGCTCGCTTCTCGCGGCGGCAGGCGACTGGCCCTGCGGGCGATAGGGCGAGCGAAAGGGATCGATCTCGATCGCATCGACCGGCCCCTCGCGATCCCAGCGATAGACGGCGCGCTCCACCACGTTGCGCAATTCGCGGACATTGCCTGGCCAGCGATGTTCCATCAGCGCATCGGTCGCGGTGGCGCCGAAGCCCGGCCAATCCTGCCACCCGATCTCCGCCGCCATGCGCCGCCCGAAATGATTGGCGAGCAGCATGATGTCGCTCTTGCGGGCGCGAAGCGGGGGCAGCGTCACCACCTCGAAGCACAGCCGGTCGAGCAGGTCGGCGCGGAATTGATGCGCGGCGACCTTGTCGGGCAGATGCTCGTTGGTCGCCGCGACGATGCGGACATCGACCCGTACGGGCCGCGACGAGCCGATCCGCGTCACCTCGCCATATTCGACCGCGCGGAGCAGCCGGTCCTGCGCCGCCATCGACAGCGTGCCCAATTCGTCGAGGAAGAGCGTGCCGCCATTGGCCTCCTCGAACCGCCCGGCCCGCGCCTTGGTCGCGCCGGTGAAGGCCCCCGCCTCATGCCCGAACAATTCGGCCTCGATCAACGTCTCGGGCAGCGCGGCGCAGTTCATGATGACCAGGGGCTGGTCCCATCGCCCGCTCAGCCGGTGGAGACGCTCGGCGACCAGTTCCTTGCCGGTCCCGCGCTCGCCGATGACCAGCACCGGACGATCAAGCGCGGCCGCACGGCTGGCGCGTTCCAGCGTGTCGAGAAAGGCCCCCGACTGGCCGATAACCTGACTCGTACGCTCCATTCCCAACAGGTGGCGGATTTTCCCAAGCCTTGGCAAGGGCACAATCGTTCGCGCATCGCAACTATTTAGCAAATCCTTGTATTTGCGTGGTTTTTTAAATTGGCACGCCTCCTGCAAAGCTTCTGGCATCCCGCCAACGAGCGGACCGAAACAAAGATATCAGGGAGTTTTCACCATGTTCGCCACCACCTTCACCCGCCAGATCGCCGCCATCGCCTGCACCGTCGTGATGAGCGCCACCTGCCTGCTGGGCGCCCTCGCCCCCGCGCATGTCGCCACCACCACGGCCCCGGTTGCAGCGATCGAGGCGCCGATCGCATAATCACGCATTCCGCCATCAAGGAGTATCCGATGGGCATTTTCTCCCGCACCCGCGACATCGTCGCTGCCAATTTCGCCGACCTGCTGGACAAGGCGGAAGACCCCGCGAAGATGATCCGCATGATCATCCTCGAAATGGAGGAGACGCTTGTCGAGGTGCGCGCCTCTGCCGCCCGCACGATCGCCGATCAGAAGGAAATTCGCCGCCACATCATGAAGCTGGACCAGCTTCAGGACAGCTGGACCGAAAAGGCCGAGCTGGCGCTGTCGAAGGACCGCGAAGACCTCGCCAAGGCCGCGCTGATCGAGCGTCAGAAGGCCGCCGACATGGCCGACCAGCTGAAGGCCGAAGTCCAGGTGCTCGATGATGCGCTGCGCGCGTCGGAAGAGGATATCGCCAAGCTGCAGAATAAACTGCGCGAGGCCCGGACCAAGCAGAATGCGGTCCAGACCCGTCTGGAAAGCGCCAACAACCGCTATCGCCTGCGCGAGATGTGGAATGGCCCCAAGACGCACGACGCGTTCAGCCGCTTCGACATTCTGGAGCGCAAGGTGGACGAGGCCGAGGGCCGCGCGGAAGCGCTGGGCCTGGGCGCCAACCCCAAGACGCTGGAGGACGAGATCGCCGAACTGCGCGCCTCGGACCGGGTCGATGCCGAACTCGCCGCGCTCAAGGCGCGCCTGAACAAGGGGGAGTGAGATGGAGGATTTCTTCAACATCGCAGTCCCGATCGTCTCGATCTTCATCGCGCTGCCCTGGTTGTTCCTCCACTATATGACGAAGTGGAAGCAGGCGCCGAAGATCACCCATGAGGACGAGCAGCTGCTCGACGAGCTTCACCTGCTCGCCCGGCGTCTGGAAGACCGGCTGAACACGGTCGAACGGATCGTCGCGGCCGACAACCCCGACTTCAAACCCAGCCTGTCGCAGCCCGAATGGCGCCCCGAAAGCCGCCTGAGCCGCACCGACTACAGCCTCGATCGGAGGAATTGAGATGACCGCCAGCCGCACCCAATTCTATCTCGACAAGCAGAATGCCAAGTTCAAGGGCGTGTGCGCCGGCATCGCCGACTATACCGGCGTCGACGTCCTCTGGGTCCGCATCGCCGCGGTCCTGCTGACCGTCACCGGGGTCGGTATGCCATGGGTTCCGCTCGCCTATATCCTGGTCGCCTGGATGGCGACGGCCAAGCCGATCGGCCTTTACCAGTCGGACGAGGACGCCAAATTCTGGCAGGGCGTGCGCAGCAATCCGCGCCGCTCGACCGCCGAGGTCCGCTCGAAGTTCCGCGATCTCGATCGTCGCCTCGCCGATATCGAGCTGCATTACACCAGCCGCAACCGCCAACTGGCCGACGAGATCGACAGCCTGCGCTGATCGCCGGGGCCACATATCAACTATCCTATGGGAGTATGGATTATGTCTTCGGGAGGACCCGGTTTCGTCCTGGCGATCATCTCGATCTCGATGATCGCGTGGGTGGTCACCACCTGGATCCGTGCCAAGCACGGCTATAGCCTGGAATATGAATGGGGCGGCATGACCCACAAGGGCGATCTTGGAGAGAGCCGCAAGGTCGAGTTGCTGACCGCCGAGAACCAGAAGCTGGTCGGCCAGGTCAGCCGGTTGGAAGAGCGGATCGCCGTCCTGGAACGGATCGCCACCGACCCCGCCGAGCGGACCGCCCGCGAAATCGACAGCTTGCGTGATCGTTGAGGGAGAGAAGCGATGCATGATTTCGCTATCCTGATCCCGCTCTTCGGCATCAGCTGCGGCATGGTTGCGATCATCGGCGGCGTCGTCATCAAGCCCTGGTTCGCCTACCGCGAAAAGCGGCTGGCCACCGAAGCTTCGATGGTCGCGGAAAAGGCGGCGCAATATGCGGCCCAGGCCGAACGGCTCGAACAGCGGGTCCGGGTGCTGGAGCGGATCGTCACCGATCGCGGCCTGGGCTTGAGCGATGAGATCGACGGCCTCCGCGCGCCCGGCGAAATGCCCGCCCGCATCGAACACTGACATAAAATCTAAAGGGGAGTTACCGCTATGTCCGGCGGACAGTTCATGGTCGTCATGATCGTCGCAATCGTGATGATCGCCAGCATCTTCAAGGCCAAGCACAAGCGCTCGCCCGGCCTCGACATCGTCGAGCATCTGCGCGGCGAAGGGGCCCGCGACACCCAGGCGCTGCGCGCCGAGGTTCAGCAGCTCAAGGAACGCATCCAGGTGCTGGAGCGCGTCATCACCGACCAGCACAAGAGCATCGACCTCGACCGCGAGATCGAGCGCCTGCGCGACCGCTGAACCACCATTGATACGGACAGGGAGCCCGGATCATGACCGACACCAATCTTTACATCGTGATCGCGACCGCCGGATTGGCCGGCCTGGCGATGATCGTCACCGCGGGCCTCGCCGGCTGGCGCGGCTGGTTGCAGCTCAAGAGCCGCGAGTTCGACCGCACCCATGACATGCCCTACCCGCCCGCCAGCTCGGCGGCGTCGCGCATCGAGATGGCGGACCTGAAGGAGCGCATCCGCAAGCTCGAAGCCATTGCGGCGGGCGTGGATCTCTGACCATGGCGCGTTCCGCCGCCCTTCGCCGCTGGGGCACCCGGATCGCCTGTGGCGGCGCGGTGATCGTCGCCGGGGTCGTCCATGTCCCCGCCGCGCTCGCCTTTCCCTATCGGGCCGATTTCGGATCGACGACTGTTCTCGCCGAACAGCCGATCGACCGTGCCGCGATGGGGCGCGTGCTCGCCCGCGCCGACACGCTGCTGGCGGCAAGCCCGCTCGATCGGCCGGGACTGGCGCGAGAGGTCGTGCTGACCGATGGCGGCTGGCGCTGGGATGTGCTGTCGATCGGAGCACGGGGCTCGATCGCCTTTCGGCGGCCCTTCGGCCATGCGCTGATCTTCAACCGCAGCGTGATCGCGGCGGACCGCGTGACCAACGGCGCGGCCCTGGGCGGGGTGCGGACGCTGTCGGGCACCATCGCGTATGAGATGACCCACCGGCTGGTCGCGGACCATATCGGCGAATGGGCGGCGCAGCGCCTGCCCGCCTGGAAGCGCGAGGGCTATCCCGACTATGTCGCGCGCGAGACCAGCATTCACCCGGAGGACGAAGCGCGTATCCGCAAGCTGGATCCGAATGCCCGCATACTGACCTATTATGAAGGACGCCGCCGGGTCGCGGCCGAACTGGCGCGTAATGGCGGATCGGTGGACGCACTGCTCAAGGACTGACGGTTGTCGGCGCGCGCGAACCACGGTAGCGCGGGCACCATGTCCGATCTTGCCGAAATCCGCGACGAATATGAATTCCTCGACGCCGACGATCGCTATCGCCTGCTGATCGACCTCGGCCGCGCGCTGGAACCGATGCCGGACGCGCTGAAGACGGACGCGACGCTGGTGCGCGGCTGTTCGGCCTCGGTCTGGGTCTACCCGACCAAGGGGGATAATGATGGCCTGCATTTCCTGGCGGACTCGAACGCGGCGATCACCAAGGGGATCATCGCGCTGGTCCTGAAGACCGTGCAGGACAGGACGCCCGCAGAGATACTGGCGACCGACATCGAGGGCGAGCTGGCGCCGTTCGACTTGCGGAACCAGTTGAGCTCGAACCGGACCCAGGGGATTCCCAATATGATCGCGCTGATCCGCGAGACGGCAGGGCGGTATTGAGGGGCAACCGCCTGGCCTTCGAATCCGTTCAGGCCAAACGGAGTGATGTGGGGGCCAACCGCTATAACCTCCGTTCAGCCTGAGCGAAGTCGAAGGCCACGCCCGAACGGCCGCCGATCAGGCTCCCCGTCCCAACCGCGCCGCAATCGCCTCCACATCCTCGTCCGGCGTCACGACCAGCCACTCGCCCGGCTTGCGCCCATCGACCAACGTCACCGCATTTTTCGGGCACAGCCCCAGGCACTTGGTCTCGATCACCCCGACCGACGCCTTGCGCCCCTTGCCGAATATCCGCCGGAGCGCCTTGGCAAGCGGCGTCTTGCCCTTCGGCCCGAACCCGCCGCCGACCTTCTTCGAACATTTGCCGCAGACCAGGACCGTCGTTTCCCAATCCGCCTTGGCGCGACGGATCATTCGGGCTTCCAGCTCCGCCGTTCCTCCGCCGCGCGCAGGACTTCATATGCCGCCTGCACCTGCTGGAACTTGGTCGCCGCTTCGGGATCGTTCGGACGGATATCGGGATGATTCGCCTTGGCCAGCCCGCGCCACGTCGCGCGGATCAGGTCGAACTCGGCATCGGGCTCCAGCCCCAGCGCGTCGAGCGCGCGCATCTCGTCGCGCGAGCGGGTGCCATCGCCGGGACCGGCCCAGGCCTGATGCTTCGATTGGGCATAGCCCGCGCTGGTCCGCCGTTCGGAGGCCTCCCGTGCGGCGGCTTCTTCGGCACTCAAGCCCTGAAAATAGTCCCAGCCGCGATTATACTCGGCGGCGTGTGCCTCGCAGAAATACCAGCGGTCGGGGCTGTTGGGCGATTTGGGGGCCGGACAATTGCCGGGCTGGTCGCAACCATGCCGGTCGCAGATTCGCACGGGCTTGGCCTCCCGCGCCGCGCCATAGCTGCGCCAGCGAGGAAAGCCCCAGTCATTGGATCGGGTAGTAGAACGCGCCACGCGGCTCGATTTAAGCGACTTGGCTCGCGGTGCAAGCATCGACGCGATTGCTTTGTATCAGCAAGGCCCGAAATGGCCGCTGGAAACGCTTGACCGTCCGCCAGAACGTCGTTCATGACAACGGCGTCATCATATATTCATGTCCTTACCGGACATATGCGGACGCTAGCTTGTCGGGAGCCGTCGTGGCCCAAAACCGTTCTTTTCTGGCCACCGCGAGGGCGGACGTGCCAGCTTCGATCGTGGTGGCGCTGGTCGCCCTGCCGCTGTGTCTGGGCGTCGCGGTCGCATCCGGGGCACCGCCTTTCGCGGGGATGATCGCGGGTATCGCCGGTGGCCTGGTCGTCGGCTTTCTGTCCAAATCGCCGCTCTCGGTTGCGGGGCCTGCCGCGGGCC
This sequence comes from Sphingomonas sp. LC-1, assembly GCF_025371035.1. Lineage (GTDB taxonomy): Bacteria > Pseudomonadota > Alphaproteobacteria > Sphingomonadales > Sphingomonadaceae > Sphingomonas > Sphingomonas sanguinis_E. Next base: position 89,584 of record NZ_JANZXB010000013.1, on the reverse strand, counting down.
TGACCGTCATTGTGTTCGAGGCGATCGAGCGGTTGCCGAGTTTCCAGGTCTTTCTGCTCGCGGTGGTGCTGGCGGGCATCCTGCAACTCGCCTTCTCCTTCACGCGGGCCGGGGTGCTGGCCGAGTTCGTCCCCTCGTCGGTCATCACCGGCATGCTGGCGGCGATCGGCCTGATCCTGATCCTCAAGCAGATACCCCATGCCATCGGCTATGACGGCGATTTCGAGGGCAGCTTCGAATATGCCAGCCGGGCGGGCGGCAATACCTTCACCGATTTGTGGACCAGCGTCAGCAACGACATCGCGCCCGGTGCGGTCCTGATCGGTGCGATCTCGCTCGCCTTCCTGTTCTGGTGGGATCACGCCAAGCCCAAACAGGGTCCGTTGCGGCTGTTGCCGGGCCCTCTGGTGGTCGTCGTGATCGGCGTGGTCGGCAACATGATCCTGGGCGCGGTCCGCCCCGACTGGAAACTGGTCGGCAGCCATCTGGTCCAGGTACCGGTGGCGGGCAGCGCGTCGGAATTCGTCGGTCAGTTCCAGCTCCCCGATTTCGCCGCGATCGGCACGGGCGCGGTGTGGACGACCGCCATCACCCTCGCCATCGTCGCCAGCCTGGAATCGCTGCTGAGCGTCAAGGCGGTGGACGAACTCGACCCGCGTCGCCGGACCACCGACAAGAATTGGGAGTTGATGGCGCAGGGCGGCGGCAACATCGTGTCGGGCCTGCTGGGCGGCCTGCCGGTCACTTCGGTGATCGTGCGTTCCTCGGCCAATGTCGATGCGGGTGCGGAAAGCAAGCTGTCGACGATGCTCCACGCGACCTGGCTGCTGTTGTCGGTCGCATTGATCCCGGTGGTGCTGAACCAGATTCCGCTCGCCGCGCTGGCCGCCGTGCTGATCGCGACCGGCTATAAGCTGTGCAAGCCCAAGCTCTTCACCGAGCGGTACAGGCAGGGCTGGACGCAGTTCATTCCCTTCATCGTCACCATCCTGGCGATCCTGCGCACCGACCTGCTGATCGGCATATTGGTCGGCCTGACCGTCGGTTTCGTCTTCGTCGTCGCGCGCAACTTCCGCCCCGCGCTGACCTTTGCCTGTGACGGCGAGGATTGCCTGATCCGCGCGCGGCGCAACCTGTATTTCATCCACAAATATGAATTGCAGAAGTCGCTGGCCAAGGTGCCGGACGGCGCCAACCTGCTGATCGACTTGTCGTCCACCTCTTATGTCGATCTCGACAATGTCGACATCATCAACGCCTTCATCAAGGGCGCGGATTTCCGAGGCATCAGCGTGATCGTGCGCGGCGACATCGCCGAGCGGACCGCACCGATGATCAATGCCCCCTCGACCGGAGTGCGCTACGCATGAGGGAATATAAGCAACTCCTGCTCGCCAATAAGGCATGGGCCGCCGAACTGCTGGAGGAGAAGACCGACTTCTTCCAGCGGCAGACCGTGGGGCAGAAGCCGGACTTTCTGTGGATCGGTTGCTCCGACAGCCGGGTGACGCCAGAGCAGATGACCATGACCCCGCCGGGCGGCATGTTCCTGCACCGGAACATCGCCAATCTGGTGCATGATGACGACCTGAACCTGTTGTCCGTCGTGCAATATGCGGTCGACGTGCTGCGCGTCCGCCACGTCATCCTGTGCGGCCATCATGGTTGCGGCGGGGTGCTGGCCACGCTGAACGGCGGCACCGAAGGGCCGGTCGACCAGTGGCTGGGCAATGCCCGCGACGTTCTCCACCGTCACCGGGACGAGATCGACGCTCAGCCTGACCAGGGCGCCAAGGTCAACCGTCTGGTCGAGGTCAATGTGATGGAGCAGCTGCGCCATCTCGCCCGGCTGGACACCATCCAGAAGGCCTTTGCCGAAAAGCGCGAGCTGTGGCTGCACGGCTGGGTCTATGACATTCGCGACGGACATATCAAAACCCTGTTGGAGATCGATGCCGACACCGATCTCGACGGGCTGGAACGACCGGATAAGGTGCTGGTCTGACCGTGCTTGATCGCGCCCCTTTGAGCGCCTAGCCTCGGCCCCGTCCATGGGGGGAGAACGATATGCGGTTCTGGTATGGTGCCGCGCTGGCGGCGGTCATGATGGCTGGCGCGGCGTCGGCGCGCGATCTGGCGGTGCCTGCGGACAAGGGCTGGATGCATGCCCAGACGCGGCTCATCGTCAGGCCCAACGTCGCCGGGCTGACCCGCACCGCGATCACCGATGCGACGACGACCGAGCGGGACGTGGCGGTCAAGCTCGAGAGCGCGGACAAGTCCGTCTTCGCCACCCTGTTCCTCTTCCATCCGGCGGTGCCCAGCGTGCCCCTGTGGTTCGACCGGTCGCGCACTGCGATCGAGGAGCGCAAGGGTTTCGACAAGGGCGCGCCCGCCAGCGCGGACCCCGTCGCCTTCGCCCCCTCGGGCACCGGCCCGGCGGTCGCGTTGCGCCAGACCTATTCGTTGCTCAGCAGTCCCTATCGCAGCACCTCGCTGGCCGTCATGCCGATGGGCGAGTGGATGCTGGTCGTCCGGCTGACCGCCGAAAAGCTGAATGCGGATGCGCTCGACCGGACGATGAACGACCTCATCGCCGCGCTGAAGCCCGCCATCGCAACGACCGCCGCCTATCCGGGTCCGGCGGTGCCGATCCGCCCTTGCGCAATCCAGACCGACTTCGCGCATCTGCCCAAGGCCAAGGTGGAAAAGCCCAATGGTGTCGATGTCCTCGCCAATCTGTTGAGCAGCGCTGTTCTGGCCAATCGCAAGCCCGCCCCCTCGTCCGAACCCGAGAAGCCCACCGCACCGCTATGCCGCGACGGCACGGCCCACACCGCCTATGGCGTCTATCGCAGGGAAGGATCGGACAGCAGCGGCTATATGATGGCGCTTTACGATGCCGGACGGACCATCGACGTCTTCCCCGGCATCATGAGCCAGATCGAGAAGCGCAAATCCATGTCCTATTCGGTCGTGCTCCATCATGTCGACGACAGTGCGGACAGCTTTCCCTCATTCAACGCCCTGCCCCGTCCCGAACAGCTATTCGACTTGATCGCCAAAGGCGCTCCTTCCGCCAAGGCACAGGGAAGCACGATATCCATCAACCCCCGCGCGATGGGGTCCTGACGGGACACCGCGCCCTTCGAGGGAATCAGCCAGAGGGCCTGTAAGCCGGGTTCTGTCCACCGGCGCAAAGGCCGGATGGGCGACCATTCTTCTAGGACGATGCTCGCACATCGCCTCAAGCAACCAACCCGGATAGCGGGCGGGAACACGCCCCGACGCTTTCGCGCCATGCCATCCCTATTCGGTCTTGCTCCCGGTGGGGTTTGCCATGCCGTTCCCGTTACCGGGACCGCGGTGCGCTTTTACCGCACCCTTTCACCCTGACCTGGCCGAAGCCGTGGCCGTCTGCTCTCTGTGGCACTGTCCCTAGGGTCACCCCCGCCGGGCGTTACCCGGCACCGTCGTTCCGTGGAGCCCGGACTTTCCTCGCCCCCGGTTTCCCGAGGCCGCGGCCGCCCGGCCCTCTGACTGGGGCGGCTGTAGACGGATTGGGCGGGAGGGCAAGGGGTTTGTGGTTGATGGGGGGCGTTGGGGGCGTGGCCTTCGACTTCGCTCAGGCTGAACGGGGGTTGGTGTCTAGCCCAGGAGCCGTTCAGGCTGAGCGAAGTCGAAGCCCAAGGGAATCCCCCCTCAATCATCCCCCTGCGGTCGGGGCAGCAGCAGCGCGAGCAGGATCATCCGGCATTCCGCGTCGATCTCACCATCGATCAATTCGGGGCGGAAGCGCCGCTGGAACGCCATGATCGCCGCCATCCGGTCAGTCACGTCATAACCGAACCGCTCCAGCGCCAGGCAGAAGCCCGCCTCGGTCCACATCGGGTCCATCAGATTCTTGGTTGGACGCGGCAGCGCCAGCCGCCGCCGGGCCAGTGCGCCCCAGGGGAAGAGTTCGCCCGGATCGCGCTTGCGGGCGGGCGCGATGTCGGAATGGCCGACGATATTGCCGCGGGTGATACCGTGCCGCTTCTGGATATCGGCGACCAATTCCATCACCGCCGCGATCTGTTCGTCGGGAAAGGGACGATAGCCCCATTCATGGCCGGGATTGACGATCTCGATCCCGATGCTGGCCGAATTCACGTCCTCGATCGCGCGCCAGTGCGAGCGGCCGGCATGCCAGGCTCGGTTCTCCTCATCGACCATGCGCAGGACGGTGCCGTCCTCGGCGACCAGATAATGGCAGGACACCTTGGCCTCGGGATCGCACAGGCGTGCGATCGCCGATTCCGCGTCCTGCATTCCCGTATAGTGCAATACGATCATCGTGATGGGCAGACTGCGCGCGTCGAAATTTGGTGACGGCGTTTCGACGATCGTCATGCAACCTCCTGAACGACCCCGGTTCGATGCCCCTGTTAGCGGCATCGCGGGCGCAAGGATATGCCCTCATGCGCGGCGAACGGGATCCTCCGGCATGCATTTCTCGTAAACGCCGCGCCCGATCGGGGCGAGCTGGAACAACTCGGTCTGGCCGATCACCGTCTCACCCGCGCCCAGGATCAATCCGGCCGACGGGCGCATGGCGTTGGCGATGGTCTGAAACGCGCGCCTTTTGGCCTCGGGCGACAAATAAAGCATGACGTTGCGACACAGGACCAGATCGAACGGGCCGCCCGTTACGGGGTCGGTGACGAGGTTCATCTGGCGAAAGCTGATATGGCGGAGCAATTCGGGGCGAACCACCCATTCGCTTCCCGGACGCCCCTCGAACCAACGAACCAGATAACGAATGGGCAGGCCGCGCTGCACCTCGAACTGGGTGAAGCAGCCCGACCGCGCCCGCGCCAGCGCCGCATCGGACACGTCGGTCGCGACGATCTCCGGCATCGACAGGCCCGCGCTTTGCTGCCGCTCGGCAAAGAGCATCGCGATCGACAACGGCTCCTGCCCCGACGAGCATCCGGCGCACCAGATTCGCGGGCGTCGCCCGGCGCGCTCGACCTCCGCCACGACGGTCAGGATCTGGTCGAAGACATGCGGATCGCGGAAGAAGGAGGTCTCGCCATTGACCAGCGCATCGACCACCCGCCCCGCCAGCGAGGGATCGCGCCCGTCGAGCACCGCCGACACCAGCTGGTCCAGCGTGTCGAATCGCCGCTCGCGCATCAGGGGCACCAGAACCGTATCGACCCGCGCCGAGCGATGGCTGGCTATCTGCTGCCCGGTTCGCGCCTCCAGCAGCGCGGCGAGCACGGTCAGCGCCTGTCCCGAGGCGGCGGGCGCGGAAACGGAGGCGGGCGCGACGGCACGGTCGGGAAAGGACGGCGACCAGGCCAGGCCCGGCATCGTCATGCGACGGCTCCGGACGCGATCATCGCGCCGATCGTATCGGGCGGCAGGACAAGGTCTGCCAGATCATGGGAGACGACCGCACCCGGCATGCCCCAGACGACCGAACTCTCCCGATCCTGCGCGATCATCGTCGCTCCCGCCGCCTTCATCGCGCGCGCGCCCTCCATGCCGTCACGGCCCATGCCGGTCAGGACGATCCCCCAGGCACGATCACCCCATATCTGAGCGATCGAAGCGAACATCGGATCGACCGACGGCAAACAGCCGCTGCTCGCCCGGTCGTATCGCAACCGGATGGCGGCCCCGCCATCGCCAAGCTCGGCGAAGGTGATGTGGGCATCGCCCGGTGCGATGACGATCCGCCCCGGCCGCAAGCGCATCCGGTCCTCCGCCACGTCACAAGGGCGGCGTGCCATGGCGGTCAGTTGCGCCGCAAAGAAGGGCATGAAGGACGCGGGCAGGTGCTGCGTCACGACGATCGGCACGGTCATCGCGGAGGGGAGCGGCGCCAGCAATTTCGCCAGAGCATGGATGCCGCCCGTCGAGGCGCCGATCGCGATGATCTCGGGCCTGGCTTTCCCGATCATGGGCGGCGGAGCGCTCGGCGCTGCCATGACACGCTCGCCGCGCAGCGCCAGCGCATCAAGCTTGTGAAGCAGCGCGTCGGAGAATTCGGACAGGCCCTGAGGCCTGGGCTTCACCAGCGTGTCGGCGGCGCCGTGCGCCAGGGCCTGCACCGCCGCCGCCCCGCCGGTCGGGGTGGAGGAGGACACGATGATGATCCGTGCCCCCTGCCCCGCAGCCAAAAGGCTGGGCAACGCGGTGATCCCGTCCATGCCCGGCATCGCGACGTCGAGCAGGATGATGTCGGCACGGTCGGTCGCCAGAAAGGCCAGCGCGGCGTCGACATGGCTGACCGCACCGACCACGGCGAAGCGGACATGCGGCTCGATCTGACGCGCGATCAGGGCACGGGCGACGGCCGAATCGTCGACGATCAGGATTCGCGTGGGGCCGCCGCCGAAGGCGAACGCAACGTCCCCCGCTATGGGCTGCGACGTTACGCCATTTTGATCGCGGACAGACACCGACCCGACGGGATCAGATTATACCGACGAGCTGGAGCTTGCTCTCCAGCGTGTCGCGGTCGAACGGCTTCATGATATATTCGTCCGCCCCCGCATCGATCGCCGCACGGATATGCGCCATGCCGTTTTCGGTGGTGCAGAAGACGATACGCGGACGCTGCGGCAGATTGGCCTCGCGCAGGGCCCGCAGGAAATCCATGCCGCTCATGACCGGCATGTTCCAGTCGAGCAGGATGACGTCGGGCACCGATTCCAGACACGCCTCCAGCGCCTCGCGCCCGTCCCCGGCCTCGCGCACCTGAAGATCCAGGGTTTCCAATATGTGCCGAGCGACCTTTCGGATCACCTTGGAGTCATCGACGACGAGACAGGTTTTCATTCGGCACGCCTTGTTACTTCTGCGGTCCAAGCAGGACCTCAAAGTCGATGATAGCGCTTGAAAAGTAACAGCTGGGTTAATTGCCTAGGCGAGGATTGGGGTGGCGTGCGGCACCAGCCGCGACAGGTCGAGGATCAGCAACGGCTCGCCGTCGCGCACCACCATGCCATTCGCCGCGCGCGACCAGGCACCACGGCTGGCCGGCACGTGCGGCATGGGGCTCGTCTCGAACGTCTCGATATCGTCGAGCGCATCGACCAGCATGGCGTAATAATGGCCGTCCTGCTTGGTGATGACCGCACGACGAATGTGCGGCGGCATGGGCTCCAGCCCCAGCGCGCGTCGCGTATCGACGACCGTGACCACCCGGCTTCGCAAAGCCGTCAGCCCCCGGACCGAGGGGGCTGCACGGGGCACCGCCACGACCTCGCCGATGTCCACCACCGAATCGACCTGATCGGCGTCGAAGACCACCCCCTGCCCGGCGAGACTGGCGATCAGGAACAGGGTCATCGGCCCCCTCCACGACGGGCGTGACCCGCCACCGCGGCGATCAGCGCCGACCGGTCATAGCGATAGATGCTGTCGGGATCGGCAGGCGTATCGCGCTCGCGTCGCAACCGCACCACCGGCGCGCCGCCGCTCTCGTCGGCAGGGGCATCATCTTCCATCATCAGGCGAACGGCAGGCGACTCGTCCTTGGGCGGTTGCAGCACGCAGCGATAGCCATTGGCTTCCAGCACCGGGCGCAGGAAGCGGTCCATCCAGGCCGCGCCCGTCCCGTCCAGCAGGCAGAGGGGCGATGCCGCCGCGTCCCCGATGGGCGCGGTATCGAGGAACAAGGCGAGCGGATCGAGGATCTCGATCGGCCGCCCCTCCCATACCGCGATCCCCAATATCGGCCCCGCACCGGGGGCGGGTGCGATGTCGGTCGGCAATTGGATGATCTCTGCCGCGCATAGCATGGCATAGGCGCATTCGCTCTCGCCATCGGTCAAGCGCATCACCTCTATCTCACCCCCCGACAGCAGATCGGTCGGGGCCACCGCGTCGTTGTGGTGAAGCGGGATCGTCATCTCGCCGACGACCAGCCGGACACGCCCGCCGGACAGGTGCACGGCATCCGCCGCAGCCTTTTCGACACGGTCGATCGCGCCCAGCGGGATGGCACGGCGCAGGCCGTCCAGATCCTCGAACAGCAAAGCGGGGGATGTGGCCTCCACCTCGACCTCCGGGACGGCGGCGATCGCCGCCCGCTGGAAACGCAACCCCGCCGCCTGCGCCAGCCCCCCGCCATCGAGCAACAGCATCGGCAGGCCGCTGTCGGGAAGCGTCTGTCCGGCGTAGAGCCCGGTCGCCATCACCGCCGGGGCGGCGGGCTTGACCACCACCTCCTCGGTGTCGAGCACATCGTCCACGCCCAGGGCATAATCGCCGTCGCGGGTCGCCACGATCACCAGCGTCGCCGGATCGCCCCCGCCCAGTTCCAGAAAAGCCCCCAGCGGCAGCATGGGCAGGCGCCGCCCGCGCACCGTCGCGACGCGAATGTCGCCGACCGGATCGATCCGCACCTGGTCGCCGCGTATCTTGACGATCTCCTCGATCGTCTGCCGTGCGATCGCGAAGCGCTGATCCCCCACCGAAACGACGATGGTCGACATGATCGACAGGGTCAGCGGCACCTGGACGGTGATGGTCAGCCCCTGCCCCGGCCGGTTGTCCAGCGCGACGCGACCCCCGACATGTTCGATATTGGCATGGACCACATCCATGCCGACGCCGCGCCCCGACGTGGCGGACACGGTGTCGCGGCTGGAAAGACCGGGTTCGAAGATCAGGCGCAGCTTTTCCGCCGGCGACATGGCTGCGACCTCGGCCGCGCTACGCCGTTCGCCCGCCACCGCCTTGGCCGCGATGCGTGCGACGTCGATGCCCGCACCGTCATCCTCGACCTCGATCAGGATCTGGTTGCCCGACTGGCGTGCGCTGACCCGGATCTGGCCGGTGGGCGACTTGCCGAGCCGACGGCGTTCGGCAGGCGTCTCGATGCCGTGATCGATCGCGTTGCGGATGATGTGGACCATCGGGTCCCGCATCATCTCGATCATCTCGCGGTCCAGTTCGACATCGGCGCCCTCGATGCGCAGCGACACCGCCTTGCCCAGCTCGGCCGCCACGTCGCGCACCATGCGGGGCAGCGCGGAAAACAGCCCGTCGACCGTCTGCATCCGCGAGCGTGTCACCGTGTCGCGCATGTCGGCGACGGTCAGCGACAACCGGTCGAGCGCCGCCTCGACCCGGGGATCGAGCACATCGTCGCGCAGCCGCCGCGCCAGTTCGTTGCGCGCCAGCACCATGTCGGACATGCCGCTCATCATCCGGTCGAGCAGATCGACACTCAAGCGGACGCTGCGCGGCGCGATGCGCGGCGCGGCGACGGCGCGGGGCGCGGGGGCCACCGGGGCGGCGCTTGTTTCCGAAAGCGCCGCAATCAGCGCGGCATCGTCCGAATCGTCATGTGGCACGCCCGCCGCGATCGCCTCGACGATCGCCCCGATACGGTCGACGATCGCCAGCACGGCATCGACCAGGGCAGTGTCGGGCACACGCTGGCCATCGCGCACGGCGGCCAGCACGTCTTCGGCGGCATGGCTCAACCGGGCGAGACGCGGCAGGTCGAGGAAGCCGCAGCTTCCCTTCACGGTATGCACGAACCGGAAAATCGCATCCAGCCGCGCCCGGTCGGCGGGCGCAGCCTCCCACGCGACGATCTCGCCGGAAAGCGCCTCCAGCGTCTCGCGTGTCTCGGCAATGAATTCCTGCAGCAGCTCGTCCATAAATCCCCGAGGGAGCGGAAATTCCCACCCCCTCATGCCGCTACAAGATTAAAAGGGTGTTTACCCCGCGCGGATCGCCGCGCCCAGGATCATGGTATTGGGCGCAGGCTCGGTTACCAGCGTCATGCCGCCATGCTCGGTGGTCAGCGTATGTATCAGGAAAGCGGGGGCGGTGCGCGACCCCAGCGGCTCGATCCCCTGCCCCTCCATCAGGGTACGGCGGATTTCGGGGTCGAGCAGGATGCGCGGCCCCTCGATCCGGATCGCAATTTCGATCGCCTCGCGCCCTGCCTCGGCCCCGATGTCGATCGTGCCGCCCCGCGCCAACGCCTCGGTCGCGATCAGCGCCAGGTTCATCAGGATGCGAACGGCGGGCTTGGGTAGAGAGGGCGATTCGACCAGCCAGCCCAGCGTCGTGCGGCGATTGTCGGCCAACAGCCCCTCGATCGCGGCCTTCACCTCGCCCGTGTCGATCCGATCGGTGAAACCGCCGCCCGCGCCGAACGCCAGCCGAAAGAATTTCAGCTTGTTGGCCGACGCCCGCGCGCTATCAGCCAGCAATTCCATGCAGCGTTCGCGCATCGCCGGATCGGTCTCGTCGGCGAGCAGTTCCAACCCGTTGTTGAGCGCCCCGACCGGCGACAAAAGATCGTGGCACAGTCGCGAACACAACAGGCTCGCGAAATCCACCGCGCTGACGTTCATGCAAAATCCCTCGACGAATCCTCCCCTTGTGGCGCGGCCATCCCATCGACGCAAGCAAGGTCGAGCGGATCGAACCGCCCATGACGCCGACCCGCCGCGACCGCGCGCCAGGCGGTGACCCGATTTCCGCCCGCGATCAGCCAGATCGAGCCGTCCGGCACCGCATCGGCGGCATCGCGGGGCGATGGCTCGGCCAGTCCGGTCGGGTGCGAGTGATAATGGCCGATAACGGCCGGGCCGCCCGATCGCGCCGCCCGGTGTGCCGCAATCAGCGCGGCCGGATCGATCTCGAACCGGTGCCAGGGCTCGGCAGCGACATTGGAGCAGGGCACAAGCCGCGCGATATGATCGCCCTCGCCCAGCACCAGCCCGCATATCTCGCGATCGGGCGAAGACTCGGCACTTATCAACAGGAAGTCCAGCGCATCGCTTGAAATCGTTACGGTCATGCCCAATTTACTAAGCCATGGACCGGGGGGTTTCCATCATCGATGCGCGGATCGCGCCCACAGCGGATGGCTGGCGGTTGGACCGTGCGCTGGCCGATGCGGTGCCGACTCTGTCGCGCGAGCGGCTGAAGGTGCTGATCGCCAGCGGCGCGGTAACGCGCGACGGCGTGATGGCGCGCGACCCCGCCAAGCGTGCGGCGGCGGGCGACCAGTTCCAGGTTGCCGTCCCCGCCCCCACGCCCGCGCATAACGAGGCGCAGGATATTCCGCTCGTCATCGCATACGAAGACGAGCATCTGATCGTCATCGACAAGCCCGCCGGGCTGGTCGTGCATCCGGCGGCGGGCAATCTGGACGGGACACTGGTCAACGCGCTGCTGCATCATTGCGGCGGATCGCTGTCGGGGATCGGCGGCGTCGCGCGACCGGGGATCGTCCACCGGATCGACAAGGACACCTCCGGCCTGATGGTCGCGGCCAAGACCGACCGCACCCATGAGGGGCTGGCCAAGCAGTTCGCGGCGCACTCGATCGACCGCCGCTACCGCGCGATCACCGGGGGCATTCCGCGCCCCGCCGACGGCAGCGTGGACGCACCGCTGGCGCGCAGTCCGCAGAACCGCAAGAAGGTGGCGATCGTGCCGGGCGGCAAGCGCGCCGTGACTCATTACCGCACCATCGAAAAGCTCAACAACGCCGCGCTGGTCGAATGCCGCCTGGAGACGGGGCGAACGCATCAGGTCCGCGTGCATATGCAATCGCTGGGTCACGCCTTGCTGGGCGACCCGGTTTATGGTAGAACAAAGGGTGCTCAAAAAGCCCTGCTCGATGAACTCGATTTCCGGCGCCAAGCCCTGCACGCGGCGCATCTGGGATTTATTCATCCCATAAGTGGTAACGCTTTGGCGTTTGAGAGCGCGATGCCGCCCGACATGCAGGAACTGTTCAGCCGGCTTCACGTATAGCAGAAGACCGCCTCGACCCGTGTGGTGGGCCGGACGGAATGACGCTCCAGAAAGGGAGATAAGGATCATGGCAAAAGGCAGCAACGTCCCGGCGACGATTCCTGCGCTCGGCGGGGAGCAATCGCTCAACCGCTATCTGGCCGAGATCAAGAAATTCCCGATCCTTGCCCCGGAGCAGGAATATATGCTCGCCAAGCGCTTTCAGGAGCATGGCGACCCGGAGGCGGCGGCGCAGCTCGTCACCTCGCACCTGCGTCTCGTGGCCAAGATCGCAATGGGTTATCGTGGCTATGGCCTGCCGACCTCCGAGCTGATCTCGGAGGGTAATATCGGCCTGATGCAGGGCGTGAAGAAGTTCGAGCCCGATCGCGGCTTCCGCCTGGCGACCTATGCGATGTGGTGGATCCGCGCCTCGATCCAGGAATATATCCTGCGGTCGTGGAGCCTTGTTAAGATGGGCACCACGGCGGCGCAGAAAAAGCTGTTCTTCAACCTGCGCCGGATGAAGTCGAAGCTCGACGCGTTCGAGGATGGCGACCTGCGGCCCGAGGACGTGACCAAGATCGCCACCGATCTGGGCGTAAATGAGGACGAGGTCATCAGCATGAACCGCCGCATGGCGATGGGGGGCGACACGTCGCTCAACGTCTCGATGCGCGAGGATGGCGAGGGCCAGTGGCAGGACTGGCTGGCCGATGACGCGCCGCTCCAGGACTCGGTCGTCGCCGAGCAGCAGGAGGCGGATGTCCGCCACGACATGCTGGTCAGCGCGATGGACGACCTGAACGACCGCGAGAAGCACATCCTGACCGAGCGTCGCCTGACCGACGATCCCAAGACGTTGGAGGAACTGAGCCAGGTTTACGGCGTCAGCCGCGAGCGCGTCCGCCAGATCGAGGTGCGCGCGTTCGAGAAGCTGCAAAAGGCGATGATGCGCATCGCCGGTGAAAAGCGGCTGCTGGCGGCCGCCTGACCATGACCAGCCGCACCGTCGTCATCGGCGGCGGCGCGGCCGGGATCGCGGCGGCGCGGACGCTGCATGATGCAGGACACGAGGTCCTGCTGATCGAGGCGGCGGACCATCTGGGCGGCCGGGCGCTTAGCAAGCGATTGCCGTCTGGCCATGTCGTCGATCACGGCTGCGGCTGGTTGCACTCCGCCCGACGCAATCGCTGGACCGCCATTGCCGAGCAGTCGGGTTTCACCATCGACCGCCGCTCCCCCAACTGGCAGGTCCAGTGGAACGACTTGCGCTTTCCCCCTGACGAGAAGCGCGCCTCGGGCAAGGCCTATGCCCGGTTCGAGGATGCCGCCATGGCGGCGCTCGACGGCCCCGATCGGCCGCTTTCCGATTTCGTGGCCAAGGACGATCCCTGGCGGCCGATGATCGACGCGATCTCGGGCTATGCCAATGGCGCCTCGCTGGCCGAGGTATCGCTGCACGACTGGGCGGCCTATGAGAATGCGGCAACCGACGACAATTGGGCGGTGGTCGAGGGCTATGGCACGGTCGTCGCGAACCACGCCGCCGGGCTGACCGTCCGCACAGGCGTGATGGCCACGCGGATCGACCATCGCGGCAAGACCATCCGTATCGAAACCTCGGCCGGTACAATCGAGGCGGATCACGTCATTGTCGCCGTGCCCACCACGGTGCTGGCGGAAGGTAATCTAACCTTCGACCCGCCTTTGCCCGCCAAGCAGGAGGCCGCCGCCGCGTTGCCGCTCGGGATCGCTGACAAGGTCTTCCTGTCGGTCGAGGGTCCCCTGCCCTGGCCCGCCCATGCGCATCTGACCGGTGATCCGCATAGCGCCTGCACCGCCAGCCACCGCCTGTCTCCTTTCGGCTGGCCCATCGTCGAGAGCTTCTTCGGCGGCCCCTGCGCCGAGGCGCTGGAGGAAGACGGCGCGGCGGCGGCCTTCGCGATCGACGAACTGGTGGCGCTGTTGGGCAGCGACTGGCGGCGACGCTTCACGCCGCTGGGCGCGACGCGCTGGCGACACGCCCCACTGATCGGAGGCAGCTATAGTCATGCCAGGGTCGGTCACGCGAACGCGCGGCAAGGATTGGCCGAGCCGGTAGACGGGCGGCTGTTCTTCGCGGGCGAGGCGTGCTCACGCGAGGATTTCTCCACCGCGCACGGCGCTTATGAAACCGGCCTTGCGGCGGCGCGGGCAATATTGGCATCCTCCTGATCCGCCCTTCCGGGTGGCAAGACATGCGAAAGGACCCTGATGGCGGCGCCCGACCTTCCCCCTGGCTATCGGTTGCGCCCCATTATCCCGGACGTCGCGGATTATCTCCGCCTTCGCCGGATCGCCGGACTGACCCCGCGCAGCGTCGCCGCCGCCGAGGCCGGATTGCCGCGAACGATCTTCGGCGTGACGATCGAGCGGGACGGGCGTGCGATCGGCATGGGCCGGATCATCGGCGACGGTGCGCTATGCCTGCACATCGCCGACATTGCGGTCGATCCTGAGCATCAGGGGCGTGGACTGGGCAAAGCGATCATGGCCGCGCTCATGGCCCATATCGCGGCAAACGTCCCCGCCGAGACCTATGTCAATCTGATCGCCGATGGCGAGGCGCACCGCCTCTATGGGCAATTCGGGTTCGAACCCGTCGCCCCCGCCTCGCAAGGCATGGCGGTGTGGATCACCCCGTCCTGACCCGCTCCGTCACAGGCGCCACCCACAATAAAAAGCCCCCGACTTTCGCCGGGGGCCTTTGATCGCCTTGTCCGAACCGGCTCAGCGGATCGGCGAGTTGGGGTCCAGCCGCATATCGAGATAGCGGTCCACCGACCCCATCAGCTCGGGCATCTCATGCTCGAAGAAATGGTTCGCCTTGGGGATGGTGTCGTGGTGGATGGTGATGTGCTTCTGGGTGCGCAGCTTGTCGACCAGCTTCTGGGTCGCCGCCGGGGTCGCGACCTCGTCCGCCTCGCCCTGGATGATGATGCCCGATGAGGGGCACGGCGCCAGGAAGGTGAAGTCGTACATGTTGGCGGGCGGTGCCACCGAGATGAAACCGCGGATTTCGGGGCGGCGCATCAGCAGCTGCATCCCGATCCATGCGCCGAAGCTGACGCCCGCGATCCAGGTGGTCGAGGCTTCGGGATGGAAGCTCTGCACCCAGTCGAGCGCCGAGGCCGCGTCGGACAGCTCGCCGATGCCGTTGTCGAATGTGCCCTGGCTCTTGCCCACGCCGCGAAAGTTGAAGCGGAGCGTGGCGAAGCCGCGCCGCTGGAAGGTCTTGTAGAGTTCCTGCACGATCCGGTTGTTCATCGTGCCGCCCGCATTGGGGTGCGGATGCAGGATCATCGCCACGGGCGCGCGGGGACGCGGAGCGGGGGCGAAACGGCCTTCGAGACGGCCTTCGGGGCCAGGAAAAATGACTTCGGGCATCAAAACTCGCCGATCTGGAAGGGCGCTGGTGGAGCACCCGGAACGTTGCGCTATATAGGCCGACACGCCATTTTCGCAATTGTTCGATCATTCCAGCGACGGAACAAACCCTGTCCCATCCTATGCCCCCCGTGATGCAGCGCCTTTATCTCGACCATGCCGCGACCACGCCGATGACCGGGGCTTCGCGCGCCGCGCTGGCGGAGGGTTGCGCAATCTGGGCCAACCCCTCCTCCCCCCATGCCGAGGGGCGCGCCGCCAAGCGTGCGCTGGAGGATGCACGTGCCGCCATCGCCCGATCGCTGGGCTGGAAGCACGAGATCCTGTTCACCAGCGGGGCCAGCGAGTCGCTATCGATCGCATTGACCCGTGCGATGGCGGCGCGGCGCTTCATCGGGGCGATCGACCATGATGCGGTGCTGCGCGCGGCCCCGGACGCGATCGTCATGCCGGTGGGGCCGGATGGGATATTGCGCCTGCCCGACCTGACCGGCTCCCGTGCCATGGTGACGGTGCAATGGGCCAATAGCGAGACCGGAGTGCGCCAGCCCATCGCCGAACTGGCCGAGGCGATTCATGCCGCCGGACACATCATGCTGGTCGATGCCGCGCAGATGCCCGCCGGCGCCGACCCGCAAGTGATCGAACATGCCGATCTGGTCGCGCTGTCGGCGCACAAGCGCGGTGGCCCGCCGGGGATCGGCGCGCTGCTGGTGCGCGACCTGGCGTTGCTGGCGCCGACCGGCGGGCAGGAGCGCGGCTACCGCCCCGGCACCGAGAATATGCCGGGCGTGCTGGGCTATGCCGCCGCGCTGGCCGAGCCGGAGCCCGATCACGCCGAACTGCGCGCATATTGCGACGATGCGATCCGGCGTTCCGGCGGCATCGTCGTGGCGGACGCCAGCCGCCGCCATCCCGCCATCGCCAGCTATCACATGCCGGGCAAGCCCTCCGCCGCGCAGTTGATCCAGTTCGACCTGGCGCAGATTTCCGTTTCGGCGGGCAGCGCCTGTGCCAGCGGCAGCCTGAAGCCCAGCCACGTCCTCGCCGCGCTGGGGTGGAGCGTGGAGGCGGGGCGCGAGGTGGTGCGGGTCAGCTTCGGCCGGACGACGTCGCGCGACGATGTCGACCGCTTCGTCGCCGCCTGGCGCGCCATAGCGCGGGGCAAGCGGGCGGCATGATCTATCTCGACTATCAGGCGACGACTCCGCTCGCCCCCGAAGCGTTGAAGGCGATGCTCCCCTGGCTGGAGCAGGGGCACGCCAACCCTCACTCGCCGCATCGCGCCGGACGACAGGCCAAGGCCGCCGTCGAGGTCGCGCGGGACCAAGTCGCTTCGCTGCTGCCCCCCGGCGGGCGGGTGGTGTTTACCAGCGGTGCGACCGAGGCGCTCAACTGGGCGATCAAGGGGGCGAGCGGCGGCATCGTCACGACCGCAATCGAACATGCCGCTGTTCTCGATACCGCCGCCGCGACCGGACGTCCGCTGACCATCCTGCCGGTCGATGGTCAGGGCGTGGCGACGCCCGCACCGATCCCGAAAGGCGTCGGGCTGGTCGCTGCGATGCTGGTCAACAATGAGATCGGCACCATCCTCCCCATCGCCGCAATGGCCGACGACGCGCATCGGGCCGGGGCATGGATGCTGTGCGACGCTGTGCAGGGCTATGGCCGTATCCCCATTCCGAACGGCGTCGATATGGTCGCCTTGTCGGCGCACAAGATCCATGGTCCCAAGGGCATCGGCGCCTTGTGGATACGCGACGGCATCACCCTGCCCCCGCTGCTCCATGGCGGGGATCAGGAACTGGGACGCTCGGGCACGCTCAGTCCCGCGCTCTGCGCCGGGTTCGGCGCGGCGGCGAAGTTGATGGCCGCGCGAGCGGAGCAGGACCTCGCCCATGTCCAGCGGCTTTGGGCATTGGCGGTCGATCGGCTGGGGCCGGACTGGATCGTCAATGGTTCGACCACCCATCGCTACCGGGGGAACCTCAACATCCGCCGCGACGGGCTGGATGTCGCGCGTCTCATGTCCGATTGCCGCGACGTCGCCTTTTCGGCGGGCAGCGCGTGCGCCAGCGGATCGGGGCGGCCCAGCCATGTGCTGACCGCACTCGGGCTGACCGATCGGCAGGCCAAGTCCTCGATCCGGCTCGGCTTCGGCCGTTACACGACGGAGGCGGAATTGACGGAGGCCATCGACCGGCTGACGGCGGCGGCCGGGGCGCAGCGGCGATGATCGCGCTGACCTTCATTCCCCATGACGGCCACGACGTCACGACCGAGGCGATGCCGGGCGAAACGCTGCTCCGCGCCGGACAGCGTGCGGGCCAAGCGATGGAGGGCACCTGCGGCGGGCAGATGGCCTGTGCGACCTGCCATGTGCTGATCGATGCCGCCTATCTCGATCGCCTCGCCCCGCCGTCCGTGGAGGAGGAGGATATGCTCGACCTCGTCCCCGACGCCACGCGCGCCAGCCGCCTCGCCTGCCAGATCATGCTGGACCAAAGCCTTGACGGATTGACCGTCCGGCTTCCCTGAACCTGCGATAACGAGTTGGTTCAGCACGCAATCATCGCCGATTCGGCAATCTCCCCTCATGCTCGCTGGAAGGCGGGCCTACCGGGAGTAAAGCGTTATGAAAATTCTTGCTGTCTTGGGCGCCGGTCTGATCGCTGTCAGCGGTATCGCCGCCGCCGCACCTGCCGAAGCCGCACCGCATGATCGCTGGGGCCGTGGCCCCGGCTGGGATCGCGGGCCGGGTTGGGATCATCGCGGACCGGGTTGGGATCGCGGCCGTGGCTGGGACCGCGGACCCGGCTGGCATCGCGGCGGCTATGATCGGGGTCCGGGCTGGCGTGGCTATGGCCGCCCCCGCGTGACCTGTCGCTGGGTGCGGACCTGGGACGGTCCGGTGCGCCAGTGCTTCCGCCGCTGACGCGCTGATACGAACGATGGGGCCGATGGGATAAGGACTTGATCCCCCGGCCCCGTTTCGCCATATGCGCGGCGGGAGTCGGGCGGACGTAGTCATCGCCAACCCGGTCAGGTCCTGACGGAAGCAGCCGCAACGATTTCGCTGCGGGTCGTCCCGGCTCCCACCTTTCCAGCATTTCGGAAACGCACAACGCAGCGTCGCCCTAGCGCAGGCTGGGGCCTTTTCGCGTTCGGGGGATGCACTCGCCAAGGGCCCCGGCCTGTGCTGGGGCGACGGTTGTGTGTGTGTCTTAACACACGATTTGACCTGACGCGGCGCGCCCGAGCGCCTATGTTGGCCGGCGATGCTTTCCAACACCCCGACCACCCAGACCCGGCATGGCTGATTCGTTCGACTTGGGCGAACCGCCCCAGCCCGCCAAGGCGGAGGCGTATCGCGTCCTCGCGCGCAAATACCGGCCGCAGACCTTCGACGCGCTGATCGGGCAGGACGCGATGGTCCAGACGCTGGGCAACGCGATCAAGCGCGACCGGCTGGCGCATGCGTTCCTGATGACCGGCGTGCGCGGGGTCGGCAAGACCTCGACCGCGCGCCTGATCGCCAAGGCGCTGAACTGCGTCGGCCCGGACGGTAAGGGCGGCCCGACCATTTCCCCTTGCGGCGTATGCGAGCCGTGCCGCGCCATCGCCGAGGGCCGCCATATCGACGTGATCGAGATGGACGCCGCCAGCCATACCGGCGTGGACGACGTGCGCGAGATCATCGAGGCGTCGCGCTATGCCGCCGTCTCCGCGCGCTTCAAGATCTACATCGTCGACGAAGTCCATATGCTCTCCAAGAACGCCTTCAACGCGCTGTTGAAGACGCTGGAAGAGCCGCCCGCGCATGTGAAGTTCCTGTTCGCCACCACCGAGGTGAACAAGGTTCCGATCACCGTCCTGTCGCGCTGCCAGCGTTTCGACCTGCGGCGGATCACGGCGGACAAGCTGGCGGCGCACTTCGCCGACATCTGCGTCAAGGAAGGCGTGACGGCCGAGGACGAGGCGCTGATGCTGGTCGCGCGCGCGGCGGAAGGCTCGGCGCGCGACGGCCTGTCGATCCTCGACCAGGCGATCGCCCATGCCGATCTGGAGGGCGGCGGTGTCACCGCGGCAGCCGTGCGCGAGATGCTGGGTCTGTCGGATCGCGGGGCGGTGCGCGACCTGCTGGGACTGGTGCTGAACGGCGACGGGGCGGGGGCGCTGGCGTCGCTGCGACGGCAATATGATTATGGCGTCGATCCGCAATCGGTGCTGCGTTCGCTGCTGGAGACGGTGCATGGCATCACCCTGACCAAGGTCGGCACGCCGCCCGACGCCGCGCAGCCACTGGAAGAGCGTGCCGCACGCGAGGAATGGGCGGGATCGCTCAGCTTCCCGGCGCTGCATCGGCTGTGGCAGTTGTTCCTGAAGGGACATGACGAAGTCGCTCGTGCTGCCCTGCCCATCGAGGCGGCGGAAATGGCGCTCCTGCGCGCGATCCATGCCTCGACCCTGCCCGATCCGGGCGAGTTGGCGCGACAGATTCGTGACGGCGGCGTGGCGGCGGTCAGTGCTCCGGCGGTGACGCATCAACCGGCGCAAGCCGCTGCGCCCGTCGCCCTCGCCCCGCCCCCTCCCCCGGCCGAGCCCGAGCCGCCCAAGCTGCCCGACAGCTTCGTCGCGATGATCGACCGGCTGGACGATATGGGGCAACTCGCGCTGGCCGCCCGCTTGCGCCATGGCGCGCGTCTCGTGCGTTACACCCCCCCGGAAATGGTGTTCAGCGGATCGCGCCCGATCGCGGCCGATACGCTGAGCGAGCTGATCGCGGCGCTGAAGACGGCGACGGGCCAGGTCTGGCGCGTCACGCTGGAGGATGTGCCCGGCGCGCCGACCCTGCACGAGCAGCAGGTTGCCGCCGAGGAAGCGATCAAGACCGCCGCGTGGGAATCGGACATGGTCCGCGCCGCGCGCGAGGCTTTCCCCGAGGCCGAATTGATGGAATGGCCCGGCAAACGCAGTGTGAACGGAGCATGATGTGAAGAATCTCGACGAAATCCTGGCGATGGCCCAGAACGTCCAGAACGAGCTGGAAAAGGCGCAGGCCAATCTCGACACGATCGAGGTCGAAGGCGTCTCTGGCGGCGGTCTGGTCAAGGTGAAGGCGTCGGCCAAGGGCCGGATCATCGGCATCACCATCGACGACTCGCTGATGCAGCCCTCGGAGAAGGGGATGCTGGAGGACCTGCTGGCCGCCGCGATCAACGATGCGCGGACCAAGGCGGACAGCGCGTCGGGCGCGGAAATGTCGAAGATGACCAACGGCCTGCCGCTGCCGCCGGGCTTCAAGCTGCCCTTCTGATCTGGTTCCAGTCGTTTCGGGAACGGTATGGCGGTCATGGCGTTGCTTCCCCACCCATAAAGGAGGGAATGTCATGGCCGACGAACGTGTTACCGAAACCTATGGCAATCAGCAGCCCCATACCACGGTGATCGAGCGCCGCAGTGGCGGCGGTGGCGGCATGGCGATCGCCATCGTCCTCTTGATCGCGGTGCTGGTCGGCGGCTTCTACCTGTTCAGCCGGGGTGGCGCGGAAAACCGTCGCGACGCCGCCGTGACCTCCGCCGCCAAGAGCGTGGGCGACACCGCCAAGAAAGCGGGCGACGCGATTTCCGGCGACGGCAAGTAATCTGGGACCCTAAACGGGGCTTCGTCGCATGCGGCGGAGCCCTCCCATCTTACCGAATACAGGCATCCAGATCCTGCCGTCGTACCACCCCCACATAACGCGCGATGACATTGCCGTGCCGCCGCACGAAGCCCGTCGGCGCCACCGCTGCGCGCTTCTTCGGTAGCGGAAGAACGGCCGCGATCCGCGCCGCCTCGGTGGGCGACAAATGCGAGGCGTCATGGCCGAAATAGCGCATCGCCCCGGCATTGGCCCCGTACGTCCCGATCCCGGTCTCGGCGATGTTGAGATAGACCTCCATGATCCGCCGCTTGCCCCACAGCGTTTCGATCAGGAAGGTGAACCAGGCCTCGAACGCCTTGCGGACATAGCCGCCGCCCTGGAACAGAAAGGCGTTCTTCGCCGTCTGCTGGCTGATCGTCGAGCCGCCGCGTATCCGCCCGCCCTTGGCATTGCGATAGGCAGCACTTGCCATCGCCTTGAAGTCGAAGCCGTTATGCGAACAGAAGCGCGCATCCTCGCCCGCGATCGCCGCGCGCGCCATGTCGGGGTCCATCTCGGACAGCGGCATCCAGTCCTTGGTCACCTCATGTCCGCCGACCGCGTCGCCCAGCATGGTGACGGTGTAGGGCGGCGGCACGAAGCGATAGACGCCGACCCAGACGATACTGAGGATCACAAAGGCGAGCACGGCCTTCAGGGCCCAGCGAGCGATGCGGAACATGGGACCGGGCTTTAGCGGGGTTTGCGACGCAGGTCACTTGCCACCGCGCCCTGTTTCCCCGGCGAAGACCGGGCGCTGTTACTTCACGATCGAAGGTGCGCAAGACGGTGCTTAGGAGGCAGAAGCACCCCGCTCAGAAATACCTCCCACGCCCATTCAGCCACCGCCCCGAACTCCATAGCAACGGGGCCCCGGCCTTCGCCGGGGAACGGGTGGGAAATGGACGACGCTACATCGTCCAGATCAGCACATTGCCGACCAGCACGACCGCCATCACCAGCATCAACACGCCCTTGCGACGATCCCCGCGCCGGATCGCCACCACCCCGCCCGCGACACAGGCAAAGGCGGCCAGCATCGCGATACCGGGCGCAGCCTGCGCGATACCCTCCATCAGCCCGCCAGCACCCGGGCATAGGCGGCGCGGTCGACATTGCCGCCAGACAGCAGGACAAGCATCCCATCCTCCGCCGCCACCTTGCCCGAGAGAAGCGCGGCGAGCGCGACCGCCCCGCCCGGCTCGACCACCAGCCGCAACCGTTCCGCCGCGAAGCGCTGGGCCGCGGCGACCTCGGCCTCGCTGACCGCGACGCCCTCGGCTCCACGCCGGGCCAGCACCTCGAAGGTCAGCGGCGAGACTCGTGTGGTCTGGAGCGAGTCGCACGCGGTCGGCGGAGGGCTGTCGCCCACCGGCTCGATCCACCCCGCCTCCAACGACCGGCGCATATCGTCCCAGCCCTCGGGCTCGACCACCGTCACCCTCGCATCGGGCAGCGCCAGGGCCACGCCCGCTGCGAGACCGCCGCCACCACAGGGCGATACGACGTGCGTCGGCGCGGCCATGCCCAATGCGGCCATCTGCGCCGCCGCTTCGATCCCGGCTGAACCCTGCCCCTCGATCACCCAGGGGTCGTCGAAGCTCGGCACCAGCGTCGCGCCCCGTGCTTCGGCGAGTCGGCGCGCAATCAGCTCGCGGCTTTCGGTCGCGCGGTCATAATCGACGATCTCCGCCCCCAGCGCGAGCGTACCCTCTCGCTTCGATGGCGGCGCATCAGCCGGCATCACGATGGTCGCCGCGATTCCCAGTCGCCGGGCGGCCCAGGCGATTCCCTGTGCATGATTGCCCGACGAAAAGGCGATTACGCCACGCGCCCGCGCGGCCTCGTCCAACGCGGTTAATCGGTGCCATGCGCCTCGCAATTTGAAGGCGCCGATCGGCTGCAGGCACTCGGCCTTGAAAACTATCGTTTTCCCATTGATTAAAAATGGAAAAATGGGACTTGGCGGCAGCACTCGCGCGATCTTTTCGGCGGCGTCGCGGACCCCGGCTTTTGTCGGCTGTCTTAAGATTGTCACTTTTTATCTCCGACGGCCTTTCAACCGCTTTACATTCGAAAAAGCGAACCCTATTTCGCGCCTCCGCTGCCCCATGGGACTTCCAACCGCAAGGCAGCTTTTTGTCACCGTATGCCGTCAGGCAATTGGAGGTCCCTTGAGTTGCACCAGAATCATCGCGCGCTGGGGCTAGCTGCCCGTTCGACCGCCGTTCCCTCCAACCTGGAGCGCGGCATCGACATCGCCAAGCGTCGCCCGGCTGATCCGGTCACGCTGCTTCGCCCACACGCCGCTGCGCGCGCCGCCCGATTCTTCGTCGAGAAGTTTCCGGGCCGGTCGATGTATGCGGTAAAGGCGAATCCGTCGCCGGATCTGATCCAGATCCTGTGGGACAATGGCATCACCCATTTCGACACCGCCTCGATCGCGGAAGTGCGGATGGTGAAGTCGGTCGTTCCCCAGGCCGTCTGCTGCTTCATGCATCCGGTGAAGTCGGAAGAGGCGATTGCCGAGGCCTATTTCACGCACGGCGTCCGCACCTATTCGCTCGACAGCCTGGAAGAGCTGGACAAGATCGTCCGCGCCACGAACGGCGCGACCGACCTGACCCTGTGCGTCCGCATGCGCGTGTCGTCCGAATATGCGAAGCTCAGCCTGGGATCGAAGTTCGGCGTCAGCCTGGAAGAGTCGAAGGACCTGCTGATCGCGACCCGCCAGGTCGCCGATGCGCTGGGCATCTGCTTCCATGTCGGCAGCCAGACCATGACCCCCGACGCCTATTCGGCGGCGATGGAGCGCGTGCGTGCGGCGATCGTCGCGGCGGCGGTCACGGTCGACGTGATCGATGTCGGCGGCGGCTTCCCCTCGGCCTATCCGGGCATGACCCCGCCGCCGCTGGAGCGTTTCTTCGAGACGATCCACCGCGCGTTCGAGAGCCTGCCGGTGTCCTATTCGGCCGAACTCTGGGCCGAGCCGGGCCGCGCGCTGTGCGCCGAATATTCGTCCGTCGTGGTGCGCGTCGAGCGTCGCCGAGGCAATGAGCTGTACATCAACGACGGCGCCTATGGCGCGCTGTTCGACGCGGCGCATATCGGGTGGAAGTACCCCGTCCAGTTGCTGCGCGAACCGGATTCGGACGCGCGAGACATGGACTTCAGCTTCTGGGGCCCGACCTGCGACGATCTCGACTATATGCAGGGTCCGTTCCCGCTGCCCGCGGATACGAACACCGGCGATTATTTCGAGATCGGCATGCTCGGTGCCTATGGCCAGGCGATGCGGACGCAATTCAACGGCTTCACCTGCCACGAGTTCGTCGTCACCGACGATGAGCCGATGCTGTCGGTCTATCGCGACGAGGCCGAGCAGGCGCTGCCTGCCAACGTCGTCAAGCTGTAACCCAGCCCGACTAGCAAACTCTACAACCCTCCCGCTCCGGCGGGAGGGGAATGGGGTGGCATTGCGGGTTCGCCCACGATAAGGCCCCTTCCCATACCGGTCCTGCCATTCGCGCAGAGCCGGGCCAGCCGGGTTACCGCGTCCCCAATAACGACGGCGGCTTCTCGATGATGATGGAACCATCATGACCGACACGATCAACGACAACCGCAAGGCCGAGCTGCTCTCCAGCGTGGTCGAGCATATCGACATCACCAAGTTCGACGCCCGCCCGATCATCGATTCGATGGGCAAGATGAGCTTCACCAGCCGCGACCTGGCGCGCGCGACCGGCATCTACAACCAGATGCTGGCCGACAAGGACTGCTCGATCTTCCTCGTCATCGCGGGTTCGACCTCGGCCGGCGGCTGCATGGATCTCTATGCCGAGCTGCTGCGCTCGAACATGATCGACGGCGTCGTCGCGACCGGCGCGTCGATCGTCGACATGGATTTCTTCGAGGGCCTGGGCCACAAGCATTACCAGGCGCTGGAAGTGCCGGACGACAACACGCTGCGTTCGCTCTACATCGACCGCATCTACGACACCTATATCGACGAAGAGCAGCTGCAGGACTGCGACCACACGATCGGCAAGATAGCCGACTCGCTGGAGCCCAAGCCCTATTCGAGCCGCGCCTTCATCCGCGAGATGGGCAAGTATCTGGCCGAGCATGGCAAGAAGGAAAACAGCCTCGTCAAGCTCGCCTATGAGCATGACGTGCCGATCTTCTGCCCGGCATTCGTCGACTCGTCGGCCGGCTTCGGTCTGGTGAAGCACCAGGTCGAGCGTGCCAAGGAAGGCAAGCCGTACATGGTGCTCGACGCTATTGCCGACTTCCGCGAACTGACCGACATCAAGATCAAGGCGGGCACGACTGGTCTTTTGATGATCGGCGGTGGCGTGCCGAAGAATTTCATCCAGGACACGGTTGTCTGTGCCGAAATCCTGGGCCATGACGACGTCGAGATGCACAAATACGCGGTGCAGATCACGGTGGCCGATGTTCGGGACGGCGCCTGCTCGTCCTCGACGCTGAAGGAAGCGGCGAGCTGGGGCAAGGTCGATACCGCGCTCGAGCAGATGGTGTTTGCGGAAGCGGGCTCGGTCATGCCGCTGCTGGCTTCGGACGCCTATCATCGCGGCCACTGGCGGGAGCGCGTAAAGCGTCGTTGGGGAGCGATTTTCGACTAATGCTGGAATTTCTTGAACGCGAACAGCTGGCTTACATCATCATCGGCGTCGTTCTGATCGCCGGGCTGGCTTTCGCTGTCCCCTATTCCCGGCGACGCAAGCGCGAAAAGCTCCGCCGCCGCGGGATCAAGAAGTACGGGCATTGAAATGAGGGGCGGAACCGCAGAGGTTCCGCCCCTTTTCACTTGCCTGACGCAGAACAGCCCGGCACCCTCCGCACAATAGCGCTCCCATGCGCGACACGGAGGGGAAGAGAGTGATCGATCGACGCACCCTGATCGGGGCGATGGCCGCCGCGCCGCTGGCCACGAATGGCGCCGCGCAAGCCGGTTCCTCCATGACGGCAGGCACGATGACGCCCTGGCCACCCGCCGAGCATTTTTCCCTTTGGCCCGGACGCCCGCCGGGCGCGCGGGCCAAGCTGCCCACCCCGAACCCATCGATGAACGGTCCTGCCGGGCAGCAGAATTTGTGGTTGCGGGGCACCGCCGATCCGATCGTCGCGGTCTTTCGCCCCGAACGCCCCGATGGCCGCGCCGTGCTGACCATTCCGGGGGGCGGTTATGGCTTCGTGTCGATCCAGAATGAGGGGATCGATGTCGCCCGAACGCTGAACCCGCATGGCATCACCGTCTTCGCCCTTTCCTATCGCCTGCCGTCGGAGGGGTGGGATCGTCAGGCGGACGTGCCGCTCCAGGATGCGCAGCGCGCGATGCGGCTGATCCGCACCCAGGCCGGGCGCTATGGCATCGATGCAGCCAATCTGGGTATCGTCGCCTTTTCGGCGGGCGGACATCTCGCCGCATCGCTGACGGTGGGGTATGACGACAAGGTCTATACGGCACTCGATGCGGCCGATCGTCAATCGGCACGCCCGCGTTTCTCCGGCCTGGTCTATCCGGTCGCGAGCCTGTCGACGCCGACCACCCATGCCGGGTCGCGCGACAATCTGCTTGGCCCCGCCCCCGATCCTGCGACCAAGGCGCGTTATGATACGCCGCGTCGGATCGGCGCAAACACACCGCCGCTGTTCCTGGTCCATGCCGTCGATGACGGGCTGGTGCCGATAGACCAGTCGATCGATGTGCTGACCCAGGCTCGCGCCGCGAAAGTGCCGGTCGAGGCGCATTTCTTCGAACGAGGCGGTCACGGCTTCGGTGCCCTGAGCGCGCCCGAAGGGTCGCCCGAGCGGCTCTGGCCCGATCTGTTCAATCGCTGGATCAGCCAGACGTTGCGGGGGTGATCCATTGCCTGCTTTCCGATGTAGGAAAACCGTCCCCAGACCGAGCCTGGGGGCGGGTCAGGCGAACAACCGCGTCAGGCTGCGCTCCAGCATCATCATCTGCCACAGCGTCCGGCCATGATCGGCCCGGCCCGATCGGTGGTCGGCGGCCATTCGCCCCAGCTCTGCCAACTCGAACCACCCCGTCTCCCGCAGCAGCCCGCTATGCTCCAGACCGGCGGCATCGTCGGCCAGCGCGCCGCGGAACCAAGCGCTGATCGGCGTCACGAACCCCGTTTTGGGGCGATAAAGAATGTCGCGCGGCAGATAGGGCTCCAGCGCCTTCTTCATCAGCCATTTGCCTTGTCCGCCCCTCACCCGCATCGCGGCGGGCAGGCGCGCGGCATATTCGACCAGCCGGTGGTCGAGCAGCGGTTCGCGCGCCTCCAACCCCACCGCCATCGAGGTGCGATCGGTCTTGGTCAGGATATCGCCGGGCAGCCATATCTTCAGATCGGCATATTGCGCCCGGTCGATCGCGTCGCGCGCTGGCGCCTGCCGCATCGCCGCGACATAGCGATCCTCGGCCCGGTGTCCGCCCAGCGCCCCCTTTGCCTCCGCCGAGAACAGACGGGCGCGCCATTCGGGACTGGTGACGCCGACGGCGCGGGCATAGGCCTCCGCCCCGTCCATGCCGAGCGCCAGCAAGGTCGTCTTCGCACGAAGCGGACGCGGCGCCCAATCGGCCTTGGGATAGAGCCGCCCCAATGTGCCGAACAGCCCGGCGCGCAACTCCGCCGGGAACAGGCCCCGCACCCGTTCCTCCCCCGCATGGAAGACATGCCGGCGATAGCCCGCCAGCGCCTCGTCCGCGCCGTCGCCTGACAGCACGACCGTGACATGTTCGCGCGCCAGCTGGCACAAGCGATAGGTCGCCAGTGCCGAGGCATCGGCAAAGGGCTCGTCGAAATGCGCGACCAGCGTATCGATCAGCGCGAAATCGTCCGCGCGGACGACGCGCTCGACATGATCGGTGGCAAAACGCCGGGCGATGATCTGGGCATAGCCACGCTCGTCATGCCCGGCTTCCTCGAAACCGATGGTGCAGGTGCGCACGGCGCGTGGTGAAGCCTCCGCCATCAACGCGACGACGCCCGAGCTGTCCACGCCCCCCGACAGGAACGCGCCCAGTGGCACATCGGCGACCATCCGGCTGGTGACGCCCTCCCGCATCCGCTGGAGCAGCCCGTCGCCCAGTTGCGCGACCGATCCGTCCTCCCGCTTGGAAAAATCGACCTCCCACCATTGCCGGGGCGTGGGGACGCCCCGCCCCCGCTCGATCAGCAGGAAATGTCCGGCGGCCAGCTTGTGGATTCCGGCAACCATGCTGGCGTCGTCCGGCACATATCCCAGCGCCAGATAATCTTCGACCGCGCGAATGTCGGGGCGGCGGCGGAACAGCGGATGCGCCAGCACCCCTTTCATCTCCGACGCGAAGGCGACCGCGCCGTCGGTCAGTTCCGCCCAGTGCAGCGGCTTCACCCCCAGCCGGTCACGCGCCAGGAACAATGACCCCGCCCTGGCATCGTGGATGGCGAAGGCGAACATGCCCACCAGCCGGTGAAGCATGGACGGGCCCCAATGCCGCCAGCCATGCAACAGCACTTCGGTATCGCCATCGGTCCGGAACACCGCACCGCGCGCGCGCAATTCCTCACGCAACGCCCGGTAATTATAGATTTCACCGTTGAAGCAGACGGCGACCTCGTCCTCCACCATCGGCTGAGGCGAACCGGCCACGTCGATGATCGATAGCCGCGCATGGGCAAAGCCGACGCCCGGCGCGGTCCATATCCCCTGACCGTCCGGCCCGCGATGCGCCTGCACCCCGATCATCGCGCGCAGGCGGGCGGGGTCGACCGGCTTGGCCGTTGCGGGATGAAAAAGGCCGGCGATCCCGCACATGCGCGGTCAGTGCCGCCCGGTCAAACGGTCGGCGAAGTCCTCGACCGGGCCCAGCGCGTGGACAAAGGCCTGGATTGCGGCGGGATCATCGCCCTCGCTCGCCACATGGATGGCCATGGCGGTCTGGCGTTGGCCGAGCAGCCGGGCCTTCATCGTCTCGATCTTCACGCGTCGCATATCCGGGGTCAGCCTATCGCCGATCCGATACCATGTCGCAACGTCGCGCTGCACCGACCGGCCGTTCGCGCCGGTGGAGATGATCCGCATCGTGTCGCCCCCGGCGATCCGGCCCAGATCGGCGACCCGGATCCAGCGATCATCCTCGTGCAGCACGCCGGTCCCGAACGCACCCAGCTTGCCCCCTTCGCGCTGGCGGGAAAAGACGGCGACGGCCAGATCGACCTGATGCCCGTCCCCATCGCTATAGCTGCGCAGCAGGACCGCGTCCGCGCCGGGATAATAGGGCTGCCACGCGCTAACCTGCGTCGTGGTGGTCCAGCCCGGCACATCGGGCAGCGTCATTCGGCCGGGCAGGATCGCGGTGCGCGATCCGGCAAAGCCGCTCCAGGTCGGATAGAGGGCGGTGATCGTCACCGCCAGGATCGCGGCCAGCAGCGGATCGATGCGATGCCCCGGCATGGCGGACAGGCGGCGTGGGTCGAAGGCGGGATCGTCGGGTGAGCGATCGAAGAACTGCCACCCGATCGCCAGCACCGCCGCCATGACGGCCGCGAAGAACACCCAGCCGAAGATGATATGATCGACGCCTCCCGCCACCTCGATCGAGGTCTTGTCGGCGGCGAAGATCGTTCCCCAGGCGCGCACGCCATTGGCGAGCACCGGTACGATCAGCGACACGATCAGGAAGACGCCGCGCCGCCACGGCGACTTGAAACACAGATTGGCGACCAGCGTCGCGAAGGCGATCATGGCGAGGACGAATTTCGAACCCGAACAGGCCTCCGCCACCTCGAACCAATAGCGTCCGGCATGGATCAGCACCCCGTCGGCCGAGGCGGGAATGCCGCTCCAGTCGAGCAGCGGCATGACGATCGACACGGTGATCCGCTGAAGCGGCCTTTCCAGTTCCGCGCCGAAGGGCACCAGGAACCACGCATAGGCGAGCGGGAACAGGAGGCCGCGCGCGACCATGGGGCCGAGCAGGGTGAGGACCAGCCCCTCGATTACCGCGACAAGCCCCAATTGCCGGACCAGCGCGACCGTCGCGGATTCGCCTAGCAGCCAGAGCAATCCGCCGCCCGCCACCGCGATCAGGCCGGGCCACCATGCGACCGGGGTCAGTTGCGCCAGCTCGCTGCGACGCTGCCAGATCAGCCAGCCGATGACCGGCCCGATGAACAGGCAATGGCCATAGGTCGTGCTGGTCCACCAGATGTCGACCAGATGCGCCGCGTCGCGCCAGAACAGGAGCAGCACGATCAGCGCGGTCACGCCAAGCAAAGCCAGATGATAGGTCCAGCGTCCTGGCTTCATCCGTTGCGCCAGCGTCACGCCGGCAGGTCCTTCAGCAACAGGTCCAGCGGAGCGAGCCGAGCCGCCCAGTCATAGCGCGCCAGCACCCGCCCGCGCGCGGCGGGATTGTCGGCGGGGCCAGCCAGTGCGGCGATCACCCGGTCGGCGAAGTCGCGGTCCCCCTCCGCCACGGCGATCGTGCCGCCATGGTCGATCCCCTCCGCCGCCGCAATCGAGGCGACCACGGGACGCGCCATCGCCATCGCCTCCAACAGCTTGTTCTGGATGCCGCGCGCCAGATCGAGCGGCGCGACACAGACCCGCGCCCGCGCCAGCCAGATGCGGGTATCGGGGACCTCGCCGGTGACAATCACCCCGTCTCCCGCCAAACGCCGCACCGCCGGGGTCGGCGCGCGTCCGACGATCGCGAAGCGTGCGGACGGACAGCAGGTCCGAACCATCGGCAGGATGCGCGTGGCGAAGCGCGTGACCGCGTCGATATTGGGGCGATAATCCATCTGCCCGGTGAAGACGATCAGCGGTTCTTCCGATTCGCTTGTTGCGGCGACTTCGGGATCGTAATGATCGGCATCAATGCCGTTTTCGATCGCGACGATCCGCCCCCGGCCTCCGCTGTCGCGAAACAGCGCGGCCTCGGCTTCGCTGACGAACACCGTCGCTGCGACCTCGCTGGCAATGCGGCGCTCGAAATCCCCCAGCCGCCGCGCCTCGCGCGCCAGCATCGCCCGCATCGGCCATCGCGTTTGGCGCGCCAGCGCGGCGAATTTGGCCGAGTCGACATCGACCATGTCCATGATGGTCGGCTCGGGCCCGCGATACTGCGCCATCTGGCCGGAGAAGATATAGCATGCCGCGATCGCGTGATCGGCGCGCACCCCTGCCACCGCGCGCCTCATCCGGGGATGCGCGAAGGCGGGCAGCGAGACCGGCTGCGCCCGGCCCAGTGCCTGAAGGGCCGCGACCGGCATCGGCTTGGTCCGTGGAATGATATGGCAACTGGCCAGCCCGTCGCGCAAAGCGGGTGGCGGCTCGAAATCCCCCTCGCTCTCGCCGAACGCGCTGAGATGGACACGCCAGTCCCGCATCAGGTGGCGCAGCACATGATAGCTGCGGATCTTGTCGCCCCGGTCGGGCGGGAAAGGCGCGCGGTGCGCCAGGAACAGCAGGTCCTTCACCCCAATCCCCGCGCGATCACCGGGCCCGCCAGCCGCGCCGCCCAGACGGGCAGGCGTTTCCACACCGCGATCATCAGCGCATATTTGGGATTGAGCGGATTGATCGCGCGCGGGCCATCGACGCTGCGGCTGGCATAGACCAAGGGCCGCCCCTCAAAGCCCCAATTTTTCTTGAACGCCGCCGCGCCGGTGCCGACTTTCGACCGGCCGAAGTCGAAATGACGGCAACCGCGCGCGCGGGCATGCCGCATCAGCGCGAAATACATCATGTCATTGGCGCGGAGCCCCCGCGCCGCCTGCGTTCCTCCGCCCCAATAGGGATAGACCGTGCCGCCATGATAAAGGCTCAGCACGCTCGCTACCGCGTCGCCGCCATGCCTTACGGTCAGAATATCGGCATCCAGCCGCGCCACCGCCTCGCGGAACAGGCGTGCGGGAAAGACGGGCGTCCCCAGATTGCGGACCGACTCGGCATAGATACGGTAATGCTCGGCCAGCATCGCCGGGTCGCGCCCCACGACGATCTCCCAGTCCTGCGACAGCGCCTTGCGGACCTCGGCGCGTTGCTTGCGGGGAATGGCCTTCAATTCGGCCTCGTCATCCATCGCAAGGGGACGGACGAAACCCAGATAGCTTTCGGCATCCGCCGTCCACCCCTGGGGCACCGGCCCGCCGCGCAACTCGACCGAGCCGATGTGGCGCTCGTCCGCAAGCGTCCAGGCCACCTCCGCCAAGGCATCACCGCCCTGCCCCAGCACGCCGCCATCGACCCCGAAGCCGGTCGAGACCATCGCCGCCCCGAACAAGGGCGATCGTATCTCGCTGAGCGGCAGAACGCCGATGATCGCGCCGGTCTCGTCCTCGGCCACCAGATAATGGGCCTTCTGCCCGCAACCCTCGGCCCCCGCCTTCGACCAGCCGGTGCGGTGGAAGGGCGTACCGTCCGGCTGTGCCGCCACGAAAGTATCGATCCGCGCACAGTCCGCCTCGCGCGCCAGATCGGCGACGCGGATCGTCGGCATCGGCGCGGTCATGCCAGCCGCGCCGCTTCCTCGGCCGCGACCTGATCGACCCGGCCCCAGTCATACCGCGTCAACAGCCCGCGCAGCTTGCCCGCCATTGCCCCCAACCGGCTGTAATGGCGAATGCGCGAGCGCAGCGGCGCATGGGTTACGCGCGGCTGGCCCGGATCGACCTCCCAGGGGTGGAAGTAGAAGATCGCGCCATGCGCATCGCGCTGAACCTGTCCCACCGCGACATCGGTCAGCCTGGCGGGCAGCATCCGGAAGAATCCGCCCCCGGTCGCCAGCCGCCGCCTGCCGAACTGCGCGACCGTCACCGGCAATTCGACCAGATCGGAATCGTCCAATGGCCGCCATGCATAGCGCGGCGATTCGGCCCAGCCATAATGATCGTGACGAAGCGGCGCGACGCTGGAGGAATAGCGGTAACCCGCCTCCGCCAGCACCGGATGCGCCCAGGGGGTCCGCTTGTCGATCGAAAAGCTCGGTGCGCGGTATCCGGTGACGGCCTGCCCGCCCGCATCCTCGATCGCGGCCTTGGCGCGGGCGAGGTCGGCGCGGAACTGATCGGCGGTCATGGTGAAGACGCGTTGATGGTCCCAGCCATGGCTGGCCATCTCATGCCCCGCCGCGACGATGCGGCGGATCAGCGAGGGGTGACGATGCGCGACCCAACCCAGCGTGAAGAAGGTCGCGCGCGTCCCCGTGTCGGCAAACAGCGACAGCACGGCATCGGTATTGGCCTCTACCCGGCTGTCGAGACGATCCCAGTCGCTCTTGTCGATGGTCTTCTCGAACGCGCCGACCTGAAACCATTCCTCGACATCGACCGACATGCCGTTGATCGGCCGTGTCGTCGGCGAAACGCCCTCAGGCGGCATGGCCCCACGCCCCCGGCCGAATGGTGGAGACGTCTTCGCGTCGCGCTTCGCCGGCGCGATTGTCGATTTCCGACCAGTCGACCAACAGGGTCAGGACACGGCGAAGCGCCGCCTCCTGCTGCTCCAGCCGGGCTTCCAGTTGCGCCACCCGGTCCTCCATCGCGGACAGTGCCGGGCTCTCGGCGGGCGGCTCGGCAGCCGGTTCGGGCTTCGGCCCGGGGCGGAGCGAAACGGGTTCGGGCGCAGGTGGCGGCGCGACGACGCGGTGGCGGGGCAGTTCGCCTTGCGGCATGGCCGGGGTGCGGACGATCGGATCGGCGGGACGAACCGGCGCGGCGGTATGCACACCCGCGCCGGTGCCGACATGGACGTTCGCGCCGTTCAGCTTGAAGGACTGCATGGTCGGACCGGCAAAGACCGGGCGATCGACAACCGGAGGCGTCGGCGGGACGGGCGGCTCTTCGACCGGAGCCGCCATAGGCCTTCCGCCCAGATCGGCGGCCATGTCGGCGGCAACGCTCTCGACCGTATCCTGGCCGATCAATTCGATTCCCTCGATCGCCGCCTGCAACAGCACGCGCCCCGCCAGCACGTTCAGGCGACGCGGCACCCCATTCGACACCGCATAGAGCGCGTCAAAGGCGTCGGCGGCGAAATCGGGGCGGCCGGTCCATCCCGCCACCGCCAGGCGATGCGCGATATAGTCGGGGACTTCCTCCGCCTCCATCGGGTCGAGATGATGGATGGCGATGACCCGCTGGCGAAGCTGCTCAACCGCGGCCGAGCCCAACAGGCGTTCGCGAAATTCGGGCTGTCCGACCAGCAGGATCTGGAGCAGCGCATGGCCCCCCGCCTGGAAATTGGACAGCATGCGCAATTCTTCGAGCGAGGCGAGCGGCAGTGCCTGTGCTTCGTCGACGATCAGCAGGATGCGGCGACCGTCACGCGCCACGCCGTTCAACGCGCGTTCGATACCCGACAGCAGCGCCGCCTTGGACAGGCCCTGCGCGTCGACGTTCAACTGCTCGGCCAGGACGCGCAGCAGGTCGTGCGGCTCGACCGCCGTCGACACGACATGCAGCACCTTCAGGCGGCGGGGATCGAGCGTTTCGATCAGATGCCCCACCAGCGTCGTCTTGCCCGCACCGACATCGCCGGTGATGACGATGAAGCCCTCACCCTGCGCCAGACCATAGCCGAGATAGGCCATCGCCTTGCCATGGGTGGCGGTTTCGTACCAGAAACGCGGGTCCGGCGTCAGTTGAAACGGGCGTTCGCCCAGCCCGAAATGGGTCTCGTACATCATCGTGCCTTTCGGCCGGTCAGAATTGATACCGTGCGGCGATCAGGGCCTGCGCCGACAGGGCGTTGGTCAGGTCCCCGACCGTGAAATGGTACAATCCAACCGACGCGGTTGTTCCGAGCCGACCGAAGTTGCGGAAATAGCTGGCGGTCGTACCCAGCGATACCACGTCCTCGGCCCCCGCCAACCTACTGGCATAATAGTTAACGAAGCCATTCACGTTAAGCCCCGAATTCGGGCTCAGCGCATGGCCGAAGAAAATCTGGGCATAGTAGCTTTCGTCCTCCGCGCCATAGACGATGATGCCGGGCGAAGCATCGGGTGCGAACAACCGCCGGCTGGCATAGCCGAGGCCGAAGCCCAGGGTGGACCGCCCCCGCGACAGCGACACGGTCGCATCCACGCCGCGCGCGCGATAGACCGAGGTCTGCACCGATTGCAGCACATCGTTCAGGCATCCTCCCGGCGTCGTTCCGGTGGCGGAGAAGACGCAGCCGTTGAACTGCTGCCCAAAGGCGTCGCGCGTTTCGATGAAGTTGGTTGGCAGGTTGGACAGGCCGTTGCGCAACTGGCGGCCAAAGGTCTGGATACCGTCGTAGACCGACGCCTGGACCATGACGTCTCGCGACGCCTGATAGCGCGCAAGCCCGGTGACGCTAAGCGATCCGTAACGCTCGCCGACATGCCCCTCCACCGAGGTGCGACGATTGGGACGCCAGATCACGCCCGCATCATAATAGACACCCTGGGTGCGATAGGCGATGCGGCGCGGGCTGTCCGGATCGGTGACGAACCGGCCCCGGGCATCGAGCAGCGGCTGACCGGCGGCGTCCCGCTCGGCATCGCGCTGGCTGGTCTGGATTCGCTCATAACCGGCTCCGGCAGTCAAGGCGACATAGGGGGAGATCGGCTTGAGCACGTCGCCACGGACGAACCACCCCTCGTAACGCTGCGCCAGTTGCCCCGCATCGTCGCGGTCATAGGCGGCGTTGAACGACAGGCCTACCGGCGCGACAGTCCCCGGCCGTGCCGTCGCGCTGAAGGTCGCAAGCTGGTTCAGGCTGTCGCTGAAATAGTCGAGGCGCGGCTGCCCCGGTGCCAACCCACCGAGGCCCGGCGTATCGGCCCGCGTAAAACCCAGCCGGTAATTGGCGCCGATCTGCACCGGTCCCGCCTGCGTCGCCAGCGAGGGCCCGATATAGGCGGAATAGACTTGCGAGATATTGCCGATGTCACCGACCAGCACGCCCGGCGCCGCCCCGCGAATATCGGCGCGCGTCCGGGTCGCCAGCGCGCCGCCGTCGATGCTGAGCTCGCGCGTCAGGCGATAACTGCCGCGCGCCAGCCCGCTATGGATGTCCCCATCCCCGGCGCGGTCGCTCCACCCGATCCGCCGTTCGTAGCGATAGCTGACCTGCCCCTCGGCCCGCATGGTCTGGACGGCGGCGTTCACCCCCGCCGCCAGCGTCGTATAGGTCACGGCGTCGCCGCCATTGAGGTCGGCGCTGAAAAGCTGCCCCACCTCGACATAGGGGGTCAGCCGGGCCCGCGAACGCGCCGGACGGGTCGCATCGTTGGATGTGGTGCCCGGTGCCCCGTTGCCCTGTACCCCGTTGCCCGGTGCCGGGTCGGTACGGGCCGCTCCGACGGAGGCCGCCGCTCCATCCTGTGCCTGCGCCGCAAGCGCGGTCGGCCATGCCGCCACCCCGCACAAGGCGCATGTCAGGATGAAGCGGCCGCGCATCACAGGGCGCCGTCCTTCCCATATGTCCCGTAGAAGCCGAACCGGCGGCTGCCCGGCACAAAGGCCACACTGTTCAGAACGAGCTGGATATTCTCACAAGCGTCGAGCAGCGCGACCGCCGCAGAGACTTCGCTTTCCGGGGTTCGGTCGGCGCGAACGACCATCATCACCTGCCCCGCCAGCATCGCCAGCACCGAGGCGGGCGATGCCACCAGCGCGGGCGGCGAGTCGAAAATCACCAGGCGGCGC
The DNA here is from genome assembly GCF_025371035.1 of Sphingomonas sp. LC-1. Lineage (GTDB taxonomy): Bacteria > Pseudomonadota > Alphaproteobacteria > Sphingomonadales > Sphingomonadaceae > Sphingomonas > Sphingomonas sanguinis_E. Next base: position 52,995 of record NZ_JANZXB010000013.1, on the reverse strand, counting down.
GGGTTGGCGGACAGCAACCGCTGCACCACGGCGCGCGTCCGCGCCGAAGCGAGCAATTCGGTATCGCTGGCCTTGCGCGTCCCGCACGGCAGGACCGAAAGATGCGGAACATCGGTACGGATCACCAGCGACTCGACATCGATGCTGCTGTCGTCGAGCGCATCGAGCAGCCCCTGCCCCTCCACCAGCCCCAGCCGGGCGAGCACATCGGGCTTCGCGACATCGGCATCGACCAGCAGCACCTCGGTATCGCGCTCGGCCGCCAGCGACAGCGCGAGATTGACCGAACAGAAGGTCTTGCCGTCCTGCGGCCGGGCCGAACAGATCAGGATGACGCGCGCCTTGTCGTCGTCGCCGCCTTCGACCAGCCGCTGGCTGGTGGTAATGAGCTGACGTTTGACCAGCCGGAACTCCTCGGCCAGCGGGCCGATCGGCGCGCCGGGCACGATCATCCCATTTTCCGCCAGCATCGCGCGGTCGACCATCGCAATGTCGGAAAAGCCGGGATTATATTCGCTCGCCAGAAATTCCTCATCCCCCGGCTGGGCCAGGAACTCGGCGGGAATACCGCTGAGCGAGGCGGGGGCTTCGCCCGGGGCCATGGCGGGCGGCGCCGGCTCGGGTTCGTCGGGCGCGATGACCGCAGGCGGCGTCCAAACGGGTGGCGCGGGTTCGGGGGCCGGTTGGGGCACCGGCACGGCCTCTGCCGCGGGCGCATCCTCGACGCCCTGGGGCGCAGGCGCCTCGGAACCGGGGTCGCGGAAATAGGTCCGGAAGTCGTACACATTCGCCGCTCGTTCGAGCAGCGAGGGTTCGCGGCGGGGCTTGGGGTTTTTCACGCTTCCGTTCACGCGGCCATTCCCCGTTGTAATAGCTCGATCGCCAACACCATGACATAGGCGCCACCCAGCGCCGCCGTCCCGCCTAGGAACAGTTTCAGCCGCTGCGCCCGTGCCGTTGCCTGCGACCGCGTCACCACCTCTCCGATCGCACCGATCACCGGCATCCCCATGGTCCGCTGTAGCGATTGGGGGGTGGTGAAGGTCTGGCGCAGCTTAGACAGCGCGAAGGCCGAACCGATGCCCAGGCCGAGCCCGGCGGCGAAGACCATGCTGAGCAGCAGGATGCGATTGGGGGAGGTCGGCGCGCGCGGATAGGTTGGCGGGTCGATCAACGAGAAGCGCATCGCGTCGGTCTGGTTCTGCGCCTGTCCCCGCAGGGCAACCTGTTCGCGCTGGCGGAGCAGCTGGTCGTAACTGTCCTTCAGCACCTGATAGTCGCGGTCGTTCGCCCCCTGCTGCGCGGCCGCTTCGGGATCGCTCGACAGGCTGGCGTTCAGCCGGTCGAGATCGTTCTGCAGTTGCGACTTGCGGATCTTCAGGCTGGCGAGCTGCGCCTGCTTCTCGGCCGCCATCGACTGGAGCGACATGTAAAGCGGATTGGGCTGCCCGCCTGCCGCCGCGCCCGCCGGTTCGGCGCGGACCGCCGCCTGCGCCGCCACCAGCTGGTTCTTCAGCGCGACGACATCGGGATGGTTTTCGGTATAGCCCCGCGCCCGTGCGTCGGCGAGTTGCCCCTGGATGGTCGCCAGCCGCGCTCGGGCGGGACTGACCGCGACGCCGCCCCCGTCGCTGACGCTGCGCGGCGTCCCCGCGAGTTGTCCCTGTACCGCCGCGAAGCTGGACTGGGCGGCGGCGAGATCGCTGTCCACCTGCGCCATTTGCGACCGGGCCAGCCCGATCCGGTCCGCGACCGACCCCGTACCGGGCAGGCCGCCCAGAAACTGGTTCTGGTACTGGGCACGCCGCGCCTCGGCGATCTGAAGCTGTTTCTGGCGATCGGCCAGTTGCTTGTCGAGGAAAGCGAGGCTCTGGTTCGTGTTGTTGCGATCGCCGACCAAGTTGGATTCGACGAAGATGTCGATCAGCTTCTGCGCCACCTGCTGCGCCAGCTTGGGGCTGCCTTGCGTGACGGTCAGCTGGAAGATGGTGTCCTGCTGGTTCTCGATCTTGATCGCCTGCGCCAGCGACGAGACGCGGGCGGCGACATCGGCATCGCTCGACACGGTGCTGGCGAGGTCGGTGCCACGCACCACCTTTTGCAGGTTGATCGCGGAGATCAGCGTCTGGCGCACCCGATCGACCGAACCCATGTCGTTCGGCTGGCCGTTGGTCATTCCATCGGGCAGGATCTGCGAATTCTGGACCGCGATGCGCGCGCGCGATTCATATTTGCTGGGAATCTGCGCGACGAACAGCCACCCCAGGATGCACACGATCCAGGCCACCGCCAGCGCCAGCCAGCGGCGAATCCATATGGCATGGAGCGCGATGCGGATTTCGTCCTGAATGGTCGACACCGGCGATCGGCCTCAGAACATCGATTCGGGGATGATGATGACGTCGCCCGGTTCCAGCCGGACATTGGCGCTGGAGTCGCCCTTTCTCAGCAGATCGTTGATCTGCAGCGCATATTCCTGTTGCTTGCCGGTCTCGCGATTGGTGCGCACCAGCTTGGCCTTGTTGCCCGCCGCGAACTGGTTCAGCCCGCCCACCGCGATCATCGCATCGAGCAGCGTCATGTTCGCGCGATAGGGGATGGAGGCGGGCCGCTCGGTCGCGCCGACGATCCGCACCTGCTGGCTATAGGTGCCGGAGAAATTCTCGACGATCACCGATACGATCGGATTGGAGACATATTCGGACAACGCCTTTTTCAGATCGTCCTGCAACATCGCGGGCGTCTTGCCGACGGCGGGCATGTCGTTGACCAGTGGCGTGGTGATGCGGCCATCGGGGCGCACCTGCACCTTGGTCGACAGGTCGGGATTGCGCCAGACGAAGATGTTGAGCGTGTCGAGCGGGCCGATCACATATTCCTCGCCCGGCTGCTCCTTGCGCGCGACATAGCCGGCCGAGGGCAGCTCGGACCTGGTCCCGCCCGTGGAACAGGCGGTCAGCGTCGAGGCGGCCATGCCTGCGAGCAGAAGGGGGCGGGCGAACGATGCCATGCGAACAAGTCTCCTGAACCTCCCGCCCCGATTGGAGACGAAAGGCAAATTGCGCAGGATCGGCTATGCCCACCAATAGGTGAACATAGGGTTATGCCTTTGTGCGCGGGCCCATCTCTTCCCCGGCGGGGGGATGTCCCAGAAACGCGGCAGGGCTGGCCGAGGCTCCATAGGCCCCCGCCAGGAAGATCGCGACGATGTCACCCACCCGTCCCGAAGGCAATGCCACCCGATCGCCCAGCCGGTCGAGCGGGGTGCAGAGCGGGCCGACCACCGATACCGTCTCCACCGGGTCGTCGCCCAACGCATGGGCCAGCGCCAGCGGATAGTTGCGCCGCACCACCGTGCCGAAATTGCCGCTGGCGGCGAGTTGATGGTTGAGCCCGCCGTCGAGGATCAGGAACGTCTCGCCCCCGCTCTCCTTGCGGTCGATCACGCGCGCCAGATAGACCCCTGCCTCCGCCACCAGCCAGCGGCCGAGTTCGATGGCGAAGCGGCTGTCGGCCAGGATGGCGGGGCGGGCGCTCAACGCCTGCTCCAGCGCCTCGCCCACCCGCGCGATGTCGAGCGCGGTGTCGCCCGCGAAGTAAGGCACGCCGAATCCACCGCCCAGATTGACCAGCGGCGGCGCCTGCCCCGCCGCTTCCGCCAGCCGGGCGGCCAGCGCGATCGTCGCGGCCTGCGTATCGATGATAGCCTGGGGGTCGAGCGCCTGGCTGCCCGCATAGATATGAAAGCCGCGCCAGTCCGCCCCCGCCGCGACGATTTGCCGGACCAGCGCGGGCACCCGCTGCGCATCGATGCCGAAGGGCGATGGCCGTCCGCCCATCTTCATCCCCGATCCGCGCAACTCGACATCCGGGTTTACCCGGACGGCGAGGCGCGGACGGGTGCCCAACCGTTCGGCAATGGCAAGCGCGCGGCTTGCCTCGCCCTCCGATTCCAGATTGAGCGTGATGCCGCCTTCGATCGCGGCGGCCAGTTCGGCGTCGCGCTTGCCCGGCCCGGCAAAGCTGATCGGCTTGCCCAGCCCCGCCACCTTGGCAAGTTCCCCAGCAGAGGCGACGTCGAACCCGTCCACCAGGTCCGCCATGGCCGAAAGCAGGGGCGGATGAGGATTGGCCTTGATCGCATAATGAAGATCGATCGACGGAAAAGCCGCGCGGAACCGGGCGACCCGGCGGGCGACAATGGCGAGGTCATAGACGAACAGCGGACCGTCCCGCCCCTGCATCCAATCCTCGGCGCTTCGTCCGGCGATGGTCAGCACCCCTCGCTGTCCGGCGAATTCGGGGGGGATCGGGCCCATCGGCTTCATCGCGTCATATCCTTGTCGCACCCAGCCTCGACCAATGCGCGGCGGAGCGAAGCGCGGTCCAGCTTGCCATTGGCGTTGCGCGGCAGGTCTTCCCGCCAGTCATAGGCTGCGGGCTGCATGAAACTGGGCAGGTCCCGCTTCAGCCGCGCCCGCAAGGCCGGTTCCACCGCGGGATCGCCCGCCAGCACCACGACGATCGCCTGTCCCTGCGCTTCGTCGGGAATGCCGATCGCCACCGCCTCCCGGGCTTCGCCGCCCGCGAGCACCGCCTCCTCGACCTCTTGCGGGCTGATCCGGTTGCCCGACACCTTGATCATCTCGTCATCGCGCCCGACGAAGCGGAGCAGGCCGTCCGCCCCCTCGACCACCGTATCTCCCGACCAGACCGCGCAGGGCCAGCCCGGTGCAGGGCGGAAACGCTGCGCCGTCCGCTCCGTATCGCGCCAATAGCCTTGCGCGACCAGCGGCCCGGCATGGACCAGTTCCCCCGGCTCGCCGGGCTCGGCGGGGCTACCGTCCGGGCGCAACACCATGATCTCGGCAAAGGGGATCGCCCGGCCGATGGAATCGGGATGCGCGTCGATCAGCGCGGGGTCGAGATAGGTCGAGCGGAACGCCTCGGTCAGCCCGTACATCGCATAGAGATCGGCCGCCGGAAAGCGATCCCGCAGCCCCCGGACCAGCCGCGGGGTCAGCGCGCCGCCGGAATTGGTCAGACGCCGGATCGGCGCCACCGCCTCCTCGGGCCAAGTGGCCGCCAGCAACTGCGTCCAGAGCGGCGGCACCCCCGCCAGCGTCGTCGCACCGACCCGCGCCACCGCTTTCACCACGTCGCGCGGGGTCAGATAGTCGAGCGGCGCGACCGCACCGCCCGCCACCAAGGTCGAGAAAAGCTGGTTCTGCCCATAGTCGAAGCTGAACGGCAGGACGGCCAGCACCCTGTCGTCCGGCGTCAGCCGCAGATAATCGGCCACCGCGATCGCCCCGAACCACAAATTGGCATGGCTCAGCATCACACCCTTGGGCCGCCCCGTCGAACCGGAGGTATAGAGGATTGCCGCCAGCGCATCGGAATCGGCGGCGGACCGGGGCAGCGCATCGCCCTCCCCCGCCTCGGTGAACAGCCGCACACCCTCACCCACGTCGCCAGGCTCCAGCGTGGCGGCGCGGGGACCATGGGTCAGCAGCATCGCCGCGCCGCTGTCCGCCAGGATATGCGCGACCTGCGCGCGCTTGAGCAGCGGATTGACCGGCACATGCACCAGCCCGGCGCGCGGCGCGGCAAGCGGCATCAGCGCGGCGACCCGCGTCTTGGGCAGCCAGGTCGCCACCCGCGCGCCGGGCTCGAAACCCTGCATAGCCAGCCACCCCGCCAGCCGCGCGACCGCCTGCTCGGCTTCGACAAAGCTCAGGCCGCCGTCCCGCTCGATCAGCGCCGGGGCATCGGGCGCTCCACGCAGGACATGGTCGATCGGATAGGCGGTCGGATCGAGGATCATCGGGCCATCTACAGGGCGGTGGGGGACAAAGTCGAGCGGCGGGTGCAGGCTAAGCTTTCGCGCGATCAGGGCCGCCCTGCCCACGCCACGGCCGGTTGCCGAAAGCCCCCCGCCGCTTTAACGCAGGTCCGCACGATACAGATAGCAAGGTGACAGGGTTTGGAACTCCAGACGGGTGGGAATGTCGAGGCGACGGTGCGCGGCGTGCTGGCCGATGTGCTGGGGCTGTCGCAGGAGCGCGTAGAGAGCTTCCGGGCCGACACGCCGCTGTTCGGCGCGCTGCCCGAACTGGATTCGATGGCGGTCGCGGGCGTGCTGACGGAGTTGGAGGACCGGCTGGGCATCCTGATCGAGGATGACGAAGTCGATGGCGAAATGCTGGAGACGTTCGGGCAACTCGTCGCCTTCGCCGACACCAAGGCGCGCGCTTGATCGACTATTATGACTGGCCCGGCGGGCGCGAGGCGATGTTGCGCTTCGGCCCCGCGCAAGGACCGGTCGTGCTGGTCGCGCTCCCCTTCTGGGAGGAGGCGAACCGGACGCGCAGCCTGGCGGTGGCGATGCTGCGGCGGCTGGCGGATCATGGCATTGGCGGCGCGCTGCCCGACTGGCCGGGTACGGGCGAAAGCCTGATCGACACCGAACAGGCGAGCCTGATCCAGTGGCGCAATGCGCATGAGGCGGCGGCGGAGGCGCTGGGCGACCGTCCCTGCTACGGCGTGTCGATCCGGGGCGGCACGCTGGTCGATGGCTTCGCGTTGTTGCTGGGGCGCTGGCATCTGGCGCCGATGACCGGCGAAGCGGTGCTGCGCGACGTCATCCGCCTGCGCGCGGCGGCAGGATTGCACAGCGACCGCTATGGACTGTTCGGCGCGGAGTCTCCGGTGCGGATTGCGGGCAATCGCGTCTCGCCGCATTTCCTGGCAGGGCTGGCGGGGGCCGAACCTTACGACCAGCCGGGCGTGCCGCGCCGGGTGGTGCGCCTGGGCCATGACCGCGCACCCGCCGACCGGACGATCGACGCCGTCCCCCCCTGGCGCCGTGCCGAGCCGCAGGAAGACCCCGACCTCGCCGCCACGCTGGCGCAGGACATCGCGCAGTGGATCGCTTCATGCGCAGGCTGATCTCCTTTCCCTGCGACGATACGACGCTGGTCGGGACGCTGGACGAAGGCAGGCGCGACACCGGCCTGCTGATCGTGTCCGGCGGAAACGAGCCGCGCATGGGCGCGCATCGCGGGCAGGCGATACTCGCGGCACGGATCGCCGCACGAGGCTTTCCGGTGTTCCGCTTCGACCGGCGCGGCGTGGGCGACAGCGAGGGTGCGAATGGCGGCTGGGAGTCGAGCGGCCCCGACATCGCCGCCGCCGTCGAGGCTTTCGTGCACGCGACAGGGGTGGCGCGCGTCATCGGGTTCGGCAATTGCGATGCCGCCACCGCGCTGGCGATGTTCGGCGCGGAGGCGCGACTGGGCGGGATGCTGCTGTCCAATCCCTGGCTGTCCGACGAGCCCGACACCCTGCCCCCCGCCGCCGCGATCCGCCGCCATTATGCCCGCAAGCTGGCCAATCCCGCCGAATGGATGCGGCTGGTGCGCGGCGCGGTCGACCTGACCAAGCTGCGGCAGGGGCTGACCAAGATCGCCGCCTCGCCCGCGCCGCTGAACGAGGCTGCGGCGCCGCTACTCCATGCCATCCATGCCTGGGGTGAGGATGCGGCGATCATCGTGGCGCGTGGCGATGCGACCGGGGTCGCCTTCCGCGCCGCCGCCCGCGGGCACGGCTTTCGCATCGAGACGCTGGCGACGGACTCGCACAGCTATGCCGATGCGCTTGACCAGTTGGAACGGGCGATCCTGGGTCGGCTTGCGGCGTTCGACTCGGACGAAGCGAGCGACGGACGGGACGACCTATCGGAACCGAAAAATATCGACTAACGCGTTTTAAGATAACAGTTTTTACCGGAACGCCTCTGCGCCCCGTTTATTGGTCCGGGCAAGGAGAGACGGTCCATGAACGAACGCCCCACCCCACCACAACCCGAACAGCAGCAGGACATGCCCGGCGAGACGGAGGCGATGACCCCCCGCCCCGATCATGGCGAGCACAGCTATGTCGGCCATGGCAAGCTGACCGACAAGAAAGCGATCATCACCGGCGCGGATAGCGGCATCGGTCGCGCGGTCGCCATCGCCTTCGCCCGTGAAGGCGCGGACGTTGTGATTTCCTACCTCTCGGAAGACGAGGACGCCGCCGAGACCCAGCGACTGGTCGAACAGGCGGGTCGCAAGGCGCTGCTGATCCCCGGCGACGTCAGCGATCCGGCCCATTGCCGCACCATCGTCGAGCGCGCGGTCCAGACCTTCGGTCGGGTCGACATCCTTGTCAACAATGCCGCGCATCAGGCCAGCTTCCAGACGGTGGAGGACATCAGCGACGAGGAATGGGAAGTCACCTTCGCCACCAACATCCATGCGATGTTCTATCTGGTGAAGGCCGCGCTGCCGCACATGGGCGAGGGGTCGTCGGTCATCAACACGACCTCGATCAACGCCGACAAGCCCAACCAGCAACTGCTCGCCTATGCGACGACCAAGGGCGCGATCCACAATTTCACCGCAGGACTGGCGCAAATGCTGGCCGAGCGGAACATCCGGGTCAATGCGGTGGCGCCGGGGCCGGTCTGGACCCCGCTGATCCCCTCCACCATGCCGCCCGAGTCGGTGAAGAGCTTCGGCCAGCAAACGCCGATGGGCCGCGCCGCGCAACCCGCCGAACTCGCGCCCCCTTACGTCCTGCTGGCGAGCGGCGAGGCCAGCTACATCAGCGGCGCGACCATTCCCGTCACCGGCGGCACCCCCTTCCTCTGATCCTCAAGCGAAAGGAGCGATGATCCATGGCATCCCTACCCCATGACGTGGTCGCGGCGGTCTTCGTCGCCGGATTGAAGAACGCCCATGCCGTCGAGCATCAGGCCTTGGCGCTGATCGACCGGCAACTCGACCACCTGGCCAACTATCCCGACGTCGCCGACCGGCTTCGGTCGCACCGGGGCGAGACCGAGCAGCAGATCGTCCGGCTGGAGGACATACTCGACGGGTTCAACGAGAGCCGGTCGGTGCTGAAGGACGCCGCGCTGTCCTTCTCGGGCAACATGGCGGCGCTGGGCCACACCTTCGCGCCCGACGAGATCCTGAAGAACAGCTTCGCCAACTTCGCCTTCGAGAATTTCGAGGCGGCCAGTTACAAGTCGCTGATCACCATTGCGGACGTCGGCGGCTTCGCCAGTGCTTCGCCGCTACTGACCCAGTCGCTGAACGAGGAACTCTCGATGGCGGCCTGGGTGGACGAGAACAATGCCGCGCTGACCCGCCGCTATCTCGAACGCCGGGCCGCCGGCGAAACCGCAAGCCATTAAATCCCGTCGACTCCGCCCGGCCGGCTCGTCGGTCGGAGCGGCCCCCTGTCCCCCAGAAGCGAGGCCGACCATGTATTATCACGACAAACGCCTGCAATATCCCGTCCGGTGCGAGGCACCCGACCCCCTGTTCGCACGCATGCTGCAACAGGCGATCGGCGGCGTGGAGGGCGAGATCCGCGTCTGCATGCAGTATTTCTTCCAGGCATGGGGCAACCGCGCGCCGACGCCGAAATATCGCGACATGCTGCTCCACACCGCCACGGAGGAGATCGGCCATATCGAGATGCTGGCGACCGCGGTCGCGCTCAACCTCGACAAGGCCCCCGCCTCCTTGCAGGAAGAGGGTGCGGCGGACGGGATCGTCGGCGCGGTGATGGGCGGCGGCAATGCCCGTCATGCGATCGAAGGAACGCTGCACAAGCATATCCTGTCGACCGGGCTTGCCGCGCATCCCTCCGACTCGGACGGCGTACCGTTCGACATGAGCCATATCTATGCCAGCGGGAACATCGCCGCCGACATGTATTGCAATGTCGCCGCCGAGAGCACCGGCCGCGTGCTGGCGACCCGCCTCTACAACGCCGCGCACGACCAGGGCATGAAGGACATGCTGCACTTCATGATCGCGCGCGACACCATGCATCAGGAGCAATGGCTGGCCGTGATCGAGGAACTGGGTGCCGAGTCCTCCCTTCCCATCCCCAACTCCTTCCCGCAGTCGAAGGAGGATCAGGCCCACAATTACGACTTCTTCGTCACCTCGATAGACGGCACCTATCCCGAAGGGCGCTGGACCAAGGGGCCGAGCACCGATGGTCGGGGCGAGTTCACCGTATTCCGCAACGAACCGATGGGCGAGGAACCGGTCCTGGGCCCCGCCCGCCCGGACAGCAGCGCCCAGGCCGAACAGATCGGCGAGAAGCCAAAGGTCTGATTTCCAGGTCGACTCTCACGCGGGGCTGCTTCCTTTGCCCCGCGTGAGGGGATCGGGCGGCCGGGTTTCCTGACGATCTCCTGCATGGGGATCGCGGGTGCATGTCATTCGACCCGGCGCTGCTGCTCAGGATGGGCGGCGACGATTTGACGGCCGTCCCCTCTCCATTTGTTCATCCCGAGTCCCTATGACAGCGGCATGCACAGCCGTTTCGAATCCCTGCCCAACCGCCGCGCCATCGTCGATCGCCGGGCCCTGGCCGAACAGGTCGCCGCGCTCGGCATCACCGGGCCGGAGGGACGGACCCTCGTCACCCCGACCTTAAAGGCCGCACTGGAAGCCGGGCGGCAGGAAGTGGCGCGACGGCTGTCGCTTCATCCGTCGCGCGGGTTGGAGGCTGCGGCAGCGCAGGCGTATCTGACCGACCAGATATTGAAGCTGCTGTTCGAATTCACCACCGAGACGCTCTATCCGCTGAGCAACCCGACGGCGGGCGAGCGGCTTACCCTGATTGCAGTGGGCGGCTATGGCCGGGGCGAGATGGCACCCTATTCGGATGTCGATATCGGCTTCCTCACCCCCTTCAAGCAGACGCCCCATGCCGAACAGGTCATCGAATCGATGCTCTATTCGCTCTGGGATCTGGGGCTGAAGGTCGGCCATTCCAGCCGTTCGATCGACGAGATGATCCGCCAGGCGCGCGCCGACGTGACGGTGCGCACGGCGCTGCTCGAAGGGCGGTTCCTGTGCGGCGACCAGGCGCTGTACGAAGAAGCCTCGCGCCGCTTCAAGGCGGAAATCCAGACCGATACGCACCGCCAGTTCATCGCCGACAAGCTGGCCGAGCGCGACCTGCGCCATCGCAAGATGGGCGACACCCGCTATGTCGTCGAACCGAACGTCAAGGAGGGCAAGGGCGGCCTGCGCGATCTGCACGCGCTCTTCTGGATCGGCAAATATGTCTACGACGTGGACCGCGCCGCCGATCTGATCGATCGCGGGCTGTTCACCCGCGAGGAATATCGGCAATTTCACCGCGCCGACAATTTCCTGTGGGCGGTACGCTGCCACCTCCACACCATCACGGGCCGCGCCGAGGACCGGCTGACCTTCGACGTGCAGCGCCAGATCGCCGAGCGGATGCGCTTCTCCGACCGGCCGGGCAAGGCCAAGGTCGAGCGGTTCATGCAGCTCTATTTCCTCCAGGTGAAGACGGTGGGCGCGCTGACGGGCGCGTTCCTGGCGCATCTGGACGAGCGGTTCGCGGCGCGCGGGCATCGCTTCGGCCTGCCCACAATCCGCCGCCGCCCGCGCCGATTGAACGGCTTCGTGCTGGATCGCGGACGCCTGGCGCTTCCCCGCGACGACTTCTTCCAGGAAGATCCGGTGCGGTTGATCGAGATCTTCCAGCTTGCCGACCGTTACGAGCTGGAGGTCCATCCGCTGGCGGTGCGGGCGGCGTCGCGCGACGCCAAGCTCGTCGATGACGTCCGCCGGGATCCGCGCGCCAACGCGCTGTTCCTGGACGTGCTGACCAGCCCCCGCGACCCCGAACTCGTTCTGCGGTGGATGAACGAAGCGGGCGTCTTCGGCCGTTTCGTGCCCGATTTCGGCCGGGTCGTCGCGCAGATGCAGTTCGACATGTATCATCATTATACGGTGGACGAGCACACCATCCGCGCGCTCGGCCTGCTCGCCCGGATCGAGCGGCAGGAACTGCTCGACGAACATCCCGTCGCTTCTGCGATCATCGGGCAGATCGTGTCGCGGCGCGTGCTCTATGTTGCGGTGCTGCTCCACGACATCGCCAAGGGGCGCGGTGGCGATCACTCGATCCTGGGGGCGGAGGTGGCCGAGCGCCTCTGTCCGCGGCTGGGCCTGACCGATGCCGAGACCGAGACGGTCGCGTGGCTGGTTCGCTGGCACCTGCTGATGTCGGCGACCGCGTTCAAGCGCGACCTGTCGGACTTCAAGACGATCCTGGATTTCTGCGAAACGGTGCAAAGCCCAGAGCGCCTGAGGCTGTTGCTGGTCCTGACCATCGTCGACATTCGCGCGGTGGGGCCAGGCACCTGGAATGGCTGGAAGCGCCAGTTGCTTGCCGATCTGTACGAAGCGGCGGAGGAAGTCCTGCGGCTCGGCCACAAGCAACGCGGCCGGACCGAGCGGATCACCATCAAACAGGCGCGCCTGCGTGAAACGCTGGCCTGGCCGGAGGAGCAGTTCGATGCGCTGGTCCGGCGGCTGCCCGAAGCCTATTGGATCGCCGAGCCCGAGGATGTCCTAGCCCATAACGCCCGCCAGATGGCGGCGGCGGGCGATGCGCAACTGTCGATCGATGCGCAGGTCTATGGCGAACGCGGCGCGACTTTGGTGTCCATCTATGCCGCGGACCATCCGGGCCTGTTCTACCGCATCGCGGGTGCGATCCATGTCGCGGGCGGCAACATCATCGATGCGCGCATCCATACGACGCGGGACGGCATGGCGATCGACAATTTCCTCGTGCAGGATCCGCTGGGCCGCCCCTTCGACGATCCGGGCCAGCTTTCGCGCCTGCGCCGCGCAATCGAGGATGCGCTGGCCAATCGCAACAAGCTGTCGGACCGGCTGGTCGCCAAGCCCTCGGTCCGGCCCCGCGCCGACGCCTTCCCGATCGCACCCAATGTCCTGATCGACAATCGCGCGTCGAACCGCTTCACCGTGGTCGAGGTCCATGCGCGGGACCGCCCGGCGCTGCTCAACCAGCTCGCCCATGCGCTGTTCCAGTCGAAGGTGACGATCCATTCGGCCCATGTCGCGACCTATGGCGAACGGGCAGTCGACGTCTTCTACCTGACCGACCTGACCGGCGACCAGATCACCAATGGCGGGCGGTTGAAGACGCTGGAGAAGCGCCTGCTGGGCGCCGCGGCGGGAGAGGCGATCGAGCTGGCCGCTTGATCCACTATTCGGTCGCCCGAAGAATAGCGGGCCGGGGCGAGCCATGTGTCGAGTTGATCGGATCAGACCGGAAATCCGACACTTGCCTCGCATTCCCGGCTCGGCCAGTCTGACGGCATGATCCTTCCTTTGCTTCTCGCCGCGACGCCGACCGCCGCCCCCTCCCCCGCCCGTCTGAAAGCCGATGTCGAGGCGCTGGTCGGCTTCGGCACGCGCCACACCTTGTCGACCACGAACGATCCCAAGCGTGGCATCGGCGCGGCGCGCGACTGGGCGGCCCGCCAGTTCGAGACGATCGCGCAAGGCTGCAACGGCTGTATCTCCGTCGAGCGGATCAACCGCCGCTTCACCGGCCCGCGCGCGCCGAATGGCGTGATGGTGGAGGATGTGCTGGGCATTCAGCGCGGGCGCGATCCCTCGCGCGTGGTCATCGTCGGCGCGCATATCGACAGCCGGGTGACCGATGTGATGGACGCGATCTCCGACGCGCCGGGGGCCAATGACGATGCCTCGGGCGTCGCGCTGGTGCTGGAGGCCGCGCGCCAGCTGTCGAAACGACAGTTCGACGCGACCATCGTCTACGCGGTCTTCTCGGGCGAGGAACAGGGGCTATGGGGCGCGACCCTGCTCGCCGACACGGCCAAGGCCCGCAACTGGCGGGTCTCGGCGATGCTCAACAACGACATAGTGGGCAACACCATCGGCCAGGGCGGCGTGCGCGAGGCCCGGTGGGTGCGCGTCTTCTCCGAGGGCATTCGCTCGTCAGAGGACCTGCCCCAGCAGTTGCAACGGCGCGGCAATGGCGGCGAGGATGACGGCCCCAGCCGCGCGCTGGCCAAGGCGATTGACGGCGTCGCGGACAAGCTTGGCGGGCTGGACGTATTTCTCGATCGGCGCCCGGACCGGTTCGGGCGCGGCGGCGATCATGAGCCGTTCCTGAAGCTCGGCTATCCCGCCGTCCGCTTCTCGGTCGCGAACGAGGATTGGGACGCGCAGCATCAGGATCTGCGCAAGGAGGGCACGACGGCCTATGGCGATACGATCGACAAGATGGACTTTCCCTATCTGGCCAGGGTGACCGCGATCAACATCGCCACCCTGTCCCGCTTGGCCGCCGCGCCGCCCGCGCCCGAGAAGGTGACGATCAGCGGTGCCCTGTCCCGCGATACGACGGTGGAATGGGCGGCGGTGCCGGGCGCAGTCCGCTACCGCGTACACTGGCGGCGCAACGACTCGTCCGATTGGACCCAGTCGCGCGACGTGACCGAGACCAAGACGGTCCTCACCCAGATTCCGGTCGACGATCACTTCGTCGGCGTATCCGCCGTGGCGGCGGACGGGGCCGAAAGCCTCGTCACCTTCGGCGGGCGCTGATCGGATCAAGTGGGATGCCGCCCCGAGGGAGTGGGCGGAGCGGCATCCCGATTACAACCCGGCGTCTCTCGGGTTGAAATCCCCCCTGGGGGAAGGCGTCAGCGGCGAGTCGTTCGGCTCCGCACACGCGTACGGCGTGGCGTCGAGCGAACCTCCTCGGTCGTGGTTGTCGTCGTTGTCGTGGTAACCGGCGCGCCTTGTACCACAATCGTGGTCGTGGTGGGAGCGGGATAGTAGTAGCCGCCATCATAATAACCCGGCTGGCCCGATGCGAGCGTGCCGACGGTCGTGGTGGTGGTGACGGTGGTGCCGTCGCGCGTTACGATCCGGCGGCCCATGGCGGGCGGCGGCGGTGGCGGCGCATAGGCATAGGGATCGGAATAATCCGGGCGACCGTCATAGCCCTCGCCGTAATCGTCCCGACCCGGCGGCATGGATCGGCGCCGATCCTCCGCCCGGTCGATGGCATAGCCCGCCGCCGCGCCGACGCCCGCACCGATCAGCGCACCACCCAGCCGGTTCCCGCGGCCGGCGATGACATGGCCCGCGACGCCGCCCGCGACCGCACCGATCGCCGCGCCGCCCAATCCGTCGTCACCGCGCCCGTCGTACCGACGCGCATGCGGCGGCGGTGGGTATCCCGCCCCGGCATAGGCCGGTGCCCCGCTGCCATCCCAATCCACCCCCGCCACGCTGTCATACACGGCGCCGCGCGGATCGATCAGGACCGCATCGTCATAATAGCGCGACCAGTGATAGCCGACCGGCGGCTGCGGCAAGGGATAGTTCGCCCAATCCTCGACAGCGAAGCGCCGGTCGTTCCAGTAAGTGGGGACGACCATGCCGCGCATGGGACGGCGATAGGCCTGCCATCCGCCCGGCGCATTGGCCCCGCCCCACCAGCGACCGCCGACCCGGCTGCCCCAGCGGGCCGCGCGCGCGGGCGGGACGCCTACCGTGCTGGTCGCAACGACGGGCCGCGCCGACGGGCCGGGGGTGGCGTCGATGGCGGGACGCGGATAACGCGCCCCCGCCTGCGCATCGGCCGGCGCGCTCGCCACCATAGCCATCGCCATGGCAGTCGACAGGGCGATCATATGCGACGTTCTCCGCATGGCGCGACGTTATTCCCCTGTATCGAGACAAAGACGTCACCCGAAACGCCTTTGCCCAAACAAGGTTTATTACCAGCGCCCTAGCCCTGCCGATAGCGCCTCATCACGTCCCGAATCGGGTCAGGCGGGATCAGCGCGGTCCGGCAGCGAGGCGGGGGGCAAGAAGCGTCATCAACGCCTCGCACCCCGCCTGATCCTCTGCATCGAACCGGTCGGGGATCGGGCTGTCGAGATCGAGCACACCGATGACCTGGCCGTCATGCAGGATCGGCACCACCAGTTCCGAACGGCTGGCCGCATCACAGGCGATATGCCCGGGAAAGGCATGGACATCCGCCACGCGCTGCGTCTGAGCGGTCGCCGCGGCAGCGCCGCACACCCCCTTGCCGACGGGGATGCGGATACAGGCCGCCTTGCCCTGGAACGGGCCGAGGACAAGCTCCCCCTCGACCATCCGGTAGAAGCCCGACCAGTTGAGATCGGGCAGATATTGCCCGATCAGCGCGGCGGCATTGGCCATGTTGGCGACCGCATCCGCCTCCCCGCTGGTCAGCGCATCGAGCGCGGCGTGAAGATCATGATAAAGCTCCGCCTTCGATCCGGCGGCGATGTCGAACTCGTACATAAGCCCGAGTGTAGGCCGCCGAGGCGCGCCCGTCATCCCCCGCCGTCGCGCTTGCGCCGGGCATTTTATTGTCCTACAAATCGGACAAGAAAATTCAGGAGAGGCCGTTCCCACCGTGCCATCAGAGATGACGCCCGCCTATATCGCGATCGACTGGGGCACCACCAATCGCCGAATCTACGTCCTCGCCGATGACGGCCGGATGCTGGACACGGCGCGCGACGATCGCGGCGTGCTGGCGATGCGGCAGGAGGATTATCCCAGCGCGATCGCGGCGATCCGGGTACGGTTCGGGAATTTGCCGATCATCACCGCGGGCATGGTCGGATCGACGCGCGGCTGGCGAGAGGCCGCGTATGTCCCCGCCCCCGCCGACCTGCCCGCGCTGGCCCGCGCCGCGACCCGGATCGCGGATCATGACGTGGTGATCGTGCCCGGCATATCCCTGCTCACCGACACCCGCGCCGATGTGATGCGCGGCGAGGAGGTTCAGATTCTGGGCGCGATCGCGGCCCGACAGGCTCCCGCCGACGCACTTTTCGCGCAACCGGGAACCCACAATAAATGGGTCTATACGCAGGACGGCCGGATCACCGACTTCGCCACCACCATGACCGGCGAGCTGTTCGCGCTGATCAAGGGACACGGCATATTGGCGGGGATGCTCGATGGCCCGGTGGCGGACGGCCCGGCCTTCCGCGACGGCCTGTCGCGGGGCGGCGGGGCGTGCGATCTGACCGCCGCCTTGTTCGGGGTCCGCGCCTCGGTACTGCTCGGCCGGATCGCGGCGGAGGACGCCGCCGCCTATGCCAGCGGATTGCTGATCGGGTCCGACATCGGCGCGGTGCCGGACATGGAGGGCAAAGTCGTCCATCTCCTGTCGAGCGGGCTTCTCGCCGACCTTTACACCATCGGGATCGAGGCACGCGGCGGTCACGTCGTCGCACTCGACAGCCATGCCGGTTTCCTTGCCGGACTTCACGCCATTCGGGAGCATTTGTCATGACCGACTCCGCCCAAAATTCCGCAAAGGCGCGCTTCGCCGCCGCCTTCGCCGCCTGCCCGCTCGTCGCGATCCTGCGCGGCCTGACGCCCGACGAGGCGATCCCGGTCGCCGACGCATTGGTGGAGGCGGGCTTCACCCTGATCGAAGTGCCGCTGAACTCGCCCCAGCCCTATGACAGCATCGCTGCCATCGCGGCGCATGTCGGGGACAAGGCGATCGTCGGTGCGGGCACCGTGCTGACCACCGAGCAGGTCGATCGGGTGAAGGCGGCCGGCGGCACGCTGATCGTATCGCCCAACACCGATACCGATGTGATCGCACATAGCGTGGCGGAGGGGCTGATCTCGCTGCCCGGCTATTTCACGCCCTCCGAGGCCTTTGCCGCCCTGAAGGCGGGCGCGCACGGCCTGAAACTCTTCCCCGCCGAGGGCGCCTCGCCGACCTTCCTGAAGGCGCAGCGCGCCGTCCTGCCGCGCGAGGTCGCGGTGCTGGCGGTCGGCGGGATCACGCCCGACAACATGGCCGAATGGCGCGCCCATGGCGCGGACGGCTTCGGCCTGGGCTCCAACCTTTATCGCGCGGGCAAGCCGGCGGCGGATGTCGCCGTGTCGGCGCGCGCTTATGTCGAAAAGGCACGCTGATACCGATGACCGACACGATCCGCCTCGCGCTGGTCGGCATGGGCAAGATCGCCCATGACCAGCATGTCCCCGCCATTGCGGGCAATCCGGCCTTCGAACTGGTCGCCACCGTCAGCCGCTCGCCCAATGGGGTCGACGGCGTGCCCCATTTCCACGACATTGATGAGCTCGCCCAGAGCGACGTGACGGTCGATGCGGTGGCGCTGTGCACGCCGCCGCAGGTCCGCCACGCCATTGCCGCCGCTGCGCTGGAAAACAACTGGCACGTCTTCCTCGAAAAGCCGCCGGGCGCGACGCTGGCCGAGGTGGCGGTGCTGGAGGAGCTGGCGGCCAAGGCGAATGTCACGCTCTTCGCCAGCTGGCACTCCCGCTATGCGCTGGGCGTCGAGCCCGCGCGCGAGTGGCTGTCCACCCGCAAAGTGACATCGGCGGCGATCACCTGGCGCGAGGATGTGCGCCAATGGCATCCGGGCCAGGCCTGGATCTGGGAAGCGGGCGGCTTCGGCGTGTTCGATCCGGGCATCAACGCGCTGTCGATCGCGACGCATATCATGCCCCAGCCCTTCTTCATCGAACGCGCGACGCTGGACTTCCCCGCCAATCGCGACGCGCCGATCGCCGCCGACGTGGCGTTCCGCACGACCGAGGGAACGCCGGTCACGCTCGACCTTGACTGGCGGCAGGAGGGGCATCAGAGCTGGGACATCATCGTCGAGACGACTGACGGCACGCTCAAGCTGGCCGAGGGCGGCGCGGTGCTGACCCTGCCCGACGGTTCGACCCCGCATCGCGAAGAGGGGCTGCACGGCGAATATCCGGGGCTCTACGCCCGCTTCGCCGAACTGGTGAAGGGCAGCCGCTCGGACGTCGACATCGCCCCGCTGCGCCACGTCGCCGACGCCTTCATGCGCGGCAAGCGGCGCGAGGTGGAAGCCTTCGTGGAGTAGGGTCAACTCTTGCCCACTTCCCACTGGGGTCGAACGGTCAGGAAACCCGATACGAAATAGGCCGACTGCCCCACCGGGCGGTCGGCCTTTTCCCTTTGGGTAAAGGCGGGATGCCGAAGCACCCCGCCCCTATCATCAGAAGTTGATGGTCGTCCCGATCGAGATCTGGCGACCGAGTGCATCGTAACGCTGCGGCGCAGTGTTCGCACGCGACAGGGCCACGGTGTACGAGTTCGGAATGATCGGCGGGTTCTTGTCGAGCAGATTGTTCGCGATGATGCGGAACGCGAACTGCCGCGCGATATTCCAGGTCAGCGCCAGGTCGAAATAGCTCTGCGGCGCGATCCGGGCATAGGTGTTGCGGAAATTGGCGGCCGTCCCGCCGATATCCGCATTGCCCGAATTATAGGCCGTGGTGAGCGATCCCGTATAGCGCCAGTTGAACGAGGCATTGAACGTGTTGTCCGTCGTCGTCCAGGTGGTGCGCAGGCCGTGCATCCACTTCGGGACCAGCTGGCCGCAGGCGATGCCGTTCGAGAAATAGCCCGCACAGTTATACTGGCTGCGCAGCGGCGAGTCCTGGCCACCGGCCAGCGTGGTGAGCGAGCCGTTGAAGTTCCAGTCGAGGCGCCCCGCCCCGCCAAGGCCCAGCGTGTACTGGCCCTGGAAATCCCAACCATAGGCCAGCGAACGATAGAAGTTCGTCGTACCCTGACGGATGAAGCCGCTGGTCGGGTTGTTGGCAGGTGCATTGCCGATCGACCCGGTCGTCGGATCGCGGACGATCCCCTGACAGAAATAGGGGTCGCCATTGGACGCCAGACAGCCGTTCAGGAAGTAATCCGCGCCGTTGTAGCTCAGCGAGTTGACGATGCGGATTTGATAGCGATCGACCGAGAAGACCAAGCCGGGCACGAAGCTGGGCTTCACGATCAGGCCATAGGTCAGCGTGTAGGCCGTCTCCGGGTCCGCCGTATAGCCGCCGGTACGCACCGTGCAGCCCTCGGTCGGGCAGAGCAGCGACGTGCTGCCGTACAGGTTATCGGCCAGCCCGGTCTTGCGGCACAGATCGCGCGAGGCGAGCGGAGCGGTCGTGACCGTACCATCGGCCTGCGTACGCTGCACGGGAGCGCAGAAGTCGGTCAGCGTGCTGTTACGACCATAGCGGATCGCCGTCGCCTGCTGGATCTCGTTCACGGTCGGCGCACGCTGCGCCTTGTTGTACGAGGCACGGAAGGTCAGGTCCGACACCGGCGCATAGATGCCCTCGATCTTCCAAGTCGAGAAGGTCTTGGGATTCGAGCTGTACTTGGAGACGCGGAAGCCACCATTGGTCTGCAGCAGATGCGCAAACGGCTTGTCCTGGATCAGCGGCGCCTGGAGCTCGATGTTCGATTCCCAGACGTCCTGGCGCAGGTCGGTGCGGCTGTCGCCATTCTGGCTGATAAAGACGTCGTTGGCGGTCGAGATCAGACGATCCTTGCGATATTCCGCACCCAGCGCGATCGCCAGGCCGTCGGTCGCCCAGGGCGTCTTGATGCCATACTTGCCCAGGTCGCCCGTCACCGTGCTGATGACGTCGTACAAGATGCCGATCTGGCCTTGGACGCCGCTCTGGCTGCCCGGACCGTTGAACAGATAGTTGGTCAGCGCGCTGTTGCCCGATCCGGCGCGGAAGGCGTCGAACGGCACGCAGGCGCTATCGCCACCCGTCAGGTTCGATACGCAGGTCGGGGTGCCGTTGACGTTGACGACGTTGAGCGAACGGTTGACCCGATCGGGATCGGCATAGGGTGCATAGCGCGCATCCTGCTGATTGCGCGCATAGACTCCGCCAATGTCATAGGTCCAGGCATCGCCGACCTTGCCGCGCAGGCCGCCGGTCGCCCGGATACCCTGGTTGATATAGGTATCGACCAGATTGGGCTGTCCGTCGAAACGGTAGCGAACCTCCAGCGGGACCGAGTTGGTCGCGCCTGAAGCGCAGCCCAGCGCACCCGCCTGCCCTGCCGACAGGAAAGGGTTGTTGCAGTTCACCTGATAGGGCGTCGAACCATAGACGGTATAGCTGTAGACGCGCAGCGGGCTGGGGTTGATCGACTTGTCGCGGAACCAGATGGCGTCGCCATAGAGTTCGAATTCCGGTGCGATCTGGAAGCTCAGGAAGCCGCCCGCGGTATAGCGCTCGCTCTGACGCTGGAAGGAATAGTCGTCATAGGGATTGGCTGCGATGCCCGGGCGCGGCCCATACGATACAAAGCTGCGCGTCCCGTCCGGATTGTTGACATAGGCGGTCCCGGAGTTCGGCCCCGAACGCGGCGAGATATATCCGGCGGGCGAATAGGTCGACACCGGCGAACAGGTCAGCGGGCCGTCCTTGCTGGTTTGCGCGAGTGGGCACGCTGCGATCGAGCGGTCCCCGGTGCGCACCAGTTCCGCCGTCCGGTAGTTGAAGAAGCCCGACACCTTCAGTCGGTCATCGAGCAGCTTCTTGCCTGCGGTCAGCGTCAGGTCGGCACGGCCGCCGTCATTGGTCCAGCCAAGCGGCGTCTTGAAGCCGACGCCCTGCGCGAGCGGGGTGACGATGTTGCTCTTGTTCAGGTGATTGTAGAAATTGTAGTTCGCGTCGACCCGAAGACCGTCGAAATCCTTGCGCAGGATGAAGTTCACGACGCCCGACACGGCGTCCGAACCATAGACCGACGACGCGCCGCCCGACAGGATGTCGACGCGCTGAAGCAGCGAGGCAGGGATGATGCCCGTATCCTGCCCGTTCATCGTGCCCAGCCGCTTGCCGTCAAGCAGCACCAGCGTCCGCTCGAAGCCCAGGCTGCGCAGCTTGATCCGCTGGCGACCGTCGGAATCCTGATAATTCTGCTGCGCGTCGGGCGCGATCTGCGGCAGGCGGTTGAGAACCTCTTCGACGTTCAGCGGCGCCTGCGCCTGGATATCCTGCGCGGTGACCGAGGTGATCGGCGAGGCCGAAGCAAGATTCGGGCGAGCGATGCGGGTGCCCGTCACGATGACGTCGCCATCGTTCGACGCCTGCGGCGTGCCGGTGATCGCCGCCACGCGCGTCTGCGCGGCGTTGGCGCTGGACGACGTGTCGTCGGCATCGGTCTGAGTGGTCGTATCGACTTGCTGAGCCAGCGACGGCGCGGCGACCAGCATCGCACCGGCCGACAAGGCGAGCCAAGATATCGGGTGAAGCAGCTTCATTGGATTACCCCCTATTTCGGGCCGACGGCGTTTTCGCTTGGATCGGCGCATTACTAGAACAATACAGCTAGGGGTGATCGGTCAATAACCTGGAGATACCGATCTATAATCTTCTGTATTTTTGGTCTGATATTGTTGCCGTTTCGCAACAAAAAGGTAAAGATTTAAGTCATTGAAAAAGCTAGTTAAAGATTTGACATAGCTGCGGATCACGACAGATTTCCCGTAAATACAGCATGTTAGGAAACGCCTCCCGCCCCCGCCACACATGTGGCCGGCGAAGAGGTTTTCCGTCCGATGTCCAGCGCCTGCCGGGCATGTCGCGACCGATGGGACGAACGAACTCGACACCTCTGATCGCGATCGGTCCCCCAGAGAATCACGCGCAAAAAAGGCCGGGCTCCTGCTGGAGCACCGGCCTTTTCAGTTCGGGAATGGGCGGAGTGCCAGTGCACCCCGCCGGAGGGAAGGGATCAGAAGTTGATCGTCGTCCCAATCGCGATGTTGCGACCCAGCGAGTCGTAACGCTGCGGGATGGTGTTGGTGCGTGCCAGGCTGATATTGTACGAATCCGGCACGATCGGCGCGGCCCTGTCGAACAGGTTGTTTGCGATCAGGCGCAGCGAGAACTGCTTGGCGATCGCAAAGTTGAGCGCCAGGTCGAAATAATTCTGCGGTGCGACGCGGTAGTAGTTGGTCAGCGCCCGCTCCGGCGTGCCGCCGATCGCCGAGTCGCCCGAATTGTTGGCGTTGGTCAGCGAACCGACATAGCGCCAGTTGAACGATGCACTGAACTTCTTGTCGACCGTGGTGTAGGTCGTACGCAGGCCATGGCTCCACTTCGGGATCAGCTGGCCGCAGCCATTGCCGTAATAGCCCGCACAGTTGCGCTCCGGCTGGAGCGGCGAGTCCTGGCCACCGGCGGCGGTGGTCAGCGAGCCGTTGAAGCCGAAGTCCAGACGGCCGACCGACTCCAGCGTCAGCGCATATTGCGCCTGGAAGTCCCAGCCCTGCGCGATTGAGGTGTAATAGTTGGTCGTGCCCTGGCGGATATAGCCGCCGTTGAACAGCTGGCCGGTGGTCGAGTTGCGGACGAGGCCCTGGCAGAAGAACTGGTCGCCGCCCGAACGCAGACACCCATCGGTGTAGTAGCTATAGTCGTTATAGCCGAGCGAGTTGTCGATCTTGATGCGATAGCGATCGACCGAGAAGACCAGCCCCTTGATGAAGCGCGGCTTCACCACCAGGCCATAGGTCTGGGTATAGGCGGTTTCCGGATCGGCGGTGAAGCCGCCCGAGCGGACCGCGCAGGCGCTGCTGCCGTTCGGCGTGGTCCCATTGCTGCACAGCAGGTCGCGGCTGCCATAGAGTGCGTCGGACAGGCCGGTCGCGCGGCAGACTTCGCGCGATGCGATCGGCGCGCCATAGGAGACGCCGTTGGCACCATTGGTCACGGTCGGGGCGCAGAAGTCGGTGAAGGTGCCCGATCCGCCCCCGGCAAGCTCGATATTGCTCGCCTGGCGGATCTCAACCACGGTCGGCGCGCGCTGCGCCTTGTTGAACGAGGCGCGGAAGGTCAGGTCGCTGACCGGGGCATAGACGCCCTCGATCTTCCAGGTGTTGAACGCCTTGGGATTGCTGCTGTACTTCGACACGCGATAGCCGCCATTGACCTGCACCAGCTCGGCAAAGGGCTTGTGCTCGATCAGCGGGGCCTGGACCTCGACATTGGCTTCCCACACGTCCTGGCTGAGATAGGTGTCGGTACCGCCCAGCGCGTTGCGATAGGCGCTGTCCGCACGCGACTTCAGCGTGTCCTTGCGATATTCGGTGCCCAGCGCGATTGCCAGACCCTGTTCGGCGAAGGGAGACGTGATGCCGTACTTGCCGAGGTCGCCGGTGACATTGGCCTGTACGTCATACAGCGTACCGGTGGTCTCCGAGGTGCCATAGCCGAACAGATAGTTGATCAATGCCGGGTTGTTGGCACCGGCGCTGAAGATGTCGAAGGGCACGCAGCCCGCCGCGCCGCTGGCGCAGACCGGGTTGGCCGCCGTGCCGCCGACATTTACCGCATTCTGCAGCGTGCCGGGAACGCGGAAGCTGGGCGTATAGTCCTGATGGTTGCGGGCATAGACGCCGCCGACATCATAGGTCCAGGCTTCACCCACCTTGCCACGGACGCCGCCGGTCAGGCGAACGCCGGTGTTGATGAAGGTGTCGGGACGATCGTTATTCTCGCCCAGGCGATAGGCGAGCGTGACCGGCACGCTGGTCACCCCGGTGCCGCACCCGATCGCGGTCGCCTGCGTTCCCGACAGATAGGGGTTGCTGCAATTGACGTTGACGGTGCCGCTCGCGATCGTCGGATAGTTGGTGTACGACTTGTCGCGGAACCAGATGCCCGAGGCATACAGCTCGGCTTCCGGCGCGAGGTCGAGCGTGGCGAAGCCGCCCGCATTCACCCGCTCCGAAGGACGCTGATAGGCATAGCCGCTGAAATAGTTGGACGCATTGCCCTGC
This sequence comes from Sphingomonas sp. LC-1, assembly GCF_025371035.1. GTDB lineage: Bacteria > Pseudomonadota > Alphaproteobacteria > Sphingomonadales > Sphingomonadaceae > Sphingomonas > Sphingomonas sanguinis_E. The sequence continues at coordinate 28,421 of NZ_JANZXB010000013.1, read as the reverse complement.
CCCGCGCCGAACGGCACGAAGCTGCGCGTTCCGTCCGGATTGTTGACATATTGCGCGCCTGCGTTCGGGCCGGACTGCGGCGTGATGAGGCCGCTGGTCGAGCTGCTGGGCGTCAGGCCGCAGGACAGCGGGCCGTTGAGCTGCAACTGGGTGAGATAGCAGCCCGCATTCGAGCGCGAGGTCAGCGCGATTTCGTCGGTATGCCGATAATTGACGAAGCCGCTGACGTGCAGCTTGTCATCGAGCAGCTTGGTGCCCGCCGTCAGCGTCAGGTCGGCACGGCCGCCGTCATTGGTCAGCCCCCGCGCGCTACCGAAGCCCGCCGCGCGGGCCAGCGGCGACACGATCGTGTCCTTGTTGTAATGGTTGAAGAAATTGTAATTGGCGTCGAGCTGAACGCCCTCGAAATCCTTGCGCAGGACGAAGTTGACCACGCCCGCAACCGCATCCGAGCCATAGACGGACGAGGCGCCGCCGGTCAGCACGTCGACGCGCTGCAACAGCGAGGTCGGAATGATGCCCACATCCTGGCCGTTCTGCGTGCCCAGCCGCTTGCCGTCGATCAGGACGAGCGTCCGTTCGAAACCCAGGCTGCGCAGCTTGATGCGCTGGCGGCCGTCGGAATCATTATAGGTCTGCTGGCTGTCGGGCGCGACCTGCGGCAGGCGGTTGAGCACGTCCTCGACATTGACCGCGGCCTGCGCCTGGATGTCCTGGCGCGTGACCGAGGTGATCGGCGCGGCGGAGGCGAGGTTGGGACGGGTGATGCGCGTGCCGGTCACGACGACATCGCCGCCGTTCGGGCTGGCCTGCGGAGTACCGGTGATCGCGGCGGAACGGGTGGCGGCGGCATCGGCGCTCAGGTTACCCGGATTCTGGTCAGTACCGCTTTGCGGCGCGTCCGCCTGGGCACCGGTGGTTCCGGTCTGCTGCGCAATGGCGGGCGCCGCGAGCATCATCGACGCGGCCGACAGGGCCAACCATGATGCGGACTGCTGGATTCTCATACATCTCCCCTTCGTCCCGGTTGATGGGTGACCGGGTGCGCGGAAATGACAATTGTTTTTCGGTATTTGGTCAATACCTAATGCATACCTATGCGCTACCCATCACGACATTAGGCCGCCACTGTAACCGTAAAGACACAAATTCAAACGTTTTCATGTTTTTGCGTTCATCTGCGCGCACCGTCGCGTGTCGTCGCCCTCCCGAACGACCAGTTCCCGCCGCGCCATTGATCCGATGAGTCGCCTTATTGGTTCTAGATAGGTTGGGGCGGGCTTGCGAGTTCGGCTTTCCGCCCTCACAATCGCCACCGGTATCAGCAGCGCGATACGACAGATGGGGAACAGTCGAATGCAGAACGGGCGGCGGGGATTTCTGGGCGGCATGGCGTCGATCGCGGGGATCGGTGCGGGATGGGCCGTGGCTCCGGCGCGCGCCTTCGCCCAGGCGGCGGGCCCGCGCGCGACGATCGTCTCCACCTGGGATTTCGGCGCGCCCGCCAACGACGCCGCCTTTGCCGCGGGCCGGGCGGGCGGATCGCTGATCGACATGGTCGAGGCAGGCGTGAAGGTGCCCGAGGCCGATCCGAACAATCATTCGGTGGGTTATAGCGGCTATCCCGACCGCGACGGGCACGTGACGCTGGACGCGGTCATCATGGACGATGCGGGCGGCGTCGGCGCGGTTGCCGCGCTGGAGGATACGGTCCACGCCATCTCGGTCGCACGGGCGGTGATGGAGCATACGCCACACACCCTCCTGGTCGGCGAGGGTGCGACCCGTTTCGCGCGGGACCGGGGCTTTCCGCGCGTCAACCTGCTGACCCCGGAGGCGGAAAAGGCGTGGCGCGACTGGCTGAAGACCCAGAATTACCGCCCCGTCGCCAATAGCGAGACGGGCACCTATGGCGCGGGCCGCCCGGGTACGCCCGGCGGTGCGCTCGACCATGACACGATCGGGATGCTGGCGCGCGATGCACAGGGCCGGATGGCGGGGGCGTGCACCACATCGGGCATGGCGTTCAAGATGCGCGGGCGCGTCGGGGATTCGCCGCAGGTCGGATCGGGCCTTTATGTCGAGCGCGGCGTGGGCGGCGCGACCTCGACCGGGCTGGGCGAGGAAGTCACCCGCACCGTCGGCACCGCGCGGGTCGTCGCCTCGATGCGCCACGGCATGAGCCCACAGGCGGCTTGCGAAGAGGCGGCCCGCCATATCGCCAGCCTGCGCGGCGATGCCATCAAGGGTGTGCAGGTTGGCTTCCTCGCCATGGACACGGCCGGGCGGATCGGGGCCTTCTGCCTGTTGCCTGGCTTTACCTATGCCGTGACGGATGCCGCCGGGCGGACGCGCGTCGAAAAGGCGCCGTCGTTGTTCAAGGCTTAACCATCCCCCCGGCATGGGGAGGGGGACCGCCGCGAAGCGGTGGTGGAGGGGGATCGCCACACAGGAGGTCCTTTGTGGAAGCCCCCGTCCGTCAGGCCTTCGCCCTGCCAGCTCCGCGTGCCGGGGAGGATTTACCCCTCCCCCCCATCGGCAATCAGCGCGTTCAGGTCGCGCAGCGCCTTGACCAGACCCAGCCCGCGCGGCCCGGCGATATAGCGCGGCGCCCAATCCGGCTGGAACTTCTCCTTATACGCCCGCAACCCCCGGAAACCGTAGAAGCGCTCGCCATGGCGGAACACCAGCGCGGCGACCTTGGCCCAGGTCGGGGCCATGCGCCGCCCGCCGACGCCGGACAGCGGCGCCAGCCCGAGCGCGAAGCGGGCATAACCTTCTGCCTGCCCCCACAGCATCAACTCGACGAACAGATAGTCCATCACGCCGCCGGGCGCGTCCTCCACATGGCGCATCAGATCGACCGACAGTTCGCGCTTCTCCCCGGCCTTCCAGATATTGGCGAAGGCGACGATCCGCTCCCCGACCCGCACCACGGCGCAATCGGTCAGCGCCAGATAAGCGGGGTCGAACCGCCCCAGGCTGAACCCCTTTTCGCCATGCCCCTTGGCCAGCAGCCAGTCGTCGGACACCCCCTTCAGATCGGGCAGAATGGCGGGCACTTCGGCGGCGGGCACGATTTCGAACCGGGCATTCTCGCGCGTGCGGAACCGGCTGAGCGTCTGACGCAACCCGCGCATCCGCCCGCCCTCCAGCGCGAAGCCGGGCAGGTCGATCAGGGCCTCCTCGCCATATTTGATGATCTGCAGGCCCATCTCGATCGCGATTTCGAGCGTGTCCGGGGTGATCTGATACAGCAGCAGCCGCCCCTGTGCGGCGTCGGCCAGCGTGCGAAGCTGCCAGAGCAGATCGGCCCAGGCCGGGCGCGGGCCGACCGGATCGCCCATCGCGATCCAGCTCGTGCCGCGCACCTGATACATCACGAAGGCGTCGCCCTCGGGCGAGAAGAGGAAGCGCTTGTCGCCCAGCAGCGCCAAGGCGGCATCGGTCCGGTCGGCCCGTTCGACCACCGGCAGCACCTGCGCCATGGCGGGGTGATCGGCCTCTCCCGGCGGCGCGGCGAGGAACAGGCGCCAGAGCCCCGCCGCCGCCAGCATCACCGCCACGCCCAGGCCCGCACGCAGGAAGCGCGAGGCGTCGTCGGACAGCGCGAAACGCCACCACAGCGCTTCCTGATAATCGACATGCTTATAGGCGAAAAAACCGATCCAGCCGGTCCCGACGATCACCACCGCGACGCTAAACAGCCAGGCGGGTGACAAGGGTCGCGCGACCAGCGAGGTCCGCCGGTAGAAGGCGCGGCGGCTCATCTGAAGAAACAGCGCGATGGTCAGGCAGACCGCCGCCTCCTCGTAATCAATGCCCTTGGCCAGCGAGAAAACCGCCCCCGCGACCAGCAGCGCGCGTGCCGCCAAGCTGGCCCCGTCGAGCCGACGGTACAGGCCCGGCGCAAGCAGCAGCAGCCCGGTGCCGACCAGGCTGGCGGCGAAATGCGACGCCTCGATAAAGGGCAGCGGCACGATGTGGACGAGCTGGTGGACGCGCTGCGGGATGGCGGGCAGCGATCCCGACAGCAACAGGATCGCCCCACCCCCGAAACAGGCGGCGCTGAGCAGGGTCGGCGCGACGTTCAGCAGCACCCGGCGAAGATCGGTCAGCGCCTTGATCGGCCGCCGCCGCGCTTCGTCCCACGCCAATAGCGCGATGCCGAGTGCGAGCGGCACCAGATAATAAAGGACGCGGTAAGCGATCAGCGCGGCGAACAATTCGGTGCGATTGGCGGGCACCGTCGCCAGTACCACCGCTTCGAACACGCCGATCCCGCCCGGCACATGGCTGACCAGCGCGACGATGATCGCCAGCGCATAGGCCAGGATGAAGGCGGGCAGCAGCTCTGGTGCCGCGCCCGGCAGCAGGACGAACAGCGCCGCGCTGGCGCAGCCCAGATCCAACGTCGCGATGCCGATCTGCGCGACCGCCTGGGCCGGGGTGGGGAGCGGCACGCTCCAGGCGCGCCAGCCGACACGCTGTCCGGGCCGTAAGGCGCAGAGCAGGATCAGCAGCAGCGCCCCCGTCACCACCGCCCCGCCCAGCCAGCGGACCACCCCCTGCCCCAGCACCAGCGCATCGAGCGTGATCGGTCCGTCGTGGAACAACAACCCCAATCCGGTGACGGTGAACACCCCGAACCAGAAGGTCGCACTGGCGATCGCCACCACCCGCGCGATGTCCGGCCCGTCCAGCCCGGCGGCGGCATAGACGCGGTAGCGTGCCGACCCGCCGGTCAGCAGGGCCAGTCCCAGATTGTGGCTGAGCGTATAGCTGGTGAACGACGCCATGGCCGCGGTCCGCCAGCGCAGCGGCCGCCCGATGACGCGAAGCGCGATCACGTCGTAAAAGGTCAGCGCGATATAGCTGGCGATGGTGAAGGCGATCGACAGCATGATCTGATGCGGATCGATCGCGTAAAAGGCCGCCCGGACATCGGCCAGCCTGATCTGCCGCGTCAGGTGATGCAGCGCCGACAGGCCCAGCGCGACCAGCAGGACGACCGCGGCGACCGCCAGATAGCCGCGCCGCGCCCTGGCATAGGCGACGATCCGATCGAGCAAATGGGCCGGGCGGGATATATCCTTCACGACCTGAACCCTGTCACGACCGTCATGGCCGGATCACCCGTCATCATCTCCCCGCTCACGCACATATTCGTTTAAGGTCCAATCGTTCCGCGGTGGCGTCGCGGGACATAGAACCGGCGTCGCCCTCACCGCCTTACGGTCGCATGACAAGTTCGTCATCCCGCCTGACGGCGCCTTGATGACAGAAGCGTCATGCTTCGCCCACCCTTCGCTTATGTGGTTCAAGTTACACGGAGAGGGTGAAAGGATCGACCATGCCCGCTGTCCCAGATGCCGTGCCGCCCCGTGCGTGTCGCGTGTCCGGTTCGTCGTTCCGGTGAAGGGGCTGCGGATCGTGGGCTGGGGCGCGGGGCTGACCGCGCTGATCGGCGGGGCGGCGGTTGCGCTGCTCATGGGGCATATGCCGCTTCATGCCGGGTCGCCTGCCGCTTCGATGCTCTACGGTGCCACCTTCGCCCCGGTCGGAAACGACCGGCCGGGCCTGGTCGTCACCAGTCTGCGCAGCGAGGTGGACGATGCCAGCCTGCGCAGCGCTGTGGACAAGGATCGAGCCGCGGCGGTCAGGCCTCCCCTGCATGTCGGGGATACCATCCTTGCGGTCGACGACCGGCCCGCCACCTCCTTTTCCCTGCTACGCGAGGAAGCCTCGCGCGCGGGCGACGCGCCGGTGCGCCTGCGCGTTGCGCGCGACCATGGCTTGATCACGATCACGCTGCTAAGGAGCGGGTCGGGAGGACTGCGTGGCCAACAGGATTTTGCTGATCGAAGATGATCGCTCGACGGCGGACTATATCGCCAACGGGTTGCGGGAAGAGGGGTACCTGATCGATCATGCCGCCAACGGACGCGATGGCCTGTTCCATGCGACGGACGGCACCTATGATTGCATCATCCTCGACCGGATGCTGCCCGGCATGGACGGCATGTCGGTGCTGGCCGCGATCCGTGCGGCGGGAATCGAATCGCCGGTTCTGATCCTGTCCGCTTTGTCCTCGCCGGAGGACAGGGTCGCCGGGCTGACCTCGGGCTCGGACGATTATCTGACCAAGCCCTTCGTCTTCGCCGAGTTGCTGGCGCGGGTCCGCCTGCTGATCCGGCGCGGCGGCACGACGGGCAATGCGGTGCAGACCAAGCTGGTATGCGACGATCTGGAGATGGACCTGCTCGCCCACCGGGTACGCCGCGCGGGCAAGTCGATCGACCTGCAACCGCGCGAGTATCGGCTGCTCGAATATCTGCTCCAGCATGTCGATCAGGTGGTCACGCGCACCATGTTGCTGGAGGGGGTATGGGATTTCCATTTCGACCCCAACACCAACGTCACCGACGTGCATATCAGCCGGCTGCGCAAGAAGATCGACGAAGGCTTTGCCCGCCCGCTGCTGCATACGGTGCGGGGTTCGGGCTATAAGCTGGGGGTCGAGAAATAACGCCCGCCTTCCTCCGTTCGACCACGCTGCGCTTCGCGCTTCTGGTCTTTGCGCTGCAGCTGGTCGGCGCGGGTGCGATGGTGGCGATGGTGCGCCACCTGACGCGCGGCGAGATCGCCGCGCAGGCGGAGGATGCGGCCGGCGACCTGCGCGACGAACTGGCGAGCATGTGGCTTTCGGGGGGCCAGGAGGCGGTTCGCGCCGCGGTCGACCGGCGGCTGACCACCGATCGTCTGCCGCTCTCGGTCATCTTGCTGACCGACCCCAACGGGCGCTTCGTGGCGGGCAATATCGCCGAATGGCCGCCCAATGTGCCCAGCCCGGGTGCCGCCACGATCGAGATATTCCGCATCGGCCATTCGCAACCCGAGCGGATGCGCGTGATGGCGATGCGCCTGCCCGATGGATCGCGAATCCTGGCCGGTCATGTCGTCGAGAGCGAGTTGCGCGTTGCGCGGGCGATGGAAGAGGCGATGGCGGTCGGCATGGCGGCGGCGATCGTATTGGCCGCGCTGGCCGCCTGGGCTGCGGCCCGGATGATCGAACGGCGGCTGCAGGGCACCGTCGCCACCGCCCATGCCGTTGCAGGCGGGGACCTGTCGCGCCGTGTCGTGCCCAGCGGCGGCGGCGATGCGTTCGACGCGCTGGCGCAGGCGGTAAACGCGATGCTCGACCGCATCGCATTGCTGATGACCGAGTTGAAGGTCGCCACCGACGGGCTGGCGCACGACCTGCGTTCGCCGCTGACCCGGTTGCGCGCGACGCTGGACCGGGCGCTGGCGGAATGCCGGGACGAGAATGCGCGGGTCGCGGTGGCGCGGGCGCTGGACGAGGGCGACCGGCTGCTGGTGATGCTCGACACTGCGCTGCGTATCAGTCGCGCCGAGGCGGGGCTGGGTCGCGACGCCTTTGTCGAGACCGATCTGGCGGAAATGATCCGCGACGTCGCCGACATGTTCGAGCCGCTGGCCGAGGATCGCGGCATGACGATCCGCGCCGATGGGCCGAAGGCGCTGGTCGCGACGGTGCACCGCGAGTTGCTCGGCCAGGCGGTGGCAAACCTGATCGACAATGCGCTGAAATATGGCGCGGGCGAGGTCGTCGTCCGGGTCGAACCGGGTCCAGTGCTGGTCGTCGCGGACGACGGCCCCGGCATTCCCGAAGATCGCCGGGACGAGGCGTTGAAGCGCTTTGGACGATTGGATGCCGCGCGGACCGAGAGCGGGGCGGGCCTGGGGCTGTCGCTCGCCATGGCGGTCGCGCATCTGCACGGCGGCATGGTGACGCTGGAGGATAACGCGCCGGGGTTGCGGGTTCGCCTGACGCTTGCGCCGGATGTCCGTTCCGCCTGAGCGGAGCCGCAGGCAATGCCCGGCGCAACCTCCGGGCATGCGTTTCGATTTCGGCCAGCGCGGACGGAGGTTGAGGTAAAGCCCCCCTCGCCCTTGAAGAAGGGGGCCGGGATTAGTCCCTACGCCCCGACATTCCCGGTGCGCTCCAGCTTGCCCCAACCGACGATCCAGCCGCCGATCGCCGAACTGATCGCGCGGAGCACGACCCAGTACATGATCTGGCGGTAGACCAGCCGCTGCGCGACCAGCAGATGCGCCGGATAGCGCACCCGGTTGCCGTCCAGGCGATAGGCCATCCACCCGCACAGCACGTCGACCGAGGTGAAGACCAGCCAATAGACCCCCATCTGGAACACATCGGTGTGCGTCTGCGCCCAGCCATGCTGCGCGACCCGGACAGAGGTGCCGATGATCGACAGGATCAGCGACAGGTCGATCAGCGGCGAGATGGCGGCGAACAGGATCTGGAACAGCCACGCCTGCGGCAGGCCGACCCGCGCCAGCCCCTTGGGCCGTCCGGTGCGCAGCACCGCACGGTGCTTCCACAGGCATTGCAGCGTGCCGAACGCCCAGCGATAGCGCTGCTTGGCGAGTGCGCGGAACGTCTCGGGCGCTTCGGTCCAGGCGACGGCGCGCGGGTCATAGGTGACGCGCCAACCCGCTCGCTGGATCGCGATGGTCAGGTCCTGATCCTCCGCCAGCGTATCCTCGGGATAGCCGCCGACCGCGTCCAGCGCGGCACGACGCCATGCGCCGACCGCGCCCGGCACCACCGTCATCGCATCGAACCCCGCCAGCGCGCGCCGTTCGAGATTCTGCGCAGTGATATATTCGACCGCCTGCCAGCGGGTGACCAGATTGACCCGGTTGCCCACCCGCGCATCGCCCGCCACCGCACCCAGCCTGGGATCGGCGAACCAGCGGGCGAGCTTGGTGATCGTCTCCGGCTCGAATTGGGTATCGGCGTCGAGCGCGATCAGAACCTCTCCCGTCGCTTCGCGCAACGCCCGGTTGAGCGCCGCCGCCTTGCCGCCATTGGACAGGGTCAGCAGCTGGACGCGCGGCTCCCCGGCAAAGGCTTCGCGCACCACCGCGCTGGTCGCATCCTTCGACCCGTCGTCCACCACGATGACCTGAAGCCCCGGATAGTCGCTGGCGAGTACGCGCGCGACCGACTGAGCGATCACCCGCTCCTCGTTATAGGCGGGAATGATGACCGAGACGCTGGGGGTGAATTCGGGCGGCACCGGCTTGGATCGGCGGCCCTGGAACCAGGCGAGCCCCGCCATCACCACCGCCCGCGCGATACCGAGCGCGATGGCCAGGTAGAAGAGCCAGGCAAGCCCCGCCGACAAGGTCGCGAGGATGACGAAGATCGCCACGTCGGTCCGCACCGCCAGCAGGTCCTTGCCCTCGACCAGCGGCATCGCCTGGTCGCGGCTGACCCCGACCAGCTGCGAGGCGGCGACGAAGCGATAGCCCTCGGCACGCAGCGTATCGATGATGCGGGGAAGCGCCTCCACCGTCTGCTCGCGATTGCCGCCGCCATCGTGCAGCAGGACGACATTGGCCGAATTGTCGGGTGTCGCGCCGTGCACCTGCTCGATCACTTCATGGACGATCTTGTCGGTGCCGGGAGTCTGCCAGTCATTGGGATCGACATGCAGTCCGACCACCGTATAGCCGAGATTCTGCGCGACCAGCGCCGGGCCGATCTCGTCGCCCGTGGTGGGCTCGGCATCTCCGAAATAGGGCGCGCGGAACAGCGTCGTGGAACGGCCAGTATAGGCCTGGATCAACCGCTTGGTCGCGTTCAGTTCCAGCTTGATCGTCCGCTCGCCCGTCGTCGCCATATTGGGGTGGGTATAGCTGTGATTGCCGATCTCGCTGCCGTCCGCGACGATCCGGCGCAAAAGCTGGGGATGCTGAAGCGCGTTTTCGCCGATGACGAAGAAGGTGGCGGGCACATGCTCGCGCTCCAGCACGTCGAGGATCTTGGGCGTCCATTCGGCATCGGGCCCGTCGTCGAAGGTCAGCGCGATGGTCTTGGGCAACGCACCGGCACGCTGTACGACATAAGGCGTCGGAAAGGCCTGATAGACCTCGTTCCGGATGATGCCGTCCTTGTCATATTGCATGACCCGCCGCCCCTCGGTGGGCTGTGCGGTGATACGCAGGATTTCACCCGGCCCCTCGACATCGGTGTTCAGCGGCGAGTTGATCGTGCCCAGCCGGGGAATGACGCCCCGTGCGGTGCTGCGAAAGGCGGCGAAATCGGCCCACAGGCCGGGGTCTTCGCTGCCTAGCTGCCAGAAAGCGACATCGTCGATGCCGAGACGCTTCAGCGCCTGGAGCTGGTTCCAGCTCGTCGCCGCGTCGAGCATCCAGACGATATGGTGCTCGCCATTCTCGTCATAGGCGAAACCGGCATTGCCGCTGGCCGGATCGAACGTCACCTTCGCCTGGCTGTCATGCGCCATCAGCCAGGCCTCTTCAATCGACTTGGCCTCGGCGGGTTCGGCCGGGCCGTTGCCCTTGCTGGGCCAGTCATAGGCATAGCTGCCCAGTGCGACGATCAGCTTGTCGCGACCCACCTCGCGCAACGCCTTTTCGGACGATTGCAGGAAGAAGGGCTGCGACGCGATCGGGCCGGGCGTGCCCGATTGCCAATGCTCGTCATAGGCCATCAGGATCACCCGATCGACGACGCGCGCGATCGGCCGCAATTGCCACGCCTCATCCTCCGCCGGTACGGTGACGGCGAGCACGGCCCCCTTGGGCAGATGCGCCTTGATCCGCTGCAACAGGCGCGGATAGCGCGCCATCGCGCTGGCGGGCAGGTTCTCGAAATCGATGACCAGGCCCGACTGGCGATTGGCCGTCACCGACTGACCGAGTTGCGTCGCCAGCTTTTCGGAGGCGGCGGGGCTGGCGATGATCCGCGCGATCGCCTGGCCGTCCCATTCGTCCGCACCAAGATTCTGGACCATCGGCAGCAGGCGCGGCGGCTTGGCGGCGCGGGCCAACAGGCTGGCCAGCTTGGCATCGTTGCTGATCTGCAACTGCGCCTTGGGCCCGGCGACGTTCATCAGGCCGGGGACCAGCCAGTCGATCTGGCCCATATGCGCATTGATCGAGGCCAGCGCGGAATCATTGCCCGGCGTGTAGAAGGCGATGGTCAGCGGCGTATGCCCCTGCGCCACCGATTTGCGGGGCAGCCATTCGCCACGCCGCCCCTTCAACTGCGCGGTCGGCTCCAGCGTCATCGCCTGGCGCCGCGCGAAGGGCAAGGGCAGGACGCCCGAATTGGGCACCGCGACCAGCGTCGTGGCAAAGGCGATCGCCGCGATCACCACGGCCAAGATCAGAACCCCGACACCGCGCCGCGCCCATGCGCCCCGGCGCCCGGTGGGGTCGAAAAAGATCGGGTTGGTCACGGACGTCGTTCCTCGCGGCTGGTCATCGACATGGCGGCCGCCGCCGGCCAACCCATGTCTTCACCGGTTCGCCGATGACAGATCATGCGCATAGAGCGCGTGATCGTAACATTACAGATTTTTCATGACCGCATTCGCCAACACCAAGTTCGGCTGGTGACAGCGGGCGGATGGCGGGATTAGGACGAAGCATGTCCGATCGTCTGGCCCATCTTCGCCGATACCGTGGTCGTTATCTTGCCGCGATCCTGCTGCTGATCCTGGGCGGCATATCTATCCTTCTCTATTCGGGCAGTTATTTCGACAGGGACCCGTTTACCCGCTATCCCGCGACGGGCCGGGTACAGCCGGTGCTGGTCCTGTCGCTGTCGGGTGACATGGGGCTTCGCTACGGCATGAGCGGGGTCGTCGCGCGGCAGTTGAGCGCGAACGGGATCCCGGTGCTGGGCGTCAATTCCCCGGTTCTGTTTCGCGAACACCGGACCCACGAACAGGTCGATGCGCTGATCGCGGACCTGATCCGCCAGGCCGCGCGGGAAGCGGACGGGCGACGGCTCGTGCTGCTCGGCCAGTCCTATGGCGCGGACATGTTGCAGACCGGGCTGGCGCGACTGCCGGCCGATCTGCGCGCCCGGGTGTCGGCGCTGATCCTGGTGGTGCCGGGCCGGACGGCCTATTTCCGGTCCGATCCCTCGGGTCTCGCCTATATGGGCCGGCCCGACAGCCTGGGCATCACCACCGCACGGACGCTGGACTGGTTGCCGGTCACCTGCATCTATGGTGTCGAGGAGCCGGACAGCCTGTGCCCGCTGCTCAAACTGCCCAACGCCCATGTCGTCGCGATGCCCGGCGGCCATTATATGAACCATGACGACCCCGCGCTGGTCGCCCATGTGCTGGCGGCCATTGCGGGCCAGCCCCTTTCCGCCGCGGCGATGCGCTGACGGAAAAGGGGCTGGCGCGACCCTCAGGCGGTCACGCTTTCGATCGGGGCATTCCCGCCAGATCGCGTCCGCCAGATCGCGGCGCACCCTGGCGCATAGGGCTTGGCCATCACGGTCGAGACGGTCATGTAGCGCGCGGTCGCCATGTCGCGGGTCAGGGTCAGGTGTAGCCAGCCCTTGTCCTCCTGGTCGCAGAAGCGGACGACCTTGGGATTGGCGGCGGCGATTTCCCGGCCGATGCCGGGCATGATGTCGCCCCAGGAAGGGCTGGTGACCGAGGTTCCCGCAAACTCCGCCGCGACCAGCTTTCCGCTTCCGTCATACAGGTCGTTGGCCCAGGCGGCATGGCTGTCACCCGACAGGACGACCGGATGGCTGCCCGCCCGCTGGAACGCGGCATATAGCCGCTCGCGCGCCGCCGGATAACCGTCCCAGCTATCGAAATTGAGCGGCAGGCCCGCACGATAGGAGGCCTGGGCTTTGCCAAGCTGGGTCTTCATCGTCTCCGACAGCCGCGCGGTCAGCCTGGCATAGCCCTCCGCCCCCATCTGCTTTTCCAGGTCGGGACCGTCGATCCGCGCCATCACCACCTGATTGCCGATCACCTGCCACGGCGTGCCCGCCTTGACCGAACGGGTCAGCGTCCGTTCGATCCAGTCGAGCTGCCCGGCGCCCAGCAATTCGCGTTCGGGCCGCGCCCGCTCGGCCATCATCGCGGCATATTCGGACGGATCGGGCGCATCGCCCTTGGCCCGAACCTGCTTCGACCGGGCAAGCAGCCGCGTCTCCACCATCACCAGCGTCGCCAGATCGCCGAAGTCGAAGCTGCGGTTGATCGCCGCCCAGGGCTGGCCAGGGCGCGGGTCGCGGATCGGCATCCATTCGAAATAGGCCTGCATCGCTGCCGCCTTGCGCTTCCCCCAGTTTCCCTCGGTCGCGGGATCATGGTTTTCCGCGCCGCCGATCCAGTCGTCATTGGCGACCTCGTGATCGTCCCAGACGCAGATGAAGGCGGCGCGGGCATGCGCGGCCTGCATGTCGGGATCGCGCTTCACCTGTGCATGACGCTGGCGATAATCGGCGAGCGACAGGATTTCGTGGGCGGGTTCCGGCAGGCGGTTCAGCTTGCGCCCGGTCTCCGCGCCATAGCCGTCGGCGCCATATTCATAGATATAGTCGCCCAGATGCAGCACCGCGTCCAGCCGCTCGGACCGCGCGATCGCGTCATAGGCATTGTACAGCCCGCCGGGATAGAGCTGGCACGACACCACCGCCAGCACCACATCCTCGATGCGCCCGCGCGGCAGGGTGCGGAACCGGCCTTCGGGCGAGCGCTCCCCCTTGGCCGTCTCGAACCAATAGCGATAGTCACGGCCAGGGCGCAGCCCGGTCACCTCCACCTTGGCGGTGAAATCGCGCGCGGCGCGGGCCGTCACCCGCCCGGTGCGCAGGCCGACCGCCTCGCTCGCATCCATGGGCGCGACATGCCAGGTCAGCGCCACGTCACTCCCCTGCCCCTCCGCCGGGGTCGCGCGGGTCCACAGAATGGCGCCGTCCGCCGAAGGATCGCCGCTGGCGACACCATGGTCGAAACGCGCCAACGGCTCGGCCGCCTCGGCGATCGTGGCCGGAAGGCTGAGCGCCGCGCCACTGCCCATCAGGGTGATCGCGCGGCGTCGGTTCATCATCGTCATCGTCGAAGGTCCTTTCGCCGGGCACGGCTAATGACCCCAGGCGACAATGCGATGGCGGATGGATGACGATTCGACGACATCGAAACGCGATTGTCACAAATCCGCAAGCCGCGGGACACCAACTGGTAATCCGTTTCGTCTATGCGGCCCACAACAGGGGTAATCACCGGGGACCGATATGACTTCGACCGTGCGCCGCATGACGCTGGCCGCGCTTTTGGCGAGCCTTTCGCCGATCGCCTTCGCGCACGCCGCGCAAGCGCAGGCGATGATCCAGCCGCAGGACGAGGCCGACGGCGCCGACGAGGTGATCGTCACCGCGCAGAAGCGGGAACAGCGGATCGAGGACGTGCCGGTTACCGTCAGCGCTGTCTCGGGCGAGCGCATGGCCAATCTGGGCGTCAACTCGCTGTCGGAAGTGGCGCAATATATTCCGGGCCTGCAAATTCAGGAGCAGAGCGCGAACAATCCCGGCTTCGTGATCCGCGGCATCACGTCCGACTCCGGCTCGGCGCAACAGGGCGCGCGCGTGACGCTCTATTATAACGGCATCGACATCAGCCGGACGCGCGGCGCCTATCAGGACCTGTACGATATCGAGCGGATCGAGGTGGTGAAGGGCCCGCAGGCGACCCTGTTCGGCACCGCCGCCGCGATCGGCGCGATCAGCATCATCTCCGCCCGCCCCCATGCAGGGACCGAAGGCGGCCTGGTCGCCTCCTATGGCAATTTCAACCGGACCCAGTTGTCCGGCTATCTGAACGCGGGCAACGAGACGCTCGCCGCTCGCATCGCCTTCGCCTATAAATATCGCGACGGCTATGTCCGTAATATCGCGGGCGATCCCGATGTGCCCAATCAGAATCAGGGGCGGGTCGATCAGGACGATCTGAACGGGCAGGATCAACGCGGGGTGCGTGGATCGCTCCGCTGGACCCCCAATGGATCGGTCACCGCCGATCTCGTCCTGACCTATGACGGACAGCGCAATCCCGGCACCGCGTTCAAGAGCCGCGTCTTCGCCCCGACGGGTGGACAGACCGGCGACTATGGTTATGCCGAACTGTCGGGATCGCCCTATTCCGCCGAGATATTGGGGCGGCGCAAGCTGGGCCTGACCCGCAATGTCTATGACGCGAACCTGACCCTGGCGGTCGACGTCGCGCCGGGGGTCACCTTCACCACCGTCAACGGCTATCGCCGGTTCGACGCGCTGGAAATCTTCGATGCGGATGGCGGCCCCGCCTGGTATCTCGAATTCGGCGAGGATGCGCGCGGCGACCAGTGGAGCCATGAAAGCCGCTTCGCATTCGACGGCGACCATTATCGCGCCTCGATCGGGTGGAACGCGTTCTTCGAGAATGGGCAGCAGCGCGTTCCCTTCTCCACCGAGGAAGGGACGTATCTGGCCTGTTCGACCGCAGGTGATTTCGCGCAGGTTCGGCAGATGCTGGGCGCGGCCGGCCTGCCGACCGGCACCGCCTGCGTCGCCGCCAACGGCACAATCCCGGCGACGCGCGCGACGGCGATCCTGTCGCGCGGTACCGCGACGATTGTGCCCTACAGCGCCAGCTTCGCCAATTACGGGCGCAACAACACCTATTCGGTCTTTGCCGACACGACCTGGATTCCTGTTCCCGCGCTGGAACTGACGGCAGGGGCGCGCGTGCTGATCGAGGATCGGCGTTCCAGCTATGGCAGCGTGATGCCCGACAGCCGCCTGCTGGCAGGCGCCGGCGTGTTCACCAGCCTGCTGGGCGCCGCCAATACCAAGGGGCAGTTGTTCACGGCGCAGCGTAGCTATGCCGCGATCCTGCCGCGTTTCAATGCGCTTTACCGGCTGGGCGGTGACGTGAATGTCTATGCGACGATCAGCAAGGGTCGCCGCTCGCCGGTCGTACAATTGGACGCGCAGCGGATTGTACCGCTGACCGTCGCCAATTCGGGAGCGATCCCACGGCTTCAGATCGTGCCGCAGGAAGATGTCTGGAATTACGAGGGCGGCATCAAGGGCCGGATCGGCGCGTTCAGCGGCGCGGCGTCGGTCTTCTATCAAAGCTATAAGGGCTTTCAGGTCACCGCGTTCGAAAATGGTCGGACGGTGACGCGCAGCGCGGGTTCGGCGAACAATATCGGCGTGGAAGTAGAGGCGAACTGGGCGGTGCATCGCTGGCTGAGCCTGTTCGGCAGCTTCGCCTATATCGATGGCGGCATCGCGAACGATCCGGCCAATGGCGTGTTCGCGGGCAATCGCTTCCGCCTGCAACCCGACACGACGGCGTCGGGCGGCGCGACCCTGCGGGTGCCGGTCGGCTCCTCGGCGACTTTCTATGCGACGCCCAGCGCGACCTATCGCTCGAAAGTCTATTTCGAACTGCCCAATCGCGAGGCGATCTCGCAGGGCGGCTATACGCTGGTCAATCTGCGCGCCGGGATGGAATTCGGCGCGGAAAGCCGTTTCCATATCGGCGGCTTTGCCCGCAACCTGACCAACAAGCGCTATCTGATCGACGCGGGCAATACCGGCGGCACGTTCAGCGCACCGACCTATATCGCGGGCGAACCGCGCTTCTACGGCATCGAGTTGGGTGCGCGATTCTGATGCCGGGGGAACGGGCGTGTCCATCGGGATGCGTCCGTTTCCGGTGACTTAACCGCTTCCTAACCCCCGCCCGGTACAGCGCCGTCATGGGGCAACGGGTTGGGATAGGGCGAACGTGCTGCGCTGGTTGATGTTGGTCGCGACGCTGGCGATCGCGACGTCGTGCACCCCCGCGCGGCACCCGCCCGCTCACCTGACGCTGGACGTTCCGCCGCCGACTGCCAAGACTCTGCTGCGGCAGCTTGCGCTCGACGTGCCCGACAGCGACCTGCCCGAGACGATCAGTGGCAACACCCCGATCGAAATGGCTGCCGCCCCCGCCTTTTCCGGCGTCGCCCGCTCCGCGCAGGATGCCGCACGCGCCGCCGAGTGCCTGACCGCCGCCATCTATTATGAAGCCCGCTCCGAACCGATAGACGGCCAACGCGCCGTCGCGCAGGTCGTACTGAATCGGGTACGCGACCGCGCCTTTCCCAAGAGCATCTGCGGCGTCGTCTATCAGGGGTCGGAACGCTCGACGGGGTGCCAGTTCAGCTTCACCTGCGACGGATCGATGCTGCACCCGCGCGAGCCCACCGCCTGGGCGCGCGCCGCCGACGTCGCGCAGGCCGCGCTGGCGGGCATGGTCTATGCGCCCGTCGGGGCCGCGACCTTCTATCACGCCAATTACGTGCTGCCCTGGTGGGCGCCCAGCCTGAACCGGATCGGCGCGATCGGCAGCCATATCTTCTATCGCTGGAAGGGCGCGCTGGAACGCGACCTGTCCTTCCGCCAGCAATATGCCGGGGCGGAGCCGAGCATCCCGGCCCCCGCCCCCGCCATGCTGGCCGACGCGCCGGTCGCCGGCGTGGAGACGATGGCCGGCGTCGTCATCCATCGCGGCGAACAGCATGGCGGCGATCCCGCCGTTCCGACCGGGCCCACGCCCCCCGTCGCGGCGGTGGCGGCGACCGTCCCGGTCACGACGGCGGGTGTCCGCGTCCACCGCAACGGTTTTGCCCATGACGGGCCGGGCGTGGAGCACGGCGTCGTCGTGGGCGCGGAAAGCGATCCGGGCTAAGCCGTTCCGCCGATCGCGTCGATCCAGCCCGGCAAATCGCCGAGCCTCTCCAACTGGCGAAAATGCGGATGATCGGTGGGCACCCGCCCTGCCTCATGGCTCCATGCCAATGGTTGCGGGATATAGGCGGCCCAGGCCCCGGCCTCCAATGCGGGCAATATGTCAGAGCGCATCGAATCCCCCGCCATCACCGCCCGCTCCGGCGCGACGCCGTGGCGATCGAAGATCCGGCGGAAGGTGTCGGGCGTCTTGTCGCTGACGATCGCCACATCGGCGAAATGCGCGCCCAGCCCCGATGCGGCCAGCTTGGCCTCCTGATGCAGTAGGTCGCCCTTGGTCACCAGCACCAGCCGCCCGCGCTGGGCCAGCGCGGCCATGGTCTCCGCGATGCCGTCGAGCAGTTCGACCGGGTGGGCCAGCAACTGCCGCCCCGCCTCCAGAAGACGCGCGATCAGCTCGGTGGGCAGGGTCGGCCCGGCCAGCTCCACCGCCGTCTCGATCATCGACAGGGTAAAGCCCTTGGCGCCATAGCCATAAAGCCGCAGGTTGCGCGCCTCGCACGATTCCAGCGTCGCCCGCGCCACCCGTGCCTCGGCAAAGGGGGCGAGCAGGCCGACCAGCGCCTCCTCCGTCTCCGCGAAATGACGCATATTATGCCACAGCGTATCGTCCGCATCGAGGCAGATCAGTTCCACGGCCATATCCTGTCTCCCGGTTCGCGGCCGTCCCATCACAGTTCGCGGATGATTCGCAATCCCAGGCGTGGGCGGAACCGCTCGCCCCGCGCCTTTTCCACGCTGGCCCCACCTTGAACGCCCAGCTTGCCGACCGCGCGGTGAAGCTGGGGCATCAGCAGCCAATAGGCCCCCTCGCCATTCTGCCGGTTGAGTTCCAGTCCCAGCACGGTGTCGGGATTCACGTCGTAAAAGGTCGAATGGTTGACGATCATCCCCGTCTCATTGCCTTCGCGCAATGTCACGTCACCGACACCCACCATCGTCATCGTGCTCCACCGCTCGCCAAAACGGTTGCCGAGCAGCCAGAGCAGGGTGGAGGTCCATCCCCCGCTCTCCCGGTCGTGCAATCCCAGATACTGGACGCCGTGCACCCCGCGCCCGCCCCGGATCGTGCCCAGCTTTCCCTGCAAACCCATCTTATACTGGACGATGCGCGCGTCGATCAGCGGCAGTTCCAATTCGACGGCAAGGCCATCGGCCACCGCCCATTCGACCTCGGGCGCCCATTCCAGTTCCCCGCGCGGCCCCGTCAGGTCGCGCTGCGCCAGGGCGTTCACCTCGACCTCGCCCGCCTTCGCGGTTAGCGGACGGATCATGTCGAACACCATCGGTTCCGGGATTTCGGGCCCGCTCTGGGCCGCAGCGGGGCTCATGGCGGCGAACAGGCCCCCGCCCAACAGCAAAAGGGCCAAGCGGCTGGTCATCATAGCGTCGAACTCCCGGTCGTCATCGTCATGCGGTGCCGCACATGACCCGAAGCCGGGGACGCTAGGGGATCAGGGAACGTGCGGTTCGTACCGGCGCGCGGTCGCGCCCATGGCGGCCTGTATCCCCGTGACCAGCGCGTCCACGGTGAACGGCTTGGTCAGCAACTGCATCCCCGGCGACAAATGGCCGCTGTTCAACACCGCGCTTTCGGCATAGCCCGTTATGAACATGACATTCAATTCATGTCGCAATTCGCGCGCCGCCTCGGCCAGTTGCCGCCCGTTCATTCCGCCGGGCAGACCGACATCGGTGACCAGCAGATCGATGCGCACCGACGACCGCAAAATGGCCATGCCCTGGGCGCTGTCCGCCGCCTCGATCACCCGATAGCCCATGTCGCGCAGCACATCGACGATCAGCAGGCGCACCGTCGCCTCGTCATCGACCACCAGCACCGTCTCACCCGAACCGGCGGGGCCATCGGGAATACCGGTCGAACCTTCTTCGACCGGCTCCGCCGGGCCGTCATGGCGCGGCAGATAGAGGAACACGGTGGTGCCCTCCCCCGGCGTCGACTGGATACGGACCTGGCCGCCCGATTGCTTGGCAAAGCCATAGATCATGCTGAGCCCGAGGCCTGTCCCCTGCCCCAATGGCTTGGTGGTGAAGAAGGGGTCGAACGCCTTTTCGATCACCTCCGGGGTCATGCCGATCCCGGTATCGGTGACGCACAGCGCCAGATACTCACCATCGGGTATGTCACCGAACCGCGCATTGTCACCGTCCAGCCGCCGGTTCACCATCTCGATCGCGATGCGCCCGCCCTCCGGCATGGCATCGCGCGCATTGATGCACAGGTTGAGCAGCGCATTCTCCAGCTGCGGCGCATCGATCAGGACGGTCCACAGATCGTCCGCCCCCTCCGTCTCGACCGTGATCGCCGGGCCCACGGTCCGACGGATCAGGTCGGTCATTCCGGCGACCAGCGCGCCGATATCGGTCGGTCGCGGCGCCAGCGTCTGCCGCCGCGAAAAGGCGAGCAGCCGGTGGGTCAGCGCCGCCGCGCGCCGCGTCGCGCCCTGCGCCGCGTCCATATAGCGATCGACATCGGCCGTCCGCCCTTGGGACAGCCGCAGCGCCATGAGTTCCAGCGAGCCCGAAATGCCCGCAAGCAGATTGTTGAAGTCATGCGCCAGCCCGCCGGTCAGCTGGCCCACCGCCTCCATCTTCTGCGACTGGCGCAACGCCTCTTCGGCGCGCATCAGTTCGGCGGTGCGCTCCGCCACACGCTGTTCCAGCTGGCTGGTCAGGGCGCGCAATTCGGCGATGGCGTGGTCGCGCTCGGCCTCCAGCGCCAAGCGACGGCTGACGTCGATCAGCACACCTGGAAAGTGCAACGGCGTGCCGTCAGGCGCGTGATCGACCCGACCATTGGCCTCCAGCCAGTGATAGCTGCCGTCGTGCCGCCGAACGCGATATTGATGCGCATAGGGGCCGCCCCGCGCAATCGCCTCCCTGATCGCCTCGGCCAAGCCCGCCTGGTCGTCGGGGTGAACCGTCTCCACCACCTGGGCGAGGCTGAGGCCGTCATGGCCCAGGGCCGGGTCCAGCCCGAAACTGCGCGCAAAGGGCTCGTCCACGGTAAAACGGTCGGTGGGCAGATCCCAGAGCCAGGTGCCGATGATCGCCCCCGCCCCCAGCGCCAGTTGCACCCGTTCGGCATTCTGCCGCGCGCGGGCCTCGCTCTCGCGCAATTGATGCTCGATGCGCACCCGGTCGGTGATGTCGAAGCTGACCCCCGGAAAACGCACGCAACGCCCCGTTTCATCGAGGATGCAGCGCCCGCGTGCGGACACCCAGTGGATCGACCCGTCGGACTGGACCAGCCGATATTCGGAGGCGAAAAGCCATGCCTCCTCGCCCTCGCCCTTTCCGGCCATGACGGCGTCGATCTCCGCCTGGACGCGGGCGCGATCGTCGGGATGGATACTGCGGAAGAACTCGGCGATCGGCATCCCGACCTCGGCCGCCGCCGGATCGACGCCATACATCGCCGCGAACCGGCGATCGGACCGTACCGAGTCGTTGACCACGTCCCAGTCCCACATGCCGACATGCGCACCCGAACTGAGCGCAAGGGCCAGTCGCTCGTCCGCCTCATGCTGGCGTCGTTCGGCGAGGACGCGCGCGGTCGTCTCCCCGGTGACGCAGATCATGCCCGCCACCGCGCCGTGATCGTCGAAGACCGGCGAGTAGGAGAAGGTCCAGTAGCTTTCCTCGGGTTCGCCATGCCGCGCCAGGTCCAGCCGCATATCGGTGACCCGTGCGACGCCGCCGGACAGCGCCTGATCGACCAGCGGCTCGATCTCGTTCCAGATGCTGCCCCAGAGAATGCGGAACGGCATGCCCATCGCGGTCGCCGCCCGATAGCCCAGTATCGGGCGATAGGCGTCGTTGTAGAAGGACACCAACTCGGGTCCCCAGACCATATACATGGGCGCCGGACAGGCCAGCATCGTCGCCAACTGGCACCGCAGGGCGATCGGCCATTGCTCCGGCCCGCCCAGCGAGGTCGCCGACCAGTCGAAGCCGATGATCTCGTCGACCACCTGCCCGGAAACGCCATTCAGAAAAGCAAATGCGGGGGAGTCCGTCATCGTCCGATACATGATGTAAAGCGCTACTAAGCGCCAATCGTTGCTATAGGAAAAACACAGCCCGGCTAGCACGAAAATTACCGATCATCATGATCGAGGATAGCATGGTTCATCCGCTGTGCCGATCTGTCCAAGTGACAAGCCTGGCCCCCTTGTCTAGCGCGGAAACGTGACGGCGATCCGCAGCCTCCTCGCGCAACGCCATCTGGCCGTGCTGCTTTGCACGGCGACGCTGCTGCTCAAGCTCATGATGCCGATGGGATATATGGTCGGAGCGGTCGAGGGACGGATCACGGTGATCCTGTGCCCCGGTGCCGGGCCGCTGCCCGCACCGCCCCCTGCTCCGCACGAGGGGCAGGGATCGGGAATGGCGATGGCGGGCCATGCCATGACGATGCACGACCGCTCCGACCATCCGGCGGGTCATTCGGATGGCGGACATGGCCGCGACATGCCCTGCGCCTTTGCCGGGCTCGCCACGCCGATGCTGGCGGCGATCGATCCGATCCAGTTGGCGCTGCTCATCGCCTTCGTCATGGCCCTGGGTCTGGTCGTGCGCATCGTGCCACGCCCGGTGGACGCACCCTATCTTCGTCCCCCGCTTCGGGGACCGCCAGCGCTTTCCTGACCCGTTTCATCCGGTGCCGTTTGCGGCGCCTCCATGATCCTCGTCCGCCATATGCGTGGCGGACCGGTCGAAAGCCTGTCGATGTTCCTACCCCTTATGATGCCGGACGCCGTCGCGTCCGGCCAGCAATCCGTGCCCGCGCCCCCCACGGTCGTGGTCACCGCCAAGCGGCAATCGGACGCCCCGGTCGCCGCTGCCAGCCGCCTGCCGCTGACGATCCGGGAGACCCCCGCCACCGTCGAACTGCTGACGCAGCAGGATCTGCAACAGCGCGGCGTCCGCACCGCGCGCGAAGCGTTCGACCAGGTGGTCGGCGCGATGTCGGGCAATGTGCCGGGCAACCCCGCCGTCGTGTCGATGCGCGGCTTTGCGGGCAACACCGTCTCGATCCTGCAGGACGGAGTGCGCCTCGCCGCCTCCACGGTGGCGCAGCGCGATGCCAATATCTGGCATTACGACCGGATCGAGATACTCAAGGGCCCCGCCTCCGTCCTCTATGGCGAGGGCGCGCTGGCCGGCGTCATCAACAAGGTGACCCGCAAGCCCGTGCCGGGCGAGCGGCATCTGGACATGCTGCTATCGGGGGGCAGCTTCGGCACCGTCTTCGCGGCGGCCGGTGTCAATCTGCCCGTTGCGTCCACCGTCTCGGTCCGCGCCGACGCCAGCTATCAGCGATCCGACAGCCTCTACGATGTCGAGCGCAATGCCAGTTTCTCCGCCGGGCTGACCGCCAGTGCCCTGTACCGGCCCAGCGACCGCCTGTCGTTGCTGATCGCGGTCGATCATTTCGAGGATCGCTACGACTCGACCTATCAGGGCCTGCCGCTGATCCCCGCGCGCTATGCACTGGACCCCAGCGATGCGGTGCGGACCGCGAACGGGCTGGTCGCCGATCGCGCCCTGCGGCGGAACAACTATAATCCGCGCGGGGCCTGGTCGGGTGCGGACGAGACGACGATCCGATCGCGGCTGGACTGGGCGATGGGCGATGGCTGGACCTTCGCGCTCGACCTGACCGGTTATACCGCCGACCGCGCCTTTCTGCTGGCCGATACGCAGAGCTTCGTCGCACCTGATGCGCGTTTCCCGAACGGCAGCATCCGTCAAAGCTATCAGGATTTCCGCCACGATCACCGCTTCTGGAATGTGCGGGGGGCTGTCGGACGCGACGGGCGCATCGCGCGTCTGCGCCACCGCTTCACCCTGGGCGTCGAATATAACGACACCGACTTTACCAGCCTGCGCCAGCAGGCGCCGGCGGGCACCCTGCCCGATGTCGATGTCCGCCATCCCGGCGTCATCGCCATTCCCACCTCTGCGGCGGTGTTCACCAGCGGCAACGTCACCTTCCTGTCGCGCCTGAAGCAGAGCGCGGTCTTTGCCGAGGACGCGGTCAACCTCACCGGCAAATGGCTGCTGGTCGGTGGCCTGCGCTGGGACCATATCGCACTCAACCGGACGGCGATCCAGAATCTTGGCGGCGCGACCGATCGCAACGCCCCGCGCTTCGATCCCCTATCCTGGCGCATTGGCAGCAGTTGGGCGGTGACACCCGGCCTGACCGTCTATGCGCAATATACCACCGCCGTTTCGCCGGTATCGTCGATCCTGCTCGCCTCGATCGCCAATAGCCGCTTTCGCCTGACCCATGGTCGCGCAATCGAGGCGGGGTTCAAGGCTGAGGGCTGGGCCGGCCGGGCCAGCGTCACGGGCGCAATCTATCACATCCGGCAATCCGACATAGTGACCCGCGACCCCATAAACCCCTCGCTCAGCGTCCAGGGCGGGCGGCAATCGTCGCGCGGCGCGGAAGTGTCGGGACAGATCACCCTCTTGCCGCCGTTGAGCCTGTCGGTCGGGGCATCCTATACCGACGCGCGCTACGACGCGCTGGCCGAGACGATTGGCGGCATAAGGCTGGATCGCAGCGGCAACCGCCCGATCAACATCCCGGACACGACGCTCTATGCCGCTGCGTCCTACACGATCACTCCGGGCGTGACGCTGGGCGGCACGCTACGCCAGACCGGGGGTTTCTACACCGACACCGCCAACAGCATCCATGTCGCGGGGCGCATGCTGCTCGACGCCAGCCTGTCGCTGCCGATCGCCAAGGCAATGACGCTGAGATTGCGCGGACGGAACCTGACCAACCGTTTTTATGGCGAATATTCGGGTTATCCGACGACCAACATCTATATCGGCGCGTCGCGATCCTTCGAAATCGCGCTGGCGGCCCGGCTATGAAGGGGAACGCCATGACGCGAGGCTTGCACCGCGCGGCCTTTCACCGGACCATCTGGCGCTGGCATTTCTGGGCCGGGCTGCTGGTCGCGCCGATCCTGCTGATGCTCAGCGCGACGGGCGCGATTTATCTGTTCAACGACGAGTTGAACGATGCGCTTTACCCGCAACTCCGCTTCGTCGCGCCGCATCGCGAGAATGTGCCGTTGTCGCGAATGATCCGCGCGGCCCTGCACGCCTATCCCGGGACCGCGTCGCGGATCGACATGCCGGCGACGGCCGATCGATCGGCGGTGGTATTCGTGACACCCGATGGCGGCGAACCGCGCCGCGTCGCGGTCGATCCCGGAACGGCGCGCGTGCTGGGCAGCGTGGTCTATGACCGAACGCTGGTCGGCTGGGCGGATGCCATGCACCGGTCGATGCTGATGGGCATTGCGGGCGAGCGACTGGTCGAACTGGCGGTCACCTGGGCGCTGGTCCTGCTGGTGACGGGGGTGATCCTATGGTGGCCACGCCGCGGCTTTCGGGCCGCAGGGACGCTGTGGCCCCACTGGTCGGGACGGGGGCGACGCTTCTGGCGCGATCTCCATGGACCGGTGGGCGTGTGGACCGTCGCGCTGATCGGATTCCTGATCGTCACCGGCCTGCCCTGGGCAGGCGTGTCGGGCCCGCTACTTCACCGGGCAAGCGCGGCGATGGGGATCGGCTATCCCCCGTCCTTCCGCCAGTATAACGCGCCGCACAGCCAGCCGATGAAGGCCATGCTGGGCGATGCGCCATGGACTTTGGAGGATGCGCCGATGCCGCATTCCACCATGCCCAACCTGCAGGGCGAGCACGCCGAACACCGTCCCGCCGCGCCGGGCGCGACCCGCGATCCGGCGGTGATCGCGGGCACCGACCGGGTGGCGAAATTGCTGACGGCGCAGGGTTGGTCGGGCAGCTATCGCCTGTTCCTGCCCAGCGGCCCGACCGGAGTCTATACCGTCTTCACCTATCCCGACCGTCCCGCCGGACAGCGCACCCTCTATGTCGATCGCTACAGCCTGAGGCCGATCGGGCCCGAAGTCCGCTACGCCGAATATGGCCTGGTCGGGCGCGCGGTGGAATCGGGGGTGCAGCTTCACATGGGCAATTATTTCGGGCGGGCGAACCAATGGCTGATGCTGGTCCCGTGCCTCGCCATCTGGATATTGGTGATCAGTGGCGTCGCCATGTGGTGGAAACGACGCCCGGCCGGTCGCGTGGGCGCTCCGCCGCCACTGTCGGGCGCGCGGATGGGCGGACTGCTGGCGTCGCTGGTCGTAGCGGGCATGGTCCTGCCATTGTTCGGCGCGTCGCTGCTGATGATTGGGATGATCGACCGATTGGTCACCAGTTTCTGGCGGTGGAGAACGCCTTCGGCTTGCGCCACCGCCAGACGGCTTTCGTTCAGCGGGCGTCGATCGTTATCAGCGGCAACCGGCTTGCCACATCCCGTGCCCCCGAATTGGAGAGGTGCTGAGAATCCGTGTAGAAAATCGTATTATCGTTACGGAACAGGCAGCCGGTACTGTCACAGAGCAACGACACAGGGTCGAGAAGCCGGACGCCAGAGCGCGGGTCGACCGCCATCCGCACGATAGGGCGGGCGCTGTCGGGAACAATCGCGGTCAACGCCACCCGATCGCCCCTTACCAATGTGCCAGCCCGATCGGGTGCTGCAAACCGGGTTATCGCCCCCCGAAGCGGTATCAAGCTGGCCAGCCCAATCGTCGACGGATCGACCGTGAAGCGCGGCACATCCTGCAAAACGATGACCTGTCGCCCCATACCCCGAATAGCGGCGATCATCTGACGCAGACCCCAGGCCAAGTTCTCGCGGCTTTGCGCCAATGTCGTGCGCGGACCATCGCCGTCCGCAGGAACATAACGAAAGCCGTCCTTCTCCTCGTCGAACGACGCTGCCCAATAGCTGGCCAGGACGACCGTCTTGATCTCGGGATGGTCGCGCACGGTCGATACGGCAGATCGCATGAAAGCGGCGCATTCCCGATCATGACCCAGGTGGTTGGGCATGTAACGGGTGTAGCCGAATAACGCCGGGCAGGATGATTTGGTCAACTGGTCGAACGCCAGGCCCCGAGCGTCCGCGAGAGATTTGATCCCGGCGGCCAGCGCATTGGCATGGCTATCGCCGATCAACGCGATGGCGGGTTGCTTCGTGTTAGCCACGCAGGGTAAGCCGAGCCTGGGCCTTTCCTCCCCATATTTGGCGAGGCAGGGATTTTTGAGCGCGCCCAGCGTATCGTCCTCGACCGATTTGATCTGGGGCGAGGCAAATCGATAGAGCCCTTTCGTCGCGACCAACGCGCAAAGGGGAAAGACGGCAACGCACAAGGCCACCCCATAGCGCCGCAATACCCGCCGGTGATCGGCAGGCCCGCGACGGAACGGCGTCTCAACGAGATAATAGCTGAGCATGCCCGCGATCAGCGTGGAAAGGATGACCGCGATCCTGCCGCCGAGGCTAGGTTCAATCTCCAGCACATGCATGACGGCAACCGGCAACCAATGCCACAGATACCAGGAATAGGAGATCAGGCCGACGCCAACAAAGATACCCGATGACAGGATATGCCGGTTGACCAGCGATTCGCGTGAAACGATCAGCATCGCCGCGCCAACGACGATCACGACGTTTAACGCGATAGTCGGAATGCCGTTCTCGGTTCCGATGGCGATCACGAACAGCAGGATCGCCACGACGCCCAATGCCTCGTGCAGACGGCGGGGTAGCGACTGGGCGAAACCATTCGCCCCGGCCAGTGCCAGAAGCGACCCGACACACAACTCCCACGCGCGAAAGGGGATGAGGTAGAACGCCGCTTCCGGACGAAAATGATTGGCGAGGACGGCCATGATCAACGAGGCGACCGTGACACCCGCCATGATCGGCAGCAGCAGTTTTTTTCGCCAACCGATCAGGAACGCCATGGTTGGCGGGAAAAGAACGTAGAACTGCTCTTCCACACCCAGAGACCAAGTCATCAGCAAAAGTTGACGATCGGCCTTGGGCGAGAAATAGTCGACAAAGCTGAAGAACGCGAAATTGGACAAACCGGTCAAAGCGCCGATGGCCGTTATCGCGTAACGTTTCAAATCATAAGGGGGCAATAGACTCGCGGCCACGACAGTGGTCACCGTGACGGTGGCGATCAGGGCGGGTAGAATTCGTCGGAACCGTCGGGAATAGAAACGCGCATAGGTAAATTCACCACGAACCATCTCGCGATAGATAATCGAGGTGATCAG
Source organism: Sphingomonas sp. LC-1 (assembly GCF_025371035.1). Taxonomy (GTDB): domain Bacteria; phylum Pseudomonadota; class Alphaproteobacteria; order Sphingomonadales; family Sphingomonadaceae; genus Sphingomonas; species Sphingomonas sanguinis_E. The sequence goes on along the minus strand of NZ_JANZXB010000013.1, from coordinate 532 downwards.
ATAGCCGCTGATGACAAAAAATATGTCGACGCCGAGAAAGCCGTTGGCGAAAAACGGTATACCGTAGTGAAACAAAACAACCGAGATGATCGCAACGGCGCGCATCCCGTCCACATCTCTTCTATATGCAAATGGCATGTCATTGCCCCCGGCCAAAAACCACCGCCCCGTTCAGCGAGAAAGAGTGGATGGACCTTCGCACCAAGGGCGATGCGGTACAACGAGTCTTTAGTTAGACCATAAGACAGAATGTCATCTTTCAGAACAGATTCAGAGCCATTCCGAAGTATCACCACCTTACGGCAATCCCTCGCAAGCCTATGATATTAAATCACATTACTAGGGTCAGGACCTATTGATGTGAGCATCGCGATCTGATTCAGGCTCCGCAAGGAGACTGGAATGAGCGACCTGTTTTGGCTGACGGATGAGCAGATGGAGCGGCTGCGACCGTTCTTTCCCAAGAGCCATGGTAAGCCGCGCGTGGATGACCAGCGGGTGCTGAGCGGCATCGTGTTCGTCAACAAGAATG
>NZ_JANZXB010000012.1 GCF_025371035.1 Sphingomonas sp. LC-1 | reverse complement strand
GATTTACCGGCACCTCCAAGGCTCTGGCATTCCTTGGCGATAGCCTGATGGATGGCAGTAACGATCTCGCCAACTACATCGGCGGGAACGGCTATGGGCCGCGCGCAGTCGTTCCTACCGGCCTTACAGGCATTGTCGCACACATGAAGCTGACGCGTGTGGGCGCGCGTGCATCCGACCTATCCCAGAATACGAAGATGCTGGCTTGGCTGAAGTATTTCAATATCTTGTACTTGGAGCCGGGCACTAACGATCTGGCGAACGTGAACGGAGGCAACGCCACGGCGGCGGCGACCATCAGTTCGTTGCAGTCATTGATGACGAGCGCTCGATCGGCGGGCGTCAATAAAATCATCGGCTGCTTGCTGATCCCTCGCCTCATTCCAGGGGCAAGCGGCACAACAGACAGCTACGCGACTGAGGCCGGCCAGACCTCTGACGCCAATTTCGGCGTGGGAACGCGCGGCGAAACCGTCAATAATCAATGGCTCGCATGGCTGGCGGACGGCACGGTTGCCGCGCTTGATCGCCGTGACAAAACGCGCGGCACGGACCCATGGAAGTGGGTTGTCAACGGCAGCGCCAATTATGGAACCGGCGACGGCACGCACTACACCACGGCCATCGCCCAGCTCATGGCCACCGACACCCGCGCTGCTATCGATTCTGTGACGCTCTGATGGCCCATGCCTGCCCCCATTGCGGAGCCGACCAGCCCGATCGCGTGGAGCGGTTCGGCCTAATCGTCCAGCGCGATCCGGGGGCAGTGTATTGGAAGGGCATCCGATACCACCGGCCGCCCGGCGAGGTGGAGACCCTTTACCACCTTGTCCGGCGCGGCCGGGTCTCGCATCTCACCCTCGCCATGCTGACGGTAGGAGAGGATGCCGAGACCGACGTGGCCAAGGTGCGGATATGCCGACTGCGGCGCTGGTTGCGCAGCCTGGGCGGCGATGTAACCATCTCGACCGAGCGAGGCTGGGGCTATGTGCTGGAGCAGGCGCCAGGCGTTTGACGTCCGGTCACGCCAGCAGGGCCAGTCGCGCCGACACTGCCATTTCCCGGAACTTGGCTTGCCAGAACGGGCTTGCCTCGCTCCACGGCGTTGCGATCTCGAACTCGCCCATACGGCTGTCCCATAGCTTCTCAGCCAGATACTCGATCAGCGCCTGATCGCCGTTTCCACTCGACTGTTAATCGAGCGGCCCTGCGGTGTGACGGACGAATCGCCATCACTCGGCTGCGCTGATATACTCGCCACAGACCATAGGGGTACGAAAACGGCTCAGGGGTATAAGTCGGGGTATCGGTTCCGAGCCGCTTCGACAAACCCACGCATTTTAGCCATTCTTCGCATGCTTTGAGGCGGTCACCTCTTCCGCCATCAAGGGACCGCGACGCCACCAACGTCGCGCCCCCCCCAGTAAACTACGACCTGCACATCACGTTACGGCCCGACGTCCGCGGCGCCGGTCTTGGCGCGCAGGGCCTTGCCCGCCTGGAAGCCCAAGGCGGATCCAATACGGTCATCCCAGCCGTAGGGATCGTTGCGAACGATCGGTTCTCCGTCATCGTCGAACAGGACCGTCTGATAGAGCAGTCGCACCGGGATCTGGCGGGGCAGCTTGACGAAGGTCTCCTTGCCCGTTTCGCGAGCGCGGTGCCATTCGTCGACCACGCCTTCATCCTTGGCCAGCATCTCGGCAAAGCCCAGCGCATCGTCGACGCGGACGCAACCATGGCTACGCTGCCGCTGGACGAGCCCGAACAACGTCTTGGCGGGCGTGTCGTGGAGGTAGATGGCATGATCGTTCTGCATATCGAACTTGACCAGCCCCAGCGAGTTTTTCGGCCCCGGCTGCTGCACGATCCAACCGTCCTTCCAGACCATGTTGTTCGCCTTCAGGTAACCGGGACCCTTTTTGGCGATGTCCTTTTCCTGGATCGAGCGGGGAACGGTCCAAGTCGGGTTGGCGACCAGTCGGAAGATGGGGGAGCCGAGCTGCGGCGTTTCGGTATCCGGTTCGCCCACGATCACCTTGCGGCTGTCGACGATCTTTCCATCGCGCCAATAGGTCAGCCGGGCCGCCGCAATATTGACGTCGATCCGGGTCTCCGGCGGCGTGCGTTCCAGCCAACGCAGCCGCTCCATCGCAACCGCGATCGCGCGCCCGCGATCTGCGTCCGACATGTTGAGGATAGCCAACGCCTCCGCACCGATAATGCCATCCGGCTTCATCCCGTAATCCGCCTGCATCTGGCGGACCGCCGCGACGATGGGCGGCGCGTAGCTGTTCCCAAGCGCGGCGTTGCGCGGCAGATAATCGAGGATCACCAATTCGCGCGTGATCGCGGGCAGCCTGGGGTCGGTCGCGCCCGGCTTGATCGCCTCGCCGCTATCCGCAATCGGGGCTGGCGAATTCTGTGGCCGGGGCTCGCGCGCAATCTTGAGATAGGCGGCCGACAGCTTCTTATAGTTGGCGTCCTGCGGCGCGAGGCCGTTGAGCCATCCGCTGAGGTCGCCGGACTTGAGCGCCCCGGCCAGCCCGGCCTTCAGGTCCGGCGAGGGCCTTGGCACCGTATAGACTTCGTAGAGCTTGGTTGGATCGGTCGCGCCCCGCGCCAGTGCCGCAGCGAAACGCAGCGCCTGTTCAGTTAGCGTGGCCTCGTCTCCAGCGCCAATGTCGAACGGCATGTGGTCGAGCCCATGCGCCGCACGGTCATCGATGGCCTGGCGCAATTGGCCCTTGGTCTTGTCGCTCCACTGGGCGGGGCCCGCCTGTTCCTGTGCGGTGGCTATCGCGTTCTGGTCCGACGCGCTCTGTCCGCTACACCCTGCCAGCATCATGGCCAGCACCAACGACGTCCCCATCCGCATCTGCACAGGTCACTCCCTCATCTTCTATCAACAACGCATCGAAGCGAAGTCAGGTCCCGGCCGATCGCCGTTCGCGATCCGGTAAGTCGTTGTCTTCACGCGACGAAGCATGGATCCAAGTCAGGAAGTGGCAACCATCTTACTGTAAAGCTGCGATTTCCTCTTCTCGACCGGACCATGCATTTGTCTCATTCCCTGTTTTCGCGCCGTGATCTGATGGGCGGCGGGACGGCCGCTTTGGTGATGGCCGCACTGTCGGAACGGGTTTCCGCCCGGACGCCCGAGCGGCGGCTTTCGCTGATCAACGCCAATACCCGCGAACGCTGCGACGTGTGCTTCTTCGCCGATGGACGGTACCGCGCCGATGGGCTCGCCGAGTTGAACCACGCGATGCGCGACTGGCGGACCGGGGCGACGCGGACGATGGATCCCAGGCTGCTCGATCTGCTCGTCCATCTGCGCGACCGTCTGGACGTCGCCCCCAACAAGCCCCTGCGGCTTGTCTCCGGTTATCGCAGTCCCAAGACCAATGGAGCGATGCACGCGCGGTCGCACGGAGTCGCCAGCAAGAGCCAACATATGCTGGGCAAGGCAACCGACATCGCCATCCCCGGCGTCCCGCTCAATCGCCTGCGCGATGCGGCCCTGTCGCTGCGCGGGGGTGGCGTTGGTTATTATCCACATGACGGCTTCGTGCATGTCGATACCGGACCCATCCGCCACTGGAGCTAAGCAGATAGTCGCCGGTCCGTTCCAGACGCGGAACGGACCGGCCACCTCGCGGTTGTGTCCTCCAAATCAAGGAGATGACATGAACGCCAACGCGCGCCTGACCAATTTGACGCGGATCGGCTTCGCGACGCGCGGACTGCTCTACATCGTCATCGCAACGCTCATCCTGCGCACCGGCCGCGCCGAGGACCCCAGCGGCGCACTGGAGTATCTGGGCCGGGGCGGCGGACAGTTCCTCCTGGGCATCATGGCGGCCGGCTTGGTCGCCTATGGTATCTGGCGGATTGTGGATGCCACGCTCGACATTGAACGGCATGGCTCCGACCGGAAGGGGCTGGCCGAACGCACAGGCGCCGGGGTCAGCGGGATCGTGCACCTGTTCCTGGCGTGGCAGGCGATCCAATTGATGCGCGGTGCCGCCTTGTCCGGTGACGGCACGCGCGAAGGTGCCGAAACCGCGCTGAAATGGCCGGGCGGCTGGGCGCTTCTGCTCGTCGGGGCAGCCGTCCTGTTGCTGCTGGGCGCCATACAGTTGGTGAAGGCGGCGAAGGGATCGTTCCTGCGCTATCTGGAACCCCATGTGGCGCGCCGCGCTTGGGTGATGTGGAGCGGCCGCGCGGGCTATGCGGCGCGCGGGCTGGTCTTCCTGATCAGCGGCTATCTGCTGGTGAAGGCCGGTATGGAGGAGCAGGCGCGCGACGCCGGGGGCATGGCGCATGTCCTGTCATGGCTGACGAACCCGTTCGATCTGATCGTCGGGGCCGGATTGCTGGGGTTCGGACTGTTCAGTCTGGTCGAGGCTCGCTACCGCGTCCTGCATGACGTGCCGGTCGACGATATGGTGCGACGGGCGACCAGTTTCCGCTGACGTCGGGTGCGGTCGCCCCTTGGGAGCGCGCGTTGGATCGTCTATCAGGCGCCATGGATTTCGATCAGTTGCTCGTCCGCTTCTTCGGCACCGAAGAGATTGCCGACCTCGCCCCGGAACAGCTTGCCGCCGGTATCGAGCGTCTGCGGCTGCAATTCGGGCTGGAGCGCGACGGCGGTCGCCGCTTCGCGCTGTGGTGCCTGGCCTATATGCTGGGCGCGGCACCCGATCTCGAGGATGCCTTTGAGGACGAAACGGACCGCGAAGCCGCACGCGACTTCATGGACACGATCGACCGGGAAATGGAAGAGGACGACTGACGGATCAGTCGTCCTCCCATCGTCAAGCCGGACTGGCCAGGCTCACCAGTTCAAACCGGCCCGTGCATAGACATAGCGTCCATTGAACCCGAAGGGCGAGAAATAGGGGAAGCCCAGAACGCCGGTCGAGTTGTTCGCGATCGGCGTCGCGCGGGGGTAGACGTCGAACAGATTGCTCACGCCGAGCCCGATCTGTGCCCCCTTGCGAGCGGTGTAGCGAAGTTCGAGATCGGTGATCGCGCGATTGCCGGTCAGGACGTCGGCACTAGGCGTCGTGCCCGGCTGGTTGACGTTTCCATAATAGGTCACGCGCGCCAACGCGCCCAACTGGTCGAGCGACCAGTCGATCGTGCCCGTCACCTTCTCACCCGGCGTCCCCTCTTCCAGCGTCAGGATGCGGCTGCGCGCGAACAGGGTCGGCGCGGGGTTGAGCGTCGCGGTCGAGGTGGGCACGCGAGTCACTTCGATCGTGTTGACGTTGCCCGCCAGCGTGAAATCGAAGCTGCCCGCATTGTCGGTGCGGAGACGATAATGCGCCACCGCGTCGATGCCCTTGGTCGTGCTCGCCAGCCCGTTGATGAAGAAGCGCGCCGCCGAGACGTTATAGGGCGACAACAGCGCCGCGACCTGCGGGCTGGCCGCGGCCTGGATATTCTCTGACAGGCCGATCTGATTGCGGATATGGATGCGATAGGCATCGATCGTCAGGTCGAAACCGCCAGCTCGGATCACCGTGCCAACCGACAGGTTGGTCGACTTCTCGGGCTCCAGCGGCAGACCACCCAGCGCTGTCCCCACCTCGCTCACCGAAGGGAAGGTGCCGGTGAGGATCGGCACGCCATTGGTCACGACCGAGGCGATCTGCGTGAAATATTGCTGTTGCAGCGAGGGCGCGCGGAAGCCGGTCGAGGCGGTGCCGCGAAGCGCGAACCAGTCCGCTACGTCGTAGCGCGCCGAGACCTTGCCCGTGGCGGTCGAGCCGAAGTCTGAATAATCCTCGCCGCGCCCGGCCAGACCGATCAACAGCTTGTCGGTTACCTGCGCCTCGACGTCCAGATAGATGCTGCCGCTGTGACGGTTCCGTTTGGTAGCGTTGGCCGGACTGAAGCCGCCAAAGCCCTGCGCCCCCGGCGACGCGCCCGCCACCGCGCCGGTGGTCGGATACCCGTAGGAAGCCTGCTCGCCCGGCGTGATCTTGTAGCCTTCGCGACGCCCCTCAATGCCGAAGGCGACGTTCAGCGACTGGAACACGTCGAACTTGCGGGTCACGTCCAGCCCGGCGACATATTGGTCATAGGCGACCTGACCGTCATAGAAATTCTTCGGCGTCGCCGCGCCATAGGCATAGTTGGCCGAATTGAGCGTCCGGAAATCAACCGTGTTGCGGCCATAGCTGAGCGACAGATCGACATTATAGCCGCCGAAATCGCCGCGCAGGCCCACCGCCGAATTGATGTCCTTCGTCTTGGTGTTGATGATCGGCAGGAAGCCGTTGGGATAGCCCGCCAGCGTCGTCGATGCATTGGCGTTGCGCGGGAAGGCCGCACCGCGCGTGTCGCGGTCCTGATAACCGCCAAAGGCATAGAGGCTGACATTGTCGGTCAGCGAGGTGCCCGCATTCACGAACCCGGTGAACTGCTCGACCTCGGGGTCGCCATAACGGCCGGTGATGCGGTTGGGGGTAACGCGGCGATCGATATCGGCGCGGTTGGTCGGCTGGCGCTTGGTATATTCGCCCGAGACGGTGATGAAGCCGTCGCTGCCAAAGCCGATGCCCTGCCAGGCGGAGGCGGTGACGACCGGTTCGCCATTGACATGGCGGCTGTTGGCGGCGGTATCGACCTGCGTGTTGTAAAAGCCATAGGTCACCGACGCGCCGCCACCCGAACGAGCCTCGCGCAGACGCAGATTGACGACGCCCGCAATCGCGTCCGATCCATATTGTGCCGACGCGCCATCGCGCAGCACCTCGATCCGGTCGAGCGCCACGGTCGGGATGGTGTTCAGATCGACCGCCGCCGATCCGCGTCCGACCGTGCCGTTGGTATTGAGATTGGCGGAGGTGTGGCCGCGAATGCCGTTGATCAGGACCAGGGTCTGATCCGGGGACAGGCCGCGCAGCGTCGCCGGGCGGATCGCGTCGGTCGCATCATTGGCCGAGGGACGTGGGAAGTCGATCGAGGGGGCCACCGCCGCCAGCGCCGAGGCCAGTTCGGTGGTCCCCTGCCGCTGAAGGCTGGCGCCGCTCAGCACGTCGACCGGCGACACGCTGTCCAGCCGGGTACGGCCCTCGGTGCGCGTGCCGGTGACGATGATGTCGTTACCCTCGTCCGCCGTCGTCGCGGCGCCTGCGGCCGGCGCGGTCTGTGCGGCCTGATCCTCGGCCTGGCTCTGCGGCGAAGAGGACGTCGCCGTCTGCGCATAAGCGGTCTGCGCCGCGAGCGTCAGTAGCGAAACCCCGAGAAGGGCGATGGTGCGACCCTGAGTCATTCCCTGAAATCCTTGTACTGGCCCGGCTGTTGCCGATGGGCGGGTTTGCCCCGTCTGATCCGCGACCTCTAACCCGCGATCGGTCACCTTCGGACCAACAATTTCTATCCGATTGGTAGGGATTTCATTTAAACAAAATCGGAACAAGGACTTGTCGAGCATATCTGTGCGCAGGTGACACGAAAAAAGGGGGTGTACCTCGCGGTACAACCCCCGTTCCGTCATTTGATATGGGCTGGTCAGATATCCATACGACCGGCGTTCATTACCTTGTCCCAGGCCTTCACGAAGTCGCGCACGAACGGCTCGTAAGAGTCTGAACAGGCATAGGCTTCTGCCAAGGCGCGCAGTTCCGAATGCGACCCGAAGATCAGGTCGACACGGGTTGCGGTCTTCGTATGCTTCTTGGTGCGGCGGTCGCGACCGTTGAACAGATTGTCGTTGTCGGTCGGCTCCCATTCGGTGCTCATGTCCAGCACATTGACGAAGAAGTCATTCGTCAGGGTGCCGACACGATCAGTGAACACGCCTTCGGTCACGCCCAGCGCATTCGCGCCCAGCACGCGCAGACCACCGACCAGCACCGTCATTTCCGGCCCACTGAGGTCAAGCAACTGGGCACGATCGACCAGCGCTTCCTCCGGCACCATGAATTGCGGCCCCTGGCGATAGTTGCGGAAGCCGTCCGCCATCGGCTCCAGCACCTCGAACGATTCGACATCCGTCTGGTCTTCGCGGGCATCCATACGACCCGGCGTGAAGGGCACGGTCACTTCGACCCCACCATCCTTGGCCGCCTTCTCGACCGCCGCGCAACCGCCCAGCACGATCAGGTCGGCCATCGACACCTTCTTGCCGCCGGTGGCCGAGGCGTTGAACTCGCCCTGGATCGCCTCCAGCTTGGCGAGAACCTCCGCGAGTTGAGCCGGGTTGTTCACCTCCCAGTCCTTTTGCGGGGCCAGACGAACGCGGGCGCCGTTGGAACCACCGCGCTTGTCCGACCGGCGATAGGTCGAGGCCGAGGCCCAGGCCGCGCCGACCAGCGCCGGGACCGACAGGCCGGAGTCGAGGATCTTCGCCTTCAGAGCGGCAATGTCGGCCTCGTCCACCACCGGGTGGTCGAGCGGATCGACGCGATCCTGCCAGATCAACGGCTCCTGCGGCACGAGCGGCCCGAGATAGCCCTCGACCGGCCCCATGTCGCGGTGAGTCAGCTTGAACCAGGCGCGCGCGAAGGTCTCGGCGAAATAGGCCGGGTCCTTGTAGAAGCGCTCGGAAATCTTGCGATATTCCGGGTCCTTGATCATCGCGAGGTCGGAGGTGAGCATACGCGGATGCTGCTTCTTCGACGGGTCATGCGCGTGCGGGACGTCGGCGGGGGCGGACTTGGCCTCCCACTGCCAGGCGCCCGCCGGGCTCTTGGTCAGCTCGAACTGGTCCTCATATTCGAACAGGTTGCGGAAATAGTTGTTCGACCAACGCGTTGGCGTCTGGCTCCACGTCACTTCCAGGCCGGAGGTGATCGCGTCGCCGGCCAGACCGCTGGCATGCTTCGAACGCCAACCAAGCCCCTGGTCCTCGATCACCGCGCCTTCCGGCTCGGGACCGACAAAGGACGGGTCGCCCGCGCCGTGCGTCTTGCCGAAAGTGTGACCGCCGGCATTGAGGGCGACCGTCTCTTCGTCGTTCATCGCCATCCGGGCGAAGGTCGCGCGGATGTCCCGCGCCGAGGCGACGGGGTCGGGGTTGCTGTTCGGACCTTCCGGGTTGACGTAGATGAGGCCCATCTGGACCGCACCCAGCGCCGGGTGAAGCTGACGCTCGCCCGAATACCGCTCGTCGCCCAGCCAGCTGCCCTCGGGACCCCAGTACAGCTCTTCCGGCTCCCAGGTGTCGGCACGACCGCCCGCGAACCCGAAGGTCTTCAGACCCATGGACTCCAGCGCGACATTACCGGTCAGGACGTAGAGATCGGCCCAGCTGATCTTGGCGCCATATTTCTGCTTGATCGGCCACAACAGGCGGCGTGCCTTGTCGAGATTGGCATTGTCCGGCCAGCTGTTGAGCGGGGCGAAGCGCTGCTGCCCGCCGCCCGCGCCGCCGCGACCGTCGGTGGTGCGATAGGTCCCGGCGGAGTGCCACGCCATACGGATGAACAGGCCGCCATAATGGCCGAAGTCGGCGGGCCACCAATCCTGGCTGTCGGTCATCAGCGCATGGAGGTCGGCGATCAGCGCGTCGAGATCGAGCTTCGCGAACTCCTCGGCATAGTTGAAGGTCTGACCCAGCGGGTTGGAGCGGGGATTGTGCTGGTTCAGCCCTTCCAGGCGCAGCCGCTCGGGCCACCAATCCTTGTTGCCATGGCCACCGCGACCACCGCGCTTTCCGCCGCCACCGTTACCGCCGCCGCCATGCGCGACGGGACATTCTCCGGCGTTCGGGCCCTGCCGTTCTTCGATTTCGGTAGCCATTCGTCCACTCCTTGAATTTCCGTCGGGCAACGACGCGTTCCGTCGGCCACCCGGCACCTACGCATAAGGCCGGATAAGGTTTGCACTGTAAAGCCGACTATCTTGGTCAGACTTATTGACCAAAGCGAACAGACGGACCGTGCCCGCAACGCGTTACCGACATGTGACAATCATCAGGCGAACGCGTTGGACTATTTTCGGAGGATCAACATGAGCGACACGAACTCGATGCGGATCGGCGTCCGCCGTGCGGCGGAAATGGCCGCCGTCTTCATGATCGGCGACGGGGTGCTCGGCGTGCTTCAGCCGAAACGCCATGTCGATCTGTGGCGCTCGGAAGTCCGGACGGTAGACCTGCTGGTCCGGCCCTTTGCCGACCACCCCATGCGCCGCCGCGCCTATGGGCTGATCCAGCTCGCGGCCGGTATCTCACTGGCGGCGGCCTTGCGGCGATAAGGTCGGACGTGCCAAACCCCTGCGCAAATTGAGAATAAGGGGTATTGAATGCGCGTTGGAGTTTGTCTGGTCGCCGCCCTGCTGGCGACCACCGCCCATGCCCAGACGCCCCGCACGGGCTATCACCGCGCGCCGGACGCGATCGCCAAGGCATTGGAAACGCCGCTCACCCCCGCCGTTGCGGTCAGCCCCGACCATCGGACGCTCGCGATCCTGGGGCGCGAGAGCCTTCCTTCCATCGCCAATCTGTCCAAGCCCATCCTGCGGCTTGCCGGCTATCGCATCGACCCCGCGACCAACGGCCAGGCCGAGGTTCGCGTCCAGTGGCTGAACGCGCTGAGCTTCAAGGAAGTGAGCAGCGGACGGACGGTCACGGTCAAGCTGCCAGCGGCCATGCGCTTCGCCGCACCCGACTGGTCGCCGGATGGACGCCGCCTTGCCTTCTATACACAGGATAGCGATGGCCTGTCCCTCTGGGTCGCCGAGCGGGACGGAAGCGCCCGTGCCATCGCGCGCGGGCTGAACGGGACATTCGGCACCCCCTTTGTCTGGACGCCGGATAGCCAGGCGCTGATCGCCTATACCGTGGTCGCCAACCGGGGCGCTGCCCCCGTCGCCGACGCGACCCCGACCGGCCCCATCGTTCAGGAAACCAGCGGGCGCCGTTCCGCCGCGCGGACCTATGAGGATTTGCTGGGCGATGCGCATGACGAGGCGCTGTTCGATTATTATTTCACCGGTCAACTCGTCCGTATCGACCTGAACGGCACCGCCAACCCCATCGGCAGGCCGGGTCTTATCACCGATTTCAGCGTGTCGCCCGATGGCCGCTACCTGCTGACCGAACGATTGAAGCGGCCTTATTCCTATCTCCTGCCCGCCCGCTTCTTCCCGACCGAGATCGCGGTCTCGACGATTGACGGCCAGCCGGTGAAGACGCTGGTCGACCGGCCGCTCGCCGACGACCTGCCGGTCGATTTCGATGCGACCGTCAAGGGCCCGCGCGAGGCCGAATGGCGTGCCGACGCCCCCGCGACCCTGGTCTGGGCCGAAGCGCTGGACGGCGGCAATCCGCGCGTGAAGATCGCCTATCACGACAGGCTGATGATGCAGGCCGCGCCCTTCGCCGCCGAGCCGGTCGAACTGGCCAAGACCCCTGCCCGCTATGCGACGACCTGGTGGGGTGATGACGGCTTCGCGCTGGTCGTGGACCGCGAATGGCGCTCGCGTACCGAACATCGCCTGGCGGTCGCGCCGGGACGGCCGGGCGAAGCACGGACCGTGCTGACCCGCAATTATCAGGATCAATATGGCGATCCTGGCCGCCCGATGCTGGAGGAGAATGACGCCGGCAAGCCGGTGATGCGCTTTACCCCCGGGCATGACGGCGTCTATGTCACCGGCGAAGGCGCCACCAAGGCGGGCGCCTTCCCCTTCCTTGCCAGCCTGCCCGTCAAGGGCGGCGAGCAGAAGCAGCTGTGGAGTGCCAAGGCGCCCTATTACGAAAGCGTCGTCGCACTGCTCGACGAGAAGTCCGGCCGTATCCTGACGCGCCGGGAGAGCGCCAAGCAGCCTCCCAATTACATGATCCGCGGCATAAAGGGCGGCTCGGCAAAGCCGATCACCAGCTTCGCCGACCCCGCCCCCGTCTTCGCGGGCGTGACGCAGCGGACCATCACCTATAACCGTGCCGATGGCCTGCCGCTGTCGGGCTCGCTCTATCTGCCCGCAGGCTATGACGCGAAGCGTGACGGGCCGCTGCCGACGCTGCTCTGGGCCTATCCGGCGGAATATACCGATGCGAAGGTGGCCGGGCAGACGGTGGACCAGGGCAATCGCTTCGTCAGGCCGCGCGGGATCAGCCATTTGTTCCTACTGACCCAGGGCTATGCCGTGCTGGACGACCCCGCCATGCCGATCATCGGCGAAGGCGGGGCGGAGGCCAACGATAGCTATGTCAAACAGCTTCAGGACGATGCGCAGGCCGCCGTCGACGCCGTGGTCAAACTGGGCGTGGCCGACCGGTCGCGCATGGCGGTGGGCGGCCATAGCTATGGCGCGTTCATGACTGCCAATCTGCTGGCGCATACCGACCTGTTCCGCGCCGGGATCGCGCGCTCCGGGGCCTATAACCGCACGCTGACCCCCTTCGGCTTCCAGGCGGAGCAGCGCACCTATTGGCAGGCGACCGACACCTATACGAAGATGAGCCCCTTCACCTATGCCGACCGGATCAAGGCGCCGATCCTGCTGATCCATGGCGGGGCCGACGACAATAGCGGCACCTTCCCGATCCAGTCCGAGCGCATGTACGCGGCGCTGAAGGGCAATGGCGCGACGGTCCGCTATGTCGTCCTGCCCAACGAGCCCCATGGCTATCGTGCACTGGAGTCGACCGAAGAGACATTGTGGCAGATGACCGACTGGCTCGACCGCTACGTCAAGCCGAAACAGCCGGCACCCGCCCAGTAAGCGCCTGCCCCACCTTCTGGATAACGGGAGGTGGGGCTTCAGCTTCGGGTAGGAAGGATTTCCCGCACCAGCTGCCGGGCGGTGTCCGCTATCACGCCGCCCGTGCCGGGATCGCCCTTTGCGGCGAAGGACATGAACGCCTTGGCCTGCTCCAGCGTGATATGCGGGGGCAAGGGGGCGACGTCCGGATCGGTCCTGACCTCCAGGATCACCGGCCGATCCGCCGCAAGCGCCCTGTCCCATGCCGCCCCAAGCTGTTCGGGATCGTCCACGAAGATGCCGGTCAGGCCGATCAGTTCGGCGAACTTGGCATAGGGCACATCGGGCAGGTCCTGCGTCGTCTCGAAACGCGGATTGCCCTCCATGATCCGCTGTTCCCACGTCACCTCGTTAAGGTCGCGATTGTTGAAGACGCAGACGATGAGGCGGGGATCGGACCAGCGTTGCCAATATTTTTGAACGGTGATCATTTCCGCCAGATTGTTCATTTGCATCGCACCGTCACCGACCAGTGCCACCACCGGGCGATCGGGATGCGCGAACTTCGCGGCGATCGCATAGGGAACCGCCGCCCCCATCGAGGCCAGCCCGCCCGATAGCGACGACCGCTGCCCCTTCTTCACCCGGTAATCGCGCGCATACCAGTTGGCGCAGGAACCGGAGTCCGAGGTGACGATGGCGTTATCGGGCAGGCGTGGCGACATCTCCCACACGACCCGCTGCGGATTGACGGGATTGGCGGTGGCCTGTGCCCGCGCATCGATCGTCTCATACCAGTCGCGTACCCCGGCCATGATCTGATCCTGCCAGTCGCGCTCGCTCTTGCGGGTGACGAGCGGGATCAGCGCGCGCAGCGTTTCCGCCGCATCGCCGTGCAGGTTGACCTCGACCGGGTAGCGTAGGCCCAGCATGGCCGGATCGATGTCGATCTGAACCGCCCGGGCCTGTCCGTCCTTCGGCAGATACTCGGCCCAGGGAAAGCCGGTGCCGATCATCAGCAGCGTGTCGCAATCGTCCATCATGTCCGATGACGGCTTGGTGCCCAGCAGGCCGATGGCACCGGTCACGAATGGCAGGTCGTCGGGCAAGACGTCCTTGCCCAGCAACGCCTTCGCCACGCCGCCGCCCAGCAGATCGGCGATGGCGACGACCTCGTCCGCCGCGTCCCGTGCGCCCGCGCCGATCAGGATCGCGACCTTCTTGCCTTTGTTCAATATGCTCGCCGCAGCGGCCAGATCCCGTTCGTGCGGAATGACGCGCGGACGGGAATAGCCGGGGCCGGAGCGGGTGAAACCATGCGCACGGGCGGGTTCCTCCCATGGTTCGTCCTGAACGTCCTTGGGCAGGATCAACGTCGTCACGCCGTTGCGCGCCTTGGCAATGCGGACGCCGCGATCGACCAGATGGCGGATCTGTGCCGGGGCCGCCGCCTCCTGAACGAAGTCCGACACGTCTGCGAACATCCGGTCGAGGTTCAGCTCCTGCTGATAGCTGGCGCCCCGGACCGTCGCTTCGGCCTGTCCCACGATCGCGAGCACGGGCATATGGTCCAGCTTGGCATCGTAAAGCCCGGTGATGAGATGCGTCGCCCCTGGTCCGCCGGTGGACAGGCAGACGCCCATCTCGCCCGTGAATTTGGCATGGGCGACTGCCATGAAGGCCGCCATTTCTTCATGGCGAACCTGAATGAAATCGATCCCCTCCCCGGCCCGTTCGGCCCGTTGAAGCGCACCCAACACGCCGTTGATGCCGTCGCCCGAATAGCCATAGATGCGCGTCACGCCCCATGCCTTGAGCCGTTCGACGAAAAAGTCGCTGCTTTGCCTCGTCATGCCGGTCGTTCCTCAGTCCGTTCGGAAAGAGGACGAAGGGCGCGCCGGCCTGTTCCCAGCTTCGTCCCAGTTCGGCGCGGCTCCCACCCGGTTACTCGAAACACGCCGCTATAATTTGCTGATCGCGAGCCCGATCCCCACCGCCACCGCGCCCACGGCAAGTGCCAGGGCGACGATCATCACGAGTCCGTCGCGCACCATCAGGGCAAGGCCGAAGGTCGCGATCGCCGCCATCGGAGCGGTGGTGGCCAGCGGCAGTAGCTCCAGTGGCGGCACGGTGAACGCTAATATGATGCAGGCGATGGCGGCGATGCGCGGAAAGGCGCCATGGGTCAGCGCGGGCAGGCGACCGTGAAACCACCGGTCCGCCCAGGCAGCCGGTTTCTCAGCCTTCTTCACCGCCTTGCGAACCTTATCGCTGCCGACCGAGCGGCGCATGAGGAAATCCGGAAGCCACAGGTGCTTGCGCCCAAGTGCCAATTGCACCGCGACGAGGATGATGACCACCGCGAGAACGGTCGGCAGTCCGGGGATCGACCCCACGGGCGATATGTCGACCAGCGCGGGGAGCAGCAGGAACGGCCCGAAGGAGCGATTGCCGAACGCCTCGATCACGTCGCCCAGCGACACGCGGTCATGCTGGTCCGCCAGGTCGTCCAAGGTGGAGAGAATGTCTCCGATGCTGCTCGGGCCGTCTGCCATGACGCGCAAACGGCAGGCCGGGGCGCCGGTTCCTCCGCCACATGGCAAATGAACCATAGCCGGTCCCGCCCGTTGCACTTTTATCGGGAAATCAGCGATTTGGCACCGTGCCAGTCCTGCCGCCCCACCGGGAGAGCAAGCATATGGCGCAGTGGACGCTTTCGGACCTGTCGAAGAAGATGGCGAAGCTCGACTTCGCGATGCTCGGGACCACCTCTGCCACCGGGACGATGACGGCGCGCCCGATGAGCAACAACGGCGATGTCGACTATGACGGCGACAGCTATTTCTTCGCTTATGGCAGTTCGCGAAAGGTCGCCGAAATCCGTGCCCGGCCGGAGGTGTCGTTGAGCTATACCGGCGCGGCCGGAATGCTCGGTGGCCCGCCGCTGTTCATCGCGATCGAGGGCCGGGCAACGCTGATCCAGGATCGCGCCCGGTTCGAGGAACATTGGACCAAGGATCTGGACCGTTACTTCCCCGACGGAATCGACACGCCCGACGTAGTGATGATCCAGGTTCACGCCGAGCGCATTCGCTATTGGGATGGCGGCGAAGAGGGCGAAGTCGCCGCCTGACGACAACGCTGTGAACAGGGGTCATGATATGAGCGACATAGAAACCTCCCGCCGCGGCCTGTTGGGCGGTGCGGCTCTGGGTCTTGCGGCGGCCACTGGTCCCGGCGTGGCCCTGGCGCAAGGGTCCGCCGGGGCGCAAACGCCCGCGCCCAGCCTTCGCGATCCGCGCAACGTCTATACGCGCACGCCCTTCCCCGAACAGCGTCAACCCTGGCCCGCGCTTGCCAGCAAGATGACGCCACGGCCCGATCATGGCGAAACAAGCTATCGCGGGTCGAACAAGCTGGTCGGGCGCAAGGCGTTGCTGACCGGCGGCGACAGCGGGATCGGCCGCGCCGCCGCCATTGCCTTCGCGCGCGAAGGGGCCGACGTCGCGATCAACTATCACCCCAGCGAGGAGCCCGACGCCCGTGAAGTCGCCGACCTGATCCGTCAGGCCGGACGAAAGGCGGTGCTGCTGCCCGCCGACATTCGCAGCCAAAAGGCGTGCGAGGATACGGTACGCAAGGCAATCGCGCAGCTTGGCGGCCTCGACCTGTTGGTCAACAACGCGGCCTATCAGCAGTCCAAGGCCGATATTTCCGAGATCAGCGACGAACAATTCGTCCGCACCTACGAAACCAACGTGTTCCACGTATTCCGTTTTTCCAAGGCGGCGATCCCCGCGATGCCGCCTGGGTCGGTGATCATCAACACCATCTCGCAAAACTCCTATGACCCTGGCGAAGATCTGATCGACTATGCCTCGACCAAGGCGGCGATCCAGAATTTGACGCGCGGCATGGCCAAGCAGCTCGCCAAGAAGGGCATCAGGGTCAACGCGGTCTCGCCCGGTCCGATCTGGACCCCGCTTCAGGTCGCGGGGGGACAGCTTCCCGGCAAGATGCACGAATTCGGTCAGGATACGCCATTGGGGCGTGCCGGGCAGCCCGCCGAACTGGCGGCGCTATATGTCGCGCTGGCGTCAGGCGAAACCACCTATTCGACCGGCACCGCCGTCGGTGCGCATGGCGGGGGCGGTTTTCCGTAAGGGCCGCGCCCGCGCTAAGGCCCTAGTCCAGCCCCGTCATGGCAAGCGTGGCGAAGCTGGCCAGCCAGTGCTCCCCCATATAGTCGCCTGCCACCGCATGAAGCGCGGCGTCGATATGGCGGGCGGCGCTGTCCTTGAGCAGTCCGGCCGCGGGCTCGGGCAACTCCGGCGCAAGGCCACGCATCGTCCAGGCCCGGCTGAGGTTCAGGCCGTCGAGATGCGCGATCTGCCCATCGCTGCGATCGCTGACCCGCGCCGGGGTGAACAGCGCCTCGGGCTGCCCTTCACCCAGATCGGGTAGAAAGGCGGCGAACCATGAGGCGAATTCCTGTCGAGGCAGCAGGGCGCGCATCGCGAACGCCTCGATCAGCACGGGCGACAGGAAGTCCTGACCGCTGGGCTCCCAGGCCTGGGCGGCACGATCCCGACCGAACCACGCCCTGGCCCGCTCCGTCATCAGACTGCGAAGTGCCTCGTCCCCCGTGACCCGCGCATAACGGTCGATCAGGACCAGTGCGAAGGCGGTGTTGGCATGGGACCCGACGCGTACCGGATAGGTCAGCATCGGCAGATAGTCGCGCCAGCGGGCGGCAAAGGCTTCGGCCAGCGGGCGAAGCGTCGCGGCATAGGGGCTGTCCGAGACCGTCAGTTCGCTCGCCAGCATCAGCAACCACGCCCAGCCATAAGGCCGCTCGAACCCACGCGCATCCGGTCGGTCGAGATAGGCGCGCTCGGCGCCTACCTTCTCGGCGGTGAAGGCCTCGGCGAACAACGCGTCGATCGCTGCGATTTCGGCGATGGCGGGGTACAGGCGACGGATACGCGCCAGCAGCCAATATCCATGGACGCAGCTATGCCAGTCGAAGCTGCCATAGAAGATGGGATGGACGAGACGCGGGATATAGCGGTCGTCATCGCCGACATAGACGTGATCCGCCTTATGCGGATATTCGCGCGTCACATGGCCTAGCGCGATGCGTGCGAAGCGGGCGGCGAGTTCGGGGGTCATGTCATCCTTCCAGCAAAGCCGCAGGCGGCCAGCACCGCGATATTGAAGACCAGCAGCAGGAGCGCGGTCGGCCATTGCACCCGGATCACTCCGAACCTGTCACGCAGTTCCAGGATCGCGGCGGGCACGATGTTGAAGTTCGCCGCCATCGGCGTCATCAACGTCCCGCAAAATCCCGACAACATGCCCAAAGCCGCAACGGCGGCGGGATCGCCCCCGAATCGCTGGATGACGATCGGCAACCCGATCCCGGCGGTCATAATCGGGAAGGCGGCAAAGGCGTTGCCCATCACCATGGTGAACAGCGCCATGCCTACGCAATAGGCGATGGTCGCGGCCATCGGCGTGTCGAGCGCGACCACGCTGGTCACGCCGTCGGCCACGACCTTGCCGACCCCGGCCACGGCGAACACGCCGCCCAGCGCCGCCAGCATCTGCGGCAGGACCATGGCCCAGCCGACCGCATCCGACAGCCTCCGCGCCTCCGTCGCCGGCGCAGAGGCGGTTGGCCTAGTCAGCCGGATGGCAAGGATCAGGGCGACGAGTGCACCGACCGCCAGAGCCACCAGAGATACCTGTTTCGGATCGATCAGCGCGAACCCGGCAATCCGGCCATCCGGGATCGACAGCGTCCCCGCCAGGGTCACGAACGGCAAGGCAAGGGCGGGCACGAACAGCCACAGGCCCGAACGAACCGGCGCCGCCGCTCCTTTCGCGGCCACGGGGGATGGACGCAGCCCCCAGGTCGCGAGACCGACCATGACCAGCACGAAGCACCCGTTCAACAGGTCGGGCAGCCAGGGCCCCGCCCCCAGCAGGATCGCGAACAGCCCCCAGAAACCGGCATTGCGCCACCGGGTCGCCTCGCCCCGATCCAGCACATGATGGATCGCCACCGTCGCAGGCAGCGTCGCCGCCGCAATGCCCAACGCGTCGAGCCCGATCATCCGCGCCGCGCCTTCAGCCGCCGGTCGAGCAACACCAGGCGGACACCATGGATCAGCAGCGCCGCGATCGCGCTCGGGATCGCCCATAGCGCGACGTGTAGCGGCGCGACGACGATCCCCTCCTGCTCCAGGATCGCGCGGATCAGCAGGATCGATCCGATCGCGATGAACACATCCTCGCCGAAGAACACGCCGATATTGTCGACCGCGGCGGCATGGGCACGGATATGGTCGCGGGTATCGGGGTCGAGCAAAGTTCCATCGCGTTCCTCCGCCCCTTCCGCCATCGGCGCGATGATCGGCCGCACCATCTGCACATGCCCGCCCAGCGAGGTCAGGCCCAGCGCGGCGGTGATCTGGCGCAGCATGAAATAGCCGATCAGCACGCGCCCGGTCGTCGCCCCGCGCAGCCTTCGCACGATGTCGCGCGCCCGCTCCCGCAGCCCTGCCCGCTCAAGCAGCCCGATCGTCGGCAGCGCGAGCCAGGCGACCGCCATGAAGCGGCTCGACACGAACGCCTTGCCGATCATCGCGATTACCTCGACCGGACCGAAACCCGCGGCCGCCGCACTGGCAAAAGCCGCGACGGTGACGACCAGCAAGGGGTTCACGCCCAGCGCAAAACCGATGATGATGATCGCGATACCCGACAGGACCAGCATGTCGGCGCGTCCTACAGCGTCGCGGCGGCGCGCGCCGCCTGGTTATACTGGCCCGACAGGCGCCGCAGCAGATCGGCGGCCTCCGACAGGGCGGCCGCATCGGGGCCATCGGCCTCGACCGCCTTGGACAAGATGCGCTCGCGAATGTCGCGATAGCCCGCACAAAATTCTCGCCCCGCCTCGGTCGCGACGAGAAGCTTTTCCTTGCCCTCCCGCCGCGTCGCGATCAGCCCTGCCTTTTCCAGCTTGCGCACGGCATAGGTGACGAGATGCGTGTCCTCGATGTCGAGGACCAGGGCGATGTCCGCGATCCGTTTGGGCCGGTCGCGATGGCGGACGGTGTGGAGGATCAGGACCTCGATCGGGGTCAGCGACAATCCGGTCGCGGCGGCACAGCGCGACATCCAGCGCTGATAGGCCGCCGCCGCCAGGGTCAGGCTGAACTCCAGTTCCGACAGCGCCGGTGCCGAGCCGTCGGCGAGATGCGCCGAGGAAACGATCGCGCGCCTGCCAGTCGTCATACGGCCCTCCTTAGTGCTGGGGAGGATCGCGGTAGCGCATCCCACTGTCAATATGATACATACGATTCATCGATAATTTAGACACAAGGTGTTGGCGATGGTGCGCTGGTCGTTCTGGGTCGATCGTGGGGGGACCTTCACCGACATCGTCGCGCGTGCGCCGGACGGGACGCTGACCACCGCCAAGCTGCTCAGCGAAAACCCGGAACGCTATGCCGACGCCGCCGTGGCGGGCATCCGCCAACTCCTCGGCCTGTCCGATGACGCCCCCTTGCCCGCCCATTCCGTCGCGGAGGTCAAGATGGGCACCACCGTCGCGACCAACGCCCTGCTGGAACGCAAGGGGACGCGCACGCTGCTCGTGGTCGATCGGGGCTTTGCCGACCTGCTCGCTATCGGCAACCAGGCGCGCCCGCGTCTGTTCGATCTGGCCATCCGCCTGCCCCGGCCGCTTTATGATGGCGTGATCGAAATTGGCGGCCGGATCGATCGGGACGGCCGGACGGTGACGCCGTTGGACGAAGCGGAGGTCGCCGCGCTGCTCGCCGCCAGGCATGATGAAGGCTATGAGGCGGTCGCCATCGCCCTCACCCATGCCTGGGCCCACCCTGCCGCCGAGCAACGCGTGGCCGCCCTCGCCCGTACCGCCGGCTTTGCGCAGGTTTCGGCCAGCCATGCGGTCAGTCCGCTGATCGGTCTGGTGGCACGCGGGCGGACGAGCGTGGTCGATGCCTATTTGTCGCCCGTCCTGCGCCGCTATGTCGACCGGGTCGCGAACGCGCTGGACGGCGTGCCGCTGCACTTCATGCAGTCGAACGGCGGACTGGCAGAGGCATCGGTGTTTCAGGGCAAGGACGCGATCCTGTCCGGCCCGGCGGGGGGCGTGGTGGCAGCGGCACGAACGGCGGAAGGCGCCGGGATCGAGCGGGTGATCGGGTTCGACATGGGCGGCACCTCGACCGATGTCGCGCTCTATGCCGGACGGTTCGAGCGGGTGCTGGATGCTGAGATCGCCGGGGTGGAAATGCGCGTGCCGATGATGGCGATCGAGACCGTCGCGGCGGGGGGCGGGTCGATCCTCCATTATGACGGCGCCCGCTTCCGGGTCGGCCCCGACAGCGCCGGCGCCAATCCCGGCCCCGCCTGTTACCGACGCGGTGGCCCCCTGACCGTCACCGATGCCAATGTTCTGGTCGGCAAGATCCAGCCCGATCACTTCCCCGCCGTGTTCGGGCCGAACGGCGATCAGCGCCTCGATCCCGAGGCATCGGCACGCGGCTTTAGCGAGCTGGCCGTCGCGACCGGCATGGACGATCCGCGCCGGGTGGCCGAGGGCTTTTTGGAGGTGGCGGTCGCGCATATGGCGGCGGCGATCAAACGCGTCGCGCTGGAGCGGGGTGAGGACGTCACCAGCTTCGCCTTGCAATGTTTCGGGGGGGCGGGCGGCCAGCATGCCTGTCGCGTCGCCGAACTGCTGGGGATGAGCCGGGTGCTGATCCATCCATTGGCGGGCGTGCTGTCGGCTTATGGGATGGGCTTGGCCGACCGGGTCGCGATCCGACAGCGGTCGGTCGAGCGACCTTTGGGAGAGCCCCTGGACGCGGTCGCCGCTGAACTGGGAGACGCAGCCGCCGCCGAGGTCGGCGCCGGCGCACGGCGGGTCGCCACCGCCAATCTGCGCTATGCCGGCACCGATACCGCGTTGGGCGTCGACTTGGCCGATCCAGCGACGATGCGCACCGCCTTTGAGGCGGCGCACCGCGCGCGATTCGGCTTCATCAGTCCCGATCGCGCCATCATGATCGAAACACTGGTGGTCGAGGCGATCCTGCCCGGCGAGCCCGTCTCGCCCCCGCCGCTGCCGCCTCGCGAGGGGCCGATGACTGCCCCGCTTGCCGTGGCGAAGGTCTGGACCGGCGGGGCCGAGCACGAAACCCCGATCCATGATCGCACGCAACTGCGGTCCGGCGACCGCATCACCGGCCCCGCGCTGATCCGCGAGGCGATCGCGACGACCATGGTGGAGCCGGACTGGGCGCTCGAAGTCGGCTCGGGCGGGGAATTGTTGCTGACCCATGACGGCGCAACCGCTGGGACCGCGTCCGATCCGGCGATCGTCGATCCGGTTCGGCTGGAACTGTTCAACACCCAGTTCATGGGCATTGCCGAGCGGATGGGGGTCGTCCTCCGCAACACCTCGGTCAGCGTCAATATGAAGGAGCGGCTGGACTTTTCCTGTGCGCTGTTCGACGCCTCGGGCTGTCTGATCGCCAACGCCCCACATGTGCCCGTCCATCTGGGCGCGATGGGCGAGAGCGTGCGCGCGGTGCTCGCCAGTCGCGGTGCGACGCTCAAGCCCGGCGATGCGGTGGCGCTCAATAATCCGTTCAACGGCGGCACCCATCTTCCCGACGTAACCGTCATATCGCCGGTCTTCGGCGAAGACGGCACCCTTCGCTTCTTCGTGGCCAATCGCGGCCATCACGCCGATATCGGCGGGTTGACGCCGGGATCGACCCCGCCCCATTCCCGGACGCTGGAGGACGAGGGGGTGGTCATCGACGACTTCCTGCTGGTCGATGGCGGCGAATTGCGGGAGCAGGCGTTCCGCGACCTGCTCGACCAAGCCCGCTATCCGGCACGCAGCCCGGATACCAATATCGCCGACATCAAGGCACAGCTCGCCGCCAACGCCACCGGCATTGCGGAGTTGAACGCGATGGTCGCGACGCAGGGCTGGCCCATGGTCCGCGCCTATATGGGCCATGTCATGGCGCATGCCGAGGAGAGCATTCGCCAGGTGTTGAGCCGTCTGCGGGACGGGGCGTTCGACTATGCGATGGACGACGGCACGCCGTTGAAGGTGAAGGTCCGCATCGACCACTCCGTGCGGGCCGCCACGATCGACTTCACCGGCACCGGTCCCGCCAGCACGGGCAATTTCAACGCGCCGCCCGCCGTCACGCGCGCGGTGGTGCTCTATGCCTTTCGTTGCCTGGTGGGGACGGATCTGCCGCTCAACGAAGGCTGCCTCGCACCGCTGACGATCGTCATTCCCGACGGGTCCTTCCTGTCGCCACCGCCCGGCAGTGCGGTCGTCGCGGGCAATACAGAGGTCAGCCAGGCGGTTTGCAACGCATTATTGGGAGCTCTGGGCGCGTCCGCCGCTGCGCAAGGGACGATGAACAACTTCCTGTTCGGCAATGCCCGCCACCAATATTACGAGACCATTTGCGGCGGCGCCGGCGCCGGGCCCGATTTCGACGGTGCCTCCGCCGTGCATACGCATATGACCAACACGCGGATCACCGATCCCGAGATATTGGAACTCCGCTATCCCGTTCGGCTCGACCGCTTCGCCATCCGGCGCGGATCGGGGGGCGACGGGCGACATCGTGGCGGCGACGGCGCGATCCGGGCGATCACCGCGCTGGAGCCGATGACCGCAACGCTCGTCGCCTCGCGCCGCACCATCGCGCCCTTCGGCCTTGAGGGCGGCGCAAACGGCGCGGCTGGCACCCAGCATGTCGAGCGCGCCGATGGCCGCCGCGAGCCGATGACGGGGACCGATCAGGTCGAGCTTAAACCAGGCGACCGGATCGTGATCGAGACCCCGGGGGGCGGCGGCTATGGCCCGGCCCGGGGGTGATCGATCCCGCTAGTCGTGACGCAGCGCCCAGGCCGGGGTGGCTCGGCTGGCGCGCAGGGCCTGGCCGGACACCGTGGCTCCGGCGATGACAAGCGCGATGAGGCTGGCTCCGACGAAATAAAGCGGCGACAAGGCAATGCGATCGTCGAACCCCGCCAACCATGTCTGCATAGCAAGGAATGCCAGCGGCCAGGCGATCAGGTTCGCGACCAGCACCGGGCGCAGGAACTGTCCGACAAGCAGCCTTACGATGTCGGTGGACGATGCCCCCAAGGTCTTGCGGATGCCGATCTCCCTCACCCGCCGCGCGGTGTTGAACGAGGCGAGACCCCACAGCCCCACGCATCCGATCAGCACCGCGAGCCCCGCCCCAATCCCGAACAGGCGGGTGGCACGATCGTCCGCTTCATAATAGCGCTCGAGGTTTTGTCCGACGGTCTTGGCTTCGAACGGTACAGCGGGCGCGACCTGACGCCAGACGGTGCGCACCGCATTCATCGTCGTGACCGGATCGCCATCGACGCGCAGGACCGTGCGCCAACTCAAGGGGCGAGGAGTATAATAATAAAGGGTCGGGTTGACCGGATCGCGCGGGCCAAAGAAGCGGGCATTCTCGACCACGCCGATGACCGTGCGCGGTCCATCCGCTCCGCCAAAGGTTCGACCGAGCGCAGCCTCGGGCGTGGGGAAACCCAATGCTTCGGCGGCGCGCCGATTGATCACCACATTGGTTGGGCGCTTCCAGTCGCCGCTGCTGAAATCGTCCATGCGGTGGCGATCATCGAACACGCGCCCGACGAGCAACCGAATGCCCGAAACATCGAAGAATTGCGGGCCCACGTAAAACCACTGGAGCGAGGGCCCCTCCCCCGATCGTCCTGGGACGGCGAAGGGAGCGCTGTTACCATTGCTGAGGCCCGGCACCGCCTCCGATCCGGACACTGCATGGACGCCCGGCACCGCGCGGACCCGTTCCAGAAAGGCAGTACGCTGACTGTTGTCCAGGGCGGGTTCCGCCGTCGACATGACGAGGATCAGGCCATCGCGACGGAAACCGGGATCGGCATTGCGGACATGCCGGGTCTGCGCAATCAGAACGGCCGTCCCGATGATGAAGGCCGTGGCGAGTGCGAATTGAAGCACCACAAGTCCCTCGCGCAACCGGGTACCCGCTCGCCCGCCGCCTGGGGACTTGGCCGAGGCCAGGACGGCGGCAGCAGAGTATCTCGAGAGGAGCAACGCGGGATAAATTCCCGCCAACAGTCCGACGAGCAGCACCAGCAACGCCAGCGTCGGCACCACCACAGCGTAAGGGATTGTGAGTGCCAGTCCGCCAGCCGCATTGACGAAGGGCAAGCCGACTTCCGCCAGCATTCCCCCCACCAGCGCTGCGATCGCAACGGTCAGTATGGCTTCGCCCAGAAACTGACGGATCAGCGCGCCTCTGTTCGCCCCCAGTACCTTTCGCATCGCCACCTCCCGCGCGCGCAACCCCGAACGGGCGGTGGCGAGATTCACGTAGTTTATGATGGCGATCAGCAGGGTCAGCACGCCGACCAGTCCCAACGTCACCATCGTCAGCTTGCGCCCCGGCGTTTGAAGATGCCAATCGGTGATGGGCAGCAGCTGCAAACGGAATATCGCCAGCGCATCGCCCAGATCCTTTGCCCCGCGACGCTTGACGAAGCCCGGGAGGCGCCGCGTAAAATCCTCCGCAGCGGCGGGCGTGTCGAATCGAAGGAAAGTCTGAACGCGCTCGCTTCCCCAATGATACCAATATTGATCTTTCGGATCGGCTGGCATCCGACCTAGCAAGGTGAAATCCATGACGCTGGCCTTGGGCAGGTCGCGGAAGATTCCCGCCACGCGGTATACCGAAGTCGTCCCCCCGACGTTCATAATCAGCGGTCGACCGATAGCATGACCATCCGGGAAATATTTCCGCGCCATCGTCTCGCTCAACAGGACGTTGGTCGGGTCACGCAAAGCCGCGCGTCCATCGCCCGCCACCATCGGCAATCGGAATAGATCAAGGAAGTTGATATCGGCATAGGCGAAGCCTTCCGCCGTTCCGACGCCATCGCGTATCACGTTCGCCCCCATCCAGCGCATCCGGGTCGCGACCGTTCCGGGAAAATCCTCGCGGATCTGGTCGATCAGCCCGCCCATGGTCGTATCGCTGGCGCCGTTAGAGGGGCTACCGGGACGATCCCAATATTCCTCGACCAGATAGAGTTTGGCATGGTCGGGCACCCATCGCTCAAAACTCGTCTCGAACCGAACATAGAGGCCCAGCACCAGGAACACCGCAATCCCCACCGCGAGACCGCCGATGTTGAGCGCAGTATAGAGTTTTTGGCGGGTCAGCGAACGATAGAGCGACAGAAGCGCAAAGCTGTTCATGCGGGGCGTCTTCCTTCTTCGGTCGCGCGCTGAGTGCTGCCAATATGCGGAGACCCATATCGGTTAGGCTGCACTTGCGCGGATCGCCTGTTCGGTCATCATGGTCCGACTGTCCCTGTCCAGCGGTGGAAATACCAACGCGTTATGATTAAAGACTTATATTCAACGGACCGTCCGGACGGCGGAGCAGGTTCGAACAATATGTCCGCCGATGGACAGTCGCCGGACGTGTCAACCGTGTGGAATATCCTGTTGATCGAGGACGATCCGGTCGTTGCGAGAACCACGGATATCCTGTTTCGGCTGGCCGGACACCAGATCGACATCGCGGGCGGCCCTGATGAAGCTTATTCGCGGCTCGCGCGGCGGCGCTATGACGCGATCCTGCTCGATATGAACTTCACCGCCGGCCGTTCCAATGGCGAGGAAGGACTGGCCTGTATCGCGCGGATCATGGCCGACGATCCAGGGACCCGTATCATCGTCATCACCGCACATAGCGGCATCCGCATCGCCGTCGCAGCGATGCAGGCGGGTGCGCGCGACTTCCTGATGAAGCCGTGGCGCAAGGACGATCTCCTCGCCAAATGCGCTGCCGTCATCGGCCAGCGCTCGGCCGGGGGAAGAATCTCTCCACCCCGCGCCGGTGGCAGTGGCGGCGGCAATATCCTGCTGGGCGACTCCCCCGCGATCAACGCGGTACGGGCGATGATCCACCGGGTCGGCCCGACCGTCGCCAATATCTGCGTCACCGGACGGTCGGGATCGGGCCGGACGCTGGCGGCGATGGCGGTCCATGCCGCATCGGGTGATGCGGCGATGCCGCCGGTTCGCATCGATCTGCGCGACGCGGATCAGTGGCGGTTGCTCGACGATGCGCACCGCACCGTGTTTCTGCGGCATCCCGATCGGCTCGATATGGTGGCGCAGGCGCGCCTGCTCGATCGGCTGTTGCCGGGGTTGCGCTGTATCAGCATGGCGGACGACCTAGCATCGCTTTCGCCCGCACTGCGCCGGCGCCTGTGCACCCTGGAGATCGCGGTGCCACCGCTATCCGCACGGCGCGAGGATGCGGTGATCCTCGCCCGGCACTTCGCGCAAATCGCTGGGGAAAGCTATGGTCGTGCCGCCGCCCGGTTGACGCCCGCCGCCGAGGCGATCGTCACCGCGACCGATTGGCCCGACGAGGTGCGCGGTCTGGCCGCGGCGATCGAACGGGCGGTGTTGCTGTCCGATGACGGAATGGTGGACGCGGCGGCGATCCGACCCGCGATGACCGCCTCGGTCGCCGCCGAGCCGGGGGGCGCCGCGCCCTTCCGTCTGGACGATGCGGAAAAACTGATGATCGTCGCCGCGCTGAAGGAGCATCGTCACAATGTCTCGCGCGCCGCCGCCGCACTGGGGATCAGTCGGGGCACCCTTTACCGGCGCATGGCGCAACATGGGCTCTAGGGCCGAGCGGTCGTCGGTCGGGATCGGCCTGTCGCTCGCAATCGCCGGAGCCGTCATCGCACTGGCCTGGGCCCATGGCCTGTGGCTGGCGATGACCGGCGGGGTGCTGACCCTGGGCTGCTTGCTGCTGTTGAACCTGTCGAGGGTGCGACGTCCCATGGTCGTGCCCCCCGCCCCCATGATCGTGGACGAGCGCGAGGGGGCGGTTCACCGGATGTTACTCGATGCTTCCCCCACGCCGCTGCTGTCGATCGACGGCGCGGCGGTGCGGGCCCTCAACCGGGCCGCCCGACGCCTGTTCGATACGGATGACCGGGTTCTTCCGCCCCCGGGCGCGCTTTTGGACGGGCAAGCCTCGCACCTTCGTCACGCCGGTCGTGCGTGGCGCGCCGACCGTGTCGATGTCGGCGCGCAATCGGTGGTCGCGCTGATCGACGTGGAGAGCGAGGAGCAGACCGCCGAGGCAAGGGCCAGCGCGGAGATGATCCAGGTGCTGGGCCATGAGATGCTCAACGGTTTGGTCCCCATCGTCTCGCTGGCGGAATGCGGGATCGCTGCGGCGGAGACGATGGACAGCGACCCGACGCTGTTACCCGAAATCCTGACGACCCTCGCTCGCCGGGCGGAGGGTTTGCAACGCTTCACCCAGGCCTATCGATCGCTCGCCCGCCTGCCCCCGCCGCTGAAACAGCCGATATGCATCAACGAGTTGATCGACGACCTGGCGCGGTTGTTCGCCAGCCGCTGGCCCGACGCCGTCCTCGCGATCGCGCTGCCGCCGGGCCTGCATGCCGCCGTCGATCGCGACCAGCTCAACCAGGCGATCTGGGCGCTGTTGCAGAACGCGGTCGAGGCGACCGACGCGGCAGGAGTCGCAACGCCCCATATGACGATCGCGGGCGACTGTCGCGAAGGCGCACTGATCATCGACGTCAGCGACAACGGCCCGGGCATAGCGCCGGAACAGGCCAGCGTGATCTTTCGCCCCTTTGCGACCACCAAGTCGACTGGAACCGGCATCGGCCTGACCCTCGCCCGGCAAATCGCACAGGGGCATGGCGGTACGCTCGATCTGCTGGCAGCGGTGCCCGCGACCTTTCGCCTGCGCCTGCCGGGCGGAAGCACCTATCCGGCGGATTGATCCGGCAACGCCCTACCCCTCGCGACGACAGGTGTTCGCGACCACCATCTTGCCATATGGGCGGGTGATGAACGGTTCCCCTCGCCCGTCGGCCGCCATCATCGGCCCGCATGGTCCCATCGACCGTCGCGCGCCCTTGGTGTTGGCGATGCTGTTGCTCGTCTACATCTTCAACTTCGTCGACAGGCAGATACTGGCGATCCTGGCCGCACCGATCCAGCAGGAGTTGCGCCTGAGCGACGGGCAGATGGGGTTGCTGGGCGGCATCGCCTTTGCGCTTCTCTATTCGACCCTAGGGGTGCCCCTCGCCTGGCTGGCCGATCGGACCAGCCGAAGCTGGATCATCACCGGATCGCT
Source organism: Sphingomonas sp. LC-1 (assembly GCF_025371035.1). GTDB lineage: Bacteria > Pseudomonadota > Alphaproteobacteria > Sphingomonadales > Sphingomonadaceae > Sphingomonas > Sphingomonas sanguinis_E. The sequence goes on along the minus strand of NZ_JANZXB010000012.1, from coordinate 105,508 downwards.
GATCATGTGGAGCGGGTTCACCGCGCTGTGCGGACTGGCGGGCGGCTTCTGGCAAATCTTCGTCGCCCGTCTGGGCGTCGGGATCGGGGAAGCGGGCGGCGTGGCTCCCTCCTACGCGATCATCAGCGACCATTTCCCGCCCCATCGCCGCGCGCTGGCGCTGGCCGTCTATTCGCTGGGCATTCCACTGGGATCGGCGGCGGGGGTGCTGGCCGGGGGCTATATCGCCGCGCGGGTGGATTGGCGAACCGCGTTCATCGCGGTCGGGCTGGCGGGCATTCTGATCGCCCCGCTGGTCCGCCACATCGTCCGCGACCGACCCAATGCCGCGCCCCCTGAGCCCTCAGCCGACGCCCCGCGCTTTGCCGACGTCGCACGGACGCTGGCCGCCAAGCCGTCCTTCTGGCTGCTATCCTTCGGTGCGGCCAGCGGCTCGATGGTCGGATATGGACTCGCCTTCTGGCTGCCCAGCCTGTTGCGTCGAAGCTTCGGCCTGGACCTGGTCGGCACGTCACACTTCCTGGCCGCGATCCTGCTGATCGGAGGTATCAGCGGAATCGTGGCGGGGGGTCTTCTGGCCGACCGGCTGGGCGCGCGGGATCGGGCATGGTTCGGCTATCTTCCCGCCATCGCCTATAGCCTCAGCATCCCCTTCTATGCGGGCGGCATCCATGGCGGCGATGTGCGGATCGCCTTCGTCCTGTTCCTGCTGCCCCAGGCGCTGTCCCTGCTATGGCTGGGCCCGGTCGTATCGGCGGTACAGCATCTGGTGGCGCCCGATGCCCGCGCGACCGCAGCCGCGCTGTTCCTGCTCATCAACAATCTGATCGGACTGGGCGGCGGCATCTATGCACTGGGCGCGCTGTCCGACGCGCTGACGCCCGTTTATGGCAACGACGCGCTGCGACATTCGATGCTGTACGCACTCGCCCTTTATGGCATCGCCGCGCTGCTGGTGGGCCTTGCGGGACCACGTCTGCGCCAGGACTGGGTCCGCTAAGCCTCCTGCCATCCCCCGCCCAGCGCCAGGAACAGCCGGACCTGGTCGGTCGACAGCCGGGACTCGGCGGCGGCCAGCGTCTGTTCGGCGCTGATCGCCGTACGTTGCGCATCCAGGACCGACAGAAAGCCGGTTCGCCCGGCCCGGAACAGCGTTTCGGCATCCTTGGCCGCCTTGCTTGCCTGGGCATTGGCATCGCGAAGCGCGGCGGTGCGGTCCAGATCGCGGGCATAGACGGTCAGCGCGCTTTCGGTTTCGCGCAACGCGCCCAGGACCGTACCGTCGAAACGGGCATAGGCCGCGTCGCTCTCCGCCTGAGCCGCCGCGATACGGGCACGGACCCGCCCGCGATTGGGGAATTGCCAACTGATGAGCGGCCCCAGCGAGAATTTATAGGTGTCGCTGGACAAGGCCCGTTCGGCCAGGCCGACCGAACCGATCGATGCGCCGAGCGATATTTGCGGATAGAGCGCCGCCGTCGCCACGCCGATCCGCGCGGTGGCGGCGCGCATTTCCCATTCGGCGCGCCGCACATCGGGCCGACGCCGAAGCAGCGCGGCCCCGTCACCGATCGGAATGGGCTGTGTCAGGCGCGGCTCGACGGCGCAGGCGGCCGCCGTGCGGTCGAACTCGGCGGGCGGTCGTCCCGTCAACGTCGCCAGGCGATAGAGCGCCAGCCGCCGCGCCGCCTGCAACCCCGGCATGGTGGCCCGTACCTGCGCCTCCTGCGCCGCGGATCGGGTGGCGTCGAGCGAGATACCCCGGCCGCCGCGTACCAGCCGCCGGGTCAGGGCAGTGGTGCGCGACTGCAACGCCAGCGCGCGCTCCGCCACCCCGATTTCGCGCCCCGCCGAACAGGCATCGAGATAGGCTTGCGTCGTATCCGCGACTACCGTGACGCGCACCGCGTCATAGGCGGCATGGGTCGCGGCCAGATCGGCGTTCGCCGCCTCGACCGCACGGCGGACCTGACCGACCAGATCGACCTGATAAGAAATTCCGGCGGTGGCCGAATAGACGAAGTTGCTGGGCAACGGCGCGCCGGGGAGCAATTCCTCCTCCGCCGAACGCTGGGCATAGCCGGGCGCGGCCTGGAGACTGGCTTGAGGTCGACGGTCCTGCTCGACCAGATCGGCCGAGGCCTGTGCCCGCGCGATATTGGCGGCGGCGACACGCAGATCGGTATTCGCCGCCAGCGCCTGTTCCACCAACCGGTCGAGCATGGGGTCGCGATAGAGTTGCCACCAATGATCGGGCACGGGCTGAAGCGCCGCGAACGCCGCCTCGCCGCCGCCGACAAAGGGTGCGGTCGCGCTCGGCCTGTCGATCACCGCGGTCGATGGGCGATGATAGTCCGGCCCCACGGTCGAACAGGCGGCGAGCAGGCCGCTGGCCAGCAGCGCGGCGGAACGACGCAGCGTCATGCGTGCGCTCCCGCCTGTCGCGGCAGGATTTCGACGGTCGCGGTACGACCGACCACCAGCGTCTCTCCGGCGGGAAGGCGATCGATCGCCACGCGGACCGGGATACGCTGCGCCAGACGAACCCAGCTGAAGGTCGGGTTGACGTTGGCGAGCAGATTGGCGCCCGCGCTCCGATCGCGATCCTCGATGCCGCCGGCGATGCTCTGGACATGGCCGGTTATGTCGCGATCCTCGCCCATCAGGCGGACGCGCACGGGATCGCCGACATGGACGCGGGGGAGCTTGGTTTCCTCGAAATAGCCGATGATGTGCAGCGAACCGCGATCGATGATCGCGAATTCCGGGTGGCCGGCGCTGGCATAGTCGCCCGGCCGCAGGTCGAGGTTGCTGACCGTGCCGGCGACGCTCGCGCGGACCTCGGTCCGGGCCAGATTGAGCCGTGCGGTGGCGAGTGCGACGCGGGCCTGGTCGAGCGCGGCGGCGAGCTGCTCGACCTTGGCATTGCCTTGCTCGCGGACTTCTCCGGCCACCAGATCGCCCAGCGCGCGATTGCGCTGCGCCTCTCGCCGCGCCTGGGCCAGCTGCGCGATCTGGGATGCGACGGCGGCTTCGGCCTGCGACACCGCCAAGCGGTAACGGGGCGTATCGACGCGGAACAACGGGGTGCCGACGCTCACCTGCTGATTGTCGTGGACCAGAACATCGGTCACGAGACCCGACACGTCGGGCGCGACTTGGACGATATCGGCGCGGACCCGGCCATCGCGGGTCCAAGGTTCCGTCTCGTAATGCGCCCATAGGTGGCGCGCGGCGAACAGCGCCAGCGCCACCACGATCAGCGTCACGACGATGCGCGCCGCGACGCGCAGGGAGGGTTGCAGAGTCATAGGGGTTTCAACCGAAAAATGCCGAAGCGGGATTGCCGCCGGTGAGGAGGCCGGCGATCCCGGCCCAGAGGATGACGGTGAGCGCGACGTCGAACAGGCCGCGATGCCAGACGAAGCGGTAGAGACGCGCCTTGGCCAGCGCCCAGCCGATCAGTTCGGCCCCGACAAAGGCCAGGAAGGCCGCGATGAGCAGCGGATGGACGAACACGCCGAGCAGGTCGAGATCCCCCGTCATGCCGCCAGCCTCATGTTCGACCAGCCCGGCGCGGCAGGAAAGACATTGCGGCGCAGGCCGACCAGCGCCGCCAGACGTTCGGGGTCGCCCCCTTCGCTGCGGCTTTCCTCGATCGCCCCGTCAATCGCATCCAGGAGATCGGCTGGTGGCGAAGGGTCGCGTCCGTCCATCAATTGCCGGAACCAATATGCCAGCGAAGCCCGCAGAGCCTGTTGTTGCTCCCCCTGTGCGATCCGGGCCAGGCTAAGCCCGATCCGCAATTCGCGAAGAGCCGCCGTCGCGGCATCCTCGTCTTCCGCTTCCCCGACACGCCCCGCCAGCAAGCCTACCCGGTCGAGCATACGGCTCCGCCAGACCGGCAGTTGCGACGGACGCTCGACCAGCGCCGCCAGATCGCGCCACCCGGCGCGACGCAGACGACGGATCGCGGTGCCCGCCCCCATGCTGCGAACCAGCCGGGTCATCGTCATCGCGGCGACGATCCCGATCAACTGCGCGACGTTGCTGTTGAAGAAACTCGCCGCATCGACCGTGTAGAGGTTGGTCAATGCCAGGCCGCTCGCAAAGCTGATCTGCATCGGCATCATCCGCCCATACCAAGACGGAACCGCCATCATCGCGCCCATCAGCAGCAACGGCGGAGCGAGAGCGAGGCAAAGCATGGCGAACCCATTGATCGCCGGCAGGATCGCGAACAGATAAACTGCGGCGAGCGGCACCGAAAACACCGTCCAGATCAGGAACCCCCGTTGCGCCGGCACCGGATCATCAAGCGTCGCGAAGAAGCAGCAGACCACCGCCGCGATCATCGCCGCCACCGCTCCCTCGGGCCAGCCGGTCGCGATCCAGACCCAGCAGCAGCCCAAGATGGTCAGGAACGTCGCGGCCGCCGACAGCAGGCCCAGCCCATAATCGCGATGCAATGGCCGCCCGCCGACATGGGCGACAACCGGACGCAGAGCCTCGGGATCCGCCACCGCTGCGACCAGCGCCCGCGTCGCACCCAGCGCGCCGACCAGCTCATTAAGACGGATGCTGAGGTTGAAGACCAGCAAGCCTCGCCAATCCGCCGCCATCGGCGGTGTCGGGATGCGGGGCGCATCCAACGTGGGATCGAGCACCCATGCACGCACTTCCGCAACCGGAACCGACACATCGGTCGGCAACGCCCCCTCCGCCGAGAGGCTGCGAAGCCGGTCCTCCAATGCGGACACGAGCGGGATCAGCTGGACCAGTACATCCTGCAAACCCGTCAGCAGGCCGCGCGTCGGCCGGATGCGCGCGGTATCGAAGGGAATATGCGTCGCGGTGACGTGCAGATCAGTGACATCCGCCGCGAGCCGCCGCCGCTCGGGCGTGGTCCGCGCCGTCTCCTCGACGGCGAGTATGTCGGCAATCCAGCTTTCGGCATTCGCCAGGACGGCTTTGGCGCGCGCGCCATAGACGCCCGCGACGCTGCGCGGCCAGACCACCGAATGGATGATCGCCGCGCACGACACCCCGATCCCGATTTCCTGCACGCGAAGCACCGCCGTCTCGAAAATCGCCTCCGGATGAAGGACCGAGGGAAAGCCGATCAGCGCGGCGGTATAGCCAGCCAGCATGAACACATAGGATCGCGGCGTCCGGTCGAGCAGCGAGACGAACTGACACCCCGCCACCCACAACGCGAGCGCCAGGCTCAATAGAACCGGCGCATTGACCAGGGCCGGGACCAACAGCACGGTGACAAGGCCGCCGATCATCGTGCCGATAAGCCGGAACACCGCCTTGGATCGCACCGCGCCGCTCAGGGGCTGGCTGGTGATATAGACGGTGGCCATCGCCCAGAATGGCCGTTCCAGTCCCAGCGAAAAGGACACGAACAGCGCGAGCATCGCCGCCGCGAAGCAGTTGGCCGAGAACACCGTCTCTCTCAGGCCGATGCGGGGCATGGCGATCATTCCCGCTCGTCACCAAAAACGGCATAAAGATGATCGAAGACGCGGGTCGCCGCGACCAGATCGGCGTCGTCCACCCCGGCGAACAGTTCCGCCCGGATCGTCGCGGTGCGCTCTTCCACCTCGGCGGCCACCGCGCGACCTTCCGCGGTCACGTGCAACAACCGCGCGCGCTTGTCGGTCAGGTCGACTCGACGTTCGACCAGACCGGCCCGCTCAAGCTGATCGAGCAACGGCACCACCGACGGCGCTTCGACCCCCAACTGGTCCGCGAGCGCACCCTGCCGCATCCCATCTTCCGCCCGTCCGACGAGCATTACGGCCAGCGCCGACGTATGAGAAAGGGAAAGGCCCGCCAGCCCCTTGTCCAGGTGACGACGATAGGCGCGCGCCATCGGAACGAGCCGAGCGGAGAAGTTGCGACGAAGGCTGGTGGAATCAGACACGGCAATTTAGATAGATGCCTATCTATTTATTTGCAACCGTTGATCGATGTCCGTTTTCCTGACGCCCAAAGACGGCGGCACATGGTCGAATAGCCCGGTACCTCACCCGGTCGACGGAAAGTGGGTTACGGCCTCGCCCGCGATAGGGTATCGATTGGTATGTCCTCACGCAGTCCTTTCGAAGCCGCCTTGTCGAGCGGGCCTGCCGGGCCCTGCCCGGCCGCGGTTTCGGGATCGCGGCTTCCCCTGTTCCTGCAGGGCAGCGGAGACTGTGCGGATCGCATCGGACGTTACGATTGGACCAAGACGACGCTCGGGCCGATCGACGCATGGCCCGGCTGTCTGCGGACGGTGCTGGCGATGGTGCTCCGCTCGCCGGTACCCATGACGATGACGTGGGGCGACGACGGCGTCATGCTGTACAACGACGCCTATGCCGACATTCTGGGCGATCGGCATCCGCAACTGCTCGGATCCCGGATGGGGGATGGCTCGCCGGACGGGATCGCGTTCGACGATCGCGCCATGGCGGCATGCATGGCGGGGGAGACCGCGCAATATCGGGACCGGGAAGTCGTGCTGAACCGCAATGGTCGCCCGGAACCCGCCTGGTTTCATCTCGACTATTCGCCGGTCATCGATGACGCGGGAACGCCGGCCGGGGTGATCTGCATCGTCACCGAGACGACCGGGAGCGTCATTGCCGGGCGGCGTTCGTCCTTTCTGCTCAAGCTGGCCGACGACCTGCGCGCGCTGGAAGATCCGACCGCGATCATGGAGCTGGCGGCGGAACGGGTCGGCGGGCTGATGGGTGCGAGCCGCGTCTTCTATGCCGAGATCACGACGCGGGGGTGGATGACCGTCGAGCGCGACTATGCGCGCGGCGTGTCTTCGATCGTCGGGCGGCATTCGCTGGAAAGTTTTGGCCCGGACCTTTTGGCCGCCTATCGTGACGGTGCCCCGGTCGTGGTCCGCGACGTGGCGGGGGACGAACGGCTGAGCGACGGGGCTCGCGCCGGGCTTCAGGCGCGCGAGGTGGGCGCCTTCATCGACGTGGTGCTGTTCCAGGAAAGCGAGTGGGTCGGCCTGCTCGCCGTGCAGAATGCCACCGCCCGTATATGGAGTTCGGCGGAGGAGGACCTGGTCCAGGAGGTCGGCGAACGCGTCAAGGTCGCCATCGAACGTTGCCGCGCGGAGTCCGCCCTGCGCGAACTCAAGGGCACGCTGGAACAGCAGGTGATCGAGCGGACGGCCGACCTGCGACGCTATCACAATATCGTCGAGGCGACCTCTTCGCCCATCTGCGCCTTCGACACCGACTACCGCCTGATCGCCTTCAACCGGGCGCACCAAAGCGAATTCCGGCGCGTCAACGGGTTCGAAACACGGATTGGCGATGTCTTTCCCGACCAGTTCCAAGCCGATCAGGGCGCCACGATGCGCGCGTTGATGCAGCGTGCGTTGACCGGCGAGAGCTTCACCGTGACCGAAACGTTCGGGCGTCCCGAGTTCGGGACACCCGCCTGGGAGATTTCCTATACCCCGCTGCGCGACGATACGGGACGGGTGATCGGCGCGTTCCATCAGGCGAACGACGTCTCCGCCGCGCTTGCGGCCCGGGCCGAACTCGAAATCGCGCAGGAGGCCCTGCGGCAGAGCCAGAAGGTCGAGGCGATGGGCAGCCTGACCGGCGGGGTCGCGCACGACTTCAACAATCTGCTGACGCCCATTATCGGCTCGCTCGACATGCTGATGCGCAAAGGTGTCGGCAACGCGCGGGAACGGCGGCTGATCGATGGCGCCTTGCAATCGGCCGAACGCGCCAAGACGCTGGTCCAGCGGCTGCTCGCCTTCGCCCGACGCCAACCGCTTCAGGCCATTGCGGTCGACATGGCCCTGCTTATCCATGGCATGTCCGACCTGATCGAATCGACCGTTGGTCCTACGATCACGGTGAAGATCGACATCGACCCCGACCTGCCCCCTGCCCTGGCCGACGCCAATCAGCTGGAGATGGCGCTACTCAATCTCTCCGTCAACGCGCGCGACGCGATGCCGGACGGCGGCGAGTTGATCGTCACGGCTCAGAAATGCGTGGTGGAGGCGCATGACGCCGGGGATCTGTCCGCCGGTTCCTATGTCTGCCTGGGCGTACGGGACACCGGCATCGGCATGGACGAGGCGACCCGCCAACATGCGATCGAGCCTTTTTTCTCGACCAAGGGCGTGGGCAAGGGCACCGGCCTTGGCCTATCGATGGTGCACGGTCTTGCCGCCCAACTCGGTGGCGGCCTGACGATCGAGAGCGCGGCGGGCATCGGCACGCATATCGTCCTGTGGCTACCGCTCAGCGATCTGAAGGTGGAAGAGAAGCGACCGGCCGAGGATCGCGAGGCATTCAAGGTCCGCAATGGCGGTATCGTCCTGTTGGTGGACGATGAGGAGCTGGTTCGTCTCAGCACCGCCGACATGCTCGCGGATCTGGGATATGAGGTCGTGGAGGCCAGTTCCGCGCAGGAAGCGCTCGATCTCGTTCGGGGCGGGTTGCGGCCGAATTTCTTGGTCACCGATCATTTGATGCCGGGTGTCAGCGGCGCACAACTCGTCCGCGAATTGACGGCCCAGGTGCCGCTGCTCAAGGCACTGATCGTGTCGGGCTATGCCGAGACCCATGGGATCGACCCCAGCATGGCGCGGCTCAATAAGCCCTTCCGCAATGAGGAACTGGCGGCCAGCCTCTCCGCGCTCGAAACGCGGATGTCACGCCCCACTGCGGCCTAGGGCCACGATCCCCGGCCGCCCCCCCTTCAAACGGTAAGCCCGACGAAGATCGCCTCGGTCCGGCGGCGATCCTGTGCGGTTTCGAACGCCTCGTTGATCCGGTCCAGCGGGAAGCGATGGGTGATCAGTTCCTGCGTCTTGAGGAGCCCACGGGTCAGCAGGTCGAGAACTTCAAGCTGTTCCGCATGGATGTCGTGAAAGGCAAAGCTGGCGCTGGGAATCAGGGTGATCTCCGACATCTGGATGCGCTGCCATTCCAGCGGGATCGCGATCTCTCCCTCGTCGAAGCCGCCGACGATGATGACCCTTCCGCCGCGCCGGACCAGCCGTGTGGCGAGCGGCAGCGTTTCCGGCATCGACGTGCCGCCCGCGCATTCGAACACGATGTCCGCTCCGCATCCGTCGCTCATCGCCCGGATCGCGGCTTCGGGATCCTCTTCTTCCGAATGGACGATCCGGTCGGCGCCCAGCCGATCGGCCAGCGCCAACGCATGGGGCAGCGTGTCGATGATCATGACCTTCGCACCGCTTGCCTTGGCGAGCATCAACTGGCCCAGACCGATCGGCCCTGCCCCGATGATCGCCACCCGCGCTCCGATCGTCAGCCCCGACAGATGCTGGGCGTGAAGCCCCACGGCATAGGTGTCGAGCAGCGAGGCGTCGTCGTAACCGACGCTGTCGGGCAGCTTGTGGAACTTGTGCTGAGGTCCGACGACATACTCGGCATAGGCGCGCGAGACGCTGGCCCGGCGGGTAGGATAAAGGTCCGGGCAGCGATTATATTGCTGAACGCGGCACCATTCGCAGTGCCCGCAGCCCAGCACGGACTCGATCAGCACCCGGTCGCCCACCGCCACCCGGTCGACCGCAGCCCCTATTTCGACCACATCCCCCGCCAGCTCATGGCCCATGATGCAGCAATGGAGTTCCTCCTCCGCCTTCTCCCAATGGCGCAGGTCGGTGCCGCAAATCCCCGCCATACGCACCCGGGCCTTCACCCAGTCGTCGGCGGGCAGACTCGGTTCCTCCACCTCGGCTATCTCGAAACGCCCATTGGCGGTCTTGCGCGCGGCTTTCATGACGATACTCCTTCGGCAATCGGAATGACGTGAAGCCCCGCCCGGCCGATTGGGATTGTGCCCTTGCGGAGGCGGTCGAGCAGTTCGGCCCCGTCGCGACGCCCGGCATCCCAGCGCTGCCGCACCGACAGACCCGAAAAATCCATCGCCTTGCCCGCGACCTCCCGCTGTTGATCGGCATAGGTCAGATGGGCGAGCGTCACCCCATGCCGGCCGAGTGTCGGATCACGGTCATAACGATCCTGCCAGCGCGCGATCGTCCGCTGCGACTGGGCGGCAAATGCCAGGTTCTGCGCCCGTGCGATCATGTGTCCGATCGTCCTGTCCCGCGAACCCGATAGCGGCATCAGGTCGAGCGCGATGCACAGCAGCGGCTTATCACCAGGATCGGCAAGCACCGGGTCGAGCGGCAGATTGGCCGATAGCCCGCCATCGACATAGGTCACCCCTTCGATCGCCACCGGTGGAAAGGCGGGCGGCATGGCGGCGCTGGCGCGAATATGGTCCGGTCCGATCACGTCGCGCCGCGTGTCGAACACCACCTCCCGGCCGGTGTCGAGCGTCACGGCCTGGACCGTGAAGCGGACCTCGCCGCGATTCAACTCATCGAAATCGACCAGGCTTTGCAGCGTCCTCCCCAGTGGGGCGGTGTCATAGAGCGCCGGTTCACCACGAACGGCCAGCGCGCTGCCGAGCGGCGCGAACATACCGCTCCGCCCGGCGAGCATCGTCGCCATCGCTTCTCCACTTCGCCGCCAGGTTTCGAAGGTCTCTCCATAGCCAAGCGATGGGACCCGATCCGGTCGCCAGAGCGCCCGCAGCCGGTCGAGCCGATCGGCAAGCCGATTGCCCGCCAGGATCGCGCCATTGGTGGCACCGGCAGACGTCCCGATGATCCAGTCGGGCGAAACGCTGCCTTCCTCCAAAGCCTCATAGACGCCCGCCTGATAGCCGCCAAGGGCATTGCCCCCGGCCAGTACCAGGGTGACCCGGCAATCCGGCAGCGTCGTCATATGACAGGGACTTTCGGCGGGGTTGGGCGGGTCATGGGCATTGAAGGTGCAAACCGATCAGCGCGCGAAAGGTGGCATTGACGGTCCCATCATATCCAGCATTCTCAATGATATAGATCAGCGGTTGCTGGCCGGGGGCGCAACCCGCGTCGCGCATGGCACGTTGTGGTGTCCCGATGTCGCTCTTGCCCCAACCCGAGTTGACCGCCGCCGATCAGCAGCGTGGACTGCGGCTGTTGATCGTGGAAGCGTGTTTTTCCGGCGGCACGGCGGCGCTCACCAGCGGGGTGATCCTGACCGCCTTCGCTCTGCATCTCGGCGCGTCGAACGTGATGGTCGGCCTCCTCGCCGCCATGCCGTTTCTGGCCCAACTGCTGCAACTCCCTGCCATCCAGCTGGTCGAGCGATGGCGGCGGCGCAAGCAGATCGCGGTCGTCACCAGCCTGATCGGGCGGACGATGCTGGCGGTGATGGCGGTGCTGGCCTTTTCCAGTGGTACCACCGCACTCCTGCTCTTTCTGGCGGCACAGATGCTGCTCTGCGGACTGGGCGCAGTGGGCAGTTGCGCCTGGAATGCCTGGATGCGCGACCTGGCGCCGCAGGAGCGATTGGGCGAGGTCTTCGCCAAGCGCACGGTCTGGCTGACGGTCATCAGCCTGGCGCTGGGCCTTGCCGCCGCCTTGGCGCTGGATCGGACGCAGGCGGGATCGACGGCACGAGATATGGTGTTCGGCGCGATGTTCGGCGCCGGATGCGTGACCGGCCTCATCAGCGCGCGGATCGTTGCCAAGATGCCCGAGCCGCTGATGCCGCCCGCCCAAGGGACGGTGGATCTTCGCGCCCTGTTGAGCCAACCGCTAAGCGATCCCAATTTCCGCCGTCTGCTAGTGTTCGTCGCAAGCTGGCAGTTCGCGATCAATCTGGCGACGCCCTTCTTCACCGTGTTCATCGTCCGCCAGTTGCACTTTGCGGTCAGCTTCGTGCTGCTGCTCAGCGTCGCAAGCCAGATCGCCAATATCCTGGCCCTGCGGCTCTGGGGGCGGCTGAGCGACCGTTTCGCGAACAAGTCGGTGCTGGCGGTCTGCGCGCCCGCCTATATCGTGGCGATCGTCGCGATGGTCGGCGCGTCGCAACTGGAAGGTCGCACCATCGTCGCGCTTTGGCTGATCGCGTTGCACCTGATCATGGGGGCGACCATTGCCGGCGTGACCTTGTCGAGCACCAATATCGCGCTGAAACTCTCGCCCAAGGGGTCTGCGACCGCTTATGTGGCGACCCATGCGATCACCACCGCGCTGGCCGCGGGCATCGCGCCGATCCTGGGTGGCTTGCTCGCGCAGTTCTTCGCCGCCCGCCAGTTCGAACTGGTCGCGCGATGGCGCAGCCCCAATGGCGTCTTCACCCTGCCCGTCACGCTGACCGCCTGGGACTTCTACTTTCTGATCGCCGGATTGATCGGCACCTATGCCATTCATCGCCTGTCATTGGTGCGCGAGGTAGGGGAGATCGATTGCAGGGCGATGGTCGGACAATTGTTCAACGAGACGCGCCGGACGATCCGCAACATTTCCTCGGTCGCCGGAATGCGTGCCGCGACCGATCTGCCCGGCGCTCTTTTGCGCGACGCACGGCTTCGTATCCGGCTCAAACGGGCGCAGCAGGCGCGAGGGATGTGAATGCACTGACTCAGGTTACCAACCTTCTGTTTTGTAACGACATTGCTGGAACTCCAACGCTTTTTGGCCGGTTTCTCGACCACCCTTTTCCCTTGTCGGAGTGGTCCCATGCCCCGAACGGCAACCGCCGAGACGCTGCCACCGATCAGCCCCCATCTGCTCGAATTGCGCGAAATGCTTCGCGCCGCCCCCAAGCCGCTCGGTCAGTTCGCCATCGGCGAATTGACGGTCGACATGCAGCGGACGACGGACTCCATGTTCGCGATCATCCGGCGCGAAGGGCGCGGCGGCCTGGCGGTGCGCACCGCCTTTCTGCCGACTTCTTTCGAATGCCATGCGGAAGAGGCCGGACCAGGCGAAGCCGCCCGATTTCGTCTGACCAGCGCGATGGGCGAGCACATCGTGACCTGTGTGGCGGACCGCAACGCGGTCGAGCGAGTTCGGATCATCACCCGCTTCACCCCTGCCCAGCCCACTATCCTGCCCTTCGCCCCGCGCGACCTCTATCCGCTGGGCAGCGGCGACGATCCCCTGAATGCTGTCGGACAGGTCGAGGCCTCTCAGCGTGGGCTGAACACCGGGTTGCTCTATTTCCGGATCGAGGAACCGGCGTTCGGCAATGTCCTCTATATCCAGAACCTGACCGCCTCGAACGACTATTTCCGCGCGACCGGCACCGTGCCGCGCGAAGTGGTGGCAGGGGCGTGGCCCGAACTCGGCTATGCGCTGCCCGTCCCCGATCCCAAGTCCGACCCCGCCGAGGTGGCGCTGGAACCGCGGAAGACCATCACCCTGTCCGACGTGATCCTGGTCTTTCGTCACGAGGCCCCGCCGCACGAGCGCGAGTCCGCACGCCAGTTCATCCAGATGCTGGACAATGCCTATGATCTGCTCGATCCGCCGCCGGTCGCGTATCGCGACTGGATCGACCGCGCCGAGCGCACGCTACGCGATCTGGAGAATGCTCCAGAGGCGACGATCCGCCATTATGGTCACCGTTACATCCACCCCTATACCGGTGCCGAATATCCCGACATCATGGTCCAGATGACGGTAATCGCCTCGCTGCACCAATGGGGGCGCTGGCGGGGAGAAGCAGTGCCTTTAGAGGCCGAACTGAAGGCGGGTCTGTCGCGTTTCTACGACGACAAGCTGGGGACCTTGCGGCGTTACCTGCCCAATGTCGGGGAGGACAAGGATGCCGATGCGGTCGATAGCTGGTATCTCTATCACCCGCTGCTCAATCTCGGCGGTCTGGCGCTGCTCGGCGACGACAAGGCGCGCGAGTTGTTCCTGAAATCGCTCGACTATGGCGTAAAGGCTGCGCGCCATTTCGAATATCGCTGGCCGATCCAATATGACGTGACCGACTTCTCCGTCATTACCGAGGCGGCGCCGGTCGACGGGCGCGGACAGACCGACGTGGGTGGCGTCTATGCCTGGGTCATGCTGCTGGCGTTCGAGCTCACCGACGAGAAGACCTATCTGGACGAGGCGCGCGCGGCGATCGACGCCGCCATCGGCCTGCGGTTCAACATCAATTACCAGGCCAATCTGACCGCCTGGGGCGCGGCCGCCTGTATGCGGCTGTGGCGGATCACCAATCGCGACGTCTATCGCGAGCAGAGTTACGTCTATCTTGCCAGCTTCCTGCACAATGCGGTGATTTGGGACAGCCACATCGGCCATGCCGCGTCCTACGAGACGTTCATGGCGGTCACCTGTCTCCAGGATGCGCCCTATATGGCCTTGTACGAATGTTTCGACAGCGTCCTGGCGTTCGAGCAATATCTCAATGACGGCGGCCCCGACCTGGAGCCCGGGGCGCGGATGCTGATCGACGAATATTGCCGCTATGCGCTGTCGCGGGCCTGGTTCTACTATCCCGACGCGCTGCCCGCCGAGGCCATCGCCGAGGAACAGCGCGAGGCGAACGGGCATATCGATCGCACCCTCTCCTTTCCCGTCGAGGACCTCTATCCCGACGGGCAACCCGCCGGACAGGTGGGGCAAGAGGTCTATGGCGCGGGCGCCGCCTTCATCTTCGCATCGCGGGCGTTCCACCATGTCGATGGCGCGCCGTTCCATCTGTACTGCGACATGCTGGTCGGCACCGTGGAGCGGATCGGGGATCGAACCCTGTCCATCATGCTCGACGGCGGGGAAACACGCATCGCCAATCTCCGTCTCGTCCGGCTGAAGCGTCGCAAGCTAACCGACAGCAAGCTCAGCACCGCCAGCGGCGACATCATCGCGCCCGATGCGACCGACCCCGATCGCATCGATTACCGCGTCCCCGCACAGGGACGCCTGATCCTCACCTGGGAATGACCATGACCGACAGCCGCCATACCAGCCTATCGGGCAAACGCATCCTCCTGACCGGCGGAACCACCGGCATCGGCCGCGCCACCTTATCGATGCTGGCGGCGGAAGGCGCGCGCGTCCTGACCTTCGGGCGACATCAGGACGCGCTGGACGCGGCGCTATCGGACATCGATGGCGACGTGACCGGGATCGCGGAGGATGCCGCGACGGCGCAGGGGATCGAGCGCGTCTTCGACGCCGTCGACGAACGTCTGGGCGGCATCGACATGCTCGTGGCCTGCGCCGCCCTGGGGGCCCGACCGATCCATGAGATGGCGGACGAGGAGTGGCGCTATGTCATCGATGCCAATCTGACCGGCTATCTGGCCTGCGCTCGTGGTGCCATCCTGCGCATGGAAGGCCAGGGCGGCGGCCATCTGGTGTTCGTCGGATCGATCAGCGCGGAGATCAAGGCGGCGGGCGAGAGCGTCTATGCCGCAACCAAGGCGGGCATTCAGGCCTTTGCGGAAACGCTGCGCAAAGAGGTGGCTGAAAAAGGCATTCGGGTTAGCGTGATCCAGCCCGGCTCGATCGATACCGAGATGCAGGAATGCAGCGACGAGGAAAAAAAGGCCGCCGTGGCCGAGGGCCGGATGCTTCCGGCCGAGGATGTCGCGGAGACGATCCTATTCATCCTCACCCGTCCCGCCACCTGCGACATCGTCAATCTCCGGGTCGAGCCGCTGATCCAGAAGACCGCCTGAGGCGGCTATCAGGGCCTGCGACCGGCCCCGAAAAGCGCCGCACCGAGGAAGGCAGTTACTCCGCGCGGAAGCGTCGATGGCCGGACGCCCAGCCGCACCGTCGAGCGGCGCTTCACTTCCGCCCGCCGCCGGATCAGTTGGGGATGATTGTCGTCGCCTATGATATTCCAGTCTGATGCATCGACAGCAAGACACCGGCCGCAAAGTCCATCATTCTGGAGCATTGGCGCGAAGTGGTGCTTCTCTGTCTTGGGCGGACTTCCGCCGTGTTCGACCGCGCCCTTATGTTACAACGTCCGTTGACCGACTATGCGCGGCACACTCTCCATGTCACGGGCAGCGGCATGTGGAGCGAGGCCTATACTCGGCTCTGTCAGGAGATCGTCGCACCGGAACGATTGCTCTTCTCGACAGACTTTCCATATTAATACAAGCCCCGGGGGCGGTACCCGTCATTTCTTGTAGGGTCTGGCGCTCGATGGTGCCACGCGCCGGGGCTTCGCTCATGCCAATGGGGATCGCCTTAAAACGATAGTTCGGTAATTCCTGTGGCCCGATCCGATGGCGCGACCGTAAGTCAGACCAGCCAGGCGAAAGCGCGACGAAGCCGTGCGGCGCCATGGGCCGCGAAGATAGCACCATGCGCGAAGACGACGCGTGCCGGATCGGTGGCGAGCAACGCCGTGACCGCTTCTTTGGCTTGGCGACCGCCGAGGCGAATAGCCGCGCGTACATGGAGCCCGGTGGTTCCGTTGGTGGCCAAGGTCGCCCGCATCACTGCCGCCGTCACCGGGGGCAACTTGGACGGCTCCAGATTTTCGACCAGATCGGCCAGCACCAGCGTCCGGCTCTCCGAATGGAGGAAACACGCCTCTTCAAAGCCACCGCCACCGCGCACCAGGCCCTGCCGGATCGAGTCGCCCCAGGCCTGCGGGGCTTCGTCGCCCAGATCCGTATCGATCCGCACCCCCGCCTTCCGAACGGCAGGCCGGTGACGAAGCGCGGGGACGGCCCAGTTCGTCGCCTCGGGATAGGCCTTTTGCCAGTCCTTCAGGAACATCCAATGCGCCACGGTCGGCGCGACGAGGTGCTTGATCGGCCCCAGTGCCTCGACTGCCTGCCCCAGCGCGGGGCTATACGGCGTGGGGGAATGGAGCAGGAGGCCGCCATCGCCGAGACGGAGGATGGTCATGCGGATAGGCAATTTCATCCCCATCGCGCTGATTGGTCCGCTGTCGACGATCCAGACATTGTCCGCCAGCCGCTTGGGCATGTCGACCGGGGGATAGGCAATGGCCGATGCGTCCGAGGCCGCGCCCCGCATCAGCCACCATATGCCCGCCGTTCCAGTCCCGATCGCCGCGCCGAGCAGCAGCTTGCCGCGCCCCGACCATGCCTGTCTGTCCTGTGTCATGGCAGACCAGCGAAGCCATGGAACATAAGTTCCACCAAGCCCTTGTTTCCTACGAAGCAAGGTCTTTTCCGGATGCCCATCCATGTGCCGCAGGTCCGCTTTCCTGATCCTGACCGGACTTTTCTCGGCCGTTTTCGTGGTCCTGGGAGCCGCCTTCATCTGCCTGCCGGAGCCAGCGTCGGCATTCTATGGAATCCCAAGCCGCGATCCCGCCGCCCTGCTCTATGTTCGCGCCATCGGCTTTCGCGATTTGGCGGTATCGGCCTATCTGATGGGGCTGATGGCGTTGGGGCGGCTTCGGGTTTTGACCATCATACTCGCAACCACGATCGTCATCCCGATCGGAGACATGGCGCTACTGATCCTCTCGGGATCGGGCCGAGGGATTCATTATTTTCTGCACGGCGCCAGTCTATTCTGCTTTGCCGCCCTGGCCTTATGGGGGCATCGGCTCGCCCGACCATCGGCCTAGGCCGCGTTCCGGCAAATTGCGGATCGGAAAACCGTTTCGGATCCATCAAAAAGCAAAGCCGACCTACGTTATGGCAGGGAATGCCATTCGCTGCTCCAATGACTCGCCGGTGTCGAATCGGCGCCCAGTGGAGATAGGTCATGCCACTCACCAACTACCGGATCCTGGTCGTCGAGGACGAGTATATGCTCGCCCAGGGCCTTCGGTCCGAACTGGAAGATGCCGGTGCCGTCGTGATCGGCCCCGAGCCTTCGGTCGCGTGCGCGCTGACGTGCATCGCGCGGGAGGACCGGATCGACGCCGTGGTGCTGGACGTCAATCTTGGCGGCGAGATGGCCTTTCCCGTGGCGGATGAATTGAGCGCGCGGCAAATCCCCTTCCTCTTCGCCAGCGGATATGGCGACGATGTCATCAAGAACCGCTATCCCGGCGTGGTCAACTGCGCCAAACCCTTCGTCAGCCGACAATTGTTGCGTTCACTCAAAAGCATATTGCATTGATCTTCGCTGCTCGGAGCGGACGAAGATCGCACGGACGGCTAATGTTTTTCTTTGGCAACCAATTTGGATCATACGCGTCCCATCCTTTCAACGGGAAAAGGATGGATGATGGCGAGCACGGCAGTAGTGACGGGCGGCAGCGCGGGCATCGGTTTGGCGACGGCCGAACGCTTGACCAAGGCCGGATGGAACGTCGCGATCATCGCGCGGGATACCGCCCGGCTGGAAGAGGCCCGTGCCATGCTGGAGCAACATGGCGGGAAGGTTCTGGCGATCAGTGCCGACGTCGCTGACGCAGCCGCCATCGACGCCGCCGCCGACCGGATCGAACGCGAAGTCGGCCCGATCCATGCCTGGGTCAACAACGCCATGTCGACGGTGGTCGCGCCCGCCGACCGGATCACCGCCAGCGAATATGAGCGGGTGACCGCGACCACCTATCTTAGCCAAGTCTATGGGACGCTCGCCGCGTTGCGGCATATGAAGCCGCGTCGGCGCGGCGCCATCGTCCAGGTGTCGTCGGGTCTGGGCATTCGCGCGGTTCCGCTTCAGGCGGCCTATTGCGCGGCCAAGTTCGCGGTCTCCGGCTTCACCGACTCGCTGCGGTCCGAGCTGATCGGCGACAAGGTGCCGGTGACGCTCAGCGTCGTCTATCTGCCGGCCGTGAACACACCGCAACCCGGATGGGCGCGCAACCACACCGGGCGCAAGCAGATACTGCCCGATCCCCTGTTCGATCCCCGGGTCTGCGCGGAGGCGATCGTCTCCGCCATCGAAAAGCCCCAGCGCGAAATCTGGGTCGGGCGATCGACCTTTCAGATGGCGGTCGCCCAGGCGCTGGCGCCGGGGTTCGCCGATCGGCAGGCGAGCAGCTTTGCCGAGGATCAGTTGGGCGATCCCGTCGGCGCAAAGACCGGCAATCTCGATGAACCGGTAAAGGGGCCCGCCCGTATCGACGGCGACTCGACCGATCGCGCCATCGACAATCGGCGCGAATTCTTCACCTCGCGGCAGCGTGACCTGTTCAAGCTGGGGATTGCGGGTGGCCTCGCAGGGGCCGGCGCGCTGGCCAGTCTGGGCGTTTCCCGCCTTCTTGCCCGCCCGAACCGCTGATCGAACGGAGGCGATAATGAACGACACGAGCGCACAGACCCGCCGCCGCGAGATCGCGACCGAGCATCTGCTGTTCAAGACGATGGAATATGTCGAGGCGCAGCATCCCGGTCTGCTCGACTTCCTCGAGGCCAGTTTGGACCATCTGGGCGATCCGGCACATGGCACGGACAAGGATGACGAGGCGGTTCGCGAAATCGCACGCCGCATGATCGTCGGTGCCCGCCGCGAAGGCGGTTGAGCCGCGCGGATGGCGCTGCACTTCGTGGGCTTTCGCGGCGACGAATATGGCCGGGCCGTGCGACTGTTCGGCGAACCGGACTTCATCCATATCGGCTGGGACAGCTGGGCCAGGCTGGAGGTAGTACCGGGCGATATGGCGGTGTTTGCGAGGGGAACGGCGGAAGACGCGCCGTCCCCCTATAGCTTCCCGGATATTCGCGAAACGTGAACGCCATTTGACGCGTTGCGCTGTCCATGCCAGCCGATCCCGAACAGACCGCCACCGTCATCACCAGCCGGGCCATACGCGCTGGCCACGAACAGGAGTTCGAACGCTGGGTGACGGAACTGGACCGTCTCGCCCGTGCCGCACCGGGTTTCCGTGCGGCGATCCGTTTGGGACAGACGGCGGGTTTTCAGCATCTGCTGTTCCGCTTCGATGATCGAGAGGCCGCAGACGCCTGGCATAATGACAAGCCGGTCGTCGCCCATGTCGCGGTGGCAGACCGCTTTTCGACCGCGCTTCGTCAGACTGAAACCGGCACCAGCGTCACGTTCGACCTGCCGAGCGACGCAAGCGCATCCAAGTGGAAACGCTTCGTGACGACATGGCTGGCGGTGTTTCCGGTCTTGCTGGCAATCAGCCTCGCGGTTCGGACGGTCTTGAGGGACGCGCCCTTGCCGCTCCAGCTCTTGCCATCCTCCCTGTTGCTGACCGCAATCCTGCAATGGTTGATCCTGCCGCGCCTTCAGCGCCATACCCGGTTCTGGTTGCTCCAGGACAGCTCAGGCCGTCTCCAGACCTGACCATAGCGACGGCAGAACCGGGTGATCGCAGAGGACATCCTCCTTGCGGTTACCGGACGGGCTCGCGCAGATATTGGCCGAACCAGGCAAGCTGCCGCTTCATCACATCGGCAGCCTGGGTCGGTACGCAATGCCCCGCATCGGGATAGATGACGAGGCTGGTCGGCACGTTCTGGCTCTTCAGGGCATTCCACCATTCGACCGACTGGGTGGGCGGCACTTCTATGTCGCGCTCGCCGACATAGATGAAGGTCGGGGTGCGGGCGGTCTTGACATGATAGACCGCCGAGACGTCCTCATAGGCCTGATAATCGTCATAGACGGACTTGCCGAAGAACGGGATCATCCACGTATTGATGCCGTTGGTGCCATAGTAGCTGACCCAGTCGGACAGCCCTGCCCCGGCGACGATGGCCTTGAAGCGGTTCGTCTGGGTATTGGCCCACATCGCCATGAACCCGCCATAGGAACAACCGGTCAGCCCCAGCCGTGCTTCGTCGACGGGAGCGAGTTTCTCGACCGCATCGATCCCGGCCAGGATGTCGCGCAGGTCGCCACCGCCAAAGTCGCGCTTGTTGGCCGCCGTGAACGCCTCGCCCTGGCCATAGGACCCGCGCGGATTGGGCAGGAAACGGTAATAGCCCGCATCCTCGAACGCGCTCGCCAGTCCCTTCTCGATGAAGCGCGGCGTGCTCGCCGCTGCGGGTCCGCCATGCACCTGCACGATCATCGGCGCCTTCGCATCGGGCGTGGCGTTCAGCGGCGACAACAGCCATCCCTGAACGGTAAAGCCCTCATTCGTCCACGACACGCTGCGCGCCTGGACGGCGGGCTCGACCGCATCATTGTCATGAGTGATCTGCCGCCACGCCGCCGGGCGTCCGGCATAGACGGCAGGCGCATGGGTGAAGTCCTCGACGACGCTGGCCGCCATGTCGCCCTTCGCATTCCAGGCGATCCGGCCGTCTCCGGCGGACAGGCCGACCGGCCTCGCGAACAAGGGGCGGAGAGCCCGGCCGGGCTCGATCGCGACCGCACCCATCTTGTCGTTCTGAAGCGTGGCCGCGCGGAGCCCTCCCTTGGTCCAGCTCAGCGAGGTGAAGGTGATCGGCTGCCCCTTGGTCTGGTTGGTCGGCATGCCCCCGGCCAGCGGCACCGTCCAGACATCACCGCCGATCGAACCGAAATCGCTCATCAATCCACCGATATAGGCGACGCTCTTCCCATCGGGTGAGACACGCGGCATATTGATCTGGGTCTCGGGCTTGGCGATCGATGTCACCGCGCCGGTGGTCGCGTCCACCCGGTCGAGCGTCGCAACCCACCAGTTCGCATCGCCATTCCCCAGTGCCGACGTCACGACCAGCGCCGATCCATCGGGCGTCCAGTCATATTCGTAGATATAGCGTCCCTGCGGCGACAGCGGCGTAACCTTGGCGTTCGCCGCTTCCCCGACGGAGACGACGGCCAGACGCTGTTCGTCATTGGCGACGCCGATCTCACCGACCTGCCGCGCCCCCGCCTGCGTCGCGCCGACTTCCTTGGTCGCGCCCAACGTAATCAGCATCGCCACCCGCTTGCCGTCGGGGGAGAAACGGGGCGTGGAGGCCAATCCCTCGACCGTCGCAACCGGGCGCACCGCGTCGCCGCGCGCAATCATCAGGGTCACGACGCCCCGGCTGCGATCGCTCGCCAGAAACGCCAGGCCTTCGCCCTGCGGCGCGAAGGTCAAGCCGGAATAGCTACAGGTCGCGCAAGGATCGAGCCGACGCTCCACCCGACCGTCGCGCGCGCTGCGAACCACGATGCCCGGACGCCCGCCCTCGCCGAGTTCGACAGTGGCGATTTCGCGTCCCGACGGCGCCAACGTCAACCCGGCATAGCGATGAACCGCCGCCTGCGCCGGAAGCACCATGGTCGAAGCGAGGAGAAGGGCAAGAGGAAGACGCATCGGAAGTCCTTGCATGGCAGCCCTCGCATCGGAGCGGCTTGAGATGGGCGTCATTTAGCGCCGATCGGCAGACCGCCGGGACGCTATGGGCGATGGCTTAATCGACATGCCGACGCACGAAAAGTGGCTCGGACGCGATCAGGCCCCCGTCATGCCGATATAGCGTATCATGCTGTCGCCGCCGCTGTTCCGGACTCGAAGCGACCCCAGCCGGGCACCGCTGGCCGAGCGGACCACAAGGTTGATGTCGTAATCGCTGCAATATTCCAACTGGACCAGGCCGTTCATCGGATTGCCGGGGATGGTGTCCCACACCTCCCCCGTGACGCGGAGGCCGGTGCAGCGGATGGCCCGTAGGAACTGCCCGTTGCGGCGCCCGCGCAGGGTGACGTTCCGCAGGGTCACGTTGCGGCAGTCGGTCAGATAGGCCGTGGGGCCCTCCTGCGTCGCGGCACCGAAATCCAGATCGGCATTGGCAATGGTGATGTCGGCAATTTCGCAGCCTTGCGCGACGCCGTTATTCTGCATCATCAGCGGGCATCCGGTAGGCCCTTGCGTGATCCGTCCCTTGATACCGCTGAGCGTGATGTTGCGGATCGTCGCCTTGCCCGTCGTCGTGCTGGTGAAGAATTTGATGCAGGAAAAGGCCGCGGTGTCGAGGGTCATGCCGGTCAGCGTGATCCGCGCCATCACCGCATCGATGGACTCGTGGTTTTCGGAGGTGAAGGATAAGGCATCATCGCCGCTGCGAACGACGATGTTCGACCCACTGACCCGGCTGCACGCGCCGAAGAAATGCAGGCCGTCCGCCCCCGGACGATTGACGCCCGAGAATAGCTTCAGGCCGTTGAGGTGCCCGCCGGTCGAATTCTTGACCTCCATTCCGAAACCGGTGAGCGGCCCGGCGGTCTGGACGCCGATGACGGTGAAACCATCGGTGCCGACAATTCCCAGCCCCTTGCGCGTGGCACCCGCCGGATCGGAGTCGCTGCCCACAAAGGCGCCGCCCGAACCGATGATGGTGACGTTCGACATGCGCCGGCCCGAGCGGTTGGTCAGGCAGTAATGCGTGCCCACGGCGGGACCGTGATCGTTATACAGATCGCCCGCCACCAGGATGCGGGCATTGCTGGCATAGCCCAGCCCGGTCGATAGCAGCCGGTGTCCGCCCGGCGGAATCGTATAGGAGCTGCGGGAGGCGGAAGCGGCGTCGAGCGCGGTCTGCAGGGTGCCGGTCATATCGGCAAGGCTCATGGGAACGGTCATCGGCGCCCCCTAGAGCGCGTCGGTGGAGAAGTTCCAGAAGGGATAGAAGAAAATCACGATTTACTGCATCTTTTGATGTAGTTAGACGCCATTCTTAAGCTTGTTAATCTTGCGTCAAGGAGTTCGACCAAAGGGCACGCGGCCATGAAAAGCCTCGACCTTTCCCGTAATCGCCGCCATGTCCTGCAACTTCTGACCTCGCTGTCCGCCGGTGCCCTGCTCGCTGGCTGCGGCGGGGGTGGCGGCGATGATCCGATCGTTGCAGCACCGCCTGTTGCGGCCGTCCCGCCACCCGCTACTCCAGTGCATCCTTTGAGCGTGCCCCTGACCCTCGCCTATCTGGGGGGGCAGTATTTCTCCTATGCGTCGCGCGGTGCCGGACTGCCCCAGGTGCTGACCGGCCAAGGAGGGGCGGTGTCCGGCGGGCGGTCTTTGGCCTTTGCCGACCCGGTGGTCGGCCGACTGGCTGCGGATCTGGCGGATGACAAGGCCGCGCATATCACCGCCCTTCGCGCGCAAATCGGCACGGCGGCGGCGAGTCAGCCCGCAATCGATTTGTCGGCGTCTCCCACGGGTGCCTTTTCGCTCGCCGCCCGCCGCGCTGGGATCAGCGCCGGGGGAGAGAGTTTTGATCCCTATGCGGACGACAGCCATTTCCTGATCGGCGCACTGCTGGTGGAGAATGCGGTGGCGGCCACCTATCGCCGGTTGCTGCTGGCCGAGCCGGAGGCGTCCATTGCCGCGACCGTCACCGCACATCTGGGTGACTCCATCTATCATGGCGGCGTGATCCGGGCGCTGCTCGATGACCGGTCCACCGCCGATCCCGCCATCGATGCGATGCTCGACAAGATCGGCGTGATGCTGGCAACCCTGGACGGCACCAAAAGTGGCGACCAGATCCTGCCCGGTGGCGACATGACGAGTTCCAACCTGCTCGACGCCGGAGGCCGCCCCATTCCCTTTACCCGTGCCGATCGACAGGTGCTGACCGCGCTCTATCTGTCGGACAGCGGCCCAGGGGGATTCCTGCCGCAGGGGGCATGACCGGCCCGGCATGATAGGCGACGGCGCATATCAGATCGTCCCGGCGATAAAGCCGGAAGTCCCATCCGGCATCGCATCCAGGCAGGTCGAGCCGAATCCGCCCCGCCCGGCCGTGAAACACCAGCCGGTCGAGCGGCAAGGCGAGCCCAACGCCCAGCGCCTTGCCATAGGCTTCGCGCAGCACCCAGTGGCAGGCGAGTTCGGTCACCGGGTCGGACGAGGCGATAACCATCCGCCGTTCGCCATCCGCCAGCCACGGATCGTCCGGGCTGGCGTTCAACGCGACGCGGGCGAAGGATTCGATGTCCAGACCGATCCGCCCACGCCGCGCCCATGCCGCGGCATGGTACTCCGAGGCCTTGCTTCGGCTTATGGCCACCGATCCGCTGGCCAAGCGGGCGGTCGCCATATCCCGGTCCTGGGCCGACGAGGCGAAAACCATTGCCAGTCCCCGCCCCAGATCGGCCCTCCTGCCGTCGTTCACCGCCAGGGTGGTCAGGCAGGGCAGCAGCGGGCCGAACCGTTCAACCATCCCCGACCTGACTGGTCGGATCCACCCGATCCGCCAGCAGGGCGAGCCGCGCGAAATCCTCGATCGTCACCACCCCGCCACGTATCGCGGCCAGCTTCTCACGCCGGAGCTGCGAGACGATGCGGTTGATGTGCACCAGGCTCAGGCCCAGCAATTCGCCGAGCGTGTCCTGGGTCAGCGGCATGGGATAGGTGCCGTTATGGACGAACCCGATCACCGACAGACGATGATGGAGTTCGAGCAGCAGATGCGCCGTGCGCTGCAATGCGCTTTGACACCCCAGACGAACGACATGATCGAGCAGGGCCGTCTCCTCGCATCGATCGATCGCGGCCAGCGCCCGGACGATGCCGGGATGATCCTGGGGCTGGTGGCGGACCGCATGGATCAATCGGCCGATGCCGATGGTGCGGACCGGGGTCAGTGCCACGACCGGATTGAGCGCCAGCTGACGCCGCTCCCCCCGGTCGCCCATCATGTCGCCGGGCAGCAGCAGCCCCAGCATCTGGCGGCGGCCATCGGGCAGGATGCGCGGGCGACAGGCCCAGCCGCCGACGATCAGCCTGGCATGGGGGCTGCCATCGTCGTGCGGACAGATGCTGGTGCCGGCGGCATGGTTCTTGGGCTGCTCCGCCAGCGAAAGCACCAGTTCCACTTCATGCGGCGCGAGCGGCGAAAACACGCGCAGGCGGTGAAGCAGCAATTCGCTGGTGATCGCGCGGGTGGGCACGGGCTGATGGCGCAAGGCGAGGCTGGCCATGATCAATTCGCATAATAGTTGTGATAGGCCCCCATGAACTGGGCCGGGTCACCATAGCCCGAGCGTGCCAGCGCATGGAGATCGATCCGGCTGAGCGCCACGCCGGTCATCTTCACCCCCAATGTCTGAAGCAGATGCACCGCCATCTCGACCGCCGCGTCGGGCGTCTTGCGCCAACGGACCAGCAAGACGGTCGAGTCCGCTTTCTTTGCGACCAATCGCCCGTCGACGACGGGCAGGACGGGCGACGCGTCGAAGATCACCACATCGAACTGCGCCTTCAGATCCTCGATCAGGGCGTCGAAGCTGCCATTGCCCAGCGCCGCCGATCCGCCCAGCCCCGCGCGCAGCATCGGCAGGATGGTGAGCGGCGAGTCCAGATCGCGGATCAACGCCTCGGCCAGCGGCGCCTCGCCCTCCAGCACCTGTTGTAGCCCGACGGCGGGACGCAGGCCCAGGGCATTGGCGATGCTGGGGTGCCGCATGTCCGCGTCGACCAGCACGGTGCTGACCCCGCTCATCGCCACGATGCGGGCCAGGCCGATCGCCGCCGTGGTCTTGCCTTCATTGGGCAGCGCGGAAGTCAGCGCGATGGTCCGCACCGTCCCCGCCGCCGCAGATTGCAGCACGGATGCGGCGAGGTTGCGATACCCCTCGGCATAGGCGGAGCCCTCATGATCGACCAGGGCGCTGATCGGGTCGCTTCCACCGATATGGCGGACTGCCGAGTGAAGCGTCGGTAGCCCCGCCAGATAGGGAAGCTGCAACCGCCCCTCGACATCCTCCAGCGTACGGATGCCGCGATCCGTGCCCTGCCGCATGAAGACGACGCCCAAGCCCGTCGCCACCGCCAGCAGCGCGCCGACCAGCATGTTGATCGGTCGATTGGGCGAACTGGGTTGGACCGGCACGGCCGCCAGGCTGGCGATGCGCGCATCCGACTGGCTGGAGGCACCCTGCACCCCGATTTCATTCAGCCGGGTCAGAAGCTGGGCATAGCTTTGATGCGCGGTGTCCGAGCGAAGCTGAAGCCCGCCAAGCGCGATCGAAGCGACATTGTTCGTCACGACCTGCGACCGGGCCCCGGCGGCACTGCCCGCGAGCGAAGCGGTACGCCGGGCGGCCACGTCACGCTGCGCCTCCAGATTGGAGATGGTGCGCTTGATCTCCCCCTGGATTTGCGAGTCGATGTCCGCGACCTGCCGCTGTGCCGCGGCGAGCGGCGGATATTTGGGCCCGTATTTCCCGCCCAGATCGGCGACCTGCGCGCTGACCAGCGCGCGCTGGCTGCGCAATTGCTGGATCACCGGCGACCCGAGCGCCTCCCCCAGATCGTCGCCGGCCGAGCCGCGTGCCAGTTGCTGGCGGGCGGTTTGCAGGCGGGCGCTGGCCTCCGCCTCTCCCGCGCGGGCAAGGGCCACCTGGCCATCGAGCGAGGAGAGCTGCTGCTCCGCGATGGTGCCGCCCTGCACACTCATCAGATTGTGCGCCACCTTGTACCGGCCAAGCGCGCCATCGGCTTCCTCGACTTCGCGACGCGCATCGTCGAGCTGGCTGCGCAACAGGCTGGCGGCGGCGTCCGACCCTTCGCGCTTCACCGCCCCCGATTGGGTGACGAAGCTTTGCGCATAGGTGTTGACGATCGCGGTGGCGAGTTGCCGGCCGTGATGCTCGAAGGACAGGCTGAGCATGAAGGTCTGCGCATTGCGGTGAACCTGGATCCCGCTTGCCAGCCGGTCGATCGCCGCATCCCGCCGGGCGGAGGCGGGCAAGGCCGGCACGGTGCGGGCCAGCCCGGGAATGCGCTCGAGTGGCGAGGGATTGTGAGCCAGCGCGGTGAAGCGTGGCTCCTCCGCCAGCCCCAGCCGATCGACGACCAGTGCGGCCAGCGTCTGGCTCTTCAACAATTCCACCTGCGTATCGACGCTGGAATCGGCGGCCGGGTCGCTCAGCGCGCTGGTCCGCTCCGATCCGATCTCGGCGGGGTGCGGCGCGATGACCAGCGTCGCGGTCGCGGTATAGCGCGGCGTTTGCAGCCATGTGTAGGCGGACACGATGAGCATGATCCCGCCCGCCACGGCCAGGAACAGGGTCAGGTGACGGCGATAGGCCTTGATCAGGTCCATCAGCCCGGTCTGCGGCTTGGGCATTCGGTCGAGATAGGCGGGCATCGAACGCGCGCCGTCCAGCGCGGCGTTTTCGTAACGGATCGGCAGGCTAGCCATCGCTCGTTCTCCCGTTTCTCATCGTTGAAGGGTCAGCGTCGCCGAGACGCGATGATCGTCGAAATTAGTCACCCCGGCCCAGCAGGTGCAGTTGCGCGAAAGGTAGCGATAGCCGAGGCGCGCATTCCAATGGCTGCGCGACAAATAGGTCAGGCTGGCATCGACAAAGGGAAGCGAGTCCCGCCGGGGCAGTCCGCGATAGGTGTCGCGGTAATAGCCGCCCTCGATCGACGCGATCAGATAGCGGCGAAGCTCATGATCGGATCGGAGCGATCCGCCGCGATGCAGGAAGCCGCCGGTGCCGGGCACGCCGCTATCCTGCACGCTGCTCTCGGCGGTGGCGGTCAGCGTCCAGAGCCGGGTCGGGGCATAGGCGACACGGGCCAGCGCCCCCAGCCCGGATATTGGGCGTATCGCGGCCAGATCGAAATCCTGCCGGATATAGCCGACCCGCACATCGCCGCGGATCAGATCGGTCACCTCGAAGCTCGACCCGACATACAGGCCATAGCCCTTGGAATCGCGGGACCCGTTGGAGGCGAGGCGGAAGTCGATCTTGTTGATGCTGGCCGCCCCATAGATCGAGAAGGCCGGGCTGATCGCCCGCTCGATCCGGACCAGCGCCTGAAACCGGGTACGATCCCGGTCGCGCGTGAACAGCGTGCCGCCGCCGATGGCGGGCGCATCGCGAAAGCGCAGGTCGGCGACATCGGCACGAAGGACGACGCGGGTGTTCGCCTCCTCGATCGTCGCGCCGCCATAGGCATTGAAGGCATTATATTCGAGCGGCTTGGCGGCATCGATCGGCGAGTCCGCGGCAAAGCGGGGATTGATGAAGGAGCCATAGCTTGCCCCCGCCGCCAGGCTGCTGAGCGCACCGATGGCGACGCTGCCCTCCAGCCCGGCCAGTCCCTCCTCGCTATTCTCGCTGCTATGCCGGGCATAGTGCCGCAGGTCGCTGCGGCCATAGGCCGTGACCTGATAGGGGCCGGCACTGGTCCGCACGGTCACTTCCGGCCGCACGACCAGCGCGAAATCGCCGCGCCTGTTGTCGTTGTTGGCGAACACATTCGACGTGAAGAGTCCGCCGACCGATACCGCCGGAAACACATCGAACGCCCCGACCGTGATCCCCTGTGCCGTAAAGGCTGGCAGCGCGCGGTCGGCGACGCCCACATCGCGATCGCGGGCAAAGGCCGATCGTCCGTTCGTCGGCACCGGCTCGGGCGGGACGACGACCGTTCGTGCATCCTGCAAAAGCTGTGCACCGCCGGGGGCCGTACTCGCCCCCGCAGCGATCAGGAGTGCCAGCCGCGGCCCCCGTCGTACCGCGATCGCACCGATCAAAACCAGCGTTCCTTGATCCGTATCGTATCGCCCGGCGCCACCAGCGTGGTCGCGGTCACCGCTTCTGCGACCTCGGCATCCTGGCCGACATGCTTGATGAACACCTGCTTGGTCTTGGCGCGATAGGTATAGCCCCCCGCCTGCGCCACCGCGCCCAGCACGGTCAGGCCGTTGGCGAAGGGATATTGGCCCGGCTTGTTGACCTCACCCAGGATATAGAAGGGCCGGGTCGTCAGGATCTCGACGGCGACGCGCGGATCCTTGAGATAGCCGTCGGCCAGACGCGCGACGATCCGATCCTGCAACTGGGTCGAGGTCAGCCCCCGTACGTCCACCTCGCCGATCAATGGCAGGGCGATCAGCCCGGAGCCCGCAATGGTGAACTCACCGCCCAGCGCGGGGTCGCCGAACACGACCACCCGCACCCGGTCCCCACCCGACAGGACATAATTATAGATGGGAAGGTTCGTCGCGGTACTGGTCTTGGACGACGGGGTGTTTTGCCCACCGACCACCGATACGGGGCAGATGGCCATCAGGACCGCCATCAGACATGCCGCACCCCTACGCGATACGCCGTTGCGCATACGTCCTCCTTTGACGATGTCTCACCGTTTTAGAATTGTCGATTGCGTCATGCGGCGGCACCCTGCCGCCAAAGTTAAGCTATGTTTGCAAGCTTCCGTAGCTCAGATCGGCATGTAATCCGCTGAATACGCCTTTTTAACGATCTGTTAATCATATTAGTCATCGGCGATTTACAAACACTAACCTGCTATACGGTTCTCTTCGATTGTCGGGAGGATTTTTGTCTTTTGATGCATTGAGAATGGCCGCCGCAATTTCGGCGATCGGGCCCATCAAATGATTGGCGAAAGGGGGTCTCCGGCGCGTTGCGTGCTCGCATCCTCAAAAGGGGAGTTACCATGCGACTCGACAGCCATCACGCCTCCATTCTCCGACGTCGCGCCCGATTTTTACAGGTGATCGACATCGGCCTCGCCTTCTTCGTCCTGGTCTTGGTATCGCCGCTCATGCTGGCCGTCGCGTTGCTGATCCGGCTGGAAAGCGGTGGCACGGCGCTTTACGGCCACCGCCGCTACGGCAAAGATGGTCGCACCTTCCTGTGCTACAAATTCCGCTCGATGGCGCTGGATGCGGATGCCCGGCTCGCCCGCCTTCTCGCCAGCGATCCCGACGCGCGCATCGAGTGGCAGCGCGACCACAAGCTGCGCCACGATCCGCGCGTGACGCGGATCGGTCGCTTCATCCGCAAGACCAGCATCGACGAATTGCCCCAGCTCTTCAACATCCTGCGCGGCGAGATGAGCCTGGTCGGCCCGCGCCCCATCGTCGCGGCCGAAGTGCGGCGTTATGGCCGCCATTTCGTGGCCTATTGCTCGGTCAGGCCCGGCATCACCGGCATCTGGCAGATCAGCGGACGCAACGACACCGGCTATCGCCGCCGGGTCGCGATGGACTGTCTGATGGCCCGCCACATGTCGCCGCGCCTTTACGCTCGCGTGCTGCTCGGCACCGCGCGCAGCGTCGTTACCGGTCAGGGCGCTTATTGAAGCAGGTCGGCATAGACTTGAGCGAAGGCCCGCGCGACCGCTTCGGGGGTCGTGCGGGCGACCACCCGCTCGCGCCCCTCGGGCGGTCCGGGGCGTCCGCCCTCCAGCACCGCACGCATGCGGTCCGCCAGTGCCCGAACATCACCCGGCGGCACCAGCCATGCGTCATCGGCGATGATCTCGGCAATCCCGCCGCTCCGCGCGCCGATGACGGGCACATGCGCCTGATAGGCTTCCAGCACGGTGCGCCCCAACGGCTCTGCCCATAGGGACGGCGCGACGAGGCAATCGATCCGGTCGAACAGGGCCTTGGGCGTTTGGAACCCGATGAATTCCACCGGCAGATTCTCGGCCAAGGCCCGATAGGGCTCGATCGGCCCCAATGCCTTGCCCGCGATCAGCATGCGCCAACCGGTCGGCGGCAAATGCCGGACCGCCTGCAACAGCGTATCGACGCCCTTTTCCGGGCTGATCCGACCAAGATAGCCAAAGGTCACCGGCCCCCGAAGCGGCGGCTTGATATAGGTCGGCCCCACTCCCTCGACCCGCGCGGTGTTCCAGATCACCCGCCGCCGCGATACGGGCACTTGCCGAAAAAAGCCGTAGCGGAGATGGCGTGACAGCACCTCCTCCCCCACCGCCGTCACCGCCGAGACCAGCCGCTGGTCGAACTGCTTGGCGAAGGTCAGGACACGGCATTTCAGATGCCGTCCGGCGCATGGCCCGGTCTCGCGATACATCGAACTGGCCGCGCAGAGCAGGTCGAAATCGCGCAACGTATGCACGATCGGAATGCCTCGGGCGCGTGCCGCGTGCCAGACGCGGGTCGAAATATCGACCATCGAATGGGTATGCACGATCGTGGGCCGAAAGCGGTCCAGCACCTCGCCGAAGCGGCGTTCGATCGCGAAATTGGCCTGTTGCTTGAACTTGGCCCATTCACGCTGGCGCGGGCTATAGGCCAGCCAGTCTTCCAGCCAGAAGTCGTTGCCGTGCGGCATGCGAAAGACGGTGACGCCGTGTCGTTCCTCCTCCACCGCCTCGCCAGGAGTGAGGCAAGCGGCCGCCACGTCCCAGCCATCCGCCGCCTGCGCCTCCGCCAGCATGCTGACCGACCGCTCTGCGCCGCCGACGATATGGGGTGGATAGAGGCTCGACAGATGCAGGATGCGAGGCTTCACGCCATGACATCCGCGTAGAGCGAGTCGTACGCGTCGAGCATCCGATCGGGGGTCACGACCGACAACACACCCTCGAAAGCGCTTGGCGGCGGCAAGGCCGCCCGACCGGCTCGCATCACCGCCATCATCCGCTCGGCCAGGGCGGCGGGATCGCCCGGCGGGACGAGCCATTCCTCGCCCACAGCGCCGACCAGATCGACGAGCGCGCCCAGCCTCGATCCGATGACCGGCACCGACTGGGCGAACGCCTCGACCACCGTCAGCCCGAACGGCTCGCGCCAGATGGACGGCACCACCAACAGGTCGATGCCGCGCAGGAAGGCGGCCGGATCCGTAAAGCCCAGAAACGTGACCGGCATCCCCTCGGCCAGCTTCCGATAGGCGGCATCGCCCTCCTGTGCGCGGCCCGCGACCCGCAACTGCCACCCGGACCCGGGCAACAGGCGGCACGCCGCAAGCAGGGTCTCGATCCCCTTTTCGGGGACCAGCCGGCCCAGAAAGCCGAAAACGAAACCGCCGGTCCTGGGTGTATGCCGATGATCGGGGGAGGTCTCGACGCCGTTCCAGATCACCCGTGCTCGCGTCCCGTCCATATCCGCGAAGAGGCCGAAGCGCCGATGCTCGTCCAGCACCGGTTGCGAGACCGCCGCGACCGCGTCGATCCGGCGCGCGAACCGCGCCTTCCAGGCGCCGGTGATCCGACAAGCGGCATGTCGCCCGTCGCAGGAGCGACCGTTGCGGAACATGGTCGCCCGCGAACAGATCAGGTCGTAGTCATGCAGCGTGTGGACGCTCCGCGCGCCGCTGCCCGCGATCGCGGCCCAGATCATCGGCGGCAGTTCGACCATCGAATGGGTGTGGACGATGTCGGGCCTGAAGCTGCCGATCGCCCGCGCCACATCGGCGGTGCAGCGATAATTGACCATCTGACCCAGCTTGTTCGCGGTCCGCATCGGACGGGGTGCGGCGAAGACCTCCTCCATCCAGACGAGGTTGCGGCTTCGCTGTGGCAGGACGGTCACGCCGTGACGCTCGCCGGGGGCCTGGGCGTCCCGCGAGAGATAGGCCGCGCCTACCTGATGTCCGCGCGCGACCTGCGCCTCGGCGAGCATCGCGACGACCTTTTCCGCGCCGCCGACGACATGGGGGGGATAGACCGAACTGATATGAAGAATGCGCATCGCTCAGCCTTCCATGAACCGGCGCGCGAAACGCGCGGTGAGCGACAGATAGCGGTCGCCATATTCGGTGGAGGGTTCGATCTCGGAACCCTCATGCCATTCGTTGAAACTGGTCACGAGCACCCAGTCGGCCTCGTGGCGGATCGCGGCATCCCAAAGGAGGCGATAGGTCGCGCCGTCATGGCGGTCGACCGTCGGGCGCGGTGCAGGACGGCCGGGTACATGCGTGTCGTCGAAGCCGGGAATGACCGTCGCGCAGAACAGCCTCCCCCCCGTCTTGCGCCGCCATTCAGGATAGGTCCTATCGGCCCAGGCCGTTATCTGCCGCGGCGTCATGCCCTTCAGATAGGGGGCAAGGACATAGACATGGATGCCATCCATGAAGGGGGCCCAAGCCGCGAAGTCCTGAGTCTCGCGCGGCGACACGTCACCGATCAGGAAGGCCCGCCCGGCCGCCTTTCGCCAGTCCCGCGCGGGCAGGTCGCGCAGCGCTTGCAGATAGAGGAACAGCACGGGCCGATCTCGCACCCGCAACCAGGCGGGATGGTCGCCATAGCTTCGGGTCAGATAGGCGATGTCGCGCGCCGCGCCGCTTGCGCCCTCTTTCTGTTGCTCGAGATAGACGGTGACATGCAGGCCGGCGGCCTGCGCGGCGGCAAGGATCATCGGCATCGCCTTGTCCTCGAACGAACCCTCGCCCCACCAACTGACGATCAGCGCCGTGATCCCCGCGGCCCTGGCCTGTGCGATATGGGTGTGAATGACCTTTGGGTCGTGGCTGTCGTAGAAGCCCAGAATGGGGTGGTTCAGCGTCGGGCTCTGCCGCGGCGCCTCGCCATGCGGGCCCTGCCAATGGACCCATCGCCCGCTCGTCTTCGGGTTGCCATACCAGGGATAATAGAAGGCCAGCACCTGTCGCGGATAGCGCCGCGCCGCCGCCAGTCCCGGCATCGCCGAGAGCGCCAGCCCGCCCCCGAGGATCAGCCGCCGCGTGACCCTCATGCCGTTCGCCCCGCCGCGAACATCGCCGCTCTGGCCCGCTCCCAATAGGACAGGATCTGCGCCCGATTGACCGCGAGCAGGACGATCTCGATGGTTGCGAACAGAAGCAAGCGGTTGATCTGCCCCGGCGCGGCGATGGTCCAGAGCGAGGCCTGTTGCGCCGAGAAATAGACCTGGAGGAAGGTCCAGACCGCGAAGAACAGGCTGAGCGGAAAGCCGGACGCAAAGGCCCGGCGGAGATACAAAGCGGCGAACGCCACCAGCAGGCCCAGAAACGCCATGACCGCCGCGACACCGGCATAGCCGAACATGACCAGCGCCATCGCTTCCGTGCCCATGGTCAACTGAACCCAGCCGCCATTCTTGCGGAAACTGGCGGCCAGCTTGGCGGGTGCATAACGCTGGATGAAATAATAGGTCTCGACACCATTGGCGAAGGCCGAGGCTGGCGGCGACTTGTCGCCCAGCGCATCGAGGTTCCGGTCGACCAGATGCGCATCCCACTGCGTCATCCGGCGTGCGTCACGGGTCGCGACGAACCAGAGTTCGCCCTGTCCCGCGATACGCTCGCCGACCAGCGTGACGGTGCGGTCGAGCGGCAAGCGGCCATAGCCCGAATAGATATACAGCGTCGCGCCCAGCGCCGCGCACAGCAGCGCCACCACCGGCACGGCCAGCCTCATCATCGTGCCGGCCAGACGCCCCTGCCGCGCGAGCAGCAACGGCATGGCGAAGAAGGCGACCTCGGCCAGGATGGTGAAGAACTTGTCGCCGAACAGGAAATAAAGCCCGGTCAGCCCCAGAAAGGTCAGGATCGCCGCCGTCTTGAGCAGCGGCTGGTATCGCGGCGCAAAGGCAACCGCCCCCAGCATCGCGGCGAACAGGAACTTGTTGTCGAGCAGGATCAGGACCAGCCCGCTGCTATATTCGCGGCGATAGAGAAACCGGTCCACCCCGGCGAGCAATGGGAAACCGCCTTGCAGCCCGTGCAGGAAAGCCAGTCCGCCCAATGCCATGCATAGCCCGACCACCGGCCAGCCGAGCCAGACCACCAACCGATCCAGGAGCGGCGATCGCGCGTAGGCGAGGAACCACCGCTCCATCCGGGCAAAGACCAGCGCGAAGATCAGGAAGAACAAGGCGGTGAAGGCGACGAAGGACGCACTGGCGTCCCCCGCCTCCCCTGCCCGGTTGACCTCGGGCATATAGGCCCCCGCTTCGATCACGAACAACGATACCAGGGTCGCGCCGCGTGTGATGACCAGCGGGAGAAGCAGGATCAGTCCCGCCGCGCTGATCCGCCCCACCAGCAGCAGCAACGCCACGAAAAGCAACAGCGACAGACCCGAGAACAGGGTGCTGGGCAGCGCCGCCGCCAGTGCCCAGTTGAGGGCCAGTGCGGCGGCCAGCGCCACCATCGCGCCCAGCGGCAGCGGACGCGGCCCCGGACCATCGCGATCCATCGGCGTGGCGACGCCGCCCTTTGTCGAGATGCCCATGTCGCCGAGCTTACGCCACCGCCTGTCCCCCATTGCCTCAAATGAGGCATGGCCTGGGGCCGCGCCATGGTCAGGGCATGGGCAAGCGGGGAGATCGCCATGCTTGCCAAGAACATGCTCTCGATGTCGGGGCTCAGCCTGTATCGCAACGCCGTTCAGTTCGGGATGAACATTGTCATCGCCGCCTTCGTCCTTCCCGGCGATTACGGACTGATCGTCTTCACCACGCCGTTCCTTGTGCTGATCGCGATGCTGACCGATCTGGGGATGACCAGCGCCATCACCCGCGCCCCGACCCTTTCGCGCGACGAGGCGGGGGCCGCGATGGGGGCGATGATCGCCGGGGGCGTGGGCTGCGCCGGGTTGCTAATCGCAGGGGCCTGGCCGCTGCAACAGGCGATCGGCATGGCGGGGCTGGCCCCGATCATGTCCGGGATGGCGGGCGTGGTCGTCCTTTCCATCTCCGCCGCGACCCCGCGCGCGCTGATGGAACGCGAGCTTCGTTACGCCCGGATCGCGCAGATCGAGGCCGCCGCCATCGCCATCGCCGCCGCCGCCGGACTGGCCGCGGCGTGGCAGGGAGCGGGCGTCTGGTCGCTTGTCCTCTACAATCTGTTGGTCCAGGCGATGCGGGTCGCGGCGTTCTGCTGGTCGACGCGCCGGGAATTACGGCCGAATATGGGCTTCGGGCAACTACGCGGGCTGTTGTCGTTCGGCACCTGGGTGCTGGCGAACAACATCCTCAACTTCCTGGCACGGAACAGCGACAATCTGCTGATCGGCGCATGGCTGGGGTCGGCGGCGGTCGGCGTGTATGGGCTGGCCTATCAGTTCATGCTGGCACCGCTGATGGCGATCACCTGGCCGACCAGCGGTATCCTCCTCTCTACCCTGCGCGGCGAAGACCCGCATGGGCCCCGAACCCAGGCAACGGTGGAGGGCGTATTGTCCGCGACGGCGCTGATTGTCACGCCCGCAATGATCTATCTGACCTTCGGTCTGGCCTTTCCGGTGCATAGCCTCCTGTCCGGCCATTGGGCGGCGGTGCCCGCAATCGTCGCCTGGCTGGCCCCGGCGGGGGCGTTGCAGGCGATCGCGTCGTATAACGGGGCCCTGCTGATGATCGCGGGGCGAGTGCGCGCGCAATTCCTGTTGAGCGTCGCCAACACCGCGATCCTGATCGCGACCTTCGTCCTCACCCTGCCGCATGGCCTGATGGCGATGGTCCAGGCCTATACCGCCGCCATCTCGCTGCTCAGCCTCGTTTTCCTGACGATGACCGTGGCCCTGACCGGATTGACCCCGGACCGGCTCGCAAAGGCGCTGGCCCCTGCCCTTCTGGCGACCGGCGCGGGTGTGTTGGCGGTCGCCGTCACCAGCGGCACGCATCCGGGCAGTTGGACGGGTTGGATCGGGGCGACCGCGATATATGGCGCAACGGTGCTCGCCAGCTATGCTGCACTTCACCTGCATGTCCGGCGCACGCTCTCCGCGCTGCTGGCACGCGGCACGGCGCCGGAGACGGCGGTTACAGGAAGGTAGCCGGCAGGAATCGTCCGCCCGCGAAGACGACCTGCGTCTTGGCGGCTCGCACCACACCGACACCATAGGCAATCCGCTCCGCCTGAAGCCGGGCATGGATCGCCGACACCGTGTCCTGCTCACCGTCGCGTTCAGCATCGTCGAGGATCAGCGCGAAGTCGGGCGGCAGATCCTCCAGCATCGCCAAGACACCGGCACGGGAATAGCTGGGCGTACCACGCGGACCGTCGCACACGATCACCTCGAACCGGCGCCCAGCCTTCGCCGCAGCCCAGTCATAGGTCGTCACCGCACGTCCGCCGACCTGACGCGTGGTCAGCGGCGTCACCAACACCTCATGCGTCACCTGTGCGGCGATCCGCTCACCCCAGGTAACGTCATTCTCCAGCGTCAGCACCTCGCCGACCAGCCCGCGTCTCTGCAGCATCGCCCAGAGCAGGCTGCTCTGCCCCGCCCCGACATCGAGGACGGACGTGGGCCGGAACTCCAACCCGATCCGCAGGATCAGATAGAGAAGACTGTAATTGGCCGCCCCACCGGTGGGGAAGAACCGGTCCCGCTCCCCCAGCATTGCCAGCTCGCGCAGGAACAGATCGCGATAGATCGCCTCCAGCCCCGGCTCCGGTGCGAAAGCGTCGGCTCGTCCGGTCCAATGGCGCAATCGATGGCGCAGGCTCTGCATCGTCACTCTCCTGAATGCGCCGCGACGGTTCGCGGCAAGGGCGGGACCGCGCGCGATAAGCGACGCGCGAGTTCGGCGGTCATGGGCCGCTCGATCCAGCGATGGACGCACAGCGCGATGCCAAGCGCCACGGCGACCATGAACAGCACCAACTGCCACCCCTCGACACCGCGCGCGAAGGCCAGTTTCTGCACCAGCTTTTCGGTCACGATCAGCGCGAACGGGTGGAAGAGATACAGGGAATAAGAGGCATCTCCCAGGTGCGAAACAGGCCTTAGGAGGCGCGGCGTCGCCGGTTCCGGGCCCAGCACCGCCGCCGCCAATATCGCCGCGATCGGCAGCCCGGCGCACAGCACGCGCGGCCAGCCATTGCCCACGGTTATGCCGACGGGCCCGTTGAAGATCCGGAACGGATCGGCCACCAGAAGGCCGACGCCGACCAGCGCCAGGACCATACGAACGCCGCGCGAAAGCCTCACCCCCCGCCCCGCCAGCGCACCGACGATCAACCCCAGCCCGAAGTCGAGAATGATCGGTCGCGTCCAGAACCAGAGCGGCGACGGCCCCGGCGCGAACATGCCGATGACGACGGCGACCGACAACAGGCCCCCGACCGCCGCCAGCGCTCGCCGACGGGCCAGCGGCACGACAAGCGCGAACAGCGTATAGAAGAACATCTCGTAATTGAGCGTCCAGCCGAGATCGAAGACCGGAAAGAACCGCCCGTCGCTATAGGTGTCCGCCGGAAAAAACGCATAGGAGGCGAGGATCGCCCCCATGCCGGGGAAAGGATCGCCGCCCTTCAGCGCCGCCGCCGCCAGCAGTATCAGGAACAGCGTGGTCACCAGCCAATAGAGCGGCACGATCCGCACCAATCGCCGCCGCAGAAATTCGCTGCGAGCCCCCTGCCGCCCGAACAGGCGGGTCGAGGCGTGGACCATGATGAAGCCCGACAGGACGAAGAACAGATCGACCCCCGCCCCCCATGGCATGACGGTCGACCGGACGAAGTGCTCGCCCGATGCGGCCATGAGCCGTCCGGCCGCGCTTTGGCTATGACCGATCACGACCATCAGCGCCGCGATCCCGCGCATCGCCTGGACGGTCCACAAGGTCCGCCGCGTCGGCACCACCCCGACCGGATGAACCGCCCCCTCCATTCCTCCTCCGACATCATAATGCGTCATGCGCCATCCGATCACGCCGGGCCTCGCACGGTCACGTCAAATGATGGGGTTGCCGCCGCAGGCCATGGTTAGGCCCTGGGTCATCACCGGCTTTTCGGAGGGCATGATGAGGATTCTTCACATTGCCGAGTCCGCGCAGGGCGGGGTTGGGACCTATCTGACGGAAATCCTGTACGATCAGGCGCGGCGCTATGGTGCGGAACATGTCCGCGCGCTGGTCCCCGCACAGCATGCCGCGCATCTGAGCGGAGTCGACCGGCGGATGCTGATGCCCTGGCGGCGGCGCCATCGTTCGATCTTCGGCATGATGTCGCTGGCCGCCGCGATCCGCCATGCGATCCAGCGGTTCGAACCGACCATCGTCCATGCGCATTCCACCTTCGCGGGCGCGGTGCTTCGGCTGATGTACGGGGCCTGGGGACGCGCGCCCTTCCGCATCATCTATTGCCCGCATGGCTGGGCGTTCGATCGACGATCATCGGCGTGGAAACGGCGTCTGGTCGAGGGGATCGAACGCCTGCTCGCCCCCGCCGCCGACCGGATCGTGCTGATCTCCGACCATGAACGGCGCGAGGGTGCGCGGATCGGTATCGCCCCTTCCTCGCTGACGCTGGTCCTGAACGGTATCACCGACCTGCATAGCGAACGTCCGGCGCGTTGGCAGGATGAGCGGGTTCGCGTGCTATTCGTCGGGCGACTCGATGCGCAAAAGGGTTTCGACACGTTGCTCGATGCGGTCGAGCCGATCCAGGACCGGGTCGCGGTACGGGTCATCGGCAAGGCCGTGGCCGGTCCCGCCACCGCCCCGCGCAAACGCAGCCCGCAGATCGAATATCTGGGCTGGCGTTCCCTGTCCGAGGTCGCGACCGAGATCGCCGCCGCCGATGTCGTCGTCGTCCCCTCGCGCTGGGAGGGTTTCGGCCTCGTCGCGCTGGAGGCCATGTGCGGGCGCTGTGCGGTCGTCGCCTCGGACGTCGGGGGATTGCGGGAGATCGTGGTCGATGGAGAGACCGGCTATCTCGTGCCGCCCGACAATCCGGCGCGGCTGATGCGGACGCTCGCCCGCCACGATCGTCCGACCTGGCGCGCCATGGGTGCGGCGGGCCGTGCCCGTTACGAGGCTATGTTCACTGCAGGGCGGATGAATGCCGAACTGGCGGCGCTCTATGCCGAATTGTCGCCGATACCCCGAGGCGGGCCGAGCGGGCTGGGGCGGGTGGCGCATGCGTAAAGGACGGGTCATCCTGCTGTCCGATTATATCGGCGGTGAGGGGCCGGGCAGCGGCGGAGCCGGTCATGCTGCGCTGGACAGTTATCGAGCGCTGCGAGCGGCGGGCGCGGACGTCCATGCCGTTGCGGGCTTCGGCGGCAATGCGGGGATCGAGCCCGATCGGTTCAGCGACCTGCGCGGCGGCGACCTGCGTGGCGGCGGTGCCGGATCGATGCTGCGCACCATATACAACTCGCGGGCCAACGCCGCGCTGGCGAGCGAATTGGCGGGAATGGATCGTGACACGACGCTGGTCATCCTCCACCAATGGACGCGCTATCTGTCCCCCGCCGGACTGCGCATCGCCAGCCGGTTTCCGACCATGGTCTATATGCACGACTATTTCTGGGCGTGTCCGAACGGCATTTATTACGACTTTCGAAAAGGTCAGCCCTGCGCCCGGCGGCCGATGAGCGGACATTGCCTGACGACCAACTGCGACCGACAGGGTCGGGTGCAGAAGCTCGGCCGCCTCGCGCGGCACGCCGTCCGGCAGATGTCGATCCCGGTCGCGCGCGACCGTCGCCTCTTCCTGCACCTGTCCGAACATGCGCAGCGAACCGCCATGCCGCTGCTGCCCGATCAGCGCCATGCCGTGCTCTACAACCCCCTGCAATTCCCGGACGCCGCGCCCGCCTCCGCGCCGAAACCGGCCTATGATGTCGGCTATTTCGGACGGCTGGAACCGGACAAGGGCGTCGCGCTGCTCGTCGAGACGCTTAGAACCACGGGCCGGACGGGCTTGTTCGTCGGCCAGGGATCGCTGGAGCCGCTGCTTGGTACCACATCGGGGATCACCCATCGGCCATGGCAGCCGCGCGAGGAAATGGCGGCGGCGATGCGATCCTGCGCCGTCGTCGTCCTGCCCTCGCTGTGGAACGAGACCTGGGGGCTGATCGTCCCCGAGGCGATGGCGGCCGGCGTGCCGGTGCTGGTTTCGGCCCGCGCGGGCGCGGGTGAACTGGTCCGCCGGTTCGGCGGCGGACAGCTATTCGATCCGGGGCAGCCCGACCTGTTCGCCGCACGCCTGAACCATATGCTGGGCTCGCCCCCCGCCCCGACGCGGCGGCGGGAAGAGCTGCGCCAGTTCTTGTCGCCCGAACGTCATGCGGCGCGCCTCTTCCAGCTGGCCGAGAGCCATTTCGGTCTCGACCTGCGCGGGGCCGATCGTCGCGTCAGGACGTCAGGACCCTGTTCAATATCTCCGCCAGCCTGATGCCCGCCGCCGCCCAGGTGAACTGCCCACCACGTTCCCGGCCGGCGGCAATCCTGGCGGCACGCCGGTCCGGCTCCCGCAGGGCCAGGACGCCGCCGACCCATTCGCCGACATCGTCCATTCCGGCATAGATCACGGCGTTGCGACACACCTCGGGAATGGCCCCCGCCGGGGCCGCGACGACCGGACAGCCACACAGCATCGCCTCGACCGGGGGCAGGCCGAAACCTTCGGTGCGGGAGGGATAGAGCAGGCAATGCGCGCCTTCGTACAGGCCGCGCAGACCGGCATCGTCGACCCCGCCGACGAACACCGCGCCCGCTGGCGGCCGCAATCCGGCGGCCTCCAGCGTCCGGCGTGAAGGACCGATCACGACCAGCGGCATTGCGGCCAGTCGCGGATCGTCAAAGGCGGCAAAGACGATGCGGACATTCTTATAGGCAGAGGCAGATCCGAACATCACGGCATAAGCGCCGGGCACCAGATCATGTTCGACCAGCACCGACTGATCGGCCGGAACGTCCAGAATATGGTCCGCCCCGTTATGAACCACCTGGGTGCGCGCGGCAGGGGCGATGCCGAACGTCGCCAAGCTGTCGCGCGCATAGTCGGATACGGTCAGCACGACCCGGCTCGACCGCGCACCCCGTGGCACGAGCAGCCGATATCCCCAACGCAATCTGCGCGCATAGCTTTCGGGAGACAGAAGGAATTGCGCGTCATGCACCATCGTCACCTTACGCGGGTGCCATCCTGGCGCGAGGTTGGCGAAGCTGGCCAGCACACCGCCACGCGCCGTGAAAGGCAGGATCGCCTGCTCCCAATATTGGCTATGGCCGCGCCGCTGGGGCATCGGGGTGATCGCGGCGAAGCTCGGGGCCCAATTGGCCCCCTGCGGCAGAAGCAGCCGCATGTCCCATCGCGCCGGAGCCGCCCCCGCGATCGCCAGCGCATCGAGTTCGCGCAGCAGCCGGTCGGCCACCCGGTGAACGCCGTTCGTCCCGCCGGAATAGAATTTGCCGTTGAGGAAGAGTTTCGGCCGCTCGGCCCCTGCCTCTTCGCGGGGTAGCGCATCGCGGGAAAGGGAGGGAAACACCATGGTTCCCGCCTAGCCGCCATGTTCCCCCCGCAATGCATCATTCGACATATCGCGGACCGGCGCTTCCTTCGATGAAATACTCACCGGT
This sequence comes from Sphingomonas sp. LC-1, assembly GCF_025371035.1. Lineage (GTDB taxonomy): Bacteria > Pseudomonadota > Alphaproteobacteria > Sphingomonadales > Sphingomonadaceae > Sphingomonas > Sphingomonas sanguinis_E. Next base: position 62,779 of record NZ_JANZXB010000012.1, on the reverse strand, counting down.
CAGAACCGGATCGAGGGAACAGGAAGGGGATGAAGGTGCTGCGTCAGCAAGAGACGGTCACGCATGTCGCGTCGCGGGCATGGCGCTCGCTTCCCGAAACATTCCAGCATCATGCCCGGTGCCAACCCGATGCAACCGCTGTCGAGGCGCAAGGAAGACGATATAGCTATCGCGAACTCGCGGAACGGGTCGAGCGACTGGCAGCCCGGCTGGCTCATGCCCTGACCGAGGACCATCCCCTGATCGGCCTTTGTCTGTCGCGCGACGTCGATCTGCCCGCCTGGCTGCTTGCCGTGCTCAAGGTCGGGGCGGCCTATCTTCCGATCGACGCCACGACACCCCCGACCCGGCTCGCCCATATCGTCGAGGATGCCCGCCCGGCGCTGATCGTCGCCAATCAACGCTATGCCGCGATGCTGGGCGATCTGGGCGTGCCGATGATGATCGCCGAGGATGACCGTGATCCCGTGCTCTGCCTCCCTACGCCGCCGGTCACGCCCGACACGCTGGCCTATGTCATCTTCACCTCCGGTTCGACCGGTCGCCCCAAAGGCGTGGAGATCGAGCATGGCTCGCTGGTGGCCCTTCTGAAGACGATGGCGGCCATCCCGGGGTTTCGCACCGGCGAACGGATCATGGGGATCACCCGGCTCAGCTTCGATCTTTCGGTGCCGGACCTGTTCCTGCCCTTCTTCGTCGGCGGGTCTCTGGCGCTGATCGAGTTGGAGGAAGCGGCCGACCCCGCGCGGCTCGCGGCGGCTTTCGATGCCTATCGCCCCGATCTGGTCCAAGCAACCCCGTCTACCTGGCGATCCCTGCTGGAATATGGCTGGAGCGGCCAGCCGGGATTGCGGATATTGGCGGGTGGCGAGGTGCTGACGCGGCCAATGGCCGACCGACTCCTGCACCGATGCGACGAACTCTGGAACATCTATGGACCGACCGAGACGACCGTCTGGTCGACCGCATGCCACGTGACGCCCAGCCATGACGCCATACCTATCGGCTGGCCGATGGCGGGCATCGCCGTGCAGGTCACCGATGCGGCGTTGAACCCCGTCCCCACCGGCACAGTGGGCGAGATCGTGATCGGCGGGACCGGCGTCGCACGCGGCTATCGCAACCGCCCCGACCTGACCGCCGAGCGTTTCGTCCAGATGGCGGACGGGACGCGGGTCTATCGCACCGGCGATCTCGGGCGCTTCGACGAGCGCGGCGCACTCTATTGCCTGGGGCGGATCGACGATCAGGTAAAGGTGCGCGGCTTCCGGATCGAACTGGGCGATGTCGAGGCGGCACTGGCCCTCCATCCCGACGCGGCATGGGGGGCGGTGCGATTATGGACCGACGCCTCGGGCGAGCCGCTTCTGGTCGGCTATGTCGTGCCGCGCCGACAAGGGCTTCATGCCCGCGAGATCAAGTCCTTCCTCGCGAGCCATCTGCCGGGCTATATGATCCCGGATCGGATCGTCTTCCTGGCCATGATGCCACTGACCCCCAATGGAAAGATCGATCGCGCCGCCCTGCCCGATCCTTCCACCGATGCACCGGCATCGGTGCCGGTCGAGGCCGTCGACGCCATCGATCGACGATTAAGCGCGATCTGGTGCGACCTGCTGGGCCTGGCGCGCGTCGCCGATGACGATGATTTCTTCGATCTGGGCGGCTATTCGCTGATGACGGTGCGGCTCAGCCGCCGGATCGAGACGGTCTTTGGCGTGCGCTTGCCGCTGATCGAGTTGATGCGCCATTCCACCCTGTCGGCGATGGCGGCACGCATCGCAGCGGGGAACCAGCCGATGGACGGGGCTGCGATGCTGCTCAACCCTGACGGCCATCGACCGCCACTCTTTTGGCTCGACACCGGACCATTGATGCGGACGATGCTGCGGGGCCTGTCCGCCGACCAGCCCGTCTTCGCGCTCAACATCGATCCCGTTGACGAAGATGCCTTGGGCGGCGGACCGCTATCGATCTTAGCGGTGGCGGCCCGGCTGCGGCGTCATCTGCTGGCAGCGCAACCGAACGGCCCTTATTATCTGGGCGGGTGGTGCCGCTGGGGAATCGTCGCCTATGAACTGGCACGGCAATTGACGGAAGCGGGCCACGAGGTCGGCCTGCTCGCCCTGCTGGATGCGGATCGGCCTGGGGCGGGCGGGATGAGACGGCGGATGGCCGAACTGCTGCGACGGCGGGTCGGCATCCGGCCCGATGATGCCAGCTTCAGCCAGCGGGTCGAGCAGGCGACGCGCTCCTATGTCGCCGCCCCCTATTGCGGAAACGTCCTGCTGATGCAGCCGACGACACGGCATGGCGACTCGGGCTGGAACGCGGTTCTGAAAGGCCGGATCACGGTTCGGGAAATCGCCGGAGACCATGAAACCATGGTGCGGGGCAATGCCGCGCTGGCGCTCGCCGCCGCCCTAGATGCCGCGCTCTCGTCCGTTCAACCGCCACTTGCCGCAGGGCGGGGCCATTTGCCGGCGTCCGTCCTGGCGGCACAGCCAGCGTGATCGGGCCGCCGCGATCATCCGGCCAGATAGGCCTCCAGCGCATCGCTCCCGCCGATGCGTTCGCTCCCGATGAAGACCTGCGGCGTGGTGGCGACGCCCTGCTCGTCCTTGAAAGCCTCCACCTCTTCGCGGGTCGAGAGGATATGATCCTCCACCTCAAAGCCCGCTGCCTCCAGCATCGCCTTCGCCCGGACACCGAAGGGGCATGTATGCTCGGGAAGCACCATCCGGTAGAGGGTCGCAACCTTGTCGTCCGCCATGCCAAGCCTTCCCATGCGCAGCATCAGCGCCGCGACACAAAAGCGTTGCGGCGCGCAAACCGTTCCATGATGGCCCCGCTCGCCGGGCCGTCCAACGGATCGGCGCAGGCGCGGGATCACACGACGTTCAGATCCGTCACGAACTCATAGCGATCGCCGCGATAGACCGAACGGGTGAATTCGACGACGCGGCCGTCGGGGATCCGCGTGCAACGTTCGATCCGCAACACCTCGGAATTCTGTCGCACGCTCAGGATTCCGGCTTCCGTCTCGGTCGCGAGCGAGGCGCGGATACGCTGCGTCCCCGATGTCGGTCGGAAACCATGCACGTCCAGCGCCTGATAGAGCGAGTCGCCCAGCGCATCGAGATCGGGCATGAAAATGGCCGGGATCACCGCATGTTCGATCGCCAGCGGCTCGTTGCCCGCCAGACGGACACGCCCAAGCCGCGCGACGCGGACATCGGGCGCCACTTCCAGCGCGGCGGCTTCCTCCTCGGTCGGCAACGCATAGGATTTGTATATCCAAACGACGCCCGGATCCTGTCCGCGCGACCGGGTGTCGTCGCTGAAACTGGTGAGCTTCGCCCCCGCCGTTTCGATCTGCCGCGCGACGAAGGTGCCCGAGCCATGTTTGCTGATGAGCACCCCTTCGTCGATCAACTGCTTGAGGCCCTTGCGGACCGTCACCCGCGACAGGCCCGCCATTTCACTGAGTTCGCGTTCCGAGGGCAGAGCGCTGCCGGGATCGATGCCGCCGCCATTGATGTGCTCGCGCAGGCTTTGGGCCAGTTGCATGTATAGCGGCGTCGCTTCGTCGCTTCGCGTCCAGGCTATATCGCGCACCGTTACGCCTCCCGTTCGCCGAGCGCCCGCATGACACCGCGCAGGCTGCCGCGATGGCGGTCGAGCAGCGCCGCAGCCTCCTCGACGGGGAGTCCCTTGGCGACGATGATGCCCAGTCGAATGTCGTTGTCCGCCCGTTCGAGCGCGCGTGTCGCCACCTCGGCATCCACTCCGGCAATATCCTGAACCATGCGCCGACCGCGTTGCAAGAGCTTCGCATTGGAGACGCGCATGGCCACCATCCGCCCGCGATAGACGAGACCGAGCCGGAGCATCACCGCAGTCGACAACAGGTTCAGCACCGCCTTTTGCGCCGTTCCGGCCTTCATCCGGGTCGAGCCCGCCAGAACCTCGCTGCCGGTATCGGCGACCACGACATGCTCGGCGCGCTCGGTCAGCGGCATTCCCGGATTGTTGGTGATGCCGATCGTCAGCGCACCGACCGCACGTGCTCGCTCGATCACCGCGACCGTGTAGGGCGTCCGCCCGCTGGCGGCGACGCCGATCACGACATCGGACGGCGTGATGCCGCAGGCGTCGATGTCCCTGCGCGCGGCGTCGACATCGTCCTCCGCCCCTTCGCGCGCTTCGGTCAGTGCGCCCATGCCGCCCGCCATCAGAAAGATCATGCGCTCCATCGGCCAGCCGAAGGTGGGGTGAAGCTCGGTCCCGTCCTGGACCGCGAGGCGCCCCGATGTGCCTGCGCCCACGAAGACCAGCCGCCCGTCCTGCCCCAATCGCGCGGCGGCGGCTTCGGCAGCGTGCGCGATGGCGGCGACCTGGGACTGAAGGGCCGCGATGGCCGCCATCTGCCCCTCCAACATCGCCTCGACGGCGAACTGGGTCGGCCAGAGATCGAGATCGAGGAAACGGGGATCGAGCGCTTCGGTGTTCATCATATCAACGACCTCGGTGCGGAGCGGTGCCAGCGGGTGCGGCGCAGACCAGAAACGCGACGGCCGTGCCCAGACAAAGCTGAAACGGGAAGGACAACCCGTTAAGGGCCAGGGGCAGACCGATCGCCCTGGCAATGGCAGGTTGCAGCAACACAATCGTGACAAAGCCGATCAGCAGCGCGGCGATCGCCGATCCGGTCGTCCCTCGTGTGGTGAACAGCGCGGTGAAATAGACACCCAGCAGGCCGGCATAGCTGAACACCATGACCTGAAGCGCGAACTCCAGCAGACCCATCGAGCTGTAACGCTGCCAATAGAAGGACGCGACGGCCATCACGAACATCGCAAAGCCGATAACGCCCATGCCCGCGCGCCCCGCCTGGACGAAATGATGCTCGTCGACCGGCCCACGCCGATCACGCCAGGGACGGTAGAAATCCTGCACCAGGACGGACGACATCGCGTTGAGGGCCGAATTGGTCGTCGCCACCGCCGCCGCGCAAATGCCGATCGTCACCAGGCCTCGCAGGCCGCCCGGCAATTGGGTGAGGATATAATGCATGAAAATGCTGATCTTCTCGCCACCGAATTGGCTGGCCGCGACGGCTCCGGACCCGCCCATCAGGTCTGGTCGGTCGTAGAAAATGTAGAGCAGCAGACCGATCACGATGAACATGCCCACCGTCGGCACCGTCGCCAGGACGGAAAGGTAAAGGCTACGCGCGCCCGTCTTCGCGTCCTTGCACGACAACAGGCGCTGCGTGGTGTCCTGATCCATGCCCGCATTCGCGATGTAGAGCAGCGCGAGGCCTGTCACGATCGCCAGCATCGAAAAGGGTCGCGACAGATCGAGCGAAAAGTCGAACAGGCGCAGCTTGTCGACACCCTCCGGCGTATGGGCCAGCGCGTCCAGGATCTGGGCGTTGGAGGCCGGGATCGACAGGCGCAGGAACACCAGCACCGCCACCGCCGACCCGATATAGACGATGAACTGGATCAGGTCGTTCCACAGAACCGATTTCAGGCCGCCCACAAACGTGAACGCCACGCTGGCGACGACCAGTGCCGCAGCCGCGATCATGATCCCCTGCGCACCGACGCTGCCCGTCACGACCATCGCAAGCGCGATCGCGGCGAGATAGACCCGTGCACCACCGGCAAAGACGCGGCCCACCAGGAACATGCCCCCCGCCCAGCGCGTGGCCCGCTCGCTGAAACGCAGCGTCAGCAACTCATAGGCAGTGGTGGCACGGATCGCATAGAAGCGCGGGATCAGGACATGGGCGACGAAGACCGCACCGATCAGCCCGCCGATATTGCCGCTGAGATAGGTCAGGTCGCCACGATAGCCATAGTCCGGCCCGCCAAGGAAGGTCGCCGCCGACTGGGTTGCGGACAGGACCGAAAGCGCGGCGAGCCAAACGGGAACATTGCCCCCCGCCAGAAAATACTCCCGCGCCGACTCGGTCTTGCGGGGCGTGAATATCCATCCGCCCGCGACCAGCAGCAGCAGATAGGCCGCGATGACGAGCCAGTCGGCCAGAGAGAAGGGCAACATCATCGAAACATGCTCCGATTGCTTCGGACCGGACGTCCACGGGCGAAAAACGATCGCGCCCGCCCCTCGGATCGGGCCGGGCGCTATGGCTAAGCTGAGTGATCAGAGATGCGCGGTCAGGGAGAAGCCGATCGTCCGTCCCAGGATGTCGTAGGTGTCGGGGAAGGTGTTGAACACGCCCCCCGTCGATACGCGCGGCGGGTTGCGGTCGAGCAGATTGTAGACGCCCGCGCTCATCGTGACGGTGTCGGTGAAATCATAGGATGCCGACAGGTCGAAGGTGTCCTGTGCCTTGATCGTCTCCGTCGATCCGACCGTGCTCGATCGGACCTTGCCGATGCGCTGCCAGTCGAACTGGATCACCCCCTTGTCGAGCAGCCAGCCGATCCCGGCGGTATGCCGATAGGCGGGCTGTACCAGCGTCGTGCCGTCGCTGGAGCAGGTCGCGCCGAACGTGCCCTTGCACTGCACCGCGGACACGGTCGGGTTCGCCTGGATCAGATAGGAGGTGACGATATTGCCCTGATAGCTGGCGCGCAGGCCCCTGCCCGGCAACCAGTCCGCGCGCAGCGTATAGGCCGCCGAAATGTCGAAGCCGCGCTGCAGCAGGCGGCCCAGATTCTGGTTGTTGACGAACGCGTCGGCGAAGCTGCCATTCGCGTTGCGGGTGACGAGTGCGCACAGCGGATTGCCCGCCGTCGGATTGGTGATGTAGCAGCTCGTGATCGCCGCGATCGGCTGGATCACGCCGACGGCCCCGCGCAGGTCGAGATTATAATAGTCGAACGTCACGTTCAGGCCGGGCAGGAAGGTCGGGGTAAACACCGCGCCCGCCGTCGTCGTATAGCCTGTCTCCGGCTTGATGTCGGGATTGCCGCCATAATAATAATTGCCGGTCAGGTAGCTCGCGGCGTTGGAATTGGCCGAGCCGACGGCCGGTGCGCCCAGGCGCGCACACTGCGCCGCGTTGCCGGTGCCCAGCACGCACGGATCGCCCCCATAGCGAGGCTTCAGCCGATCGACGGTGACGAGATTGCTGAGCGGCAGGGATGAGGTGGAGGCGGCGAACTCGCCGAAATTGGGGGTCCGCAGCACACGCTGATAGGTACCGCGCAGCCGCAGGTTGCGATCGACCTCCCAATTGCCTTCGACCTTCCAGGTGCCGTGCGTGCCGAACAGGTTGTAGTCCGACAGGCGATACGCACCGCCAATGTCCAGCTTGCGGATCAACGGCGTGTCGTGGATCAGCGGGACGAGCACTTCGCCATAAAGCTCGGCGACGTCGAACGCCCCCTTATATGCGCCCTGCACGCCTTGGCGGTAGGTGTTGCCGGTCAGCAGCGCGCTGTCCTGGTTGATGCTCGCAGTCTCCCGGCGATATTCGACGCCCGCCGCAAAGCCGATCGGGCCCGCCGGCAGGGAGAACAGGTCGGCCAGGCTGCCGCTGATCGTCGCGGCGGTTACGAACTGGTCACGCTTGCGATTGAAGCCGTCGATCGTGCTGCCCAGCGCGGCGGCAAGCCTCGGTTGCCGTGGGCCGAAGATGTTCACGGTGTTGACGATCGACGCGAAATTGTTCGCGCCAGCCGCGTTGTTGACCACGCCATCGCCCGAGATCAACGAGGATTCGGTCGAGCGACCATATTGCGCATAGACGTTCCACCGCACCGCATCGGTCAACGGGCCGCGCAGGCCGGACTGGAACTGCAACGTGTTCCGCTCGGTCGCATAGGTGATCAGCCCCAGCTCGGCGAGCGAGCGCGACACATTCACCTGTGCCGAGCCGTTCACGAATGTCAGCTGGTTGCGGATCGCGTCGGTCAGGAACGGATTGGTCGCGCTGATCGCCACCGTGCGGTTGACCGAGGCCGGGGCCGCGCCCGGCGTGCCGGTCTCCTCGGTCCGGGCGTTGGTGTACATCGCGCGGCCATAGATTTCGACCTGCGGCGTAATTTCATATTTGTAGAGCGCCGCCACGTTGATCCTCTTGAGCGGAGAGATCAGCGGATAGCTGGCCGAGAGGTTCGAGGTGGCCGAGGGCGTGGTCGTAAAGGCGCCGTCGTCGGTAAAGCCGAAGCGCCGACCGCTGGCGACATCGGTGAAGACGCCGCCGATGCTGGGAATGGTCTGATTGGGGGTTGCGGCCCAGTCGCGCTGTCCCGCCCGAACGCCGTCACGCTGGGTATAGTCCGCCGCGATCACGAGGTTGCCACGATCACCGATGCCGGTGCCCAGCATCAGCGAACCGCCATATTGCGCGCCACCCCTGACCGACAGTCGGCTGGTCGCGGTGCCGCGAATGCCCTTATACTCGTCATTGAGGATGAAGTTCACGACGCCCGCGACCGCGTCCGCACCGTAAACGGCGGCCGCGCCGCCGGTCAGCACATCGACGCGCCTGATAAGCGAGGCGGGGATCGCGTTGACATCGACCGAGTTGCGGAAGCTGAACGGCGCCGCGCGGGTGCCGTCGATCAGAACCAGCGACCGGCTCTGGCCGAAGTTGCGCAGCTCCAGAACCTGCGCGCCGAACGCGTCGCTACCCTGCGAGCCCTGGCGGACGCCGCCCGACAGTTGCGGAATCTTGGTCGAGAAATCCTCGATGGTCAGTGCGGATTGCAGCTTGATCTGCTCTTCGCTGGTCGAGGCGACCGGGCTGCTGGAGGTAAGACCGGGAATCGGGATGCGCGTGCCGGTCACCACGATGTCGCCGCCCGCCGCGGGTTCCCCCTGCGCCTCCGTCACCGGACTGGTCTGGGCGAGCGCGATGCTCGGCATCTGCACAAGGGCAACGGCCAAGGCTGCTGCGGCTGCGGTATGTCGGTACGACGTCACCATGATGGAGTCCCTCCCATAAGCCCGAATCCGGTCCCGTCGACACGCCAGCACGGGACTCGACGGGGCACGGGAACAAGCCGAACTATGCATACCTGTCTCGAACTTGTAAAGATGTGGTATTATATATTGGTATTAGTGTTTGATTGTCGTCGGTTGCCATGTCCAGCCGCCCGTCAGCGGTTCGGCAACTCCCGTCGTGCCGGGGAAGGTCAGCGGCAGGCCAAGTGCGCTCCGCGCCGCCAAGAATGCCATTGCCTCGGCCTCGACGAAGTCGCTACGCAGGCCGATTTCGTCCGCCGTCCGGCACGGTCCCAACCGATCGCGCAACGCCGCCATCAAAACCGGATTATGTCCGCCACCGCCGCATATGACCCAAAGCTCGGGCGATGCCGGCAAACTGCGCGCCGCCAACGCCACCGCTTCCGCCGTGAAAGCGGTCAGCGTCGCCGAGGCGTCTTCAAGCGAGCAGGCATCCGCCCAGTCCAACGGGAAATCGTAGCGATCGAGCGACTTCGCCCCCGTCCCACAAAAATAGTCATGGGCCAGCAGCTCGGCCAGCACACGCGTATCGACGGCGCCCGCAGCGGCGAACCGACCACCATCGTCATAGCGACCCGCTCCGCGCGCTTGGACGACCTGGTCGATCAATCCATTGCCGGGACCCGTATCGAACGCGATCAGCGTTCCGTCCGAACCGATCCAGGTCAGGTTCGCGACGCCGCCGATATTGAGGAATGCGACAGGCCTCTCCAGCCCAAGATGCTCGGCCAGCGCGGCGTGATAGGCCGGCACCAGCGGAGCCCCCTGCCCGCCAGCCTGCAGATCGTCCTGCCGCATCTGCGCGACGACCGGCACATTCAAGGCATCGGCCAGCCGCTGCGGATCGCCGATCTGGACCGAAAGCCGACGCTCAGGGCGATGAAGCACCGTCTGGCCGTGAAAGCCGATCAGGTCGGGGCGACGCCCGGCCTCTTTGATAACCCGCTCACCCGCCGCGACATGCGACCGGTGGATCACGGCGGCCGCGTCTTCGAAGGAAGGTGGTGCAACCCCATGGCCGTTCCACGCCAGCGCATCCTGCGTCGCACGCTCGACCACGGCGCGATCGGCGGCCGCAAACGGGATCATCGCGGCAGGGCCGAATCCCCCGACCCGCTCGCCATCGGTCTCGATCAACGCGACATCGACGCCGTCGAGCGACGTTCCGCTCATATAGCCCATCACCAGCATCAGTTCGACGCGTCCCAGGCGCAGACGATCAGGCTGGCATCGTCGTGCCGCTTCACGCGGGTGTAACGATGGAGCGAATCCGGCTCGCGCTCGATGTCACGCAATCGCGCCAGCCATGCGCGCCCCTCTTCCGGCATCGCGATCGCCAGAAGATCGGCGGGCGTCGCAGTGCCGAACAATTCAACGAGCCGCAGGAACCCGTCGCTGGCGATCGCGAAGCGCTGACCGGGCTGCAGGGGATGCGTTGCCTGCCACACATGATCCGCAGCGGCAGGCTCGGTACCGAGCACCCAATAGCCGCCCTCGCGATTCTTGAGGCAGCGATTGGCACGCAATCCCGGTATCAGCCGCGCCTTCAGGACATCGGGGTCGATCGTCGAATCCTCGTCATGGATCGCCTTGACCGCAGCCAACGTCCGCGCCTCGATGGCATCCAGATCCGACGCACCGAATAATCGGGCGGCACCCGCGTCATCGACTGCCGCGACACGACAATCGGCCAGGCAAGTGATCTCGACCATGTCGCCGATGATGCGGAGCATGGCAAAGGCCGCCGAGGGGAGATCGCATGCGTCGATCCCGGTCCGCAATCGCACCGGCCCCAACGCCTCGGCACAACGCGTCATGACCGTGCGAAGGATTTCGACGGTGGGACGTGCCGGGTCTTCGGCCAAGGCATCCGCGATCAGCCGGTTCGCTGTCTGCGCGAGCCATGCCGCATCGCTCGGCGCGTCGAGCACGGACGGACCGACGCCGGTTGCGCCATCGATCACCCAGGCGGCATTGCCATAATGGCCGATCGCATCCTCATTCACATGACCCGGCCCATCGGACAGCGCGACGTCGATCCTCAGCATGAAATGCTCCCCATCCGATTTCGAATGCGATGGGAGGCTATCAACTTTGCTCTGCTCATGCAAACCAATAGGATGCCACTTGCGAAGAGTGGCGAACTGGTATCTAAACTACGTCATGACTTCGCATATCGACATGTCTCCGGCAGCAGCCCCGCCATGCCCCGACCTGGGCCTGATCGAGGGGCGGTTCGGTCGCATCTGGACGCCGGACGAACGCGATCATGTCGTCAGGACGCTCGGGCAGGCCGGTTACGCCTTTTATCATTATGGGCCCAAGGCAGATCGGGCGCTGCGGCGCGACTGGCGCACCGGCCATGACCGGGAACAGACCGGGATGCTGGCCCGCCTGTCCGACGAATGCCGCGCGGCGGGCCTGCGTTTCGGAATCGCGATCACGCCGGTCGGATCGACCCACCCGTTCGACGATCAGGCCCGCGCCGATCTCAGGCGGAGGCTGGCCGATCTGGATGCGATCGGGATCGACGACCTCGCCGTGCTGTTCGACGACCTGCGCGGCGACATGCCGGACCTCGCGCGGAACCAGGCGGAGGTGGTCAATTTCTGCGCCGGCCTGACCCGTGCGTCGCGCGTCTTCACCTGCCCGACCTATTATTCCGACGATCCGGTGCTCGACCTCGTCTTCGGCGAACGCCCGTGCGATTATCTCGCCGATCTGGGGCGCGGGCTCGACCCGGCGGTGCAGGTCTATTGGACCGGCGAAGAGGTTTGCTCGCCCGAGATCGGCGGCACCCATCTCGACCGGGTGGCTGCGGAACTGGGGCGGCCGGTCTGCCTGTGGGACAATTATCCGGTCAATGACGGCGCCCGCATGTCGCGCTTCCTGCATCTGCGCGGGCTCACCGGGCGATCGGCGCGGCTCGCCGGACGAGTAACCGGCCATGCCATCAATCCCGCGATCCAGGCGCATCTGACCTGCATCCCCGCCCTGACGCTGCCCATGCTATATGACCGGGGCGACGATTATAGCTATGGCGCGGCTTTCGCCGAGGCGGCGGAGCGGCTTCTCGGCGACGACTTCGCCCGGATGCTGCGCCAGGATATCGCCGCGTTGCAGGATGTCGGCCATGATCGGCTCGGCCCGCGAGGGGATCGGCTCCGTGCCCGCTACAGCGCGATCGATCACCCCGCGGCGCGCGAGATCATCGTCTGGCTGGACGGCAAGGACCTGATGACCGACGAGGAGGTTCAGACCCAATGACCCCGCCCCCAAGGCCATGACCGACACCGCGACGCTGCTGGCAACGCTCCGCGCCACGGTGGGCCGCCGTCACCTCCTTACCACGCCGCGCGCGACGGCGCGGTTCCGCAAGGGGTATCGCACCGGCAACGGACCGGCGATCGCGGTGGTGCAGCCGGGCAGTCTGGTCGAACTGTGGCATGTCGTCAGGGCCTGCGTCGCCGCCAATGTCTCGATCATCATGCAGGCATCGAACACCGGGCTCACCGGCGGCTCGACACCCGATGGCGATGATTATCCCGGCGGCGTCGTTATCATCAGTACCACCCGCCTGTCGCACCTGCGGGTGATCCGAAATGGCGAGCAGGTGGTGTGCCTGCCGGGCGCGACCTTGTATGAGCTTGAAAAGGCTCTGCGCCCCTATGGGCGCGAACCGCATTCGGTGATCGGATCGTCCTGTTTCGGCGCGTCGGTCGTGGGCGGTGTGTGCAACAATTCGGGCGGATCGCTGATCCGGCGCGGCCCCGCCTATACCCAACTCGCGCTATTCGCCGCCGTCGGGCCCGATGGCGGCCTGACCCTGGTCAATCATTTGGGCATCGCACTTGGCGACGGTCCCGAGACGATTCTGTCGCGTCTCGATACCGGGGACTTCGCCGAGGCGGATATTGACCCCGCCGCCGATCGCTTGGCCCATGACCACAGCTATGCCGAGCATGTCCGGGCGATCGACAGCGACATACCCGCCCGCTTCAACGCCGATCCCCGCTGCCTGTTCGAGGCGTCGGGAAGCGCCGGAAAGCTGATCGTCTTTGCGGTACGCCTCGACACCTTCGTGCGGGAGGAGGATAGCGCCACCTTCTATATCGGCACCAATGCGCCCGACCGGCTCGCCGAGTTACGTAGAACGATATTGCGCGATTTCGACCGGTTGCCGATCGCGGCCGAATATATTCACCGTACCGCCTTCGACATCGCGGATCGCTATGGGCGCGACATGTTCTTCGCGATTGAGCGGCTCGGCACCGATCGGCTCCCGGCGCTCTTCGCGGCCAAGGCCCGGTTCGACGCGTTCGCCGATCGCATATCGCGGGGCTTGAGCGATCGTTTGATGCAATGGTCGGGGCGGTTCATGCCCGATCACCTGCCCGGCTGGATGCGGCGCTACCGCGACCGCTTCGTGCATCACCTGATCCTGAAGGTCTCGGGGGATCAGATCGCGGAGACCCGCGCCTTGCTGGCTCGGCTGTTTCCGGGCGATGATGAGGGCGACCATCTGGCGTGCGGTAAGGAAGACGGCGCCAAGGCCTTTCTCCATCGCTTCGTGGTGGCGGGCGCGGCGGTGCGATACCGGGCGGTCCATACAGAGGCGGTTGCCGACATCGTCGCGCTTGACATCGCCCTTCCCCGCAATGCGGAAACCTGGGTCGAGGCGTTGCCGTCGGCGCTCGGCGACCAGGTGATCCACACGCTCTATTATGGCCATTTCTTCTGCCACGTCTTCCATCAGGATTATATCATCCGAAAGGGCAACGATCCCATCGCGTTCGAACACGCGCTCTGGGCCCTGCTCGACGCGCGCGGTGCCCAATATCCGGCCGAGCATAATGTCGGCCACCTCTATGTCGCGCCGCCCCAACTGGCGGATTTCTATCGCCGCATCGATCCGCGAAATCAGCTCAATCCGGGCATCGGCCAGACCCCTCGCGCCCGAAACTGGGGCATCACCGACCAGGGAGACCATCAATGACCTATTATCTTGGGATCGATGCGGGCGGCAGTCACTGCCGGGCCCGGCTGGTGGACGAACGGGGTTCGGTGATCGGGCATGGTCTTTCAGGACCTGCCAATGCCCGCATCGGGATCGAACCGCTCTACCGCACGCTGACGGAGACGGCGGACCAGGCGGTGTCCGAAGCCGGATTGTCCGATACGCAGCGCCGCACCATCCGCGCGGGCATGGGCATTGCCGGGATCAGCCGGCTCGGCATCCGCGAGGCGCTGGCCGAACTGGACTTCGGCTTTGCGGCCGTCGCGTTCGCGACCGATGCGCAGATCGCCAATCTGGGTGCCCATGCGGGGCAGGACGGCGCGATCCTGATCATCGGCACGGGCAGCGCGGCCAAGCTGCGCATCGACGGGCAGGATTTCACCATCGGCGGCTACGGCTTCCCGATCTCAGACGAAGGAAGTGCCGCGGCGCTGGGGTTGAGTGCGATGCGCCATGCCTTGCGCGCGCTCGACGGTCGTACCCACAAGACGCCGCTCAGCGCGGCGGTCACCGAACGCTTCGACCATGACACCGCCAAGGCGATCGCCTGGATGGATCGGGCGACCCCGCGCGATTATGGCAGCTTCGCGCCGCTCGTCATGGACTATGCCGAGGCCAACGACCCGATCGCCCGGTTGATCGTCGAGGAAGCGGCCAGCCATATCGAGCGCTTCGTCGAAACGATCTTCGAGCGCGGCGTGACGCGATGCGTACTGGTCGGCGGATTGGCGCCACGCATCAGCCCATGGCTTCGCGCCCGCACGGTCGAGCGGCTCAGCGTTCCTCTCGGCGATGCACTCGACGGCGCGCTCCGGCTAGCCGGTTTCATGCCGGAAGCAATCGCCTAGACGCGCCGCGTGATCCGATCCGAGGCACGAAAGGTGCGGCTCCGCCACGCATTGCCCGGCCAGCCCGTCAGGATCGGCCGGACGAATGAGCCTTTGCCTCGCGGATTGCGCTACCGGCGTGCACGGTCGGCGTGCCGGCGCTTGTGCCGCTCTGATTTGGATTAGGGCGAACGTGACGATGCGATTTGCGAGGCCCCGTCTGAAAGCACGGCGTCGCATCGGCCATCGGCGCCGCGATCGCAAAACAATCGTCGGACATGTCGCCCTGATTCTGCAATGCGAACGCCGGAGTCGCGCCGAGGCCGGTCGAGATCGCAATTAGCCACCCGCATAGGCCACGCATGGCAACTCCTTTCAGCATCGGTTTGAGCTTCGCACTGTTTCGCTCGCACGGACGATTCCGCCGACTTAAATGAATTTCACCTGAGGTCGCGAGCCTTGGCGTCGTACCGCATGTCCGGCTATGCCGACGACATGGCTGCCATCCTGGTCATCGAAGACGACGACGCCACCGCCATGGCGATCATCGCCGAACTGGAACGCCACGGACACGCCGTAAGCCGTGCCGCCGATGGCGATACCGGCCTGGACCTGGCCACCCGCGAAGCGTTCGATGCGATCACGCTCGACCGGATGCTGCCCGGACTCGACGGGCTGGCGCTGGTCGCCGGGCTGCGGGAGCGGCATATCGCGCTCCCCGTCCTGATGCTGAGCGCGTTGAGCGACGTCGATGAGCGGATCGCGGGCCTGCGTGCGGGCGGCGACGATTATCTGACCAAGCCGTTCGACTTTGCCGAGATGGCCATGCGCGTCGAGGTACTGCTTCGGCGGCGCGAGCAGGCGGAGGCGGTGGTGCTGCGTGGCAGCGGGATCGAATGCGATCTGGTCCGCCGCACGGTAAGGGTGGACGGCCTACCGACCCGTTTGCTCCACATGGAATTCCGCCTGCTCGAATTCCTGATGCGTAACCGAGGAGAGGTGATGACCCGGCGCATCATCTTCGAGCGGGTCTGGGGCTATTATTTCGATCCGGGCGCCAATCTGATCAGCGTCCATATCGCCCGGCTTCGCAAGAAGATCGACCGGCCGGGCCACCCCAGCGCCATCCAGACGGTCAAGGGAGAGGGTTATCTCTTCGACGGGGGATGAACCGCTGCGCTGGCGGGAGATCGTGCGGATCAGCACGTTCCGCCTTTCGGCCATGCTGGGGGCGGTGTTCGTCATCGGTCTGATCGTAATGCTGGGCGTGGTCTATATGGCGACCGCGCGCGACCTCACCGAACGAAGCGACCGCATCCTGCATGCGGTCGCCCAGCCCCTGTCGCAGGTTCCTGCGGAGCAATTGCCCGACCGCATTCGTTCCGAGTTGCAGCGCAATCGCGCAGGGTTCAACTATCTGGCGTTGATCGCGAGCGACGGTACGCCGGTCGTCGGCAATGTCCGTCTCTTACGCCCCCTGTCCCCCGGCCACCCGATCGATGTGGAAGGCGGTGCGCGAGGACCCTTTCGCCTCGTCGCGCTGCGGACCCACGAGGGCGAGACGCTGCTGGTCGGGCGCGACATCAGCCTGCTCCTCGACCTGCGCCGGACCGTTCTGGACACGCTGCTGGTCAGCGGCCTGTTGACCCTGTTGTGCGTCGCGGCGGCGGCGATCGGGTTCAGCCGGGCGCCGCTCCGCCGCGTCCGCGCGCTGCAACGGGCCAGTCGGGAAATTGCGGCAGGCGACCTTTCGATCCGGATGCCGATCGCGGGCCGACATGACGAACTGGACCAGTTCGCCGCGACGGTGAACACGACCGTCGAAGAGGTCGGCCGTGTCGTCGCGCAGGTGAAGGGGGTGACCGATGCCGTCGCGCATGACCTGCGCACCCCCCTCACCCGCGTCCGCGCGACGCTGAACGCATTGGGCCATGAGCCGGACGACACCGCGAAGGTGACGATGGGGATCCGGCAGGCCACGGCCGATCTCGACCTGGTACTGGAGCGGTTCACGGCGCTGTTGCGTATTTCCGAGCTGGAAGCCGGGCGACGGCGAGCCGGGTTCCGTAAGCTCGACCTCGCCGAGCTCGTCGCGCGGGTTGCCGAGTTGTACGAACCGCTGGCCGAGGACCGCGACGTCCTGCTGTCGGTCGCGACCAGACCATTGTCGGTCGAGGGCGACGACAAGCTGCTGTTCGAGGCGCTCAGCAATCTGATCGACAATGCCATCAAATTCGGCAGGCCGGGCGGACGGGTGAGCATCGCGATGATCGCGGGCGAAGCCGGAAACGGTATCGAAGTCCGCGATGACGGCCCCGGCATCCCACCTGAGGAGCGCGGTGCGGTGCTGCGCCGCTTCCATCGGGGTGCCCAAGCCCAGGACACGCCGGGCAGCGGCCTTGGCCTCAGCGTCGTCGTCGCAATCCTTCACCTCCACGGCTTTCGCCTTCACCTGTCGGATGCCGGGCCAGGCCTGTGCGCGCAAATTTTGATCCCGGCAGCGGCGTGAAATTCATTTAAGTCGCCTGCGCCGTCGATTGGCGCGAAGAGGCCCCGTCGGCGACGCGGCCGCGGTTCCCCACCCCCCGATCCCCGCGCCGTCGCCGACACCCTGTTTGTGTCCGACACCGGGATGCCCATGCTCCAGCTCGTCAAGCTCGCCCTCAGCAAACCCTATACCTTCGTCGTGCTCGCGATCCTGATCGTGCTGGGCGGCGGGATCGCGGCGGTCGAGACGCCGACCGACATCTTCCCTGACATCCGCATTCCCGTGATCGCGGCGGTATGGACCTATAAGGGCCTGCCCGCGAACGACATGTCGGGCCGCGTCGTCTATTATTACGAGCGTTCGCTGTCGGCGACGGTCAGCGACATCGACCATATCGAGAGCCAGTCGCTTCAGGGCGTCGGCATCGTGAAGATATTCTTCCGCCCCGGCGTCGACATTCGCACGGCCACCGCGCAGGTGACTGCCGCGTCGCAGACGGTGCTCAAGCAGATGCCGCCAGGCATAACCCCGCCGCTGATCCTGAACTACAACGCCTCGACGGTGCCGATCCTGCAACTCGCGCTGTCGGGAAAGGGGCTTTCCGAACAGAAAATCTACGACCTCGGCCAGAACATGATCCGACCGGCTTTGGCCTCCGTCCAGGGGGCGGCGATCCCCTCGCCCTATGGCGGCAAGGAGCGGCAGGTGCAGATCGACCTCGATCCCGCCGCGCTTCAGGCCCATCGCCTGTCGGCCACCGACGTGGCCAATGCACTGGCGCAGCAGAACCAGATCATCCCCTCGGGCACGGCCAAGATCGGTGCCTATGAATATAACATCCGGCTGAACAACAGCCCCGGCGTCATCGATGATCTCAATGCCCTGCCGATCAGGACGATCGACGGCACTACCGTGCTGATGCGCGACGTGGCGCATGTCCGCGACGGTTCGCCGCCGCAGCGCAACGAGGTGCGGGTCGATGGCGCGCGGTCGGTTCTGATGACCGTCCTGAAGAGCGGATCGGCCTCCACCATCGCCATCGTCGATCAGGTCAAAGCCTTGATGCCACAACTGGAGGCGACCCTACCCGCGGGGCTGGACGTCAAGCTGCTGTCCGACCAGTCGGTGTTCGTCAAGGCGGCGGTGTCGGGCGTGATGCGCGAGGGCGTGATCGCCGCCGCGCTGACCAGCCTGATGATCCTCCTTTTCCTGGGATCCTGGCGCTCCACGGTCATCATCGCGGCGTCCATCCCGCTGGCGATCCTGGCCGCGATTGCGGGGCTGGCACTGGCCGGGCAGACGCTCAACATCATGACGCTGGGCGGCCTGGCGCTGGCGGTCGGCATCCTGGTCGACGACGCGACCGTCACCATCGAGAATATCAACTGGCATCTGGAACAGGGCAAGACGGTTCGTGTCGCGATCCTGGACGGGGCGAAGCAGATCGTCGGTCCCGCCTTCGTCTCGCTGCTCTGCATCTGCATCGCGTTCGTGCCGATGTTCTTCCTGCCGGGCATCGCGGGTTTCCTGTTCGCGCCGATGGCGATGGCGGTGGTGTTCGCGATGATCGCCTCGTTCATCCTGTCGCGCACGCTGGTGCCGACCATGGGCAACTACCTGCTGCGCGACCATGCCGGGCCGCACACCGCCGAGATGATGGTCGCGCATGACGCGCAGGCGGGACGACCGGAAAGCCGCAATCCGCTGCGCCGGTTTCAGCATGACTTTGAGCGCCGGTTCGAAGCGGTACGCGATTATTATACCCGGATGCTCGCCTTCGCGCTCGCCCGGCGGCGGCCTTTCGTCATCGTCTTCCTGGTCGGCGTGGTGACGTCCTTCGCGTTGGTGCCGATGCTGGGGCGCAATTTCTTCCCGGCGGTCGATGCAGGGCAGGTCAGCCTACACGTCCGCGCGCCGGTCGGCACCCGGATCGAGGAAACCGCGGCGCTGTTCGACCATATCGAGAACCGCATCCGCCAGGTCATCCCTGCCGATCAGCTCGATACGATCGTGGACAATATCGGCCTGCCGGTCAGCGGCATCAATCGCGCCTATTCGAACACCGGTGGCGTCGGTCCGCAAGACGGCGACATCTTGGTCACGCTGAAGGAACGCCATGGACCCACGGCCGGCTTCGTAAAGGCGTTGCGCGAGCAGCTTCCGCGCGATTTTCCGGGTTCGACCTTCTCCTTCCTGCCCGCCGACATCGTCAGCCAGATCCTGAACTTCGGTTCGCCCGCGCCGATCGACGTCCAGGTCGCCGGACCGGATACGAAGGGTGGGGAGGCCTATGCGCGGATGCTGGTAGCAAAGCTGTCGCATATTCCCGGGCTGGCCGATGTCCGCCTGCAACAGGCGTCCAACTATCCGGAATATGCGGTCGATGTGGACCGCGCACAGGCCAACCGCCTGGGGGTCACCGAGAATGACGTGACGCGCAGCCTGACCGTCAACCTGGCGGGCAGTTCGCAGATCGCGCCGACCTTCTGGCTGAACCCCAAGAACGGCGTGTCCTACCCCATCGTCGTCCAGACCCCGCAATATCGCGCCGGCACCATCGAACAACTCGACAATCTTCCCATCTCGGGCAGCACGCCCGGCAGCCTGCAGACGTTGCGTGCGCTCGGCACGCTCCACCGCGAGCCCAGTCCGGCGCTCGTCTCCCACTATGCCGTGCAGCCGGTGTTCGACGTCTATGCCACACCGCAGGGCCGAGACCTGGGTGCCGTCGCCACCGCCATCGACAAGGTTCTGGCCGAGACCAAGGGCCAGTTGCCCAAGGGTGCGACGGTGACGATGCGTGGACAGGTCGAAACGATGAACGCCGCCTTCTCCGGTCTCATCTTGGGCCTGGCCGGAGCGATCATCCTGATCTACCTGCTGATCGTCGTGAACTTCCAGAGCTGGGTCGATCCGCTGGTGATCGTTTCGGCACTCCCGGCCGCACTGGCGGGGATCGTGTGGATGCTGTTCGCCACGCATACGCCGCTCAGCGTTCCCGCACTTACCGGCGCGATCATGTGCATGGGGGTCGCTACCGCCAACAGCGTGCTGGTGGTCAGCTTCGCGCGCGAACGGCTGGCGGCTTGCGGCAATGCCATCCAGGCGGCGATGGAGGCAGGCGCCACCCGGTTCCGCCCGGTGCTGATGACCGCGCTGTCGATGATGATCGGCATGGCGCCGATGGCGCTGGGCCTGGGCGAAGGCGGCGAGCAGAATGCACCACTGGGCCGCGCCGTCATCGGCGGACTGCTCTGCGCGACGCTCGCCACGCTCGTCTTCGTCCCCGTCGTCTTCGCCATCGCGCACCGCCGTCAGAAGGCGACCACTCCCTCCCCCGTTATGCCCATCGGAGAAGCCATCCATGCATGAAGCCGCCCCGGCCCCCGCTGTGTCGGCCGACACCCCCGCACCCAAGGGCCTGAAGCTCGCCGGAATCGTCGCCGCCGTCGTTGCGATCGGCGTCGTGGGGGCGGGAACGATCGCAAGAAGCCATGACGTCGCGTCGGCCGCTAGCTGGTCCAAGACCAATGCCATCCCGACCGTCCACCTGATCGACGTCAGGGGCAGCGCGGAGAGCAACATGCTCGACCTGCCCGCCACGCTGGAGGCTTGGGAGGCCGCCCGGCTGTTCCCACGGATCAGCGGCTATGTCCGCAGCTGGTCGCAGGATATCGGCGCGCGGGTCGCGGCGGGCCAGGCGCTGGGGGTGATCGATACGCCCGAACTGGACGAGCAGATCGGCCAGGCTCGCGCCTCGCTCGCCAGCGCACTCGCCCATGAGAAGCTGGCGCGAAGCACGGCGGCGCGCTGGAGCGACCTGCTCACGAGTTCCTCGGTATCCAAGCAGGAGGTCGATGAGAAGAATGGCGACCTGGCGGTCAAGACCGCGCAAGTCGCCGAAGCACGGGCCGCGTTGTCGCGACTGGAGGCGATGAAGCGCTATGCCGTCATCCGCGCGCCCTTTGCCGGAGTAGTGACCGCCCGCAACGCCGAGGTGGGCGACCTGGTCGGTCCCGGCGCGGTCGCGCAGGCGCCGATGTTTGCCGTCGCCGATACCCATCGCATCCGGGTTTATGT
Organism: Sphingomonas sp. LC-1; assembly: GCF_025371035.1. Classification (GTDB taxonomy): domain Bacteria; phylum Pseudomonadota; class Alphaproteobacteria; order Sphingomonadales; family Sphingomonadaceae; genus Sphingomonas; species Sphingomonas sanguinis_E. Next base: position 41,418 of record NZ_JANZXB010000012.1, on the reverse strand, counting down.
CAGCGTACCCCAGTCGCTGTCGGCCGCGATCAAACCGGGCATGACCGCCACGTTGACCGTCCCCGCCTTTCCGGGGCGGACATTCACCGCGACGGTCGCAGGCCTGTCGAGCGCGATCGATCCGGCGTCCGGCGCCTTCCGTGTCCAGTTGCTGTGCGACAATCCCGACGGCGCGCTGAAACCCGGCGGCTATGCGCAGGCGCGTTTCGATATGCCCGGACGGGCCGGCGCGGCGCAGGTACCGTCGAGCGCGATCCTGTTCGGTGCTGGCGGCGCCCGGATCGCCACCGTCGATTCACACGGCCGAATCGCGATGCGGAAGGTCCAGATCGGGCAGGACGACGGTCCCACGGTCCAGATCCTGTCAGGGGTCGCCCCCGGCGCGCGGATCGTCGACAATCCGCCGGACTCCCTGGCGCAGGGCGAACTGGTGCGCGTGGCGGCGAACCATCATGGCTAAGCGGCTGCTACGCTGGATGGCGGGGGCGTCGCTGGCGATCCTTGGCGGATGTTCGATGGCCCCCGCCTATCGCCCGCCGGTCCTGCCCGCACCTGCCGCGTTCAAGGAAATGCCGGGGGCGGACGACCCGCTCTGGAAACCGATCGATGCCTTGCCCCCGGCCGCGTCAGCGAATTGGCGGGCGGGCTTCGGCGATCCGTCGCTCGACCGGCTTGAGGCGCGGATCGACCGCGACAATCCCACGCTGGCGGGGGCATTGGCCCGCTATGACCTCGCCCGCGCGACCCTGGCTGGGGCGAGGTCGGACCTGTTTCCCCATGCCGAACTGACCCCCGGCCTGCTCCGCAACCGGCAGTCAGACGAACGGCCCCTCCGTGGCGATTCGCAGCCGGACTATTATACCGCCGCGACGCTGGGTGGCGACCTGTCCTATGAGGCGGACCTATGGGGTCGCGTGCGCAATTCGGTGGCATCGGGCCACGCTCTTGCCGAGGCGAGCCGCGACGACTTGGCCGCGGTCAAGCTGGCGCTTCAGGGGCAACTCGCGGCGGACTTCGTGCAGTTGCGAGGGCAGGATCGGCAACTCGCCCTGCTAGCCCAGACGATCGACGCCTTTGCCAGGGCCGATGCGCTGACCCGCAACCGGTTTCGCGGCGGCATCGCGACCGGGATGGATGTCGGCCGAGCGGGCGCGCTGCTGGGCGAGGCACGCGCCCAATATGCCCAGGTGGAAGCCGCGCGCGCGATCACCGAACATGCGATCGCCAGCCTGGTCGGACAGCCCGCTTCCACCTTCGCGATCCCGCGCCGCGACGCGCCGCTGGCCATGCCCATGATACCGGTCGGTTTGCCGTCGACGCTCCTTGCCCGACGCCCCGATGTGGCGGCGGCGGAGCGGCGAATGGCGGCGGCCAATGCGCGGATCGGCGTGGCGAAGGCGGCTTTCTTCCCCCGGATTACGCTGGGCGGCACCGGCGGATTCCAGAGTACGGCGCTGGCCGGGCTGATCGCCGCGCCGAACGTCTTCTGGGCGATCGGGCCAGGAGCCATCCTGAACCTGTTCGATGGAGGCAAGCGCCGCGCCGATGTCGCCGCCGCGCGGGCCGACTGGAACATGGCCATCGCCGATTATCGCAGCCATGCGCTGGGGGCGTTCCAGGACGTGGAGGACGCGCTCGCGGCGCTTCGTCATCTGGATGAGGCGCAGGCCGCGCAGGCCGAGGCCATAACCTCAGCGAGCAGCACCAGCCGGATCGCGCTCGACCGCTATGTCAAGGGTGCAGCCACCTATCTGGATGTCGCGACCGCGCAGGAAGGCCTGCTACGTGATCAGCAAAGCGCCCTGTCACTGGAGACACAAAGGCTGACGGCCAGCGTCGCCCTGGCGCGTGCCCTGGGGGGAGGAAGCGTGCCAGCGGGCCGATAGCATAACGTCATGTGCGCCATCCCCGCATGGGATTTGCCCGAATGTCCTGTTAGAGCCCGTATCGATTTCATCCGGAGACGCCGGACTTGCGGGGGACGCGGGGCGTGGTGACATGATCGGCTTGAGGGACGTGGTGACAAAGCGCTCTCCCGCTGCCGGGCAGCCGCGAAGGGCTCAACAAGGATGGCGGTTCGTGCGATCGGCCGCACGCCGACTGGAGCTACGGTCGATCGACCTGGCGCCGGAATATTATGACCTGTCCGAAGGGCTGCGTGCCGCGCTGGCGATCGGCCTGCCCTTGTTGGTGGCGGTTGCGATCGGTCGCCCCGAATGGGGCTGGGCGGTGTTCGCGGCCTTCTGGACCTGCCTGTGCGACATACCCGGCCCCGACCGGCTTCGACGACGGCTGTTGGGGCTGTTCGTGATCTGCGGCGGCGCGATGGCGCTGGCCGGGTCATGGGTCACGCATCTTTATGCGATGCTCGATTTCGGCCCCAATCCGGGCGCAGCCATGCTGGTCGGCCCCGCCATGGTATTCCTGGCGACGCTCGGCGGATCGCGGATCGCCTGGGGCGATGGGGTCAGCACGCTGCTCGCCGTAGTGGCGGTGGTCGCGGTCGGCTATCCCAAGCCGATCGATCACGCCATGCTTCAGGCGGCGGCCTTCCTTGCCGGGGCGGGCTGGACCTATCTGCTCATCAATCTCGTCTGGCGGTTCGATCCGGCGCACCCGGTACGGCGCTTGACGGGCGCGGTGATCCTCCGGCTGGTCGACATGATCGATGGGCTGGGTGACGCCGATCCGGGCCGGCATGGGGCGCATCGCCGGTCGGTGAGGATCGGCATCGAGAGATTGCGCGGCCTGATGGCCCGCTATGCCGAGGATTCGGCTAAGCCGGCATGCTCGCGAACCGCGACGCGGCGGAGCGATCTCAACCGGGTGGAGGCGATGTTCGGTGCGCTGATCGCGCTGGACCAGGCGGCGATCGACCGGACGTTACCCAAGGTCGAGTTGGCGATCGTCGCGCGCGGCGCACGTGCGATCCTGCTGGCATGGCGGGCCGACATCCTGCGTGGCGGGACCGCCGAGCCCTTATCCGAAAGGCTCGAAGCGCGGCTGGAACGCGCCCGCGATCGGCTGTGCGATCCCGTCGCGATCGGATGCTTGACCGCGATGTTGCGGGCGGGGGCGCCCCCCAGCGAACCGACCGAGCCGCCCGCCCCTGCCCCCGCCCGTCAGGAATGGGCGGGCGTGATCCGTCAGGCGGGGCGGCAGGCGGTGGGTCTGATCATGGTCTATTGCGCGACGATCAGCTTCCATCTCGGCTATCCCTATTGGGCGGCGATGGCCGTCGTCGTGGTGCTGCGCGGCGAGGCGAGGATCACATGGACGCGCGCCGTGGAGCGGATCGTGGGCAGCCTGCTGGGCGGGGGAATTTCGGTCCTGCTTCTCCAGTTCGTGGCCGCACCGCCGCTGCTGATCGCGATCGCCATAGGGCTGGCGGCGGTCGCCATTCCGCTGCGCGCGGTCAACTACACGGTCTTCGTCATCTTCCTGACCATGTTGTTCGTGATCGTCACCGACACGCTGCACCCCGGCGCGGGGAGCGCCTCCGCACGGATGCTGGACAATGTGGTCGGCAGCATCGCGGCACTGCTCGCCGCGCTATGGCTATGGCCCGAACGTGGCCCGAGCCTGGGGGCATTGATCCGGGCGGGGATCGACGCGAACCAGCGCTATGCGCAGGCGGTGCGTGACGACAGACCGCCCGAGGAGGTGGAGCAGGCGCGCCGGTCCGCTGGCCTCGCCAGCGTCGCCGCCGAGATCGCGCTGCATGATCCCAAGGCGGTCTTCCATCGTCGCCACGCCTCGCCACAGGATCGCGCGGCGATCGCCACGTGCGCCGTACTGCGGGCGAGGCCGCGATCCTGCGGCACCGGGCACTGGCAACGGCACGGGAGCGGTAGCTCGACCGGCGGACCGGCGACGGTCCATTGCACGCTGATGACCGGTTTCGCTCCGCGGATTTCGATCTTCGCCCCTCACCCTAGCAGTTTGGACACTTCATCCCATTTCCGGTCGAACAGCGACGCGCATTCGGCGTCGGACAGGCCATCCCAATAGGTTTCCCTGCTCACCCCCTCGACCATGTCGAGGATAACCCTTGCGATGATCCTCACCCTATTTTCGTCTTGATCGGCTTTGTGGACGGCGGAAACATATCGCAGGTGGAAGTCGAAATTCTTCCGGCGCCACGTCCCCAGCCATTGGTGCATCGGCGCGTCGTTCAACGCCTCCGCCATCAGGATCATGATGCTCCGCTCGCGCACGCCGCCATCGGGCCTGCACATGCGCCAGGAGACTTCCTTCAGCGCCGCCAGCGCGCCTTCGGGCAGATCGGCGCTGAGGTTCGCATAGACCTGCGCCATCACCCGGTCCATCACGTCCATCAGCAGAGCGATCTTGCTCGGCCAGCGGCGGTAGATCGCCTGCTTGCTCACCCCGACGGACTGCGCGATCTGGTCGATGGAAATGTCCAGCCCTTGTTCGACAAAGGCCAATATCGCCGCTTCGACAACCAGATGGCCGATCTCCGCTGCACGCTCAAGACTGGGGCGACCGCGCGAGTGGGTCATCGTCACGTTCCGATTGTGAATTGCTCGTCGCGAAGCGGCGATGATGATCGGGGCCGAGTGGGCATTGGACACGACCGCGATCGTGTCCAATGCCCAACGCGATCAGTTCAGCCCACCACCCAGCGAACGATACAGCTCCACCATGTTGCTCGCGCGGTTCAGGCGCGTCGTGACCAGCAACTGCTGCGCGGAATAGGCGGTCCGCTGGGAATCGAGCGTCGTCAGGAAGGACTCGACACCCGTCCTGTAGCGCGCATCCGAGATTTTCAGCGCGACGTTGGCCGCCTCGACGCGAGCGGTCTGCGCGGCGATCTGCTCGTCGATAGTGCCACGCTGCGCCAGGGCATCCGCCACCTCGCGGAACGCCGTCTGAACGGTGCGCTCATAGGTCGAGACGGCGGCCTGTTGCTGCGCCCGCGCGACGTCCAGATTGCCGCGAAGCCGCCCCCCATCGAACAGCGGCAGCGACACCGACGGCGCGCCGGTATAGGTGAAGCTGCCCCCCGCGAAGAGACCGCTGAGCGCGGTGCTGATCGTCCCCAGCGTCGCGGTCAACGAGATGCGCGGGAACATCGCCGCCCGCGCCGCGCCGATATTGGCGTTCTGCGCGATCAGCTGATGCTCGGCCTGCAATACGTCGGGGCGACGCAGCAATATGTCCGACGACAGGCCGGTGGGCAGCACCTGCAACGCCGCGTTCGCATCGCCCAGCCCCTGCGGCAGCAGGTCGTTGACCACGGGTGCGCCGACCAGCAGGTCGAGCGCGTTCTTGTCCTGCGCCACCCGTGTCTTCAGCACAGCGATGTCGTTGCGCGCGCCCTGATAGGTCGTCTCGGCCTGTCGCGCCTCCAGTTCCGAGGCGACGCCGATGCGAAATTGCGCGCGCGTCAGTTCCAGGGACTGCTCGAACGACTTCAGCGACTCCTGCGAGATCCGCAACTGGTCCTGATCCGACGCATAGGTCAGCCAGGCCGTCGCGATCTCGGCAATCAGGCTGATGCGCGTCGAACGCTGGGCTTCCTCGGTCGCGAAATACTGCTCCAGCGCGGCTCGGTTCAGATTGCGGACCCGACCGAACAGATCGAGTTCGAAGGCCGAGAAACCGGCATTGACCGAATAGAATTCGAGATTGCGCGAAGAGGATCCCACCCCGACCCCGAGCCCGGTGCCACCGGCACCTGCCCCGGCACCCGCACCGGTTCCCGAGCCCGTCCCGGCGCCACCACCGGCCGCCCCGCCAAGCGCACCCGTGGCACCCTGGATATTGTTGGTATAGGTGCCCGAACCTGAAAGGGTCGTCGAGGGAACCAGATCGGCGCGCTGGATGCGATACTGCGCCCTCGCCTGCAACACATTGGCCGCCGCGATCCGCAGGTCGCGATTATTCTCCAGCCCCAGCGCGATGGTGCGGCGCAGGCGATCGTCGGTGAAGAATTCCTGCCATCCGATCTTGGTGACATCGGGCGCGTCGGACGCCGCCGCCGGGTAGATGCCGTCCTGCGGCAGCGTGGCCGGGACGGCCCCCACGGGCCGGACATATTTGGGGGCGAAATTGCACCCGGCCAGCGTCGTGGCCGCCAGCAGGACGATCGCAAACTTGGAATGGATCATGGATCAAACTCCCTGCGGCGCGGAGGGCGAACCCTGCCCGCCATCATTGGGCTGGCCAGCGTCGTCGTGTCGTGCGTCACCCTGCGGCTTTTCGCCCTTGTTGCGATCGAACAGCCGCATCACGACGACGAAGAACATCGGCACGAAGAAGATGGCGAGGATCGTCGCGGACAGCATCCCGCCCACCACGGCGCGGCCGATAGCGTTCTGACCGCCCGCCCCCGCCCCATTGGCGATCGCCAGCGGGAACACGCCGAAAACGAAGGCCAGGCTGGTCATCAGGATCGGACGCAGGCGCAGCTTGGCGGCTTCGATCGCCGCGTCGAACGCGTTCAGCCCTTCCCGCATCTTCTCCTCGGCGAACTCCACGATCAGGATCGCGTTCTTCGCCGATACGCCGATCGTGGTGATCAGGCCGACCTGAAGATAGATGTCGTTGTTCAGGCCGGTGAGCATCGCGGCCAGCAGCGCACCGACCACGCCGAGCGGCACGACCAGCATGACCGAGATCGGCACCGACCAGCTTTCATAGAGGGCGGCAAGGCACAGGAAGACGATCAGCAGCGACAGTCCGTAGAGCGCCGGGGCCTGACCACCGGACAGCTGTTCCTCATAGCTGAGGCCCGTCCAGTCGAGCCGGGTGCCCGGCGGCAGCTTGGCCTGCATCTCCTCCATCGCCTTGATCGCGGCACCCGAAGACACACCCGGCGCGGCTTGGCCCAGGATTTCCATCGAGGGCTGACCGTTATAGCGCGTGAGCTGCATCGGCCCCTGATGCCACGCAAGGGTAGAGAAGGCCGTGAACGGCGCCATCGTGCCCGTGGCACCCCGCACATACAGGTCGCCAATATCCTCGGGCGCCATGCGATAGGCGGCATCGGCCTGGATATAGACGCGCTTGACGCGGCCGCGATCGATGAAGTCGTTCACATAGGAACCACCCCAAGCGGTCGCGATCGTGCTGTTGACGGTCGACAGGTCGAGACCCAGCGCCCGCGCCTTGTCCTGGTCGACATTGACCTTCAGCTGTGGCGCATCGTCGAGCGCGTTGGGCCGCACGCCGACCAGCGACTTGTTCTGCGACGCCATGCCCAGCAACTGGTTGCGCGCCGCCAGCAGCCTTTCGTGCCCGATGCCGCCTTCATCCACCAACTGCATGTCGAAGCCGGTGGCGTTGCCCAGTTCCTGGACCGCAGGCGGGATGACTGCGAAGATCAGGCCGTCGCTATAGCGCGAGAAGGCCCCCATCGCACGGCCGATGATGGCCTGCGCCTTGTTCTCGGCGCCGGGGCGGTCCTTCCATTCCTTCATCGGGATGAAGGCGATGCCGCTATTCTGGCCCTGTCCCGCAAAGCTGAACCCGTTGATCGTGTAGACGCCACGAATGGCGCTGCCCGCATCGCTCAGGAAATGGTCGCGAACGAGGTCGAGGCCCTTCTGAGTCCGCGCGCTGGTCGCCCCCGGAGGTCCCTGGACCAGCGCGATCATCACGCCCTGATCCTCGTCGGGGAGGAAGCCGCTCGGCAACCGCATGAACAGGAAAGTCATGCCCGCGAGGATCAGCGCATAGGCGATCAGCGAACGCCCCCAGCGCCGCGCGGTCGAGCGGGCACCCTTTTCATAGCGGTCGCGACCACGATCGAACCGGTCGTTGAACCAGCGGAAGAAGCGCGCAAGCGGTCCGTTGCCCTCGCCCTTATTGGGGTCGTGCGGCTTCAGGATGGTGGCGCAGAGCGCGGGCGTCAGGATCAGCGCGACCGCGACCGACAGGACCATCGCCGACACGATCGTGATAGAGAACTGGCGATAGATCACGCCCGTCGATCCGCCGAAGAACGCCATCGGCAGGAACACGGCGGACAACACCGCCGCAATGCCGATCAGCGCGCCGGTGATCTCGTCCATCGACTTTCGCGCCGCCTCCTTGGGCGACAGATGCTCGGTGGTGATCAGGCGCTCGACATTCTCGACGACGACGATCGCGTCATCGACCAGCAAGCCGATCGCCAGCACCATACCGAACAAAGTCAGCGTGTTGATCGAATAGCCGAACGCCGCGAGGACCGCGAACGTCCCCGTCAGCACCACCGGCACCGCGATCGTCGGGATCAACGTCGCCCGGAAATTCTGAAGGAAGAGGAACATCACGAGGAAGACGAGCACGACCGCCTCGACCAGCGTCTCGATCACCTGCTCGATCGACAGCCGCACGAAGGGCGACGTGTCATAGGGGTAGATGACCTTGACGTCCGGCGGGAACTGCTTGGCCAGTTCGTTTACCCGCGTCTTGACCGCGGCGACGGTGTCGAGCGCATTGGCGCCAGGCGCCAACTTGATGCCGATGCCGGAGGCGGGCTTGCCGTTCCACTGCGACGAAAAGGCGTAGTTTTCCGCGCCGATCTCGACACGCGCGACGTCGCCCAGCCGGACGATGGAACCGTCGGTATTGCTCTTCAGGCGGATCTGCGCGAACTGCTCAGGGGTGGTCAGTCGCGACGAGACCGACACGGTCGCGTTGAGCATCTGTTCCTTGGGCGCGGGCTGCGCGCCGATCTGGCCCGCCGAAACCTGCGCGTTCTGCGCCGTGACCGCGTTGGTCACGTCCGCCATGGTCAGCGCATAATTGCTGAGCTTGATCGGATCGACCCAGATGCGCATCGCATATTGCGATCCCAGGATCAGCGTATCGCCGACACCCGTGACGCGCGACAGCGGATCGGCGATCCGCGAGGCGACGATATCGGACAGGTCGTCCGCGCTATGCTTGCCGTTTTCCGAATAGAGGCTGACGAACAGCAGGAAATTCTGCGTCGCCTTGGCGACGATGATGCCTTGCCGCTGGACCTCTTGCGGCAGAAGCGGGGTCGCGGCCTGCAGCTTGTTCTGAACTTGCACCTGCGCGATGTCGGGATCGGTCCCCTGCTCGAAGGTCAGCGTGATCGTCACGCTGCCCGCCGAGGACGACGAGGACGAGAAGTAGCGAAGGTGGTCGATCCCCTTCATCTGCTGCTCAATGATCTGGGTGGTTGTGTTCTCCAGCGTCTGGGCGTCGGCACCCGGATAATTGGCCGTGATCGACACCGCAGGCGGCGCGATCGCCGGGAACTGGGAGATGGGCAGCGTGCGGAGCGACAGCAGGCCGGCGATGACGACCATCACCGCCAGCACATAGGCGAAGATCGGGCGATCGATGAAATAGCGTGCCATGGCCGTTTACTTCGCCTGTTCCTGGGCCTGGCCTGCTTGCGGCGGCGCGCCGGCGGGCTTGGCATTGGGGTTCCATGGCTTGCCCTGGACGGGCATGCCCGGCCGCAGCAGCATGCCGCCTTCGACGATGATCTTGTCCCCGGCCTTCAGCCCGCTGTTGACCAGCCAGTTGTCGCCGATCGAGCGGCCGGTCTGGAGTGTACGCACCTCGACCTTGTTGCCCGCGCCGATCACCATCACGGTCGCCTGCCCCTTTTCGTCGCGGCTGACGGCACGCTGCGGAACCAGGAAGGCCTTGGACTGCGTGCCCTCGACCAGCGAGGCGCGCACGAACATGCCGGGCAACAACAGGCCGTTGGGATTGGGGAACAGTGCGCGGATCACCTGCGATCCGGTCGTCGGGTCGACGGTGACGTCGGCGAAGCGCAACGTGCCCTGCGGGCCATATTCGCTGCCATCCTCCAGCGTCAGCTTGACGCGGGCATTGCCGTCACGCGTCAACTGGCCGCTCATGATCTGCCGCCGCAGCTTCAGCAGTTCCGCACTGGGCTCCTGAATGTCGACATAGATGGGGTCGAGCCGCTGGATGGTGGCGAGCGCGTCGGTCTGCGACGCGGACACCAGCGCGCCGGTCGTGAACACCGACCGGCCGATCCGCCCGGTGATCGGCGCCCGGATCGTGGTGCGTGCCAGATCAATTTCCGCCGTGCGCAGCGCGGCTTGCTGCGCGGCGACATCGGCCCGGGCCTGGGCCGCGCTGGTCTGCGCATTCTCGAACTCCTGCCGGGCGATCGCGTTGATCTTGACCAGTTCGCCATAGCGGCGCGCCAGTGCGGCGCTCGACGCGATGCTCGCCCGCGCACGGGTCAGCGCCGCACGGGCGCTGGCCGCCTGGGCCTGATAGGGGGCCGGGTCGATACGATATAGCGGCTGTCCCTGACGAACCATATCACCCTCGACGAACAGCCTCTGGGTGATCAGGCCATTGACCTGCGGGCGGACGTCGGAGGTTTCGAACGCGGTCGTTCTGCCGGGCAATTCGGTGGTGAGGGTGACCGGCTGCTCGCTTGCCACCACATAACCCACCGGTGCCGGCCCCTGCGCCGCCTGCTGCTGCTCCTGCTTGCCACCGGCACCGCAAGCGGCCAGTGCGAGCAAGGCGCCAGATGCCAACACACGACCCATCAGCCGATTGGAGGACATATCATTTCCCGCTTGAAAAATTGTATGAGAGCGATCACTCACAAACGACGTCGTTAGACCCGCCTTTCGAGTGCGTCAACATCCTTAAGAGAGGTCCGAACTTGTTGAATATCAAGTGCCCGCCCCCCACGCGCGCCGAGATGCGCCGACACAATATCAAGGAGGTGGCTCGGCGCCTGTTCGTGGAGAATGGCTTTCACGCCACGGGAATCGCGGCGATCGCCAAGGAATCCGGCGTCGCCGTTCAGCAGCTCTATCGCGACTTCCCCTCGAAAGAGGACATCATCGCCGCGATCGTGGCCGCAGACTGCGAACGTATCGCGGACCAGAATACCCTCAATACGGCATTGGCCAACAAGGATCGTGCCGGGATCATCGCCTGGCTGGCCGGAACGCCGTCCCGCAAGGATGAATCCGGAGACCGGCTGTTCCTGGAAATTGCGGCGGAAGCGGCCCGCAACGACCGGAACAGGGCCATCTTCCTGGACGTTCGTCACCAGGCGGTCGAGAATATCAGCCGTGCCTTTGCGGGCCTGATGGGCAGCGAATCGGTGGAAGACAAGCATCGCACCCTGGCTCAGGCCTTCATGGTCATCTCGCTGGGCTCGGTCTGCGCCAGAACGCTCCACCAGGAAACGGTGAAACCGGCCAGCGATATGCTGATCAACTGTCTGATCGAAGGGGCGAAATAGCCAAATATCGGCGAACCCGGCGGGGTCTTTTTCCGGAATGCGTCGTTGACGAGCGCCGGCATAGGCCGGTTGGAAAGGATCCTGTGATGGCTGTGAAATTCGCCGGAACGATGAACGCGATCAACCGTGGCCTCGAAAGCACCAAGGGCAGCAAGGGCGCGACCATGGTGGAAGATTGGGAGGCCGCCCTGGCCGAAGTCGATACGCCGGGCGCCAAAGGCATTCTCCGCGACCTCGCCTCCCTTCGCAAGCAGCTCGAAAAGGACGAGCCGGACGCCGACCGCATCCACGACCTGCTGCACCGCCTCGGCGCTGCCACGACCAGGATCGCCGATAAGGCGGACAAGTCGCAGGACAAGCTCAGGGCCTTGGGTCAGGCGCTGACCGAAGCGGGCGAGGAACAGGCCGACGAAGAGGAAGACGTCGAAGCCGCCGCCGCCCCCAAGCGCGCGCGCAGCAAGAAATAAGCTATGTTGGGGCGGCGGCTCGCCTGCCGCCCCACTCCGCCCTACGATACCGCATATTGCCGATCGGCAATCGACCCAGTTGGACAACTCGAATACCGATCCGGCCGGGCCGATGCGAGGCATGTCCTCGAACACCGAATATTGGCGCCTTCCCCATGGCGGATTTCCTGTCGCGCTTCGTATAAGGGATAAACGGCCTTGGCCGTATCTCGGCTGCATGGGCAAATGGCCGCATGTACGAAGGAAAGGACGCGCGCGACCCTATGGCTGCATCCCCGATGGTCCCATCCCGGCGCATCGCTCCAAATAAGGGCCCCTGCCCCAGCTGATCGCCGACATTTTCGGGATCCGCGTCGGACCGGCAGGATGCCGGTGATGATGCCGACCCATGGTTTGGGAGGGGGTGAATGGCCGTCAGGATCGTCGGGCTGGATAGAGCCAGCGATCGCCGGACCATAGGCCTGAATTGGCTGGGCGCCTCGCCGCGCCGAACCGCCTGTCAGACTGGAGAATGCCATGACCGACCTTTCGACCGAGATCCCCGTTCGTGCGATGTTGAATGACGATGCGCGCGACGATCTGCTGACGCGTGGCTATGGCCGTCGCGATCTGGCGCGGATCGGTACGATATTCGGCGTCGGAGCGATGGCGTCGGCGACGCTGGGGCGCCCGGCCTGGGCCTCGGGCGGGGTGCCCGATCCCGCATCCACCGCCAAGACGCGTATCGGCGCGAACGAATGCTGGACCGGTCCTCTGCCGCCGGGCCAGAAGGCTGCCGCCGCCACGATCGCGCTGGGCAATCGGTACGAACCCAATGTGATCCGCCCCAGCTTCGTCCGCACCATCGCGGCGGTCGAAAATGTGCCGGAAGATCATGTCGCACCCTGGCCCGGGTCCAGCGACCCCTTGTCGCGCGCGGTCGTCACCTTCTGCTCCCCGACGCGCGCGCTGGTGACGGCCGATCCCACCTTCGAGCTGGCGGGGCGGACCGCCGCCTGGCTGGGCGCGCCGGTCAAGACAGTGCCTCTCAAGCCCGATCTGACGCATGACGTGAAGGCGATGCTGGCCGCCGATCCCAATCCCGGCCTGATCTATATCTGCTCGCCCAACAATCCCACCGGCACCGTGACGCCGCTGGCGGACATTGAATGGCTGATCGCCAACAAGCCCGCCGACACGATGGTGCTGGTCGACGAGGCCTATACCCATTTTGCGGGTGTGCCGGTCGCGTCGTACTTAGCGACGAAATATCCCGACGTGATCGTCCTGCGGACCTTTTCGAAGCTGTTCGGGATGGCCGGGCTGCGGCTGGGCTTCATCATGACCAACCCGGCCAACATCGCCAAGATGATGCGCTATGACGGCGGCATGCAGTCGGGTGCGATCACCGTCAGCACCGTCGCCTGCGGAACGGCCAGCCTGAAGGCGACCGATCTGATCGTCGCGCGTCGCAAGACGATGGAAGAGGCTCGCGCGATGACGCTCGCCCATCTCACCAAGCGCGGCGTGACGTTCAAGCGCACTGACAGCAACATGTTCATGATCGACTGGAAGACGAAGCCTGCCAAGGACATGCAGACCGCCTTTCGCGCGCAGTCGGTCGAGATCGGACGGTCCTGGCCGATCTGGCCTACGGTCAGCCGCATCACGGTCGGCTCGATGACCGACATGCGCAACTTCTGCCTGGCGCTCGACAAAATCCTTCTGGCGTAATGGCATGGGTGGCGGCCCCTCCCGGCAAGGAGGGGCCGCCCGTCGGACGGGAACCGTCCGCTTAGATATCGACGGAAAGCGTCAACTGCACCGTGCGCGGGCTCAGCGGACGGAACAGTCCGTCACCGGTCAGCGCCGACGAGATGTACGACAGCACGTCCTTGTCGAACAGATTGTCGACATTGACGCGGATACGCGCGTTACGCACCGGCCCGATCGAGAAGCCGTCTCCGATATCCGCATAGGCGGAGAACACGGTGAAGCCGGGCAGCGACGACCCCGGCGTGTTTTCGAACGTCGACTGCCGGCGGCTGGTATATTTGCCGGTGATGTTGGCGACGAGCCATGGCGCCGGCTCGACCGTGACGCCCCCCGACACGATCCATTTCGCACTGTCGGGCAGATATTTGCCCGCGATCAGATAGGTCCGCGCTGCCGCGACGATATCATCCTGGAACTGCGCGTGGTTATAGGTGACGTTGGCGTTGAAATAGGCCGCCCCCTGCAGGAATGCGGGCTTGTAATTGGCAAGCAGCTCCGCGCCATAAGCCTTCACCCCGCCGACATTCTGGTAGAAGGTTTCGGTGACGTTGGTGGTCCCAGGAAGGATCGAGGCGATCGACTGGATGCGATTGTCGAACTTCGTGTAATAGCCGGTCAGCGACGCGAAGAACTCTGGCCGGGTGGTGCGCAGACCCACCTCGAAATTCTGCGAGCGCTCGGGTGCCGGTGCGGCCACGACGGCGGGCGAACTGTTATAGGCCACCGAGTAGATGTCATCCATCCCCTTGGGCAGCGCCATATTCTCCGCATAGGAGGCGAAGAACTGCGTCCGGGGATCGGCGAAGCGATAGAGGACACCCACGGTCGGCAGGAAATAGTCGCGGTAATGTGCGCGATTATATTGCGGGCCCCAGCCTGCGACGTTCACGCCGTTCACCGTGCGCGCATAGTCGGCATAATCGCGATAGCCGCGCTGCTGATAATCCAGATCGAGGGCCTTGACGCCCAGATCGACGCTGAACGCCGGTGTCAGGTCGATGCGATCGCGCGCGAACAGCTGCACCGTCGCGCGCTTCGAGCGGTAATCGCGGCGGCCATAGACGAGTTCGCCATAATTGGGCGCGCTGGCGGGCGATCCATCGACCGTGTTCTGGCGACGCTGGTAGCGGCGATAGCGATCGTCCTCCGCCCAGATGCCGATGTCGATCGCGTGGATGCCGAGCTGGGCATGCAGGCTTTGCAGAATGCCCTGGCGATAACCGCCCAGGCTCGATACGCCGAACTGCGTGCCGCGCGGCGCGGTCAGGGTCAGCCCGGACACCAGACGCTGGCGATTGTAGTAGGTCAGCGTGTTGGCATAGCTGTCCGGCGAGCTGCCCCAGCCATCCTTGTCCTCGTAATAGATGGTGGTTTCGGCATGGACGCCATCGGCGATCCCAACATGGACGGTGCCGGCATAGAGCTTGTCCTTTCGGACGTTGATCGCCTGTCCGTAATAATAAGTGTAGTTCGAATTGGAATAGGGCACCCCTGCCACCGTGGGCGCATAGGTGGGCAGCGGATCGCCGTAATAGCCGCGATAGCGACCGACATGGCCGGCGAAATCGGGTTCGCTACTCTGATATTGCGCCCGGGTCAGCGTTGGCGAGTCATAGTCGAAAAAGTCGTTCGACACGAATTTGAACCGCGCCCAGCTGCTGTCGCTGATGTCGATATGCGCCATTGCCTCCCAATGTTCGCGATCGACCGACCCTGCGCCGCGCCACAGATCGGTGTTGAGCTTGGTGCGGCTGACAAAGGCCTTGAGCGGTCCAATCTTGCCGGTGCTGACCCGGACGAAGGTACGCTTCATGTTGAAGTCGCCAAAGCTTTGCGAAACGAAGGTTCCGAGCTGGTCCTGCGGCTCGATCGAGCGATAGGACACCACCGGGCCGAGCGACGAATAGGTCGGCATCGTCACGCCGCCCGCACCTGGCGACGCCTCGACGACGCCAAGATTTTCATTGTCGACGTAGCGGAAGACCGGGCTGCCGCCAAAGGCATCGCTGCGCCCCATCGGCACGCCATCGACGACGAAGCCGATCTGGTCGAGGTTGAAGGCGCGTGCCTGTACGCTGTTGCCGAACTCGTACAGGCCCAGCGCACCGTCGGTCTGGACGTTGAACCCCGGCAGGGACTCCAGCATCTTGAGGCCGGAAATGCCCGATGGGGCGGACAGCAGCGCGTCACGCGTCACCGCAACCGTGCTGGTGATCCGATCCTCGCCCACCGCCTCGCTCGCCTGGCTGATGCGGCGGCCGCTGACGACGATATCCTGGCCGTCGGTGGCGCGCGCCTCGCTCGCCTGTGTTCCGGTGTCGGCGTTTTCGGCGGATGTCGCCTGCGCGGCGGCGGCCTGGCCGGTCAGCAGAAAGGCAGTGGCGAGGACGAGGCCCAGCGCAGTAGCGGCGGGGGGCTGGGCATGGAAACGAAACACGCGCAATCTCCTGATCTGGTCGGCGCACCGACGGTCTTGGGCTTCCAGATCATCCCCCCCTGGGACGATGGGGCGGCCGGCTCTTCCCGGTCCGCCGGTAACTGACGACGCGACATGGTGATCAGGCTCATGGCCAAGCGGAACGCCCTCCCCGCAACGGCCCGATCTGCGTCGCGATCATGATGTGACGGGAATGGCCGGGCGCACCCCCGGCTCGGCGGCAGCCTGCGCCGCGTCGAGCACGCGCAACGCATTGCCGCCCCATACCTTCGCGACATCCGCCGCGCTGAACCCGCGAGCGAGCAGTGCCGCGCTGATCTTGGGGAAGGCGGTGATGTCGTCGAACCCCTCCACCCCGCCGCCGCCGTCGAAGTCGCCACTGATCCCGACATGGTCGATGCCCGCGACCGAAATCGCGTGAAGCAGATGCTTCATCACATCGTCGAAGGTCGCGCGTGGCACCGGCCAGCGTGTATCGATCGCCTTGCGCTGCGCCAGGAACGCCTTGCGGTCGGCTTCGGTCATCGCCGCGCGCGGTGGAAGCTTCGCCATCAGCGCCGCAATCGCCGCCTCGCGCTCGGGGATTTTCGGCTGTGCGATCATATAGCCGTCAAAGGCATTGATCTGCACCACGCCGCCCTTGGCCGCGAGCGCGCGAAGATCGGCGTCGGTCACGTTGCGCGGATGGTCGAAGATCGCGCGCGCGCCCGAATGGGACAGGATGATCGGCGCTTTCGACAGTGCGATCGTCTGGCGCAAAACATCGTCGGAGGCGTGGCTGCAATCGATCAGAATGCCCAGGCGGTTGGCCTCCGCCACGAATGCCTTGCCCTTGGGGCTCAGACCATTCCATTCGGGTTTGTCGGTGGCGCTGTCGGCCAGGTCATTGTCCTTGAAATGGACCGGGCTCATCATCGTCACGCCCAGTCGCTGGAACGTGCGGATCAGCGACAGATCGCCCTCGAACGGATAGCCATTCTCCATACTCATGAACACGAATCGCTTCTTGGCGGCGACTGCGGCACGGGCCTCGGCAGAGGTGGTCACGAAGGCGAAGACATCGGGGTGGCGCGCCACCATCTCGCGGATCTGCACCGCGCGGATCAATGCGGCGTCGCGCGCATCCTGATCGGCCTGCGGCGTGCGCGGCCCCTGAGCGGTGAAGATCGCGAAGAAGCCGCCGTCGATGCCGCCCTCGACCATACGCGGATAGTCGACCTGATCGCCGCTGTCCGCACGGCTATGGCGGTCCATGATGCTCCAGCCGGGGCGGCCGAGATTGGCGGGCGTGTCGAAATGGGTGTCGAGGACGATCGCTGCTTCATGCACCTGCCGCGCGGTCTGGGCGGGTGCCGGGGTTGCGGGCATGGCAATGGCAAACGCCACCAGCGGGGCAAGCTTGGTCCTGCGTATCAAAAATTCGTCCTTTCTTCGATGTGACGCTCCACCCCGGCGCGGTCGATCCAGAGCGTACGAAGCGTCTTCGACGTCGCGATGACGGTCGATGTGCCGCCAGCCGCGACGCCAGTCGCCGCGATCATCGCCGCGGTCCCGGCGAGCAGCGTCAATAGCAATCTCGATGCCGTCATCGTCCGCGCCGCCGATAGTCCTTTCTGATGAAGCAAGACGGTCGGCGGGACATAATCTGCTAACACCCCCGTCATTTTTATTTCATCATGGCTGGACAGCCGAAACAAAGGCTGTTCGTATCGGGCCAAGCATCAGTCTGTAGGAGAGGATCGCCTTCGTTACGCTCGGGGGGTTCCGGTGAATTCAGTCAAGGACACCATATCGGTCAGGGCCAGACTGGAATGGTACAAGATGGCCATCTTGCCGCATGAGGGGGCTCTGCGGGCGCGGCTGCGGCGGGTGCTGCCCGATGGCGCTGATGTCGACGACGTCGTGGCGGAGGCGATGGCCCGGGCCTATGCGGCCGGGGATACGGAGCGTGTGCAATCCGGCCGCGCCTATCTGTTCCAGATCGCCCGCAACCTGATGATCGATGCCGCGCGGCGCAGCAAGATCGTGTCGTTCGAGGTGATCACCGATCTCAGCCTGATCGGCGTCGACGACAGCGCACTGGCCCGGTTGGAGGCGCGAGACGAATTGCGCCATCTCCAGGCGATCCTTGATACGCTGCCCCCGCAATGCCGACGCGCGTTCGTGCTGCGTCGGGTGCACGATTGGTCGACACGTGCGATAGCAGAGGAGATGGGCCTGTCCGTTTTTACGGTGGACAAGCATCTTGCACGTGCCGCGCTGAAGATCATGCAGGCGATCGGCGAGTACGAGGGTTCTGGCTTTGGATGGTCCCTGCACAAACGCAGCCAGACGACAGGCGATCGAGGCGGAGGCCACGCGGCTGTTTCTGGCGGCGCGCGCCAGCGACGCTAAGGCCGACTGGGACGCCGCCTATCACTGGATCGAACAGGACCCCGCGCATGGTTGCGCCTTTGCCAAGGTCGAGGCGGGCTGGGAGCTTGCCGCCCGGCTGGGCGATGTCGCTCCCGAACGGCTGGAGCAGAAGGGGGTGGTCCCGTTATCCTTGGTCGCTGTGCGGCGAGATGCCGGGACCATCGCCCCTCGCTCCCTGGCATTGACCGGAATTGCGGCCGGGTTGATTGGACTTGTCGCTTGGCGGTTGGTGAAGCGGACAATCCCCAAACGACCGGCATAGACGAACGCCACGCGGTCACGCTCGCCGATGGCAGCCTGGTGCGCCTCAATACCGATACGTCCTTCGTCGACGATCTGGCGCCAGACCGCCGCTCGATACAGCTCTTTCGACGCCAGGCTGGTTTTGAGGTGACATACAATAATGCCCGCCCCTTCGTGGTCGCGGCGAGCGAAGCGCGGGTTCGGGCGGTGGGCGGCGCGGGGAAAGGACCGCCGCAGCGGCAACGCTGTGGCACGGATCATCCGGATGGAACGATGCCCCCTCCCGGTTCTTCTAGAACCGAAGCCGCGATCCATATGCCGGAGATTTTCATGCCTCAAATCAATGAGATGATGAAAAGACAGCAGGTACTTGCGGATTTCGGCGAGTTCGCCATCCGCTCGGAGCATCTCGACGCGGTGCTGACCGAGGCCTGCCGTCTGGTCGCCAAGGCGCTGGGGACGGATCGCGCGAAAGTCCTCGAGATCCAGGATGAACGGCAGGAACTGCTCGTTCGGGCCGGCGTCGGTTGGGCCGACGATGTCGTCGGACGCGTGCGCCTGTCGATGAAGGAGCCGTCGTCCGAAACCTATTCGATCGAAGCCCGGGAACCCGTGGTTTCGCAGGATATCAACAAGGAAAACAGGTTCCATATTCCGGCGTTCATGAAGGATGCAGGCGTCATCGCGCTGGTCAATGTCCCCATCCTGGTTCCTGGCGGCCACCCTTATGGCGTCCTGCAGGTCGATGCGACCAGGCCGCGGACATTCGGCGATGACGAGATTCAATTCCTGCGAACCTATGCGTCGATCCTCGGACCGGTGATCGACCGGCTTCGCAAGATGCACCGATTGCGCGCCAGCGAGGAACGCTTTCGCCGTATCGTCGAAACCGTACGGGACTATGCCATCTTCACGACGGATGCCGAAGATCGCATCGACAACTGGTTTCCCGGCGCGCAAGCCGTATTCGGCTGGACCGCAGATGAAGCGATTGGGCAGCGTGCGAGCATCACCTTCACGCCTGAGGATCGCGCAGCGGGTCAGGACCGGCGGGAGATCGAAACGGCGCGGCGCGACGGCTATGCCGCCAACATACGCCGGCATCTGCGCAAGGATGGACGGCGGATCTTCATCGAAGGGGCGGTATGGGCGCTGCTCGATGAGAGCGGTACGGCACGGGGTTTCGTCAAGGTCGGGCAGGACGTGACGCAGCGCCAGCGTGCCGAGACGGCCTTGCGCGAAAGCGAGGAACGACTGCGCAGCGCGGTCGAAGTCGGGCAGCTGGGACTATGGGACTGGAACGTCGTCACCGGCGAAATCCATTGGTCGGACGAGCATTTCCGCATGGAGGGATATGATGTCGGAGAGGTGACGCCCAGCTATGAGACCTGGGCGTCCCGCATCCATCCTGACGATCGGTCGCGAACCGAGGCGGTGCTTCACCAAGCGATGGAACGGCATGAGGAGTTCGCGCACGAGTTCCGCGTGGTCCACCCGGATCGCTCGATCCATTGGCTGTCCGGCCGGGGCAGATTCTATTACGACGACGCCGGCCGCCCCGTTCGCATGGTCGGTGCGATCGTGGAGACCACCGGCCGTCGCGAATGGGAAGAGCGCCAGCAGATCCTGGTCAAGGAGTTGCAGCATCGCACCTTCAATCTGATGGGCATGGTGCGCTCGACGGCCGATGCGACGATCCGATCCAGCGTCGATCTGGAGGATTTCCGTATCAAGTTTCGCAACCGGATCGACGCACTGGCCAGAGTGCAACGCCTGTTGTCCCAATTGCGGGACGACGAACGGGTGACCTTCGGCGACCTGATCCAGGCGGAGTTCGATGCGATAGGCGCGCTCGACGCCGCGCCTCGACAGGTCACGCTGCAAGGTCCGCACGACGTACCCTTGCGGTCCAGCACGGTGCAGACCTTCGCGATGGCCTTGCACGAATTGACCACGAACGCGGTCAAATATGGCGCGCTCGGCCAGCCGGACGCACGGCTCCATGTGCGATGGTGGGTGGAGGAAAGCTCGGGTGGGCAACCCTGGCTGCACGTCGACTGGCGAGAAAGCGGCGTGACGATGCCCCCCGATGGCCAGGCGCCGACCGGGACCGGCCAGGGCCGAATGTTGATCGAAAAAGCCCTGCCTTATCAATTACAAGCGAAGGCGACCTACGTTATGGCAGCAGATGGGATTCACTGCTCTATTGCCCTTCCGGTATCGAACCGGACCCAAGCGGAGTCGCGTGATGCCCCTCACCAATCGCCGGATTCTGATCGTTGAGGACGAATATATGCTGGCCCACGACCTTCAGTTGGAACTGGAGGACGCCGGCGCCATCGTCATAGGCCCCGAAGCCTCGGTCGCATGCGCCCTGGCCCGCATCGAACAAGAGGACCGGATCGACGCCGTGGTGCTGGACGTCAATCTCGGTGGACAATTGGCCTTTCCCGTGGCCGACGCGCTGAGCGCGCAGCATATCCCGTTCATCTTCGCCAGCGGATATGAAGATGACGTGGTCAAGAGCCGTTACCCGAACGTCGTCAACTGCGCCAAGCCGTTCGTCTCACGACAACTTCTGCATTCGCTCGAACATATCCTGCACTGACCTTCGGGTCTGGCATTGCCGCTTACATCACAATGTGGAGGTTTTCGTGGATCGGCTCATGTTCAGCGCACGAGGCCATGCGGCGGCCATGATCGGCATGCCGCGCGTATCGGAACCATGCGCCCAGGATGACCAGCATATTCTACGGATGCCATGGCGATGACCCGCCTCGTCGTCGGAACCTATGCCGCCAAGGGCGGTGACGGATTGGCGACCGTCATGGAGGACGCGGGACGCTGGACGGTCGGTGAACCTCATCAGGCGATCCGTAATGCCTCGTTCGGAATTGCCTCTCCACGATGGGGGCATCGCTACCTCGTCGACGAGCAGGCCGGGACGTTGGGCGTCTACAGCGTTGCAGGCGGCTGGGCGCGAATCTGCGAAGTGGCAACCGGCGGCGACGCGCCCTGTCACCTGGCGCTGTCGCCCGACGAGACGCGGCTGGCGGTCGCCCATTATAAAAGCGGTACGATCGCCCTGTTCGATCTCGACGACGATGGCCTTCCTGCTGAGCGCACCATTCTCGCCAATCAAGGCAAAGGCCCCGATCCCGAGCGGCAGCAGGGGCCGCACGCGCACTGGGTCGGGTTCACGGAGTCCGGCGCGCTTCTGTGTGTCGACCTGGGGGCCGATCGCATTCTCATCCGCAACGTCGCCCACCGGGATGATCCCCAGCCGCTATACGCGGCACCGGCGGGGTCGGGGCCGCGCCATCTTGTTTTCCACCCGCAATTACAGATCGGCTATCTCGTCAGCGAACTCGCCGCGACGTTGACGGTGCTTCGACCGGAGAGAGCGGGCCTGGCTGCGGCCGCGATCCTGCCGACCGCCCCGCCCGATGCCGACGCGGACAATCTGGGCGGCGCCATCGCCCTTGCCGGCGACCGTCTGTATGTCACCAATCGCGGGCATGACAGCATCGCCACCTTCGCGCTGGACGATAGAGGTAAGTTGCGGCTTTTGGGTCATATCCCGAGCGGTGGACGCTCGCCGCGCTTTCTACTCCCGCTGGAAAAAAGGCTGGTGGTCGCGCATGAGGAAGGAGGCGGCGTCAGCATATTCGATCTCGGCGATGACGGCGTGCCCCTGCCCGGTCCCACGACACTCGACATCGCGGGTGCCGCCTTTGTGATGATCGATCCGCCGGGCTGAAGACGGCCGCGACCATCTCCAGACTGGAATGGCATCATCACCCGGTGCCGTCATCCGCCGATGGCGCCGCTTTGTCCGAAGCCGATACCCGAGGCGTCCTGAATGGCGATCTATCCTCGTTTCGACCGGGACATCCCGACACTGTTCGAGACTATTCCCGTTCGGGGATCGCTCGCTGCGTAATCCTTCGGTCGCGGGGGTCTAGCGCTGTTGCTCCGCCACGATGCCGTGAATGCGTGGAGGTCCGACATAGCCGACCGAGCATAGCTTAGCGGGGCGGCAAGCCCGGCAGGACCGCCAATAACTCCCCCGCCAGAAAACCGATCGGCCCGGTCGAAACGGCCAGCCGCCGTCCGGCCTCCCCGTGCAGCCAGACGCCCCATGCCGCCGCCTCTACGGGGGCTACCCCGCGCGAAAGCAGCCCGGCGATCACGCCCGACAGCACATCGCCCGACCCGCCGGTCGCCAGCCCGGAGCCGCCGCCGGGATAGTGTAGCAGCGTCCCCGATGGCTGGGCGATGAAGGTCTGCGCGCCCTTGAGGACGACCACCGATTGCGTGCGCCGCGCCGCCTCGCGCGCCGCGCCCGGCTGATCGTCGCGCACCGCATCGGCGCTTCGGTCGAGCAGCTTGGCCATCTCGCCATGATGTGGCGTCAGGATCAGCCTGCCTCGCCAAGAGTGCACGTGAACCGGGTCATGGCGCAGACAGGTCACGGCAGCGGCGTCGAGAACCAGGGCGGTTTCGGACGACCCGCGGGGGTCGAGGGCCGCCACCACCTTCGCGGCCGGCTGCTCGGCGGCCATTCCCGGCCCTATCACCACCGCCTCGTGTATGGCCGCTTGCTCTGCCAGCGCCGCTTGGTCCGTGACGGCGATCTCGCCATCGGCCTCGGGCAACTCGACCACGCCCAGTTCGGGCATCAGCATGGCGACCTGCATTGCCGCTCGCGCTCGCGTAGCGACGCGTACCCGGCCAGCCCCCGCCCGCATCGCGGCCTCCGCCGTCAGCCGCACGACGCCCGGTGCGCGAGCGGAGCCGCCGATCACGAGCACCCGACCACGGCTTTTCTTGTCGACCTCTCCTTCCGGCAGGGGCAGCGGGTGTTCGGCCCGCCAGCGCGCGTCGATCTCAATCATGGATTTGCCACCTGAGAACGCGGTTCGGCGGTGACGGCGGCACGCTCCTCGATCAGCGGAGCCGTGGCGTTGAAAGACGACAGGCGCAGGCCACCGCCCGGTCCGGCACCGGGGTCGAACGCATATTCCGTCACGCCGCAATTGACGATCGGAGCCGCGCGATCGATGGCGAGGATCTCCTCCTCGTTCAGACCTTCCAGAATATAGCGCAGGCACAGCACTACGACCTGATGCGCGACGATCATCACCCGGCGCCCGCCATGGTGGAGCGCGACCGTGTCCATCAGCGAACGCAGCCGCAGGATCACATCGCACCAGCTCTCTCCGCCCGGCGGGCGATGATAGAATTTGCCGAGTTCCGCGCGCAGCCGCGCCTGTTGCGGCTCCTCCTCAGCGATCCCAGCGGCGGTCAGACCATCGAGAATGCCGAATTCCTTCTCGCGCAGCCGCTCATCGAAACAGATGGGCAGGTCGCGGCCGCATCCCGATGCCTCGCGAAACAGCGTCGCCGTTTCGCGGGCCCGTGCATAGGGCGAGGCTAGTATGGTCTGTGGAAGGGCCATGCCGGACCGAGCGAACCAGTGTCCCAGCGCGCGGGCCTGCTCGATACCCAGCGGCGACAGGGGAACGTCCATGTCGCGGCCTTCCACGATAATCCGTCCGGCACCTGTCGACAACGCCCGCGCCCGCGCGACATTGCCTGCACTCTCGCCGTGACGCACGATCCATAGCCGCTCCGGCCAGGTCGGCGGGTCACGGCGATCATCGATGACGGGTTGGCGAGCGGTTTCGATCATCCCGAAACAACGGCTTCCCCCCGCCCCGGTTGCTCGTCCGACACGCTATCTCATTCACAACGCCTCAAAAAAACACGCCACGCCTGCTGAGGCAATCGGCCACCCTCCCCAGGGGCTGGAGCCCGATAGGGAGCAAGGGGCCCTTCCGCGTTTGAACAGTTGCTTGGGACTGCGGAGCCCGCACGGCATGGACAGGAGCCCTACCATGCCACAGGCCGTCATCGGCTGCGGTCTTTCTCGTGCCGTCGTTGACATCGCCGCCGTCCCGACGATCGCCGGGAAGCAGAGCGACGTTACCCATGGGCTTCGTTGACGAGATCCCGGACCTGGCCGATCCTCAAACGTTCACCCAATCCGCCGTGATTTCACCCCGATGCCCTTCCGGCGCCAGTGCGGCGCGGAGGGCCTCCAGAAGAGGCGGCAGCGCCTGCGTAAAGGCATAGGGAGGATTGACGATGAATAGGCCCGCGCCGTTATAGACGCCCGGCTGATCGGCATCGTACAACCAATGCTCGACCGACAGGAATTTCGGAATGCCAAGCTGACGTAACTTGCCCTTCCATTGCTGATGCGTCGTACGGTCTTTCAGCGGATACCAGATAACCGTCACGCCATGCGCCCATTTGCGGTGCGCGGCCGCGAGGGTGGCTGTGATGCGGGCGCGTTCGTCCGTCTGCTCATAGGGTGGATCGACCACCACCACGCCGCGACCGGTGCGGGTCGGAAGCATCGCCAGCCAAAGCTCATAGGCGTCGCGCTCATGCACCGCAGCAGGCGTACCGCGCATGGCACCACGCAAGGCTTGCGCGTCCTCGGGGTGTTTCTCGTTGAGGATCAGCACGTCCTGCGGACGCAAAAGCTGCGTCAGGAAGCGCGGCGAGCCGGGGTAGAGGTGCGGGTCCGCCCCGACATTCACCGCTCGTACGGCGGCACGATAGTCGTCCAGCAAGGGGTTCGGGTCGGCAAAGGCCCGCAAAACCCCCTGTGCGGCCTCGCCGGTGCGTTGCGCCTGCTCACCGCCAAGGTCGTAGAGTCCGCAGCCGGCATGGGTGTCGATCAGGGTCAACGCCCCCTGTTTCTGCTGCAAGGCCCGGACAAGCGCGATCAACAGGCTGTGCTTGACGACATCGGCACTATTGCCGGCATGGAAGGAGTGACGATAATTCATTGAAATTCAAAACCCTGCCGATTGGCCTTTACACGAAGTACCCGGCGAGCAAGCCGATCGCGAGGAGGCTGACGCCACTGATCGCAAGCGCGCATGAACCGGGCGGGAGACGTCAAAGCTCCTTTGAGCAAAGCCTCAAATCAGCTTTCGCAGTCGACGGCAACCGGTTCCCTTTCCTCCGGCAAACAGCGTCATCGGTTCTGCGTGCTTTTGGCAAGCTCGCCCGGACGCGAGGCCTCGAACTCGCCCGGCGCGATTCCGGCGACGGACCAGTCGCCGATCGACCAGCGGACCAGCCTCAGCGTGGGCAAGCCGACCTCGGCCGTCATGCGGCGCACTTGCCGGTTGCGGCCTTCGCATATGGTGATTTTCAGCCAGTTGTCGGGAATGAACCTGCGCTGGCGTATCGGCGGATCGCGCAGCCATAGGTCGGGCGCGTCGATACGCGCGACATCGGCCGGCAAGGTCATGCCATCCTTGAGCAAGACCCCCCGCCGCAAGCGGTCCAGTTCCTGCTCCTGTGGATCGCCTTCGACCTGTACGAGATAGGTCTTGGGCATCTTGAAGCGGGGATCGGCGATGCGCGCCTGCAGCCGCCCATCATCGCACAATAGCAGCAGGCCCTCGCTATCCCGGTCTAGCCTTCCGGCGGGATAGACGCCCTTTACCGCAATGAAGTCGGACAATGTCGACCGAACCGTCGGCGATCCCCGGTCCGTGAATTGCGATAAGACCCCAAAGGGTTTGTTGAACAGGAGCAGCCGAGCCATGCTGCGCTCATAGCGTTCGGCTGCGGCTCTGTCTTCCAGCGCATATCGTTGCCGGACAGGGTGCTCCTGCCCAACCCTTCCAGAGGCAGTCCGTCGTGCTCTCCTGTACGGAAGACCGCGACCTCCCCCCTCACCTGCTTGCCGAATGCGGATCGTCCCATTCGGAAGACGTCTACTTGTCGGGATTATGGTTGCGGCTGCCGGCCGCGATCCTGTTCGCGGCCGGTCGCACATTCTGGCTTACGACATGTCTCGTTCGGACGTCGGCTTTGGTGCCAATCAGGCCTTCGCTTCGTTGATGACATGGACCTGGGTGAACTCGTGGAATCCCTCCTCCGCGAATTCGACGCCCAGACCCGATTGTTTCGCGCCGCCGAACGGAATGGTCGGGCCGAAATCGAGATGTTTGTTGATCCAGACCGTGCCCGCCTCCATGCGCATGGCGAGATCATGTGCCGCATCGCGGTCCGACGACCAGATCGAGCCGCCCAGCCCCATCTCGGACGCGTTGGCGCGTGCCAGCGCCTCTTCGGGATCGTCATAGCGGATGACGGGAAGCACAGGGCCGAACTGTTCCTCGTCCACCAGCCGCGCTCCGTCGTTGATGTCGCGCACGATGGTCGGCCGGATGAAATAGCCGGGCCGGTCCAGCACCTCGCCCCCGGCGATGATCGTGCCGTCGGATCGCGCCGCTTCGATGATCGCCTTCACCTTATCATATTGCGCGCGGTTCTGGAGCGGCCCGATCTGTGCGCCCTGCTTCAGCCCGTCATCGACAACGGCTTCTTCCGCGAGTCTGGCCAGTTCCGCGCAGAGCGCATCATAAATGTCGGCATGGGCATAGACGCGCTTGATCGCGATGCAGACCTGTCCGGCGTTCAGGAACGCGCCGCCGAAGATGCCCGTCGCCGCCTTCACCGGGTCGGCATCGGGCAGGACGATCGCCGCATCGTTGCCGCCGAGTTCCAGCGTCAGGCGCTTGATCGACGCGGCCGCGCTCTCCATCACCTTGCGACCGGTTGCGGTCGATCCGGTGAAGCTGATCTTCGCGATATCGGGATGCGTCGTCAGACGAGTGCCCAGGTCATTCTGGTCGGTGATGACGTTGACCACGCCCGGCGGGAAGATCCCGGCCATCATCTCGCCCAGGCGCAGCGTCGACAAGGGCGTGGTCGGTGCCGGCTTGATGACCAGCGTATTGCCCGCCAGCAGCGCCAATGGCAGCTTGAAGGCGACGATCAGCACTGGGAAGTTCCAGGGAATGATCGCGCCGACCACCCCCAGCGGGCGACGATGCCGTTCGACCCGGCGGCTGTCATTGTCCTCCAGCACCCCGACCGGCAGGTCATGGGTCGCGAGCTGGCGGATGAAGGCGATGCTATAGGCGATCTCGGCCGTCGCTTCGCTCAATGGCTTGCCCTGTTCCTGGGTCAGCAGACGCGCAAGGCTCTCCGCGTGAACATCCATGCAGTCGGCAAGAGCGAGGATCAGCGCACGTCGCTCCGCGATCGGGGTCTTCGCCCAGGCCGGAAAGGCCCGCTTCGCCGCCCCGACCGCTTCGTCCAACTGCCCTGTCGAGGCGCGCGGGCATAAGGCCAGTACCTCCTCGGTCGCGGGGTTGATGACCTCCATCCTATCCGCGCCATCGACCAATCGACCATCGATCAGAAGCCGGTAACCAGGCATATTTCATCCTCCTGCATTGTCGTCGACGTCGGCCAACCTGGCGAAAGGAACGTCGATGATTTTCAGGAAGGCTAAGAAGCTTTCGGCCCATGCCCTAGAGCCAAATCGGGCCTTAATGTTGGTGCCAGTTCGAGCGGCCTAACGGCGCTGACCGACCACGGTGGCGACCCGGCTAAAGGCTTCGCGGATCGCCTCCTCCGTCAGCCCGGTATAACCGAGCACCAGCGAGCGTTCGCGAAAACGGCCGGGATTGCCATATTCCTGCGTCGCCGCGCCCGCGAATGGATACAGGCCGACGCCGCAGTTGAGCGCGATGCGCTGCATGTCGTTCGCGGACGGCAGATCGGGCGGTAGCGTCCACATCATATGCATGCCGCATTCGCGCCCCATCAGCACGCCGCCGGGAAAATGCTCTTCGATCGACCGGATCACCTCGTCGCGCGCGCCCATATAGGACCGGCGGATGCGGCGCAGATGGCGGAGAAACGCGCCTTCCTTCAGGAAATCCGCGATCACCGCCTGTTCCAGCCATGGTGCGCCATGGTCGGTCAACGACTTCACCAATCGCGCCTGATCGAGGAGATGACGCGGCATGACCGCGTAACCCACTCTCAGCCCCGCGCCGATCGATTTGGAGAAGGTGCCGAGATAGATGACGTGACCCCGGCGATCCAACCCGGCGAGCGCGGTCAGCGGAGGTCCGTCATAGCGGAAGTCGCTGTCATAATCATCCTCTATGACATAGCTGCCCGTCTGATAAGCCCAGTCGAGAAGGTGCAGCCGGCGATCGAGGCTGAGCGTGCAGCCGGTCGGAAACTGGTGGGACGGCGTCACATAGACGAGATTGCCCATGAAGCTTTCGAGTTGCGACACGACGATACCTTGTTCGTCGACATCGATCGGCCGGATGCTGGCACCATAGCTGCCGAAGAGAAAGGCCGCACCCTGATAACAGGGATTCTCGACCGCCACGCTCGCCTTCGCACGATCGGTGATGAAGATGCGGGCGAGAAGGTTGAGCGCCCCCTGGATGCCGGAGGTGACCATGATCTGATCGGCAGTGGCTTCTATCCCGCGCGTTTCGCCCAGATGCGCCGCGATCGCCTCGCGCAGCGCGGCTATTCCACGCGGATCGCTATATTCGGTCTGGATGCCATGGGCATAAGCGAGATGCCGCGCGATCGTGCGTTGCCAGAAACTGGTCGGAAAGCTGTCGGGGCGCGGGCGTCCGACGAAGAAATCGAACTGCGGCCGCGATCGCCTTTCGTGCCACAAGCGGGGTGCCCGCCCAGAAAAGCTGGGATTCTTGCCCAACCGGAGCCGCTTGCGGCTGGGCTGAACCGAGGAATGGCCATTGCGCAACAGGACGGTCGCATCGGGCAGCCGGTCGTTGACGAAGATGCCCGCCTTGGCCCGCGAGGTGATATAGTCCTCCGCGGCGAGGCGTTCATAGGCCAGCGTCACCGTGTTGCGGGCGATGCCCAGCTGGTCCGACATGCTGCGCGTCGAGGGTAGCCGCTTGCCGGCAACCAATGTGCCCTGCAGGATCTGATTGCGCACCGCCTCGTATATCTGCACCTGCAGCGATCGTTCGTCTTCGCGGTCGATACGAATGATCAGGTTCATCGTCATCGTCAGGCATGCCTTCGCTACACCATCTGGACCGATCCTATCGCCTGGTCACGCCAATGATAGAGGCATCGACGTCTGGCACCATCATCTTCCGCTATACTGGCCCTACCGGCTGACCACGTCGCTCTTCATCCTGAGCGCACAGCTTATCGGGCTGGACTCATCGAGCGGAGAATCCCATGTCCATCTATCTCAGTATGCAGCGCGTGCGCTTTTCCAGCCCGGACGGTTACGAGAAGTTCAAGGTTATTTTTGCCGATACGCGCAATCACCTGATGAAGCTGCCCGGCTTTCTCCATCTGACGTGGTGGGTCCATCCGGAAGACCCGACCTGGTTCAACGAAGTCAGCTTCTGGGTGAACCGCGCGGCGCTCAAGGACTGGCACCAAGCGACCTACCACAAGCACGCCAAGGCATGGGCGGCGCGTGGTGCGATCATGGAAGACATCATCACTAATTTCGAACTGACCAACACGCGGCTTCTCCGCGTATGCCCCAATTGCGGTCTGGTCGAGGACAAGGCGTTCGAGCTGCAGGAAGAGCAGAAGGTCCTCGCCGAACCCTGTCCTCAGTGCGATTTCAACTTCCCCGTCATGCCGAACACGCCCAGCAGCTTTGCGGTATTCAAGGACGTGCCGCTACTGACGGAAACCATCCCGCTGTCGGCCCCGTCCGTGGAGGCATGAACGGGTGGAGAAGACGGCGAAGCGCCCGTCATCTGGACTCATCGAAAAGACCAGGGATGGCGCTAGGCCGTTGGTCGTGATGCTCTGATAGTAAAGCCTGGCCGACATTCGGGGGGACCGAGCGGTTTCGCGATCGGCCGGTTACGGTTCAATCTCGTTCAAGGGAGATTTGGCATGGCAACGCAGTTGGCGCCGCAGGTGCAGGAATTGCCGCGTTACGCGGTTCATGGCGGCGTGCAGAACGAACCCAATGACAAATGGCTGCCGTTCGAATGGGTCGAGCCCCGTTTCGGCGCACAGGTGCACGGCGAATATGTGGTGACCCGGCCCGAGGGTATGTCGGGATCGCTCTCGGCCGGCTTCTGGCGCACCGGCCCCACCGCGCCGGGCGCGACGGCGGACGGGTCGCATACCATTGTCTATTCCTCGCCCCTCGGCGACGAGGTGGCTTGCGTGATCGACGGCACCGCCGTGCTCACCGTCCTTTCCACCGGCAAGCGCTATAAGGTCGGCCCCGGATCCATCATCAACTCGCCCAAGGGGCTGGAGGTGCAGTGGGAGATCGAGGGGCCGTCGTTCAAGAAATGGTGGTGCATCTGGAACGGCAGCGAACCGACGAGCAACCCGCCGCAGGATCTGCTGATCGCGCACACCAGCGACAATCCCGCCGACTGGCTGGAATATCATTTCGTCGAACCCGCCGAAGGCCCCCTGGTCGCGGGCGAACTCTATTTCCTGCGCTCCGGCGGTTCGACGGGCACGATGATGAGCGGCGTGTGGCGTTCGGGCAAGGGCATCGCCGGAAGCGATGTCGACGAAAAGGGCGCGCTCAAGACGCCCTATACCGGCGTGCTGGGTGACGAGACGATCCTGCTTCTCGAAGGCGAGGTCGAGGTGGTGGAGACCGACACCGGCAAGGTGCATAATTTCAAGGCTGGCGATACGATCGGCCTGTCTGCCGGCATGCACATCACATGGACGTCCAAGGGCCCCTTCTCAAAAAAGCTGTGGGTCATCACGGGGGACGTGCTGCCCAAATAACGCCAAGTTCGCAGCGACGGGTGGCGGTATCCTCTAAGGGCCGCCACTCCGGTCCAATTTGATCCGTCCGCAGGGGCGAACGCATCATCATCATTGATCCAAGCCGCCGCCTCCACCCGCCGGGCGCAGCGGAGACCCAACGATAAAGGTGGGCCGTACGATAGACCGCATCAATGCGGCGTGATCGTGGAGAGGATCGAACGCATGACCGGCATAGCGGCATCGGCCGCCGTCCCTGATTACGGGAAGGCGGTCGAGGATTTTTGCATCGAACGCGAGCGAGCGCGGCTTTCGGGATGCCTTTCGGACGGTATCAACGCCTGTGTCGAATGTTGCGACCGCTATGCCGATAGCGACGATGTGGCGCTTGTCACGATCGCGGCGGATGGCACACGCCATGACCATGGCTTCGCCGCGTTGCGCGACCTGTCGGCGCAGGTGGCGCATATGCTGGCGGCGCACGGCGTCCAGCCCGGCGACGTCGTAGCAGGCCTGTTGCCGCGAAGGATCGAGCTGGTCGCGACGATCCTGGGCGTCTGGCGGATCGGGGCGACCTATCAGCCCCTGTTCACCGCCTTCGGCCCCAAGGCGATCGCCCATCGGCTGGGCCTTAGCCAAGCCGCGCTGGTCGTGACGGACAGCGCCAATCGTGCCAAGCTGACGGACATCGCACAATGTCCACCGATCGCGCTCGTCCGAACGCCGGAAGAACCGCTCATGGCTGGCGACATCGATTTCCGGGCCGAGGTGGCAGGGATGTCGACCGATTTCGTGCCGGTCATGCGCACCGGCGACGATCTCTTCCTCATGATGTCGACATCGGGGTCCACTGGCCTTCCCAAAGGCGTGGGCGTGCCGCTGAAGGCGTTGATCGCGATCGGCGCCTATATGCGCTGGGCGATAGATCTGCGAGCGGAGGATAATTTCTGGAATATCGCGGACCCGGGCTGGGCCTATGGCCTGTATTACGGGATCACCGGGCCGCTGCTGCTTGGGCGGGCGACGATCTTATATGACGGCGTCTTTTCCGCCGAGACCGCCTTCGATCTCGTTGCCCGGCTCGGCGTCACCAACCTTGCCGGCTCGCCCACCGCGTATCGTCTGCTGATGGCGGAAGGCGGCGCTGCGGCCGCGAAAGCAAGGGGCATGCTGCGCGCCGTCAGTAGTGCAGGCGAACCGCTGAACCCCGAGGTCATCCGGTGGTTCGACGCCCAACTCGCCGTGCCGGTGCACGATCATTACGGCCAGACGGAGATGGGCATGGTGGTGAACAACCATCATGGCCTATCGCACGCCGTCCGCATCGGTTCGGCCGGTGTCGCGATGCCCGGCTACCGGGTCGCCGTGCTGGGGGAGGACGGCCGCGAACGGGGCGTCAACGAGCCGGGCGAACTGGCCATCGACATCACCCGATCGCCGCTCTTCTGGTTCGGCGGATATTGGCACCAACCCACCCCCGCCATTCGTGACGGCTATTACCGGACGGGGGATATGGTGGAACTGGGGCCGGACGGCAGCGTCAGCTTCATCGCACGCGCCGACGATGTGATCACCTCATCGGGCTATCGCATCGGCCCCTTCGATGTGGAAAGTGCATTGATCGAACATCCTGCCGTGATGGAGGCAGCCGTCATCGGCGTGCCCGACCCGGAACGCACCGAACTGGTCAAGGCGTTCATCGTCCTCAACGCGGGATTTGCGCCAACGCCAGCGCTGGCCGATGCCCTGAAAGCGCATGTCAAAACCCGACTGTCCGCCCACGCCTATCCCCGGCTGATCGCGTTCCTGCCGCAACTGCCGAAAACCCCCAGCGGCAAGGTACAACGCTTCATGTTACGCGCCATGGACCAGCCCCCGAGCTAAACTGGCTCCATCAAAAAGCGGCAAACAGGTCCTAAGAAGAGGGGCAGATGTCGGGCACCTTGATCCCTGGCACCAGCGTTCGGGGCTTTTGCAACAGGATCCACGCACCCCGTTACCCCTAACTGCTGATGCCCAGGCGCAACGGGTCACCAATGCACTCAGATGCAGTGACCTCATCAGGGAGCTTCACATGAAAAGGGTCGGGGGCATCAGCATTCTCGCCATCGCGACATGCATCGCGATGCCGGCATTCGCGCAGGATGCGAGCAAGACACAGACGCAGGCCGGGGGGCTGGAAGAGATCGTCGTGACCGCCACCAAGCGGGCGGAGAACCTTCAAAACGTTCCCGTTGCCGTATCGGCCATTTCATCGTCGGAACTCGCCAATCAGGGCGTGTTCGACACGTCGGACCTAAACGGTTCGATGCCCAATCTCCAGGTGTCGTCGGCTTATGGTCCGCAGCAGCCCAACTTCACCCTGCGGGGTATCGGTGTCGGCACCGAACTCAGCGCAAGCGCGGCATCGCCTGTCGGCGTCTATGTCGACGAGGTCTATCAGACCTTCCGCGCGAGCCAGGGCCAGCAGCTCTATGATCTGAACCAAGTCGAAGTGGTGCGCGGGCCCCAGGGCACGCTCTATGGCCGCAACACGACGGGCGGCGCGATCAACTTCATCACCCGCAAGCCCGCTCTGAAGGGCGACAATGGCTATCTGACGGCCGGCTACGCCAATTACAACCGCAGGAATTTCGAAGGCGCGATCGAATTGACACCCTTCGAGGACCGGTTCGGTATCCGTATCGCGGGCACCTATGTCAAAATGGATCCCTATATCCATAATCTGATGCCCGCCGGTCTGAACACGACGGCGGCGGGAGGCGCGTCCGGTCGCAATTTCGCAACGGGCCGCGATCCGGGCGGCGATGAGAGCTATGCGTTTCGGGGCACGATGCGCTTCAAGCCGGTCAACACAATCGACATCACGCTGAAGGGCTATGCCTCCAAATCGACCGGGGGCGCGGCGGCCTCGATCGGCGCTGGTCCGTACAAGTCCAACCCGGGCTTGTTCGACTATGAAAATCCCAATTTCATTCTCTCGCCGCTATTTAGCGCGCTTGGCTCCAAGGGCGCCGGTCTTCTGCCGAGCAGCTATAGCCGGGCGGGCCTGTCGGATACCGAGATAGAACAGGATACGATCGGCCGCGCCGTCACCCGCACCGAAGGCGCCGTGTTGACGGTGAAGGCCGACCTCACCAGCAGGCTCAACCTCACCTCGATCACCGGCTATGACTCCGGTCTCTATCTCCAGACGCAGACCGATTGCGACAGCAGCCCGCTGCGCCTGTGTTCGAATGGCTATCGGTCCGATTTCAAGGCCTTCAACCAGGATCTGCGGCTCGATTACAGCAACGGCCCGCTCAAGATGATCGCGGGTGCCTATTATGGCTGGGATTCGGTGACGTCGAACAACGCCATCGACATCTTCAACCTGCTGAGCGACGTGCGTGCGGCCCTCGGCCTGCCCGCGACATGGTTCAACCCGGCGGGGGGCTTCAATGGAACGGTGCTATCGGCCGGTTCGGTGCCGACCGGCATTCTCGGCAAGCAGCATTTCCGGCAGGAACGTAAAAGCTGGGCGGTCTATGGCGAAGGCAGCTATGAAATCACCCCGGCAGTGAAATTCACCGCAGGCCTGCGCTACACCACCGACACCACCCGATATCGCGATGGTATCACCACCTATTACGACGATGCGGGCAATGCTCGGATGCTTGCCGTGTCGGCCTATGGCGCGCCCTATTTCCTGTCGCCGGTCTATAATGAGGCCGGGGCCGTGGTGATCCCGGCCACCGGGGGAACCATGCCCGGCGGCGTCAACAAGGACGGCAAGACCAGCCGGATCTCGGGACGCGCCATCCTGGACTGGAAGCCGGTGGACGGCGTCATGCTCTATGCCAGCTATAGTCGCGGCTATCGCGCCGGGACGTTCAACGGCCTGGCCTATATCAGTTCGCCGCAGGTCTATTTCGTCAAGCCGGAGGAGGTGAACGCCTATGAAGCGGGGTTCAAGACCCGCTTCCTCGGCAATCGGCTGCAGGTCAACGGCAGCTTCTTCTATTATGATTACAAGAACCAGCAGAGCCAGGTCGTCGACCAGAGCGTGACCGCGAACATCATCACGCTCGACGGCACGATGAAGGGCCTCGAACTGGATGTAGAATTCGCCGCGACCGACCGCCTGACGCTGAGTGCATCGCTCGGCCTGCTCGACAGCAAATATAAGGACTTCGATCAGGCGACCTGCGCGGCCCTGAACCTCAGCGGGCTATATCCGGCGCAACAGGGTTCCTGCGTCCAGTCTGGCGCGGGCAGCGTCAGTGTGGGCGGCAACCCCTTCCCCTACGCACCGACATCCTCGATCAATCTCGCCTTCGACTGGAATGCGGCGGAAGTCGGGGGCGGCACGATCAAGGTCCATGGCGACACCGCCTATTCGGGGCGCTTCTACTACGACTCCTTCAAGGATTACAGTCGTGGCGTCCTGAAGAACCTCGCCACCGGCCCATACACGAATGGTGAGGGCGATTACTGGGTCTTCAACAGCCGGATCAGCTATGTGACGGATCGCTACACCCTTTCGGTGTGGGGCAAGAACCTGTCCAACAAGCTCTATTTTCCGGGCGGCTATCCCAATGAAGGGATCACCGGCGCGGGCTATCTGGTCCGGGCCCTGCCCAGAACCTTCGGCGTGGAGGGCACTGTTCGCTTCTGACGACCGGGAAGGGATCGCGCCGCGATCCCTTCCCTCCCCCGCTTGTCTTGCTTCTTGACCACTGGAGTATCCGTTACCGTGAAGACCCGCGCCGCCGTCACCTTCGAAGCGAAGAAGCCGCTCGAAATCGTCGAACTCGATCTGGAAGGCCCCAAGGCGGGCGAGGTCCTGGTCGAGATCATGGCGACCGGCATCTGCCACACCGACGCCTATACGCTGGACGGTCTGGACAGCGAAGGCATCTTCCCCAGCGTGCTCGGCCATGAAGGCTGCGGCATCGTGCGCGAGGTGGGTGCCGGCGTGACCAGCGTCGTGCCGGGCGACCATGTCATCCCGCTTTACACGCCGGAATGCCGCCAGTGTAAGTCGTGTCTGTCGGGCAAGACCAACCTGTGCACCGCGATCCGCGCGACGCAAGGCAAGGGGCTGATGCCCGACGGCACCACCCGGTTCAGCTATAAGGGCCAGCCGATCTTCCATTATATGGGCTGCTCGACCTTCTCGAACTTCACCGTCCTGCCCGAAATCGCGGTCGCCAAGATCCGCGAGGACGCGCCGTTCGATACCAGCTGCTATATCGGGTGTGGCGTGACGACGGGCGTGGGCGCGGTGGTCAACACCGCCAAGGTCCAGCCGGGCGAGAATATCGTCGTCTTCGGTCTGGGCGGCATCGGCCTGAACGTCATTCAGGGCGCCAAGCTGGCGGGCGCAGGCCGGATCATCGGCGTCGACCTGAACCCGGCGCGCGAGGAATGGGGCCGCCGCTTCGGCATGACCCACTTCCTCAATTCCAAGGGCCTGTCGCGCGAGGAGACCATCGCGAAGATTCTGGAGCTGACCGATGGCGGCGCGGATTACAGCTTCGACGCGACCGGCAATACCGAGGTGATGCGCACCGCCCTGGAGGCGTGCCATCGCGGCTGGGGCACGTCGATCATCATCGGCGTGGCCGAGGCGGGCAAGGAAATCAGCACCCGGCCGTTCCAGCTGGTGACGGGCCGCAACTGGCGCGGCACCGCGTTCGGCGGCGCGCGCGGGCGGACCGACACGCCCAAGATCGTCGACTGGTACATGAACGGCAAGATCGAGATCGATCCGATGATCACCCACCGGCTGACGCTGGAGGAGATCAACAAGGGCTTCGACCTGATGCACAAGGGCGAAAGCATCCGCAGCGTGGTGATCTTCTGACGAGGAAGCGGTCGGTGACGTTTGGCATCCCCAAATGGCCCATTGCACCGCTGAACCCGATCATACCGCCGACGTTTCGGTATTTAGGTGTTCAGTCCCGGCATCTGGTGGATCGGGTTGACGATGAACCGGTCTGGCTCTGACGTCCAGATCTTAGCGATGTATTCGTAGGGTGTGAGCCCGTTGAGCGTCTTAAGCCGACGGGCGAAGTTGTAGGCGGCCATGAAGTCGGCGAGGTGCGTCCGAAGCTGTTCGTGGGTATCGTAGTGGAAGCGCTTGACGGAGGCCTCCTTGATGGTGCGGTTCATCCGTTCGACCTGTCCGTTGGTCCAAGGATGGTTCGGTTTGGTGAGCCGGTGCTCGATATCGTTTGCCTCGCAGATCATGTCGAAGCGCATCTGACGCGACCAGGCGGTGTTGCGGTTGCGCGGCTGCTGGGCGAACTGGATGCCATTGTCGGTTAGGATCGTGTGGATGCGATAAGGCACGGCCTTCAGCAGGTGTTCGAGGAACTCCCACGCTGTGCGCCTGTCAGCCTTGTCGACCAACTGGGTGACCGCGAATTTGCTCGTGCGATCTATGCCAACGAACAGGTACAGCTTGCCTTCGGCGGTCTGCACCTCGGCAATATCGATGTGGAAGAAGCCGATGGGATAACGCTTGAAGCACTGGCGCTTCGGCTTGTCCCCTTCGACGTCCGGCAGGCGGGAGATACCATGCCGCTGGAGGCATCGGTGCAGCGCTGAGCGCGTCATGTGCGGGATCGATGGTTGCAGAGCGTAGAGGCAATCGTCGAGCGGCAGCAGGGTGTGACGTCGAAACGCCACAACCATCGCCTCTTCGGCCTCGGACAAGGTTGTCGAATGAGGGGCCTTCGGCCCGGTCTTCAGGTCCTCGACGGTCGCCCGCTTACGCCACTTCGCGACCGTCTTCGGGTTGATCCCCAACTCACGGCTTAGCGTCGCGAGCGAAGCTTGGCGCGCTGTATTGCTGCTCGGACGGCGTGCGTGGTCGTGGCGCACCCATGACGAACTTGTCCCATGCGGCTTCCTTCCATTCCAGCGAAAGGATCACACCATCAAATCGTGGGATCAAACACCTAGGAC
This sequence comes from Sphingomonas sp. LC-1, assembly GCF_025371035.1. Classification (GTDB taxonomy): domain Bacteria; phylum Pseudomonadota; class Alphaproteobacteria; order Sphingomonadales; family Sphingomonadaceae; genus Sphingomonas; species Sphingomonas sanguinis_E. The sequence continues at coordinate 3,254 of NZ_JANZXB010000012.1, read as the reverse complement.
CAACCGAGTGGACAATGGCCTGGAGTTCATCTCGAAAGCGCTTGACCGCTGGGCCTATGAGAATGGCGTCACGCTGGACTTCAACCGGCAGGCAAGCCAACGGACAACGCCTTCGTGGAGTCGTTCAACGGTCGCCTGCGTAACGAGTGCCTGAAGAGCCACTGGTTCCTGTCACTGGCGGACGCAAGAACCAAGATCTAGGCCTGGCGTCGGGATTATAACGAGAGCCTTCCTCACACAACACTTGGCTGGCTGAGCCGGCCGAATATGCTGCATCCGCCGGGGTTAAGCCCGGCGGATGCAGTCCGGAAGCTCGCATCGCACCCGGATGAGAAGCTGGGGGACCATCACGGGACGTTGAAGGCCGCGCGAATATTCGCGCGGCCTTCAACCCGTCATCGGCGTTCCCGCTATTCAGTAGTCTCCCAGGGAGCAGCGCCGGGGCAGCGCGACCGTGATCGCCTCTATTTCCGTCTCGCTACCCCCTCGTTCGGCCGATCGTTGCAAGCGGCCCCTGGTTTAGAAGGAGAATCCGATCCGGCCCATGAACTGTCGCGGCGTTCCCGGCGTCACCCACAGGCGCGAGTAGGAGCTCGCGTAATAGCTGGTGTCGAACAGGTTGGTGACTTCGCCCGAAATCCGGATCGACTTGCTGGGCGAGAACGTCACGAGTGCGCGCGTCAACGTATAGCCAGGTAGGTAGAAGAACGATCCGTCAGAGAAGCGGAAACCCGTCTCGCCCAGCCGTTTACCGACGTAATTTACCCCGGCTCCCAAGGTCAGGGCCGACTCGCCGATATCGAAATCCTTGAAGACGAGGGCACTGGCGCTGTTCTTCGGAATACCGATCAACGGATCGCCCTTGCGCAGCGCGAAACCGAAGTTCGGGTCGAGCGCATCCTTCGCCACCTGGGCATCGATATAGGAATAGTTCAGCTGAAGCCGGAACCCGGCGGGAAGCTTGCCCGACAGTTCGAATTCCGCGCCCTGACTCTGCGCCTCGCCGACCGCCAGCGAAAAGCCGGAATTGACCGGATCGGCCGTCAGCACGTTCGTCTTCCTGGTGTTGAAATAGGCGAGCGTTCCGGTGACGCGTTCGTTGAACAGCGAGATTTTGGCACCCCCTTCATAGGATCGGGTACGTTCCGGCACGAAAGGCTGGTTGTCGAACGTCGTGCCGGTGTTCGGCCGGAAGCCCCGGCCGTAATTGGCATAGAGCGACACGGCGTCGGACAGCAGGAAGGACACACCGGCCTGCGGATTGAAGGTCGATCTGGCTTGCCCTGTGCGCGTACGGGCGAACCGGTTGAGGATGTCCTGCTCGAAATTGTCGTAACGACCGCCGACGCGGACCTTCAGGCGGCTGCTGACGTCAATCTGATCCTGAAAATAGACGCCATAGGAAAACTGGCGCTCGATATAATTCTGGAAAATCGGCGTCGCCGGCAGCTTGCCATAGGCCGGCGCGAAGATATCGACGCTATTGCCGATCGCCGCGGTCCGCTGTGACGCGACCGCCGGCGGGCGATAGCGCCCCTGGATGATGGTCATTTCATAATCGTCCCAGTCCGCCCCGATGAGCAGGTGGTGACCAAGACCGAAGGTGTCGAACTTGCCGCTGACTTCGCCGCGGAAGGTCAGGTCCATCGTGCTGTAGTCGCGATAGCGGCGGATGCGCGAAAGGGTCCGGCCATCGGTGTAGAGCTTCTGCCGCCCCGCCGCCAGTTCCGCCTCGGTCGAATAGCCCAGCAGCGAAGTCTCGCGATAGCCCGCCCCCAGGATCACCGACCAGTCCTGGCTGAAGTCGTGCTGGAGCTGGACCTGATGGCCCAGCGCCTCCACCTTGATCGGCCCGTCGCCCGGTTCGCCGAGAAAACGGGAAATCGGTAGGGTATCGAGCTTGCCGTTCACCGCGACGATACCGCGATCGAACGGAACCTCCTGATGGATATATTCGAGTTCGTAGGACAGGCTGGTGTCCGGCGCCATCTTCCACAGGAAAGAGGGCGTGACCGTCCATTTCCGCGTATGGATGGTGTCGCGGAAGCTGTCCGCCTTTTCCGCCGCCCCGGTCACCCGCAGCGCCAGCGAACCGGTAAGCGGCACATTGATATCGCCTTCGCTGCGCAATGTGTTGAAGCTGCCATAGGACAGGGTGCCGCTGCCCCCGAGTTCGAAATGGGGCTTCTTGGTGACGATGTTCACCGTGCAGCCCGGCTCGCCGCGACCGAACAGCGCCGAATTGGGTCCTTTCAGAATGTCGATCCGCTCGACGTTCGACGTATCGCGCGCACCGCCATAGCCACGCGCGGCGTTGAAGCCGTTGACCAGATAGTTGCTGGCCGTGTTCTCGTCGCCCGCAAAGCCGCGGCAGGCAAAGCTGTCGAAGATACCACCGAAATTGTTCTGGCGAGCGATACCGCTTGCGAAGTCGAGAGCATTGTCGAGACGGGTAATACCCGCATCCCGCAGCGTTTCAGCTGTGAGAACCTGAACGCTTTGGGGAACTTCGATAGCCGGAATGTCGGAGACATATTGCTGACGCTGACCAGTGATGACGATCTCGCCGTTGACGCGCTCCGCGCTCGACGCCTCGCTTTCTTGCACCTCAGACTTTGGAGCATCCTGCGCCACGGCGTTAGCCGCCATGAATTGATAGCCCATAGCGCCTAACAAAAGAAAAGTGCGAAACGTCATAATGGCCCCCTTTTCAAGAAATGTCGGTGCTGACCGTCCTCCTAACCTGTCGTCCCGCTGCTTCTGTTTTTATTGTTATAACAGGGCTCTGGCGCGGCGTGTCACGAACAGGTTCTTTGACCACCGGATAATGGTCGCGCCTCTCAGGCATTTTGTTGCGAATTGCTGGCAGCGCGACACGTTTACAACGCAAAAAGGTTCCCCGGCGCGCAGGAAATGCCGTGTGCATAGAGCATGGGAAGGTGCCCCCCCTGCCAGCGCCATGAGCCGGTCGGTTCCCAACCGGCGGGCCGCGCCATCAAAGTCCTGGCGTAGACGATCGGGCAGGAAAAGCGACGTCTATCGGCGAGCGGGGAGCATAAGCGAAGAAGTCTCTAGGGGACCGTATCGATACGACCGGGAACAGCGATCCGTGCCGCCAAGCTCCCGATGATCTGCCCCCACCGAGTGGACCGATTGGTTTGTTAGTGCATTAAGCTCATCGCCGCCATATCCGGACGGAGGTGGAGCGAAGCGGAACCGGAGGCCGGATATGGCGGTGTCGCCGTTTCTGGTGC
>NZ_JANZXB010000011.1 GCF_025371035.1 Sphingomonas sp. LC-1 | reverse complement strand
GATCCGGTACCGAAAGGATCCGTCAGGGACGCAATCAGCGCACCCTGAGAAATAGTGGTGTAATAGGTGGTCTTGTTGGCCGAAAGACCCGGCCCGCCGCCCGCGCTGCCGCCTAGGCCGATGCCCAAGCCGATGCCAAGGCCCGGCATCAGTAGAGCCCCAGCATGGAGGCAGCCGTGGTGCCGGTCGCCAGAATGCGACGCGGGCGGAAGGGGATCAGCGCCCCGGCTGGCACATTCTTCCACGTCACGCCGGTGGCGGATGCTGGAGCGCCTACGCCGATCATCGTGATATCGCCGCCCGTGCCGACATAGACCCCCTTCGGAATGTCGGGCAGGTCTGTGGAATCGCTTGGAGTGATCGCGACGGCACGCGTGGCGGGGCTAGATACCGTGTCCGCCGAGGAAGAAAATACGTCAGCCATCGTCAGTCCTTTCGAGGGTTCGGGGTGTTGGTCGGCCAGGCGCTCCACAGCAGGCGGCGCTTCGCCTCACAGGCGGCAAGCGCGATGTCGCCATTGCGAATGGCCCGTTCGGCGTCGGCGCTCGACATGCTGCCGTCAGCCTGGATGGTCAGAGGAATTGGATGGCACGGGTCCGCCGCCGCCTTCGGTCGATCGGGAAGGGTCGGCAAAGAGGGCGTTGCGATCCTCTGCCGCTCCCCGCACGCGGTCAGCAGCAAGGCACAAAGCCCGGCCAGCATCGGTCTGTTCATAGCGCGTCACCGTGTCTCTGGATCGGAGGATGATGGGTTGCCGGTTGGCGAGGTCGGCGGCGTAGCCTTGTGCGGCGGTCGCCAGCCGGTCCGCGTAATCGGCCTGCGCATTCAGGCGGGCCTTGTCGGCGGCGGCGATGCTCTCGGTCCACGCGGCCCGCTCATTGGTCAGGGTCAGCCGATAATCGGCCCGCAGATAGTCGAGGCGCGCGACCCAAAGGCCCATCGCCGCGATAGCCGCGAACGGCCACAGGCGGACCAACGTAGCCGCGTTCATGCCTCATTGACCGACAGCGGTTGCCCGGCGGCGGACAGTCGTACCGGTTTGCCGATCACGGGCAAGCCAGCGGGCCAGCGCCGGGCCACGCAACGGGCCTTCGCAATGCGGGTGGTGGTCACGGCATCGCTCTGATTGCCGCCCAGCACCCGGTACGCCGTGTCATCCTCGCCGACATAGAAGCCGACGTGCCCGCCGCCCTCGCGCTCGAAGACCAGCACCGCGCCCGGTGCCAGCGCATCGGCCGCGATCGGCTTGCCCCAGGTTGCCCACGCCTTCGCGCGGACCGCGATCGGGGGCGGGGTCAACCCGGCTTCGGTGATGCACTTGGCGACGAACAGGCCGCACCACGGCACGCTGTCGGCATTGAAGACCATGCCCAGCACCTTGGTCCCGAGCGCCTTGGCCCAGCCCATGATGGTCGGATTGTTCGCGGGGCCGGGCGTTTCGCGCACGCCAAGTTTCGCCCGCGCGGCGGTGAGCCACGTTGGTTCGGTCATATCGATGTCCTTTGTTGGAGACACGAGCCCGACAGCCGGGCTATTCGGATCGGGCCGGCACCATCCCCCCGGTGTGTCGGCCGCAGGGGCCGCCTATTCTCCCTAACGGCGGCCCCTGTTTTACGGCTGCGGCTGATCGGTGCCCGGCAGCTTCGACCGCACGAAATTTAGCGCGATTGCGATGATGCCCGCGCCCAGCGCGCCGAGGCCGGTGCCGTAAATAAGCGCCAGCGCCGGATCAGGCCGAAGCCGCATCACTGCCCCCGCGGTGAAGAGCAGCGCCAGGATCGTCACTGGCGCATCGACCGTCCAGCGGTGCTGCTGGCGATCGGTCTGGGCGACATAGAAGCGGACTGCCAGGCAAGCGCACAGCGCGGCAATCATGCTGCCAGCCTCGAAGGGATAGCCAGCGAAATGCCAGATGGTGGGCGCGCTCGTCGCGACGGTCGCCCCGGTATCCCGTGCAACGGCCGCAGCCGCGACGGGGATGAATGCGCCCATGGTCGCCCCCATTTTCCAGATCATCGAGTGGAGACCACGCCAATCGCCGCGATCAGGCTCAGCAGCGCGATGTAGGCCGGGCGTTTCAGCATCGGCAGGCTCGACCACATGTCGATCGGGAAGGGCCTGCGCCGCAGCTGCACGACCATGCCCCGCGCCGAGAGATAGAGAAGCGCCAGGCCGGTCAGGCCGAAGCACATGGCGATAGGATCGATGAAGCGCTGGAACGTCAGCCACCAGCCCGTCCCCGCAGGATCGCGGATATTCCAATTCCAGAGGACGACGGCGTCGGCGCCACGCGTCAGGAATATCCCCATGGCAAAACAGAATCCCGCCCAGCGCCAGATCGAGACGGGATGGGAGGGGCGGTCGACCGCCCGATTGCGGTGCCATGCCCTGATCGCGTCGACTGCGAACATCAGCGCGACGACGGTGGCGAAAGTCATGACGGCGAGGTTGAGGACGACCAGCCATCCGTGGCCGTCGAATGACGGGGGCGCGACAGTGGGCGGCCCGTCCGCGACCGCACGGGCCGCGAAGCTTGCATTGTCCATCGATTTCACTCCGAAAGAGCGGGGGCCGCGCTAGACGGCTGACCCAATTGCCGTCAGGCGACCTTGACCCAGTTCGTGCCGCCAGTGTTCTGGTAGAGGCTACCGTCTGCGCTGTAGCCGACGCGCTCTGTACGCGTGCCAGCCGGGTATGCCTGCTCGATTGGCCGGTCCCACGCGGCCACCGCCGCAGAGCGCCAATTGCGGGTCAGGAAGGCGCGATTGCCCGTATAGGTAAAGGTGGCCGATCGCCCGTTGATCATCTCGACCCGCGCCTGCGAGGCCAGAGCGACGTCCTTCACATAGCCACCGTCGACTACCGCGACCGCATTGAAAGCGCCGGTCATGCGCGCGATGTTGCAGGCGCGGAAGGTGATCGGCAGCTTGTCCGCGGCGGGCTCGCGGGTATCGAGAATCTCACCAAGCGACACCTTCTCGAATACGATGTTGCCAATGATGTTCTGGCTGCAATTGATGGGCTGCGCGATCGTGCCGCCTTCGATGACGATGTTCTGTCCGTTGAATGCAAAATCGATCCGGTTGATTTGCGGCTCCAGCACGCTCGTGTCCTGTCCGAGGGTGCACAGGCCAGACACTGCCGGTGTGGTCAGAAGGATACGACGCGACGGCGCCATCTGGGAATAATCCCGGCACCCCAGGTTCGAAATCTGGAGGCCGGTGCCGTAATCGGTGAACACGAGGGCACCGGGGCAGGCCATCTCGCGGAAGCTCGACGCATCCCCGTTCATCGTGATCCGGCAGGGCGCACCGCTTCCATCCGCCAGTCGGGCAAGCGGTTCCCCAGCAGGCCCGACCCGATTGGCTGCTTCGGCTGCATCGACTTCTCGGGCATGGATGACCGCCTGATCCACCGAGCTATTAGACAGGAGGAACCTGTAGTTTTCGTACGACCCGCCGCCCTCGTCGGCGGTCAGTATCGTCATCCGCTCCGAGTGGATGTTCTGGACGCGGCAGCGCAGCAGGTCGGCAAAGATACCCTTCTGGTACGCCTGCTCGACCTGAATGGAGGAGATTTGCGTGGCGTTGAACGTGTCCCCGCCCGCCTTCAACCACAGAGCCCAGCTATCCAGGTCACCGGACAGCTCGACCGAGAGGCGACCGATGAGGCTATCCCAGACCGCCTCGCCGCAAATGCCCATGCCCTTGAAGCCATTAACCCGGATCGCACCGACGTTGAGCCAGCTGCCCTTCAGATAGACGCCGTTTAGATCAGCACTGCGATCACCCTCCACCGTGAGGTTTCCCAGGATCTGGGCGCCGACCACCCGGCCCTCGCCAAAGCCTTTCGTGGGATCGCCGATCGTCACGGCGTAGCCGGTCGGGAAATTTCCGGATGGATCGGGCCGGATCGCCTTGCCGAACCCGGCCATGATGATGGGCACACCAGAGAAATCCAGGCCAGACCGCACCTTCCACGCCGTCGGTGCGGGCGTCAGGTCGAGAGGCTTGCCGGACAGAGCGGCATAGGCTGCGGCCTTTTGCAGATAGCCGCCATCGTCTGCGACACCATCGCCGACCGCGCCAAAATCTAACGGGCTGACGGGCAGATCACGGACCCGTACCCGCATCGTGCGCGGGGTCGCCCCGGTGCCGGGCGATTGCCAGCCCACCCGGTCTCCACCGTCGGCAGCCGCCAGCCCCGCCGGAGTCAGCGCGCGGGAAATCTCGGTCGAGCCGCTGCTGGTACGGCGGTAGAAGATGAGGGTACCCGCCCCATCATCTGTCGAGAATAGCTGATTGGCGGTCGTCGCGGCCTCGCCAGCGGCCTTGGTCGGATAGTAGCGCGACGACGCCAAAGCGCTTGCGCTCGCAAGCTCTGCGGCATCCCGCCCCGCTTCGGCCCGTGCCGCAGCATCAGTCGCCTTTGCCGCCAGCGGCGCAATCAGGTCGGCACCATCAATCTGTACGGTCACTTGCTCTTCTCCGAATGTCATGCGGGCGGACGTCCAGACGTCGGCGACAGGGCGCAGAGGGAGGCCATAGGGCGCAGCACGATTGGTGGGGGCGGCGTTGGCGCCGGTGACGCCATCGCCAGTGATCTGGAATTCGCCTTTGGCCAAGCGACGCTTGCGGCCCGCGATTATCACCTGCCAGTCCCAGGCCAGCGTCGTCGCATCGCCGACCTCGCCCGCATAGGGCAGCGACTCCATGGTCGTCTCGTTGATGACGATCTCGACATGGGAGGTCGGAACACCGATGTCGTCGCTGGTGACTTCGACCAGTCGCAGGCCCTGCGCGTTACCGTTCGTCACGGTTGTCAGGTCGACCAGCGGGGTGCCGGGGACATCGCCGTACAATCGAATCTGCGCACGCATCTCGATGCCGGTGAGGTCCAGCCCCACGACGAAGATGTGGCGCACGACGGCGCCATAGCGATCGGCGATGATCGGCAGATAGGCGGTATGCGCCATATGGTGCTCCGATTTACGGTTAGGGGAGTCGTTCTTCGGGGTAGCGGATCGGTTCGCCGCCGCTGGGCGGGCTGGATCCACCACCATCCGACGGATTTCCGCCAGGGGCCGGGGTCGTGACCGAGCCGACATAGTGGCGGGCCGGTGCGGTTGACGATGGGAAGGCCTGGGCACCGTCGGTCGTGGCAATGATGGTCACCGCGCCGCCCGCGCGCGCCGCGTCGTCGTAATAGAAGAAATAGGTCGTCGAGCTGGTCAGTCCGCTGATCGTCAAGCCGGTCACCGCGACAGTGCGGTCCTGATAAACCCGGCTATGGTCCGAGATCGTCGCCGTCGCGCTGCCCCCTGCATCCGCCGCACTGATCGCCGCACCGACCGTATAGCTAGTTGCGATAATGAGCTGCGCCAGGGCTGCAGGCTCTGTTTCGATCGGGTCCGCACGGTCCAACTGGCCGGTCTGGCCGACCAGAAGATAGGTCTCAGGGTTAAACTCGAAAATATCGGGGCCGTGCTCTTCAAGCTGCAGAGCGACCGAAAAGTCCGATGCTAAACCCCAACTCGTCACCTGAAAGGCATAGTTACTGAGGCCATAGCGCTGGGTAGCGATCGTCACTGTATCAAGCGTCGAGATGGCCAGGCCCATGATGTTCATCGGCCAAGTTACTCGGCGTTCTGCCGCGCTCTTGCGGAGGTAGATTTCCAGCAAACGCTGCCCTGCCCACGGGCTGGTGATGTGCGGGAGGTCATAGGACTGCTGCCGCACGTCCGAATCGTTGGTCGATCGGGTCGGCACGTCGCGCGGCTGATAGAGATTGATCGGGTCGACGTAGCTGCCGGAAACTTCCGTCGCGATCTCGTCGCCCGCGAGCAACGCAGGGACGGTGATCGGTCCGGCGAGGTCGCGCTCCTGAAGCTGCGCCGATGGTGGCACATAATAGCCCGGCCGCATCAGCATCTTGCCGCCCGAGAATGTGAACGATCCCGCACAGCAGGTGACGAAGGTGTCGCGAACCTCACTTGGTGCGGCGCCGGTCTGGATGTAACTGTCGAAGGCGAAACGCGCCTCTGGACCGCCAGGGGTCTGGACTTGCTCGTCGCTCACATTGGCCTGCGCCGAGACCCAATCCCAATCGATCTCGTCCGGATAGGTGCCAAAGCCGCCTTCCTCGCGAGCCAACGCCATCCAGTCGTAGAAGACGAGGGCGGCGTTGCGGGTGTAGCCGCGTGCGCCAGTCCGAGGGTCGAGAATGTCGTCTTTCCCCTCGATCTCTGCGGTGATGTTCGGCATCCCCGCCTGTACGACCTCGTCGACCATTTTGAATTTGGCGTAAATCAGCGCCGTGCCGCGCCCCCGGTGCGCTGCGGTCCACTTCCCATCGGTCTCGGATACGAACGTCGGGTGGGCCTGCTGATCATCCGTCCCGCGCATGAAATACAGCCATGCGTTGTTGGCATAAGTCCCGCTGGTCACCTTGCCCGAGCCATCAACGGTGACTTCGTCATCGCCGAGATACCAGCGGGTCACGCCCTTGCACCGGTGCCCCGCGACCGCGATCACGAAATAGCGGAAGTCCTTCCCCTTTGGATGAAAGAAAATCAGCAGGCCGCCGGCGCGCCGCTTACCGTAAATGATGAAGCTGTTCGAAATCGCCTGGCGGAAGATGGACGGCGTTGCGTCGGTGCGGGGCTTACTCGACAATAGCGACATGCCGGCCGCGACGGCCGCCGTCAGCGTCGCCGCCACCGCAGCGGTTACAGCCGCCGTGGTCGCTGCCGATGCCGATGACGCCAGAATGGCCGCTGAAATCTGGGGCGCGAAGTACGCAATAGCCGCCGCAGCGGCGATAACTGCGACCGCTTTCAATACCTTGCCCAAGTGGCCCCTCCATAGGACAAGCATGCCGAGGGAGAATCGGATGCTATTGCTCGGTCTTTTGCTGGTGGTCGGCGCTGATGATGCGGCACGGGCCCAGGGGTGGGCGAAGAAGGCAAAGCCTATCGCGACCTGTACGACGGCTTCGGAATGCGATGCGAAGTGGTCTAAGGCCAAGGCATGGGTGCAGGCGAACAGCCGGTTCCAGATCGCGGTCGACCAACCCAATCTGCTGGCGACGCATCAGCCGATCTACGCGAATACCGACCTTTCGTTCGTCATGGAGCGTAGAATTCGGCCTGCCGGGGGCTTCGAAATCGCAGCGCGCGCGTGGTGCGGGAACACCATTACTTGCAAGCCCAAGCCGAAGGTCGCTTTAGCGAACCTTGCTCAGGCTATCGGAAGCTAGACGCCAAGCCGCATCTGCGTATTTCACCGGTACCATGTCACCGCCGAAGAATTCAACGTTGTCGCCGCGGCATATACCAATTGCCCAGCCGCGGCGTACAATGTCGCCACGCATTGCCGTTCTCAGCGGGATCGGGTCGCCATGCACGGCGCAGATCACACCATCCATCGTCCGAACGCCAAGCCGTCTCATCATCGCAGCCCACTCGCGCGGGCAGCGCGGAGAGGGGCCGACGACGTCGCAGATGTCTCCGCCACCGCTCGCCAGAACGTGAGCGCGCCAGGTGTCCCCACAGTGCGCGGCCCAACCTGGATCAATCACAGCACCGGGTCCTGGCGGGCCTTTGCCCATAGGACGGGAACCTCAACCATGCGTGATGTGTACTCGAACGCGCGATCACCAGGGTAACGCCGCTGCTGCCACCAGTCGGTGAACCGCTTTATCGCTGGGCGGCGCTGGTCTCGCATCCGGCTCTCGCCGCCCGCACTGACGGTGATGGTCTCGCCCGCGTCGACAATCTCATAGCTGTCGAGCCTGCCGACCCAGAGCTTCTTGAAGCCGATGACGTTCTGATAGGTCGCGTCGACTGCGCCTACGAACAACTCGTAGAGGCACCCTCGCTTTGCCTGGTCAGCGACATCGTCTCGAAACTCGGATGGGACCTGATATAGGGTTGCCTTCACGCCGACCGCCGAGCCGTCCGTGCCCTCGCCGATGGTATCGATCGCGCCGAGGCCACCGATCGCGTGCCAATCCTGCCCGTCATAGCGGATCGACATATTGCCGGTGATGGCATGGACGGGGTCGGGCAGGTCGATATGCACGCCGATGAAGGGGCGAAGCTCGGGCTTCTCGATCTCCGCCGATAGGCTGGGGTCGAGGTCACGGATGCCACTCACAGCAGGTCCTCCACGAAGTCGAGGGTATATTCCGATGCCTCGCCAACGGTCGTTTCGTTCTGTCCCGCATCTTCGCCGGTAAGTTCGAACCGCCCGGTCACGGGCCAGCGCGGCACCGCTCCGCCGCCGATCGCCTGCGACAGCGGCGGGTTGATCCCGATGATCGCTGCACCCGTAGCGTCCGCGAGGATGGTGCCCGCGCCGCTCACTGCGCCACCGGCCGCCAAGGTGGCCGCCAGCGAGACGATATGTGGCCGCCCGTCGCCGCCGATGTAATCGCCAGCGCTTAACGCTCGCCCGCGTGGAGCGAACCCACGCATCACGACAAACGTTGCCCCCGCAGGTGCCGCATCGATGGTCAGCGCCGCCGCAATTTGCTGGGCTTGCAATGGCCGCGGGCGTCGGAAGTCGTGGAAGACGGCCTTATTCAGGCCGCCCTGCAGGTCGGCGATCAGGCTGTCCAGGCGGGGCCCAAAACCCGCCGCATTGCCGGTCAGCGGCGCGCCCTCGTAGCCGCCGCGAAAGGTCAGTCGGGCGATCCAGCGAGGGGCGGAGAGGCCATAGACCTTTCGAGTGCGCGTGAACGGGCTTTCCTGGCCGCCTATGTGGGGTTGGAGGTAGAACATGACCCGGTAGGGAATCAGGTCGGCTGGCCATGCGATATCAGCCACGCCGACGATCCTGGTCGCGGATGCCGTTTATGGCGGCGACGCGCGCGGCGTCCGCCACACGATAGACCTCGGACCGTGTGGCAAGATCTACAGCACCGCTGAAGTTGATCGTCTGATTTACGACAGGCGCATTGGGCGCGCTGGCGTCAGGCTTGCTGATATCGACCATCTCCCCCTTGCTGAGCCGCATCGACACGACGTTCTGATCGATCCCGCTCATACCTCCGACCTTAAACGAACCGCCGGTCGCGAACCGGGGCAGGCTGCTGGTATCCAGGGCCATCGGAATGCGCTCCGAGATGCCCCAGCCGCTCGTGTCGACCGGTGAGAACGTGCCCTTTTTCCCGAATAGGCTGCCCAGCGCGCTACCGAGGCCGGACAGCAGGCCACCGCCGCTGCTCTGCCCGCTGCCAGCTTGGCGGAACAGGTTGGCGATCACGTCGGCTAGGCTGTTCAGGGCGTCCTCCATCCCCTTCGCGACGCGGTTCTTCCAAAAATTCTGGAACCAGTCGCCAAGGTTTCCATCGAGCGCCGCCCGGACGCCATCCTTGAAGGTCTCGCGGAAGGCGCCGGTTAGGCGTGCCTTGTCCTGCTCGCTCCACTCCGTTGTCGCCTGGGTGCGAGCGCGATCGGCATCCATACCCTGTCGCTCAAGGTTGCGAGCGCGTTCACGAATGTCGATCTCACGCTGAAGCTGACGGATGCTCTCTTCGCTATCGCCACGCGCCTGCGCCAGACGGAGCGCACGGTCCTGCGCATCGTCGGCAAACCACTGGTCGCGGACACGCTGGCGGGCGGCATCGACCTTGGCCTGATCGGCTTCGGCCAGCCGGGTCGCCTCTGCGAGGTTCTTGGTCTGCTCATAGTAGTACGCGACCCGCTGCTTTAGCTCGACCTGACGCGCGAGGCTGTCCTCCAGCGCTCGGTTGTTGCCCAGCTGGGCAACGTCGAGGTCGACCTTTGCCTGCTCGTCGGCGATCTCACGGGCAGCCGATGCGGCTCGCCCCGCCTGGATCGTCGCCATGTCACGGTTCGCAGCCACGCGCGCCTGATCGAGGGTGAGGCCGGTGCGTTGATAGGCCTCGACCTGACGCTCCAAGTCGAGCCGGTCCTGAATGCGCTTGACGGATTCACGGTCGCCACGCTCGCGCGCCGCCTCAAGCTCGGCCGCCAGCTGCAGCTGATCGCGGTTGGTACCGTCGAACGTTGTGTTGCGGCCTTTAGCGTGACGCGATCCGGCCCGACCGGTCTTCGGCTTCTCGAAGCTGACATCACGCGTGCCGGCCGGTCGTGCAGCAGGTGCCTCAACCTTTGGCGCGGCGGGGAGCGCGGCGTTGTCGTTCGTTGCGGCGGCCTGCCCCAAGCCAAGCTTCGTCTTCAGCGCGGCGTACCGGTCGCCGATCCACTTCGCGGCGTTGCCGACCCAGGCCATGATGGCGCCGAACTTGTCGACCAGCCAGCCCTTGACCCCCTCGTAAACGCTCTTTGCAGCGGACACGACGCCAGGAAACGCCGCGCCGACTGCGGCGACCGCGCCGGTGATGATCGACGTGAACGCCTCGCCCAGGGCGGAGAAGCCGTCGACCAACCATGCTTTGGCGGCCTCGTACACCGCCTGGAGGGGCAGCGTGACACCGGGCACGATCATGGCGATCAGGTCGATCACCGTCTGGCATGCAGCATCAACGGCGCTGGTTGCCGCATCCCATGCGCCAGCGAAGTCGCCGGCCAGCAACGCGCCGACGGCGGTCACCACATCTTGGACAACCGAGATGATGCCGGAAATCGCGCGCACTGCCATCTGGAGGCCCGCCACCAACGTCGCGCCGATGAGTTCGATAAGCGCTGCGACCACCGTCCCTGCGACGTCGAGCAGGACGTTGAACAAGCTGCCGAGGCCGCTGATCGCGGTACCGATCGGGCCTTGCACGATGGAGGTGAACAGGGTGCCGAGTTGGGAAAACAGCGCCATGAGCGGTGGCCCGAGGGTGGACTGCGCCGTCGTCCAGACCTGCTGGAGAGCGGGAACAACGCTATCCTTCAAGAGCAGAAGGGCCGAAATGGCGATGCCGACAGGACCGGCTAGGCGAAGGAAATAGCCGGCCACGGCCTGTAGGCCCTTCGTCAGTCCGAACTGGGTCAGCAGGCGCGTGACGACGATCGCGGCCGTCGAGAATGGCTCGATGATGAAACTTATGGCGGTACCGAGGATGCCGAAACCGCGCGCGATTTTCGCGACGATCAGGGCAGCAAGGCCGCCGAGGGCGAGCGTGACCGGGCCGATGACCGCCGCCAGCGCGCCGAACGCGACCCCGATCTTCAGGAAGATCGGGTTGGCGCGCGCCATGCTCTCCAACACGCCAGCCATCGCCGTCTTGATGTTGGTCATGATATCGAGGAGCCCTGCCTCGCCAATCGATATCCTGAGGCTTTCCCACGCGTTGGCGAGGCGAGTCGTCGCGGCAGCTTCGCCCTCCAGGCGCTTGGCGATCTTCGCCTCCACGTCGCCGCCGGATAGTGTGGCCTGGGTCTTCTCGATACCTGCGCGGCCCTGCTCCATGAGCGCGATCGCAGTACGTGCCGCATCCGATCCGAAGATTGTCTTCAACGCGTTGGTGCGGGACCGATCCGACAGGCCGGCAAAGGCCTTCCGCAGCACCTCGGCCTGCTCGGCAAGCGGCTTCATCCGACCGGTCTTCAGGTCAAAGAACTCGATGCCCAGCGCCTTCATGGCGCGTTCGGCCTCATCGGAGACCGGCACGAGGCTCTGGATATACGTCTTGAAGGAGGTGCCCGCGTCCGAACCGCTGCTGAACTGAGTGCTGGTCGCCGCGACTGCCGCCGCAAAATCGGTGAAGCTCAGGCCTGCGGACGCGGCGACGCCGCCGCCCTGTGCGACTGCACCGGCAAAATCCTCGAAGCCGAACTTGGACGCGTCCATCGCGCCGACCACGTTCTTGACCACGAACGGCAGCTGACTGGCCGTCACCTTGAACTGGCCCATCACATCGGTGACGAGACCCGCCGCCGGAGCGAGGTTGACGGCGCCAGCTGCCGCGAGGTCGAGGGTGGCTTTCAGGCCGCCGCCGAGAATGTCCGAGGTGGCGAGACCTGCGAGGCCCAGTTCTTCGATTCCGTCCGCCGCTTCGGTTGCGCCCTTGCCGACGCGCGGGCCAAGTTCGCGTGCTTGGTCCGACAGCTGTTTCAGCTGCTCGCCGGTGACATTGTCGAGCGCCGCCTCGACGCGCTTCATCGATGCCTGGAAGGTGCTGGCCGTCTTGATCGACGTCACGCCCATGGCGGTCAGCGGTACCGACAGCCCGGCAGTGAGGCCGGCGCCAACCGTACGGGCCCGTTCGCCCAGGTCGTCCAACGACTTCGCCAACGAATCACAGGCGTTGCGCAAGACGGACATATCGCCGCGCGCACGGCCGACAGCCGGTGACCAATTCGAGGTGTCGAGGACGAGCACGCCGCGCAGCGCGCCAATGACTGCTCCCGTGCTCATCGGTTATTCTCCCTGTGGTCCGGCCACTGACGACCACATTTGCGCGAGCGTCAGCATCGCGTCGGCGGTCATCGCCCGGCGCTTCGGCTTCCGCTGCTTCTTAGCTTCAAGGTCTTTGAGCGGGGGCATCCGCTTCATCTTCGGCAGAGCGGCGATGTGCCACACAGCCCAGGCGCGCGCGTTATGTTCGGCCTCTGCCCGGCGCTTTCGGCCCTCGACCAGCAGCGCCATCAGCCTTGGGGTCGAGCGGAAGAAGGCCTCGTGCGAGCCCAACCCCAACTCAACCCAGATGATCAGGGCTTTCGACCAGTCCCAGTCTTCTTGATCGTCGTCCCGTTTCCCCCCGTGTCCGCGGACGGATCGGGGAAGGCGGCCTGGAATGCCTGGCCGACCGCTTCGGCAGCCTCACGGATGCCCAGACGATAGATCAGGTTGCCCGCCTCCAGGTCGGTCATCGAGCCATGCTTCGCCTGAAGACCGATACGGAAGACGCTGCGCATCTTGGACGGGCTTTGGATCGCTTCGCCCATCTCGGCGACATCGAGCTCGAGCTGCTCCTCGATCGCGCACAGCGCGTTGAAGTCATAGACCAGCGTGAACGTCTCGCCGTCGATCTTGACCGTCACTTCGCCCTTGGGGTTCGCCACGATCAGTTACCCCCGGGCGCCGGAGTGATGACGATCGAGCCGCTGACGCGGCCGGTGATCTCCGCGGTCAGGCGATCATTGAGCGGCGCGGTCGGCTGGAAGCCGCGGATCAAGAGGTCGAAGGTCCACTTCACCCCGTTCGGCCAGACGAGCTGGAAGCCGCGCGGCCGACGCTCGGACTTCGCGCCTAGGATGAGCGTCTCGGTCGGGCCGCCCGGGATGTAGTTGATCGTGAACGTGCACTCGCCCGGGTCGGTCAGGCCACCGATGAATTCCTTCACGCCGCCAGGGCTGTTGAAGTGGGTGACCTCGATCTCGTCATCCATCTGCTCGGGCGGCGTGATCTCGATCGGCTCACCGATGTCGGTATAGGTCGTCGCTGCTGCGGCGGCTTTCATGCCGATGACGATGCCGAGGCCCGTCATCGCCTGGCTTTTTGCTGCGGCCATGGTCAGTCTCCTTGGGTGGTGGTGTTAGCCAGGCCGGGCGTCCCGTCTGGGGTGGAGTGCCAGACGAACAGATCCACTGCCGCCCGGAAGATGGTGCCGTCGGTGACGCGGTCGCTGTCCCCGATCTGGTTCGCGACGATCGCGCGCTGGAATGTCGTCGCACCAACAACCGCAGCGCCTTCGCTCGCTGCAATCACGGCCTCAGCCAGTTCGTCAGCGCCGCCCCGGCTCGATGCGAGGCATTCGACGGTGACGCGTGACCGACGGAAATCGGTGCGCCCGGCATAGGTGTAATCGCGCGGGTCGCTGATGAGCAGGATGACAATGGCGGGAAGGGCCGACCCCTGGGGTCGTTCGTCGCGGTAAACGCGGGTCGCGGCGAGGGCCTTCACCCCCGCGTCCGCCTTCAGGCGATCGCGCAGGGCCGCTGTCATTGACGCCATGGTTCAGCCCTTCGCCTTGCTCGCCGCGGCGCGAAACTTTGGAGAGATCACCGACAGGATCGCGTTGCGGGCGTCGGCCCCGCCCATGTCGAATGCTGGCCGCATGAATGGATGAGCGCGGGTGGCGCCTCCGCCGCTGGACGACGCGGCGCGGCCGAATTCCTCATCGATCGCGTAGGGCACATCGGTCGTCGGTCCGACATAGACGGCGTAGCCGCGCTCGGGGGGCGCGTTGATCGCATTCGGCGATGTCGTGATGCTCGCCCGCGTCGCGCCGGTGCGATACGGCGTCAGCGGTCGGGCGATATCGACTATTACCTCGCCGCCTGCGGTCAGCGCGGCCATGATCGTCGTGGCGTCAGGAACGTCGCCGATCGCCGAAAGGGCAGCGTCGAAATCGTCCGCCCCTTCGAAGTGGAACGACGGCTTCATCCGTCTGCCCGCCCGATGGCGGCAATCTGAAGACCTTCACGCCGTCCGATCTCGACCACGCTCTTGATGTCGAACTGACGGCCGGAGCCAACAGGATATTCGATGCGGTCGCGCGGATTGAGGTCGGCGACCTTGCGGGAATAGCGGATGGTGATGACGGTCGGCGCGGTGGCCGCGTTCTCGGCGCTGGCAAGGCGTTCGGTGCCGGGTGACGGCTTCACCGAAGCCCAGACGGTGGCAAGCGGCGCGAAGCCGTCGACCTCGTCGCCATAATCATCCGTGACCGTCCCGGCGCGCAACAGCGCGACCCGGCGATCCATGGCACCGGCGTCCATCAGCCGAACACTCGAAACGGGGCCAGGAGGTTTTCGACGGTGGTCGACATCGGCACCTGCGTCATTGCGCCCGCGCTGACCGTCTCCCGGTTGCGGTGCAGATCGCCGACCATGAGGAGGATTGCCGCCTTGATGGGGGCGGGAATGGTCTCGTAGCCCGCGCGGTAGCGGATGCGGACAGCCTCTCGCCGCACCGATCCGCCCTCCCATGCCCAGGTGCTGCCGGACGCGACGAGGTCGCGGCCCATCAACTCGAAGTCTTCCAGGTCGGCCATCTGCTCGACGCCGGTGGCATCAAGATACGAAACACTGACCAGTTCGATAACGGGGGGGAAGGGGAGGCGGATGCAGTTACCGCAGGTGAGGGCATCGCACCGAGCTTCGAGGGTCTGAACGCCGATCGAGCGACCCAGCCAGCCGTCGGGCCCGTCGATATGGCCGGTGGCCGCAGCGACATACCCCTCGACCAGCGCGGCCTGCTCGACATCACCGTCCAGCTTCAGATGCGCGTCTACGTCCTGCCAGCTGATGACCGGCTCGGGAGGGGTGATGACGAAGACGCGCACAGTATTACGCGCGCGCCCGACGCTGGCCTGCCGCAGGGGCGGGGGTGGGCGCCGGGGCTGGAGCCGGGGCCGGGGCCGGGGCCGGGGCGGGCTTGTCGGCAGCGAGGCGAACTGCACCCATTGCCTTCAGCTGATCGAAGTCGGCCTGCTCGTATTCGACAGGCGTACCCTCGGGCTGCCCATCGAGCGGCTTGGTCAGAATGGCCTGTACCTTCATGGTGTCACTCCTTCGCTTTCGGGAGCGCCGCTCGCGGCGTTCGCGAAAACGGGGGCGGCGATGTGCCACCCCCGAGATCATCAGGCGACGCGGCCCAGATCGCCGTAGACGATCGCCTGCGGGCGATAGATCGCCATGGCGAGGCGTTCCTCGGCGCGGATCGTGACCTTGTTCTTGACGAAGTTGTCCTGATCCTCGGTCGAGACATCGACCGTGGCGTCCTGACGGTCGAAGATCTGGGCGGCGAGATTGAACGCACCAACCAGCGCCTTGTCGACCCCCATCGCCTGGGTGGCGACGACCGGCAGACCCCAGAGGGTCGGCGACAGCGTGCCCTGCGGATTGCCGATCAGATAACGGCCCTGACCGTCCTTCTGCATCTCGATCGATGCCCAGTCGATCGGGTTGAGCACGATGCCGTTGGGCGGATATTCCGCCAGCGCCGCCTGCAGGATCATGAGGCGGATGATGTCGACCTGCGAGGTAGCGGTCAGGCTGCCGGGCGCCGCATAGGGGGTTGCGGCGGTGACGAGACCGAGCAGGTTCTGACCGGTGCCCGAACCGTTGAGCAGCTGCTGCTCTTCGGCATAGGCCAGGCCATAGCGCAGACGCTGGTCGATGATCGACTGCAGGCCCGCAGCATCCGCCAAGATTTGCACCGACGTGCGCATCCAGTGGGCGATGGTGCGGACATTGGCGGTCGCGTCTTCGAACTGCAGCTCCGACTGAGGCTTCAGCGTACCTTCGGCGACCGGCGCGGCGTTGTTGGTGAACAGCTTCTCGCGCTCGTACTCGATCTGGTTGCTCGTGGTGGTTCCGGGCAACAGCAGCGAGCGAATCGTGAGGCGACGCTGCGGCAGTTCGACCTGCAGGCCACGGCGATCCGAGTTGACCAGCGCGCCGGCCGAACCTGCGGCGTCGGTGGTCAGCGATGTGATGTCCTTCACATCGACAATGATGCGGCCGCGCGGACGGGTCTGACCAGCGAAGCTCTTGAACTGCTCGTCATTGACGAAGCGTTCGCCTGCCGACGCGTGGACCTGCTCTTGCTCCGCCTGGCGCGCGATCTTCTGTTCCAGCGTGGCGAGGGCGCCCTTCACCTCGTTGGCGGTCGTCAGCGCCTCGTCGGCCTTGGCTTTGTCCTCGGGCGACATCTTCTCGCCCTTCTCGGCCATGCCGAGCGCGCGTTCGGCAATCGCCTTCACCTCGTCGAACTTGCGCTCGACCAGCGACTTAGTCTCGTCGGCCAGCTGGGCGGCCGTCTTCGTTTCGGGGTGGCCTTCGGGGCCACGCATATACCGGCCGCGGGCGCGTTCGGTCGGGGTCATCGGGCCGAGCAGCGACGCCGCGCTGGCCAGCATCATGTGCTTGCGCATGGTATTCTCCAGGTTGTCAGGTGAGCTAGGCGGCAAGGGCCGCCGAAAGCGCCGACAGGAAGTCGACACCGGGTGCATCGCCGGGCTCACCCCGGAGCAGATGCGACAGGCCTTTACCGGCGATTGCCGTGGCCTGGGCCCGCGAAAAGCCTGCCTCGCGCAGGAACTCTTCGAAGTCTGGGAGGGACGGCAACTTGCCGTCGCCTGCAATATGCTTGACCTTGGTCACCTGCGCGCGATCGTTCATCGGTACCGCGACCAGCGAGGTTTCCAGCAAGGTCAGTTCGATCAACTCGCGCGCCGTGTCGGTGTAGCGTTCTTTGACCGAGCGATAGCCGATCGAGAGACCGGCCAGCGCGCCGTCGCGCACCAGCGCAAGCGCCTCGGCGCCATCTGCCGACACGGTCGTGATGCGACCCTTGATCTTGAGGCCGCGATCGCTGTCCTCGAAGCCATTCCAGACCCCGACCGGGCGGCGACCATCGTGATAGAGAAGCATGGGGAGAGACTTGCGGCCGCGCAGCGTCTTGGTGAACGCACCGGGCAGGATGATGTCCCCGCCGTGGTCGACGTTGTTGTAGGCCGCAGCGAAGCCCTCGATCTGGCCGTCTTCGCCGACGTCCTTCACTTCCAGGGGGAAATCGAAGGTCTGCATGGTCACTCCTTCACCGGCTGACCGGTCGCGGTAATCGGCACATTCTGCGACTGCATGCGCGGCTCATCCCCACCCGGCACCGGGGGCAGGTTCTCCAGGCGGCGCACCTCGTTAATGGTCATCCAGCCGTTATTGAGACCGGACTGATAGAAGCTGGCCCGGCCCGCGCTGTCGCCGCGCAACAGGCCCTCCAGGTTGAATTCGATGGTGATGCCCTCGGCGCGGTCGCGGTCGGTCAGCAACTGCTTTTCGAGTGCCTGCTCGATCCGCTTGAGACGGCGCCGGAGGGAGAACTTTACGAAGCCGAGCGTCTGCTGCTCCAGCCCGGTGCCCCATGACGTGCTGTTTTCGGTGTGGCCGACCATATGGGGCGGCACGCCGAAGATCCGGCAGATTTCCTCAACGCCGAAGCGACGGCTTTCGAGCATCTGGGCATCCTCAGGATTGAGGTCCAGCTGCTGCCACTTCATGCCCCGGTCGAGCAGCATGGGCCGCCCCGCCTTCAATGCCCCGGCGAACTTGTCCGTCAGCAGCGTTTCCAGCGTGTCGCGCTGCTCTTTGGTCAGGGCGACATTCTCTCCCGCCGACAGGATGCCGGAGGGGCGAACGCCGTTGGCAAAGATCGACGCCGCTGCCGCATCGGTCGACACCGCCGCGTCGAACGAACCCCGGCAGACCGCCAGCGTCGAAGCGCCCGACAGCGAGTTGCCCAACGGGCCGCGGATATGCAGCATCTGCGATCCGGGCACGGTGAACTTCTTGCCGTCAGCCGAATAGGAATATTCGATCTCGCCGCCCGGCAGACGGCGAGACGTAACTGTGTCAGGTCGGAGCGGCACGAGCGATCCGATTCCGCCGGTCGCTGTCTTGCTGATGCGCGCATAGGCATTGCCCTGCAGCTCCAGCCCGGCGACGGCGAATTCCCAGAAGTCGGTGGCCGTGTCGTCATAGTTTGGGCTGTCGTGCAGCACGCGGTACAGCGCATGATCACGTGCGACCGACCGGATGCCGTCACGCGACGTGCGATAGACGACGAGCGGAAGGCTGGCGATCGTCCCCGCCAACAGGTTTACGCACGCCCAGACGGCGGAAAGGCCAAGGGCGTTGCGCCCGCTGGCAGCACGCCAGTCCTGCACCTCAGCGATGGTCACCTGATTGCGGACGAAGTTGTCGGCGTTCTCGGTCGACATCTGGCCGCCGCGCCAGGGCAAGATGTCCTTCTGGGCACCGGCGATTGCGCGCTCGGCTTCGGCAAGCCCGCTATCGTACTCGACGGTGAAGGTGCGACGGCTGCTCACGAAAGGCTCGCGATCCAGTCGTCGGCGTTCGTGGCGTCGTTGGTCTGCATCGCCGCCACTCCCATTGCCATCACGAGAGCGACCATGCCGTCAATGCGGCCGGTCGACTTCGCCTTGTTCAGTTTCCGATCACCCGCCGCGTTCTTCTCGACGACGGCATTGGCGGCGCACATCGTCATCACCGGGTTCGCGCCGTGGGCGACCTGGCCGTTGAGGAATGCAATCTCTGTGGTGTCCATGGCCGGAGCCATGCTGACGTGGCCCTGGCCAAAGGGCTCAAAGGGGAGGGTGATCCCCAGCTTGCCCATCTGGGCCTCGAGCGTCTTGAACCGATGCCGGTCGAACCCGATGCGACCGATGTTCATCCCGTCCGTGATCTGGCCGATCTTGGTGGCGACGAATTCATAATCGACCGCGACGCCGGGCGTGGTCTCGATCAGCCCATCCTTGACCCAGCGGTCATACGGCACCCGATCGCGCTTGGCGTGATCGAGCACCGTGGCCTCAGGCTTCCAGAACCACGCCTTGACGTGCCATTTGCCCATCCAGAAGGCAACCAGCACGAACGCGCAAAGGTCGGTCGTCTCGGCGAGGTCGAGCCCACCGAAGACCAGTCCCTTGGCGAACGCCTCGTCATCGACCTCGCTGTTGCAAGCGAGCCAGACGCCCGGGGCGATGAACGGCGAGAACCGGTTGACCCGCTGGTTGAGGTAAAGATTCCGGAAGCCGTTCTCCGCCGACGGCATGCGGGACGCCTTCTCGGCAGCCGCGAGCAATTCCGCCTGGGACCGGAAGGTGCCCAGCGCCGGGTTGGCGGCGCGGTGGGCTTCCGGGTCAAGCACGTCGCAATCGGCCGGAGCCTCATAAACGTGGCAGATGATCTTCGGATCGCCGGATCGCCGCGCGTCGTCGATCTTGACGCTCAGCATGTCGGCGTCAGTGGGAGCCTGGGTCGAGATGATCAGGCGAAGCGCATCGTCATAGGCGCCGCTGGCCGTCTCGATCGCCTCGACGAAATCGTCGTGATCGCCGCGCACCTGGCCCAGCTCGTCGAGAATGGCGAGCACCGGCGACAGGCCGTGCGAGGTCGAGCCCTCTGCGGCCAGCGCCTTGTATTCGACATTCAGCGCCAAGCCGATCAGGCGCTTGCCCGATGGTACGATGCGGATCAGCCGGGACAGGTCGGGCGACATGGCGACCATCTTGGCCGCGAGGTTGAACACGAGCGCTGCCTGCTCACGCGAGCGGGCGCCGCTGACGATCTGGCTATTCAGCCGCACCTCAGGCCCCGCGATGTGGGCCAGCAGGATCGCGGCGATCAGACCGGACTTGCCGTTCTTGCGGGCGATGGAGAGGATACCCTCCGTCGTGCCGACCGGATTGTCGTAAACATCAAGTATGAAGCGCTGCTGGAACTCCTCCAGCCGCATCGGCTTCCCGACCAGTTTGCCTTCGGGGACCAAGAAAAAAAGGGCGTTATATTACAGTGCGTTACGCTGCCATGCGTCCTTCATGCGTCAGCAGATTAGGCACTATTGCGTCCGCCATCCGCTGCATCTCCGCATGTCGGGCATCCGCGTTGCGGAGCGCGTGGGCGTAAACCTGCATCGTCATATCGACGCGGCTATGTCCCATCAGCTTCGCCACCTCCGGCAAGGGGAGGTTGTTCTCGATCATCCAACTCGCGGCGAAATGCCGCAGCGCGTGGAAATGGAAGCCGTTTGTCTCGTGGTCTAGCCCCGCGTCCTTTAGCAGCTTGTTCCACATCTGGTTGACCAGCGCGGGAAATATCTGGTTCCCGGTCGGCGTGCGGAAAAGCAATCCACGCGGATCGGGCCGCATATGTTCCGCCGCCCATTTTTCCAGCAGTGCAGCGACATGGCGTGGCATGGGCACGTCTCGAACGCCCGCCGTGGTCTTTGGCCCCTTCAATTCGTCGTAGGTGGTGAGGTTGTGGCGGACCTGAATGATGCGGCGTTCGATGTCGACATTTGCGATCGTCAGTCCCAGGATCTCGCCGCGCCGCAGACCGCAGCACGCGGCAAGGTTCACCATGAGATTGCACAACGCCGCCGCACGACCCCTCATCCAATGACGGTGCGCGCCCGCGACTTGTAGGAGGTGCTGCACCTCTTCGACCTCGAATGTGCGGATCACCGGGCGTGACATGCCCCGCAGCTCTTCCAGCACGTCCGCGACGGGCTGGGTCTTTGTGTATCGCCGCCGCAGCGCGAATGCCTCGACCTGCCGAATATCGA
Organism: Sphingomonas sp. LC-1; assembly: GCF_025371035.1. Lineage (GTDB taxonomy): Bacteria > Pseudomonadota > Alphaproteobacteria > Sphingomonadales > Sphingomonadaceae > Sphingomonas > Sphingomonas sanguinis_E. The sequence continues at coordinate 136,235 of NZ_JANZXB010000011.1, read as the reverse complement.
TCAAACGATCTCGCGCACGGAACGGCGTGAAGCCGTCGCGCACAAGCCCGTCATATAGCGATCGGACGTGATCGTGCGTCAGGTCGCGAATGCTAAGGTGGCCCAGGCTGGGTTTCACATTGCGGCGGACGATCAGTTCCAGCTTGTCGAACCGTGACCGGCCTATCCTGCCATCCTTCAAGCGGCGGGCGGCGTCGGCCATGAACTCGTCTGCCACCGTCTCGACTTTTGGCGAGTCGGCCGCAGCGGTATGCACTCCGTCTTCTATCTCCCGCTCAACCTTCCGTTTGAAGGCGTCAGCGTCTTTTTTCAGTTCAAACACCTTTGCCGGGCGTCGCCCCGTGGCAGGATCGACATAGCGGACTTGCCACCGCTCGCCGGTCGTCCCGTCGGGCTTCGTCCAACGGCGCTTGCTCACGCTCGCCATAGTCTCATCTCCATGTGAAAGGCCCCGCCGCGCCGCCGATCGGGACGGGCGGGGCAGGGTGTCAGTTGCGCGCGGCAACCCGGTTCATGACGGCGCGATGCCGCCGTTCGCTATTCTCGATTTCGCCGTACAGGCGGCGCGCCTCGATGTTCTGCGCCAGCGTATACCCCTTGATGTGCCAGCCCAGGGTGAGCCGCCCATCATCCGAGATCCACACTATGCCGCCCACCGCCTTGAAGGCGCGGATCCACGCCCACGATGACCAGCGGGTCACGACGGCACCGCCGCCGCCGAAGCCGTGCGGACAATCGCGTCCAGTCGGTCGAGTGAGTCTTGGAGGCTGTGCGCGACGAGGTACATTGCGCTCCCCTGATCCGGGGGCACCAATGCATTATCCGCCAGCAGCATCGCGGTCCCAGCGGCGTGCTCCAAGCGGCGCTGCAACGCCTCAGCGCGCCGGAATGGGTGGTGACGAAGAAACCGACCAGCCGCTGCTCTGCCTCGTCCCACATGACGCCGACGGCCTGCGTCATGATGGCGGCCATCGGTATGCGCAGCTTGAACGCGGTCTGCTCCACCATCTGCCGTAGCGCGTCAGGCAAAGCGCGGGAAAAGGCGGCCGCATCCGCTGTTCGCGCCGGGTCGGTCAGCGCGGTCGTCAGAATCGCCTCGGGCAAAAGATTGCCGGTCATGGCGAAGGCCCACGGGAACGCGGTGCCTTGAACAACCTTCGACACGGAGCCGATCAGCACCCCCTCGGGTGTGGTCACAGCGCAGTCTGATAGAATCACTCCGCGCTGTGCCGCGCGTTGCACCATCATCGTGATAGCGGTCATGGATGGCGTCTCCGGCGGCGGCGCAAGGGCCCGGCTCGAGCCTGCCCTGTGCTGATCGCGCCAAGGGCGGCAGTCGAAATGCCGAAGATGCTGAGTGATCCTGCAAATGCCGGGAAGGCCACTGCACCGATCCCGGTCGCGGCGAGGGCGACGACGGCGGCACCCGCCGCCACAGTCTTGACGAGCTTCGCCATGGTCTATCTCCTGTGGAAAGGTGGCGGCGTTGCCCGATTGAGCCCTGAACCCCCAGAGAGGGACCCGCCCGGGCATCGGGCTTTCCGTTATTGGTCGCGCCGCATCGACCTCGCTCACTGGACGGGATTAGCGGCTGGCGATGGTGAGCAACGCCAGCCGATCCGGTTATGCGAAGGTGCCGGTAATCAGGGCCTCGGGCCGCTTGATCGCCGAACCGATGCGCTCTTCGGCGCGGATCGCGCACATGTTGCGAACGAAGAAGTCGGCGTGCTCGGTCGACACCTCAACGCGCGGTGCCCACCGATCATAGACCGTCTGCGACTTGAACGAACCGACCAGGAAACGCCCGGCCGCCTGCGCCTGCGTCGGCACGACAGGGAGACCGAACAGGACCGGAGTGACGTCCACGCCCGGATCGCCCAGGATGTATTTCCCCTGCCCATCCTTGGCGAGACGCATTGCCCACCAATCGGAGGGGTGCAGAACGATGCCGTCGGGCGGAACATCGGTCAGCGCCGCCTGATAAATCGCTGCGCCGATGCGGTCGATGCGGTTGGGGGACGTGAAGCCCAGGGCCGTCAGAACCGCCGGATCGAATGCCGTCGCTGCCGTCACCATGCCGGTAAGGTTCTGCCCGGTGCCCGAACCGTTGAGCAGCTGCTGCTCTTCCTTGAGCGCGACGCCGTACAGCAATTCGGTATCGATCATGTCGCGCAGCTGCGGCGCGTCGTCCAGCACCTGCAGCGAGGCGGGGATCCAGTGCGCGATCGTCCGAATGGGCGCGGTCGTCAGGTCAAAGGCGATTGCGCTTTCCGGCTTGAGAGCAAGTTCCGCAACGGTATCCGCTCCCGTCGGCCGCGCAGTCTGGCGGGCATACTCGACGGAATTGCTCGACACTTCGATGGTCGTCATCAGATTGCGAACGGTCAGCCGGCGCTGCGGCATCATCAGGGTTTGGTCGCGCGTCGGAACGATCAGGCCGCCGCCGCTCCCCGTCTGGGTCGAGATGGTTGCCTTGACCTCCATTCCCAGGCGACCGCGGCTCTTGACCAGCGCCGCGATGTCTTCCGACTTCGCTTCGACGAACTCGCCGCCCCAGGTCAGAGGGGCTTCGGCGCCGCCGTGAAGCTCGCCGCGCGCAATCTTCTGCTCGATCGCGAAAAACCGATTGTCGAGGTAGGTTTTGGTTTCCTCGGCCAGCTCGGCGGCCGACTTCCCGCCGGTGCCCGAATGGCCTTCCGGTCCACGCATATAACGACCGCGCGACCGCTCGATTGCGGTCATGGGGCCAAGGATCGCCGCACTGGCGAAAAACGAACGCTTCTTCATGGAAATTGCCCTTGTTGTGTCGCAGCGGACAGTGGGCACGGTGCCTCAATCGCTCGCTGCGTGGTCGACGGTCTTAGAACTGACGCCAGGGACACCCCGGCCGGGTCGGTTCTCTCGTCGCCTTCGCGCGCCAGCCTCTCGCTGGTTCGATGATGGCGGACCTGCAAGCCTCTCGCGTGCAAGGTCGGCTCAATCGATAGAGAACAGACCGTGAATGGTCAACCGGCCTCGTGCGCCGCAATCATGGCCGGACCGAACTTTTCGATGGCCAGAGCATGCCCCCGCAGCCACGCCGCCGTCATGGTCGGGCTGCTCGCCAGCAACACCCGCTCGCTGGCAGCACCAAGCATGGCGGTGGTGACGATCGCGGGCGATAAGCCGGACGCGATCAGGTTGTTCATGTAAGCGTGCAGCTGGCGTTGCAGATCGGTGATCTCCGCCTGATCGTCGGCAGTCATGAGCTATCCTCCGCCCCCAGGTGGTGCGCAGACGCGCGGAAACAGGCCGGGGCGGGGGCGATCCGCCAGCCAGAGAGCGAAAACTGTATTTGCGATGAAAGAAGAGGGACCGTCGGTCCTAGACCGCGCCCCTTTTGAAGTTTCGACCTCCCCCCCTCGGGGGTCAGGTCACGGTCGGTTCCAGGGGTGCGAGGGATCGGTCGGCAGGCCGTCAACGCCACACGCGCCGCGCACCCGCTGTCGCTGCCCCTTGTCCCGTATCGTCTTGGCGTCCGAGCATGGCTTGCATAGCAGCTGGTAATTACTGCGGCTCGCATCGCCGCCGTCCGCCAGAGGCTTGATATGGTCGGCGATCGTGCCCGGCGCCACCCGATTATTGCGCGTGCATTCCTCGCACAGGATCACGGTGGCCATCAGGTGGGCGCGCATCGCATCGTGCGCCTTGCCGTAGCCCCGCGCGTGGCGGCTGGTCTTCGCCCATGCCATCAGTTGCGGGACCGGCTCGCCGATGGCCTCGATGCGGTCAGCGGGTCAGCCTCGTATCGATCGGCGAGGCCGCGAAGAAAGGTCGGCGTCCTGCCCGGCCCGCCATAGCTGTCCATCAGCGTGCATAGCAGGATCGCAGCCCCTCCGGTCAGGTCGGCAACATGCACGCCCTCGCCGTGCATCTCGGTCAGCACCGACATGAGGCGATCCGCAACGGCACGCTCTCCGGGGCGGGTGTCGGTGAACATCAGGCTTCCTCCTTATGCGCTGTCCCTCGATTGTCCCGCGCCTGTCCCTAGGGACATAGCAGGGACACGACGCGCCTGCATCACGCGCGCCCGGCGGGCTCGGCGAGGTCGAGTGGCCCGCGCCCATCCTCAATCAGGATCGCCGCCGCGAAGCTCAAGATTTGCAGCAGCTCGTCCGCGCGACCCGGCGGCAACGATGGGCCCAGCATTTCGTGACACGCCGCCGCCGCGCCGATCAACGCTAAGCATCCCGTCAGCGTGTCAGGGGCCGCGTCCATGGCAGCCTTGAACGCAGCCACTGTCGCGTCAGTCGCGCTTCCCGGCTTCATTGACCCGCTCCGATCTCGGCCAGCTTGGCGAGCCCCTTCGGGGTAATGAGCGCCTGCTCGCGCATCTTGTCGGGGCCACGCTCCACACGGATGCGCGATACCTTGTGCTCGATCAGCCCCGCCGCGACCTTCGCCTGATAGCCGATCCAGTGCGACCCGCCCGCGCGTCGGTATATCCAGCCGTTTTGCTCCAGCCAGGCGAACAACCGCTTGGGCTGCACACCCAGCGCCTTGGCGGCATCCGTCACGCATAGCGCGCCCTCAGCATCCGTCAGGCGAGCGAGCGCCGCCGCCTGGGGCTCAAGTTCCGCGACGCGCGCCTCGATCGCCATTGCCCGTCCCGTATGGTCGAGCAGCAGCCGGTGCAGCACGGTCGGATCTTGAAGGTCCAGCGCCGCCGCAGGCGCACCGTACCCGCCGGTTTTCCGGATTGATGGAAGAACCTCCGACGTGAGCCAGCGGACCAAGCGTTTCGCGGCGGGCTTCCGGCTCCGAAGCACCAGCTTCCACATACCGCTCTCATTGATCGCCGACAGGCGCTGCCGCCCGCCAAGGGTATCGACTACTAGCGACCCCCTTTCGTCCTCATCGAGGCGAGACAGCGCGTCGAGGTGGTGCGCAATGTCGAGTACGGTGCACACATCGATCGCGACGAACCACGGCGCGCCGTCGATCACCTGCACGCGGATCGGCGTGGAATCGAAGTTGAAGGGCACAATTGCTGTCATGGTCATCTCCATGCCGATGCATCCCCCGAAGTCGCTTCGGGGTGCAGTCGCTTCGGGGGGAAGGGATTTCGGGGGTCGGGGTGCAGGCGGTGCGGGGTGCAGGAGTTGCGCCCCTGTCCCGTGACATTGCGTGACACCGCGTGACATTGCGTGACCGCTCGCGCGCGGATGCCTCGCAGAGTGTTCGGTCTATGGGGCGCAGGTCCCGCCCTATCATTCCGCACCTACCGCTGACGCTACGGTGCGGGGTCGCTGACGCTCCCCGGCTCGGCGTGAACGGTTCAATTTGGTGAGGCGTTCGGAAAGGGATCGCGACCCTAGTATCTAGTATAAAGGTTCCGTGTGCATCTCCTGCACCCTTTCCCGGTCCGAAAGGGTGCACGCTAAGGCAGTCTTTCAGGTCGGTTTAAGGGTGCATATCCCGCACCCTTTCGGCGTCGAACGGGAACCGCCAGACCTTCACCTGTCGGGTGCGGCCGATCCGGTCGCCGGTATCAATTATCATCCCGGCGTCAGCTAGGCGGGCGAGGCTGTCGACGATCGCGCGCCGCCGCCAGCCGGTGAACTCTTCGACAGCGGCGATCGAAGGATAGGCGCAACCCTTCTCCCGATTGTGAGCGTCTGCCAGCGCCCATAGCACCAGCTTGTCCATCGCTTGCGGGGGGCGCTGTTTTGCCGCCCAATCAGTCGCTACCCGGCTCATGATTGCACCGCGTCGGGATATTCTTCCTCGATGCGCCACCCGTGGCACTGGTGCATGACAATCGCGAACGTTCGCGCCGCCGCCATATCGGGAAGCCATCGGACCGCAGGAACGGGGGGGTGCTTCATCCCTTCGAACCGCATCCACGCGCCGCCCACGCCCGGAGCTATGACAATCCGCCCGGCGTCGCCCTCGGTCACGCGCGCACCACGATCAGGTCATGACGGTCAGCCAGGTCGAGCGCCGCCGCTTGGGCTTCCCGGTCCGTCAGATACGACGAACGCTCCCGCCCAATCTCTCCCGCGACAAGACAGCCGATGCCGACCGCCCATCCGCCGCCGACCCGCATTAGCATGACGGCTTCCAGCGTCTCGCGATCTGGTGTCGTGGGCCCGCGCGTCATTCCTTGCCGACCTTCTGCGCCGCCTCTTGGGCCGCAAAGTGCTTTGCCAGCGTCGACCGGCGAGCGCACACCTTGCCGCCGATCTTGAACGTCGGGAGGTGCCCTTGGTCATGCAGGTGATAGACCTGTCGCCGGGTCATTTTCAGATGCTCGGCGATCTGGTCGACCCCATATAGCAGGTCGGTTTCGCTCATCGGTTGTGCGTCACTCATGCGTCACTCCATGCGTCACGGACCCGCCGGACCTTCGCGAAAAAGCCCGGAAATCCGCCGTTTCTTATGTGATGGTTTGGTAATCCAACAGGCCACAAAAAAGGGGGCCGAAGCCCCCAAGAAATGGCAGTTTTCTGCGGGTTTGAGCCCTGTTTTTGCGTCAATCTAAATTGCCGGGACCAGGCAATACCGATGGATGAAGGCGATGACCCGCTCGCCGCGCGTCACGCGCTACCGGCAGGCCTCGCCAGGAGGCTGTCCCCGTCATCGGTCAGCGGGTTCCGGCCCGCCTCGATTTCATGCGCGTGCTCGCGACGCTTATTCACGTCCCGCTGCTCGCCATTCTTGGCTCGGTTGTCCAAGCCCAGCGCGCGGCGCAGCGTCACGATCCGGCGGGCCAACTTGTCGACGGCGCCGATACTCTTGATCACGAACGCCTGCTTGACCTTGCCCTTCACATTGCCGCGCTGACCGACGGACATGGTCGAGACCATTTCAGCATCGGCCATGGCGCGGGCCAGATTGGCAGCGACAAGCAAATCGCTCTCGGTCCATTCCGACTTCGGCTTTTCCGAGATGACGCTGTCCCAGAACGGCATATCGCCTGGGCGGAGGAACACATGCGCGGGCGGCGACAGGTCGCGAGCGGCCAGCGCCATCGTCGACACCGCCGCCGCCGCGCTGTCGATGCGCGGGCGACGAGCCATGTGAGCAAATCCTGTATTAGCGATGAAGCGAAGGGGATCGTCGGTCCTAGAGGGCGCGCCCTCCCGACTTTCCCTATCCCCCCCGGGGTCGGCGCTCGTTCCAAGGGTGTCGCGGATCGGTCGGCCAGCCATCAACACCTGTCGCGCCGGTCGACGCTTTGGCCTTTGCGCCGCGGTCGGCCAAAGTCTTAGCGTCCGAGCACGCCTTACAGAGCAGCTGATAGTTGCTGCGGTCGCTCCCGCCGCCTTTGGCCAATGGCTTGATGTGATCGGCAATCGTGCCGGTCGCGATCTCGCCTTTGCGGGTGCATTCCTCACAGAGAATAACGGTACGCATGAGATGCGCCCGCATCTTGTCGTGAGCGGTGCCGTAGCCCCGCGCGTGCCTGCTGGTGGTAGGCCATGCCATCGCGTGCGCTCTCAGCTCGGGTTGATCGTTGCGTGGGGAAACGGCGTACCGTGCTCGGCACAGAGGCGGCAAAGGGGTTCATCGGCAAGGCGGCGGCGGCGCTGCTGAACGGCTGCGCGACCTCGGAGGCGCTTGGTCACGTGACAGGCTCCGACGTCAGATACAGCAAGAGCCGCTAACCCCTTTGGGCGCGGCTCTCACATCTATGGATTGGTATGGACGAAACGGACCCTGTCGTCAAGCGCCTGGTGCGTTGATGGCGATGGCCAGATGCTGGGCGGCCGAGGCGATACGCGCAGCGAACCGGGCACGCTGCTGACCGTTGCGGAAGGCGGTCATCACGTCCTCGATCACGACCTGATCGAACAGCGTTGCCATATTGCTCGGGATCGCCGTCCGAGCATCGCGCAGGCGGCGGCGCGCATCCCACTGGCGGGCCGAAAGCGGCTGGCCATAGTTTTCTCGGCCAGCGCCGCCACACCCCTCACCATAGTCAGCAACCACGCGCGCCGCGCTGTGGGCCGCAGCGTGAAGGGTGACGTACCAATCGCATGCGAACCACTGCGGATAGGTCAGCTGCTTGCGCGCCAGCATACGGTCGATCCAGCGATCCACGAACTGACGGGTCAGCTTGGCGCGCTCACCAGCCTTTTCGATCGTCGCGTCGACGATGCGGTCGTAGCGCACGCCGTCGACGTCGCTGGCCCGCGCAATGCGCTCCGGCGTCGCATCGACATGCTCCTGCACTGGCTGGCGCGCCGGCTTGCTCACCGGCTTCGGCAGCTTCCGCACTGGCGCAGGTTTGCCCGCCAGCACCGCCGCTGCCGCCGCCGCTCGAAACGCCGCGCTATTCATCTGCCGCCCCATAAAATCCGCCCTGCCAATCTGTTGAGAACATACCATAAACACCGTGGATCTCTCACCCCTTTGCGGTCAGCTGCCAGTCGATGATGTCAAAGTCGTAGTCCGGCGGGTAAGCCGGATCGTTGAGCGTCCACCGCCACCGCTTGGGGCTGATCCCCCGCAGGACGACCTTGTTACGGAAGCATATGTCGACCGTTTCAAACGGTGGCGGGGTGCCCGTATTGCGCGGCACATCACGATCCTGAGCCCTCAGAGGGATCGGGGATGAAGGTCACCCCGTAATACGTGAGGCCGACCACATCCCGCCAATCCGGCTGGCCCGCCAGCAGGACGCCCGCGATGCGGAGGCCGATGGTTGAGCCGCCGTCGCCGACCGCTGCGACCATGTCGAACATCTTCTCCCGGTCGACCTCGAATATGAAGCGCTTGACGGTCATGCTGCCTTGGCCTCCGCCGCCTGGTGATATGCACGCATTTCAGCGGCCCGCCCGGTCAATGCGGCGATCTTCACCGTCGCCGACGACATGCCATTGTCCACGGCACCAGTTGAGCTGGTTGAGCCGGTCGCAATGGGCTTGCAGCTGCTGACCGCCGAAGTCAGTCGCCGCGCGGGCGCGGTTTCGGACGTTGCGCGCCAGTTCGCGAAGCTCGGACGCCTTGGGCATGAACCTGCTGGACTGGGCCCACTGCCGTGCCGCTTCGTCGAGAAGATCGGCAGGAATGTCGGCACAATCCTCGCCGAGCAAGACCAGAGCTTCGGCGTGGGCCTCAAGGTCAGCCTGTCCACTCGGTCGATAGCGCAAGCCCAGTTTGGCGATGATCTCGCCCACCACTGGAGGCACCATCCGGCGTGCTCTGGGCTGCTCGGGCTGCTCGGAGCATGTCGAGAGCCGGGTCAGGGCGCCCGCCGCGAACGCTGGCTGGCTGGCGGGATACGGATGTTGAACGATTTCCATCGCGATTGTCCTGTTCGATGATCCAGTTGGCGAAGGCGAGTTGCCAGTTCAGCTTGAGGCCCTTGCCGGGCTTGTGGTCGGCGTTGGCGGCCCAGTTCCGGAAAAGCTCGAGCGTTGCTCGGGCCCATTCCTGACCGCGCCGGTCGACGATCTCCCGAGCGACCGTGCCCTCGGCGAAGCGCGTCGGCTTCCAATCGTCGGGCAAGCGATGAGGCTTGGGTTTCGGCTCGCGCTTGCGCTTGACCGAAGGAGGCGAAGCCTCCTGAGGATTTATGGTTCTTGATGGTTTGTCCGAAGCCGCTTCGGGGGTCTGCGTCGTTCCCTTCGGGGGTGAAGGTACTTCGGGGCGAAGTGGCTTCGGGGGTGAAGCCGTTTCGGTGGTGGGGTGAATGATGTATCGGCAGCCCTTACCGGGCACTTCCGACCGGCTCATGTGGCCGGAGGCGACGAGGCGCTTGATGGACGCCTGCACCGTGCGATCGCTCTTGCTGCACTTGCGCGCGAGCGTCGCCATCGACGGCCAGCACAGGCCCTCGTCGTTGGCGCAGTCGGCCAGGGCGAGCAGCACCAGCTTCTCGCTATCCGGCAGGCTGACGGCCCAGACCTCGGTCATCAGGCGGACGCTCATCCGACGCGGCCCAATGGCGAGCACAGAGCGGCGATTACGGCGGAGTGATCGCGGACATGCCAGATGCCGACGCGATGCATGCCACCAGCGCGAGCCAAACCCTCAGCGCAGTGATCAGCGGTGGCGCGGGTATAGCGCGCCACCTTGCCGACCGCCGTCGAGGAACCGCCGCCGATGCGATAGACATTATGCATCCGGGCGGGCGTGATGGGGATAGGCGGCATTAAAGGGTCACCTGCTGATCGGCGAGCGAGCGCCGCAGTTCTTCGACCTTGGGACGCGCCAGTTCGAACCGACGCGTCTCCAAGCGGGGGGAGGTGGGCCGCTGCATCCGACGTTCCGCCAATGACGCGTCGAGGTCGGCGCGCAGCGGGGCGAGGCGGTCAACGGGGGCTGGGCGGAGACGGGAAAGCAGCGACCACATGGGATCAGGCCTCCGGCTTACCGATGAGGACGGGCAGGCCGGTGTCGGCCTTCACGCGCTCGACCGATTCCTTGAAGGCATGGTCGAAGGTGCGATCCGTGCGCCACAGTTCGTACCAGAACACGATCTTGCCGCCGGACTTGCGGTACCGGAGACGCGCCGCGACGCGGTACAGCGGGCCATTGCGGAAAACCGGGATGCCGATCAAGAACAGGCCGGGCACCTTGATCGGAGCGCCGTGCTCGTCGGTATGGGTGGACTGGAAGCGGACGATGCCCTCGCCCGACGCAAGGTTCACCGCCTCTTGGACGACCGCCGCCTCATTGATCTGCAGCCCGCGCGCCAGTTCCATCAGCTTGTTCGGCGTGGCGATCGTATCGCGGCCGCCGAGGGTATCGATCAGGCGTCCGAGATCCTCGGACACATCGTCCTCGCCCTCGACATACAGCACGTCGATGATGCGCTCTTCGAGGAAGGCAGCAAAATCAACCATGCCCATCGCCTCGGCATTCTTGTCGTTCCAGGCCTTCCACTCGTCGCTGAGCGGGAAGGTGAAGGTCGACCGATGCTTGCCGAAGCGAGGATCGGCAGCGGCGCCAGCGCGGTGGTAGTCGAGCACGACGATGATGCTGGGGTTCGTGCGGCTGTCGTCGGCGAAGACGACGCTATCGTCATCCTTGAACCGGTTCGCATGCTCGATGAGGCTGTCCAGCGACAGCATGACCGCCGAGCCGGTGCGGAACAGCGGCTGCGGGCGATAGGGATCGAAGGTCGAGGGCGGCAGGACGGTGACGTCATTGCCGCGCCGGACCGCTGCGAGCGTGATGCCGGTACTCGGCTCCGCCACGCTGATAATCTCGGCCTTCACGTAATCCTCGACGAGGTCGCGCGCCTGCGCAATCACGCCGTCTCCGTTAATGCTTTCCATGGTCATGTCCTTTCAGGTGATCGCGATCAGACGGCGTCGCGGAAGCCGGGCCCGCGCACTTCGCGCACGCCGAAAAGCTGACCCTGTTGCGGGTTGCTGGGGGTGAAGCGGCCGTCCTCGGTCGACCACATGACGCTCTGCGGGCGCTTGGCCTCCGGAACGTCGACCTTGTGCTTCGCCTTGATGGTGAAGACGCGGCCATCGAGGGCGAAGTCGAGAGAGATCGTCAGCTTGCCCTTGGCCTTGCCGCCGCTCTCGATTGCGGTGTGGGCCATGTCGCTGGACATCTGGCGCAGCACTTCGGACAACTCGGCGTCCAACTGGCCGTCTTCCAGGAAGCGGACGAAGTCGCCGAAGCTATTGGCGGCGGGCGGCATGCGATTGCCGTCGGCCGCGCGAGGCGGATTCTCAGGGTCGATGATCATTGAGCTTCTCCTCAGGTCAAAGGGTGGAGCTGCCGACGCCGCCCAGCGTGAAGGGCGGGGCGGGCTTGCGGAGCGGGTAGACGGTGATGAGGCGGGCACCTGCGGCAACGCGCGCCAGCTTCTCCTCGAAGGTCAGCGGGGCGCGGTTGCAGACTGGCTGGCGGATCGGAGTGGCGACGGACACCCTCTCGGCTACCGCCTTCGCGGAGCGGCCGACCATCCGCCGGGCGCTCGGGTTCGCGGTCAGGAACTGCCGGCGGGCGTGGCCGATTGCATTCCAGCTTGGGACGTCGTTCGGATCGCGCTTACGCAGAACGCTGTCGACGGTGCTCCGTGAATGCTTCTGCACCAGGGACAGCATGAGGTCCCAAGCTTCATCGCTGCAGCTGCGCCCCATCATCGCAGACGCCTCCGACCGTCGCGGCAATAGCCGCAGCGTAGGCCCTTGTGATCGCGGACCAGCCGATCGAAGTGATCGCCGCACTGGTCGCATTCACCAGCCTGGCCGACCGGGATGGGCTGGCGCGCAGCGGCGATGTGACGCGCCGTCTCGGCAGCGGCGAGGTCGTTCGCCATGTCGATATGGTCGGCCATTACAGCGCCCCCGTTGCAACGCCGCCGAGCGTCATTGCCGGATCGGCGCGGCGAATGATCGGCTTGGCCGTGACGGTTGCACCGCGGCGCAGGCGGTCGAACTGCTCCGCCATCGCGGGGTCTTCACCGTCGCGCTCAGCAATCGCTCGGATCGTCTTTCGACGGGCTTCGGCTTCGTCGCCGCCGCAGGCGATCAGGATCGACCGATAGAGAACCTTGTTCGCCCGCCCGCCTGGCAACCAAGCGGCTCGGAAGTCTGCTTCCTTGGCCAGCTTCCGACCGAGCTTGATCGGAGCAGGCAAAACCTCACCGCGCGCTGCATATTCGGCCCGCATCTCGTCGCGGACCTTGTAGGCGTAGCAGCTGCCGATGTTCGTCATCACCGCCGCACGGCTGACCGGCACCCGATCAGCGATCAGCTGGCGCAGCTTCGCCTTTGCGGCTTCGGGCACAGCATGGACGAGGTTCGCCAGCTTGACCCTCTTGCCGCGCTTATCGCACCCCGTCAGGACTTCACCCTTGCGGGCGAGCCTCTTCACGAGCGCCGCGCGAATGCGGATGACGCTGGTGCTGGAAATCCCCGTCTGCCGCCCGACCTGCTGAGAGCCGAGGCCGGTATGGAGCAGCCGCTCGACCTCCTTGATCTGCTCACGCGACAGCCGGGCGCCCGAATACATCGCGCCGCCGCCTGGGCGGGGGAGGGGACGCTTGCCCCGCGCCTTCAGGTCGGCGTTGTAGCGACCCCGCTCATTGCTGATCGTCGACGCGCTGACGCCGAGGCGCAGCTGAATGTCGACGCCCTTCATGCCCTTGCGCAGCATTTCCCGGAGGCGCTCGACGCCAGCCGACGTCAGGTAGCCGTTCTTATCGCGCTCAGCGGGCCGATAGCCTCGGAGCACGCACAGCGCTGCCATGACACCGTTCTGCACGGTGGGCGTGGGCATGCCGATGGCGCGGGCTGTGGCCTCCATGCTCTGACCGGACTCGTACAGTTCGACTGCTCGGGTCAGCGCTTCGCCATGCAGGCCAAGCTGACGACCGCGCGGCAGGCGGGCGACGCCATCGCGAACGGCGGTCATGCCGCCACCTCGAACAGCGGGATCACCGCCTGGGCGGGATCGCTGATCGACAGGAAGCGATAGGTCTGACCGCCGGAGACGATCACCGCCGCCGCAGGCTGCACCATCGCAAGACGCAATTCTTCGGTCGCGAAAGCAGCGCCAGCCGCTACCGCGTCGTCATTGGCAATCGTCATTGTCGTCACTCCAGAGCCGGGTCAGACCGGCCGATTGGTCCTCAGTCCTTGATGATTTCGGACAGCTCGGCGATCAGCGAGCGGGCACGGTGTTGAAGCCGGGCGCGCTCCACATGGTCGATGTGGCCGTCCTTGCGGGCCTCGCAGATTTCGAAGGTCAGGCCTGCCGTCTCCGAGGCGATTTCGTCCCAGTTCGTCTCGCTGGTCTCGATGTCCACCATGCGGACGTCGCCGGGCTCGCACACCATGGCGATAGCCTGGGGCGGAAGGTGGCGGCGCAGCGTGAAGATCGCGCTCAGCGGCATCGCGGCGCCGTTGGCCCATTCGCGAAGCGTGCTCTCCGGGATGCCCGAGGCCGCCGACAGCGCCGCGCGCGTCGTGTGCAGGCCACGGCCCATGAAGCTGCTGAACATCGCGACCTGACGTTGGGCGACTTGTCGCTGCATTGCGGCATGATCAGACATGATCCCGCCCCTCCGTTTCATTAGTGGAATGGTTATGGATACCGATCACCTCTCCACCGCGCCGCGCGCCGTCCGCATCGCGATCGCTCGCGCGATGGTCGACAAAATCACCGGCGACGGGCGGGAGAACCACGCCGCCGGCGAGGGAGGGGCTGACCGTCTTGGGGAGGTCAGCCGCCAGGGAGAGGAAGTGAATGTCGGCGGTCATCCGAAGAACCCGCCCCAATACGTCAGGCCGACCCAGATCGCGGCCGTCAGCATGCTAGCGCCGAGGTCGTAATGGCCCTCGCGAGGACGGCCATTTTTGCTGGCGTGCAAGCAGACGCTGAGGAACAGCAGCGCGAGCAGGATACCCTGCGGCCAACCGATGTTCATGCCGCCGCCCGCGCAGGCTGGTATTCGGACATGAACTTGCGGACTTTGGCCTCGGTCTCAGGCCATAGCCTCCGGCCCTCCCTGAGTTGGCGAACGAAATGACGGTCGCCCAGAGCCTCATCACCAAACCGAGTTGGTGCTATGCCATGCGTGGCGAGGAAAGCCTCGATGTCGCTCAGGATCTTTTCCATGAGCACAACAGTATGTGTGAATTATCACACCGTCAAGGTGTGAAAACACCCATCTATCGTTCAGCGTCACCGTCGTGTGATAGATCACACATGAATGAGCAGGACGAAGTCGCGCGCGTGAAGGAACGCCTTCGCCAGTTGATGGACCAAAAGGGCATCAAGGCGAAGCCGCTGTCGAAGAAGGCAGGCAAAGGGGAGACGTTCGTCCGCGACATGCTGGACGGCGATGACGTCAAGCTCGGCAACCTCCATCGTCTTGCGAATGCTCTGGAGGTGTCGATCGCCGATATCGTGGGCGGCGGCAGCATTCGGGTAGCGGGCCGCGTTGGAGCTGGCGGCTCCGTGATTTTCGAGCCCGTTGACGGAGGCGCAGTGCCGATGCCCCCAGGCATGGGCGGCGAACTCGAAGCCTTGGAAGTTGATGGGATATCGATGTTGCCGCGCTATTCGGCAGGCGACATCCTCTACATCGAAAAAGCCGCGCCTGGGGTGAGTCCTGACGATGTCGGCGACTTCTGCGTCGTGCGGGCAAGTAGCGGCGAAACCTATGTGAAGCAGCTCGCATTCGGCACCAGGCCGGGGCTATGGACGCTGCGGTCGCTAAACGCCGAGGATATTGTCGACATTGAGATCGATTGGGCTCGACCAGTCATCTTCGTCCTGCCACGCGCCGCTCGACGTCGCCTGGGGTACTGATCCAATAGCGGAACCCGCCGGGCGGCGGTTCAGGAGCAGGCCTGCCCGGATAGTACGATGCGCGCTCAATTTCATCATCGCAGACGGCCATGCTAAGCAGCACACCCAGTAGACAAGAACGGCTGTAGCCGACGCTGTGCACGACTGCTGAGACGCCTCGCCCGCTTTGATGGATCATGTGATGCACCCAGCTATTCCTGGGGGCATATCCGATAGTCTCGCCGAGGCTCGAGACCACGCGCAGCGCGGTGGCGTCGTGAGGATTGTCGGGCTCATGTACGAAGCGGACTGCCTCACCCGGCGAGCAGCGCGACACAGCATCCTGATAATGCGAGACCCCTACCACCCTCAAAAAATCGACATCATCGTCCAGCACGAATCACCACCTCCCGACCTTGCAAGCATGATCAAGATCAGGAACATTGCAAGAACGATGTGAGAAATCACATTTGTCATTGACACGGTGGGAATAGTCACACTAATTTGCCCTCACCGCTGATCGCCGCCTGATGCGAGCGAAGCGGTCGAGGAGATCGCTATGTCCTGCATCGCGGGCATTCCCCAGCATAGGAACGATGACCGTCGGCAGCTGACGCTGTCGGCGCTGCGGGCATGGTATCAGGCGCTGTCGGTCTCGAAGCAGGTCGACATGCTGCAGCAGATGGCGGCCGGGCAGGCGGTGTCGGCATGATCACGCAGACGACTGCGACCGACATTGCGATTGCCTATGGCGAAATCGCAGCCGCCGAAAAGCTGTTGGCAGACGTTAAAGGCGCGATCGACAAGTTCGCGCCGGCGGACATCCGAGACGCGTACGGCCGGCGCCAGGGAGGTCTGCAACTAGGCGTCCCATCCGGTGAGAGTGGGCACCGCCTGTTCCATGTCGACTATAAGCTGGCGATACCCATCATTGAGGCGCACATCGCGAACCAGCGCGCCCGCGTGGCGTTGCTGTGCGAGCAGGCGGTCGCCGAAATGCGAGCCGGAGGTCAGGCATAATGCGCGCCGTCGGCCTGCCGCGCTCGGCGTTTCAGACCCGTAAGCCGCCTCGCGCCGGTCGTCCGGCATGGAAGTGCGCCGAGGAATATAAGCGCTGGCTGCGCCGACTGCCGTGCGTGGCCTGCCACTCCCTCGGCGATCGAACCAATCCCATTGTCGCAGCCCATGTCGATCATGCCGGCGGGAAGGGCGCGGGGACGAAAGTCGCCGACCGCCATTGCATTCCGCTGTGCGACCAGTGCCACCAGGAGCAGCACCGGGACGGTTGGCGCACCTTCGAGAAGAAGCTGCCGATGCAGGACGCCACGGTGGTGGCCACCGCATTTTGGCAGCAGTGGCCGGGCCGTGCGGCCTGGGAACGCGATCTGGCCGAGCAGGCTGGTGCGATGCGAGGTGCGCTATGACCGAGCACCACATCAGCGTCACGCGCCACGCGGTCAATCGGTGGATGCAGCGGATCAACCCGAACGCCGACTATGAGACGGCTGACCGAGAAATTCGGTCGCACGCCCGCGCCGTCTGCGCCGCTGCCGATTTTGGCTGCCAGGTGGTCAAGCTCGCCTCGGGTGATCGGCTGATCTGTGACGGCCGGAGCGTCGTCACGGTGCTGGCGCGGTGTCAGGGCATCTATTCGGTGCCGGGGTTCGTGTTGTGAGCGCCGCCCGCCGCCCTGGTCCGGTGACGCTCGCCGAGATCGATCCTGATCTCGACCAGACCGTCGAGGAAATGCGCTGGAAGGTCACCCGGTACCACCAGTTGGGCCCGATGATCATCGAGGCAACGAACGACCCGCAGCTTTACCGGACGCTTGCCGCCCGCATTGACGAGCGAGGCGACCTCTTCGAGTCCTTCCGCGTCCGCGCCGAGAAGCTGGGGATCAAGTCGCCTCATGCCCTGATCCGACTGATCGAGGTGGCCGCAGCGCTGACGAAGCAGCCCCGTGGGCAACGCAAGTCCCCAGCCGCGAACGCGGTTGTCGCGAACCTGCGCGACGGCATTGGTTATGCCGAGCGTGCCGCCTCCGACGCGCGGGTCGAGTTTATCATCGCGCAGCGCGAGGCGAAGAAGGCCGCCGCTAAGGTGGCCGCCCTTGGTGAAGCCCTCCGGTATGTGGAGGCGAGCCTTGGCTAACCCCAACACGCCCCCGATCGGGCGCCAGCCGGACGTTCGCTCCGTGATCGTCTCGAAACTGGCGGATGGCTATCCATGGTATGGCCATATCCGCGGGTACGAGGTTGTCGACGGTAACCAGGTCGGCGGGGACCGCTGGACCCGCGAGCAGGTCGCCACCCTGATCCGGCTGGGGCTCGATTTACTGACCTGCAAGTCGATGATGGTCCGCCGCCAGTCGGTCAATGACGAGGTCGTCGTCGGCCTGGGCAATCTTCCCGCCGTCTTCGAGTTCGAATGCCCGGTCATCAAGGCCATGAAGGGCGGCCGGATCAAGGTCATCGCGCCGAACGGCTGCTTCAAGTTCGTCTTGCCGGACGGCTGGGGACATCGCCCCTTCCGCCGTCCGCGCGACGAGTACGACGCCTTCATTCCCGGTCGCATCCTTGGTGCCGGCGGTTCCGCGTCGCGTCCCGAATTTTCCACCACCCGGAGGGCCATCCGATGACCCCGTCACCCCTGACTGACACGCTTTTCGTGTCGGTGTTCGTCTTCGCAGGCGGTCTCGCCGTGTGGACGCTGGTCGGCTCCCTGGTCCCGAACTGGGGCCGGATCATCGCCGCTCTGTTCCCCGTCTCCAATGCCGCCTCGGCCGATTCCGCGCCGAGCGCCGCCGATCCTCAGGAGCATGCCCATGGATAACCTTTCGAGCCTGATTGGCGCTGCCGTCGCTGCCAAAATGACGCCCGACTTCATCGAAAAGGAAGTCAACACCCGCGTCGAGAAGCTGGTTGTCGAAAGCGTGGACAAGGCGCTCCGGACGTGGAGCGACACGGGGAAGCTGATCGAAAAGGCGATTGAGGATGCGCTGCATGTCGATCGGCTCGACCTGCCGACTTACGGCAATGTTGTTGCTGCGATGGTCAAGGCCCAGGTCGAGGCGAAGGTCGCACCGCTTATCGCTGGTCGGCTGGCTGAGGACATCGACGAGCTACTGAAGCTGGCGCCTTCCACGGTGAAGCTGTCAGAGATCGCCGCCGCCATGCTCAAGCGGCATGACGATGACGCCTATGGCGAGGTCATCACCGTGATCGTCGAGCAAAACGAATATGGCTCGACATGGGTCTATCTCGACGAAGATCAGGTGCACGACGAGCGCAACAAGTATCGCTGCGACTATCGCCTGTTGATCGGCAAGGATGGCAAGATCTCCAGCGCAACGTTGCGCGAGCACGACATCAAGTCGTCGAAGCACTTCGGCACCAGCTACGGGCTCGAGCAGAAGCTGCGCGCCTATTTTGCCTGCGGGACCGTCATTGAGATTGATGAGGACCGCGTCGTTACGTCGGTGGGCGATTACTGATGACCGCCGCCGAGATCAACGCGATCGGCGTCATGCTGGCGAGTCTGCGCGACGAAGGGGAGGCGGCTGTGGTCGTCGCTGTCGCTGCGCATGGACCGTCGACGGACATGCCGGAGGGCTGCGTATCGGCAACCGTGGTCGCCCGCACCGTCGAGAATGGCGGTTCGATCATGCGGACCCGCACCGCTGGCCAGGAAGCGCCGCACAGCGCGACTGCCGCCGCGAAGTATCTGGCCGACGCCATCGGCCTCGCCCGCGCTGACCTGCGCCTCCAGCAGGCCCGCCGCGAGAAATCTCAGGAGAACGCCAATGCGTAAGCCTAGCCGCGCCCTATCGGCGCTCGCCTTCATCGTCGGGATCGCGATGGTGTGCTGCCTCGCGATCGAATTTTTCCCCTTTGCCCTGGGGGAGGCCGCCCGTGGCTGACATACCCGAAAAAGCCCTGATGGATGCGGTCGATATCCTCAAGACGTACGCGGACTTCATTCGCAACGACGTGCGCGCCGACGATTTCGAGCGCCACCCGTATCTGCCTCATATCGAGCAGACGATAGAGGACCTCCGCGCCGCCCCGCCCGCGATGGATCGGGAGGCGCTATTGACCAAGGCTCTCCGGCGCATCTCAGCGGAACCACTGCATAGCCTGCCGATCGTCACCACCCAGCGCATGCGCAACATTGCAGACTTTGCTTTACTCGGGGAGGATTTGGCATGACCTGGGGGCTGGTCCCAATGGGCGAACCCGTCACGCTTAATGCCTGCCCGCCTGGACCGTTCGAGTTCAACGGCTCGATCGGTTTCCGATCCGAATATGCGACCACATTGGAAGATCCGCGCCGCTATCAGGTCGATGCATATTGCTTTGAAAGCGGAGAATATTTCTGGGGCGGGGCTTCAGGCACGGAGGCACGCGCGCGATTGGTGGTCCAGCCATTGGCCCTCTCCACCCTCTCCGCAGACGCGATCCGCCAGGGGGAGGGGATATCCATTCCCGACGATCTGCGCGAGGCCGCACGATATGCTTCGGATGGCCCGTGGGAAATTGACAGCGAGCGCAATGAGGACGGTGCATATGGCAGCGGTCCGGATCATGGCACCGGCTATGACGATTACATCATTCTCGACG
Source organism: Sphingomonas sp. LC-1 (assembly GCF_025371035.1). Lineage (GTDB taxonomy): Bacteria > Pseudomonadota > Alphaproteobacteria > Sphingomonadales > Sphingomonadaceae > Sphingomonas > Sphingomonas sanguinis_E. The sequence goes on along the minus strand of NZ_JANZXB010000011.1, from coordinate 116,367 downwards.
CAGAAGGGCGGACGCTTTTCGGCAGCGAAAACAGCACCGCAAAGCTGATCGAGGAGGAATACAGCGAGGACGACGTTTACGTCTGGGACCAGGTCGGGAAGCGCAACGCCGCCTTTATCGTCGCTGCCGTCAATTTTGTCCGCAAGATGCTCGCCACCCCCGCCTCTCACGCCAGCGATGGGGGGAAGGCAGCATGATGGCGGCGGTCTATCACGGCACGCCTCTGACGCCACGCGAGGCGCTGTTGGCTGCTGGCGCGCGGGCATATTGCGTTAGCTATTTCCGTCCTGACAGTGTTGCCGATGTCGAGGCGCAGGCGCCCTTCATCATGTACGACAACGGCGCGTTCTCCTACTGGATGCAGGCGGTTCGCGCCGGTGTTGACCCGATGGACGCCGGACGGCTGGATTGGTCAAGCTACTACGAATGGCTGGAAGATCGGCTGTTCGTGCCGGGGCGCTGGGCTGTCATCCCCGACAAGCCAGCCGCGCCGTCGCAGATGAACGACGGGCTTCTCAACGAATGGCCCCATGGTCGTTCGCGCGGCGTGCCCGTCTGGCACATGGACGGCCCACTTGATCGCTTGGCGCGCCTCTGCTCGCAATATGATCGCGTCTGTCTGGGCTGGATCGGTGATCCGAAGCGCGAGCCGGTGGGTTGCGCTGCGTACCGCCGTCGCATGGATGAAGTCTCCACGCTGATGGGCAACTGCTGGCACCCGCTGCACATGCTGCGCGGTGTGGCCGTAGGCGGTGACTACCCGTTCGCGAGCTGTGACAGCACCAGCCTTGCGCAGAATCATCACCGCTATCGCCTTCGCCTATTCGCCGGGACGCCCGATGAATGGAGCGGCGTGCGCGCCTATGCTGACAAGCTCGAAAGGATGGCAGCATGACCACCCGACAGACGCCGGATGCCGTGCGCAGATTGCAAGCCGCTTGGGATGGATGCGGGTCCTTGCCGCCCATCCAGTTTAGCGAAAGCGAAGCCGACGCCATCCTCGCCGCCCTCGACAGCCGCGCGGGTGATGCGGTGCGGGATGCTCTTTCCGAAGCTATCGGCGCGTTGCAGCCCTTCGCCGATGCTGATGAAGGTGACGCGGAGGACGAGCCCCATATGCAGGTCTGGCCAACATTCACGGTCGGCGATCTTCGTCGCGCTGTTGAAGCGGTGAAGTCGGGTAAGGCCACCCTATCCGCCACCCCCGCGCCCGCTGTCGATGCGGTCCCGGCAGGGGAGGACATGCTGCATGAATGCGCGAAATTGCTTGCCGATGTGATCGCGGCTGATCCTGGCCCGAAGGCTACCGCAGCCTTCGCAGCGGCTCGCAAGTGGTGGGACGCATACGACGCCGCCCTCTCGCACGGGGAGGGGCGGAAGTGATGCAGGCGCTGGACCTGTTCAGCGCGGCCGCCGGGGGCTGGTCCCTTGGTATGCACCGCGCGGGCTTCACGACGATAGCCGCCTGCGAGGTCGAAGCCTGGCGGCGCGCGCTCTATTCTGAAAACAATCCAGGCGTGAAGGTTTACGACGATGTCCGCACCCTTACGGCAGACCGACTTCTCGCTGATCTTGGACGACTTCCGTCCATCGTCGTCGGCTCCCCTCCCTGCCAAGATATCAGCAGCGCCAACACCAAGGGCAAAGGCGTCGAAGGGGAGCGCTCGGGCCTCTACTTCGAAGCCATCCGTATCATCGGAGAGTGCCGCCCTCGTTGGTTCGCTCTTGAGAACAGCGCTAATCTCCGAACTCGGGGCGCTGACGCCGTCATCGCTGCGCTGGAGGCAATCGGCTACGCCTGCTGGCCGGTCGTGGTTCGTGCTGGCGACGTCGGAGCCAACCACGAGCGACCCCGCTGCTGGCTCATCGGGTGCGACCTTGCACAGGTTGCACACCCCAACAGCAACCGGGAATTTGCATCACCCGTCCATGCAGAAATGGCCATCGTGCGAGGGCTGGGATCTGATCGGCAATCCACCGCTGAGCACGCCGCGCGCGTCGGATATGAAGGCGGGTGGGCACGGGGACACGGGCCGGATGGGATCGGCGCGTCACCAGTTGCAGCAAGCCATGCTGGCGACACCGCGCAAGACGGATGCCGATCGGGGCTTCCGTGGGGACGTGCTGAGCCAGCTGAACGGCTATCCATCGCGCCATGCGGGGATGCTGGGTACGCCAACAGCGAATCCTGCCCCACGGGGATCAGTGCTGAGACGGCAGAAGGGTCGTATGACCACGGATCAGGACGACTTCGATCGGACCCCGAACATGGGGGAAGTCGTGCATTTCCTGATGCCCGAGACACTTCCGACCCCGACCAAGCGGGACAAGCGGATGGATGCATGGTCCCCGGCATACGACAAGCGGAAATCGCCGACGATGGACGCTGTGCTGGACGGTGCGCAGACGGGCAGGGCGCCGGACAAATGGGCCTATGCGCGCCAGATCGCGGCGATCCTGACGGAGGCTGGGCTGATTGGTCCCTCAGAGACCTTACCAGTCACGTATGGCTGGATGCTAGGTTACAGGCCTGGGCGTTTCTGGCTATCTTGCTTGAAGAAGGGGGTATGCGATGGGAAGGCGAGCGATTGATTGCGGCAGTAAAATCTGCCGAGCATGTGGAGCAGCCTTCACTCGACAGCGATTTGGCCAGCGCCTTGAGGATCGTTCTCGCTTCCTACAGCGCGACCACTGCTCGCAGGCTTGCGCCAATAGCCGAGACGATGTTGGACGGTTGCAGCATAACCATCGCGCCCGACGCCACTTGGGAGAAGCCTGCGAAGTCTGCCAAGGCACAGACCGCCTCGCGATCCATCACATTGACGAAGACTGGACCAACGGCGACCCCACCAACCTCCAGACCCTCTGCTCACCCTGCCATTCCAGTCACCATATGCGAGCAAGACTTGTGGGCCGTTCACCAGCGGGCAGAGCGACGGCTGAGACTGTTCGCCAGTAGGCAGGTCGAGGCGTTCGGCGACGCGGTCATCCCCCAAATCCCCGAAGCCATAGGCAAGGCGATCCTGCGCACGGAAGCCGCGCTGGCTGCCATCTATGGGAGGGCCGCAGCATGACCGCCTCCGGTTTCGCGATGAGCGAGCGGGCGCGGGTCGGTGCCCCGGCCATTGGGCGGCCGGGGCGCGCGGGTCACTTGATCGGCTTCGCGCCTGGCGTCCCGCACTTTGCGAACTTGCCGTTCGCTGCCTTGCAGCGGGTCGACGCTGAGGCGGCCTTCTCGGGGCATTTGATGAATTTTCCCTTCGCATCTCGGCACGGGGCGGCCAGCGCGGGCGTGGCGAACAGGGCGGCAGCGGTCAGTGCAGCAGCGAAGATCTTCATGTCGAACCTCTCCATGGGCCGACTCGCGTGTCGGCCAGGGGATGGTGCCCCCGCGCGCGCCGCGGCGCCAGTGAGCATTGCGTCATGACCGGGACCGGCTTCGCGATGAGCGAGAGCGCCTACAGCTGGCAAAATCAGCCGGAGGTGTGGAAGCTGATGGAGGAGGGGCGTGCGGCGTCGTTCGGGGCGTGGTGCGTGATCCTGATCGGTCGGTTGTCGATCCTGCGGAAGCGGGACCGGGAGGATTGGACGCCCGAGAAGTCCGATGCGGTCCACTTCGCGATCGACAGCCGGCTGGACGTTCACGGCGAGCCGCCGCCGCCGTTCGCGCGGTGCTGGATCCTCGACCAGGTCGATCACCATAAATTCTTCGCGCGCAAGGGCGCGACCCAGGCGAAGCGCCAAGATGCCACGGCATGGCTCGACGCTCTTAGGGCGCTCTGGCGGCGATATGTTCCTGAGGAGGTAAAGAGCAATGCCTGACCGTCAGCATGATACTCTGCTGCGGCTGCCCGACGTCCGCGCTCGGACGAAGCTGTCGCGGGCGACGATTTACCGCAAGATGGCCGCCGGAGCGTTCCCGCCCGCCACACCAATCAGCACGCGCATGGTCGCGTGGTATGAGGCGGACATCAACGCGTGGGTCGCCAATCCGATCGGCTGGCGGGCCGCGGCCTGAACGATAGGCGGGGCGCTCAGCCGCCCCGCCGTCGCCCGCCGAGCACATCATTGGCTGGAGCCAGCCCCTTCATGAGCATGTCGGCCCACTCTTGGGATAGCTCGCGCCGCCGCTCCATGTGTCCCGCCCGGTCATAGGCCGCCTTCACTTTATTGGCCGGGACATGGGCCAGCATCAGCTCGATCACGTCATCATCGCCGACTCGGCGCTGGCGCTTGGCGATCGCGTTCATCGTCGTCGAGAATGCGGCGCGCCAGCCGTGCGGGACGTGGCGCCCGTGATACCCGACGCGGTTATACAGATAGCCGATCGCATTCTCGGACAGCGGGCGGTGGCTATGCCGCTGGCTTGGAAAGACCAAGCGGCCACGGCCGGACAGTCGCCGCACCGCGAGCAGAGTGTCGACCGCTTGCCAGGGCAGCGGGATCAGGTGCTCGAAAGCTTCCTCGGCCTTCAGGTCGCTGACCAGCTTCATGCGCGCCGCCGGGACGCGCCACAGCGGCATGAATGGGCCATACTGCTCCCCGGTCCAGTCAATACCCTCGAATTCCTCCCATTCGGCCCCACGGATCATGCCAGGCCGCGATTGGGTCAGCGCTAGCAGGCGCGAAGCCAGCTTGGTCACCGGCGATGCCCCGGAAGCCTCGGCCGCGATCAGCACGCCGCGCGCTTCGTCGACATCGGTCAGCGCGGGCTGCCGACCTTTCTTCGGCAGCGGACGCAGCGCCTTTCCGACCGCCGCCGCCGGATCGACTGCGACGACCCCCTCAGAGATATACATCGCGAAGACCGCCGAGATTCGCTGGCGCAGTCGCTTCGCCGTCTCGATCGAGCCGCGATCCTCCACCGCGCGAAGCGCCTTCAGCACGGTCGGGGCGTCAATCTCGGTCAACGCGCGGGCACCGAAGGCCGGAAAGACGTCACGCTCCAAGCTGGTGATGACGTCGTCCGCGTGGACCGGCGCCCATCGCCCTTTTTGCAGACCGAACCAGGCCCGCGCCGCCGTCTCAAAGGACACCGCCCGTGCCTCGTCGAGCGCCTTCCGGTCGCGCTCCTCACGCGACCGCCGCCGCGCACCGGACGGGTCGATATGATCACGGATCTGTCGGCGCGCTTCATCGCGGCGTTCGCGCGCCTCGGATAGCTTGACCTCGGGGTACGGCCCAAACGTCAGCAGCTTTTCCTTGCCGTCGAAGCGGAATTTCATCCGCCAGGACTTCGACCCGGTAGGTGCAACATGCAGATATAGGCCTCCGGAATCGGCCATCTTGTACGGCTTGTCCCGTCGCTCCGCCTTTTTCACCGCCGTGTCGGTCAGCATGTCCATACCCCGCTATCGGCCTGCCGGTCGGGGTATCGCGGGACGCGTCGACGGCGATACCCCGTCCGATACCCCCGATACCCCCGCGCTTTTGCGGAACAAACCGAGACAACCTGAGACATCGAATATCAAAATTTCCCCGCGTTTACGAGGGGATTGAGACGTTGTGAGGCGTATTGATGCAGGGTTCTGGCGGAAGAGGTGGGATTCGAACCCACGGATGGCTTGCACCATCGCCGGTTTTCAAGACCGGTGCCTTAAACCGCTCGGCCACTCTTCCGGGATCGGCGCGGGAGGTGCGTGTACGTCAAGCGCGCCGGCAAATCCACCATGGATTGTGCGAGTTTCTGCGGAATGCAGCCGGCGGCTCCGCGCGGTTGATCGTGCCATGGCTGCGGTGATGCGAGGTTCCTGCAAACGCCCCGCTATGGCAAACAGGCGTCATGTGGGGGACGATTACCCGGCGTGTGATGCGCCTCGGCTTATTCTCGGGTCTGGCGCTGCTGACGCTCGGTGGCACCGGCGCGCAGGCGCAGGATGAAGCCGGCTTTCAAAGCTATCTTCAACAGTTTCGCGGTACCGCGTTAGGGCAGGGGGTCAGCCGCGCCACGCTGGACTCGGTGCTGCCCACGCTGACGCTCAATTCGCGTGTGATCGAACTGGATCGGCGACAGCCGGGCGGCCCGGCCAATAGCGGCTTTAGTCCCTTTGCCCCCTATAAGGCCGTGCATGTCGATGCGGCGCGGATCGGTCGCGGTCGAAGCAAGTATCTCGCGCAGCGGCCCCGCCTGTCGCGGATCGAGCGCGAGACGGGCGTGCCCGAATCGATCATGGTCGCGATCTGGGGGCATGAGACCAATTACGGTTCCTATACCGGCAATTTCGATCTGATCCGCTCGCTGGCGAGCCTGGCCTATGAGGGTCGCCGTCGTCCGCTGTTCGAGGGCGAATTCATCGCTGCGCTCAAGATGATGGACCGGGGCGTCACCCGCGATCAGTTGAAGGGCAGCTGGGCCGGGGCGACCGGCAATCCCCAATTCCTGCCCTCCATCTATCTGCGCCTGGGCCGCGATGGCGACGGTGATGGTCGCGTGGACATATGGAATAGCGAGGCGGATACGCTGGCCTCGATTGGCAATTACTTCGTCAATGCCGGATGGCGTGCGGGGCAGCCCTGGGGCTTTGCGGTCACCGTTCCGGCCGGGTTCGACCAGTCGATGGTACGCAACCGGCTGGTCAGCCCACGCTGCCCGCGCGTGTTCGAACGGCATAGCGGATGGCGGACCATGGCGGAGTGGCGCGCGATGGGCATCGTACCGCAGGGTGCCGCCTGGCCCGACGACCGGGTGCTTGCGACGCTGATGGAGCCGGACGGGCAGGGGGCGACCGCCTATCTGCTGACCGGCAATTACCGGGTCATCCTGGATTACAACTGCTCCAACTTCTACGCTTTGTCGGTGGGGTTGCTGGCCGATGCGATTGCGGGTTGAGGCGATCGTCCTGATCGTCGCGGCCCTGACCGCGACCCCGGTAGCGGCGAAGACCGAAGAGCCGACCGCGCCGCGTTATGGCCGTTATGACGCCACCGGGCGGGCGAGCTGGTATGGGCATGAACTGGCGGGGCGGCGGACCGCGACGGGGCGGCGTTTCGATCCCGACGACGTGATGATCGCGCATCGCACCCTGCCGCTCGAATCGATGGTCGAGGTGACCGATGTGGATACCGGGCGCACCATCGTCGCACGGGTCGGGGATCGTGGCCCGGGCCGAGCCGATCGGGTGGCCGACCTGTCGCTGGGCGCGGCCCGGCTGCTGGGTACCAATAAGCGGGCGGTGGCGCATATCAGGCTGCGGGCCCTGACGCCCGGCGGCGACGCCCCCGGCCTGATCCTGGCCGGGGCCAGTGCGGTGGCGCCGGTCGCTCGCCCGATCGCGCTCGATCCGCATGCCCAATATCGCGTACAGATTGCCAGCTTCGCCAGTCATGACCGTGCCCAGGCCCTGGCGCGGCGCTTCGACGCGCAACTCCGCCCGGCTGGGCGGGTATGGCGGGTGGAACGCAGTGGAATGACGCCTGAATCCGCCAAAGCGCTGCGTGACGCGGCGGCCCGGGCGGGTTATGACGACGCCCGCATCCTGCTTCAGGATTGACCTCTCCCCGCCCTTTGGTCACGGAACACGCATGAAGACCCTGTTCGTATCCTTCGCCGCCCCGCTCGCTCTCGTCGCGCTGGCCCACCCCTCGATCGCGGCCGCTCCGCAGTTCGAGACGACCGCCCCCGTCGCCTTCATGAAGGACCTGTCCTCGGGTGCGATCCTGTTTCAGCGTGATGCAGACCGCCGGATGCCGCCCGCATCGATGGCGAAGATGATGACGGTCTATGTCGCCTTCGACCTGGTGAAGAAGGGCCAGTTGAAGCTGAACGACATGGTCACCGTCCAGCCGGAGACCTGGGCCAAGTGGCATGGGCCCCAGGCGGGGTCGACCATGTTCCTGTCGCCCGGCGAGCAGGTCAGCGTCGCCAACCTGTTGTACGGCATCGTCACCCTGTCGGGCAATGACGCCTGTGTCGTTCTGGCCGAGCACATTGCGGGAACCGAGCCGAACTTCGTCGAGCGGATGAACCGCACCGCCAAGCAGATCGGCCTGAACAACAGCCATTTCGGCACGTCGAACGGCTGGCCGGACGGCGGCGTCACCTATGTCACCGCGCGCGACCTGGCCGATCTGGCCGAGCATACGATCCAGGACTTCCCGCAGCTCTACAAGCAATTCTACTCGCGCCGGGATTTCACCTGGGGCAAGACGATGGGCGGGAATGCCATCACCCAGGCCAATCGCGATCCGTTGCTGGGCCGCGTCGCCGGGGCCGATGGCCTGAAGACGGGCCATACCGAGGAGGCCGGGTTCGGCTTCACCGGCTCCGCCGAGCAGAATGGCCGCCGACTGGTGATGGTCGTTGCGGGACTGAACAGCTTCAACGCGCGGTCGGAAGAGTCGGTCAAGTTCATGAACTGGGGCTTCCGCGCATGGCAGGCCAAGCCGGTCGTGGCAAAGGGCAAGAAGGTCGCCGATGCCGAGGTTCAGATGGGATCGTCGAGCAGCGTCGGCCTGATCGCGCCGCAGCAGCTGACCGTGACGCTGCCTGCTGGCCTCGATCCGCAATTGAGCGCGAAGGTCGTCTATCAAGGCCCGATCAAGGCGCCGATCAAGGCGGGCCAGCATATCGCCGACCTCGTCATCAGTTCGCCCGACATGCCGGCGCAGCGGCTGGCGCTGGTTGCGGACAAGGATGTCAGCGAAGCGGGCTTTTTCGGTCGCGCCTGGGCCGGGCTGACCTCGATCTTCGGCTGAGCCGATGACCCTGCCGGTCGGCAATGACGCGGGCCAGGCCGCCTTTGCCGCCGCGCTGGGCGGCGCCAAGCTTCACCATGCCTGGCTGATCGCCGGGCCGGAAGGTGTCGGTAAGGCGAGCTTCGCGCGGGCGGCGGCGGCGCGTCTGCTCGCGCGGGGCGGCGGGGCGGGGGACTTGCCCCCCGGCCTGGCCGTGCCCGAGGATCACCCCACGGCCAAGTTGATCGCGGCGGGCTCGCATCCCGACTTTCGCGTCCTGTCGCGGCTGCCCAAGGATGCGGACAAGCCCGATCAAGATCTCGCGCGCTCGATCAGCATCGCGCAGGTCCGCACGCTACAACCCATGTTCGCGACCGCGCCCGCCATGGGCCCGGCGCGTGTCGTCCTGATCGATGCGATCGACGATCTGGAACGTGGCGGGGCCAATGCGCTGCTCAAGAATCTGGAGGAGCCGCCCGCGGGCACGGTGTTCCTGCTGGTCAGCCATGCGCCGGGGCGGTTGCTCCCCACCATCCGGTCGCGCTGTCGTTTGCTGCGCTTCGAACGGCTGAGCGATGCGGACGTCGCGCGGGTGTTGCGGATGCAGCTCCCCGAGGCGGATGAGGGCGAGATCGCCGCCCTGGTCGCGGTGGCGGATGGTGCGCCGGGGCGGGCGCTGCGCTTTGCCGGGTTGAATATCGCCGGGCTGGACAGCGCGATCGCACGGATCGCGGAAACGGGTGATCCCGGCAATGCGGAGCGGGTGAAGCTGGCCAAGGCATTGGCGGGCAAAGCTGCGCAGGCCCGCTATGAGGCGTTTCTTGACCGGGTGCCCGCCTTCATCGCAGAGCGCGCACGCGGGCGGTCGGGGCCGGGGTTGAAGGTGGCGCTGGACGCCTATGCCGCCGCGCAGGATCTTGCAGGTGCGGCGCGGGGCCTGTCACTGGATGCGCAGGGCACGGTGTTCGAAATGGCGGGGATCGTCGCGACGTTGCGGTGAGGGCTTTGGGCGATGGCGGGGCGTGGGCTTCGACTTCGCCAAGCCTGAACGGCCTGGGTGGAGCAGGATTCCCTAACCCCGCTCAGCCTGAGCGAAGTCGAAGGCCACGCCCCACCGCCAACCAAACAGCCCCTTACAGACCCACCCGCTCGAAATGCCCGGGCGCGAAGCCGTCGATCGCCAGGGCGGCAATCCTTTCGGCCACCACTTCCGGCGTTTTCACCGAGGCAGGGTCCTCACCCGGATAAGCCTTAGCGCGCATCTGAGTCCGGGTCGCGCCGGGGTCGACGATGGCGGCACGGATCGCGCTAATCTCGGACGTTTCGTCGCCATAGGCGCCGAGCAGCGTTTCGAACGCCGCCTTGGACGCGCCATAAGCGCCCCAATATGCGCGCGGCTTGCGCCCGACCGAGGAGGTGACGCCGATGACCCGCGCGCCGCTCGAGCGGCGCAGCATCGGGTCGAAGGCGGAAATCATCGCTGCCTGCGCGCTGACGTTCAGGGTCAGGACGCGTGCGAACTCCTTGGGATCGATCGCGGGCACGGCGGCCAGTGAGCCCAGCATCGCAGCATTCAGGACCATCACGTCCAGCGCCTGCCAGCGCTCGCCAATCGCGGCGGCTAGGCGTCCGATCGAGTCATTTTCCGCCAGGTCGAGCGGGGCGATCGTTGCCGAACCACCGGCGTCGAAGATCCTCTCCTCGACCTCCTCCAATCCCTTGGGCGTTCGCGCGGTCAGGACGACATGGGCTCCTTCCGCCGCCAGCGCGATGGCGGTGGCCGCACCGATGCCCCGGCTGGCCCCGGTGACCAGGGCCAACTTACCCGACAGCGCACCGGCCATCAGGCGACCCGCTCGGCCAGCAGCTGAAACTGATCGACCGGCGCGGTTTCGTCGTGGTCGGTCAGGGTGGTGGGGTAGTCGCCAGTGAAACAGGCGTCGCAATAGCTAGGGGTTTCACCGCGCGCGGCGTTCAGCGCCTTGTAGAGTCCCTCGATCGACACGAAGGACAGGCTGTCGGCATGGATGAAGTCGGTCATCCCGCCCAGGTCCAGCTTGGCCGCGAGCAGCTTGGCGCGCTCGGGCGTGTCGACGCCGTAGAAGCAGCTATGCCGGGTGGGCGGGCTGGCGATGCGCATATGCACTTCGGCCGCGCCCGCTTCGCGCATCATCTGCACGATCTTGAGGCTGGTGGTGCCGCGCACGATCGAATCGTCGATCAGCACGACCTTCTTGCCCTGGATCAGCGCGCGGTTCGCGTTGTGCTTCAACTTGACGCCCAGGTGACGGACCTTGTCCCCTGGCTGGATGAAGGTTCGGCCGACATAGTGCGAGCGGATGATGCCCAACTCGAACGGAATGCCCGACTGCTGGGCATAGCCGATCGCGGCGGGCACGCCCGAATCGGGAACCGGGATGACCAGGTCGGCATCGACCGGTGCCTCGATCGCCAGCTGCGCGCCGATTTCCTTGCGGACCGAATAGACCGACTGATCGCCCGCGATCGAATCGGGGCGGCTGAAATAGACCCATTCGAAGATGCAGGGGCGCGGCGCCACCGACTGGAAGGGGTGGATCGAGCGAATTTCGGTGCCCTGCACGATGACCAACTCGCCCGGCTCGACCGCACGCTCGAAGGTCGCGCCGCACACGTCCAACGCCACGGTCTCGGATGCGAAGATCACCGAGCCGTCCAGGCGACCCATGACCAGCGGCCGGATGCCCAACGGATCGCGGCAGGCGATCATGCCCTCCGGCGTCATCACGATCAGCGAATAGGCGCCCTCGACCTGCTTCAGCGCGTCGATGAACCGATCGAGCAGGGTGCGATAGTTGGAAGTCGCGACCAAATGGATGATCGTCTCGGTATCGCTGGTCGACTGGAAGATCGAACCGCGACGCACGAGCTCGCGACGCAGCTTCATCGCATTGGAGATATTGCCGTTATGCGCGATGGCGAAGCCGCCGGTCGACAGATCGGCATAAAGCGGCTGGACGTTGCGCAGCGCGGTTTCGCCCGTGGTCGAGTAGCGGACATGGCCGCAGGCGACATCGCCCGGCAGGCCGCGGATCACATCGTCACGATCGAAATTGCCCGCGACATGCCCCATGGCGCGGTGCGTATGGAACAGCGTGCCATCGAAGCTGGTGATGCCCGCGGCTTCCTGCCCGCGATGCTGGAGCGCGTGAAGGCCCAGCGCGGTCAGTGCCGCCGCGCCGGTGGCGCCGGACACGCCGAAAATACCGCATTCCTCGCGGAGTTTGTCGTCGTCGAAGGGGTTGGTGGTCAGCATGGGAGAGGCGCTCGCAACGTTCGCAACTAAGGGGCAGACGGGGCGCATATAGGAATGTGATCTGCGTTTGTCGCCTGTTTGTCATCATCCACGGGATCATTTTCGCAGACCCTGCGTTTCGGGCCCCGATATAGGAGAAGCCATATGGCGCGCGATCATGGGGCCCAGATCAAGGATGACGGGCTGTACGAGGAACTGCGCAAGCAGGGCCAATCCAAGGAAAAGGCCGCTCGCATCGCCAACGCGAAAGCGAAGGGCAGTCTGGATCACCGAGCCACCCATCTCGAAGATCGCACCAAGGACGACCTGATGAAGGAAGCTCGAAAGATCGGTATCGAAGGCCGATCGAAGATGAGCAAGGACGATCTTATCAAGGCGATTCGCGATCACGGGTGATTGGCGGCTTGCACCGTGCGCAAAGATGACTCGCGCCCGATAGCCGGTTAAAGGCGGGGCTATGGCAGATCACCGCGACACCGGGCTGACGCTCGACCCGAAATTCGATGCAAATGGCTTGCTCACCGCCATCGCCACCGACAGGGCGAGCGGCGAAATTCTCATGGTCGCGCATATGAACCAAGAAGCGCTGTCGGCGACACGGGACACCGGAGAAGCGCATTTTTGGTCGCGCAGTCGCGGGCGTTTATGGAAGAAGGGCGAAAGCTCGAACAATGTCCTGCGCGTCGTGGAGATGCGGATCGATTGCGATCAGGATGCGATCTGGCTGATCTGCGAGCCGGCGGGCCCGGCTTGTCATACCGGGCGGCGCAGTTGCTTTTATCGGCGGATCGACGGCGACGGCCTGGCCCCGGTGGCGTGATCAGACGCTGGGGGATCGTCCTGCTGGCGGGATGGACGGCGGCCTGCAGTCAGGGCGTGGGAAGCGGCGACAATGCGGCGGGCGAACGGTTGGAGGCGGCGGGCATTGCTGCCGGTCTCGTCGCCGACCCCGCTGCCGCACCGCTCGACGGCATCTGGTCGCGCGACACAGACCGGATGTGCATCCTGCCCAAGTCCGGCGGGGCGGCGGCGGATCGACAGATCGGCGTGATGCTCGATTATGGCGAGGGGCAGGGGTGTACCGCGCGTGGTACGCTCCACCGGTCCGGCCCTGCCTTGGAGATCGCCCTGGGAGCGTGCCGCTTCACCGCCCGCTTCGATGGCGAAACCATTCAGTTCCCGGCGGCTTTGCCCAATGCGTGCAATGCCTTGTGCACCGGCAGGGCCAGCCTGTCGGCCCTCGCCGTCGAACGGATCAGCGCCTCGATGGCCGAAGCGCAGGCGCTTCACGGCGTGGACGGCGACCGTCTGTGCGATAGCTGAGCGGGTCGATTGACGTTCACGTAAACGGCATATAGCGTCGCGCCATGTCGACCCCCGTTGCTCCTGCAGCCATTCCCCCCCGTGGCGATCGCGACGATTATTCCATTACACAGCTCTGCACGGAATTCGGCGTCACGGCGCGGGCGCTTCGCTTTTATGAGGATGAAGGGCTGATCGCGCCCGAGCGGCGGGGGACGCAGCGTATCTATTCGCAGCGCGATCGCGCCCGGCTTGCCTGGATATTGCGGGGCAAGCGGGTGGGGTTCAGTCTGGCGGATATTCGCGAGATGATCGACCTCTATGACCTGGGCGATGACCGCCGCCAGCAGCGTGAAGTCACGATCGCTCGCTGCACCGCCAAGATCGAGGCCTTGCAGGCGCAGAAGCGGGACATCGACGCGGCAATCGCTGAGTTGACCGAGTTCGTCGCGGTCGTCGAATCGCACCGCGACTGACGAACCGCGAATCAGGGCTGTTTGGACTCGGCGGGCGGCGCGCTGGCCCGGCGGACGCCGCCCAGTTCACCCGGGGCGGTGGGGGTGGCAGTTGCCTGTGGCGTGGGGGTGGGCAGGGGATTGGGCGGCATGACCGTCATCACCTGCCGCTTCATGCAACGCGGCCCGCGCATCGCGGGATAGAGCGTACAATTCCACAGCGTGCGTTCGAGACCAGCCGCCGTATCGCGCAGATAGCTGAAGGCCATCATGTCCATCTGCCCCGTCGTCAGCGGCACCGAGTTGGGCTTCGCGCCTCCTTCTCGCCAGGCCATGACGGTGCAATGCTTGCGCTCCGCGCACAATTTCAGCGCGAAAGCGGCAAACCCCTCGGGCAACAGTCCGGCAGGAAGCGTCACGAGGAACATGTCCGGGTCGCTTGCCAGCGGTCCGGTCGTGCCCGCCGCCACGGCGCCTTCGGCAAGCGCTGCGCCAGCCTCGTCGCTGGCCTCTGCTCCGGCCCTGTGCGCCGGCGAGAAGGGGGCGATCGAAGAGATGATCGGCTCGTCGGCCAGTTGATGGCGGTTAAAGGCCGGCGGCGTTCCCCACCAGCCTGACCAGCGGAAGAACAAATGGCTGCCGACCCGCGCCACCTTGTCCAGGCTCGCCTGCCAATAGGGAACGACCCAATCGGTATGGTAATGGGTGGCGTGTCCGACCGGCCGGAAGACCTTGCCATTCAAGGCCATGGCGGCGATTTCGCGCGCGCGGGCCCAGGCGGCTTCGGGCGGTTGCCACTTGGTCAGCGCGCCATCGCAACTGAAGGTGAACTGGCACCCGGTCGAGCGTTCCTGTCCCTCGAACACCACGCCGCAAACCGTCTTGGGGAAGGCGGGATGGCGCAGTCGGTTCAGGATGACCTGGGCCACCGCCTGTTCGCCCTTCGCATCATCACCCGCCTCGTACAGCACCCCGGCCGCGAGGCAATCTAGCGCGCGCGCCTTGTCTTCCGCCGTTCCGCGAAAGACGAAAGGACGCGCCGCCGGATTGGGGTCGGTCGAAAAGGGGACGCCTTCGTTATAGGCGCGCGCCTCGTCCGGGGGCATGTCGACAAAGGCGACGGGCTCGACCGGGGGAAGCTCGGCGGGCGGGACCACGCGCTGCGCGTGTGCCGCCCGGTGGGACGACACGCGAGAGGCTTGGGGAATGGCGGGCGCGTTCGCCACGAGCAAAGCCGGTACGACGCTGGCCGTACCGGCGATGGCGAACAGGGCCGCGCGGATGCCGCCGCGCGGCTTGGCGAGATCGCTCACTGTTCGGGCAGGAAGTCCGGCACCGACAGATAACGCTCGCCCGTGTCATAGTTGAAGCCGAGCACGCGGACACCTTCGGGCAGGTCGGGCAGCTTCTGCAGGATCGCGGCAAGCGTCGCGCCGGACGAGATGCCGACGAGGATGCCTTCCTCGGTGGCGGAACGACGCGCCATGTCCTTGGCGACATTGGCATCGACCTCGATCACACCGTCGATCGCCTGGGTGTGGAGATTGGCGGGGATGAAGCCTGCGCCGATCCCCTGGATCGGGTGCGGGCCGGGGGCGCCACCCTGGATGACCGGCGAGGCGGCGGGCTCGACCGCATAGACCTTCAGTTGCGGCCATTCCTTCTTCAGCGTTTCGGCGACGCCGGTGATGTGGCCGCCGGTGCCGACCCCAGTGATGATGACGTCGATCGGCAAATCGCGAAAGTCGTTCAGGATTTCCTGCGCTGTGGTGCGGACGTGCACGTCGATGTTCGCGGGGTTCTCGAACTGCTGGGGCATCCACGCGCCGGGCGTGTCGCGCACCAGTTCCAGCGCCCGCTCGATCGCGCCCTTCATGCCTTTCTCACGCGGGGTCAGGTCGAAGGTCGCGCCATAGGCCAGCATCAGGCGGCGGCGCTCGATCGACATGGATTCGGGCATGACGAGGATCAGCTTATAGCCCTTTACCGCCGCGACCATCGCCAGGCCTACGCCCGTATTGCCGCTGGTCGGCTCGACGATGGTCCCGCCGGGCTTCAATTCGCCCTTGGCCTCGGCCGCCTCGATCATCGCGAGGGCGATTCGGTCCTTGATCGATCCGCCGGGGTTGGAGCGTTCGGACTTGATCCAGACTTCCGATCCAGGGAACAGCCGCTGGAGCTTGATATGTGGCGTGTTGCCGATCGTTTCCAGGATGGTGTTGGCCTTCATGGCTTGGCTTCTCCGTGGGTTGGTTCGGTTGCAAGGATTTCAGGCGGATCAAAGGTTCGCGCGCGTCGGAGTTCCGGGAACAGCCGCGACCAGAGCAGCGTGACGCCGATCGCCCCCAGTCCGCCGAACACCACCGCGCCGACGGGGCCGAGGATCGAGGCCATCACCCCACTCTCGAACTCGCCCAATTCGTTGGAGGCGGAAATGGTGAGTTGCGACACCGCGCTCACCCGCCCGCGCATCGCGTCGGGGGTATGGAGCTGGATCAGCGACTGGCGGACATAGACCGACACCATGTCCGCGCCGCCCGCGCAGATCAGCGCGGCGAGGCTGAGCAGGAAGGCGGGGTGGACGAACAGGTTCAGCCCGCCCAGCGCCACCGTTCCGCTCTGGAGCCCCAGGGCGCCGGTCACATTGCTGGCGATGCCGAAGGTCAGGATCGACAGGCCGAAGACCACGACCGCAACCAGCATCTTGACCCCGACATTGCTGGTCATCGGCTTGAACGAAAACCAGATCGCCGTGGTCGCCGCCCCGATGCCCATGCCCGCCGCCAGCACGCCCAAGCCCTGCGATCCGACATGCAATATGTCGCGCGCATAGACCGGCAGCAGCGATGTCGCACCCGCCAGCAGTACCGCGAACAGGTCGAGCGTGATCGCCGCCTGCACAAGCCGGTTGCGGCGGACATAGCTGAACCCCTCGACGATTCGGGTCAGCGGTCGGCGGTCGGTTTGCGCGGGCGGCTGCGGAACAGGGCCGATCAGGAAGATGCAAAACAGCGCGACCCCGAACAGCAAGGTGGCGATGCCATAAGCAAATTCGGGATGGATCGCATAGAGAAGCCCGCCGACGCTCGGACCGGCGATGGTGCCCACCTGCCACGCGATCGAGCTGACCGCGATGGCGGTCGGCAGGCTTTCGCGCGGCACCAGATTGGGGGCGAGCGCCGAATAGGCGGGCCCCGAAAAGGCACGCGCGATGCCGAAGGCCACGGCGGCGGTGAACAGCGCCCCCAGGGTCAGATGCCCGGACCAAGTCAGGAACCAGAGGCTTGCAGCGGCCAGGACCAATAGCGCCGTCGTCGCCCGCACGATCCACCGCCGGTCGACGCTGTCGGCGACCAGACCGGTGATCGGGGTCAGCAGGAACAGCGGCACGAACTGCGCGAAACCGATCATGCCGAGCATGAAGGCGGCCTGCCGCACGTCCATCGTTTCGCGCGCCAGATTGTAAACCTGCCACCCGATGACGATCGACATGGCGGATACCGCGATGGTCCCGGTGAACCGCGACAGCCAGTGACTGCGGAAATTGGCGATGCGAAACGGGTGTTTGGGTCTATCCATAATCGACGGGCGTTGTAGGCTGCGGTGCGCCGACAAGGCAACCGATACAAAGCTATTCACCCCTAAATTCCACCTGTCCGAATGGGAATTAAGAGGGGGAATTGAGTTTCGTGACAAAGCACGCCAATAGGCGTCCATCCTTCCCTAACGGAAACAAAGGTGTTCCCGACTGTGGCAAAAGCTCCAAGCCGTACCAGCGAGCCCCCCATTCCCAATCGGGAGCGTCCCGCCGAACCGCAACCGTTCCAGGCTACCAAGGAACAGTTGCTGGATTTCTACAAGCAGATGCTCCTGATCCGCCGCTTCGAAGAAAAGGCGGGCCAGCTTTATGGCCTCGGCCTGATCGGCGGTTTCTGCCACCTGTATATCGGCCAGGAGGCCGTGGCGGTGGGTCTCCAGTCGGCGCTCGACGGCGACAAGGATTCGGTCATCACCGGTTACCGCGACCATGGCCACATGCTCGCCTACGGCATCGATCCCAAGGTCATCATGGCCGAGCTGACGGGGCGTGCCGCCGGCATCTCCAAGGGCAAGGGCGGGTCGATGCACATGTTCTCGACCGAGCATAAGTTCTACGGCGGCCACGGTATCGTGGGCGCGCAGGTGTCGCTGGGCACCGGCCTGGCGTTCGGGCACAAGTACAGCAATGACGGCGGCGTCTGCCTCGCCTATTTCGGCGATGGTGCTGCCAATCAGGGCCAGGTGTACGAGAGCTTCAACATGGCGGAGCTGTGGAAGCTCCCGATCATCTTCGTGATCGAGAACAACCAATATGCCATGGGCACGGCGGTCAACCGCGCCTCGTCCGAGGACCAGCTCTATCGCCGTGGCGAGAGCTTCCGCATCCCCGGCATCCAGGTCGACGGCATGGACGTGCTGGCATGCCGCGGTGCCGCCGAAGAGGCGCTGGCCTGGGTCCGTGCGGGCAAGGGTCCGGTCATCCTCGAGATGAAGACCTATCGCTATCGCGGTCACTCCATGTCCGACCCCGCCAAGTATCGCAGCCGCGAGGAAGTGCAGGGCGTGCGCGACAAGTCCGATCCGATCGATCATGTGAAGCGGCTGCTCGAAGAGCAGGGCGTCACCGAGGCCGATCTGAAGGTCCTGGAGCAGGACATTCGCAAGCAGGTCAACGAAGCGGCCGATTTCGCCGAACAGACCCCCGAGCCCGATGTGGCTGAACTCTACACTGAAGTGCTGGTGGAGCGTTACTAAGATGGCGATCGAGATCAAGATGCCGGCCCTTTCGCCGACCATGGAAGAGGGCACGCTCGCCAAGTGGCTCGTGAAGGAAGGCGATACGGTCAAGTCCGGCGACATCATGGCCGAGATCGAGACCGACAAGGCGACGATGGAGTTCGAGGCCGTCGATGAGGGCGTGATCGCCAAGATCATCGTCGCCGAGGGCACCGACAATGTGAAGGTCGGCACCGCCATCGCGCTGCTGGCCGAAGAGGGCGAGGACGTCGCGTCCGCCGCCGCGTCGGGCAGCCGTTCGGGCGAGGCCGCCAATGCCGCGCCGAAGAACGAGGCGACCGATTCGAACGCACCGCCGATGCCTGAGGGCGCGGCTGCCGCCGAGCAGGAGAGCGGCACGCAGAAGCTGGTCGCTGCCGCCGAGCAGGAAGCGCCCGCCTCGCCGGAAATCCCGGAAGGCACCGAGATGGTCAAGCTGACCGTCCGCGAAGCGCTGCGCGATGCGATGGCCGAGGAAATGCGCGCCGACGACCGTGTCTTCGTGATGGGCGAGGAAGTCGCCCAGTATCAGGGCGCGTACAAGGTGACGCAGGGCCTGCTGGACGAGTTCGGCGACCGTCGCGTGATCGACACGCCGATCACCGAATATGGCTTCGCCGGTGTCGGCACCGGTGCCGCCATGGGCGGCCTGCGTCCGGTCATCGAGTTCATGACGTTCAACTTCGCCATGCAGGCGATCGACCACATCATCAACTCGGCCGCCAAGACCAACTATATGTCCGGTGGCCAGATGCGCTGCCCGATTGTGTTCCGTGGTCCCAACGGTGCCGCCAGCCGCGTCGGCGCGCAGCACTCACAGAATTACGGCCCCTGGTATGCGTCGGTCCCCGGCCTGATCGTGATCGCGCCCTATGACGCCGCCGATGCCAAGGGCCTGCTGAAGGCGGCGATCCGTTCGGAAGACCCGGTCGTGTTCCTTGAGAACGAGCTGATGTACGGTCGTTCGTTCGACGTGCCCAAGCTCGACGATTTCGTCCTGCCGATCGGCAAGGCGCGGATCATGCGCGAGGGCAAGGACGTCACGCTCGTCTCTTACTCGATCGGCGTGGGCGTCGCGCTCGAAGCCGCCGAGAAGCTGGCCGCCGAGGGCATCGATGCGGAGGTCATCGACCTGCGCACGCTGCGTCCGCTCGACACCAAGACGGTGCTGAAGTCGCTCGCCAAGACCAACCGCTTGGTCGTGGTCGAGGAAGGCTGGCCCACCTGCTCGATCGCGTCGGAAATCACCGCCGTCGTGATGGAAGAAGGGTTCGACGACCTCGACGCGCCCGTGCTGCGCGTGACCAACGAGGACGTGCCGCTGCCTTACGCCGCCAACCTCGAAAAGCTGGCGTTGGTCGATGCGGACAAGGTCGTCGCGGCGGTCAAGAAGGTCACCTATCGCGGCTAAGCGGCGGGTTATCTTATGATTTGAAGGGGGCCTTCCGGGAAACCGGGAGGCCCTTTTTCATGGGGGTCATTCGTGCGAAGGGCAGGGAATGACCGACGCTCCCGCTACCTCGACGCCCCCGACCGCCATCGAGGCGGTGATGCGCGAACAGGCACTGGCGGTGGGCTATTCGCCCGCATCGGCGCGCGAGGGGTTCGCGGCGCTGCTCGATCTCGACCATCAGCTCGCCTCCATCTTGCAAAGCACGACCGAGCCGATGATCGGTCAGATGCGGCTCACCTGGTGGTATGAGGCGCTGGAGAAGCTCGATCGCGAGCATGCCCCTGCGCATCCCGTGTTGCAGCGGCTGGCGGCGTCGGTGCTGCCCGGTGGCGTGCGGGGGGCGGAGCTGGCGCCGATGATCGAGGGGTGGGAGGCGCTGCTCGATGATGGCGAGCCGCTGGACGACGAACGGGTCGCGCTACATGCACGTGCGCGGGGCGGTGCGTTGTTCGCCTCGATCGGGCGGCTGCTAAGTGGTGAGGGATGGGAGCCTCTCGGGATCGCCTGGGCCAAGGCCGACCTGGCCGGGCATATCAGCGACAAGCCGCTGGCGGATCGAATCGGCGCCCAGGCCCTAGGTGAGTTGGACACCGCGCTATCGCCGAAGTGGGCACGAGGGACGCGGGGATTGAGCGGGCTGGGCATTCTGGCCCGAGAGGGTATGCGCCACCCGGACCGCCTGCCGGGCCATCCCCTCCGCGCGGCGCGGCTGGCGTGGCATGGTTTGACGGGGCGCTGAAGCCGTTCGTATCAAGACGGAGCCGTACCCCGGCAAAGGCCGGGGTCCAGTTGTAATGCTCTATCGACGGCGCGGGACCTTTGCCTCCCCCGCCGATCCGCGGCGCTCCACAGGCTGCGGAGAAACTGGACCCCGGCCTTCGCCGGGGTAGGCCCAGTATTGGGAATGGCTTCCCCCACCGTTCAGCCTGAGCGAAGTCGAAGGCTAAGGGAATCACCTTGCCGCTCCCATATGACCCCGGTTAACCATAACCCCGTCTGACTGGGGGGAGACGGAACCGATGTGGCGCTATCTGGCCGGTGGGTTGCGCACGCTCGTGCTGGTGGGGGCGGGGCTGTTCCTGTGGGGCAGCCGACCCGACACGCCATCCCCGCTCCCAGCCGCGAGCGCGGCGACCGCCTCGCCCCCGCAAACTGCCGAGGACGATGGGCCGCTTCCCGAAGCGTCCACCCGCACCCGCGAGCAGAAGCGCTTCGACCGCTACGATAAGGACCGCAACGGCACGATCACCCGTGAGGAATATCTCGCCGCGCGGCGCAAGGCCTATGCCAAGCTGGACCGCGACGGCGATGGCAAGCTGAGCTTCGACGAATGGGCGATCAAGGCCACGACCAAATTCGCCACCGCAGACCATGACAAGTCAGGCACGATGAACGCGGCCGAATTCGCCACCACCGCCGTTAAGCGTCGACCGGCTCGGCGGGACTGTCCTCCGGCACGAACGGGACCGGCTGAGGCACCGCAGGCGGCCCAGGCGGAAGAGAGTTGAGCCAGCCGGGCAGCGCCTCGCGCGCGCGGTCGGTGTACATCTTCTTGCGATCGGCCTTCTTGGTCCGGCCGGGGATGGGCGGGAACAGGCCGAAATTGACGTTCATCGGCTGATAGGTCTCGGCCTCGGCCAGCCCGGTGATGTGGCCCAGCAGCGCGCCCAGCGCCGTTTCGACCGGCGGCGGGGCGATGGTCTTGCCGGCCAGCTCGGCCGCCGCGAAACGCCCGGCGAGCAGACCGATCGCGGCGCTCTCGATATAGCCCTCGCACCCCGTAATCTGGCCCGCGAAGCGCAGATTGGGCCGCGACTTCAGCCGCAGCGTCGCGTCGAGCAGTTCGGGCGAGCGGATGAAGGTGTTGCGGTGCAATCCGCCCAGCCGCGCGAACTCGGCCTTTTCCAAACCGGGAATGGTGCGGAAGATGCGGATCTGCTCGGCATATTTCAGCTTGGTCTGAAAGCCGACGATGTTCCACAGCGTGCCCGCTGCATTGTCCTGGCGGAGCTGGACGACGGCATAGGGCCAGCGTCCAGTCCGCGGATCGTCCAGTCCGACGCCCTTCATCGGCCCGAAGCGCAGCGTGTCGACGCCGCGTTCGGCCATCACCTCGACCGGCATACAGCCGTCGAAATAGGGCGTGTTCTTCTCCCACTCGCGGAACTCGGTCTTCTCGCCGTCGAGCAGCGCCTGATGGAAGGCCAGATACTGGTCCTTGTCCATCGGGCAGTTGATGTAATCCTTGCCCGTGCCCTTGTTCCAGCGGCTCTGGAACCAGGCGACGTCCATGTCGATCGATTCGCGGTGGACGATGGGGGCGATCGCGTCGAAGAAAGCCAGCGCCTCCGCGCCGGTCGCCTCGCCGATGCCGCCCGCCAGCGACGGCGCCGTCAGTGGGCCGGTGGCGATGATCGCGGGCCCCTCCGGCAGCGCATCGATCCGCTCGCGAACGATGGTGATGTTGGGATGCGCCGCGAGCGCGGCCGTGACCCCGGCCGAAAAGCCGTCGCGGTCCACCGCCAGCGCCGAACCGGCGGGCACGGCATGAACGTCGCCCTTCGCCATGATGATCGAGCCGAGCGTGCGCATCTCCTGATGGAGCAGGCCGACCGCGTTCGACGTGGCATCGTCCGAGCGGAAGGAGTTGGAACAGACCAGCTCGGCCAGGTCCCCGCCATGATGGGCGGGCGTGGTGTCCGCGCCGCCGCGCATTTCGGACAGGCGCACCTTCAGCCCCGCTTCGGCCAACTGCCACGCCGCTTCGGAACCCGCCAGCCCGCCGCCAATCACATGAATGTCATAAGTCATCGCCCGGCTTTAGACCCGTAAGCCGTCAGGTGGAAGCACTTGGCAGCCTGCCGGCCAACCCCCACCTGCTGTTCATGACCACCATCTTCACCATCGGTTACGAAGGCGCGACCGTCGACGGTTTTCTGGCGACGTTGAAGCAGGCCGGGGTCGAGCGGTTGATCGACGTTCGCGCGCTGCCGTTGTCGCGACGTCCGGGCTTTTCCAAATCCCCGCTCGCAGCGGCGTTGCGGGAGGTTGGGATCGATTATGTCCATCTGAAGGACCTGGGCACGCCGAAACGCGGGCGCGACGCGGCGAAGAAGGGCGACGTCACGACCCTGCGCGAGGTCTATGACGACCAGCTTGCCCTGCCCGAGGCGCAGGCCGCAGCGGCGCGGATGCTCGATCTGTCGCGGGAAAAGCCCAGCGCCTTGCTCTGTTTCGAGCGCGATCCCTGTCACTGCCACCGGACCTTGTTGCTGGAGGCGGTGGGCGAGGGGGTAAAGGTGGTCGACCTCTACGTCTGACGATCAGGCGGCGACCGTATCGACGAAACCGGCGGTGCGATCGCGCAACCGGGTGACGGTGTGGCCCAATGTCCGGGCCAAGGTCAGCAGCGATCCGGCATCGCGGTCGATCCGCGTGGCGTCTTCCTGTATTTGACGGACCTGCGCGCCGATCTGGCGAGCGGCCGAAGCGGTCTGGTCGACATTGGCGGCGATGGAGGCGGTCGCCATGCCCTGCGCGGCGACAGCCGTGTCGATCGAGTGGGAGATGCCGCTGATCGCCTCGACCGCTTCATCGAGATGCTTTTGTTCGGCGACCAGCGCGTGAAGGTCCGACTTGACCTGTGCGACGTTGCGGGTCGCATCCTGCGCCGCCTCGCGCGTCTGGCGGGCAAGCGCCTTCACCTCATGCGCGACGACCGCGAAGCCCCGCCCGGTCTCGCCCGCACGGGCGGCTTCGATGGCGGCATTCAGTGCCAGCAAATTGGTGCGGGTCGCCACGCCCTCGATTACGGCCAGCAGCGCGTCGATGGTGGTGGCGCCGTTCGCCAGGGCATAGGCATGGCGGCCGGTGCTGGCGATCCGGTGGCGCACTTCCTCGCGGATCTTTCGCGCCTGATCCATATCGCGCGTAATCGCGCCAAAGGCCTCGGTCAGGCCATGCCCCTGCTTGGCGATGTCGCCGAGCGCGCTGCCCGCGTCGCCCATTGCGCCGGTCATGCGATCCGCACCACCATGCGTTTGCGCGGCATAGCGGGCAAGGGCATCAGCCATCTGGTCCATCTCGCGGGTCGCCGCCAGCGATTGTTCGGACGAGGCGCCGATGTCTACCATGAAGTCGCGCGCGGCCTCGTCGATCTGGTGCGCTCGTGCGATCCTCTCCTTGGCGAGCGAAATCTGCACATCGGCGGCCTGCCGGGCCAGCGTCGCGGCGTCGAGTGTCCCGGCGAAAATGCCCTCGCGGGTCAGGATCAGCATGTCCGGCGCTCCCCAGTTGGCATGGAGCAACAGCTTTTCGGCTAGTGGTGCTTCCACCTCGCAAATGGCATGGGCGCGGACATAGGCGTTCAGCGTGGTGCCGAAATCGGGATTTTGAAGCAGGGCATGGCCAAAGGGATTGAACAGCAATCCGCGCAAGTCCCGTTCACGGACCGCGCCGACGGGGCGCTGCCCGGCGTCGAGGACGGGCAGCAGGCGCATGTCGGGGTGCTGGCGGAACAGGCCGATGGCCTCAGCCAGCGAAGCGTCGGCCCCGATCACCGGGTCATCGGCCACTGGTGGGCCATTAGAGAAGACAGACGGCTTCATCGCCGTCTTTGCTATGCGTGACCGGTAAAGGTGGCGTTAGGATTTGATGACGTTTCAATGACGAAACGTCATCACTATGAGTTTCAACCGGTGATGGGCAACCGAACGCTGCCGTCGTCATCGCGCTGCATCGGGCCATAGGCGACGACCGCCGTCAAGCTCAACGGGGCATAGAGATGCGGGAAGAGCTGGCCGCCCCGGCTCTCCTCCCACTTCACCGCCTCGCCCATCGCCTCCAGATCGACCGCCGCAATGTGCAGGTCGGTCTGGCCGGCGAAATGCTTGTCCACCGTCTCGGTGAGCTGGGCGGCGGTAGAGAGGTGGATATAGCCATCGGCCATATCCACCGGCGCGCCACTGAAGACGCCCTCCTGTTCCAGTGCAGCCATTTGGTCGGCGGTCAGCACCTTATAGGCGGTGGCGGGGTGGCTCACTCGCCATCCTCCGGCCCGGCGGCCAGATTCTCGCCCACCTCCGCATCCGGTTCGGGCGCGATCTCGGGAGTGCCGTCGGCCAGGTTCATCTCGGCATCCTCCTCGGTCTCCTCGATGCGTGCGGCCGAGACGACATGTTCGCCCGCCGCGACGTTGAAGAGCCGCAGCCCCGCCGAGCCTCGCCCGATGACACGCAGCGACGCCAGCGACATGCGGATCAGCTTGGCCTGATCGGTCACCAGCATCAGCTGATGCCCCTTGGATGCAGGGAAGCTGGCGACGACATCACCATTGCGCGCGATATTGTCGATATTTGTGATGCCCTGACCACCGCGACCCGTACGGCGATATTCATAGGCCGAAGACAGCTTGCCATAACCGTTGGCGCAGACGGTGAGGATGAACTGCTCGTTCTCGCGCAGTTCCTCGTACCGCTCGACCGACAGCTCGGGCTCGCCTTCCTTCTCGCCCTTCCAGGGGGCAAAGCGCAAATAAGCCTCGCGCTCCTCCTGGGTGGTGCCGACTCGGTGCAGGACCGAGAGCGAGATGACCTCGTCCTCGCCCTTGAGCGCGATACCGCGCACGCCGGTCGAGGTGCGGCTCTGGAACTCGCGCACATCGTCGGCGGCAAAGCGGATCGCCCGGCCGCAACGGGTGGCGAGCAGCACGTCGTCCTCCGCGCCGAGCAGCGCGACGCCGATCAACCGGTCCTCGCTGCCCTCTTCGAAGCGCATCGCGATCTTGCCGTTCGAGGGGACGTTGGTGAACGCGTCCATCGAGTTGCGGCGCACGGCACCCTTGGCCGTGGCGAACATGACGTGGAGCTTACCCCACTCCGCCTCGTCCTCCGGCAGCGGCAACACGGTCGAGATGACCTCGCCGGGTGCCAGCGGCAGCAGGTTGACCATCGGCCGCCCGCGCGTGGCCGGGCCGCCCTCGGGCAGGCGCCAGACCTTGTAGCGATAGACCTTGCCATGGTTGGAGAAGAACAGGACCGGCGTGTGCGTGCTGGTCACGAACAGCTCGGTGACGACGTCCTCGTCCTTGGTCGCCATGCCCGAGCGGCCCTTGCCGCCCCGGTTCTGCGCGCGGAAGGCATCGAGCGGGGTGCGCTTGATATAGCCCTGCATGGTCACGGTGACGACCATGTCCTCGCGCTCGATCAGGTCCTCGTCATCGATCCCATCGGCGGCGGCGGCGATCTCGGAGCGGCGCGGGGTGGCGAACTGGTCGCGGATCGCCACCAATTCCCCACGCATCACCTCGTACAGCTTGACGCGGTTGGCGAGGATTTCGAGCAACTCGGTGATCGAGTCCGCCAGACCCTTCAGCTCGTCGCCGATCTCGTCACGGCCCAGCGCCGTCAGGCGATGCAGGCGCAGGTCCAGGATCGCGCGAACCTGGGTCTCGGACAGGCGATAGGTGTCGCCGAAACCTTCGCTCTCGACCGCTTCGACCAGACGAATGTACGGCGCGATCTCGGCGATCGGCCATTCGCGGGCGAGCAACGCCTCCCGCGCGGCGACCGGCGAGGCCGAACCGCGAATGATCCGCACCACTTCGTCCAGGTTCGTCACCGCGATGACGAGGCCCAGCAAAATGTGCGCCCGCTCGCGCGCCTTGGCCAGCTCGAACTTGGAACGGCGGGTGATCACCTGCTCGCGGAACTGGACGAACGCCTGGATGATGTCGCGCAGGTTCAGCAACTCGGGCCGACCGCCGCGAATGGCGAGCATGTTGGCCGGGAAGCTGGTCTGGGCGGGGGTGTGCCGCCACAGCTGGTTGAGCACGACTTCCGGGGTCGCGTCGCGCTTCAGGTCGATGACGATGCGAACGCCTTCGCGGTTCGATTCGTCGCGAATGTCGCTGATCCCCTCGATCCGCTTTTCCTTGGCGGCCTCGGCAATCTTTTCGACCAGCGCATTCTTGCCCTGCTGGAAGGGGATTTCGGTGAGGACGATCGCCCGACGGTCGCCGCGCATCTCCTCGATCTCGTGGCGCGAGCGCACGATGATCGAACCGCGCCCGGTCTGATAGGCCGACCGCGCGCCCGAGCGACCGAGGATTAGCGCGCCGGTGGGGAAATCGGGGGCGGGAACGATCTCGTTCAGTTCCTCGACCGTGATCGCGCCGTTTTCCATATAGGCGAGGCAGGCATTGACCACCTCGCCCAGATTGTGCGGCGGGATGTTGGTCGCCATGCCGACCGCGATACCGCCGGCGCCATTGACCAGCAGGTTCGGGTACTGGGCGGGCAGGACCGAGGGTTCGCGCTCCGAGCCGTCATAGTTCGGCTGGAAGTCGACCGTGTCCTTGTCGAGATCGTCGAGCAGCGAGTTGGCGACCTTGGCCAGACGCGCTTCGGTGTAACGCATCGCGGCGGGCGGATCGGGATCCATCGAGCCGAAATTGCCCTGACCGTCGATGAGCGGCACGCGCATCGACCAGTCCTGCGCCATGCGGGCCAGTGCGTCGTAAATCGCGATGTCGCCGTGCGGGTGATACTTACCCATCACGTCGCCGACGATGCGCGCCGACTTGCGGTACGGTTTGCCTGCGACGAAGCCGCTCTCGGCGGCCGAATAGAGGATACGGCGATGGACGGGCTTCAGGCCGTCACGCACGTCGGGCAGCGCACGCGCCACGATCACGCTCATCGCATAGTCGAGATAGCTCGACTTCATCTCGTCGACGATGGAGATCGTCGAAATATCGGAAGGTTCCGCGAGGGTCGTCTCGTCGGCCAAAGTCTGTTGCTTTCCGGGTTGGTTGTCAGATGGGAAGCGTCGTTCCTAGCCCAGCAGAAGCCGCCTGACCACCCCTTCGCCATCCCCGCGCACCGGCATTCGCATGAGCGGTTCGGGAAGCGACCGATGCGTGAAAACCGGGCGCGGGGACGGGCCCTGCGGCAATGCTACCCCCTCGGCAGCGGATCACGGGACTTGGTAGGCGCTGGCCGCCGACGGGAGTGGAACGGCGACCAGCCCGCTCCTTATCGGGGACGGGTGGTTTCGCGCGAATGTCGCCGACGTTACGATGCTGTAATGCAAGTGATAATCAGGGGGGTGGTCAAGGCTGGACCTCCTTGCCCTCCCAATCGAACAGCTTGCCACTGTCCGGCGCGCGGAGTCCGTCGAGCACGTCGAGAAGCTGGACGGCGGCGCGTGACGGATCGAACAAGCCGCCGGGCCTGACATTGCCCTGGAACGGCTTGGACAAAACCGTATCGACCGTGCCGGGATGAAGCGCGACCACGATCGAACGATCGTTGCGCCGCTTATGCTCGATGGCGAGCGTGCGGATGAACTGGTTGAGGGCGGCCTTGGACGCGCGATAGCCATACCAGCCGCCCATGCGATTGTCGGAGATCGACCCGACGCGCGCGGACAGGGCCGCGAAGATCGTCTTGCCGGTCCGCGGCATCAGGGGCAACAGATGCTTGGCGACCAGCGCCGGGCCGATCGCATTCACCGCGAAATTGCGCGCAAGCCATTCGGGCGAAAGCTGGTCGATCGCCTTTTCGGGCCCCTGGGCACCGTCATGCAGCAGGCCGGTGGCGACGATCACCAGATCGGGGGCGGGGCCCTTTGCGATCCGGTACGCCGCTGCCGCAATGCTCGCTTCGTCCTCGATGTCGATATGCGCATCGCCGCTCATCGAACGGCCGAAGCGGGCGACACATACGCCCTCCTCCTCAAGCGCATCGGCGATAGCGCCGCCAATACCGCCGGAAGCGCCGATGACGCTCGCCTGCTTCCATTCGCTCATCGCACGAATCTCCACTGTGTCGGCGTGCTGTTCGCCGCATCGAAGCCATAGCCGTCGCTGTCGAAGCCACGCATCGCATCGTTATCGGTGATGGCATGTTCGACCATCCAGCGCGCCATCGCCCCGCGCGCCTTTTTCGCATGGAAGCTGATGAAGCGATCGCCCTCCCGGAAATCGACCGCGATCACCCGGACCGCGGCGGGAAGCTTGCCGTCGACCGCGTGCCAATATTCCTGGCTGGCGAGGTTCAGGATCGTGCCCGAGCCCTCCGCCTCGACCTCGTCGGACAGCCGCTTGGCGATGCGGTCGCCCCACCAGTCGGTCAACTTGTCGCCGCGCGGCGCCCAGCGCGTGCCCATTTCCAGCCGATAAGGACGCATCGCGTCGAGCGGGCGGAGCAGGCCGTAAAGCCCCGACAGCATCCGCAGATGGTCCTGCGCGAACAGCACCGCCGGTTCGTCCAGCGTCTTGGCCTCCAGCCCGGTATAGACGTCGCCCGCAAAGGCGAACATCGCGGGCCGCTCCGTCGCGGTTGCGAAGTCGCGAAAGCGTTCGGCGTTGAGTTTGGCGAGCGCGGGCGAGATGCGCATCAGCGAGGAAAGCTTGTCCTCGCCCAGACCGGCAGCGGCCTGCGCCAGGGTGCAGGCTTCGGCGGCGAAATGCGGCTCGGTCGGGGCAAGGTCGGGGAGGGGGCTCTTGTAATCGAGCGTTTTGGCGGGGGAGATGACGGCAATCATGATCCTGCCGCGCTAGCGCTCGGAGCGTTCGCGTTCAATCCGCGTTCAGCGGTTGAGGGGTAAGGGAGGATCGCATCATCGCATTGCTTGAACGGGACGCGCGCTGTCCCTATCAAGCCCGTCAGATACGGTTCTGGACCCGACAGGCTCTATTCTTGGAGAAAATTCGCATGAAGATCATTCCGAAGCTCGCGCTTGCGGCCGTGCTGGCGACGAGTGTGAGTGGGGTTGCCCTGACGGTCCCGGCCGTGGCGCAGAAAAAGAAGGCCGAGGAGGCCGGCGGCCTGAAGCTGAGCCCCGAGGCGCTGAAGGCGGCGCAGGCGGCACAGCCCGTGTTGCAGCAGAAGAATTACGCTGCGGCCGATCCGCTGGTCGCGGCGGTAGAGGCTGCGGCGAAGACCGAGGACGACAAATATATCGCGGCGGCGCTGCGCTACGAACTCGAATCGGGCAAGCTCTATGCGGCGCAGCAGGCCAATCCGAATGCGCCGGTCGACGAAGCGTCATTGGCCAAGCCGCTCGACGCGCTGATCGCCAGCCCGTCGACCCCGGCCGCGGACAAGCCGCGCTACGTCTTCCGTCGTGGTGCGCTGGCCTATAACGGCAAGCAGTATCCGATCGCGCTGCAATATTTCAATCAGGCGAAGCAGCTCGGTTACAACGATCCGAACCTGCCGATGCTGATCGTCAAGGCGAAGATGGATTCGGGCGACGTTGCCGGTGCCAATGCCGAACTGTCGAGCGCGATCGACCAGATGACCGCCTCGGGCCAGAAGGCGCCTGAGGACTATTACAAGTACGCGATCGGCCGGGCCAACAAGGCGAAGATGGTTCCGGAAACGCTGAGCTGGATGCGCAAGTGGATCACGGCCTATCCGACCGCGCAGAACTGGCGTAACTCGCTGGTGATTTATGGTCTGCAGCCGGGTTCGCTGGCGACGCTGGACAAGAACCAGCGGCTCGATCTGTTCCGCCTGATGCGCGCCACCAAGTCGCTCGCCGATCAGAATGACTATATGGAATATGCGCAATATGCGACCGACAAGGGCCTGCCCGCCGAAGCGGAGACGGTGCTGAAGGAAGGCATCGCCACCGGCAAGATCCCGGCGGGTAACGCGACGGCAAAGGCCATGCTGGCCGCCGCCGCCGCCAAGAGCCGCCAGGAAGGCTCGCTGGCGCCGACCGAGGCCCGCGCCAAGTCGGCCGCCGACGGCAAGCTCGCCGCGCTGACCGCCGAGGCCTATTATGGTCAGGGCAATTACGCCAAGGCCGCCGAACTGTACCGCGCCGCGCTGCAAAAGGGCGGGGTCGATGCCAATGAGGTGAACACCCGTCTCGGCATCGCGCTCGCAGCGCAGGGCGACAAGGCCGGCGCGAAGGCCGCATTCGACGCGGTTCAGGGCCAGCCGCGCGCCGATCTGGCTGGCTTCTGGAAGACCTACCTGGACGCCCAGGCCTGATGCCAATGCCCCCGCGCCCTACTGGCGCGGGGGTAACCAGGCGGGCTGCTTTGTCCGCGACGTGTCCGTCATTCCCACCTGGTTTCAGCCAGAGTCCCTGGATATTTTGCCCGAATTCGCTCGAAGCGAAGCGGTGGCGGGGTCCGGGCGGTGAATTCCGGCTGAGTAGTCCATTAAAAAGCCGACCATCCTGGTGGATGGTCGGCTTTTCGATTCGCCGGAATGACGGGTTGGTTTAGTCCGCTTCGATCGGAATACCCGACACCTGCTTGGCGGTACGGATCGTCAGCGAGGTCTTGACGCTCGCGACATTGGGAGCGGGCGTCAGGTGGGTGGTCAGGATTTCCTGGAAGCTCTTGAGATCCGACGCGACGATCTTCAGGATGAAATCGATCTCGCCGTTCAGCATATGGCATTCGCGAACTTCGGGGATGCCCGCGACATGCTGTTCGAACGTCGCCAGATCATGCTCGGCCTGGCTGCGGAGCGATACCATGGCAAAGACGGTGATCGGAAAGCCCAGGCGCGCGGCGTCCAGATCGGCGTGATAGCCCCGGATCGCGCCCGCTTCTTCTAACGCGCGAACGCGCCGAAGACAGGGGGGGGCGGTCAATCCCACCCGTTCTGCCAGTTCGACGTTGGTCATACGGCCATCGGCCTGCAACAGCGCCAAGATTTGCCGATCGATGCGATCGAGCGCCATTACACGATACTCCACATAAAATGCCGATTCCCTATGCTCTGATACGGCGGACTATAAGAAAATTACGCACTATCGCAATTCTCCCATATTGCAACGGCACGCATATGGATATTTGCAGGTTACCAGTTGGAAGGATATGGACGTTACGTCAGGTTGATCGGGGCGGTGCAGCCATGTGTGAAGGGAGCTAAGTGCGGTTCGACGATAGCCTGGCGACGATTCTGTCGGCCGACATGGGCTCGCCTTTTGGCGCGCAGACGGCTTGGCGGCAGCTTGTCGACCTGATGGCGCGTGGCCGCGTTCCGGCCGATCCACCGATGCTGTCCCGGTTGCTCCAGTTGC
Source organism: Sphingomonas sp. LC-1 (assembly GCF_025371035.1). Taxonomy (GTDB): domain Bacteria; phylum Pseudomonadota; class Alphaproteobacteria; order Sphingomonadales; family Sphingomonadaceae; genus Sphingomonas; species Sphingomonas sanguinis_E. Next base: position 84,323 of record NZ_JANZXB010000011.1, on the reverse strand, counting down.
GCGAGTCGGTACCTGATGACGTCCGTGCCGCCAGCGCGCGCGCCCTGATCGCCGGGCGTCCGCCCGCCGCACTGGTATCCTTTTTCGTGCAGGACGAATTGTCCGTCGCGGCCCCCGTTTTGCGCAGCGTGGCGCTGACCGATGATGAATGGCTGGCGATCCTGCCGCTGCTGTCGCCGGGCGCCCGGTCGGTGCTGCGTCACCGTCGCGATCTGTCCGATACGGTGCAGCGCGGGCTGGTCAATTTCGGCGCGGTCGATTTCGTTCTCCCCGATCTCACCGAGCCGGTGTCTGCTCCGGCGATCGAATTCGATGCCCGAGACGATCACTCGCTCCTTCCGCCCGAGCCGACGCAGCAGGGGCGGGTGGCGCCCGAAGATCGGGTGCCCGAGCAGTTTGCTGATGACGCGTTCGAAGAGGATGAGGCTTTACCGGTTTCCGTCCTGCTCGATCCGGTGCCGACCCAGGCGGCCACGCCCTTCGTCGCACTGGGCCAGGTGGCGCGTGGATTGCCGTTCATGGCGGAGGCGCTCCGCCATGCCGAGGTGCCCACCGCCCCGCCGCGTTACGAAATCGCCGATCTGGTCGCCCGGATCGATGCCTTCAACCAGCGGCGCGAAGAAGCCTCCGGTGCCCCCCGTGGCGACGCAGGGCCAGCACATTTCGATTTCGAGACCGATGCCCATGGCCTGATCCTGGGCGTGGCCGGTGTCGCGCGGGGCCCGCTGGTGGGGGTCAGTATCGCGGATACCGCTATGCAGGGGCTGGCCCGCTTCGATGGCGTGGCGATGGGGGCGTTTCGTCGACGTTCGCCGTTCCGAGACGCGCGACTGGAGATTGGCGGCATCTCCGAAGCATCGGGATCATGGCGGGTGTCGGCCATGCCCTATTTCGATCCGGCATCGGGCGTTTTCCTCGGCTATCGCGGAAGTGGGCGACGGCCACGCCGCGATGAGATCGCCAATGTTCGCGAGGCGGCGAGCGAAGCGGAGGCCTCTTCTTCGGATTCGCTGCGCCAACTGGTCCATGAACTGCGGACCCCGGCCAATGCGGTGGCGGGCTTTGCCGAACTGATCGAAAGCGAGTTGCTGGGTCCGGTCGCGCCCGTCTATCGCGACCGTGCGAGTGCGATCCGGTCGATGGCGGCCGATCTTCTCGCCTCGGTCGAGGATCTTGATACGGCGGCACGGATCGAGGGGCGGGTTCTGGAACTGCGCGCTACATCGGTACCGCTTGCTCCACTGATCCAGCGCGTACTGGCCGAGCTTCGGCCGCTGGCCGAGCTTCGTCGTGCCGAAATCCGCTTTGAACCGCCCGCCATTTCCATCGTCGCCATGGCGGACGACCGGGCCAGCGAACGCTTGGTCACGCGGCTCTTTTCCGTTCTGCTGTCCAACTGCGTGGTCGGTGAGCGTCTGGCCGCCAGCCTGTCGGTGGAACAGGGCATGGCGACTCTGCGGATCGATCGCCCGCTCTCGTTGACGGTGGAGACTGAGGCGGCCCTGCTCAGCGAGGCGGGCGATGACGAACAGCGGGACGGCGCGCCGTTGTTGGGCACGGGCTTTTCGCTACGACTGATCGACAAGCTGGGGGCCGAAATGGGCGGTGGCCTGACCATCGGCTTGCACCGGGTCGTCCTGGCGTTGCCGCTGGGCGACGATCAGCGATCGGGGCAGGCGGCGACCCGGTGAGCATGGGGGTGGCCGCTCGTCCCTGGCGGCCCGACCCGGTCGACGCGGCCGAGCGGATCGACTGGCCCGAGAGCTTCGGTCGCCGCTTTCTTGTCTCGGTCGACGTCGAGGAGGAGTTCGACTGGTCCGCCCCGCTCGATCCCCGTCATCGTTCGACAAGCGCGATGCGTGCCTTCGGCCCCGCGCACCGACGCTTTGCCGCCGCCGGGGTCGGGCTCCATTGCCTGGTCGATTATCCGGTGGTGGTCGATCCGGCGGCGGTCGCCATCCTGTCCGAATGTCTCGAGGACGGGCGGTCAGAGATTGGGGCGCAACTGCACGCCTGGGTTACGCCCCCGCATCAGGAAGTGGTGGATCCCTTCACCAGCCATGCGGGCAATCTGCCCTGCACGCTGGAGGCGGCGAAGCTCGATTGCCTGACCGATGCCATCGCCGAGGCGTTCGGACAGCGACCGCGCATGTTCCGGTCGGGGCGTTATGGACTGGGCCCGTCGTCATTGTCGCTGTTGGCCGCACGGGGTTATCGTGTCGACAGTTCGATGCGTGCCCTGCACAATTATGGCGAGGGCGGCGGCATGGATTTCAGCGCCATCGACTCGCATGGCTTTCGCCGCGACGGAATGATCGAATTGCCGCTGACCAGCGTCTATGCCGGGCTTCTCCGTCGTCGGGGTGCAATGTTGTATCCGAAAGCGGGTCGGGTAGCGCATGGACGGGGGGTGTTGGCCCGGCTGGGGCTGCTGTCTCGCATCCCCCTGACGCCTGAAGGCGTGGGGATCAGGGATGCCCTGGCGGCGATCGACCGGGCGGTGGAGGATGGCGTACGCCTGCTAACCTTTTCCTTTCATTCGCCGACGCTGGAGCCGGGGCACACGCCCTATGTTCGCGATGCGCGCGATAGAGCGATGTTCGACCGCTGGTGGGATTCGGTGTTCGAGCGGCTGGCCCGGCATGGCATAGAGCCGACCATGATCGCCGAAATCCTCGCGCTGCTCGACCAGCAAATCGGCTGAGCCGGGCGGGATCGGGCCCGCCCGGCTCTTGTCCGGCTCAGCGTTTCATCGCCTCGATCAGCTTCTTTACGTCCTGGCTGCGACCGCGCGGCAGGATCAGCACATCGTCGCCGCTCGCCACCACGATCAGGTCCTCGACATCGACGGCCGCCACCCGGACGCGGTCGGTGCGGATCAGGCAGTTGCGCGTGTCGATCGCCAGAACCTCCCCGCGATGGGTGTTGCCGAACATGTCGAGTTCGCTGATCGCGTGAAGCGCATCCCAGCTTCCGACATCGTTCCACCCCATGGCGACGGGGACGACCGCTACGCGCTCCGCCCGCTCCATCACCGCATAGTCGATCGAGTCCGACGGGCAGGCGGCGAATTCGCCCTCGTCGGGGAACAGGCGCTTGCCCTCACGGCGCGCGGCGCGCATCGCCTTTTCGGCGGCGACCAGCATTTCCGGCGCATGCTGACCCAGTTCTTCCAGATAGCGATCGGCGCGAAACAGGAAGATTCCGCCATTCCAGGCATAATCGCCACGCGCCAGCATGGCTTCGGCCCGCTCCAGCCGGGGCTTTTCGACGAAGCGGGCGACTTGGTGCACGCCCTTTGCGATTTCCCGACCCACCTGGATATAGCCATAGCCGGTCTCGGGCTTGTCCGGCGCGATGCCGAACGTCGCAAGCCAGCCTTGCGACACCATGGGCAGGGCCGATCGGATCGCGGCATGGAAGGCGTCGAGATCGGCGATCACATGGTCCGAGGGCATGACCAGCAGCACCTCTTCGGGCTTCGCGGCCAATGCGGCGAGGGCGATGGCGGGTGCAGTGTTCCGGGCCATGGGCTCCAGGATCAGCACTTGCGGGGCGGTTCCGGCGTCCACCAGTTGCTGCTCGACCAGATCGGCATGACGCTGTCCGGCGACGACGATGGGCGCGGCGAAGTCATTGGAGTTGGTCCGCTGCGCCGTCAGCTGCAACATGGTTTCGTCGGACGTGATGGGGAGCAGTTGCTTGGGCATCTCCGGTTTGGACATCGGCCAGAGACGGGTGCCGGACCCGCCAGACAGGATCACCGGCACGATCTGATTATTCATGAATGCCCCTTCAAAATGCCGTAAGACCCCCGCAAGCGGGTCGTACGGTCGCCTCGTCACATGCCACAACGTGTTTCTTCACGTTTCGTTTGTCATTTGTTGCAAAAATTATGGACGGTTGCGCGAAGCGACGCATGGGGACGATCGCCAGATAGATGATCCGCCTGTTCAAACACTATGTTCCCCATGCGGCGCTGTTGCTCGGGCTGGTCGATTTCGTGCTGCTGATGGCGGCGGCGGAACTGGGTTGGCTGATCCGGGCACGACAGATCGGATATCCTCCGGGATCGCTGTCCGAACGGTTGCCTCAGGTGTTGAGCTTCGCCATCCCTTTGCAGATCGCGTTGCTGGCGGTGGGGGGCTATGCGGCGGCGTCCTTCCTGTCCCTGCGTTTCGCCGCGGCCCGGCTGATGGTCGCGGTGTCGATGGGGGTCATCTTCCTGTCGCTCATATTCTTTTTCTTCCCCAGCCTGTCCTATTGGCGGTCCAGCCTGTTCTTTTCGATGATCCTAGCGGTCGTCATGCTGGTCTCGGAGCGGGCGCTGATGGGGCGGATCCTGGGGGGGGATCGGTTTAAGCGTCGGGTGATCCTGATGGGCGCGGGCGAGCGTGCCGCTGCGATCATGACCTTGGCGGGGCAGCCGGGGACGAACTTCCTGGTGGCGGGGGCTATCGCGATGAACGCGGCGGAGACGGCGGTCGCGGGTGCCATTCCCCGCGCCGACATTCCCAACCTGCGACAGTTTGTCCTCGACCGGGAAGCAAGCGAGGTCGTGCTCGCTTTGCAGGAGCGGCGCAACGCCTTGCCCTATCAAGATTTGCTGCGCGTTCGCACGACCGGCGTGCAAGTCTGTGAGCTATCAAGCTTTCTCGAGCGGCAGACGGGGCGGATCGATCTCGCCTCGGTCAGCCATAGCTGGCTCATCTTTTCCGAAGGCTTTGCCTCGGGCCGGATGTGGTCGGCGATGTTCAAGCGCGCCTTCGACATCTCGGTCAGCCTGATTCTGCTGGTCTTTGCGCTGCCCGTTATCCTGATCACCGCGATTGCGATCCGGCTCGAATCGCGCGGGCCGGCCTTTTACCGGCAGCGCCGGATCGGCCTTTTCAACGAGCCGTTCGACATTCTAAAGCTTCGCTCGATGCGGCAGGATGCGGAAGTGGCGGGACATGCCGTCTGGGCGGAAAAGGATGATCCCCGCATCACCCGGATCGGCCGGTTCATCCGAAAGGTGCGGATCGATGAATTGCCGCAGATCTGGTCGGTGCTGATGGGGGAGATGAGCTTCGTCGGCCCCCGCCCCGAGCGCCCCCAGTTCGTCGAGCAATTGGAGCGGGACATTCCCTTTTACGCAGAACGGCATATGGTGAAGCCGGGGATCACCGGCTGGGCGCAGCTCAACTATCCCTATGGCGCATCCATCGACGATGCGCGGCACAAGCTGGAATATGACCTTTATTACGCCAAGAATTACTCGCCCTTTCTGGACGCGTTGATCCTGTTGCAGACGCTGCGCGTGATCCTCTGGCCGACGGGTGCGCGCTAGGCGTGCCGGATAGCGCGAAGGAGCCCTATACCGGGCGCGAACGGCGGCGATCGCATCCCTATCCGATGCTGCGCCGCAAACGTCGTATCTGGCGTCGGCGCTCGATTCGGCGGCGGATCAGGATCGTGGCGGTGCTGGCGGTTATCGCATTGGCGATCGCGGGGCTGCTGACCCTATTGTATAGCGGCAGCCCGAGCGTCGACCCCGTTCTGGCGCTGCGACGTGCGACGATCGCGCTGGAGGCGGGGAATTATCACGCCGCGCATGACCAGGCGCGGGAAGCCGCCAAGGCCGCCCCGCAATCGGGTCAGGCGCAGATGATGCTCGCCAGGACCAGCCTGTTGCTGGGTCAGGGGGTGACGGCTGAGGTCGCGCTCGACCGTGCGCTGGCCGATGGCGTGCCACAGGTTGATACGCTGGCCTATCGCGCCGAGGCGCGGCTGCTGCTCGGTAATGTGGCGGGTGCGCAGGATGCGATTGGCCATATGCCGCGCGAACGCGACGCCGCAATGTCGCGGGTTGCCGCGCAACTTCGTGCGGTCCAGGGCAGTGGAGGCGGCGCGCTGCGCTCCAGCCTGGAGCAACTGGTTGCTCGCTTTCCTCGGGATGCCCGAGGCTGGACCGATTTGGGGCGTAGCCGCTTCGGAGCGGGCGATATGGAGGGCGCGACGCAGGCAGCAACTCGGGCGGTGGCGCTGGCCCCGGCCGATCCCGCCGCGCTGACCCTGCAAGGGGAGGTCGTCCGGGCTCGGTATGGCCTGGCGGCGGCATTGCCATGGTTCGAGGCGGCCTTGGCGCGTGACGCCTATTATCACCCCGCTTTGATCCAATATGCCGCGACGCTGGGTGATCTGGGCCGCGCCTCGGACGCGCTGGCCGCGACGCGGATGGCCTTGGTCTCGGAGCCCGGCAGTCCGGAAGCACTCTATTTCCAGGCGGTAATCGCCGCTCGAGCGGGCCGCTACGCCCTGGCGCAACTGGCGCTGCAACTCACCGACGGAGCGCTGGCGGCCCGGCCGTCGGTCGTGCTGCTGGAGGGCGCATTGGCCTATGCTCAGGGCCGACCACAGCGAGCCGTTCGCGCCTGGGCGCGGCTGGTCGCCATGCAACCGATGAACGTCACCGCGCGGCGTTTGCTGGCTTTGGCGCAGATCGGATCCGGCGACCGGGCTGCGGCGCTGGCGACGCTGCGCCCTATATTGTCACGGACTGATGCGGACGGTTATGCGCTCCGCCTCGCCGCCATCGCGCAGCCGGGGGAGGCCACAGCACTGAACGATCGCGTCACCAGCGCCCAGCGGGGCGATGCTGCCATCTTCCGCGCCGATCGCCCCGTCGGCGACCTCGCGCTGGCAGCCGCCGAGTCTCCGACCGATCCGACCTATGCGCTCGGCCTGATCCGTGGACTGGCCAGCCAGGGCGATCGGGCCGCAGCCATCCGAACGGCGCAGGCCCTTGTCCGCGCCAGCCCCGGTGCACCGGTTGCGCAGATCGCCTATGGTGACATGCTCGCCGTGACGGGACGTAGGACCGAAGCGGTCGGTTCCTATGCCCGTGCGGCCAATCTCACCTTCGACGAACCCGCAATGCTCCGACTGATCGACGGCTATCAGCGGATCGGTCAGCCGCGCGCGGCGGCCACGGCCTTGGGCTTGTACCTTTCGCAGAATCCGCAAAGTCTACCCGCCAGACGCTTGTTGGCCACGTGGCAGATGGCGGCGGGACAGTGGGACGATGCGATCGAAACGCTGGAAGCGCTGCGGACCCGGCTTGGTCCGGCCGACGTCGCGCTGCTGCACGATCTGGCCATCGCCTATGCCGAAAGTGGGGACGGTGTGGTGGCGCGGCGTTACGCGATGGCCGCCTATCGGTTGGCTCCGATGAACGCGGCGGTGGCGGATGCCTATGGCATGGCGTTGGCCGCGGATGGCGAAGGGGCGGGGGCGCGACAGTTGTTCGACAAGGCGCTGGCCTTGGCACCCGGCGATCCCGTGATCCTGAGGCACCGCGCCGCGCTTTAAACCGCTTTCCGCCGGGGAAAGACGGCGACGCAATTTGGGCTGGAAATGCTACCGACCGGTGGTGCTTGGCAGGCGCTGGGGCGCGCCCTACAGCCACGCCATGACCGACCCCGCCCCCCATGCGCTGGAGCGCATCGCCGCCGCGCTCGAACGCCTTGCTCCCCCGCCGCAGCCCTCTGCCGATCCGCTCGCGCACCCGGCCTATTTGTGGCGGGGCGGGGTGCTGCACGCCGCGCGCAGCTTTTCGCCGGTGCCCTTGGCGCTGCTTCAGGGACTGGACCGGCAGCGAGAGTCCCTGATCGCCAATCTGGAGCGGCTGGCCGATGGTCACGCGGCGCAGGACGTGCTGCTCTGGGGTGCGAGGGGCACCGGCAAATCGGCGCTGGTCAAGGCCAGCGTGGCGGCCGTTCAGGAGCAGAGGGCCGGAAGGCTCGCGCTGGTATCGGTCGACATGCTCGACAGCCTGCCGGACCTGTTCGCCATGCTGGAGCGGGTGAAGCGCGCCTTCGCCGTCTTCATCGACGATCTGGGCTTCGATGGGGCGGGCGAGGCGCGGACGCTGCGCTCATTGCTCGATGGCGGGGCGGAGGCGCGGCCCGCGCATGTCCGTCTGCTGGTCACGTCGAACCGTCGCCATCTCCTGCCCCGCGACCTCAGCGAGCAGGACAGCGCGATCAATCCGCGCGATGTTATCGACGATCAGATGGCGCTGTCCGATCGCTTTGGTCTGAGCCTGGGTTTCCATACGCTGGACCAGGACGGCTATCTGGCGATCGTGCGGGCCTATGCCGAACGCTATGACCTGCCGTTCGATGGCGCGGAGGCGGTCAACTGGGCGACGCGGCGGGGCAGCCGTTCGGGGCGGGTTGCGTGGCAATATGTGGTCGATCTGGCGGGGCGGATCGGGCGCAATCTGTAATAATTTACCTGACAGATAAAAAACCGCTTGCGCCTGTCCGAACCGCTGGCTATTGGCGCGCCTCCAGCACGGATCGGCCTTCCCGAAAGGCTTCGAAAACGGTCCGTACTCTCTAGTCGGGGAGTAGCTCAGCCTGGTAGAGCACTGCCTTCGGGAGGCAGGGGCCGGAGGTTCGAATCCTCTCTCCCCGACCATTTCATCACATCGTTATCCCCTCTTAGAAGAGGGGCGCCCCAATAGTGGGCGACCTCTCCCTCTGTTGCAAACGTCTTGTCCGGCGCTGCCTCTGCCGTACCCGCGGCACCCGGTGTGCCGAGACCCAGACCGCTCACCAGCTTCGAATAAGCCTGGATGAGCGACAGGGTCACGATCCGGCTGATATCGGTGTTGTCATAGCTGCCACCCACCGCGCCAGCGACCGCAAAGAAGCCCCCGCAGCCCGAACGTTGCATAGGAACCTTGAGCAGCTTCGATGGTGGCGCGAGGTTCCACGCACCGGTCACGCTGGACGTGTCACCATCGACGATCAAAAGCGTACCCGGTTTGCGGACGCAATCGGGTACGTCACTGGCGGTGGCTTCCTCAAGGCGCTGGCCGCTGATTGGCTTCGCGACATTCTGGGCGCCGACAGGGTTCGCGGCGATTGGGCTGGGGCTCGCGACGGTGGCGACAAAGACGAATTTGGACATGGTATGCTCCCCGACAAACCATATGTTCTGCGGGATGCGTGCTTGATGCATCTGCATCCTCGCCGCTGGCGGCTAGCACTCCGGCTCAGGACAGGCTAGGCGCTGCGGAACTATGACCACGCCGCTCGACAAGATTCGCAATTTTTCCATCATCGCGCATATCGACCATGGCAAGTCGACCCTTGCCGATCGCCTGATCCAGTTCACCGGCGGCCTGACCGACCGCGAGATGAGCGAACAGGTTCTCGACAATATGGAGATCGAGAAGGAACGCGGCATCACCATCAAGGCGCAGACCGTGCGATTGGCGTACAAGGCGCAGGATGGCGAAACCTATACGCTGAACCTGATGGACACGCCGGGGCATGTCGACTTCGCCTATGAGGTCAGCCGGTCGCTGGCGGCGTGCGAAGGCGCGCTGCTGGTCGTCGACGCCGCTCAGGGTGTCGAGGCGCAGACGCTGGCCAACGTCTATCAGTCGATCGAGCATGACCATGAGATCGTGCCCGTCATCAACAAGATCGACCTACCCGCCGCCGAACCTGAAAAGGTCCGCGCGGAGATCGAGGATGTGATCGGCATCGACGCGTCGGGTGCGGTGCTGGCCAGTGCAAAGTCTGGCATCGGCATCGGCGACATTCTGGAAGCGATCGTCAAGAACATCCCTGCGCCCAAGGGCGACGCGACCGCGCCGTTGAAGGCGATGCTGGTCGACAGCTGGTACGACCCCTATCTGGGCGTCGTCATCCTGGTCCGCGTGATGGAAGGCACGCTGAAGAAGGGGCAGCAGATCAAGTTCATGCAGGCTGGGACCACCCACCTGATCGACCGCGTCGGTTGTTTCCGCCCGAAGATCGAGCAACTGACCGAGCTGGGCGTCGGCGAGATCGGCTTCATTACCGCGCAGATCAAGGACGTGGCGCAGGCGCGCGTCGGCGACACGCTGACCGACGCCAAGAAGCCGACCGAACAGGCGCTGCCGGGCTTCAAGGAAGTCCAGCCGGTCGTGTTCTGCGGACTTTTCCCGGTCGACGCCAACGACTTTGAGAAGCTGCGCGAGTCGATCAGCAAGCTGCGGCTAAACGATGCTTCGTTCAGCTTCGAGATGGAGACGTCGGCGGCGCTCGGCTTCGGCTTCCGCTGCGGCTTCCTGGGGCTGCTGCATCTGGAGATCATCCAGGAGCGTCTGACGCGTGAATATGACCTCGACCTGATCACCACCGCGCCGTCGGTGGTGTACCAGATCGAGCTGACGCATGGCGGCGGGCAGATCGATCTGCACAACCCCGCCGATATGCCCGATCCGAACAAGATCGAGTCGATCAGCGAGCCGTGGATCGAGGCAACCATCTATGTCCCCGATGAATATCTGGGTTCGATCCTGAAGCTGTGCCAGGACCGGCGTGGTATCCAGAAGAATCTGACCTATGTCGGCGGCCGTGCGCAGGCGACCTATGAACTGCCGCTCAATGAAGTCGTGTTCGATTTCTACGACCGCTTGAAGTCGCTGTCGAAGGGCTATGCCAGCTTCGACTATCACCAGATCGGCTATCGGGAGGGCGACCTCGTCAAGATGAGCATCCTCGTCAACGAGGAGCCGGTCGATGCGCTGTCGATGATCGTCCACCGTGGGACCGCCGAGACACGCGGACGCGGCATGTGCGAGCGGCTGAAGGAACTCATCCCGCGCCATCTGTTCAAGATCCCGATCCAGGCCGCGATCGGCGGCAAGGTGATCGCGCGCGAGACGATTTCCGCCATGCGCAAGGACGTGACCGCGAAATGCTACGGCGGCGACGCAACTCGTAAGCGTAAGCTGCTGGAAAAGCAGAAGAAGGGTAAGGCGAAGATGCGCGAGTACGGCTCGGTCAGCATCCCGCAGGAAGCCTTTATCGCAGCGCTGCGCATGGGCGATGAGGCCTGACCTCAAATCCTCCCCAGGCTTGGCTGGGGAGGATCGAAGAAAGCCGGCTTTCGGCTTCGCGCGACGGGAAAGAATCGTTCCTTGTGCGTTACAGCCTTATATGGCCATCAAGGCACAATAAGGGGACGCCAATGATGGTATTTCGATCCGTCGCGCTGGTCGGCGCTTTGCTCGTGTCGGCGTCAGCCGCCGCTCAGACTCGCGCTCCGCTGGTTCTCGCCGCGGCCAGCTTGCAGGAATCGATGACTGCCGCCGCCAATGCCTGGGCGCAGCGCGGCCACCCGCGTCCGGTCATCTCCTTCGCCGCCTCCTCCGCGCTCGCGCGACAAGTGCAGGCGGGCGGCAAGGCCGATCTGTTCGCCTCCGCCGACGAAGAGTGGATGGACGTCCTCCAGAAGGACGGTCTGCTTGCGGACAGGACCCGCAGCGCATTTCTGGGCAATCGCCTCGTCGTCATCGCGCCGGTCGGCAAGGGCGGGCAGGTGACGACCCGGACTCTGGGCAGGACCTTGTCCGCTGGACCGGTGGCCATGGCCGACACCGACAGCGTTCCGGCAGGCAAATATGGCAAGGCCGCCCTCGAAAAGCTTGGCGCGTGGAATGCGGTCGCCCCGCATGTCGTGCGCGCGGAAAACGTCCGTGCCGCGCTCGCGCTGGTCGAGCGGGGGGCAGCCCCGCACGGCATCGTCTATTCGACCGATGCCAAGGCGTCGCCGCGCGTCCATGTCGTCGGTCTGTTCCCGGCGGCCAGCCATCCTCCGATTACCTATCCACTCGCCCGGTTGAAGGCGTCGAGTAACCCCGAAGCCGAGGGGTTTCGCCGGTTCCTGCTATCGGCGAACGGCAAGGCGATCTTCCGCCGCTATGGCTTTTCCACGCGATGACGGCTTGATGCTGTCGGCGGAGGAATGGGGGATCGTTCGGTTGTCGCTGCTGGTCGGCGGCACCGCGATGCTGGTTACCCTGCCGATCGCCTTTGCCCTGGCGTGGCTGCTGGCGCGGGGACGGTTTCCGGGGCGCGTTCTTCTCGACGGGATCGTCCATCTTCCCCTGGTCGTGCCACCGGTCGTCACGGGCTGGGTGTTGCTGCTCGCCTTTGGCCCGGACGGGCCGATCGGCCATTGGCTGAGCGAGTGGTTCGGGGTCAGCGTGTTGTTCCGCTGGACGGGGGCCGTGATCGCTGCCGCGGTGATGGCGCTGCCGCTGGTCGTGCGCGCGATACGGCTATCGATCGAAGCGGTCGATCCCCGTCTGGAGCAGGCCGCACGGACGCTGGGGGCGGGGCGTGCCCGTGTCTTTGCCACCATCACGCTGCCGCTCTGTGCGCCAGGCCTGTTGGCGGGACTGATCCTGGGTTTCGCCCGGTCGATCGGCGAGTTTGGCGCGACGATCACCTTCGTGTCCAACGTGCCCGGCGAAACGGCCACACTGCCGCTCGCCATCTACTCCGCGCTGCAGCGCCCCGGCGGAGAGGCGATGGTCTGGCGTCTGGCCACCGTATCGGTCCTGCTGTCGCTGATCGCGCTGGTGATATCCGAATGGCTGGCACGTCGGATGGGGCGGGGGCTGCATGTCCTTTGACGTCGATGTCACGGTACGGCGTGGGGACAGCCGGATCGGGGGCAGTTTCGTCACCGGCCCCGGTGCGACGATATTGTTCGGGCCGTCGGGCGTGGGCAAGACGAGCATTCTTCAAATGGTCGCGGGGTTGCTGCGCCCCGAGGCGGGTCATGTCCGCGTCGCTGGCGAGACGCTGTTCGACGCTGATGCCCGTATCGACGTCAAGCCCGAGCGCCGCCGTATCGGCTATGTCTTTCAGGAGCCGCGCCTGTTTCCGCATATGCGGGTTGCGGCCAATCTGCGTTACGGCATGCAGGGGGGCGGCGGGGACTGGGAAGACATCATCGCGATGCTGGGCATCGGCCATCTGCTCGATCGCTGGCCGCGCAGCCTGTCGGGAGGCGAAGCGCGGCGCGTGGCGATAGGACGGGCCCTGCTCAGCAACCCCCGCGTCCTGCTACTCGACGAGCCTCTATCGTCGCTCGACCGCGCGCGGCGGGGCGAAATACTCGATGCGCTGGTGGCGGTGCGTGACCGGACCGGCATCCCGATCCTGATGGTCACGCACGATCCCGAAGAAGCCGAACGGATCGCCACCGCCATCGTCCGGCTCTGATCGGTCAGGCGAGTTCGAAGCCCCGGTCGGTCCATGCCCGTCCGCCCAGGGGAACGTCCCACCGGCCTTGCAGTCATTGGCGACGATCGACGTTGGGGGCATGGCGCGCTCCCCTGCGATAGGTGGCTTTGTCGCTTCGCTACTGTCGAGACGCGGACGGGGTAAGGTCAAGTGGCGCCGCACCAAAGCGCTCCCTTGACCAAGTGAGGCGTGCGGCAATGGTCGGGGTGGGGAGGCGGTGTGCCGGGCTTCCAAAGGTTCAGCCGACGCAAGAGCTCGGGCATATCCGAATCGATCACGGGCAATGGATTACCGTCGCCATAACGGGTCGCGCTGCGATACCGTAGTATCGGAGCATAGCGGCCCGAACGGGCCCGGCGGTTCACCGTGATCCAGAAGCCGAAGGGCGCGTTGGACGTCGGCTGGGCGGAAATGATCGCACCGCGCAAGGGCCCGCTTTCGATGTAGCGGACTTCCTGATTGTTGTTGCGGCCGGTGTTGATGGCATAGACGGGCACAAACCGCTGGCCCGCACGGTCATAGGCCAGTGCCATCGTCCCGATCACCTGATCGCCATTGCCGCCGCGCAGGCTTGCGGCCTGCACCCACAGCAGGGGGTGATCGGCGCGCGGACGTACGATGCGTGCGTCGTCGAGATAATGAATGGTTTCGTAAAGCGCATTTCGCCCCGGCCGGACCAGTATCGCGTCGAGCGAAGGGCGGCAGCTTTTCCCGTCATCGCGGGTGATGCAGAGATGGATCTTGCCCGGTGCCTTGGCGGTCGCATCGCCGAATGGGTCTGGAACGTCCGGCCCCTGTGCCACCAGAAGTTGCCATCCCGGCTTGAGGCCGAACGGGCGAGACAGAGCGATGGGCCGCGGGGGCGAAGCGGCGGCGGTCGCAGCCCACAAAGGGAGCAAGCAGATTAGCCGACGACCGGGCATGGCGCGAAACTCCTCCGACGTACGCCGTTACCGTCTCGGGGACTGACAGGGTTCGGCGAATGCGAAGCGTAGCTTGCGATAGTCTGGATGGCTTGGCCGTGAAGGGCGCGTGACATCCCGGCCAAACCAAATGCCGGTCGCTTAGCGTCAGAGAAGCGTCGTCAGCAACACGCCCCCGACGATCGCCAGACCCGACAGGATTTGCCGAACGCCCAAGGCCTCGCGGAAAAGCCGATGTCCCGCCATGGCGGCGATCGGGGCCTCGATGATTCCCAGTGCCCTGACCGGCGCGGCCGGGGAGAGGGCGAGCGCCACGAACCAGCCTGCCGAGGCACAGGCCCCGCACAGCCCCGCCCCGAGCGAGGGCCGCCAGCGGCGCAGCACCTCGACCAGCGTAGCCGGGTCACGCCAGGCGAGGATCAAGCTGAGTCCCACGGTCTGCATCGCCTGCACGACGGCGACGCAAACGAGCGCGGCGAAGACCGGATGTGCGGGCTCCAGCGCCAACGCCGCGTGGCGGAACGCGTTGAGTGAGAAGCCGAAGAACAGACCGGAGGTCAACCCCATCGCCGCACCGACCAGCGAGGCGCGACGCTGATCGGCCGGGGGCCAGGATAACGCGACCAGTCCGATGGTGGTGATGACGACGCCGACCCATGCCATCGCGCTGATCCGGTCGTGGTAGACGATCAGGCCGAGCAACGCGGCGAGCGGCAAGGAACTTTGCTGGAGCGCCGTGCCGACCGCGAAGCCCGACCGCCGCATGGCATCGAGCAGCGCCGCCGTCGCCAATACCTGCGCCGTTGCGCCCACGATCGCCGACAGCCAGAACATGCCGGTCCATCGAAGCCCGGCGCCCGGCGTGAAGATATGGGCGATGGCGACGAACATTAGGGAGAAGGGCAGGCCGAACAGGAAACGGACCAGCGTCGCACCCCATGGTCCCGATGACGACATGACCCCACGCTGCAGGGCATTGCGGCCAACCTGGAAGGTTGCGGCTGCCACCGTGGCGGGGATCCATAGCGGGTTGGACATGGCAGCTCTCGCTTATCAGTTGACCGGGCCTGGGGTGGAGCGTGGGACGCTCAAACGAAAAGGGCGGCCCGTTGCCGGGCCGCCCTTTCGGCAAAAGGCCGAGCGCCACGCCGTCGGAGGTGAACGGCGTTGCCGTTCCTGCCGCCCGACGTGGCGAATGCTGGGAAGGCCGTGGCCATCCCAGCACGCCCGCATCTTAGCGCTTCGAGAACTGGAAGCTGCGACGCGCCTTGGCGCGGCCATACTTCTTACGCTCGACGGCGCGGCTGTCGCGGGTCAGGAAGCCAGCGGCCTTGACCGGAGCGCGCAGAACGGGCTCGTACTTGGTCAGCGCTTGGCTGATGCCGTGCTTGACCGCACCGGCCTGGCCCGACAGACCGCCGCCCTTGACGGTGCAGATCACGTCATACTGACCTTCGCGCTCGGTGATGCCGAACACCTGGTTGATGACGAGACGCAGCGTCGGACGCGCGAAATAGACTTCCTGGTCACGACCGTTGATCGTGATCTTGCCCGAACCCGGCTTCAGCCAGACGCGAGCGACGGCGTCCTTACGACGGCCGGTCGCATAGGCGCGGCCAAACTTGTCCAGTTCCTGCTGACGCAGCGGGGTGGTGCTGACGCGCTCGGCGGGAGCGGCGGGGGCTTCACCGGCGGCGGCGGTCTGCGCCGGAGCGGCAGCGGCCTGCTGGTTCAGGGCGGCGCCGAGATCGGCGAGCGACTGGCGGTTATCGGACATTATGCGCCCACCTTGTTCTTGCGGTTCATGCTCGCAATGTCGAGCACTTCGGGGTTCTGCGCGGCATGCGGATGCTCGGTGCCGGCGAAGATGCGCAGGTTGCGCATCTGCTGACGGCCCAGCGGACCACGGGGGATCATGCGCTCGACGGCCTTTTCCAGGACGCGCTCGGGGAAGCGGCCTTCCAGGACCTTGGCGGCGGTGATGCCCTTGATACCACCGGCATAACCGGTGTGCTTGTAGTACACCTTCTGGCCCAGCTTGTTGCCGGTGAAGCGCACCTTGTCCGCGTTGATGACGATGACATTGTCACCGCAATCGACGTGCGGGGTGAATGACGGCTTGTGCTTGCCGCGCAGGATGTTCGCGATGATGGTGGCGGCGCGGCCGACAACCAGGCCGTCGGCGTCGACGATATGCCACTTCTTCTCCACCTCGTGCGGCTTGGCCGCCTTGGTGGTCTTCATGAGCGCCTTCATGGGCGTGAGACCTTTCGGTTTGAAATGCAACACGCCGCCCTTTGAACCGGGGCGGCGCGAACGAGGGTCCAATGCGGAAGGTGGCCCAAAATGTCAAGCAAAGTGCGGCTTTGCTGACGGGTATTATGATACCTTAAGGGCGCGCGTGCTGCTTCCGAGCCGGTGTGCGGCGGCGGTCGCGGCGATCAGCAGCAGGGCGGCATTGGCCTGGTGCGCGACCGCGATGTCGATCTGCACGCCGCTGAGCAAGGTCGCGATGCCCAATCCGATCTGGGTGACCACCAGCGCGATTACCAGCCAACCCGCGCGCAAGCCCCCCGCCCGGATCGCGCGGACGGCCAGCCACAACAGTCCCGCCGCCGCCGCGAAGGCGAACCAGCGATGAATGAACTGCACGACCACGGGATTGTCGAAAGCGTTGGCGATGGCGGGGCTCATCATCGGCGTGCCCGCCGGGAACCAGGCGTCCCCCATCAGCGGCCAGCTCGAAAAGGCATAGCCCGCGTCCAGTCCGGCGGTCAGCGCGCCGAACATCAACTGCACGAACAGCAGCAGGAGCGCGGAGGACCCCGGTGCGGTCAACCTGGCGGGGGCCGACAGCCGATCGCGGTGAAGGGCCTTCAGGTCCAGCCCGGTCCATATGATCCCGGCAAGGATGAGCAACGCGGTCAGCAGATGGACCGTCAGGCGGATATGGCTGACATCGGTACGCTCGACGAGGCCGGAGGCGACCATCCACCAGCCGATCGCTCCTTGTAGTCCGCCCAGCGCGAGCAGCGCGACGAGGCGCGGCTTGTAGCCGACGGGAATGGCCTTTCGGGCCCAGAACCAGATCAGGGGCAGGGCGAAGGCCATGCCGATCACCCGTCCCAGCACCCGGTGGAGATACTCCCAGAAGAAGATCGCCTTGAACCCGCCCAGCGTCATGTCGCGGTTGAAGGTCCAATATTCGGGGATGCGCTTGTAATTGTCGAACTCGGCCTGCCACTGCGCCTCGGTCAGCGGGGGCACGATGCCGGTGATCGGCTTCCACTCGGTGATCGACAGGCCGCTATTGGTCAGGCGGGTGATCCCGCCGACCACGACCATGGCAACGATCAGACCGGCCACCGCGAACAGCCAGCGGGCGAGGGCTCGGGGACGGGCGGTGATCATGAAAGCGGGGCTCGGTTGCAGCATCGCATCGTCATAATGGCCTGAGCGTCGCGGCGATAGTGGACCGAATGCCCCGTCGCGACGCGCCGGGGACCTTGCTCCACCGACCGGCAAAGCCTAAATCTCGATCATGGCGCACATGCATAACCATCACGAGCCCGTCGGGGCCGATCTTGCCGACGCGGCGAAGGCGACGCTGGAGCGGGCTGGCGAACAATGGACGGCCATGCGCGCCAGCGTCTTCACAGCGCTGGCCGGCTTCGAAAAGCCCGCCTCCGCCTATGACATCGCCGATGCCATGTCGAAGACGCAAGGTCGGCGCGTCGCCGCAAACAGCGTCTATCGCATCCTCGACCTGTTTGTCGGTGCCAATCTTGCGCGCCGGGTCGAGAGCGCCAATGCCTATGTCGCCAATGCGCATCCAGACTGCATGCACGACTGCATCTTCCTGGTCTGCGACAAATGCGGGCAGACCACCCATATCGACGACGACCGGCTGACCGGTGCGGTGCGCGATGCGGCACGCGGGGCGGGGTTCAGCCCCGAGCGTCCGGTGATCGAGGTTCGGGGACGTTGCGCGGATTGCGCCGGAGATTAACCGGTTTTGGGGGACTCCGTCCCTCGGTTGATCGGGCCATATAGACTCTCCGTATTTGCGTACCGGCCTCCCGATGATCGCCGTCATCGTCACGGCGCTATATTTCACCCTTTGACGTAGCGATCGCTGGTCCCGCCCCATAGGCTCGATCCGGCGCATTTCGGCACGCCATCGCCGCGACACAAGTTTTGCAATCGACACAAGGCATTGACTTGCGCGCCGAAACGCGAAATGACGTTGGTAACGTTACCAGATAAAACGGGACGAAAAGGGAGAGGTTTGAGATGATGACGGGATCGCATAGCCGCACCGTGCGTCGGCGCACTCTTGGCGCGGCAAGCTTGGTGGTTCTGGCGGCGGCGACGGTCGCGACGCCGGCCTGGGCTCAGGTGCCACCGAACCAGGCGGCTCAGACCGATCAGGCAGACGCTCCGGCGGCATCGGTCGACACGGCTGCGCCGGACGACCAGGTCGGCGATACCAATGCGCGCGACATCATCGTCACGGGCTCGCGAATCACGACCGGCGGCTTTACCGCGCCGACCCCGACGACCGTGATCGGCGAGGAGCAGATCGCCGCCAATGCGCAACCGAATATCTTCACCACGGTCGCGCAATTGCCCTCGCTTCAGGGCTCGACCGGCACCGCGACCAACACCTTCAGTACGTCGAGCGGTCAGCAGGGGCTCAGCTCTTTCTCGCTCCGGGGTGTGGGCGCGATCCGAACCCTGACGCTGCTCGATGGCCAGCGGGTGGTCGGTGCGAACGTCACCGGCGTTCCCGACATCAGCCTGTTTCCGCAACTGCTGATCAAGCGGGTCGACGTGGTCAATGGCGGTGCCTCGGCCTCCTATGGTTCGGACGCGGTCGGCGGCGTCGTCAACTTCATCACCGATACCCGGTTCAAGGGGATCAAGGGCAATGTCCAGGGTGGTCTGACCACCTATGGCGACGATGAACAAGTGCTGGTCCAGCTGGCGGGCGGTACCAGCCTGCTCAACGACAGCCTGCATGTGATCGCCAGCACCGAATATGCGCATGAGGAAGGCGTCGGCGGGGGGCAGTTCGGCATCGGCCTGGCGGGCGGGCGCGACTGGTTCCGCCAGTCCACGCTGATCAACCGCAACGTGCTGAACGACGGATCGCCGCAATATCTGTTTCGCGACTATGCGCAGGCGTACAACTACACCAAATATGGCCTGATCACCGCCGGGCCGCTTCAGGGCATCGCCTTTGACCAGTCGGGCAATCCGTTCCAGTTCCAGTACGGATCGAACGGCGTGCCCGCGCGGGACGCGGCGGGCAATGTCAGCGGATGTCTCCCCGGTTTTTGCCAGGGTGGTGACCTGTCGGGTAATGTGGATGCGGGTCGCTCGTTGCAATCCAAGATTCAGCGCGTGAACGGCTATGGCCGGATCGGCTATGACTTCGCGCCCAACGGCGAGATTTACGGCACGATCAATATCGGCCAGGTCAAGACCAACAACCAGCCGGTCGGCGGGCAGAACCGCCCCAACCTGACCATCCAGTGCGCCAATCCTTATGTCCCCGCGCTGGTCAAGGCGGCTTGCGCCACGGCGGGCATCACCAATTTCCAATACGGCACCAGCAACGCCGCGCTGGGCAATACCCAGGTCTATACCGACCGTCGCCAGTACCGTTTCGTCGCGGGGGCCAAGGGGCGGGAACCGGTGCTCGGTTCCGACTGGTCCTATGACATGTATTACGAGCACGGCACCAACTATACGGATGTGGACGTCAGCAACATCATGCTGTCGCGCCGCTTCAACCAGGCGATCAACGCGACCACGCTGAACGGGGCGATCGTCTGCGCCGATGCGACTGCGCGCGCCAACGGGTGTCAGCCGCTCAATATCTTCGGCGGTAATCCGTCGGCCGCGGCAATGAGTTATATCATGCCGCAATACGGACCCTATCAGCAGACGCGCCAGACGCAGGACGTGATCAGCCTGAACTTCTCGGGCTCGCCCTTCTCGTCCTGGGCAGGACCGGTGTCGATCGCGTTCGGCGGCGAGTTCCGCCACGAATATTACCGCGTGCGGGCCGACCCATATGGCGCGGGCTTTGCGAATACGCCCGCCAACGCTGCCTATCCCGCCGACCCGGTCCTGCTGGCCGATGGCAACAACTGGTATGCGGGCAACTACAAGAATGGCAGCGGTGCCTATAGCGTGAAGGAGGCCTTTATCGAGGCCGACCTGCCGATCATCAACTCGGAGGCCGGCGGGCGCGCCAACATTAACGGCGCGGTGCGCGTTACCGATTACAGTACGTCGGGCACCGTGTGGGCCTGGAAGATCGGCGGCACCTGGGACCTGCCGGTCGACGGCCTGCGCATTCGCGGCGTGACCTCTCGCGACGTGCGCGCGCCCAATCTGTCGGAACTGTTCGCGGCGCCGGTCACGACCACGCTGCCGGGCTTTTTCGACCCCTTCAACAACGTCAACGTGCTGGCGCTTCAGAACACCATCGGCAACGTCAACCTGACGCCCGAAATCGCGCGCAACACGACGCTGGGCATCGCCTTCTCCAACTCGCAGGCGATCCCGGGGCTCAGCCTGTCGGTCGACTATTACAAGATCAAGATCACCGACGTCATCTCCAGCCTGGGCGCGCAGGACATCGTCAACCTGTGCTATCTGAACATCGCGCCGGAGACCTGCGGTGTGTTCAACCTGAACAACCCCAATGGGCCAAATTATATCAACGTCCAGTCTTTCAACCTGGCGTCGATCCTGACCGATGGTTTCGACATCGAGGCGAGCTATCGCTGGCGCAATCCGCTGGGCCTGCCGGGCAGCCTGACGCTGCGGGCGCTGGCGACCAATATCCGGCGCTTCATCACCGATACCGGCCTGCCCAATACGATCCCCAACGACACGGCGGGCGTGAATATCGGCAGCACGCCGAAGTGGAAGTGGCTGGCGGTGCAGACCTATGCCACCGACGACTGGTCATTGCTGCTGCAGGAGCGCTGGTTCAGCGACGGCAAGCTGGGCAATCAGTATATCGAGTGCACCACCGGCTGCCCCGCCTCGACCGCCAATCGGCCGACGATCGACAATAATTTCATCCCCGGCGCCTTCTATTTCGACGTGGGCGGCACCTATAACGTGACCAAGGCGGTAACCGCTTATTTCAAGGTCGATAATGTGTTCAATCGCGATCCGGCGCGGTCGCCCTATTTCGTGAACCCGGCGCTCTATGACGTGCTCGGTCGCGTGTACCGGGCCGGCGTGCGGTTCAACTTTTGAGGGGGGATGTGGTGATGATGGAACGGATGATCGGAGCGGTACTGCTGGCCGCCTTGCCGGTGATGGGCATGGCGGCTGATACCCCATCCGCCGTGCCGGGGTCGAATCCGATCATCCGCGACGCGTTCACCGCCGACCCCGCGCCCCTGGTCGTGGGGGGGCGGCTGTACCTCTATGTCGGGCATGACGAGGCGCAGCGGGACGAGATGTTCAACATGAAGGAATGGCTGGTCTATTCGACCACCGACATGCGGAACTGGACGCGGCACGGGCCCATCATGAACGTGCGTGACTTCAAATGGGCGAAGAAGGACGCCTGGGCCAGCCAGACCATCCACAAGAGCGGCAGATACTGGTTCTACGCCGCGGTTGAGCATGACGACAGTCATCCGGGCAAGGCGATCGCGGTCGCCGTGTCCGACACGCCGACAGGCCCCTTTGTCGATGCCAAGGGCTCCGCGCTGATCACCAACGAGATGACGCCCAAGGGGACGCATAGCTGGGAAGACATCGACCCGACCGTGTTGACCGATGATGACGGCACGACATGGATCGCCTGGGGCAACCGGCAATGCTACATCGCCAAGCTGAAGCCCAATATGATCGAGATCGATGGCCCGATCACCGAGATCACCCCGCCGCATTTCGAGGAGGGGCCCTGGCTCCACAAGCGGGGGAAGCTTTATTACCTGACCTATGCCTCGCTCGACCGGACGACGCAGCGTGACGAGCATATCTCCTACGCCACCGCGCCATCGCTGAAAGGGCCATGGACCTATCGCGGACTATTGACCGGATCGGGCAAGTACAGCTTCACCATCCATCCCGGTATCGCCGACTTCAAAGGCAAGTCCTACCTGTTTTTGCATAACGCCAATCTCGCGATCGGCGATCAGAGCGGGGCGATCGGGCGGCGCGCGGTGACGGTGGAACGGCTCCATTATAATCCGGATGGGGCGATGAAGCCGGTGGTTCAGACCGAAGCCGGTGTGACGGCCTCGGCGCGCTAGATCGTGGACCACGTCTTCGCGCTCCGCCCCGGCCCGTGTCGGGGGCGGACTGATCGTTCAAGGCCGGGGCGGGGCGGTGGAGTCGCGTTCGATCAACTGATGGTCCAGCACCGTCACGCGGTTCCGGCCTTCGGAAGCCGGAACGCTGCCGCGAATTTCCTGGATCAGCATATGCAACGCCACCGTCGCCAATTGCCGGACCGGCTGGTGAATGGTGGTCAGCGGCGGCCACAATGTCGTCGCTGCGGTGCTGTCGTCGAATCCGGCCACGGTCAGATCGCCCGGCACGTCGAGGTGGCGGCGGTGCGCGACCGAGACGACCGCCGCCGCCATATCGTCGTTGCTGGCGAAGATGGCGGTCGGCGGCCTTTCGCTGCCCAGCAGTTCCTCGCCCGCGCGCAGACCGGAGGCATAGCTATAATCGCCCTGGACGACCTGCGTCTCCAGCTCATCCTCCTCGGCGATGGCACGCTGGAAACCGGTGAGACGCTCGATACTGGCGGTCTGGTCGGGATTGCCATGGACAAAGCCGATGCGCCGATGTCCCAGCCCGATCAGATGGCGCGTCATGTCATAGGCGGCGCGGGCATTGTCGATCCACACGCAGATGGCATCGGGCGCGACGCCGCCGACGATGGCCAGCGGCAAGCCGGCCTCGCGAATGATCTCGCGCACGAAGCTCGATTCGCCCAGCGGCGGCGCCAGGATCAGCCCGGCGATCCGCTGTGCGATCAGCCCCTGGATCGCTTCGCGCGTCGGCGGACGGCCCTGCTCGCCCTTCAACAGGAAAAGCTGCGCCGCGCGGGTCGAGGCTTCCTCGAACACGCCGACCAGCAACTCGCTCATGAAGGCGGCGCTAGGGTTGGAGTAGATGACGCCGATCCGAATTTCGCGCGACGTCACCAGGCTGCGCGCCATCAGATTGGGCGTGTAGTTGAGTTGGGCGATCACGTCGCGGACATGCGCACGAACCTCGTCGCGCACGCCCGCGTCGCCGTTGATGACGCGCGACACGGTCATGGGCGAGACACCGGCCTGTTTGGCCACGTCGATGATCGTCACGCCGCGCGGGCGTCCTTTGCTACGCGTCAAGGGCATCCTGTCCTGTCGTCGGCGCTTGCACCGCGCCAATGCATGCGGATAGCGGCGGGATCGGACGGGGTGAAGGGGCAAAGCCAGCGGTTGCATGGATCGACATGCGATGCAGCGCGGGCAATGACGCCAGGAATGGGCGGGGATCGGATATGAAGCGCTTTCCCTATATCCGCTGGACGATCATCGGCCTGTTCGTCGCGGCAATGGTCATCAACTATCTGACCCGAAGCATCCTGGGCGTCGCTGCGCCCGCGATCATGACCGAGCAGCATATTTCGTCCGCGCAATATAGCTGGATCACCGGCGCCTTTCAGTTCGGCATCATGTTCCAGCCGGTGGCGGGCTATCTGCTCGACCTGTTCGGATTGAAGTTCGGGTTCAGCCTGTTCGTCGCGGTCTGGTCGCTGATCACGCTGGGGCATGGCTTTGCGAATGGTTGGTTAGGCTTTGCCGGGCTTCGCGGCGCGCTGGGGCTGGTCGAGGGATCAGCCCAACCCGCGGGCATGAAGGTGGTCGCTGAATGGTTTCCGGCGCGTGAGCGTGGCGTGGCGGGCGGTATCTACCAGATCGGGGCGTCGTTCGGCGCGGTCTTCGCGCCGCCGCTGGTCGCCTGGGCGGTGTTTCACCATAGCTGGCGTGCGGCGTTCTTCGTCGCGGGCGGGTTGGGGCTGCTCTGGGTACTGGCCTGGCTGTTTTGGTACGCACCGCCTGCCCGGCACCGCTCGCTTTCCGAAGGCGAACGCCAGTTGATCGTCGAGGGGCAGGAGGCGTCGCTGGCGAAGCATCGCCGCCGCCCGCCGCTGGGCGAACTGCTTCGCCGTCGCAACCTGTGGGCGATCGCGGCGGCGCGGTTCCTGGCCGATCCGGTCTGGGGGATGCTGTCGCTCTGGATGCCGCTCTATCTCGTTCAGGCGCGGCATTTCGATCTGACCCAGATCGCTCTGTTCGCCTGGCTGCCCTTTCTGGCAGCCGATCTCGGTTGCCTGTTCGGCCCCGCCGTGGTGGCCTTTCTCCAACGGCGCGGGATCAATCTGATCGATGCGCGGCGAGGGGCCTTCACGCTCGGGGCGGTGCTGATGACGGGCATGATGTTCGTGGGCAGCGTGAACAGCCCCGTCGCCGCCGTCGCGCTCCTGTGCCTGGGCGGGTTCGCGCATCAGACGCTGTCGGTTACCGTCATCACCTTGTGCTCAGACCTGTTCCCGCAGGATCAGGTGGCGACTGCGACCGGCGTGTCGGGAACGGCGGCCAATTTGGGCGTGCTGCTCTTCACGCTGACGCTCGGTTCGCTGGTCGATCAGGTCGGCTACCAACCCTTTTTCATCCTGCTCGGCCTGCTTGATCTGGCAGGTGCGGCCCTCCTCTGGACCCTGGTGCGAAAACCCGCATGACGATCAACAATCCCATTTTGCGTGGCTTCAACCCCGACCCCTCGATCGTGCGGGTGGGCGAGGATTACTATATCGCGACCTCCACCTTCGAATGGTATCCCGGCGTCCAGATCCATCACAGCCGCGACCTGGCGAACTGGACGCTGGTCGCGCGTCCGCTGAACCGGGCCGCGCAACTTGACATGCGCGGCGATCCCGATGGCTGCGGCGTCTGGGCCCCCGACCTCAGCTACAAGGACGGACGGTTCCACCTGATCTTCACCGATGTGAAACGCTATGGCCGCACCACCGTCGATGGCGCGCGCGGAGCATCTTTGCGCGATTTCCACAATTACTGGGTGTCGTGCGACCGGATCGACGGCGAATGGAGTGATGCCGTACATCTTAACAGCAGCGGTTTCGACCCCGCGCTGTTCCACGATGACGATGGGCGGAGCTGGTTGCTCAACATGCTGTGGGACCACCGCCCGGACCGCAAGCGCTTTGCCGGGATCGTCATCCAGCAGATCGACCTGTCGACCGGCCGGTTGCTGGGTACGCGTCGCTGCATCTTCGAAGGCACCGAACTCGGCTTTACCGAGGGGCCGCACCTCTACAAGCGGGACGGCTGGTATCATCTATTGGTGGCGGAGGGGGGGACGGAGCGGGCCCACGCGGTGGTGATGGCCCGGTCGCGCCATCTGTTCGGCCCCTATGAGCTTCATCCGGATGGCCCCGTCCTAACCGCGCGCCACGACCCGTCCGCGCCGCTGCAACGCACCGGCCATGGCGATCTGGTCGAGACGCCAGAGGGTGAGACCTGGATGGCCTATCTCTGCGGGCGGCCGCTCCCGGTCAGGGACCGGTGCGTGCTGGGCCGCGAAACGGCGATCCGGCGGATGCGCTGGGGCGAGGACG
Organism: Sphingomonas sp. LC-1; assembly: GCF_025371035.1. Taxonomy (GTDB): domain Bacteria; phylum Pseudomonadota; class Alphaproteobacteria; order Sphingomonadales; family Sphingomonadaceae; genus Sphingomonas; species Sphingomonas sanguinis_E. The sequence goes on along the minus strand of NZ_JANZXB010000011.1, from coordinate 58,644 downwards.
GCTGGTTGCGCTGTGCCGAGCCGGACGCGGAAGCAGGCCCCGTTCCGGCGGAGGACGAACGCGATATGTTCGATGGGCCGATATTGCCCGCCGCGTTCCAATGGCTTCGTACTCCTCGGTCGGAGCGACTGTTCAACCTGACCGAACGGCCGGGCCATTTGCGGCTCTACGGTCGCGATACGATCGGCAGCCATTTCGAGCAGGCCCTGGTCGCGCGCCGTCCGAGCGCATTCCGCTATGGTGCGACGACCTTGGTGGAGTTCGAGCCGGAGCATTTCCAGCAAGCGGCGGGGCTCGTCTGCTATTATAACAGCACCAAATTCCATTATCTGCACATCACCGCCGACGATGTGGGCCAAAGAGTGATCCAGGTGCTGTCGGTTCTGCCGACGGGCGACGGGCAGAGTTTGCTCACGGCGCCGATCGCCGCGCCGGAGGGGCCTATCGAACTGCATGCCGCCGTCAATCACGAGACGCTGCGCTTCGCCTTTCGCGCGGTGGGGGCGGGGGATTGGCAGTGGCTGGCCGAGACCTTCGATGCCAGCCTGTTGTCGGACGAAGCGACGCTGGCCGGCCTGCCCAATTTTACGGGCAGCTTTGTCGGGATGGCGTGTCAGGATATGGCGGGGACGGGACGCCATGCCGACTTCCACTATTTCCACTATCGAGAGGTGTGATTCTTGTCCCTGCCGTGAAGCGTTTAGGGCTTTGGGGAAACCGCCTGACGAAGCGGGAGCATAAGTGTCGATCCGGCGTTCGGTGCCTATGACTTCGGAAGACGAACACTGGATGCGGATGGCGATCGAGGTCGCACGTTCCAAGGGCTCCGACCCATCCACCTCACCACTTGGATCGGTGATCGTGCTGGACGGTCGCGTTCTGGCGGCCGAGCGGAACCAGACGCACGAACTGCCCGACGCCACCGCCCATGCCGAAATGATGGCGATCCGCCGTGGCTGCGAAGGGGAGGGGGAAATGGAGTTGCGCGGCGCGACGCTCTACTCGACGCTGCAGCCCTGCGGCATGTGCACCATGGCGTCGATCTGGTCGAAGGTCGGCCGCGTCGTTTATGGAGCCGGACGCGAGGACGTCCACGCCATGTATTTCGAGGCGCGGCATGTCGATACGCTGAGCTTCATCGCCGATGCCTATCGCGATGACATCGAGATCGAGGGCGGATGCCTGCGTGAAGAATGCGCCGGGCTCTATTACCCGCCCGATGCCGACCTGCCCATCGAAGAGCAGGCGAACCTGTGATCGGACTGAAATAGCCCTTGCGTCCGGCCGCCCGCTTCCCCTAAGGGCAACCGCCTGTCGGGGAGTGGCGCAGTCTGGTAGCGCGCCTGCTTTGGGAGCAGGATGTCGCAGGTTCGAATCCTGTCTCCCCGACCATCCGCTTGCAAGTCTTTGATTTCGCGTCTTAACGGCGGCGATCAGGGACGGTTGTACCCACGACTGTACCCCTCGCTGTACCCCTTGGGGTGGCGGAATGGGCTTTTCGAACGTGGCGCTGCGTGGCAGTCGCTATTGGTGGCGGAAGAAAATGACGGTTGCTGGCGTTCGGTTAACGCTGGCGTTACCCATCGGTGCAATGAGCTTTGCAGACGCGCGGGTTATCGCCTTGCGTCTCGGTTCAGCGGCGGAAACATTGCGCATGGGATATGGCGAGCGGTCGACGGGTGTCAGCCCGGATCAACTCAAGAAGGTGTTCAGCGACGCACTGCGCTGGCAGTTGCAGCGCATTCTCGAGGATCAGGTCGCCAGCAGCACTCCCGCCGTCGATCATGCCAGCCTCAACTCCCGCTATGCCGAGGCGTGGACCTTCCTGTCCACTCGCGGAGTGGACGCGAAATGGACGCCCGACGACCATGATCGCCTGACCGCCAACGGCTGGAACCTCGCCGAGGCCAGGGCCGTCGCCGATACGGTCTTCGACCTTCAGGGCGGAAGCCCCGTCTCCGGGGAGCAGATCGGCACTTATGTCGAAAATTTCGGTATCGCGCCGACGGCGGCAAACCTGGATAAGATGCGCCGCACCATCTGCGCCGCCAAGGCCATTGCGTGCCGGAAGGCGACGGCGAACCTGTCCCTGGACGAGGATGTGCCCGCCGAATGGATCGACGACGCGCTTGCGGACGATACGCCATTCGCATGGGAAACGACGTCGGTCACGCCACCTCAGCCGTCCAAGCCGCAATCGACCAGCTCGGTCGAGCAGGTGGCAGTCCAGCCGGTGCCGGCCAAGGCGAAGCAACGCCTCGTCGACGCCGCCGACGCCTGCATCGCGGTCCATGAACGCCAGCGCGCATGGGACGCTGTCACGATCCAGCAGGTTCGGACCGCCATTCGCCTGTTCGACTATGCCTGCGGCGGCGACGTCTTCATTGAAGATATCACGCAGGAGCATGTGACCGCTTTCACCCACCTGTGCCGCGCCCTGCCCAACCGCTGGGGCCGCACGACCGAGGAACGCGCGGGGGGTATCGCGGCGAGCCTGGAACGGGCCAAGACCATGGCGCCCAACATGCTCGGCGTTTCCCAAATCACGGTCAACAAGCACATCACGTGGATCATGGCCGTTCTTGATCATGCCGAGGGTGCGAACGACGAGGAGGGTCATCGTCCTGCCGAGCCGATCAGCTTCAAGAAGGCGCGGAAAGGCGTCGGCAAAAAGGCTCGTCAACAACGCAAGCGTGACCGGGAGAAGCGCGCCAACTGGACGAAGCAGGAAGTCCGACGGTTGCTGTCGGCCCCGATCTGGACCGGGGCGGCTGGGATCGATCGCCGCCTGACGCCCGGCAGCGAGATTCTGCACGATGCCTGGTACTGGCTGCCGCTGATGCTTCCGCTCTACGGCGGTCGCAGTTCGGAACTGGCCGGGTTATCGCTCAGCGATATGCATGAAGATGAGCCGATCCCGTATTTTCAGATCGACTTCACCGAAGACCGTGGGCTGAAAAATGTTCAGTCCGTCCGGAAGCTGCCCATCCATCCCGAACTCATCCGGCTGGGCTTCATCGAGTATGTCCACGCGATCCGTGCGGCGGGCTGCACCATGCTGTTTCCAGACATGGCATCGCCGGGCAGTTCCAGCTTCGCCAGCACCTTCTACAAGAGCATCTTCAATCCGTGGAGAAAATGGGCGTTCCCCAACGGAACGCCCTGGCGGCATCAGGTGGGCGGCGCCTGGAAGGACAAGGATGTCCACAGCTTCCGCGGCACGGCCACTTCGATCCTGAAGGGCGTCGTGCCGGATAGCGTCCGCTGCGACATCTTCGGCCATGAAGGGGAAACCGAAACTGCGCGCACCTATGACGACGAGGCGGAACTATCGATCAAACTGGAGGCGTTGAAACACCTGACGCCGCTGACCGCCCATATCCAGCGGAGTCTGCCGATCCGCATTCGCCCGGCGGACCGCCTGAAGTTCGGAGCGCGTACGCCCAGTCGACTGGGACGACCGAAAGCGGACAAGACGAAGTGAACCGCGTTTTGCACAGGGTTTTTGCTTCCGCACTAATCGTCGCTTGAGATTGTTAACGCATCCGGCTTAGAGTCGAGACGTTCGCCGGTAGGCGGACCGAGGCGTGGAAACCTCGTCGATAAGTAGCCGTACGCCCGGCCCGAATTCTATTCGGCCGGGGAGCGGGCGTGTATGTCCAAGGCGCAAGCCCAAAGACGCTCGCGCCTGTCTTATCGCAGGTTTCCAATCCCCGGCTTTTGGGCCGGCACCGCCTCGTTTCTACAGGGCGGTGCCGCCGGCTGGGGAAGCCGATCGGCACCACGCGGACGGGGGTTCGGGCGTGGGTGCACTTATTGGAAGCCGCAATTGACGGCTTGCCATCATCAAGAATTCGACGACCGCTTCCGTGGCGGTGCTTCTCGCCGCATGTGGTGGAGGCGGCGGCATCAATTCGTCCGGGTCGATCCCGGCACCCAGTCCAACACCGTCGCCGACACCCACTCCACCGCCGACGGCAGCCGACAGTGCGGAATACAAGGCGTCGGGTGCCGTGGTCGGCATGAAGGCAGCCTATACCTATGATCGCGGGATCACCGGCAAGGGCGTCACCATCGCCGTCATCGACACCGGCATCAATGTCGACGAGCCGGAGTTCAAGGGCCGGATTTCGGCGGACAGCACCTCGTTCGACCAGAAGATCGCCCGCTGCGCCACCTGCGCCGCCGAGATCGTCCGCTACGACCTGAAGGATAACAACGGTCACGGCAGCGGGACGGCATCGGTCGCGCTGGCGGCCCGCGACACCAAGGGTATCCAGGGCGTGGCGCCGGAGGCGACCCTTCTCGCGCTCAAGATCGCGGGTCCGGACATGTCGAACGTCAGTCCGACGTCCGGCCCGGTGCCCGAGGGCGGTGGTCCGAACTCGGCGCTCATCGCTCCCGCGATCACCTACGCGGTAGAGAAGGGGGCGTTCGTCATCAGCATGAGCCTGAACGGCTTCGCAGGCGGCCAGATCGCCGCCGAACAGCGAAAGGCGATGGATCTCGTGCGGACCAACGACCGTCTGGTCATCCAATCGGTCTCGAACGACGTCGGCCTGGACAGCTTCGCGGGTCAGGTTACCGAGAACATGGTCGGCGCCGACATGATCAACAAGGAATGGTTCCTGTTCGGCATCCGCGTCGACCGGAGCCTGCAGGCCCCCAGCGGCAACGGGACTCCCGGCGCGCTGGCGGATCGCACCCTCGCGGTCGTCGCATCGAACATCGACGTCGTGGACAAGGACGGCTCCATCACGACCGTCACGGGAAACAGCTTCGCGGCACCTGCGATCGCCGGCGCGGCGGCTTTGCTCAAGCAATACTGGCCGCAACTCGGCGGCAAGGTAATCAGCCGCATCCTGCTCGACACCGCTACCGACCTTGGTGCGGCAGGTGTCGACGAAAAATTTGGCGCTGGCCTGCTCAATGTTGAAAAAGCCATGCAAGCGCAGGCACCTGCCAGCGCATTCGCTGGAGCACAGACGGCGTTGGCGCGCTTTTCTTCGCTGACCATGTCGGCCCCCTTCGGCGGGGCCGTGACCGTCGCTGACAAGATCGGTGGCATGACAGTGGTCGACCGCTATGGCCGCGACTTCCGCATGACCCGAGCTGCAGGCATCTTGTCGCGGGGATCAGGTCTGCTGGCGAACGCGATGCTGACACCGCTCGATCCGCCATGGATGGTGGCAAGCGCCGCTGATACGCGCTTCGGCTTTGCTTCGTCGGCTACGACGACAGGTTATTGGCAAGGGGCGCGATCGAACCGCCCGGCATTTATGTCCTTCTCCCCGGCAAGAGGGCAGACGGTGACGCTCGGCGCGAAAGTCGCGATCGGCCAAGGCGGCAGCCTTGCCGGATCGCCGCTGCGCGGGATTGGCGCGACGCCGGTTGGTATGTCGTCGAGCTGGACCGGATCGGGCTGGTCGGCGTCGGTCGCTTCCGGCACGTCGCGTGATCGTCGGACCGGGCAGCGCACCGTCGCAATAACGACGCCGCTGGGAATTGGGCTGGAGCTAACCGACCTCGCCGAGCGTGGCCGTGTGCTGGGGTTGAGGCGGTCCAGACCTCGGTCTGGAGGGGGCATCGACGACGATGGCGACGCTGACGATGCGACGTACCGTCGCTGGGATGGCACTGTCTGCACGAGCGACGGCTGCCACCACTCACGTGCGCGGCGGGTCCGCGCTGATACGCTTCAACCAACCGGTGCTGGGCACCGCCTTTGCGATCGAAGGCTCACGCGGCCTGCTCGGCGGCGTCGCGACGCTCGGTCTGTCCTCGCCGCTCCGCGTCGAACGCGCACGGGTCGCGATGCTGATGCCGGTAACCTACGACTTGATGTCGGGCGCGCTGGCGACGCGAATGGCGGTGGTCGATCTGGCCCCATCAGCACGTGAACTGGATGTGGAGCTGGGCTGGTCGGCGGCACTGTCGCCGATGTCCTCGCTGCGCTTCGGCATCGCCCACGCTTTGGATGCCGGCCATGTCGCAGGTGCGACCGACACGGCGGGCTTCGTGACGCTGGTGCTGCGATGACCTGCCACTTCGCCGCACGGGCACCACCTCTCAACTGACGCCGCCAGTCGGCGACGAAGCTCAATGCACCAAGACCTGCGACGTCGGGATGGCTTTCCGGCGAGCGACGTCGCGCGTCCAACTGCCGAGGAAGACGACGATGACGATTTTCAGAACGATGCCGATTGCCACCGTTATGCTGCTGACGATTAGCGGTACGGTCAGCGCACCATGCGAAGCACAGTCGGTGAAGACGGCACCCAAACCGACCAAACTGCTCGACATTGCTGGCATCCGTCCCGGCATGAAGGCGGCCGACGCGGTGGCGCTTTTGCGAAGGACCGATTGGACGGTGACTGCTGATCCCGGCAACAGCTGGGCAGAAGTCGTGGAGGAAGCGGTTGCCAGACGGCGCAATCAAATACCGCCGACGTCCGCCCGTTCCGGCGTTTACAATTACAACGGGGTTAAGGGCGAAGAGACTATCCGGATCAACATCGTCCCTACGCCGGACGGTGGGAGGGTCGGCGTGGTGGGGTACCGCGCGCCGGAAGCTGGTCGCAGCTATGCCGAGATCCGAGCCGAGGTCATCGCCCGCTACGGCCCATCGATCTATGGCCCACGCCAAGGGGTTCTGATCGCTCCGCAAGGCAAGGACGGCGCGACCATATCGCTCGAAGTCGACTCGACCGGCATGCACCTTATGCTGCTGCCCGGTAGCGCTGCGGACCGCGAGGCGCGCGCACTAGTCGACCGGGCGGTAAGCGCCCGGATCGGCGCGGTCGGCAAATCCTTCTGACAGGAGCGGTATATGCCCTACCTCATCGGTATGATCCTAGGCGATGTGCTCGGCCGGATCGGTGTTTTCCGCGCCGCCGGTGCCGCGCTGTTGTTGAGCGGAGTCGGGTTCCTCGCCTATCATCTGGTGGCGGCCAATCTCGACCCAACGGTGGCCTACGGCGCTGCGGTGGCTGCGCCACTGACCTTGTTCGGCTGGGCGATCTGGCAACCGGCGGCGTCGCGACTGCGGCTATGGATCGTCGACGGCGTCTATCTTGCCGCCAGGCTGGCGATGTGGTGGGCTGCAGCCGCATTCGTCATCGGCCTCGTCGCAGCCCAGTTCCGTATCGACAGATGGCTGGCGGGGGAATGGCCGCAGGCGGCAACCGCCGGGTTCTTCTGGCTAGTGCAGCGTGCACTGGGCGCGCAGGTCGCCCGCTCCCACCGGATCATGGGCGAGCGCAGCGTCATCGAGGTCGGCGCATGAGGGGCGCGCTGACGCTTCGGATCGTTGCGGCGCTGGTGCCGGTGCTGACGTCCATAGCCACAGTGGATGCGGCACCTCGCCCTGCGGTGCTGGAGGCAACGACGAAGGCGGACTGGCAGGCGGCTGGCCTTGACGGTACCGGCTGCTACTGGTCGCCCCGCCGGGGCGGATCGATCCACTTCGTCGCTGCCGGTAACACGGCGATGATCAAAGTCCGCGGTCGCATCGTTGTCCTGAAACCGCGACGTGATGCGAAGGCCCTTTTCCCGTTCACCCATGACGCCTGGCGGTCCGGCGACCTGACCATCCGGGTCGTCGATACCGCCCGGATTCGGGCGATGGGCTACGAGACGGTCACCACCGACGCGGCGCTGATCGTCACCCGCCGCGACGCCACGATCCGGCTGCGCGGGTCGATGATCTGCGGGTCATAGCCGCCGGCCGCACGGCGGCGATGAGCGGCCGGCGGCTATGCCGCCGGAGGGGCAGGAAAGCACAAGAAAGAGCCCGGGCAAGGATAGGAGAAGGACAAGAGAGAAAGCTGGAGGCGCGACTACGCAGATTGGCGGGCCAATCTGCCGTGCGCCGCCCGCCGCCGTGACCATCGGCGGCGGGCGGTGTCCTCCAGCCTGTCGGCTTCCGGAAGGCGGAGGCGACGTGTTCGTCGAGGGGGTTGCCCTATCCCGGCCGGTCCGGGACAATATGACATATGGCGTCACCCGGCACAGATAGCGGCGAACGCGCGGTCTATGCCCATCACGTGCGGGCATTGCTGCGGCGTCAGCAGCAGGACGATCGCGACGCGATCGGTGCGACGCTGTCCCGTGCCCGCTTCCGCGTTCAGGGGGTGACCGAGCAGACCGGCAAGGGGAAGAAACGGCGAGCCAAAGCGCCGACCAATCAGCGCGTCGTCGACTTTTTTACCGCCAGCCCGCTGACCGGTCGCGACCGCCAGACGTGCGGCTTCCGCATACCGCATTTCGACGTCAAGCCGATCACGCGGACGTTCGCGCCGACCCGCAAGGACGGCCACGTCCGGCACGGCCACAAGACTGCGGCCATGACGGCAGGGGACCATTTCGACTATGTCACCAGCGGTGCCACGATCGGGGTCGCGGCGCATATCGACTATATCCGCCGGGAAACCGGCCTGCAGAATCCGGTCGGAGATCTGGCGATCGACCTGCTCGACGCGCAGGATCTGCGCGCCGAGACTAATCGGCTGGCGATGTTCACCAACATCCCGGGCGACCGGGGTCGGCAGCGTAGCCTGTTCGAGGCGGCGGAACGCTCCGAGTCCTCGCCGCGCACGCATTATCTGATGGCATCGACGGCGCAGGTCGACGGATTCAGAATATTCGAGCGAATGGGGATCGCCCCGGACTGGCTGCGCGCGATGAGCCGTCGTCTCCGTGATGGACGCGATGAGCTGAAAGAAAAGGCTGCAAAAACAGCCAAGCTGTTCAGGGATCGTGAAATCCCGGTGGCGGAGGTAACCGAAGAAGAGGCGTTTGACCGGCTTGCCTGGCTCGACGCACATCCGGCGGGCGAGGGCCTGTTCCAATGGAAGCAGGGCCGCACCGGACGGGTGCAGCACCGCTTTGTCGGTGAACTCCCCGACGGACTGTCGGTCCATGATCGGTACGAAATCCTATCTCGCTTCTGCGGCGAGCTTGGCGATGACGGGTGGATGGTGATCGGCGCGATTCACCAGCCCGACCGGCATAACGACCGCCGCAATTTCCACATCCATGTCGATGGCTATGACCGGCCCTGCCGATGGCTGGACGAGCATGGGTGTTGGGACTTCGAATATGTCGAACGTCGAAACGGCAAGAACGTTCGACCCTTTGCTCAGTCCAAGGTCCGCTATGGTGCCGACATCGGTACGGATGGCATGGGGCGGCCGAATGTAGCAGCCCTCATGCGGCGGCGATTCATCAGCACCGTCAACGAGGTCGTCGGCGGTCGGCCCGACATCGTCCGGTACCTGCACGGCACCTATGCCGATTACGGCATCGCCATGACCCCGCTCGAGCATATGGGCAACCGCGCCACTGGGCTCGAGCACCGGGGTATCGTAACCGAGGTGGGGTCGCGCAACGCCCGCAAAATCGTCGCCGACGAGGCCGCTGCTTGCGAAGCGCGGGCGACGGCCGCCGAAGCAGCGCTGGAGAAGGAAGTCGCGTTTTCTCGTTCGGCCTTCGCACATGATCGCGATGCGTTGGCAGCCCTTGATCGCTGCGAGAGGCTTGAACGCCGGCTGATCCGGCGACGTCTGCAGGCGGAACTGGCCGATGTCGTTGTCGCGATGGCGCGATCCCGCGCCGATGCGGTGATCCGCACCTTGACGCCTGAACCGGGTCGACCAGTGAAGAAGAGAGCCGGTGACGACGATCTGCGCGCCGCAGCGCTGGAGCACCTCGCCTGGGTCGACCGGCACAGCCCTTCACCAGCGGAGCGTGATGCCGAACGCCGGGCGCTGGCACAGGCAGAGGCCCGCGTGGCTGCCGAATGGCGTGTCGTGCAGGCCGCGACGCAGCAGGCGTCACAGGACCAGGCCCGCAGATCCGCCATGACATACCATCCGCCTGTCCGGGTGAAGAAGCTCGCCACACCGATGCCGTCGCGCTACGACGACCGCAAATGCGATCGGCTGCGCGCGTGGCTCGTCAAACACGCGGCGGACCCGGCGCTGTTGGTGATCGAGGGTGACGCGGTGCGGCTCGGGCAACGCGTCCCGGTCGCCATCGACACGCTGATGCGGCAATTTGCTGCCGAGCGTCCGGTCCAACGTATCCTGCTTGCCGAGCGCGACCGGCGATCGGCGGCGAATTTGGCCGCCGCGTCAAACCATGAGGCCTGGACGCTCGAGCTTCCGCTAATGATGCCAGCCGATCTCGGCATCGAACCAATCGTTGCTGCGATTGTAACGTCTGAGAAAACGGGCGATCGGCAAGCCACGCCCATAAAGGAAGTTGCTGAGCAGTCCCCTCCGGCATCCGTGAGGCATCAGCCAGATCCAGAAGAGATGGAAGCCGCTGTCGTTCAGCCGACCATTGCAGAAGCGAACAGGGAAGCTCGGCGAAAAGCGGCCCGCCGTCAACAAGCCCTGCTTCGCGAACAGGCATGGGAGCTTTTGGGCCGGAAGAACGCGGCCGTCACCGCGGTTGGCGATCGATACCAAGTCGACATGACGGGACTGAGCGCGGAGGATCAAAGGGTGCTGATGCATCCTGATTATTACGCGGAATTCCAAGCGCGCCTAGCCGAATGGCACGCTGAACGACAGCAGCGGCAATCCGATCTGCCATCCATTACGCCGCCGCGGCATGGAGGCCCGCGCAAGCCTATTCTACCCATACCTCATGTCGTGAAGATGCCGCTGGAACCGCCTATCGGGCTGCGGGCCGTACCTGCGTTGCGTGATACCGGACGCCTTGGGAAAGCCCCTGTCTTGCGGGCTAGCGAGAGAGCTGCGCCTGCGTCGCCTGTCGGTGTGGTCCGTCGGCGCAACCGGATTGAAGGCGCTGAACGGCAGATACCGAACGCATCGCCGCCAAATCAGGAAAAGCCGCAATCCCCCCGTGGCGTATCCGGTCAGCTTGGTCGATTGGCCAAAACGCTTGGGCCACATACTGATGATGCGAAGTCGAAAGGCAAAGCGGAACCAACGATTCCGGATATCAGGGGCAAGGGATCGCACGAACGCTGATCACGCCGGTCTATCACCTGCTGCGGTGAAGCGGGAACGCTCGGCAATCTGCTACGCCCTCCAGGCGCTTCGCCTTCATCGCGAAGGCGAAGGATAGACCGGCCGGGCCGGCCGGTATGATGGTTTGGAAGATGCCTGCGGCTGTGCCGTAGAGGCGAAATGATGGTGCGGAGCCGGCGAGCAGCCCGCCGTTCCCGCGCAAAATCAGGAACTTTGATGTACATCGTGACACGCGAGCGAGAGCTCGCAAAGGCGCGCGCCCTGTCTGGCGCGCTCGCCATCGCCGAGCGCGCCGGTTGGCGGATCGACCGGTCGGTGCTGATCATCCCGCCGCCTTTCCGCAATTACCTGCACATCGCGGCCGCTGAATTGCTTTTGGTGCCGTCGATCGAGCCGTCACGCGGGGATCTCGACACCGTCGGGCGCGGCACCCGCATCGCCCGGTGCGACGCGCTGGTGGTGAAAGCGTCGAGTGCCGGACATCGAACCGTCTACTGTGCGGTCGGCGAGTGGCAGCGCCATGGCACCGTCTGGCATCATGCCCGCCGGCTCTGGCTTTCGCGCAGCAACGAGGCGTGGCTGGTGCCCGACCCTGCAGAACCGGATGAGAGCGACGCGATTTTCCGCCTTTCCCCTGGTCGTTTGCGCCCGATGAGGCCGGCCCGGCTGTCCGCAACGGACGGAGGTTGCGATCTGGCGCCGGGGCTGGCGAGGGCCGATGCTTTTCTTGCCGCCGTCTGGGGGGATCGCTGATGAGCACGCCGCTGCCGTGGATCAGCCCGTCCGATGCTGACGACATGCTCTACGATGATCCGATGGGGTCGATGCCGGATTTCGGCTACGCACTGCTGCGCAAAACGGCAAAGGGAAAGACCAATTCAGTCGCCGATCTTGCCCGCGCGAAACTCCAACCCAGCAAACCCAATGACCGCGACTGGCTAGCGGATGGCCTATGGCCTATCACCTGCGCATCACACCGCATCTTCACGGCGCCCGGTGTCGCGGTCGAACCCGGCGCGCTGGAAAGCATCTTCCACGACTACGACGCCAAAGCCAAAGCGCATCAGAAATTGCTGGCGGTCGTGCTGACGTACCGCTTCCCGCATAGCTGGCAACCCGCCGACATCCTGTCGCTGGTCGGCATGTACGCGCTGGAAAAGCTGGCTCTGCAACGTCGACTGACCAGCATGACGGTGGTCCATATGCCTGGCGACGAATTATCGGCGCGCCGGCCTCACGCACATGTCCTGTGTCTGTCGCGCGTCCAACGCTCTTCTGGCTGGGGCGAGGTGCATCCTGATCTTGTCGCCAAAACCGCGCAGACACAATTCCAGCAGGAGTGGGAGCAATTCTACGACATCTGGGTGCCTCGCTACCGCGACGGCTGACCCTTTAAGGGCGGGATCCGCAGCGGTCCCGCCCGCCTGCCGGGGGCAAGATACGAAGGAAGGAGGATGCTCCCCGATCCGGGGATGAAAATGGAGAAGACCATGACGACTGAGAAGAGCACTATCATCCGCCGCCACACTGAGGCCGTCGCCCAGATGCTGGTCGGCAGCCGTGCGATGAAGCCCGGAGCGGCGATCCTCGCCGGCGAAATGGGCGGAGCCGAAGGGCGGCTGCGTATCGGTGCCATCGCGCACAGCAGCGGCAACGATCTGGTATATCTGGATTTTGCCGATGGCGAGGCCGGGTATCAGCTGACCGGCATCACGCTGTGCGCGGTACGTGACGGCATCTGCCACCTGCAGACCGATTGCCGCCTGTATCTGAGCCGCAATGGATCACGGGCGATCATTCTGCCGCAGCCCGGCATCCGCAAAGCGTACCGGCTGGCGCCGGGCGAGCTGATCCAGCTGGCCCACCAGCCGGCCGACCGTGACGAGGGCATCGCCCGCGCCGAGGCGCGGCTCGCCAGGCTTGTCGCTCGCGGCACTACCTTCGCCGATCGTGCCTCGATCAGAATGCACCCGCTGGCCGCCTAACGACAGAGACCTGACGCCACCCGCCGTTACGTCAGGTCGCACGTCATATCTGTTGATCGCTCTGCCACAAGGCTGACCAAATGCCATTGGTCGAGGGACATCAAGTCATGTTCGTGCCCTTTGCAAGAAGGCGGATAGCCGATCATCGTCGCTCATCGCGACGTCGAAGCATACGTGGTTGCGCCACCCGCCGCTGGTGCTGAATACCGGCCCAGGCGCCAGTACGATCCCTTCGCCGATGGCGCGGCGAGCGAGATCAACGGCATCCACACCATCCGGCAACTGTGCCCACCAGTCGCGCTCAGACAAAGGGAACGATCTGACGACGTCGTCGCGGTGCCAGGGATATTGGCGTCGCGGCCGGTGTTACCTATTGATGCCTTTCCGCTTTCTTGATGCCGCAGCCTGCTCAGCCCTGCTTTCGACCACTGCGGCTGCCCAAATGGTGCCGCTCGGCGCCGATCTGGAGCGGTTCGCCTATCCGGCCCCCGTGCACTGGTTCGAGGCCAATTCGCAGGGCTATTCGGTTCGCATGGCTTTTCTCGACTGGCCGGCGACCGCAAAGCCCAACGGCACGACGATCGTCCTGCTCCACGGCAAGAACTTCTGCGCCGCGACTTGGGGTGACACCGCGCGCGGGCTGGCGGCCGCAGGCTATCGTGTCATCACGCCGGATCAAATCGGCTTCTGTAAATCGTCCAAGCCGAGTGGCTATCAATACAGTTTCCACGCCATGGCCGCGCTGACCGCAGCGCTGCTCGACCGGGCCGGCACCGGCAAGGTCGTGCTGGTCGGCCATTCGACCGGCGGCATCCTCGCCACGCGCTTCGCGCTCCTGTACCCTGAGCGGGTCGCGAAGCTGGTGCTGGTCAATCCGCTCGGCCTCAACGACACGCTGAGCGAGGGCGTGCCCTATACCGACCTCGGCAAGCTGCGCGCCGAAGAGGCGAAGACGGATGCGGCGTCGATCAAGGCCTATCAGCTCCGCAACTATTATCATGGGGTCTGGCGTCCAGCCTATGATCGCTGGGTCGCCATGCTGGCTGGGCAATATGCCAGCCCCGATGGCGACGCGGTGCGCGACGCACAGGCCCGTCTGTCCGATATGATCCAAACCCAGCCGGTCGCGGCAGAGCTGCCGCGCCTAGCGGTCCCAACCACGCTCATCATCGGCCAGCGCGACTTGACGGCCTTTCGGGCCAACAGTGTGCCCGAAGACCGGCGGGCGCGCATCCGCACCGTGCCGCAGGCGGCCGAAGAGGCGGTGAAGCGCATCCCAGGTGCCAGCCTGATCCGCCTGGACGATCTCGGCCACTCACCGCAGGTCGAAGCACCCGCCAAGTTCCTGCAAACGCTTCGTTCGGCCATCACTCCGTGAAGAGATATGCCTGCGCGCTGTCATTCCTGCTCGCCAGCGGTTGCGATGCTGCGCCTGCACCACGGCAAGCAGCCGTATCCAGCCCGGTCGAAACGCGTGGCCTAGACAGCGCCATCCTTGCCGACACCGTTGCCCATGCCAGCCGTCTTCCCCGGCTCCGCTCGCTGCTGGTCCTCCGCGACGGGCAGGTGCTGGCCGAGCAGCGCTTCAACGGCGGGCCACCGCTCGACCGACCGGTCAATATCAAGTCCGCGTCCAAGTCGGTCCTGTCCGCGCTGGTCGGCATTGCGATCGCGCGGGGCGTGCTGACCGGCGTCGACCAGCCCGTGCTGTCGGTGCTCGGCAGCGATGCGCCGCCCAATCCCGACCCGCGTCTTGCCCGCCTAACTGTTGAGGATCTGCTGACGATGCGCGCCGGAGTGGAGCGGACGTCGGGTGAGAATTACGGGCGCTGGGTGTCCAGTCGCAACTGGGTCCGCTTCGCCCTCGCGCGCCCGTTCGTCGATCAGCCGGGCGGCGCGATGCTCTACTCGACCGGCAACACGCATCTGCTGTCGGCGATGCTGACCCGCGCGTCGGGACGCGACACCCACACGCTGATGCGCGACTGGCTGGCGGAGCCGCTCGGCATCACCATCCCGCCATGGTCGCGCGATCCGCAGGGCATCTATTTCGGCGGCAACGACATGATGATGTCGCCGCGCAGTCTGGCGCGGTTCGGCGAACTCTATCGCCTGGGTGGCGTGATCGATGGACGACGGGTCGTGCCTGCGCGCTGGATCGACGAAAGTTGGACCCCGCGCACCGTATCGCCATGGAGCGGCGGGCAATATGGCTATGGCTGGTTCGTTGGCGCCAGTCGTGGCCATCCGTTGCGCTTCGCCTGGGGCTATGGCGGACAGATGCTGTTCATCGTGCCAGACCTGAAGCTGACGGTCGTCATGACCTCCGATCCCAGCGGCGCGCGCGACAATGGCCATATCGCCGCGCTCCATGCATTGCTCGACGACGGCATCGTGCCCGCCGCCGAGCGGGGTGGAGCAACGTGACGGGCGAAGACGCTCAACCGCGATGCACGACCGCGCCAATACGGACTGCGTCCAAACCGAGCCATGCCGCCATCTGGTCCAACTCGACCTGAAGCCGAGGCAGCGTATCGACGGGCGCTCCCGGTTCCAGCGTGATGCGGTGCGCGAGCAGCATCCCCGCCTGCCGATCTGCTTTCAGATCTACTCGGGCAACCAGCGCCTCGTCCATCAGGAAGGGCAGCACGTAATAGCCATGCGTCCGCCGATCCTGCGGGACATAGATTTCGATGCGATAGTGGAACCCGAACAGGCGTTCGGCGCGGGCCCGCTCCCAGATCAAAGGATCGAACGGCGCGAGCAAGGCAGCGCTGCGCACCCGGCGCGGCATGGTCGCGTCGCGATGCATCCATGCCTTCTGGCTCCAGCCCTCGACCCGCACCGGCACGAGCACGCCGTCCTCCGCCAGATCGGCGATGGCGTGATCGGCTTCGACGGGCTTCAACCGGAAATAGTCGCGCAGGTCGCTTGCGGTGGCGATGCCTAAGGCACGGGCGCTGCGTTCGATCAGCGCACGTTGCGCCGCCTCGACCGACGGCGTGGGGAGCGCCAGCATCGCCGGCGGGATGACCCGCTCGGTCAGGTCGTACAGGCGCGCGAAGCTGCCCCGCCGGGTCGCGGTGGTGATCTGCCCGGACCAGAACAGCCATTCGAGCGCATGCTTGACGTGGCTCCATTCCCACCAGCCACTGCGGCTGGCCCCGTTCTCGAAGTCGGCCGCCGCCAGCGGGCCTTCGGTGGTAATCCGTTCGAGCACGGAGTCCGCCTCGGCGCGGCGCTCGGTCGCGAACCGCCGCAGTGCCTGATAGCCGATCTCACCTCGCTCCGCCCGCGCCATGCGCCAGCGGAGCAGTGGGTGGAGGTCGAGCGGCAGCAACGATGCCTCGTGCGCCCAAAATTCGAACATGCGCCGCTGACGTGTCGGCCCCCACGCATCGCCCTCCAGTATGGCGCGGTCATAGCCACCGAGACGTGAGAAGGCGGGCAGATAATGCGCCCGCGTCAGCACGTTGACGCTATCGATCTGGAACAGGTTAAGCCGCTCGGCGGTGCTGCGCAGATGGCGAACGGACGGGCTGTCGGGACGCGCGCGACCAAAGCCCTGGGCTGCCAGGACGATCCTACGGGCTTCACGGAGGGAAACGTTCATAGTGGGGGAGAAGGACTTTAATTGGGCGGGCGTCAATCCGGCGGGCTGGCAGCGTGTGGGCCGCTGCCCTGCATGGCGTTTTGAAGGAGCGTCTGCCAAGTACCGCCCGGACGCTGCGTGTGTCCGCCGAGGAGGAAGCATTGAAGATCGGGATTATTGCCGACGTCCATGGAAATCTGGCCGCGCTGGAGGCTGTGCGCGACGCGATGACCGCCGCCGCACCCGACCTGATCGTCAATTTGGGTGACCTCGTGTCCGGCCCGTTCGATCCTGCGGGAAGCGCCGAGCTTCAGATGCGCTCCGGCTATCACACCATCGCCGGCAATCACGAGCGCCAGTTGCAGGACGGCAGCGGCGGGGCGTTCGACGTTCTGGCGCGGCCGCTCCTCACGCGGGAGCACTGGGCATGGATCGAGAGCCTGCCCGCGACGCTCACCCTTTGCGATGGCGACGTCTTCGCCTGCCATGGCAGCCCGGCCGGCGGGGATCTGGAGTATCTGCTCGAAGACGTGACCTCCGGCCGCGCGACGCTGGATGCCGATGTCGCCATCCGGCCGCGCCTGAAGGGGATCGGGACGGCCAGTCTGGTGCTGTGCGGACATACGCACACGCCGCGCATCGTGGCGGTCGATGGCGTGCTGATCGTTAATCCCGGTAGCGTCGGGATGCCGTGCTACCGGGATCGGGGCGCGACCCCGCATGTCATGGAGGCGGGCAGCCCGCTGGCGCGCTATGCCATCGTTGAGCGTCGCAACGCCGGATGGGCGGCCCAACTGCACGGCGTGCCTTATGACTATGAGATCGCGGCGCGTCAGGCGGAGGCTTTCGGTTTCCCGGCCTTTGCCCATGCCGCCCGGACAGGCCGTATCCTGCCCGGGTGATCCGCTGCCCCTATGGACGGACGGTCGGAGCGGCGGGACGGTCATGGAACCATCCCGCCGAACCTGCGACCGTCAGGCGCGATAGCCGCCTTGGCGCTCCAGCATCCAGCCGGGATACTCCGCTGGCAGCTTGGTCACCGCATCGAGCGTGGCGAGATCGTCCGCGTCGAGCGACACTTGGGTCGCGGCGATATTGTCGGTAAGCTGATCGGCCCGCTTGGCCCCGACGATCACGCTCGTAACCACCGGCTGGTGGAGCAGCCAGGCGAGCGCGACCTGCGCGACGGTGCAGCCCTTCGCCTCGGCGATGCGGCGCATTTCCGGGATCGCCACCGAACCACGGGTGCGATCGACCGGCGGAAAGTCGAAATTCGCGCGCCGCCCGTCCGCCGCCTGGCCCTCGCCATCATATTTGCCCGACAGATACCCGCCAGCGAGCGGGCTCCACACCATCAGCCCGATCTTCTCGAACCGCAGCATCGGCACGATCTCGCGTTCCAGGTCGCGGCCGACCAGCGTGTAATAGGCCTGGAGCGACAGGATGGGTGCGAGCCGCCGGGCCTCCGTGATGCCGACCGCCTTCACCACCTGCCACGCCGCCCAGTTCGACAGGCCGAGATAGCGGACGTGACCATGGCGGACGAGCGTGTCGAGCGCCTCCAATGTCTCCTCGATCGGCGTAGCGGGGTCGAAGCCGTGGATCTGGTAGAGGTCGATATGGTCGAGGCCGAGCCGCTGGAGGCTCTGCTTGCACTGGCTGAGGATATGGCCGCGCGAGGCGCCGCGCGCATTGGGACCGTCGCCCATCACGCCCAGCACCTTGGTCGCGATCACGACGTCGTCGCGGGCAACGCCCAAATTCTTGAGCGACTGGCCGAGGATTCGCTCGCTCTCGCCTCCGGCATAGACATTGGCGGTGTCGATGAAGTTGACCCCGGCATCGAGCGCGGTCTTCACGAGCGTATCGGCCTCGTCCTGACGAAGCTGACCGATCTGGCCCCAGATGCCCTCGCTGCCGCCGAAGGTCATGGTGCCGAGGCAGAGTTCGGACACGAACAGGCCGCTATGGCCGAGTTGGCGCATACGCATGGGATGGTTCTCCTGTTGGAATGGATCAGCCGGAGGTACGCCGCGAACGCTCGGCCCCGCGACGCCGATCCGATCAAAGTCCTGCCCGATCCTATCAAAGTAATGCGTAGACGGTGTTTTCGGCGCGCGGCGAGGCTACGATCTCTGCCATGACGACATTGTCCGACCTTGCCCGACTGATCGAGCGCCATTGGTTCGCCCATGGTCGCGAAACGCCGATCCCGGGCCTGCTCATTACCCGCGCGGAGGAGCCGACCGGCATCATCCGCACGGTCTATCGGCCGTCCTTCTGCCTCGTCGTGCAGGGCGCGAAGATGTCGATGCTGGGGCCGACGCCCTATCATTATGCCGAGGGCCAATGCCTGCTCGCCTCGGTCGACCTGCCGGTCACGTCACGCATCGTCCGGGCGAGCGCGGAGGAGCCCTATCTGGCGCTGTCGCTTGCGATCGAGCCCGTAACGGTGGCCGAACTGGTGGCGGAGCAGGCCAGCGGGCAGGGGCCGGCCGCGACCTTCAACGCGCTGGCGACCAGCGACCATGACCCGGCGTTGCGCGATCCTCTCAGGCGGTTGCTTGAGCTGCTCGACCATCCGGCCGACCAGGCGGTGCTCGCCCCGCTGATCCGGCGCGAGATCGTCTGGCGGCTGCTTGGCGGCACGCTTGGACCGGCGCTTCGCCAGATGGGTCTTGTCGACACTCATGCCGCGCGGATCGGGCGTGCCACGGGGTTCATCCGCAACCATTATGCCGAGACGCTGCGCGTGGCCGACCTAGCGGCCCTGGCGGGCATGAGCGTCCCCGGCTTCCACCGCCATTTCAAGGCGGTGACGACGATGACGCCGGTGCAGTTCCAGAAGCAGGTCCGCTTGCAGGAAGCACGCCGCCGCCTGGTCGCCGCCGAGGATGTCGCGCGGGTCGGCTTCGCGATTGGTTACGAAAGCCTGTCGCAATTCAGCCGCGACTATCGCCGTCTGTTCGGGGCACCGCCGGGGCGGGATGCAGCAGCGATGCGCGCGCAACTGGTGCCGGAGCCTGCACTGCCCTGATACTTGACTCAGTCAAGTAAACTGATCCAGCATGGCCGACATGGAAGATGCAGACGTCACCGCCATCCGCCGGTTCAACCGCTTCTACACCCAGACGATCGGCGCGCTCGACGCGCGCTTCCTCGGCACCGAGGCGAGCCTGCCCGAAGCGCGCTTGCTGTTCGAGATCGCCACGCGCGAGCCGGTTACCGCCAGCGTATTGCAGCACGCGCTGGGCATGGATGCGGGCTATCTCAGTCGCCTGGTCGCACGCTTCGAGAAGCGGGGCTGGATCGTGCGCGTGCGCCGCGACAATGACGCCCGTGCGCGTGACCTGCGGCTGACCGAGGCGGGACGTGAGGCCTTCGGCACGCTCGACCACCGCCAGAGCCATGCCGTCGGCGATCTGCTCGGCACGGTGGAAGGGCAGGGGCGGCGCGATCTGGTCGAGGCACTGACACGCGCGCGGCTACTGCTGGATCCGGCCTCGGGTGGGCCGTTCGTAATCCGACCCTTCCGCACCGGCGAGCCCGCGCTGATCGCCGCGCGCCAGGCGCTCCTCTATGCCGAAAGTCACGGCTGGGGTCGCGAACTGGAGGTGATCGAAAGCGAGGCGACCGCGGCGTTCCTGCGCGACTTCAATCCCAAGCGCGAGCAATGCTGGGTCGCCGAGATCGACGGGGTGATGGCGGGCGCGGTGTTCGTCACCGACGAGGGCGACGGCATCGCCCGGCTGCGGTTGTTGCATGTCGAGCCCTTCGCCCGCCGCCGGGGCATCGGCGATGCTCTGATCGGCGCTTGCGTCACCTTCGCACGGGAAACGGGCTATCGCGCGGTGACGCTATGGACCCACACCATGCTGGAATCCGCGCGCCGCCTCTATGCCGCGCATGGTTTCGTGTGTGTCGAGACGGCGATGCATGAGCGGTTCGGCATTCCACTTCAGGGAGAGACATGGCGGCTGGAGCTGGCGGCATGACCGGCAGCCTGACGATCCGCCTCGCGACCGAAGCCGACCTCGGGGCGCTGCGCAACTTGATGACGTTGTCGATCGATCGCGGCCAGGCTGCGGTGCTGACCCCGGCGCAGATCGTCGCCAGCCGCTCGGTGATGGGACTCGACACGCAATTGGTGCGCGACGGCACGTACTTCGTCGTCGAGGACCATGGCGTGCCGGTCGGCTGCGGCGGATGGAGCCGCCGTGCGACGCTCTATGGCGGCGACCATAGCACCGACCTGCGCGACCCGGCACTGCTCGATCCGGCGAAGGACGCCGCCCGTATCCGCGCTATGTACACCCAGCCGGACCATGTCCGGCGCGGGATCGGCCGGATGATCCTCGACCACTGCGAACAGGCGGCACGGGCGGAAGGGTTCGCCGCCGTTGAACTGATGGGCACGGCCGGCGGCGTGCCGCTCTACGCGGCCTGCGGTTACGAGCCGGTTGAGCGCGCCGATACCCATGTCGACGGAGTCGTCGTACCGCTGACCCGGATGCGGAAGCGGCTGCGCGGTCCGGCGTAGCGGGGCAGCGGGCGAAGATTTTGGACCGGCATGTCACATCAGTCGCCGCTGTCTCGTCATGGTGTCGGAACCCAAGGAGACCGACCATGACACCCCGTATCCTGAACCCACACGCTCTGGTTCCCGAAGCGATCACAGCCATGATGGCGCTGGAACAGAGCTTCACGAAAAGCGGCCTCAACCACAATCTGCTCGAACTGGTGAAATTCCGCGTGTCGCAGATCAACGGCTGCGCCTTCTGCCTGCATATGCATGCGACCGATCTGCGTCATCATGGCGAAAGCGAGATGCGGCTTTACATGCTAAGCGCATGGCGGGAATCGACGCTCTATTCGGATCGCGAGCGGGCCGCACTTGGCTGGGCGGAGGCGTTGACGCTGTTGCCCAAGACGGGTGCGCCCGATGCGGACTATGATGCGCTCAAGGCGGCATTTTCCGATGCGGAGCAGGTCTGGCTGACCATGGCGATCGGGGCGATCAATATCTGGAACCGCCTGCAGGTGGCTTTTCGCGTCGCGCATCCGGTGGACGATGCCTGACGCCGCGTTGTTCGAGGCGGAGCGGCCGCGGCTCGTCCGGCTGGCCTATCGCATGACCGGCTCGCTCGTCGAGGCGGAGGATCTGGTGCAGGACGCCTGGTTGCGCTGGTCGCAGGTGGAAGAGGTCGAGGCACCCGCCGCATGGCTGACGCGTGTCGTCACGCGGCTCTGCCTCGATCACCTGAAGTCGGCGCGGGTGCGGCGGGAGACCTATGTCGGCACATGGTTGCCCGAGCCGCTGCTCGGCACAACCGATCCGGACGAGGTTGCCGACGATCTGACCGTCACGCTCATGCTGGCCATGGAGCGGCTGTCGCCGTTGGAACGGGCCGCCTTCCTGCTCCACGATGTGTTCGACGTCGGGTTGCTCGAGGTGGCCAGAACGCTGGACCGCGCACCGGCCACCGTGCGGCAACTCGCCTCCCGCGCCCGGCGGCATGTCGCGGAGGCGCGGCCGCGCTATCCGGTCGATGCGCAGGAAAGCGGCCCGGATCACCCGCGCTTTCTTCGCGGCGGCGCGGGACGGTGACGCGCGTGCCCTGTCGGACCTGCTGGCGGAGGACGTTGCGATCCATTCTGATGGCGGTGGGCGCGTCCGGGCATTCCACAACATCATCCGGGGTCTGGCAAAGGCGCAACGCTTGTTCATGGGGCTACGTCGCAAATACCCCGACGCGCCCGTCGAAGTGATCCGCTTCGCCACGATCGACGGGCTGCCCGGCTATGTCAGTCGTGGGGGCGGCGGCATGCTCCAGACTACCGCGCTCGACATCCGTGACGGCCGGATCGCGGCGATCTACATCGTCCGCAATCCGGACAAGCTGGCCCATGTCGTGGCCGCTCTTCAGGCCGGGCAGGCCGCCGCACGGGGCTGACGCCGGAGCGCCAGCAGCATCACGAGCGCCGCCGCTGCCATCGCCGCGCCCGCCAGCGCCACCATGGGCAGTCCCAGGCCAACACCGATCACGCCGCCGCCCAGCGCCGCGCCGATCGCGTTGCCGAGATTAAACGCACCGATATTCATTGCGGAAGCGAGGTTCGGCGCGTCGGAGGCCGCATCCATCACCCGCATCTGCAAGGGCGGGACGATCGCGAAGCTGGCGATGCCCCAGACCAGGATCGCGATGGCGGCGGGCCATGGCCATTGCATCACGCCCGCAAACACGATGAGCACCGTGGCCAGCACCGCGAAGCTGCCGATCAGCGTCCGCTCGATCGACCGATCGGCCAGCCGGCCGCCGAGCGTGTTCCCGATCGTCAGACCGATGCCGTAGAGCATCAGCATCGCCGTCACGAAGCCGGTCGATGCGTGCGTTTCCTCGCGCAGGATCGGGACGATATAGGTGAAGACGGTGAACATGGCGCTCGCCCCGACCACCGTCAGCGCCAGCGCCGCCAGCACCGGCTTGCGCGTCAGCACCCGCAGTTCGGCGCGCATGTCGCCGCCTTCGGCAGCGGGCAGCGGCGGCAGCGCGAGACGAAGCGACAGCATCGCGATCGCCCCCACACCCGCGATCCCGGCAAAGGCGTTGCGCCAGCCGATCGCCTCGCTGACCCAGGTCGCCGCCGGCACGCCGCCGATTGTGGCGACGGTCAGCCCGGTGAACATCGCCGCCACCGCGCCCGCGCGCTTGTCCGGCGGCACGAGGTTGGCGGCGACCACCGATCCGACGCCGAAGAAGGCGCCATGGTTGAACGAGGTGACGATTCGCGCTGCCATTAGCATCCAATATCCATCCGCCAACGCCGACAGCGCGTTGCCAAGCGTGAAGATGCCCATCAACGCGATCAGCAATGTCCGCCGGTCGATCCGCCCGGTGGTGAGCGTCATCAGCGGTGCGCCGATCAGCACGCCCATCGCATAGGCGCTGACCAGCAGCCCGGCGGCGGGGATCGACACGTGCAGGTCGGCCGCGATCACCGGCAACATGCCCATCGGCGCGAACTCGGTCACACCGATGCCGAAGGCGCCGACCGCCAGTGCGAGCAATCCGAGGTTGAACTTCATAATCCTGGCTCCCTCAAACCATCGGCGGCGCGAGGCGGGCGAAACCCTCCTGCTGCCGGTAGGGGGTGTGCGGATAGGGCGGCAGCACGTCGCTTGCCGCGTCGAGCGCCGCCACCTGCTCGGGCGACAGCGCCCAGCCGACCGCACCCAGATTGTCGCGCAGCTGCGCCTCGTCCCGCGCGCCGATGATGACCGACGACACGGTCGGTCGCCGCAGCAGCCAATTGATCGCGACCTGAGGCACGGTCTTGCCCGTCTCCGCCGCCACCGCTTCCAGCGCATCGACGACGCGGTAGAGATGCTCGTCCTCGACCGGCGGCGCGAACTGCGCGGTTTCGTGCAACCGGCTCCCTGCCGGGATAGGCCGTCCCCGCCCGATCTTGCCAGTCAACCGCCCCCAGCCGAGCGGGCTCCAGACCAGCGCACCGACACCCTGATCCGCTGCCAGCGGCATCAGATCCCATTCGTACGCTCGGCCGATCAGCGAGTAATAGACCTGATGCGCGACGAGGCGGGGCCAGCCATGACGATCGGCCAAGCCTTGCGCCTTCATGATCTGCCAGCCGGGATAGTTGGAGACGCCCGCATAGCGGACCTTGCCGTCGGCGATCAGCCGGTCGAGCGTGCCCATCACCTCCTCGGCAGGCGTGGAGGCGTCGAAGGCGTGAAGCTGGAGCAGGTCGATCCGGTCGGTGCCGAGCCGCCGCAACGCCGCTTCCACCGCGCCGATCAGCCGCGACCGTGACGCGCCCCAGTCCTGCGGACCGTCACCCATCGGCAGCCCGGTCTTGGTCGAGATCAGGACGGCATCACGCCGCCCCTTGATCGCTTCGCCCAGGACCTGTTCGGACGCTCCATCCGAATAGACGTCGGCGGTGTCGAACAGCGTCACGCCGGCGTCGAGGCAGATGTCGACCAGCCGCCGCGCCTCGGCGGCGTCGCTTGTGCCCCAGGCGCTGAACAGCGGTCCCTTGCCGCCGAAGGTACCCGCGCCGAACGACAGGGCCGGAACGCGCAGGCCGGACGATCCCAATTGCCGATATTCCATGACACCTCCTTTGCGAATGTCATTGTCAGGCGCATAGATGGACGGTGAAGGAGCGTGGCGGAACCGCCCGCCGGTGCAAAGGATCTGTGCCTTGGACGCAAAGATAATCGGCAATGGCGATCGCGCCCGGTCACTCGCCCTGTTCGCGAGCGTGGTGGAGGAAGGCAGCTTCTCGGCGGCCGGTCGCACGCTCGGGCTGACGCCCTCGGCGGTGGCGCGCGCGATCGACCGGATCGAGGCGCGGCTCGGCGTCCGGCTGCTACTACGCTCCACTCGTGCGCTGACGCTCACCGCCGAGGGGCAGGCCTATCTGCTCGCAGCCCGGCGCATCCTCGCCGACCTCGACGACGCCGAGCAGCAGATCGCCGACCAGGGCGCACCGCGTGGACGGCTGCGGATCAGTGCGGCGCTGGCGCACGGCCGGTTGTGCGTCGTGCCGCTGCTCGGCGACTTCGCGCGCGCCTATCCGCATATCCTGATCGACGTGGCGCTGACCGACACGCTGGTCGATGTGGCCGGCGGGCAGGCCGATGTCGCCGTCCGGTTCGGCCCGCTCGCGGACAGCGGGCTTACCGCGCGCAAATTGTCCGAAGGCGGGCGGGTGATTGTCGCCTCACCGGACTATCTCGCCCGGGCAGGTACGCCCCGGGTCCCGGAGGACCTGCACGCCCATAACTGCCTCAACTTCAACTTCCGCCGCGCCGAGCCGACCTGGCCGTTCCGCCGCGACGGCCGGGATTTCGCGCTGTCCGTCGAGGGCGGCATCGTCGCCAACAATGGCGAGACGCTGGGTCATCTCGCCGCTGCCGGGGTTGGCGTCACCCGGGTCGGCCGCTTCAGCGTCGCGGCTGAGATCGCGGACGGGCGGCTCGTGCCATTGCTGGAGGAATATAATCCGGGCGACGTCGAGCTGATCCACGCGGTCTTCGTCGGGGGCTCCACCACGCCCGCGCGGGTGAGGGTGTTCGTCGATTTCCTGGTCGAACGCCTAGCCAGCCGGTGCGAATAGCGGGCGCGACACGGCCTTTTCCAGGAAAGCGTACAGCCGGTCGTCATCGCTCATCGCGACGTTGAAGCGCATGTGATCGCGCCACCCGCCGCTGGTGCTGAACACCGGCCCCGGCGCCAGGACGATCCCTGCATCGATCGCCCTGCGTGCGAGTTCCACGGCGTCGACGCCATTGGGCAATCGCGCCCACAGGAAGATGCCCGCCGCCGGATCAGTCCATGGCTCGATACCAATGGCCCTAAGGCGTTTCGCCACACGGGCAGTCGCTCGGGCCAGCCGGGTTCGAACGCCGTCGACGTGACGCCGATAGCTGCCATCGGTCAGCACCGCGTGCAGCAGGTTGGTGGCGAGTGGACTGCCCGCCATCGACGTCGCGATGCGCAGGTCGGCCAGCCCTTCGATCCAGTCGGGTCGGGCCGCGATATGGCCGCAGCGCACCGCCGCCGACAGCGATTTGGAGAAGCTGCCGATGCGGATCGTCCGGTCGAGCCCGTCGAACGCCGCCAGCCGCGGCGACGGCGCGTGCTCGAAGTCGGCGAAGATATCGTCCTCGACGACGACCATGTCATGCGCGTCCGCGATCTTGAGCAATCGATGTGCGCTGGCGGCGGCTAGCGATGCGCCGGTTGGATTATGGACGCCCGAATTCGTCAGATAGAAGCGTGGTCGATGCTTTGCAGCGGCTTCAGCGAAGGCGGCGACTTCTGGACCCGTCGCTGTCATCGGCACGCCGACAACCGTTGCCCGGTGCGCCCGCAGAAGCGCCAGGAAGTTGAAGTAGCACGGGTCGTCGACCAGCACGGTATCGCCCGGCTGAAGCAGGAAGCGGCACACCAGATCGAGCGAATGGGTACCGCTGTCGGTCAGCAGGATATGGTCGGGGACGGCTTCGATCCCCTGATCCGCCATCCGCCTCGCCAACAACGCCCTGAGCGGGAGCGAACCCATGGGGGAAGCGTAGCCCGCCAGCGTGCTGTTCTTGTCGGATCGCGCCGCCCCGCGCATCGCTTTGCGGAGGGGATCGCCCGCTAGCCAATCATCGGGCAGCCAGCCGCATCCCGGCATCAATTCGTGGCGCCTCTCGCCCAGCGACTGGCGCAGCATCCAGAGCGGATCGACCTCGCGCTCCTTCGTACTGACCAGCCGATCCAGCGCCAGCGGGGCCAGGGGCGCCGCGACATAAAAGCCCGATCCCGGTCTCGAGCGAATGACGCCTTCCGCCGTGAGGCGATCATAGGCTTCGACCACCGTCGAGCGCGCAACGCCGCTCGTCTCGGCCATGGCGCGGATCGACGGCAGCCGGGCGCCCGGCGTCAGCGTGCGGGCGTCGATCCGGTCTCGGATTGCGCGGACAACCATGCCGGTGCGGGTTTCGTCTGGGGCGCTCGCCATCGTACTGCCGTTCTTACCAATACAGTTCGGCATGATCGTACCGATGTGTATCTGTCAGCGCCAGTCGTAGCTCGATAGAACGACCCATCATCAACAGGAGATGCCCGTGAGCCGCCCATTCCGCCTCGTCGACGTATTCGGCACCGATCCGCTGACCGGCAACCCGCTGGCCGTCATCGCCGATGCCGATGGCCTGACGACGGACGAGATGCAGGCGATCGCAAGCTGGCTGAATTTTTCGGAGACGACCTTCCTGCTGCCGCCGGCCGATCCGTCCGCCGATTATCGCGTGCGCATTTTCACCATGGCACATGAACTGCCCTTCGCCGGGCACCCGACCTTGGGGAGCGCCCATGCCTGGCTCGAAGCGGGCGGACAGCCGAAGCGGAACGGCGTGATCGTGCAGGAATGCGGCGTGGGACTGGTGACGATCCGGCGGGATGGCGATCGGCTTGCCTTTGCCGCCCCACCGCTGCTGCGCGGCGGCACCCTGACCGAGGCTGAGATCGCTCAGGTCGCAGAGTTGCTGCGGATCGACCGCGCGGCAATCGTCGATGCCGCCTGGGCAGACAATGGCCCCGGCTGGATCGCGGTCATGCTGGAGTCGGCGGAGGCGGTGCTGGCGGTCGAGCCGTCGCGGCACCACCCCGAGCATATCGACATCGGCATCGTCGGACCGCATGCGCCCGGTAGCGAGGTCGCGTTCGAACTGCGCGCTCTCTTCACCGACGCGCATGGCGGGCTGATCGAGGACCCGGTGACCGGCAGCCTCAACGCCTCGGTCGGCCAGTGGCTGTTCGCCAGCGGTCGGGCCAGTGGCAGCTATCTCGCCGCGCAGGGCACGCGCCTCGGGCGGAGCGGGCGTATCCATGTCTCGCAGGACGAGACCGGCCAGGTCTGGGTCGCCGGAGCGACGCGGACGCTGTTCTCCGGGCGGACGCAAGGGTGATGCAGGTCGCGGTCCTGACCTTCGACGGCTTCAACGAACTCGACTCGTTCGTGGCCGCCGCGATCATCAACCGGCTGCGCCCGCATGGCTGGGCCGCGCACATCACCGCACCGACCGAAACGGTGACGTCGTTGAACGGCGTCACGATCCACCGCCAACGGCCGCTCGCATTCCTCGAGGACGCGGATGCGGTGCTGGTCGGCAGCGGTGTCCGCACGCGGGGGATTGCCACCGATCCGGCGATGCTCGCCCGGCTTCGCCTCGATCCGGCGCGGCAGTTGATCGCGGCGCAATGTTCAGGGACGCTGCTGCTGGCCAAGCTCGGCCTGATCGGCGATTTGCCCGCGTGCACCGACCTCACCACCAAGCCATGGGTGGTGGAGGCCGGTGTGACGGTTATCGACGCACCGTTCGCCGCTCATGGCAATGTCGCGACGGCAGGCGGTTGTCTGGCGGCGCCCTATCTTGCCGCATGGATGATCGCGCGCGGAGGCGAGCCTGAACTGGCGCGCGAGGCACTTCGTTACGTCGCGCCGGTCGGCGAGAAGGCGCGCTTCGTCGATCATGCCATGGCGATCGTCGCGGGCGAGTTGGCATTCGCCTGACCCGCCCGCGCGCGCATTTCGTAGGAACCCGCGTCGAGCTTACGCCTGCCAGCTGTCCCAGCCTTCCAGGACGATCTTGCCCCGCGTGGTGGCACTCTCGATCCGGCGGTGCGCCTCGATAAGGTTGGCGGCATTGATCGGCGAGAGCGTGTCGGTCGCCGTGGTGCGAATGCGCCCTTCGTCCACCAGTTCGGCCACGGCGTCCAACAGTCGACCCTGCTCGCCGACGTCCGGTGTGTCGAAGAGCGACCGGGTGAACATCAATTCCCAATGGACCGACACCGCCTTGCGCTTGAAGGCGACGATGTCGAGGCTGGCGGGATCGTCGATCAGCGCGAAGCGCCCCTGCGGCGCGATCAGTTCGGCGATGTCGGTTAGATGGCGATCGGTGTGGGTGGTCGAGAAGACGAAGGCGGGCGCACCGATCTCCAGTGCGGCGATCTGCGGTGCCATCGGCCGGGAATGATCGATGACATGATGCGCACCGAGGTCTCGCACCCAGTCCTTCGTCTCGGCGCGCGAGGCGGTGGCGATCACGGTCAGGTCGATGCGGGTCCGCGCGATCTGGATCGCCGCGGAACCGACACCACCCGCGCCGCCGATAATCAGGATGGCACGGGCGCCGCCTGCCGGCTGGTCGTCGACCTTCAACCGGTCGAACAGGGTTTCCCACGCCGTGATCGCGGTCAGCGGCAACGCCGCCGCCTCGGCGAAGCCGATGCTGCGGGGGCGATGGCCGACGATCCACTCGTCGACCAGCTGATATTCCGCATTGCTGCCGTCGCGCATCAGGGCGCCCGCATAGAAGACCTCGTCACCCACCTTGAAGCGGGTGACTTCCGGGCCGACCGCCTCGACGACGCCCGCCGCATCCCAACCAAGGACGCGTTCGTCACGTCCGTTGAACGGCGCGGCGCCGGCGCGAACCTTCGCGTCGACCGGGTTCACCGAGATAGCCCGGACCGCGACCAGGATATCGCGCCCGGTCGGAACGGGCCGTGGCAGTTCTACGTCGATCAGGGCATCGGCTCGATCGATTGGGCCGGGCTGGCGATAGGCTATGGCGCGCATGGGTCTTGCTCCTTCTGCTGTCGCACGCGAGATAGGGACGGTGTCAGCTTCTGTCGTAGGCACAAAAAACGCTCATAGTGTCGAAAAGGATACCGTACCGATGGCGAAAGCCCGTCACTCCCGCCTCGATTGTACTCCGGGCTGCGCCGTCGAGGCGGCGGTGAGCCTGATCGACGGCAAGTGGAAGGCGGTGATCCTCTACCATTTGCAAGACGGACGCACGCGCTTCAACGAGTTGCGCCGCCGTGCCGGGGACGTGACGCCGCGCATGCTGACCAACCAGCTGCGCGAGTTGGAAGCCGATGGCCTGATCGAGCGGGAGGTATTCGCTCAGGTGCCGCCGCGGGTAGAATATAGCCTGTCCGATCGCGGCCGATCCCTGTCGCCGATCATCGCGGCGCTAAAGGCTTGGGGCGATGCGAATATGGACCTCTTCGCGCGGCGGTGATCATCCGGCAGATGCGGCGGCGACGTTCGCGGCATCGTTCGAACGGCGTCGTGCTCGGATCTACGCCAAGAGATGGGCAGGTGGGATAAGCGACGGGTTTCCGCCGTTTTTACACAATATGTTCACATCCTGTTCTGCATGCGTTAAAAGGTGCGCATGGCGGTGCGCAAGATCATTCACGTCGACATGGACGCCTTCTTTGCGTCGGTGGAGCAGCGTGACGATCCGTCGCTTCGCGGCAAGCCGGTTGCGGTCGGTCATGCCGCCGCACGGGGCGTGGTGGCGGCGGCCAGCTACGAGGCGCGCACGTTCGGCGTTCGCTCCGCTTTGCCCTCAGTCACCGCGCTGCGCCGCTGTCCCGACCTGATCTTCGTGCCGCCCCGCTTCGAAGTGTACCGCGACGCCTCACGCCAGATCCATGACGTGTTCGCGCGCTATACCGACCTGATCCAGCCCTTGTCGCTCGACGAAGCCTATCTCGACGTCACCGCGAACAAACGTGGCCTTGAAACCGCATGGCTGACCGCCAAGGCGATCCGCGCCGACATTTTGGCGGAAACCGGGCTGACCGCATCAGCGGGCATCTCGTACAATAAGTTCCTGGCCAAGCTCGCCTCGGATCACCGCAAGCCCAACGGCCAATTTGCAGTCACGCCGGACATGGGCGCCGCCTGGGTCGAGACGCTGCCCGTGAGCCGCTTCCACGGCGTCGGACCGGTGACGGCGGAAAAGATGAAGCGGCTGGGGATCGAGACCGGGGCCGACCTGCGCGCCAAGTCGCT
The DNA here is from genome assembly GCF_025371035.1 of Sphingomonas sp. LC-1. Lineage (GTDB taxonomy): Bacteria > Pseudomonadota > Alphaproteobacteria > Sphingomonadales > Sphingomonadaceae > Sphingomonas > Sphingomonas sanguinis_E. The sequence goes on along the minus strand of NZ_JANZXB010000011.1, from coordinate 27,676 downwards.
GGCGTTCCTGCAGCAGCATTTCGGCAGTTCCGCCGAATGGTATCACGCCATCGCGCGCGGGGAAGACGACCGTCCGGTCAATCCGAACCGCGTGCGCAAGTCATCGGGGTCGGAAACGACGTTCAACCGCGACCTGACCGAACCCGAACAGATCGAGGCGGGCGTGCTCAAGATGGCGGACGACGTCTGGGATTGGTGCGAGGGACGGCAGGCCTTCGGCCGTACCGTCACGGTGAAGGTCAAATACGCCGACTTCCATCAGATCACCCGACGCCGCAGCCAGCCCGTGGCGGTCACCAATCGCGAAGGCCTGCGCTGCGCGGCGCTCGACCTGATCCGGTCGGTTCTGCCAACCCAGAAGGGGATACGACTGGTCGGCGTAACGGTGTCAAACTTCGTCGAAGCCGAGGCTGCGGTGGCGGCCGAATTGCCGATCTTTGCAGAGGCGGCGGCGTGATGCTTGACCTCTTCGACGCGCCGCTCCTGTCGGGGCTCGCGACCCGTGCGGACCTGATCACGGCGGACGAGGAGCACATGCTGATCGAGCGGATCGACGCGACCAATCCCGAGCCGTTCCGCTTCCAGGGCTGGACGGGGAAACGCCTGACGACGTCCTTCGGGTGGAGCTACGACTTTGAGGTAGGGCGGCCGAAGGACGCGCCGCCGATGCCGGACTGGCTTCTCCCCATTCGCGACCGGGCGGCCAATTTCGCCGGACTCGCGCGCGAGGGGCTGATCCAAGCGCTGCTTATCCGCTACGATCCGGGTGCCGGGATCGGCTGGCATCGCGATCGGCCAATTTATGGTCATGTCCTCGGCATCTCTCTCGGCGCACCGGCGATGATGCGCTTCCGGCGACCGCGCGCCGACGGTTTCGACCGAGTGTCAGTGCCACTCGATCCGCAGGGCGGCTATCACATGAGCGGGCCTGCCCGTCACGAATGGGAACACAGCATCGCGCCGATGGAACGCCCGCGCTGGTCGATCACCTTTCGCAGTCTGGCGGAGCATCGGTGATCAACTGGAAAGGGTTTACTGGCGCCATCCTAATGACCGATGATCAGCGGTATTGGTTGACTGTACCAGCCCAAGACCCCGCGAAGTTTTCTGGAATCCGCCTTCGGCGGTTGTCGACCAGAGTCGGTCGTTCAGCCCCCACACGCTCAGCGTCCGGTTGTGCCGAAACTTGCCGTTGGCTTGAGACCGGTTATCTCGGTCGCAACCGCTGACAAAGGAGACATTGCCAACCCGAAGCTGCTCGTTGAAATCCGCCATTCGTTTCTCCGGTTATCGCGGCATTGCAATCGACCGGCTTTGGGATATTCCGGTCCTTCAAGCCGGATGCCCTGACCGACAGCTTGTGGACTAAAGGCCGTCATAACTGACCTGCCGCTTGAGACAGCCGATCAGCCTTTCGCAATAGCGAGCGCCGGCTGTGAGCGGGGCCTCCTCGATCGACGTCCTATCTTGGCCGCATGCCAGGCGTCCGCGAACCTCGCCGCCGGCTACATGGCGTTGCCGATAGCCGATCGTCCCGTGAGGCATGCCGCGACATCCGTCTGCACCACATTGTAGAAAGCGAACGTCGCGAACAGCGCACCTATGACAGCCACCAATGCAATGATCGCGAGAACGATGCGGTGCCAGCACACCCGCCAACCGAGCGATTTAAAGACGTCGTCGAACTGTTCTGAAATAGCGGCATAATCGCTCTTCAGCTTGGCTTTCTGGCGCGAAATCTCTGTCGAGAGCACGCTTAGGGTGAGCCATTGGTTGATCACCCCGAACATGAGTAGTCCGACGAAGATCCAAGCGCCGGCCAGCACGGCAACGTCCGTCCAGAGGTCCAAGCTACAGGCCTTGGCGACCTTCAGTTGTGACGCAACGATCACGCTCGCCACGGGCAAGCCGAGCAATTGAGCCTGTATGTCCACGATCGTTTTATGGATCTTGGTGGCAAAATCGATCCGAGCATCTTCCAGCTGACTGCGGATCTTAGCGTAGGAGAAGCTCGAGGCGAACAGGCGATAGCCGTCCTGCACGGCCTTGAGGACCGCGTTGAGATTGGCGACCAGATAGGAAAAGCGGAGCTTATGCGGATGCGCATGCGCTATGTCCATGAGCGCCCCGCCAAGAATCTCGAGCTTTTGTTCCCGGTGTTCGTCTCGGTCGAAGAGATCAAGCAGGGCGTTAGCATTGTCGATGGCCATCATCGTCAACTCGTGCACGCCGTACGTCACGGGCACGACGAACTTGCCGTCCTTGACGAACACGAGTTCGGCACGCGTCTCGTCAAAGTAGGATGCCGCCTCGCCAAACAAGGTCACCAGCTTGAGCATCGTCCGATAGCGCACGATAAGATCCGGAACGGGTGCGTCCCCTCGGGCGAAGTCGACATCTTTGACGTAGTAGGCCTGCGGCTCTGCGATGCAGACCCTGGGTCCCTTTAGTAGATCATCCGTCGTGCGAGCGAACAGGCCGAGGCCGACGCGCGGAGCATCAATGCGCACAAGCACGTCGGCCCCGGGCGCAACCTCGTTCCGCTCCGATCGCAGCACTAGGCCAGTCTCCGCGCCTTCCTCGGGGTCGCCGTCAATCCTAAGAAGCAGTTGCGCCATCACAGCGTCGCCCACGACGACGTGGCCGTCCCGTCCGGGTCCATCGAATACCGTAGCGCGATAGACCGGAATGAGATCGCCGAAGCTAAGCCTCGGCATCGAGACCGAACTCTTGGTGCAGGCGGGCCACAAGCTGCTCAGGCAGATTGCGGATCACGAGCGTCTCATCATCCTCGTTGAAGGTGATCGACTCACTGGTGATGGCATTGCGGTCAAACTCAATCGTCCAATCATCGGTTCGCGCCTTGAACCGCACCAGCGTAGTCAACACGGACACGTTCGGCACGAAACCGTCGGTCAGGTTCCGCTCCGGATCGTTGAGACGCTCGAGCAAATCATCCGGAGCGTCTGGCACGAGTTCGTTGGCCAGTGCCGTGAAGTCGAGTTCGGTTCGAGTGCGAGCCGACCGTTCGCAGATCGACCGTGCCCGACGCATAAAGTCCTCGCGCCCCTCCCCGGTTAGACCCCGGCTGTCGGCAAAATCACGGAAGATATCGACGAGGCCTTGCGTGTCGGCCTTTTCGAGAACCGTCTCCTCGCAGCCGAGCACCTCCTTGAAATACTCGGCCACGTTGCCGCGCCCCTTCAGGAAGCCGATATAGCGCGCCTCGCCTGCTTGCCATCCTGAGATGCCGATCCGACCGGCGAAGCGGAAGCCTTCCATGTCGATGTGCGGTGCTTCGTGCATGTCAAGATCCTGGGTCAGACGGGCGCCCCACTTCTCGTTGACGATGGCGACGAGCAGGAACTGGCGACCCTCGGTCTCGAAGTGAGCGAACAGGACATGTCCCCCGCCGGCATTCGGTCGGGTCCTCGCCCGCACGTCCAGCGTCGTCATCATGTCGCCGGTTAGCGCGGCGAACGCCTCCGCCGTCGTGCCCTCGTCAATGTATGTTTGAATGAAGGTCTGCGTCGGAAACTGTACGACGTCGGCGGCGAAGCGCCCATGAGCTTTAGAACTGCGTCGGCGATAAAGTTCATGCAAATCGTCGACGACCTTCTGCGTAAGACCACTGACCGGAAGCGGCGCCCCTCGAAGCCGGACTTCGAACCCGCCGTCGATCCTGCGATGTTCATGAACCGTAAGATTGATGATGTCGTTCGCCAAGAGCATATCTCCAAAGTCAGCGGCGTATTCTGCCAGAGTACCGCAGACGTAGTCTAGCCTGTTCCATTTCTGTTTCTTTTCCGCGAATCAGGCCGGTGATCGCCAGCAAGCGCCGCCTCGTTGCAGCCGGCCAGCGTTTAATCATTATCGTTTGCCCTGAAATCCTCGTCCGTACATCAATGAAGCCTTGACCCCTATAAAGTTCCATGTTTGTTCTCATTTGAAGTGCATCCTCGAACCCGGGGCGAAACTTATGACGAGAGCTATCCTGATCCCTGTACACGACATGCTTGACACCCTGCTCTTTTCTTGGGAGCCCAAGAGAAGGTGGTGGGGAGAGGGCATTTTTTTTGATGCAGAGAGCGCTCGAGCTTTTGAGAGTACGATCCGTAGTCTGTTTTCGGTTTCCGCGAAGGCGGTCTGTCGTATGATCAATATCGCCTTCGAGACGCTTATAGACGATTCATTATCGAATATCACGAATGTCACCCAGTTGAAGGCGCTATTGAACAAGCGTGTCTTGAGCTTAGTGAATGACTTCGAAGATGGGAAATGGCTCAGCAGTCGATTCCAAAGTTATCTTTGGGACAATATCGCTCAAACTGCCCTTTCTGAGCGGGAGCGATTGGCGCTGGTTGATCAGAGCCATTCGGCCTTGGTAGCTGCGGCTCGGAATCTCAGGCTTACTGACAAGGATGAGGTCGGCCAGGGAAGTGAAATCGCTGAAGTTTTTCTCTATGGAATCATGAAAAACCACTACAAGGCGCTGCCAGTTGTACCCAAGATATTTTATAAACAGAATGTACAGGATAATGCTAAGGGTGCCGATAGCGTTCATATCGTGGTCAGCAAAGATAGCGAAGACTTCACTCTGTGGTTCGGCGAAGCGAAATTTTATAATTCCATCGCCGATGCGCGCTTGGACGCGGTGGTAAATTCGGTTTACGCAAGTCTAGACACTGGCAAGCTGAAAAAAGAAAACGCAATCATCACCAACGTGTCTGACCTTGACCAGTTGGTTCTGGCTCCGGCGCTAAGATCAAAAATCAAGGCAGCCTTGAGCAGCCAAGTTTCAATCGATCATCTAAAGCCGAAGATTCACGTTCCGATCCTCATTATTCATCAGTGCGCCGAGACGGCGAAATGTGCTGAGCTTTCCCAAGAATATCGTAAGGCGATCTCTGCTCATCACAAAGAAAGAGCCGAGGCCTATTTCTCGAAGCAGATTTCCGGATCGTCCAAGGTCCATAAATATGGCGACATTCAATTCCACCTGATCCTCTTCCCGGTTCCGGATAAGAAGGCGATTGTCGACACCTTCTTGGGAGCAGTCTCTTTCTACAAGGGGGCGAAGTGATGGAGGTGTTTGCTGCATGCTCCGAGGTCAATGACCTCATCGAAGGCGGCAACGACCTAGCTGCGCGAAATATACTGATAAGGCTGTTGGGTGATCTAGACCGCAGCAAAACGCCATATCCTCAGGTCTTGAATCAGTTGGTTCGAGCAGCGGGGCTTTTCCCGTATCTGCAGCTTGAGAATGCGTCGTGGGATCAGAAATTCGTCCATGAGGCGTTCGCTGTGGATGTCGGTAACCGAACCGCCACATTGCATCGAGAGCAGGCCACCGTTTTGTCGAAGCTTCTCAGCGGCAAAAGTATCGCCGTGAGCGCACCGACGAGCTTCGGAAAGAGCTTCATCATAGACGCGTTTATCGCTTCGAAGCGACCGGACACGGTGGTGATCATTGTGCCCACTATCGCCTTGATGGATGAAACTCGCCGCCGCCTGTACAAGAAGTTTTCGCGCGATTACGGCATTATCACTGCGCCTGACGCACCTCTAGAAACTCGGAATATTTTGATCTTTCCGCAAGAGCGAGCGTTCGGTTACATTAAGAAGCTTAAGAAAATCGATCTTTTGGTCATTGATGAGTTCTACAAGGCAAGTATTGCCCACGATAAGGAGCGGGCTCCGTCACTCATCAAGGCAATTGTCCAGCTATCTCGCCGGGCTGAGCAGCGTTACTATCTGGCTCCGAACATCAAAAGACTGGCTGATAACGTCTTCACGCGCGACATGGAGTTTCTAGAACTTCTCGATTTCAACACCGTATTCCTCGAAAAACATGAGGTTTACAAGGAAATTGGCGGAGACGCGAAAAAGAAATCTGAAGCGCTTCTGTCGATCATATCTCCGCGAAACGAGAAATCTCTCGTCTATGCCGGAACATATGCCGAGATAAAGAGGATAGCTGATCTCGTTGTGGCTCGAATGAGCAAAGTCGACCGAGTTCATACAAACCATTTCGCTAGGTGGCTTCGCGAGAATTATCAAGAGAACTGGGTACTAGCCGACCTCGTGGAGCGCGGCGTTGGCGTGCACAACGGGCGGATGCACAGGTGCCTCAGCCAGATTCAAGTCGTGCTTTTCGAGCATGAGAAAGGCTTCGACAGCATCGTTTCGACGTCTTCAATCATTGAGGGCGTGAACACATCCGCGCAAAACGTCGTCATATGGAAAAGTAAGTTAGGACAGAACAACCTTAAGGATTTCACATACAAAAACATAATCGGCCGAGGTGGCCGCATGTTCAAGCATTTTGTAGGCCATATATATCTTTTGGACTCACCGCCAAAAGATGAAGATACGCAGCTTCAGATCGAGTTCCCTGACACTGTCCTTGGCGGTCTAGATGAAACCCAAGATCGTGAAAGTTTGAATGAACGCCAGATCGAGAGAATTATCGAGTATAAGCGGCAAATGTCGGATATTGTTGGGGTCGAAAACTTCGCACGAATCAAAAGAGATAACCTACTGCAAGACAGCGACGCGGATTTTTTGCTTCGGATTGCTGGCGATATGAAAGACAATCCTGAAGATTGGAAGGGTTTCGGCTATCTGAACTCGAGCAATCCTTCTGACTGGGAGCGAATGCTCTACAAAGTAATCACTCTTAAGCCTTCCGGATGGGATGCCCCGTACAGCCGGGTGGTGGGGGTGGTTAAAGCGCTAGCGGCGAACTGGACGACCGACATACCGAGGATGTTGCGGCAGCTCTCTGGCAACGGAATTGATATCGAGGACTTTTTCCAGTTGGAGAGGACGATTACGTTCAAGCTCTCGGCACTTCTGAGCGACATTAATGAGCTTCATAAGATGATTGTCAACTCATCTGTCGATATTGGCGGTTTCATTGGTAAGGTTAGTCACGCATTTCTGCCACCAGCAGTGCACAACTTGGAAGAATACGGCCTTCCGCGAATGATCTCGCGCAAGCTGCACATGGCACGCTATATAGATTTTTCACAGGCGGACCTTGATCTGCGGAACGCGTTGAACCTTTTCCGCCGCAACGGTCTCGAAGCTGCTCTCGGGATCGAAACCTTGACGGCGTTTGACCGCTACATTCTTCGGTTTTTCTTCCACGGTATCACGCCCGACGAGGTCGCTTCGGCACCGGCGTAGTTCTGCAGCTCCTTTCTGCGTGGCGTACGTGGGTCGAAGACAATCATTGCCTTGCCGCATCCGAACGTCTGCTGTTGCCTGATCGGCACCAATAGCGGACTTTCGGAAACGTCCAACATCGTGGTCATTCCCAACGTCGATGGTCAACTTCGGCTTTCGGCAATACCTGCCGTTGAATCGTTGGGGTACGGTCGGCAGGTATGTCCCAAGACACGTCGATCCCGCTTTCGCCAGAAGTCGACCAAAATACGCCATCTCGATCGCGTGTTCGGGATAGTCTTCTGGCGCCCCGAATACCCGCTTCGCTGCCCGAGGCCAGCCCTGTCTGGACGATTGCGAACGTTCTTTGCCGGAGACCTGCTGAATAGACGGCCTTCGCTGGGGCCAATCAAATCTCGCTCCATATCGGTGCAATGCCTACTAATCTGATATGAATTGATTAGGGGGATTGGGGTGAAGCGGAAGCGACTTTTCCTGTGCGGGGCAACGTCGGTCCTGATGCTGGCCGGGCCAGCAATGGCGCGAGGACCAGAGGCCGCGAGAACGGCGGATGACCGGGCGCCGGTGAATGCCGGGCTGCTATCGGCAGACCAAAGCGGTGACCGCGAAATCGTCGTGGTCGGCAACCAGCGAACTACCGTTGCGCTCGACAGTCCGGTGCCAGTCGATGTCATTTCTCAGGATACGCTCGGGCGTACCGGAACGGTGAATCTCAACCAGTCGCTTCAGCGTCTGCTGCCTTCCTTCAACTTTCCCCAGACGCAGAACGCCGTGAAGGGCACATATGGCACTCGTTCGGCGTCGTTGCGGCGCCTGCCGCCGGATCTGACTCTGGTGCTCGTTGACGGGCAACGCCGCAATCCCTCAAGCCGCCTGTTCGCCGTCGATCCTTACCGCGTCGGACAGTTCGTCGATCTGTCGGCCATCCCGGTCAATGCTATCGACCGGGTCGAAGTGCTACGCGATGGCGCCTCCGCACAATATGGGTCCGACGCGATCGCGGGTGTCGTCAATCTGATTCTTAAGAAGCGTACCGAGGGAAATGATGCGACCGCGCAGGTCGGCGAATATACCCGCGGCGACGGCTTCATGAACTCGCTGGGCTTTACGATAGCCACGGCCCTACCTGGCGACGGCTTTCTCGATGTCAGTGCCAACGGGTCGACCCGTCGTCATACCGACCGAAGCGGTCCCGACTGGCGGCAGCGCTATTTCGCGGGCGATGCGCGCGAACAGTCCGTCGACCGCAACAGCGTCGGCCGCTGGGGGAATGCCGACACGGACAATCTGGCGTTGCTTGCCAATTTCGAGATCGGCCTGACCGACACGCTTCGGTTTTACGGAACGGGTAATTACGCGATCACCGACACGCGTAATCGGGTCAATCCAACCGAACCCAAGAATGACGGCAATCTTCGCGCCTTCAATCCCGACGGGACACAGCCGGAAATACGCGGCAAACTCCAGGATTTGTCTGCGGTCGCCGGCGTGCGTTTCGATGGTGGCGCGGCGGGGCAGTTCGATCTCAGCGTCAACGCCGGGCGCAACGTGATCCGCAGCTATTTGAAGGACAGCGCTTCCCCCAGCTATGGCCTGGCAAGCCAGCGCAGTTTCTATCTCGGGCGCTATACCGGTAGCCAAGTGGCGGCGAACCTTGGTTATCAGCGGGATATCGAACTGGGATTGGCGCGGCCGGCCAGCCTGAGCGCGGGGCTGACCTATCGCACCGAACGCTGGCGAGCGGCCGAGGCGGGTGACGAGCAGTCCTGGAACAATGGCGGCGTTCCCATCCTGGACGGATCCAATGCGGGAAAGGCGGCGCGATACGGCGCGGACGTGCAGGGACTGACGCCAGGCGACCTCTACGCAATTTCCCGCCATGTCTGGGGCGGCTTCGTCGGGGCGGATTTGTTCCCCGTGAAGGGCATCACGATCGGGGGCGCGTTGCGATATGAACGTTATTCCGATTTTGGCGATACCGCGACGGGAAAGATCGATGCGCGATGGGACGTCACCGACTGGTTCGCAATCCGTGGCGGCTGGAGCACGGGGTTCCACGCTCCGGCGATCGCCGCGCTGGGAACGCAGGTGACGGCATCGACGACGATCTTCTCGTTCTCGGGCAAGCTGGATGAAAGCCTGGCGTCGCGGACGCGCCAGTTCCGGCCCGGTGATCCGGCCGTGGCCCCGCTCGGCGCGCGATCCCTGCGCCCTGAAAAGGCACGCAACTTTTCGGGTGGGGTCGTGGTGCGGCCCTTCGATGGCGCATCGCTTACCATCGATGCCTATCAGATCGAGATCGACGGCTTCATCCTGCTGACCGACGGTGCGAATGCGAACGGCCTGACCGGCGCTTTCGTCCAGAGCGTCACGGCTGCGGCGGGGCTGCCTTCGGTCAAGACCGTCAGTTTCTTTGTCAACGGACTCGACACCCGCACGCGCGGCATCGATGCCGTTGCGCGCTACCGTTTCGATCTCGCGTCGGACAGCGACATCGACCTGTCGCTTGCTTTCTCAACAGGCAAGACGCGCCTTTACAACATAAGGCAGGCACCCGCCGGGTCGGGACTTACCTATTTCTCCCGGTCACGGCTCGCCGATATCGACAAGGGCGTGCCACGCTGGAAGCTCGTCGGCGGCGCGCGCGGGACGCGCGGGCGGTTCGACCTATCGCTCAACCAGGTGGTTTACGGCCCTTATACCTATACCCATCCCACCATTGCGGCCAACGATCAGCGATATGATCCGCAATGGGTCACGGATCTGGAGGCCGGATACCGCATCAGTGATGCAACGCGGTTTGCGATCGGGACGCAGAACCTGTTCGACACCTATCCGGCACAATATATCCGCGCCAATCAGGTCAATGGCATCAACCGGTACGGCTTCATCCATCCGGACGGATCGAACGGCCGGTTTATTTATGCCACGCTGAGCCACAAATTGTGACCGCGCGCGATCCCGTCATCGACCTTCACAGTCATTGGCTTGCGCCGGCTGTCGTCGAGCATCTCGCCCGCCGCTCCGATCCTCCCCGGATCGCGCGGCGTGGCGAGGGCAGAGCGCTGATCGAAACCGCGATCGGTGCCCTGTCCCTGGACCCGCAGTGGTTCGATATCGCGTACCGCCTTGCGCATCTGGATCGGCACAATGTGGTCCACCAGCTATTGTCCTGGCCGACGACGCTCAATCTCGAGCCGGTGATCGGGCTGGACGAGGCGCTGCCGCTGTGGCGGTCGATCAACGACGGCTTCGGGGCGATCGTAGCCGCGCACCCGGCGCGGTTCAGCGGGCTGGCGGTGCTGTCGACCGCAGACCTCGACTGGTCGATCACCGAACTGCGCCGTGCGCACGAGTCATTGGGTTTGATCGGGTTCGTGCTGCCGATCAATGCCTTTGGCAGCACGGCGGGGGTGCACCACCTCGCGCCGCTGCTGCGCGAAGCCAATCGGCTCGGCAGCCATGTCTATCTCCACACCGGCTATGCCGCCGCGACGGTGCCGGGACAACCCACACCCGTCGACAGGCCCGAGGCCCCCGGTCTCGCCTGGACGCTGGCCGGTCTGCATCATTTCGCCAGTGCCTTCGCAACGGTCGCGCTCAGCGATGCGCTGGACGACTATCCCGATCTTACCGTCCAGATCGCGATGCTGGCCGGTGCGGGTGCCGGAGCGTTGCTCTACGAACAAGCGCTGATCGCACCCGCGCGGTTCGGGAGCGTTAATCCGGCACGCCTCGATCGGCTGTGGCTCGATACCGGCGCGATCGGGCAAGGGCCGATCGCAATCCGCGCGACCTTGGGCCTTTTGGGGACCGATCGGGTGGTGTTCGGGTCGGACTATGCCCCTGCGGACGACATCGGCGCGGTACTCGCACGGGTCGAGCAGGCAACACCTGACATCGCCTCGCGACGCGCCGTCCGCTTCGACAATGCGCGGACCCTGCTGGCCCGCCACGGCCGCACAATCCCAGAGACAGTCCATACGGCCATTGAAGGAACCCCTCATGTCCGAATTTAACCGCCATGCACTGGGCACGGTTGCGGCATCCGCAATCGGGCTTGCGCTCGCCTTCGGCACGGTGATCATCGCGACCTTCGGCCTGTTCCTGATCGCGATGAACCAGGAATTCGGCTGGGGGATGGGCCGGGCCGCCAGCTTGTTGAGCGTGGCGGCGCTGGCGCAGGCGCCGCTGTCGCCGCTCGTCGGGCGGTTCATCGACCGGATCGGCGTACGGCGCGTGGTACTGCCCGGGATTGTCCTGTACGGTGCCAGTATCATGGCGCTGTCGCTCGCCGGGCGCTCGCCGGTCCAGCTCTATGTATTGTTTCTACTGGTGGGCGCGACCTCGTCGCTCGTGACGATGCTTCCTTACAGCAAGGCGGTGTCCGCCTGATTCTCGGCGCGTCGCGGCCTCATGCTGTCGGTTTATGGCGTAGGAGCGGCGATCCTGGGATCGGCGGTGCCGCAGGCCGCGCGGAGGCTGATCGATGCCTATGGTTGGCGAGGTGCCTATCTAGGATTGGGGTTTGGCGTGGTGGCGATCGGCTTGCCGGTACTTGCGCTGCTGCTGCGCGAACCCGCCTCGGGGGCGTCGCGCGCGCAGGCGGCCCCGCCGCCGCTGGCGGTGGGCATGACGGCCGGCGCGGTTCGGAGCAGCCCGATTTACTGGCGTATCATCCTCGCGATCACTCTGTGCAGCATCGGCGTGCAGGCGATCTATGCCCATATGGCGCCGTTGCTGGTGGCGGAGGGGCTGACCCGCGCCACCGCGACCAACGCCCTATCGCTCTATGCGCTGGCGTCGATCGCGGCGCAACTTGCCATGGGCGGCGCACTCGACGGTTCGACGTCGCCGCGAAAGGTCGTCCCGTTCTTGCTGCTCTCGGTGGTTGGCATGGTATTGCTGCACCTTGCCGCGACCCCCGTCTTCGCGGTTGTAGGTGGTGTCCTGCTGGGCGCGACGGTGGGTGCCGAGATGAGCCTGGCGAAGTTTCTCCATTCCCGATATTTCGGCAATCGCGCCTTCGGTGAAGTCTTTGGCCTGCAATTCCTGTTCATTGGCCTGTCTGCCGCGATCGGCCCCGCAAGCATGGGCCTGTTGCGGGATGCAACCGGTGGTTATGGCATAGGGCTACTCGTATTCGGCGGACTGATTGCCGTCAGTGTCGGTTTGTTGTTCACTCTGCCGCCTTATGACGCGGTGCGGTCACCGCTGCCGGAAACGGAGCCGACCAATCTTCCGCCTGCCGTGGAACCGTCGCATGCGGTGGGGGCGGCGGCATGATCGAGCTGATCGTCGCGGATCGCTGCATCGCCTGCAACCTATGCTCCAACGTCTGTCCGAATGACGTGTTCGACAAGGAGCCCGGCAAGCAGCCGGTGATCGCAAGGCAGGCGGATTGCGTGACCTGCTTCATCTGTGAGGCATTTTGCCCTGTCGACGCAATGTACGTCGCGCCGAATGCACACCCCGAACCGGTCGACGAAGCCGCGTTGGTCGCGTCCGGCATCTTGGGCAGTTATCGCCGTGCGCTGGGCTGGGACCGTCGGCAGCCGGGTTCGATGCCGGTCGAGCCCGCCCCCGCTTTCCCACCGCCGCCCCCGCCTCAACAGACCGCCTGGGGCATCGACCGCAGCGCCGAAGCCAGAGGTGGCGCATGAGCGAACCGCTGCACCGAGACGCCGATGTACTGGTGATCGGCGGCAGTCTTGCCGGTGCCTGGGCCGCGTTGACCGCGCGCAAGGCGGGAGCCGAGGTGGTGATCGTCGACAAAGGGTGGATCGGCACCGCGGGTATCGTAGCGGCGGCGACCGGCGGCGGCTATTTCCTTCTGCCCGACGATCCTGAGCAGCGCGCCCGTACCATCCGCATCCGACACGACCAGGCCGATGGGCTGGACGATCTGGCCTTTTGCGAGAAGGTCTATGAGCAGAGCTATCGCTGCTACCGGGCGCTGGAAGACTGGGGCTTTCGGTTCGACCGGATGGGCGGCTTTCGCGGACCGGATTCGATGCTGTTCCTCCGCCGTCTTTTGCGCAAGGCAGGCGTACACATCCTAGATCACAGCCCGGCGCTGGAACTGCTGGCCGACGCGACCGGAGCGATTGCCGGGGCGGCCGGCGTGCCTCGCAAGACGGGCGTGTCATGGCGTGTCCGTGCTGCGGCGGTCATCCTGGCGACCGGCGGTAACGCCTTTCGGTCAGGGGCGATGGGCACGGGCGGGTCAACGGGCGATGGTTATCTGTTCGCCGCGGAGGCTGGCGCCAGTGCGGTCGGCATGGAATTTTCCGGCCATTATGCTTTCGTTGCCGAGGGTAGCAGTTGCACGAAAGGCGGCATGTACCATCTTTACGGTCAGATTTTCGATGAGGACGGGGTCAAGCTGGATCCGCAGCCCGGTTGGGCGGCGGTGCCCGCCGCGGGACAGGCGATGCTGGCGGGAAAGCGTGTCTATGCGCAGATCGATGTGCCGGCGGGCAGCGAGCCCTCGGTCCGTGGCATGATGCCCAATTTCTTTGCTTATTTCGAACGCAACGGTGTGGAAGCACTCAACGCGCGATGGCCGGTGGGGCTGTTGTATGAAGGAACGGTGCGGGCTGCCGGTGGTCTGGAAGTGGACGATGAAGGGGCGACGGGGGTGCACGGATTATTCGCGGTCGGCGATGTCGCGGACAAGACCCGACTGACCGGCGCGCAGATGAGCGGGGCAGGCGCTGCAATCGCATGGTGCGTCGCGTCGGGACAATGGGCCGGTGCCGGCGCCGCTCGGTTCGCGCGAGAACTGGGATCGGCGCACGCCGCGCGTCCGGCACAGGGCATTGGCGGTGTCGGAGTCCGTGCGACGAAAAACTGGAACGGACACGAGGCGCTTCTGCCGTCGCAGGTGGAACAGGTGGTTCGGGACGAAATACTGCCCTTGGAAAAGACGCTTTATAGATCCGGAAAAGCTATTACAGCGTCGCTTGCGGCACTTGATCCATTATGGTCAGATGCAGCGAGGTGCCTAGCCCGGGGCACTAGTGGGCGAGACGCCATGCGGGCGCGAGAAGCTGCCGCCATGACGCTGACCGCTCGGTGGATATATCGGTCCGCCGACCAGCGGAAGGAAACGCGCGGTTTGCATCGGCGAAGCGACTATCCCCAGACGGACCCGGCTCAAAGACGCAACCTCCGCGTATCGGGATTAGAGAAGGTGATGGTGCAGCCGCGCGTATCCCCGGTGTGATGCACCTAAGGCGATATTTATAGGCATCCCATCACCCTATGAAATGCGCTGCAGTCGAATTAGCAAACGCCGCTCGATTTCCTTGCGTCGTTGTACCCCTTCTTGTACCCTTCACTGTGCAATGCGCTGACAGACGGGTTGTGCGGCGACGCAAAATCAATGGCTTAGTACGCGGAAATAATAGGTCAGGAATCCTGTCTCCCTGACCATGAATGTCTATTTTCCGACATTTTTGCGCAGTTCAAAACCGCTGCTGTCATCTAAAACCGGAATAGATCGGTGACGGGTGGAAATCATGGTAATTCGAACTTACTGAATAGACCCGGACAAGGCGTCAAGCCCGTTTCAAGCCGTTGCCGAAATCCCGACCGCATTGAAGGCCCCGTGCTAATCTTGTTCTCGGGTGGTCGCATCAGCGACATAACACTGGAAAGTTTTTTAAGGCGCATGGTGACAAACTGCTGGCTGGAGTTCGTCGCTAGATTGTAGGGTGTTCACGCTGCTGCGCGTTGCAAGGACGTCGGCTGCCATAGCGTAAGCCGCAATTGTGACTCGCTGTGATAGGTGACCGAGTGAGAGAACGCTCTGTTCTTTGCCAACATAGGCCGGTGGTGCACTCACCTTACAAAGGTCGGCAGTGAACCTCGCAGCATCACCCTATGCTTCGTCGCCAAATGCCGAAACCGCCATCTCGATAAAGGCGCGGAGGCCTGCCGTCATGCGACGATCGGGCAGGCGGACGAGCGTCAGCGGTTTGGGTTCGGGCGCGTAATCCTCCAAGACCGGGATCAGGCGCCCTGACGCCAGATCACCGTCCAGCGTCACGCGGGATTGCAAGATGATGCCATAGCCCGCGACCGCCGCTTGCCGCAGGGCGGCCGCGTGGTTGATGCGCAGGCGCGGCGGGGGCAGCGGTACGACATGCTCGCCGCCCGGACCGACCAGTGTCCAGCGGTCGTCCGCACTGAATTGCGCGAAGCCGATCAGTCGATGTTCGTGCAAGTCGTCAGGCGTCTCTGGGTGACCATGGCGTTCGAGATAGCCCGGCGCGGCGGCCAGCATCATTCGATAGGGAGCAAGCGGATGGGCGACCAGCCAGTCGTCCTCCAGCGCGCCGATCCGAAACGCCAGGTCGAAGCCTTCCTCGATCAGATCGACCTTGCGGTCGCCCAGCACCAGTTCCGCCTGCATCTCAGGGAAGCGGTCGAGATAGGTGGCCAGCAGGGGCGCGACCCGTTCGGTGCCGAAGGCGACCGGCGCGGCGATGCGAAGCCGACCGACCGGCGTCTGCGCCACCTCGGCACCTACCGCCTCTGCGATCGTGACATCCGCCAGCACGCGACGGCAGGATTCGGTGAAGCGTCGACCGGCCTCGGTCGGCGACAACCGCCGGGTCGTCCGGTGCAGCAGGCGGGTGTCGAGCCGCGCTTCCAACGCGTTGACATGCTTGGCCACCATCGTTGCCGAGATGTCGTGCGCCTTGGCCGCGGCGGTGAAGCTGCCCAGATCGACGACCGATACGAAGATCGCCATGCTGGTCAATCGGTCCATTGCAAACCCTTGGTTCGAAGTCGTCGCATCCTATGCGGCTGTTTCTGCTACTGTCCAGCGGGCATCCTCCGGACATTAGCAACCAGAACAAGGATGATCTGTAATGGCTGTGTCGAGGATAGTGCGGTGAAGGCGTTGTTCTTCGATCGATTCGGGGACCCCGAGGTCCTGCGCTATGGCGCTTTTCCGGATCACGAGCTGGACGCCGGCTCGGTGCTGGTGGAAACCCGCGCGGTCGGCTTGAACTTCGCCGACATCTATCGCCGTCAGGGCGTCTATGTGTTGGACGGCCAAACGCCATGGATCGGCGGCTATGAGGGTGCCGGGCGCATCGTCGCGGTCGGGACCGGCGTCGATCGCTGGCGGGTCGGACATCGGGTCGGCTTTCTCGACGTGCCGCGCGCCCATGCCGAACGGGTGTACGCGCCCGCCGATCGTCTGGTCGCGCTGCCGGACGATGTCGACGACCGCACGGCCGCCGCGCTGTTGCTGCAAGGCGTGACGGCGCAATATCTGGTCGAGGATAGCGGCAGGCTATCTGCGGGCGACCGGGTGCTGGTCCAGGCCGCATCGGGCGGCGTCGGGCGGCTGCTCACCCAAATGGCGGTAGCGCTCGGCGCCGAGGTCCACGCACTGGCCTCGACTCCGCCCAAGCGAGAACAGGCGCGGTCAAATGGCGCGAGCACGGTCTATGGCTATGACGATTGGGTGGCACAGGTGCGGCGGGCAACCGGAGACGGCGTCGACCTGGTCTTTGATTCGATCGGCACCACGCTCCACGACAGCCTCGCCGCCTTGCGTCCCGGTGGCCGCGTGGTGATCTTCGGCAAGGCGGGTGGTACACCGCCCGCGATCGATCCGCTGTCGCTGATGGAGCAGTCCAAGGGTGTCGTCGGCGGCGATCTTTGGACCTATCTGAACCGCGCGGAAAGCCGACAGAGCCGCGCCGACCGGCTCTTTGCGGCCCTGCGGGCCGGCACGATTACCGCGCCCGCGATCACTGCTCTCCCGCTGAGCGAGGGTGCCGCCGCTCATCGCCTGCTCGAGGATCGCAACTTCGCGGGCAAGATCGTCCTGATCCCCGAGGGTACAGGATAGCGCCGATCGCTGATGACCGCTGGTCGTGCATGGCATTTCGAGGAAGCACCTGCCATGCTCATCAGGGATGTCGCTGCGTTTCGGCCAAGGGGGAAGCATTGAAGATCGGGGTCATTGCCGACGCCCATAGAAATCTGGCCGCATTGGAGGCTGTCCACGATGCGATGACCGCCGCCGCGCCCGACCTGGTCGTCAATCTGGGCGACCTCGTGTCCGGCCCGTTCGATCCTGGGGCAAGCGCCGAGCTTCAGATGTGTGCCGGCTATCTCACCATCGCCGGCAATCACGAGCGGCAGTTGCAGGACGGCAGCGACGGGGCGTTCGACGTTCTGGCACGACCTCTCCTCACGCGGGAGCATTGGGCATGGATCGAGGGTCTGCCCGCGACGCTCACCCTTTGCGATGGCGACGTCTTCGCCTGCCATGGCAGCCCGGCTGGCGGCGATCTGGAATATCTGCTCGAGAACGTGACGTCCGGCCGCGCGACACTGGATACCGACACCGCCATCCGGCCGCGCCTGAAAGGCATCGGGTCGGCCAGTCTGGTGCTGTGCGGGCATACGCATACGCCGCGGATCGTGGCGGTCGATGGCGTGCTGATCGTCAATCCCGGCAGCGTCGGGATGCCGTGCTACCGGGATCGGGGCGCGACCCCGCATATCATGGAGGCGGGCAGCCCGCTGGCGCGCTATGCCATCGTCGAGCGTCGCAACGCCGGATGGGCGGCCCAACTGCACGGTGTGCCCTATGACTATGAGATCGCGGCGTGTCAGGCGGAGGCTTTCGGTTTTCCGGCCTTTGCTCATGCCGCCCGGACGGGGCGTATCCTGCCCGGCTGATCCGCTGCCCCTCTGGACGGACGGTCGGAGCGGCGGGACGGTCATGGAACCATCCCGCCGAACCTGCTGCCGCACTGGTTCGGTGTGACGGGTGACCGACTGGTGCTTCTCGGTTCGAAATTTTCGACCAAATGACGGTCGCGCTCCACCCATTTGAATGAGGGAGCAGACCGGGCCTGACTGCTCGCCAGGGTCGGCTTGTTCAGGGCGCGGATCGACCCGCCCATCGCGCTCCATCCGATGATGCCAACACATGTCCATAACCCCGATATGATCGTGGACCGAAGTCGGTCAGCGTGAGTTTGCCCTTTTCGAAGGGAAAGCGAATGGGTGACGGGATGGGGCGGCCAGCGTCGGCAACGGGCGTGGCGGCGGCCAAGGTGCCGGGACGAGACGGTTTGCTCGGACTCGCTGTGGCGGTGGTGGTGATCGCCGGGCTCTTTCTCGCCAAGGATGTGCTGATCCCCATTACATTGGCGGTTCTACTGTCCTTCGTCCTGTCGCCGATCGTCCTGTTGCTGCGGCGTTTTCGGTTGCCGAAGGGCTTTGCGATCTTCGTGGCGGTGTTGTGCGCGCTGGGCGTGCTTGGCGGCATCGGCACGCTGGTCGGCACCCAGGCCGCGTCCTTGTCGGATAGGGCGCCAGGCTATGTCACGGCCGTCCAATCCAAGATCGACGGCGCGACCGGTTTTCTGACCAGGCGATTGCCGTTCCTTGGCCCCGACACGCCCCCCCCGGTCGTAATTGCGGACCCCAATGCCGAGCGTGGCACGCGAGCCCACCCCTTGAACGTCCGGATCGTCGAGAAGCAGACCCCTGTTCTTGAGGAGATCGGCGGCTATCTGGGCCCCGTCGTCGCTCCGTTCGAGACATTCGTTATCGTGCTGGTCGTCGCGATCTTCATTCTACTCCAAAAGGAGGATTTGCGCGATCGCCTGATCCGTCTGTTTGGTTCGTCCGATCTTCATCGCACGACGGCGGCCATGGACGATGCCGGGGCACGGCTCAGCCGCTACTTTCTGTCGCAACTCGCGGTGAATGCCAGTTTCGGTCTGACGGTCGGAGTGGGCCTGTGGCTTATCGGGCTGCCAGTCCCTGCATTATGGGGCATATTGGCGGGGGTGTTGCGCTTCGTGCCCTATATCGGTGCGTTGCTGGGCGCGGCATTGCCCCTGCTGGTAGCCGCCGGAGCCGATCCGGGCTGGTCGACGGTCTGGATGGTGGCGGCGCTGTTCCTCATCCTGGAGCCGTTGATCGGCTATGTCATAGAGCCATTGCTGTACGGCCATTCGACGGGGCTCTCGCCGCTGTCGGTCGTGCTGGCGGCGGTCTTCTGGACATGGATCTGGGGGCCGGTGGGCCTTGTCCTGTCGATGCCGTTGACGCTTCTGCTGGTCGTGCTGGGGCGGCATATCCCAAGCCTGGAGTTTCTGGACGTGCTGCTCGGTGATCGGCCGGCGCTGACCCCGGTGGAAAGCTTTTACCAGCGTATGTTGGCGGAGGATCCCGACGAGGCGCTGGAACAGGCGGAGAGCCAACTCGCCGCGCGGTCGCTGACCGCCTATTATGACGAGGTGGCGTTGGCCGCCTTGAAACTGGCCGCCGCAGATGTCGAGCGGGGGGCGATCACACGGGAGCGCGCGGGGCGGGTCGTCCATTCGATGCTCGTGCTGGTCGACGAACTCAGGCTGCAGGAGGATACGGCCAGCCCCGCGAAAGCGCGCGAAGGCCTGCTGAAGCCGCTTCCCGACAATAGGGTCGGGTTCGAGGAAACGGCTCCGGTCACGCTTCCGTCTGCGCCGGCCGGCTGGCAAACTGCTGGGAGCGTGTTGTGCCTTGCCGGACGCGGGGTCCTGGACGATGCCGTGACCGCCATGCTGGAGCAGTTGCTGTCGAAGCGGGGATTTGGCGTGAACCGCGTCTCGCACGAGGCGGGATCGCGGGCGAATATCGACCGGCTGGATGCGACTGGCGCGCGGATGGTGTGCATCTCCTATCTGGAGATCGGCGGCTCGCCATCGCATCTTCGCTATCTGGTCCGCCGCATCCGGTCGCGCGTCGGCAATATCCCGATCCTGGTCGGCCTGTGGCCGGAGGGCGAGGCGGCGCTGACGGATCGCGAGATACAGCGGACGCTGGGCGCGAACCTGTATGTCGGCAGCCTGGGCGCGGCGGTTGAGGCCTGCCTGGACTATGCCGATGAAGACCGGGAGCAGGCAGCATGAGCGTCGTCGATCACCGCGCGGGCGAAGGCGCGCCATCGCCCTTGCAGGTTCCGGCAAGGGGATGGTTCGCCATCCTCCAGCGCACCTGGAAGGAAATGGGGGACGACAATGTCGGCATCATCGCGGCGGGCATTGCCTTCTATGTCTTTGCCGCGATCGTCCCCACGCTGGGCGCCGTCGTCCTGAGCTACGGCCTGTTCGCCGATGCCGAGACGGTACGGCGAAATGTCGAAGGGGTCTTCGCCTCCTTGCCGCACGACGCCGCGTCGATCATCACGGACCAGCTTCTGACCGTGGTGGAGAGTTCTAAGGACAAGCAGGGTATCGGGCTGGTCGTGGCCCTGATCCTAGCCTGGTATGGCGCCACCAAGGGGTCGTCGGCCATCATCACGGGCTTGAACGTTGCCTATGACACGAACGAGACGCGCGGCTTCGTCCGACTGAACCTGCTACAATTCGCGGTCGTCGCGGGCGGAGTCCTGCTGATCTTCGTCGCCATCGGCACCACCATGTTGTTGGCTTTCCTCAGCGGTTTGATCCCGAATGCGCCGACGGCCATACTGGTTGCCATTCGGCTCGGGGGCTATCTGCTCCTGGCGTTGCTCGTCGTGACGGCGGCGGCGGTACTGTTCCGCTTCGGGCCCGATCATCGCCAGCCGCATTGGGTATGGCTGTCACCGGGATCGGTTGGGGCGACCCTGTTATGGCTGGCCGGCACGGCGGGCTTTGGGTTCTACGTATCGCATTTTGGCAATTACGGTGCGACCTATGGCTCGTTGAGCGCGGTCATCGTGACGCTGACTTGGCTATGGCTCACCGCCTATGTCTTTCTGATGGGCGCCGAGTTGAATGCCGAACTGGAACGCCAGGTCGAAGGTGAGGGGGGCGATACAAAGGCCGAGCCGGACGATGGCCCTTCGTCGTTGGGCGAACCCGAACATGGGGCGCTCCCCCAGCGGCCGACGTCGTCACGCCCTGCACTGCCCGGCACGCTGATAGCTCTGGCAGGCAATGGGACGATCGCAACGATCGGTTTTGCGTTGCTTCGTCGGGGGCGTCCAATGGGTGTCGTACCGATTGCGATCGCTGCGGTTACGGCGTGGCGAAAGCGTGGCCCGCGCCAATGACATCTGGGGCATGCCCCCGCATCTAAATCTAGAGCAATTAGAAAATCATACCTTTTGCAGTAACTTAGGATTAGCTTCCATCGCCCCGGCGCAGGTTCGACACGATCGCGCCGGGCCATGATCGAAACGATGAAAGCTGAGACGAACGACTTGGATCACCAGGGCCTTACCCGGCTGAATTCCCATCGCCGTGCCGAATTGCTCGTCAACGCCGTGAAGGATTACGCAATCTATCTGCTTGACCGCGACGGCTATGTCGCGAGCTGGAATGCCGGGGCGGAGCGGTTCAAGGGCTATTCCGCCGACGAAATTATCGGCCAGCATTTCTCGCGTTTCTATACCGAAGAGGACCGTGCGGTTAACCTGCCGGAGCGGGCCCTGGCCACCGCCGCATCGACCGGGACCTTCGAGGCGGAGGGCTGGCGGGTCCGCAAGGACGGCACACGCTTCTGGACCAGCGTCGTCATCGATCCCGTCATCGATGACGAAGGGGGCCTGATCGGTTTCGCCAAGGTCACCCGCGACATCACCGACAAGCTGGAGGCGCGGCGCGCGCTGGAACAGAGCGAACAGCGTTTCCGCCTGCTCGTCGAGGGGGTGAAGGACTATGCCGTCTATATGCTCGATGCGGATGGGCGGGTCACGAACTGGAATCCGGGCGCGGCCGCGATCAAGGGCTATGGCGCAGTGGAGATTGTCGGCGAACATTTCTCGCGCTTCTATACCGAGGAGGATCGGCAGGCGGGCGAACCCGAACGTGCTCTCCGTATCGCGCGCGAGGCTGGCAAGTTCGAGACCGAGGCCTGGCGGGTCCGCAAGGACGGTACCCGCTTTCGTGCCGGCGTGTTGATTGATCCGATCCACGACGAGAGCGGCAGGTTGATCGGCTTCGCCAAGATCACCCGCGACCTGACCGAGCGCTGGGCGGCGCAAAAGGAGGTCGAGCGCGCCCGCGAAGCGATGGCGCAGGCGCAGAAGATGGAGGCGGTGGGTCGGCTTACCGGCGGCGTCGCGCACGATTTTAACAATTTGCTGACCGTCATCCGCTCTTCGGTCGACCTGCTCAAAATGCCTAGTCTGGCACCGGAAAAGCGGCAACGCTATCTCGATGCGATTTCCGACACGGCCGACCGTGCGGCGGCCCTGACATCGCAGTTGCTGGCATTTGCTCGGCGACAACCGCTCAAGCCTGAGATTTTCGATGTCGCGGCGCGGATCGCGGCGATGCGACCGATCATCGAAACGAGTGTGGGGGCGGCCATCACGGTGACGATCGGCGTGAGTGAGGATGCGATCGTCAGCGCGGACCCCAACCAGTTTGAGACGGCGCTGTTGAACCTCGTCATCAATGCGCGCGATGCGATGCCATCGGGCGGGACGCTCGACATTGCCGCCTCACTCGTCGAAGGAGTGCCCGCCGTCCGTGGACATGGGCCGGGGGCAGGGCGGTTTGTCGCGGTGCGCGTTGCGGACAATGGTGCCGGCATCGCGCCCGAGACGCTCGGCCATATCTTCGAACCCTTTTTCACCACAAAGGGTCTTGAGAAGGGGACCGGGTTGGGTCTCAGCCAGGTGCATGGTTTCGCCAAGCAGTCGAACGGCGAGGTCGATGTGGATAGTCGGATCGGAATGGGCACCGCCTTCACGCTCTATCTGCCGCTCGCAAAGCCGGAAGAGATTTCTGCCAGAGCTTCGGCCCTGCAGAAAAGACGGGCGAAGCTGACGACCCACCGCGTGCTGTTGGTCGAAGACAATGACGTGGTGGGTCAGTTCGCCCGCGATCTGCTGCAGGAAATCGGACAGGTGGTGACCTGGGTGAAAAGCGGTGAGGCGGCATTGGCGTTGTTGGAGACATCGGCCGAGAAATTCGACCTCGTCTTCAGTGATGTCGTGATGCCCGGTATGAGCGGGCTGGAACTGGCCAAGGCCGTGGCGACGCGCTGGCCCGATCTCGAAACGGTTCTGACCAGCGGCTATAGCCATGTTCTTGTCGAACAGGCGAACCATGGCTTTCGACTGCTGCGCAAGCCCTATTCGATGGATGGGCTTATCACGCTTCTCAAATAGGTCGGCAATAACCGTTTGCATGGACGCCGGAACGGCCTAGACGGCGGCATCCCCGGGGGACCGCTGATGCGCGGTTGAGAGATGGGCAGCAGCCCGTGACCCGTAGAACCTGATCCGGATCATACCGGCGTAGGGAGGGGTGACGGCTCCTCCGTCGTCCCTTCATGTGAAGTGGACCTGAGGCGATGCCGATTATGAATGTGCGCGGTCGAATGATGTCTCGGTGCAGTACGGTTGTGCTGTGCTCGGCATGGCTGATGCTTCCCGGCACCGCTTCGGCACAGCAGGCGGCCGAGGCCCGAAGCGACATTCGCGTGATCGGTCACCGCGATCCCGAGGGGCTGCTCCCCGATCAGACCGAGCCCAAGGCGGTAAGCGCGATTTCCAGCGACTTCATCGTCAAGCAGGCCCCGACCCTCAACGCGTTTCAGCTCGTGACGCTGTTGCCCGGTGCGAACGTCGCCTCCAGCGATCCTTACGGTCTTTCGACCAGCTCCAGCCTGACCCTTCGCGGGCTGGGCCAGGATGAGATCGGGGTGCTGATGGAGGGCGCGCCGCAAAATGACATCGGCTATTACTACGCCTATCCGTCGCAATTCGCAGATCCGGAAAATCTGCGGAAGATCGCGCTGGCCCAAGGGTCGGTGGATATCGACTCGCCGACGGTCGGCGGGGCGGGGGGCTTGTTGTCGCTGACGCTCGACGATCCCAAGGACACGCGCCAGGCGCTTGCCGATCTGTCGCTCGGTGCCTATGCGCTGCGCCGCCTGTTCGTCCGGCTTGATACGGGGACGATCGGCAGCACCGGATGGAAGGCGTTTTTGTCCTATTCCAACACGCGCGCGGACAATTGGCGGGGTGCGGGGTTTGACACGCGGCAGCATGTGGATGCCAAGCTGCTTCGGGAATGGGGTGACGGCAACCGTGCCAGTCTGGCCCTGTCGTATAATAACGCCAATTCCTCGACCTATCCCAGCCCGACCTTGGCCGAGTGGGAGGCAAAGGGGCGCGGGTTCAACTATGATGCGCGCTACAGCCCGGGAAACACCGGTTACTGGCGACTATACCGGGCGCCGTTCCGCAATCTTTACGCCTCGGCACCGGTGCATGTGACGCTGAACGATCGCCTGACGCTCGACAGCACGACCTATCTGCAATTCGGATACGGCAATTCGCCTTACGGCACGCAGCTTTCGACCACCGGCAACTTCCTTGGCGATGAAGAGCTTGGCGCACCTATTTCACTGCCGGGGGCGGTGGACGGCGTCGCCACGGTCCTGGGCAATTACACCGGCGATCAGATGCGGATTGGCAATGTCAGCAAGCTGACATTGCAGGCCGGCATCCACCGGCTCACAGCGGGCCTGTGGTTCGACTATGGAACGGACCGCGTTACCCAGACCTATACGTCGGTCGGCGCGGACGGGCATCCCATCGACCAATGGGGATATCGCAGCAAGGCGATCCGCACCGCCGACGGCCGGCTGCTCGCCTATGAAAACCAGCGCACCGTCACTGTCACGAAGAGCTTTTTCCTGGCCGACAGCATCGCACTTACGCCGCGTCTCACGCTCGACATGGGCTTCAAGGGCGTCAATCTGCTTCGCAATGGTCGTAATTATCTGCCTGGGCCGCAGACCCGCGTTCGCAGCGACAGCTTTGCCGCTTTGCCGCGCGCCGCCGTCCATTATGCGATCGACGACCGGCAGCAGTTGTTTGCCAACGTCACGACGAACTTCCGAACGCCCAATGAATTCACGCTTTATGACCTTTATGATGGCGGCATGGTCTCGACGCGCGGGAGCGACGCGCTGAAAAACGAATATTCGGTCTCTCAGGAATTGGGCTATCGCTATATCGGCCCCAGCCTGTCGGCCTCGGTGACCGGCTTTCACTATAAGTTCCGCAACCGGCAACTCGCGACGGTCGTCGACATTGGCGGTGCGCAGGTCAATTCGACGCTGAACGCCGGGGGGGCAGACCTCTTACGGCCTCGACGCCGAGATCGACTATCGTCCCGCCAAGGGCGTCAGTGTCTATGTCTCGGGCGAGTATCTGCGGGCGCGGATTGATGACGATCTGCCCGTCGGCGCGGATTATCTGCCGACGCGGGGCAAGCGCGCGGTATCGAGCCCGACGCTGCAACTCGGCGGCGGTGGCACCTATGACGATGGACTGGTCTTCGGCAGCATCGCGGGCAAATATGTCGGCCGCCAATATGCGACCTTCATGAATGACGAGAGCATCAAGGGCTATGCGACGCTCGATCTGGCGATCGGCGTTCACCTTGCGGCTTTGCTGGACGGCAAGCGTACCGATCTGCGCCTCAACGCGATCAACGTGACCGACCCGCATGTCCTCTCAGGCGTGCAGTCGGTCAGCACCAACGCCCGCGACGTCGTCGGACGCGGTGGCACGATCGTCACGGGCAGTGCCCCCGCTTATTATATCGGCGGCGGCGCGGCTGTCGTGGCAACCGTCTCGCGCGGGTTTTGACGGTGACCGTTTCCAGGGATGCGCATGTCAGCCACCAGGTTCATGGCATGGGGCTCGCTCTGGAAGCCCCTGTCTGGCCCGCGATCACGCCGGACGAAGCGGCGGCGGTGCTGGCGTGCTATCCGGACGCGGGTCGGATCGAAGCTTTGCGCTGGCACTCGCCGCGTCCCTTTTCCGCCGCGACGCTGATCGATACGACGGGCGACGCACTTCTGCTCAAGCGTCATGATCGTCGCGTGCGGTCTATCGCGGGGCTGGCCGAGGAACATGCTTTCATCGCCCATCTCGCGGCTGCCGGGATGCCGGTGCCCGGAATATTGCGTACGGGGCAGGGGACGAGCGCGGTCGCGATGGGGGAGTGGACGTACGAACTCCATCGTCAGGCGCCGGGGGAAGATCTGTATTGCGACCGCCCCTCCTGGACCCCGTTCCTGTCCTATGATCACGCTTATGCAGCCGGGGCTGCCCTTGCCCGGCTGCATCACGCATCGCGCGACTATGGTGCCCCGCCACGGATGGGCCAGCCCTTGGTCGCCAGCTTCGGAATTCTGTCGGCCACGGATCCGATCGCGGCTGTCGATGCCTATATCCGGTCCCATCCCGCATTGGCCGCTTTCTTTGCGAGGCGGCCTTGGCGGGCGGAGCTTTCGCGGCTGTTTGCTGCGTCCGCGGGTGGGCTCGCGCAGATCGTCTCACGTCAGGCGGGCTTATGGACCCATAATGACTGGCATCCGTCGAATCTCCTATGGGCAGCGGATGGGGCGGTGGAATGCATGTTCGACTTCGGACTGGCTGATCGGAGCTGTGCCGCCCATGATCTGGCAATCGCGATCGAACGAACGGGCTTTGCTTGGCTGGAATTGGGGACTCGGGGAGGCGACGACATCGCGGACCCGGCAGCGGCGCGATCGCTGATCGCGGGATATGAGGCGGTAGCGCCTCGAAGTGCCGACGTCATCATGGCGGCCATCAGGCTGCTACCATTGGTGCATATCGAGTTCGCCCTATCCGAGATCGATTATTTCACCGCTGTGGTCGGCGATACCCATGGAGCATCACTCGCTTGGGAGGGGTATCTGCTGGGTCACGCCGAATGGTTTTTGTCGCTGGCGGGCCGGGATTTCCTGCATCAGATCAGCCAGGGCCGGAACGACTGATGTCGGCGCTCGAGATCGCGGCCGTGGCGATCAGCTTCCTGGCGATCTGGCTGACCGCCCGTCGGAATGTGTTCTGCTGGCCACTCAACCTCGTCGCCTGCGCCTTGTACTTTAAGCTCTTCCTCGACGTTCGGCTTTATGCGGATATGGCGCTGCAGGCGGTGTTCGGCGTTGGCATTCTATATGGCTGGATCGTCTGGAGCCGTGGAAAACGCGACGAAGGGGCCGTAGCCGTGATTCGGCTTTCCCCACTGCGAGCTGTTGCGGGTTTGGCCGTCGGTGCCTCGGGTGCTCTGCTGATCGGATGGTTTACCAGCCATCACACCAACGCGGCATTACCCTGGATGGACGCAACGCTCAGCAGCTTCAGTCTGGTCGCGCAATTCTGGACGGCGCGCCGTTATCGTGAAAGCTGGCTGCTCTGGATCGTGGTGGACGTCGTGTATGTCGGCATGTTCCTGTTCAAGGGATTGGCGCTGACCGCAGGCCTGTATGCGGTGATGATCGGCCTTGCGATAATCGGCCACCGGAACTGGCGACCCGCAAAAAAGACATTGGTGTGAAAATAGGTGTTGACCGCATGTGAGGGTGAGCCTAGAGGGGTTTCACCGCAGCGGTGGTCGCAACGACTGACCGATGCAGTCACGACAGATCGGCGCACTTGGGGCCCTGGGAACGGGGTTGATGAAGTGTTGCC
>NZ_JANZXB010000010.1 GCF_025371035.1 Sphingomonas sp. LC-1 | reverse complement strand
TTCGGTCGCCTCAAGGACTGGCGCCGCGTCGCAACCCGATACGATCGCTGCCCTACCGCCTTCTTTTCCGCCATCACCCTCGCTGCCACCGTCATCTTCTGGCTGTGATCAACGAGTCCTGACCCTAGATCGAACGAAAGCTGCTTGCGATCAAAGCTTCCGATTTCCAAATTTACTTCATGAACAGGATCGCTGGAGGGGCGTTTGGTCACCGTATTGATGATACCACCTGGACCCGCGTTGCCGTACAAAACCGAGGCGGCACCTTTCAAAATTTCGACGCGTTCCAAGCCGTAAGGCTCCTGCTTACCATTAAAGGCGTTCACCATGTAGCGCATGCCGTCGCGATAGAGGCTGCCTTCGATAGCATCTGAAGCGAAGCCGCGAAGATTGATCCGGTCCGCCGTACGATCATTACCTTCGGAACGATAGACACCCGCGGTATAGGTCAATGCATCGGTGAGATTCTGAGCCTTCGTAGTCCGCATCTCCTCCGCCGTCACAACTGATATGGATTGGGGAGTTTCTACAATCGGTGTGTCGGTTTTGGTGCCGCTGGCGCTACGACGCGCAACATAACCCTTTACCGACGAAGTAGCCGTAGGCTCTCCGATATAAGCGCCCCTCGCTCCCGCTGCGGATTCCCCTTCGACGCGAACGGGACCAAGTTGGATCGCACCGTCTGCCGATTGGGGCGCCGTTTCGAGCGTCACGATATTGCCGCTGATGCGATAGACTAGGCCGGTTCCGGTCAGAAGGCGGCTCAACGCCTCAAGCGGGGCCAGTTCGCCGGATACGCCGGCGGAAGTACGGCCATTGGCCAAGGCGGCCGGCACACTGACCTGCAAGCCGGACTGGCGGCCAAAGATTGTTAGCGCGGAGGGAAGCGACTGGGCGGGAATGTCGAAGGTTCGGGCGGAAGTTGCCTGTGCCTTTGCTGGAACGCTGTATGCCATTCCCGCCATTGTCGTTGTTGCCAGCAAGGTCGCAGCACAAATCGCGCGCCGGTTGCTGAGTTTCAAACCCCCATAATTCACCATGAAACGTCCTTCATCAAAAATATAGGATGAGGGCCGCTCCCATGATAATGCGAACGGGTTGCAGATGCGTAATCCCTCGCATTATATCGACTGTAGAGCTTCGTTTTTTTTCGGAAAAATTTGTGCCTTTTCAGTTTTACGCTGATAATCGTTTTATTCTCTGATGGTTAATTGTCAGGGAATTATCCAATTGGCCGTCAGGATTCAGCGAGAACCAACAACCACGGCGTAATGCGAATAACTTGCCCGCCATAGGCTTTGGTCAGCGCCTCCATCGCCCCGACTGGATTGCGCAGGTCATACACGCCAGTCACATGGCGCTGGACCAGCGCATCAGATCGCACAACGATCATGCCGACATACCAAGGGCGCAGCGCCTCTATGACCTCGCGCATTGGTCTGTCCTGCACGGCGAGTTGTCCGTCACGCCATGCGCCGATCAAGGCTGGGGCCTCCACTTGCTGCTGGGTTTGTCCCTCCCGGCCGATAGACAGGGATCGTCCGGCGACAAGCCGATCGGAAAGGGCGCGCGCCTTCGTCAAATCATCCACGCGCACAGTGCCTTGTTGGACCGCGATATGAATCGCGTCATCGGTCATGCCGACCTCAAAGGCGGTGCCTATATCGGTCGTCCTGATGCTCCGGGCATCTACCCGAAAGGGTCGGCCGGATTCATGGCGCACTTCGAACCATGCCTTTCCGCGCAACAGCGTGACGCGGCGCTCCTTTTTTGAATAGTCGATGCTGAACGCCGAACCGGGCGACAAGCTTGCATGGCTTCCATCCGCTAGGTCGATCTCGCGCGGTTCGGCGGTGCCCGCCAGCGCGTCTGCTTGCCAGCGCAACGCCAGTTCCGGGGCAACCATGACTACAATTATCGCGGCGGCTGCGGCCGGCAATGCAACCGTGACCAGCCGGCGGCGCCCCTTGCCCTTGCTGCCAGACGCACCAACTCGAACGTGTTGCTTATTGCGGACAGCGGCGATCGGCGGAGCCAGCGTAGGAGCGCGACGTTCCGCTAGCTTCTCCCATCTTGCAATGTGGACCGGCCTCGTCTCTCCAATGCTGGCATAAACCTGTGCGGCTTCCTGCCATGCCGCGGCGTTTAGCGGGGCAGCGTCGTACCATTGCTCGAAACGCACGCGTAGGTCGGCATTATCCGGGGATTCCTGAAACGCGACGATCCATTCAAGTGCTTCTGCATCAGCATGCTTCGCGGCGGAATCATCATCCTCCGGCATTATAGCTCCCTCAGCCCATCGCCGTACAGACAGACCTTCGCCCGATGCCATGATTGCATAAGCGTCAATCGATACCGACTGTTTGGCGTCCGATTTTTTCGGATAATTTCGTTATAACCCCTCATTATTCCTCAACGCAGGCGCGAGCGGCAATGGGCAATGCCATCGATGACAAGCTCGTGCGCGACGGTTACAGACACGCCCAATTCCTCTGCGATCTCGCGCAGCTTCGCACCGCCGAATCGGGACATTTCGACCGCGATCCGCGTCCGGTTCGGCAATTCGGCAAGCGCAGCCTCAAGCCGGGCATATTGATCATTTGCAAGTGCCATCTGCTCCGGTGAAGGCTGATCGGCAACAATGTTGGCGAGCGCTGCCTCGCCATCGGGCACGAAGGCCTCATTTTCCCGGCGCGAGCGCCAGAGGCGATTAATCGCAAGATTACGGACAATCCTGGCCAGATAGCCGCCTGGCCGTGCCAAAGGCTGCTTCGCGGCCATCTCGCCCAGCCGCAGATAGGCCTCCTGAACCACCTCTTCGGCGAGGTCTCGGTCACCCGTGATCCGACTGGCATAGCGGATCAGTTCTCGGCGCTTCTGGATAACCTCTTGATACTCGAACTTAATCTGCCCCACATCCATCGCCTTGAAACACGGCGCCCGAGGGGCGACTCGAATTGTCCACCATCCAAACACTTGCGAACGAGTTGCATTAGTAGCGATCGGCAAAAGGATTGGCAACGTCACTGCCGTGCACCACGCTGACGTCTCTCTTTTCCGAAAAAATGCAACGCCAAATAGTCGATTAATGGAGGCGGCCAAGTCCCCGCGAACGACCAAAGACCTCGATCGACAGAGGGATGAATGAAAGCGGAGAACAAACACAACGCAACAGAAATGGTCGATTTTTTGCATCCGGTGGGCATGTACCGTCTCAGAGTGGAGGCGCGGCTAAGCCATAGCGGCGTGCTCCCATGCAGTCCGGCGATCATCCGTCATAACTTCGCTCTGTCCGCCTCCGAATGGACCTGCACCTTTGGCTGACCTTTGCTGCGGCATCCTTCGTGAAGGGCATCATTCCCGGTCCCGGTGTAGCGAGCATCCTCGGTCTCGCGTTCAGCTCTGCGTGCGTGGTCGTGGCGCACCCATGACGTACCTGTCCCATACGGCACCCTTCCATTCCAACGAAAGGATCGCACCATCAAACGCTGGGATCAAACACCTGGGCGATTGCAATGACTTGATGCGTTGGAGGTCATGATGCGCATCTTCTTGATCCCGCTTTTCTCGCCCCCCGGTTGTCTAATCGCACCGCCAACGCGCGGGGGCATCGACAGCCTCGAACGTCGACCCCGGCGATAGGATGTGAAGCCATCAATGATGCGGCGTTGCGTCTGCGGGCCGCCGCCTCAGCCAAACTCCCCTCAGCCTCAATGTTGCCGTTTCCTTCTTACTCTCCTGAGGGGCGTTTCCCAGCCGTAGGCTGATAAAGGCCCGGCCGCTTCGGGGCTGCTCTGATTTATGCAACGCAGCGTCGGAATCATTGCATTTGATCGTAAGCTTTGGACTTTGTAGGGCATTAATGCCGCTGCAAATGCGGTGGCGAGCCGTGCAAGTGGTTCGACCTGACATGCGACGGGACGAGAGGATCGATCGGGGGATCATCACGTGCTTCGTCTGCTTTCCACTGCCCTGTTGTTCGCCGCCGCGTTTATGGCGACGGGCTCCGCGCGCGCTGCGGACTGTGTGCCGGGCGGCCCCTGTTCCACGCCCTTGCCCGTCCGCGTGGTCGTCGTCACCATGTTCGAGATCGGCAAGGATAGCGGCGACGCCCCCGGCGAGTTCCAGTTGTGGAAGGAGCGGCGCAAGCTCGACATGCGCATCCCATTCCCGCAGGGATTCCACGACCTCTATTACAATCCCGACAGCCGCATCCTGTCGATCGTCACCGGCGTGGGCAATATCAAGTCGGCAGCGGCGACGATGGCGGTCGGGCTCGACCCGCGGCTAGACCTCACCCATGCCTATTGGTTGGTGGCAGGTATCGCCGGGATCGATCCGCATGATGCGTCGATCGGTTCGGCGGCCTGGGCGCGTTACCTGGTGGACGGCGACCTGGCGCATGAGATTGACGCGCGCGAGATCCCGGCGGACTGGAAGACCGGCTACTTCCCCCGCCGCCGCAAAGGACCCAATGATCCAGCGCCGCGGCCCGAGCCGTCGGGCGAGCTGTTTGAACTGAACGGGGCTTTGCGCGACTGGGCCTATGCGCTGACGAAGGACATGACTTTGCCCGACGATCCGGGCATTGCGGCCGAACGCCGGCGCTATACCGGCTTTCCCAATGCGCAGCGTCCGCCCTTCGTGTTGAAGGGGGATCAGCTTGCCGCGATGACGTTCTGGCACGGCGCGCGGCTGAATGATTGGGCCAATGGCTGGACGCGTTACTGGACCAAGGGTGAGGGCGAATATGTCACCTCCGCGATGGAGGAGACGGGTACGATGCAGGCGATCGAATATCTCGACCGCGCCGGCAAGGTCGACCGCGACCGCGTGATGGTGCTGCGCGCGGGCAGCAATTACGACATGCCGCCACCGGGTGTCAGCGCTGCCGAAAATCTCCTGCGCGAGAATGAAGGCTATACCGGCATGACCGCCGCGCTGGAAAGCCTCTATGCGGTCGGGTCCCGCGTGGTCGACGAATTGCTCGTTCATTGGGATCGCTACGAACAGGCGCCACCGAAATAATTCAGGGCTGGGCCTGCCGCCATGTGCGGCACGGGCCGCGGCACAACCGAACCGATACGAACCTTGGGGGGATATATGCGTACTCTACTTTATACCGGCACCGCCGCGATCGCGATCATTGCCACGGCACTGCCCGCCGCGGCACAGGACGTCACATCGACCATCCGGGGGCAGGTGGTATCGGGCGGCGTCCCGGTGCGCGATGCGGAGATATTGGTGACGCACGTGCCGTCCGGCACGACGGCCACGACCCGCAGCAACACGGACGGGAATTTCAGCGCGGCCGGTCTGCGTGTCGGCGGTCCTTTCACCGTCCGCATCACCGCGCCGGGCTATGCGACCACGGTCATCACCGACGTCAATCTGACCGCTGGCCAACCGCTCAGCCTGCCGGTCGAGCTCGCGCCCCAGGGGGCCGAAGTCGTCGTGACCGCGCGGTCAGTGGGGGCGGTCGATACCGCAGGCGGTCCCGCGACCGTGCTCAACCGCCAGGCGATCGAGGGCGTTGCGTCGGTTCAGCGCGACATTCGCGACATCGTGCGCCGCGATCCCTTCGCCACGATCGACGCGGGCCGGACCTCGCGTGGCGTGTTGATCGCCGGGCAGAATGCGCGACTGAACAAGTTCTCGGTCGATGGCGTGCGCTTCTCGGACAATTTCGGTCTGAACGACGGCGGCTTGCCCACCGCACGCGGGCCGGTGCCGATCGACGCGATCGAGCAATTGTCGGTGAAGGTCGCCCCCTATGACATCCGCGAAGGCGATTTCCAGGGCGGCGCGATCAACGTCGTCCTGCGTTCGGGCACCAACGATCTGACCGGTTCGGCCTTCTATACCTATAGTTCGGATGGCCTGACGGGCAGCCGTACCCGCGTGGGCCCCGGCACGCCGAGCGGCCGGATCGCGCTGGACTTCGAGAGCCGCAACTATGGTGCGTTTCTGTCCGGGCCGATCATCAAGGACAAGTTGTTCTTCGCGCTGGCCTATGAATATCTCAAGGAGGATACGCCGATCCAGATCGGCACCGCCGGCTTCCCGACGGTCGTGCCCAACCTGACCGACGCACAGATCGCCGGGGTCACCAGCACCGCGAAGAGCGTCTATAATTACGATACGCTGGGCGTGCAGTCGACGCTGCTCGAAACCGACAAGAAATATACCGCCAAGCTCGACTGGAACGTCACGGATGGCCAGCGGCTGTCGGCGACCTATATCCGGAACGACAGCGCGCAGACCTCGACCGCGGGCTTCTCCAGCGCCGTCGCGGCCAGCCCGGCGCTGGGCCTGGGGTCGAACAACTATCGGCGGCCCGAAAAGGTCGATTCGATCGTCGTCCAGCTCAATTCCGACTGGAGCTCGCGCTTCCACACCGAATTGCGCGGCAATTTCCGCGCCTATGACCTGACGCCGGTGCCCTTCGGCGCCACTCCCTTCGCGCAGATGCAGGTCTGTCTCGATTCCGTGTCGGCGGGCAGCCTCGTCGCCTGTACCCAGGGTTCGACCGCGGCACCGGGTACCGCGAGGCTCTATTTCGGGCCGGACCAGTTCCGCCATTTCAACTATGTCCGTACGAAGCAATATGGCGGCGAAGCGGTCGCGCGTTTGGAGGCGGGCAACTTCACGATGAAGCTGGACGCCGGGTACCAGCATCTCGATGTCGCCAATGCCTTCACCCAGAATGCCTATGGCAATTTCTATTTCGACTCGCTGGCGGATTTCCAGAACCGGCGCGCCAGCCAGTTGACGCTGGGCGGATCGGTGACGGGCAACCTGATCGATACGCTGGCCAGCTTCGAATATGACCAATATACCTTTGGCGGACAGGTGTCTTGGGACCCGATGGCGAACCTGAACGTCACGGCGGGTGGTCGCATCGACCTGTATGGCGGCACCACGCCACCGCCGCTGAACACGTTCTTCCTCTCGCGCTACAACTTCACCAATACCGCGACGACGAACGGTCGGTCGGTGTTCCAACCGCGCCTGTCCTTCCGCTACGCACCGACCGACACGCTGCAGGTGCGCGGCGGCATCGGCCTGTTCGCGGGCGGTGCGCCGAACGTCTTCCTGGGCAACAGCTATTCGGTGTCGGGCGTCTTCGCCAATTCGGTGACGTTCGAACGGCTGGCGAGCGGTGGTTGCCGCGCGCCCGTCCCGGCAGACGTCTGCGCCGCGGCGCTCGACAATGTGAACGGCAGCAGCTTCAGTTCGCTGGTCACCGACTTCCTGCGGACTAACACGACCTCTCTATCGCTCGCCAACGTCAATGCGCTCGATCGCAACTATAAGCTGGATTCGACGTGGAAGAGCAGCCTGTCGCTCGACTGGTCGCCGACGTTCGAGGGCTTCCTGGGCAGCGGATGGACGCTGGGTGGCGACGTCTATTATGGCTGGGTCAACAACGCCTCGATCTATCGCGATCTCCGCCTCGCCGCGGCGGGAACGATGCCGGACGGCCGGACCCGCTATGTCTCGCTGACCGCGGGATCGAATACCGATCTGCTGCTGACCAATACGAAACAGGGCTATAGCTTCGTCGCTGTCGCCCGGATCGACAAGGACTTCGATTCCGGCCTTTCGCTCGGCGCGGCCTATACGTGGCAGGACGTGAAGGATGTTTCCTCGATGAACGGCACGACCGCATCGGGCACCTATGGCCAGAATGCCATGGTCGATCCGAACATCGCGGCCTATGGCACGTCGATCTACCAGGTGCGCAACAGCATCAAGTTCCATATCGATTACGACCATGCCTTTTTCGGCGATTACAAGACGCGGATCAGCCTGTTCGGCGAGCATCGTTCGGGCCTTCCCTACAGCCTGACGATGAACGATCCGGCGCTGGTCAACGGCCACTCGATCTTCGGCACGGCGGGCAGTTCCAATCGCTATCTGCTTTATGTGCCCAACGTCTCCGCGATCGGGGCGGACTCGCGCGTCACCTATGACAGCCAGGCGACCTTCGACGCCTTCTCGGCCTTTGTTCGCGACAATGGGCTGAAGCAGGGCGCGATCGTGTCCAAGAACAGCCAGCGCGCGCCGACTTGGACGAAGATCGACCTTCACGCCGATCAGGAAGTGCCGCTGCCCCTGGGCGCGCGGTTCAAGATCTTCGCCGACATGGAAAACGTCCTGAACCTCATCAACCGCGATTGGGGCTCGTTGCGTCAGGTCGCCTTCCCCTATCTCGCGCCGGTCGTGAACGTCGCCTGTGCGGCCACCACCTCGGCGGGCTGCGCGCAGTATCGCTATTCGAACTTCTCGAACCCTGCGATCAACAATGTCGGCCGAGTGTCGCTCTGGAGCCTGCGGATCGGCGCGAAGGTCGAATTCTGAACGGCGCGGCGAACATCCGTTCGCCGATTGCCCTTGCCCCTCGAAGAGCCGACAGGACCCCGCGGGTTGGGATCACCCACCCGCGGGGCTATCTTTCGCCCGGCGACTCTTCCGACCGGGCTTGACTATAGGGGGGAGGGGCCCGGCCTTTTCTGGATCGGCCATGTGTGCGGGGAAAACCGGGCCTAATTCGTCTCAGCGCAGGATGATGTCGGCACCATGTTTGTGCTCGCGGATTTCCGCCTCGGTCAGTCCGTCGATCTCGTGCGGGAAGATGAGCCAGTCATTGGTCTGATAGACGAAGAAATCGGGCTTCAGATCGGTCACGTTGCGTGACGGCTTGTAATAGACGGTCGCGACCTTCACCTCGTCCGGGATATTGTTCCGGCAACGATCCTTCAATTCCTTGAGCACCGCGCGGATGGATCGCCCCGAATCGAACACATCGTCGATCAGGAGCAGGCGGTCCTCCGGGTTGAGGACGTCGACCAGATAGCCGAGGCCGTAGATCCGCACCTGCGGGTCCTGCTGGTCGATGCCGGTGTAGGAGGTGGTGCGGATCGCGATGTGATCGCTCTGCACCCCACGATATTCGAGCAGTTCCTGAACGGCGATCCCCACCGGCGCGCCGCCGCGCCAGATGCCGACGATATGGGTGGGGCGAAATCCCGAATCGAAGACCAGATTGGCGAGGCGGAAGGAGTCTTCGAGCAGACGGTCGGCGGACAGATAGAGTTTGGTAACCACGGAATTTCCATCATCATTGTTGTACGGATGGGCAGAGATACCCATGCTCGCATCCCGCGATCATGTTGTACTCCTCCCGCCCTGAGAGCAATGGGCGCGTCGCATGTCGGCGCGACGACAGCCCTAGCAGGTCATGGGGCATTGTGTGCGAACGCCTCCAGCCGGGCGAGATGCGTCGCGATCGCGTCATCGTCCAGAAACGATCCCAGGAAGCTGTTGCGCGCCAGTGTCACCAGGTCCGCGCGCGACAGGTTTCGGGCCTTGGCGACGGCCCGGTAATTGTCGCCGACATAGCCGCCGAAATAGGCCGGGTCATCCGAGTTGATCGTCGCGCGCAGACCGAGGGTCAGCATCCGGTCGATGGGATGATCCGCCATATCCCCGACCACGCACAATTTATGGTTGGACAGCGGGCAGACGGTCAGTGTCATCGCTTCGCGCGCGAGGCGTGCGGTCAGAAGCGGATCTTCCAGCGCGCGATTGCCATGGTCGAGGCGGTCGATCCGCAACAGGTCGAGCGCCTCATGAACATAGGCCGGCGGACCTTCCTCCCCGGCATGGGCCACGCGCTTGAGCCCCGCATCCCCGGCGGCCGCGAAGACGCGGGCGAATTTCGAAGGAGGATGGCCGACCTCCGAGGAATCGAGGCCCACGCCATCGATCCGATCGAGCCATTTTTCCGCCTGGCCGAAGGTGGCGAAGGCGGCCTCTTCATCCAGGTGGCGCAGGAAGCACAGGATCAGCTTCGACGTCAGGCCATGCCGCTCCCGCGCGGCGGTCATCCCGGCTAGTAGTCCGTCCATCACCACGTCGAAGGGGATACCGCGATCGGTATGGGTCTGCGGATCGAAGAAGATTTCGGCGTGCACGACGCCATCCGCCGCCGCCCGATCGAAATAGGCGACCGATAGATCGTGGAAATCCTGTGCCGTCCGCAAGACGTCCGCACCCGCATAATAGATGTCGAGGAAATCCTGCAGGTTGGAAAAGGCATAGGCGGCCCGTACCTCTTCCACCGATCGGAACGGGATGTCGACCTTGTTCCGGCGCGCCAGTTCGAACATCAATTCGGGTTCGAGACTGCCTTCGATATGGAGATGCAATTCCGCTTTGGGCAGGGCGGTGATGAAGTCGTCGTCGGTCATTCGGGCAGGCTCCATCCGAAACAATCGGTAGCGTGATCGTCCCATCATGCGCAATCGATGACGCCTGCGATAGCCTCGGCGTGCGAATTCCGGCGTGATTCGGGGAGGGGACACCACGGCGACAAGCGATGCCTTTTCTCGATCGCTCCGTTCCAGATTCGGCGCTGGTGGCGGCAGGGGCGATGCCGATACCATGGCGATCATCATCCAGCGGACATACGGAGACCCAAGCCATGCAATCGGCGACATCGGAGTTGCCCCTGGCAGGACAGGGTCTGGCGGAGGAGGGCGCGTCCCATCCGTCCGTCGCAACGGCAGGGGGCCGGGCCGATGACGGCGTCGATGCGATCCTGCCCGCACGACGGCTGGTGCCGCTGGCGTTCCAGCATGTGCTGGTCATGTATGCCGGGGCGGTGGCGGTGCCGCTCGTGGTCGGGCGTGCGCTCGGCCTGGCGCCCGCGCAATTGGGCATGTTGATCAGCGCCGACCTGGTTGCCTGCGGTTTCGCCACGTTGATCCAGACGCTCGGGCTGCCGTTGGTCGGTATCCGCCTGCCGATCGTGATGGGCGTGACCTTCGCCTCGATCAGCCCGATGCTGGCGATGATCGCCACCGGCCATGCCGATGGCACGCCGCCCGAGACGGTCTTGCGGGGCATATATGGCGCGGTCATCGTCGCGGGGCTGTTCGGCTTCCTGATCGCGCCGTTCGTCGGGCGGGTGTCGCGGCTTTTCCCGCCTGCCGTGACCGGGACGGTGATCCTGTCCATCGGGTTGAGCCTGATGCGGGTCGGTATCAACTGGACCGCGGGCGGACAGCCGACCGATCCGGGATATGGCGCGCCAGCCCATCTGTTACTGGCGCTGCTGACCCTGTGCGTCGTGTTGTGCCTGATGCGGTTCGGCCATGGTCTTGTGCGCAGCGGCGCGGTGCTGATCGGCACGGTCGCGGGGACCGTCTTTGCCGGGATCATGGGGCAGGTAGACCTAACGCCGGTGCACGAGGCGCCATGGTTCGCGCTGGTGCGGCCGTTCCAGTTCGGCCTGCCGACCTTCGACCTGCCCGCGTCGATCGCGATGTGCCTGGTCATGATGACGGTGATGATCGAATCATTCGGCATGTTCATGGCGGCGGGGCAGATGGTCGGTCGGCCGGTCGACCGTGCACAGATGGTGCGCGGGCTGCGCGGCGATGCGGCCGGAACGCTGCTGGGCGGCGTATTCAATACCTTTCCCTATACTTCTTTCGCGCAGAATATCGGGTTGTTGAGCATAACCGGCGTCCGTTCGCGCTTCGTATGCGCAGGGGCGGGGGTGATCCTGCTGACGCTCGGCGTCTGTCCGAAGCTGGCCGCGCTCGTCGCGGCAGTGCCCCTGCCGGTATTGGGCGGCGCGGCCCTGGTCATGTTCGGGATGATCGCGGCGACCGGCATCCGCATCCTGGGTTCGGTCGAGCTGACCTTCGAGCGGTTGGTGACGATCGCGGTGTCGATCGCCGTCGGGCTGATCCCGGTGCTGTCCGACCGATTTTTCCAGGCGATGCCGACGGCGCTCGCCCCGTTGCTGCATTCGGGCATCGTGCTGGCGTCGGTCAGCGCGGTCGGACTGAACGCGTTCTTCAGCGCGCGGACCAGCACCGACGACCCGGTGGCCTAACCCGCACGAAGCCGCTCGATCGAACGGCGGGCGTCGGCCAGGATGGTGGCCTGGCATGCGCTGACCAACGCGCCGTCGGCGACGATGGCCCGCCCCTCGACGAACAGGTCGCGCACACCGGCGGGCGGGCAGAGTATCAGTCCTGCCACCGGATCCCAGGCGCCGGTATTGGCGCTCCCGGCCACGTCCCACACCGCCAGATCGGCGCGGCGGCCGACCATCAGGGCACCGCAATCATGCCGTCCCAGCATCTCCGCGCCGCCTCGCGTCGCCAGCCGGAGAGCAGCGCGCGGCGACAAGGCTCCCGCGCCGCCGGTGACGCGTTGCAGGAGCAAGGCCTGTCGTGCTTCATTCAACAGGTGGCCACTGTCGTTCGACGCCGATCCGTCGACCCCGAGCCCGAGCGGCACACCGGCCGCCAGCATCCGGACGACGGGCGCGATACCGGAGCCCAGGCGGCAATTGGAGCAGGGGCAATGCGCGACCCCGGTGCCGGTCGCGGCGAACAGCGCGATCTCGTCGGCGTCCAGCTTGACCGCATGCGCCATCCACACGTCCGGCCCCGTCCAGCCGAGCCGTTCGGCATAGACGCCGGGCCGACAGCCGAAGCGGGCGAGCGAGAAGGCGACATCGTCGTCGTCCTCGGCCAGATGGGTGTGGAGCATCACCCCCTTGTCGCGGGCGAGCAGCGCCGCGTCGCGCATCAGGCCTTCGCTGACCGAAAAGGGCGAGCAGGGAGCGACGCCGACGCGAACCATCGCGCCGGGGGCGGAATCGTGGAACCGGTCGATCACGCGGATGGTGTCGGCCAGGATCGCGGGTTCGCGCTCGACCAGTGCATCGGGGGGCAGGCCGCCCGCGCTTTCGCCCACGCTCATGCTGCCGCGCGTCGGGTGGAAGCGCAGACCGATCTCCGCGGCCGCCGCGATCGTGTCGTCCAGCGTGACGCCGTTCGGATAGAGGTACAAATGGTCGGTACTGAGCGTGCAGCCGGAGAGCGCCAGTTCGGCCAGGCCCAGCCGCGTGGCGGCATGGACGTCGTCGGGCCGATAGCGGGCCCAGATCGGATAAAGCCGCTCCAACCAATTGAACAGTGAGGCATCGATCGCCCCCGGCACCGCGCGCGTCAGCGACTGGTACAGATGATGGTGGGTGTTGACCAACCCCGGGGTGACGACGCAATTGCGTGCGTCGATGGTCCGGTCGGCCGCTCGCCGCAGTGGGGCGAGCGCATCGGTCGTGCCGATCTCGGTGATAACGCCGTCGCGCCACGCGATCGCGCCGTCGGCGACCTCCCGCTCGTCATCGTCCATCGTGACGAGCATGGCGGCCGAGTGCAGGACGGTCAGCGTCATTGGGGCGGCGTCTGGCCGTAGCGATCCCAATGGGCGAGCAATTCCGTCACCACCCGGTCGCCGACGCGGTACAGGCTTTCGACCGACGCGGTCAGACCGGCATAGCCCTCATTCTCGCGCAGCAGATAGTCGGCCGCGCTGACGCCGGGGGGCGGCATGGTATAGTTGCTGCCCGAACGCAGGACGAGAACGCGATCCTTGTCGACGCGGGCGATCTTCGACAGATAGTCGATCGCCTGAAGCGTCCCGCTTTCTTCCATCGCGCTGGTGACGAACTGTCCCTGCCCCCGCGTGAAATAACGGGTGTGATCGTTGGCCCAGCGGTTGAGCAGCGCCCCGTGCCAGAAGGTCATGGCCGAGAACTGGTCGCCGATCAGGACGAAGGGCGGCTTTTGCGCATTGGGCTGACCGGTGTAGCGTGCGCGTTCGCGGGCGATGCCCGGATCGTCGGGCAGCGGCACGTCGCGGGTCAGGCGGTACGCCCATTCCGTCAGCCTGGGATTGAGCGCGAACACCTCGCCGCCGTCCTGACGGGGCGGGGCGGGATCGTTCGGCCCCTTGCGGTCGAGCGGGAAATAGCCGCTCTTCCAGTCGGCGGGGATTTCGCGCGCGTCGATCTCATGCGCCAGATCGCCGTCGACGACATAGCGGGCCCAGGCCGCCGAGCCGATCGAGGCATCCTCGGGATCGATCCCGGCGATGCCCGCGACCAGCCAATAGGCGCGCGACAGGTCGAGCCGGGTGTCTAGGCCGATTGCAGTGATTGCAGAGGCGGCCCGTATCGATCCGACGCCGGTGACGACCCCAAGGATCTGCGTTTCCGGGTTGTAATAAAGGTCGTGATAGCCGTGCGGGAAGGGGATGCGCTGGTAGAGGTTGCGCCGTGTCTTCCATAGCTGGAACTCGCCGGCGGTATCGCCCTCGTCCTTGCCGATCTCGAACATGGTGACGACGACCATTCGCACCGGCAACGGGCGGGCGCAGGGCGCGGCGATCGCGCAAAGGGCGGGCGGCGAGGCCGGAGCGGGGGCGGCGGTGACGGACGCGGCGGCTGCGAGCAGCAGGCCGGGGAGAAAAGCGGACATGATCGATACTCCGGCCGGGCGGGGAGGCGGCCGTCCGCTCCCCCGCCCAAACCATTAGAATTTGTAGACGGCAGAGGCGAGGAAGCTGCGCGGGCGTTCGGGGAGGACGATGGTGCTGCCGAACAATTCCGTGAAGTTCGCGCGGAAGTAGCGCGCGTTGGTCGCGTTCTTGACGACCACGCGGAACAGCCACGGGCCGGTCTGATACGAACTCGACAGATCGACCAGCGTATAGCCGGGCAGCCGCACCGCCTGCGACTGGCCCGAAAAGACCGAGTCCACCTTCACCACGCTGCCGCTGACCGACAGGCCGTTGTCGAAGCCATAGGTGGCGGTGGCGGAATAGAGATTGGCGGGGATGCCTGCGCGGCGGGCCTGGTCGCGGTTGTTGATCGGCACCAGGCCGATCGGCTGCCCGCCCAGATACAGCGTCGGGTTGGAGACGTTGACCAGATCCTCGATGCCGAAGAAGCTGAACAGCGAGCCGGCTTGCAGGCCGGTCAGGTTGACGACTTCCGTATGGGTATAGGCACCGGTCACGAGCAGATGACGGTCGACCGCCCAGCGGACTTCGGCCTCCACCCCCTTTGTCTCGACCGCCTGGTTGACGGTGATCGACTGGATGTTGAAGTCGGTGCGATTCTGCTTGTATACCGAAAGCGCGGCATAGAGCTTCTCGTTCAGCCAGCTTCCCTTGACGCCGCCCTCATACAGGCGGGAGGTCGACATGAAGCCGGACGCCACCGCTTCGGGCAGGACCTCGGCGCCCTGGCCGACGACGATCGTCGATTGCTGCGACGCGGTGGCATAGGGGATGAGGCCGAAGGGCAGCTTGTACGACGCGCTGGCGGTCCACGACCAGCCATCGTCGCTGCCCTTTGCAGCACTCCGGGTCGGCACCCGGTCCATCACACTCGCATCATAGCGCGACGATGCATCGACCTTGTCATAGCGGCCGCCCAGCAACAGATCGAGCCCGAAGCTGAAGTCGAGATCGACCAGCGCCGCAATGCCATAGTCCGTGGTGTGGCCGAAGACGCGATCGGTGTAACCGCAATTGCACTCGGTCGCGAGCAGCCGGTTCGACGCGGGGGTATAGCCTTGGGTCAGGTCGACACGGTGGAAATATTCATAGTCGAAATCATCGCCATAGTCGAAATTGACGTAGCGGAGCGACGGCGAGAGCTGTCCCGAAAATTTGCCGATGCTCGTTTCGATTGCCTTGGCGACGACGATCTTGTCCTCGATCACATAGGATTTGACGCGCTGCGAGAATCCGTAATCATTGTTGTTGATGTTCTGCGTATGATCGAAGAACAATTGGTTCTTGACGGTCAGATCGCTGGGTCCATCGAAGGTGATGTCGTAATAGAGCGTCGTCTGTTTGTTGTGCAGCTTGTCGTTGACGCCGGTCAGCACGTTGCGGCGGCTGAGCGTGGTGGTGCCGGTGTTGACGAGATTGAGCTGCGGATAGGTCTGGGTGAAGCAGGCGTCGGTGAAACCGCTCGCGAACGGGCTGGCCGTGCTGTTGGGGCAGGTGAAATTGCCGAAGATCGAAAGGCCGCCGGGGATCGATGCGTTGACCTCGCCCTGCGAGATCTGGCCATCGCCATTGGTGTCGAGCGGCTTGGCGGTGCCGGTGATGTAGGTGCCGTTATCGACCAGCTTCTGCGTCAGGCGGTTCCAGCCACCATTCTGCTGGCCTTTGAAATTCTGGTACTGGCCGCCGAATTCGATGCGGATGCGGTCGGTCAGCTGGTGGTCGAACGCGCCTTGCAGGATCGTCTGCTTCGTCGACATGTTGCGGTAATAGCTG
Source organism: Sphingomonas sp. LC-1 (assembly GCF_025371035.1). GTDB lineage: Bacteria > Pseudomonadota > Alphaproteobacteria > Sphingomonadales > Sphingomonadaceae > Sphingomonas > Sphingomonas sanguinis_E. Next base: position 174,407 of record NZ_JANZXB010000010.1, on the reverse strand, counting down.
CCCGAATCCTCGATTTCGGCATAAAGGCTGTAGCCGAGATCGGCGCCCGGCAGGTGCAGCGGCCCGCGCACTTCGGCGCGCAGGTTGTTGCGGTCCCAACTGCCCCCGGTATAGCTCACCTCGCCGGTCGGACGGCTCAGCAGCGCGCCGCCCGCGACCCGCGCCGATTTGGGAACGAAGTTCAGATAGCCGCCGGTCTTGGACGGGCCATAGATGGGTGAGGCTGGGCCGCGGACGATGTCGATGCGATCGGCCGCGGCGATGGGCGTCGGATAATTGCCCGCATTGTCGAGCCGACGGACGCCGCGAAAATAGGTCTCGCCCGGCGTACCGCGAATGTCGAGTGCGCCGCCGACGCCGAAGAAGGAGTTGGTGAAGGTGCCGGGCGACTGGGCAACCAGATCGTAGATGTCGGTGATACCGAAGCGCTCGATCTGCTCGTCGCTGATCGTCGAGGCGGAACGCGGGGTTTCGACCAAGGTCTTGTCGAACCCGAAGACGGAGCCGACGTCCTTGACCGGTAGCGCGTCAAGAGAGCCGGTGACCACGATCTCCGCGCCGTCCTGCGCCGGAGCCTGATTGGCGGCGACAGGTGCCGCCGCCCCGGCCTGCTGCGCAAGCGCGGGCGTGGTCATCGCCGTCCCGCTAAGCAGTGAAATGAGAATTGCGAGGCCAGTGCGGCGCACCGGCTTCGGCTTGTGCGAAATGGTCGATCGCGAGCAAGTATGCGTCATCATTGTCAGCCCCCCGTGCGGCGCCCGATCCGTTCCCCCGGACCGGTCCGCCGCCTTGATCCCCGACCTCTCCCCCGTGACCGCGTCGGTGCATGCCCGCCGCCGTCACGCAGGCCGTTCTGCGCGGCTATCGCTGGTAGCCACGTTACAATTCCGGCTTGGCGATTGACGTACGGAGCCCGATCGTTGCATTCAAACGCAATGATGACGACGATCCGTTGCAAAAATTAGAACATGCCTGCTCTCTCGCGCTTCATTCGATATTTCATGGCGGTAGGGCGGCTCGGGTCGATCCGGCGGGCCGCCGATGAACTGGCGGTGTCGGCATCGGCGATCGACCGGCAGATCCTGAATGCCGAGGCGCGGCTGGGCGTCCAGCTCTTCGAGCGGCTTCCGACCGGGCTCCGCCTGACGGCGGCGGGCGAAGTGATGATGGCGGCGGGCGGACGCTGGCAGAAGCAGCTTGGCGACACCCTGTCCCAGATCGAGGATCTGCGCGGGCTGAAACGCGGCCATGTCGACATCGCGGTGATCGACGCGCTCGCCAAGGGCTATATGCCCGCGGCGATCCATGCGATCCAGCAAAGCCATCCCGGCATCACCATCGGCGTGCACGTGCTGGGCAACGAGCAGGTCCGGCGGGCGATCGCCGCCAACGACGTCGATTTCGGCATCCTGTTCGAACCGCAATCCTATCAGGATCTGACGGTCCGGGCCTTTGTCGACGTGGTGCTGGGCATCGTTTCGCCACCCGATCATCGGCTGGCGGGCAGGCCGGATATTCGCTTCTCCGATTGCGACGGGGAGTCGGTCATCCTGCCGGCCGCGCCGCTGGCGGTGCACCAGCAGGTCTCGGTGCTGGAGGCGACCTCGGGCGTCACGCTCAACCGGCGCGTGACGTCGGATAATATCCAGATGATCGCCTCGCTGATTCAGGAGGGGGACAGTGTCGGCATTTTGACGTCGCTCGACGTGGCGACCGAGGTTCGCGCCGGCACGCTCGCCTTCACCCGCATCTCCGACAAGGTGCTGCGCCCGATGACGCTGGCCTTGTGTACCGCGACCGCCCGCACGCCCTCCTATGCCGCGGCCATGGTGATGCGCGAAATCGAAGCGGGCTTTACCCAGTTCGCCTATATCCCGCCCCGGGCCTAGCGCCGGGCGGGGCGGGCCAGCAGGCGCAGCATCAGCGCCTCCAGTTTCGTGGGGTCGATCGTGCGGATCACCTCTGCGCTCTGTTCGCCGATCCCCGGCTGATAGCCCGGGCTCCACGACAGCATGTCGCCATAATTGGGTCCGAACTGCGTGTCGTAATCGACAAAGGCGGTAACGCGCTCGGTGACGATCGTCGGATCGAGCCACACCCCCGCGGCGATCTCGTCCCACATCGGAAAGCCGGGTTCCAGCGAGCCGATCCATGCGGCAACGGCGGGGGGCGACACCGCCCGCAGCCGCGCGATCAGTGCGGGCGTCAATTCGGTCGAGGTCGAGGGATCGGCCGGGATGACCGTGATGCGCCGCCACGGGCTGCGGGACACGATGCTCGCCGCCTCGGGATCGAACCGCGCATTGAACTCGCGGCGGGGGGAGTGGACGAACTCGCGAGCGAACTGCGCGGCCGACACGCCATCCCGCATCTGCCGGGGATTGAGGCTGCCGCCCATATAGACCAGTTCCTTGGCGAGGCCGGCGAAAGCGGGATCGAGCCGCTGCGCCAGCGCGAGGTTGGTCAGCGGCCCCATGGCGATGATCGTCACTTGGCCCGGATGTTCGTGTACCATTCGCAGCAGGAAATTGGCGGCGATTTCGGGCGACGGGCGGGTAGTGGGATTGCCGCCTGGCAAATCGACGGGATCGTCCGCGCGATGATAGGGCGGGGTGCTCTGCTGGGTCGGTTCGACCCATTGCCGCATCCACGCGCCCTTCCAGATCAGCTTGCCGTACAGGGCTTCCCAGCGTTCGGTCAGCACTTCCGAATTGACCAGCGGATAGGTCGCGCCCTGGACGACGGGTACGGTCCGGCCCATCCGCTCGACGCCCTTGAGCGCCATGGCGGTGGCCCGGTTGACCCAGACATTGCCGGTCACCGTGGTGATGCCGAGCACCTCGACATCGGGAGCGTCGAGCAGCATCGCATGGCTGAGCCCGAAGCCCTCGTCGTCGATGACGACCAGCCGGCGCCTATCCTGCGCCTGCGCGGGCATCGCCGCCACCAGCAGGGCGATCAGGCCCCATAACAAAGTCCGCATCAACCTTCCCCCCGATCCCAGGCGCATTCGCCCATCACATAAGTCCGCCGCACGGTGCGGTCGTCGCCCAGCACCTGCATCGCGAACAGCCGCGCCGCCAGATCCGCCCCGGCGGTCCGCCTCGCCAGCAGCGGCGTCGCCGCTTCGTCGAGCAGGACGAAATCGGCTTCCTGTCCGGGCAGCAGCGCACCGACCCGGTCGCCGATATTGAGCAGCGCCGCGCTGCCCGCCGTCGCGAGATAGAGCGCGCGGAACGGATCGAGCTGCAACTCCCGCGCGAGCGCCGCCTGATAGGCGACCCCGGCGGTGTGCAGCATCGAGAAGGATGTGCCCGCGCCGATGTCGCTGCCCAGACCCAGCCGCAGCTTGTGGGCATCGGCCTGCCCGAAATCGAAGAAGCCCGACCCCAGGAAGAGATTGGAGGTCGGGCAGACCGCGATCCCCGCTCCGGCTTCCGCGAGCCGCGCGCAGCTTCGATCGGACAGATGGATGCCATGCGCGAACACCGATCGCGGACCGACCAGCCCGAACCGATCATAGACGTCGAGATAGTCGTGCGCGTGCGGGAAACGCTCGGCGACGGCGGCGCATTCGTGGCGGTTCTCGGCCAGATGGGTGTGCAGCAGCACATCGGGGTTCGCCTCGAGCAAGGCTGCGGCCTGCACGAGCTGTTCGTCGGACGAGGTCAGCGCGAAACGCGGCGTCACCGCATAGCCCAGCCGTCCGCGCCCGCGCCATCGGCGGATCAGCATCTCGCTGTCCGCGCGGGCGCTCTCGGGCGTGTCGCGGAGGCCTTCGGGACCGAGGTCCATCAGCACCTTGCCCGACAGGATCCGCATCCGCCGGTCGAGCGCCGCGTGGAACAGCGCGTCGACCGATCCGGGGTGGACGGTAGGAAAGACCAGGGCGCTGGTCGTGCCGTGGCGGAGCAGCTCGGTCAGGAAGGCATCGGCGACGGCGCCGGCATGGGCCGGATCGGCAAAGGCTTTCTCGGCCGGGAAGATATGGCGTTCGAGCCAGTCGAGCAGCTGTTCGCCATGCGAGGCGATGCGGTCCATCTGCGGATAATGGACGTGCGCATCGACGAAGCCGGGGACGACGAGGCCGGGGAGCTGTTCGATAGGCAGACTGGGAAAGCGCGGAGCGAGCTCCGCATGATCGCCCCGTGCGACGATTATGCCATCCTCGACCGCGAGCAGCCCGTCGGGTTCATGCCGGATCGCGCCGGGATCGTCGCGAGGGTCGGAGGACACCGAAAGGAGTTCGGCGCGAAAGAGTCGTAGGGTCATGGACATTCTATCTTGGCAGGGGCGTCGGCGTCGTTGCCGAGCGCAAGAAGCTGGGCGAGGACCGACAGCGCGATTACCTCCGGTTCCTTGCCGGGGATCGTCGCCAACCCGATGGGGCAGGTGAGCCGCGCGCGCGCCTCGCTCGGTACGCCGTCGCGCGTCAGGCGGGCGAGGAAGCGGGCGCGTTTCGTTGCCGAGCCGATCAGCCCGACAAAGGCGAGCGGCGATCGAGTCAGCGCCGCCTGGGTAAGCCGATAGTCGAGACCATGGTCATGCGTCAGGATCAGGATCGCGGCGTCGGCTGGCGCATCGGCAAGACAGGCGGGCAGGCGATCGTCATCGACGATCGTCACCCCTTCGACGTCGGCCATCACCGGGCGGCTGTCGAACCATGCGAGCCGCAGCGGCAGCCCAGTGGTCCGGCGGGCGATCGCCTGCCCGACATGGCCGGCACCGAACAAATAGACCGGTCGTTGCCATTGGCCGAGCCGTTCGGCCCATTGCGCGCCCATGCCGGGACGTTCGCCGCGCGCCGATAGCGGGACGACCTTCGCCTCCTGCGACCATTCGCGCACGATGCCAGTCGGATGAAGCGTGGTGGTCAGCGTCGCGCCGGTCGTCGCCGAGCCGATCCAGCCAAGCGCGGTGGGATCGATCCGCTCGATCAGCAGGCGTACCCGGCCGCCGCAGCATTGGCCGAGCAGCGGCCCGAGCGGGTAATCCTGGATCCGCCAGGTGCCGGGCGGATGGGCCAGGATCGCACGCGCCTGTTCGATTGCCCGATGTTCCAGGGCACCGCCGCCGATCGTGTCGAAGCATGCGTCTTCGGCGACCACCATCCGCGTGCCTGGCCCACGCGGAGCCGATCCTTCGGTGGCGAGGACCGTGATCAATGCGACCGGCTCTTCGGGCCCGAAGGCGCGCAACCGCTCCATCCATACACTATTCATGCGCGATGCGCGGCGATCGCGCGCAGGATCGCCTCCGGCGTGGCGGGGGCGTCGAGCGGAGGGAAGGCGCGCCGTTCGGCATGGGTGGCGGCGATCGCCTCGCCCAGCGCCGACAGGACGCACTGGGCCAGCATGAACGGCGGCTCGCCGACCGCTTTCGAGCGGTTGATGGTCGGCTCGACATTCTGGCCGTCCCACAGCGCGATCGACAGGCGCGGCGGGCGATCGGCGGCAGTCGGGATCTTGTAGGTGGCGGGCGAATGGGTGAGCAGTCGGCCATCCTCGGCGAAGACCAGTTCCTCGGTGGTCAGCCAGCCTTGGCCTTGCAAAAATCCGCCCTCGATCTGGCCCAGGTCGATCCCTGGGTTGAGCGAGCGGCCGACGTCATGGAGGATGTCGACGGCGAGGACGCGGTGTTCGCCGGTCAACGTGTCGATCACCACCTCGGCACACGCCGCGCCATAGGCGAAATAGTAGAAGGGGCGGCCGCGATGCGCCGCGCGGTCATAGGCGATGCCGGGCGTCGCGTAGAAGCCGGTCGAGGACAGCGACACGCGCGCCAGATGCGCCTTGCGGCACAGGGTGGCGAAGGGGATGGTCTCCTCACCCGCGACGACCCCGGCGGGCGTGAAGCGCACTGCATCCGCCGCGCACCCGCCGATCGACGCGGCCACGCCCGCCAGCCGCTCGCGGATCGCGCGCGCCGCTTCGAACGCCGCCATGCCGTTCAGGTCGGCGCCGGAGGAGGCAGCGGTGGCGGAGGTGTTGGGCACCTTGTCGGTGCGTGTTGCGGTGATGCGCACCTGCGTCACCGGTATGGCGAAGACGTCCGCCACGACCTGCGCGACCTTGATATAGAGGCCCTGGCCCATCTCGGTGCCGCCATGGTTCACCTGGATACTGCCATCGGCATAGACGTTTACCAGCGCACCCGCCTGGTTGAGATGGGTGGTGGTGAAGCTGATCCCGAACTTCACCGGGGTCAGCGCAATGCCCTTTTTCAACACGGCGTGGCGGGCGTTGAAGTCGCGGATGGCGGCGCGCCGGGCGTTATAGTCGCTGTCGCTGCGCAATCGGGCGATCAGCGCGGGCGCGATATTGTCGGCGATCGTCATGCCATAGGGCGTCACGTCGCGCCCCGGCCCGTAGAGATTGGCGATGCGCACATCGAGCGGGTCGCGGCCGAGCGCGGCGGCGACCACGTCGATCACCCGCTCGATCGCCAGCATCCCCTGCGGCCCGCCAAAGCCGCGAAAGGCGGTGGCGGAGACGGTGTGGGTCTTCAACCGTTCGGAGACGATCTCGACGGCCGGCAGCCAATAGCAATTGTCCGCATGGAACATCGCGCGGTCGTTGATGGCGGGCGACAGGTCGACTGTCGCCCCGCACCGCGACGCCAGCTTCAGTGAGAGCCCGACGATCCGACCCTCGTCGTCGAAGCCGACGTCGTAGGCGACCTCGAAATCGTGGCGCTTGCCGGTCAGCACCATGTCGTCGTCGCGGTCGCAGCGGAACTTGGCGGGCCGGCCCGTCTTGGCCGCGACCAGAGCGGCGGCGGCGGCGAAGGGGGCGGCCTGCGTCTCCTTGCCGCCGAACGCGCCGCCCATGCGACGGACCTCGACCGTGACATCGGCGGATGCGATGCCCAGCAGGTCGGCGACCAGATGCTGCACCTCGCTGGGGTGCTGGGTGGAACTGGCGATATGAACCTGGCCATCCTCGCCGGGATGGGCGAGCGCGACTTGCCCCTCCAGATAGAAATGATCCTGGCCGCCCATCGCAAACCCGCCGGACCGACGATGCGGCGCGGTGTCGAGCGCGGCGGCGGCATCGCCGCGCGCCATGCGCTGGGTCGGCTCGATCAGCGAGGCGGCGGTGCGGGCGTCGGTGATCGACAGCAGCGCGGGGCGGGGGGCATAGTCGATCCGTCCCAGCCGCGCCGCCCGCCGCGCCGCGTCCCGGCTGGTCGCGGCGACGAGGAAGACCGGCTGACCGCGATACAGGACCTCGCCATCGGCGAGCAGCCGGTCGTCATGCGCGACCGGGCTGACGTCGTTATGCCCCGGAATATCGGCGGCGGTGAACACCGCCACGACCCCCGGTGCGGCGCGCACCGCCGACAGGTCGATGGCGACGATTTCGGCATGGGTCTCGCTCGCCTGACCGAAGGCGAGGTGAAGCAGGTCGGCGGTCTCGGGTTCGTCGTCGATATAGCGTGCCGCGCCGGTAACGTGCAGAAGCGCGCTGTCATGCGGCAGCGAGGGTTTCACGATCGGCTGGGCGGCGGTGGTCGCAACGGGATCTGCCATTAGACCGCCTCCCGGACTGAAACCGGTTCGCCCTGTTCGCGGTGCCACAGCCGCCACAGCAGATTGCCCGCCGCCTCGTGCCGATAGGCCGTGCTGCCGCGCACGTCGGTCAGCGGCGCGAAGTCGTCTTGCAGCGCGGCGACGGCGTGGGTGATCGTCGCTGGTGAGAATGGCGCGCCGGTTAGCGCCGCTTCGCAGGCCGGGGCACGGCGCGGCGTCGCCGCCATGCCGCCGAACGCGACCCGTGCCTTATCGATGATGCCGTCCCGCAGCGTCAGGTGGAACGCGCCGCACACGGCGGAGATGTCGCTGTCGAACCGGCGTGACAGCTTGGCGATGTGGACGATGGCGTCGGGGGCGGGGCGGGGGATATGGATGCTCTCGACGAACTCGCCTGGCGCGCGATTCTGTTTGCCATAGTCGAGGAAATAATCCTCAAGGGCCAGCGTGCGGCGGTCATCGCCGCGGCGCAGGGTCAGCGAGGCGCCCAGCGCGATCAGCGCGGGCGGCCCGTCGCCGATCGGCGATCCGTTGGCGATGTTGCCGCCGATGGTGCCCGCATTGCGAACCTGCAGCCCGCCGATACGCCGCACCAGCTCGCCCAGATCAGGGTGCAGCCGCATGAGCGCATCATGCGCCTCGGCATAGCGGACCGCCGCGCCCAGCGTGACCCCGAAGGCCTCCTCTACGATCCCGCGCAGTTCGGGAACGTCCCCGATAAAGATCGGCGTGTCGATCGCGCGAAGCCCCTTCGTCACCCACAGCCCGACATCGGTGGCCCCGGCGATCAGCCGTGCATCGGGACGTTCGAGCAGCAGCGCGGCCAGTTCGTCGGCCGATCGCGGCGCGAACCATGTTTGACGCTCGTCGGCAGCGCCGCGCGGAGTTAGGTCGCGCAGCGTAGCAGCCAGCCGCCGGTCGTCGCGCTCGATCCCCGGCACCGCCTCCGCGGCGGCGAGGATCGGGCCATAGCCGGTGCACCGGCACAGATTGCCCGCGATCACATCGGCCACCGGCAGGGCATGTCCCGCCGCCCCCACCGCGCGGCCATAGAGCGACATGACGAAGCCCGGCGTGCAGAAACCGCATTGCGAACTGCCGTTGCGCGCCATGCACGACTGGAGCGCCGTCGGCGCTTCGCCGCACGACAGGCTTTCCACGGTCAGCACCGCCTTGCCGTCGATCATCGGCAGGAACAGGATGCAGGCATTGACCGCGCGCCAGGCGATACCCTCTCCGGCGGGCTCGCCGACGAGCACGGTGCAGGCGCCGCAATCCCCCTCCGCGCAGCCTTCCTTGGTGCCGGTGCGGCGCAGGCGATAGCGGAGATGGTCGAGCAGCGTCGCCGTCGGTTCGGCATCGGCGATCTCCACGATCGCGTCGTCCAGGAGGAAGCGGATCGTCATCGCCTTACGCCGTGCCCATCCAGGCAAAGCGGGCGACGAACAGCGCTGCCAGAAGGAACAGGAACCAGTCGGCGCGGGTCGCCTGTCCGCGCATCGCCTTCAATATGGCATGGGCGGTGATGCCGAACGCCAGTCCGTTGGCGATCGAGAAGGTCAGCGGGATCATCGCCACCGTCAGGAACGCCGGGATCGCCGCCAGCGGATCGTCCCACTTCACCTCGACCAGCGGCAGCAGCATCAGCCCGCCGACGACGATCAGCGCCGGCGCGGTGGCGGCCAGCGGCACCAGTTGCGCATAGGGGGCGGCGAACATCATCAGCAGGAACAACAGGCCGGTGACGACGGCGGTCAGACCGGTGCGCCCGCCCGCCTGCACCCCCGCCGCGCTTTCGACATAGCTGGTGACGGTGCTGGTGCCTGCCACCGCCCCGACCATCGTCGCCACCGCATCGGTCAGCAGGATACGGTTCAACCGGGGAATGCGGCCCGCCGCGTCGATCAGCCCCGCGCGCTTCGTCACGGCGACCAGTGTCCCGATATTGTCGAACAGATCGACGAACAGGAAGACGAACAGGATCTCGAACAGGCCCAGCCCATGCCGCCCGCCCGCCCCGAACACGCCGGGCAGGTCGACGCGGAACGCGGTCTCGGTCAACATGGTCAGGCTATAGGGCTCGGGCTTCACCGTGACCTGCCCGGTCATCCATGCGACGAGGGTGGTGGCGACGATGCCGATCAGCATCGCGCCGCGCACATTCCAGATGCTCAGCACCGCGATCAGCAACAGGCCGAGCAGCGCCAGCGCCGCGCCGGGCTGCGTCAACGGGCCGAGCGCGACCAGCGTCGCGGGGCTGGCGACGACGATCCCGGCGTTCCTCAAGCCGATGAAACCGATGAACAGGCCGATCCCGCCCGCCACCGCCGCGAACAGATGCGACGGGATGACCGAGACGATCAGTTGCCGTACGCCCGTCAGGGTCAGGATCAGGAAACAGAAGCCGGAGATCAGCACGCAGCCCAGCGCGACCGGCCAGGGAATGCCCATCTGCTGGACGACGGTGAAACTGAAATAGGCGTTCAGGCCCATGCCGGGCGCGAGCGCCAGCGGCACGTTGGCGACCATACCCATCAGGATCGAGGCGAAGGCGGCGGCGAAACAGGTGGCGGCGGCAACGGCCGCGACCGGCATCCCGGCCTGTCCCAGGATCGCCGGGTTGACCAGCACGATATAGGCCATGGTCAGGAAGGTGGTGGTGCCAGCCAGTATCTCGGTCCGCACCGACGTGCCGCGTTCGGCCAATTGGAAACGGCGCTCCAGCGCGGTCGTTGCCGGTTGTTCCTGTATTGCCGTATCTATCATTCCGCCCTCCGGACACCGCCCTGTGGCCCTCATGCCAGCGGGGAGCCGCTCGATCTACATCATTCAATCGCATTCATCGTTGCAAAAATGAGCGCACCCCTTTGCGGGGTGCGGCAGGGCGATCGGCCATATGGGCGCACTTTTTCCGGCAACGCGACGTGCCGGATATTGCGATGGGCGAGCCGCAGCATGGCCGATAGACAGGCCGGCAGGGGGCCTGCGCCATGTTTCGCGGGCATCATAAGGGGAAAAGCGGATGACGACCCGTTGCAAGAACGGTAGCAGACGCGCGCGCTCCGGCGCGGTGAAAACGACGATGTTGGTGTTCGTGGCGGCGATGCTCGGTGGCGCAACCGCCCCGCGCGGGACGATGACGCCCGAGGCGCGGACGGCGGCATATCTGGACAGCATCGCCGACAGTCCGCCGCAGCTTCGCATCTTTCTGCAAACCATGCCCAAGGGCGGTGACCTGCATAATCATGCCGGTGGCGCGATCTATGCCGAGGACATGCTGGCATGGGCGGCGGCGGACGGGCTGTGTCTGTCGACGGATACGGCGCGGGTGGCGCCACCGCCCTGCGATGCGCCCGGCCGGGTTGCGGCGGCGGATCTGGTTCGCGACTATCCTCGCTATGCCGCCTTTATCGACGGCTTCTCCACGCGGGGTTTCGAAGCCGGGATCGGCGATCCGCGCGTGTCGGGCTATGACCGTTTCTTCTCGACCTTCGATGCGTTCTGGCCGATTGCCGCGCGCCATGGGGGCAAGGTGATCGCGCTTGCCCGTCAACAGGCCGCGGCCGATGGCGTATCCTATGCCGAACTGAGTGGCGGTTCGGCGGCGACGCAGCCCTTGCTGGCGAAGGTCGGCGATGGCGACGTAGGGGACCTGGCTGCGCTCTACGCCAGGGTCGCCCCCGAACTGCCCGGCGCGGTCCAGGCGACGCGGACGCAATATGACGCCTACGAAGCCGAGATGGCGCGGATCGACGGGTGCGGCACACCCAGTCCGAAGCCCGCCTGCGCGACCGAGATCCGGTATCAATATGCCGCCATTCGCACCCGGCCGCCGGCACAGGTGTTCGCCGAACTCGCTTTGGGGTTCGCGCTGGTTCAGGCCGATCCGCGCTTCGTGGCGGTCAATATCGTCGCGCCCGAACATAATCCGGTCGCGCTGCGGGATTATGCCCTGCATATGAGGATGCTGCGCTTTCTGAAGGAGCGCTATCCCACGGTCCCCCTTTCCCTGCACGCGGGCGAATTGACGCTGGGGCTGGTGCCGCCGCGCGAACTGGCCTTTCATATCCACGACGCGGTGACGGTCGCGGGGGCGCGGCGGATCGGCCATGGTATCGACATTCCCTATGAAACCGATGCCCGCGCGCTGCTCGCCCGCATGGCGCGCGACCGGGTGGCGGTGGAGATCAACCTGACCAGCAACGCCGTGATCCTGGGCGTCAAGGGACGCGACCACCCCTTGTCCCTCTATCGTCAGGCGGGCGTGCCGGTGGTCCTGTCGACCGACGACGAGGGTGTCTCGCGCAGCGACATGACCAACGAATATCTGCGCGGGGTGACCGAGCAGAAGCTGCGCTACCTCGATCTCAAGCAGATGGCGCGCGATTCGGTGCACTATTCCTTCCTGCCGGGCGAGAGCCTTTGGCAGGACCGCGCTGGGGGGCCACGCGTCCCGGCCTGTCGTGTCCTTGACGCGGAGGCGTGCCGTACCTTCACCGCGAACCATGTGAAGGCGCGCATGGAGGCGCGCCTCGAACGCGATTTCGACCATTTCGAACGTCAGGCAATCCACTGATCCCCCTATGCCCAAAGCGAGCGAAAAATGTGGGCGCTGAAAGCGCAATATTGTGCTTCTGCTATCCAATTCGTCGCCGCTAACACGGCTCCCGAAGGCGGGCGGCGCCGCGCGACATCATCCGGCGGACGATCGGAGGTCGGCGCCCCGGCCAAGGGAATCACTTCCGGGGGGCAATTGATGAACTGGACGAAATGGTCGCTGCTGTCGTGTGCGACGCTGCTGACCCAGCCATGCTTGGCGCAGGTCGCGGCTCCGGCCTCGGCGTCGAACGCGTCGGCGGATGCGGGGCAGGAGGCTTACCTGCCCGACATCGTCGTCACCGCCGAAAAGCGCGAGGCGGGGTTGCAGCAGGTGCCGCAGGCGATCACCGCGCTGACCGGCGATGCGCTGGTCGCGAACAACATCAACACCTTCCAGGATCTGAGCGCGCTGGCCCCCGGCCTGACCGTCGGCAATGCCGAGGGGGAGCGCACCACGCTGTCCATTCGCGGCGTCGGGCAGGAGGCGAACCAGAATGACGTCGCCGCGCCGTCCGTCTCCTATCATCAGGACGGCGTCTATATCGTGTCGCCCTTCGCGTTGGGCGGCAACTTCCTGGATGTGGGGCGGGTCGAGGTGCTGCGCGGGCCGCAGGGGACGCTGTTCGGCCAGAACTCGACCGGCGGCGCGATCAATCTGGTCACGGTCGCGCCCGCGCTCGACCGGACCGAGGGCTATGTCGATGCGGCCTATGGATCGTTCGACTATCGCAACCTGCGATCGGCGGTGAACCTGCCCATCGGATCGACGATGGCGGTGCGCGCGACGGGAAGCTGGCTGAAGCAGGACGGCACCACGACGAACATCCGGCTGGGGCAGAAGCTGGACCAGCGCAACGACGCGGCCTGGCGGTTCCAGCTGCTGTGGAAACCCGCCGATAGCTTCCAGATCGACTTGACCGCGCAGCAATTCCGCAGCGACACCAACGGACCCGCGCGCTTTGGCCTGCTCGATCCGACCCCGCGCCGCGACGCGGACGGCGACCGGCAACTGGCGCAGGACTCGCCGTCGCACCTGTTCCTGCGCTCGCAACTGTACAGCCTCGTCGCGACCTGGGACCTGCCGGGCTTCACCGTCAAATATCTGGGCAGCCACCAGCGCGAGGATGTCCGCAAATATCGCGACAACGACTTTTCCGACGTGGCGCTGGTGGGCCCGCTGGCCGTCGAGCGCAGTTTCTATGAGCGGCAGGACCAGGCGCATCGCTCCTATACCTCCGAACTGAACCTCGTGTCGCGCACGCCTTTGTTCGGCAGCGTCGACTGGGTGCTCGGCGCCTTCTGGTTCCAGCAGAAGATCGAGGCGCATTCGTTCGAGCGGGTGGATCGCAACCGCAACGGGGTGCTCGATCCGTTCAACGCGGTCGCGAATAACGGCCTGCCGCCCGCCGGGGACATCGGTTTCCAGAGCGATTTCTTCCCCGAGCGCCGCTCCTTCTCCTTTTACGGACAGGCGACCTGGCATGCGACCGACCGGCTGCGGATGACCGGGGGGCTGCGCTATACCGATGACCGGGCGACCAACCGCAACTATAATTTCTTCACCCTGTCGACCGGCCGGCCGACCGCGCTAATCACGTCACAGGGGACGGCGGTGACGGGGCGCGCGGCGGTGGAGTTCGACCTGGGCCGCAATCGCATGGCCTATGCCTCCTATACGCGCGGGTTCAAGCCGGGCGGCAATAACCTGACCTATGGCATTGCCGACGTGGCCGAGGATCTGGTGTTCCGCACCTTCCGCCCGGAACGCATCGACGCCTATGAGCTGGGGTTGAAGGCGGACTTCCTCGACGGGCGGCTGCGCACCAATCTGGCCGGGTTCGGCTATGACTATGTCGACCTGCAATATATGACCAGCGACCCGCGCAACCGGTCGAGCGGCGTCGCCAATATCCCGCGCAGCCGCATCCTGGGCGCGGAGGCGGAAGTGACCTTCGCGCCCAGCCGCGACCTGCGGTTCAGCACCGGCCTGACCCTGCTCGACAGCAAGGTCAGCGGCCATGCCCGCGCGCTGGACAGCGTGAATGCGACGGCGGCGGAGCGCAACCTGGTCGTCAACCAGCGGCTCAGCATCTTCGCGCCCGCCGTGACGCTGGCCCGCGCGGCGGTCATCGGCGACCTGTACGGCAACCAACTCGCCAAGACGCCCGCGTTCAGCGCCACGGCGGGCGTGAACTGGGACCATCAGTTCGGCAACGGGCTGCGCGGCTATGCCTCCGGCTTGTTCATCCGGCGCGGGGCGATGCAGGCGCGCGTGTTCAACAATCCCGCGATCGACCGCATCCCCGGTTACAACCAGGTCAACCTGACCGGCGGCGTCCGATTCGGCGGCGGCTGGGATGTCAGCCTGAGCGCGCAGAACCTGTTCGACACCGACGGCATCAGCACGCGCTTCACCGACGTGTTCGGCGTCAACGCCACCTTCGACCAGCTGATCCCGCCGCGCACCGTCATCGGCCGCGTGCGGTACAGCTTCTGACCGCGCGCCGAGCGATGGGGAGACGATAGCATGACGCAGCCGACGGAAGCCGAACGCAACGCCGCCATCCTTCAGGCCGAACGCCTGGGGCTGGTCCTTCCGGCAGCGGCGCTGGACGGCGTCGTCGCCAACCAGCAATTGCTGGCGCGGCATCATGCCGTCGTGCGCGAAGCTCTGGCGGAGGACGCGGAATGAGCGCGTTGCCCGAAACCGCCTGCGCCATCGCCGCCCAGGTGCGCGAGGGGCGGCTATCGGCCCGGCAGGTCGCGACCGACACGCTCGACCGCATCGCGCGGCACGATGACCTGAACGCAGCCACCCGGCTGCTGCGGGAGCGGGCGCTGGCCGATGCGGCGCGCGTCGACGCGGTGGTCGCTACTGGGCGCGATCCCGGCCCGCTCGCAGGCGTGCCCTTTGCGGTCAAGGACCTGTTCGACGTCGCCGGGGAGACGACGACCGCCGGTGCCCGGCAACGCGCGCAGGCCCCAGCGGCGGTCCGCGATGCCGAAGTGGTCGCGCGGCTCTGCGCGGCGGGGGCGGTGCTGGTCGCGACGGCCAATATGGACGAGTTCGCCTATGGCTTCTCGACCGAGAACGGCCATTACGGCACCACCCGCAACCCGCATGATCCCGATCGGCTGGCGGGTGGCTCGTCGGGCGGATCGGCGGCGCTGGTCGGTGCGGGGCTGGTCCCGCTGGCGCTGGGATCGGATACCAACGGATCGATCCGCGTGCCCGCCAGCCTGTGTGGGATATTCGGGTTGCGACCGAGCTTCGGCGCCTTGTCGGTCGAGGGCGTCTATCCCTTTGTCGAGCGGCTCGACACGGTCGGATGCTTCGCCCGCTCGCCCGAGGATATGGCGCTGGCCCATGCGGTGATGCTCGGCGAGGCGTTGCCGCCGTTCACTGGCGGGCCGGTGCGTGTCGCGGCGCTGGGCGGATGGTTCGCCGGGCGAGCCGATGCCGCCGTCCTTGCCGGGATCGATCGGATCGCCGCGCATCTGGAGGCGGGGCCGCCTGTCGTGCTGCGCTATGCCGCCGCCGCGCGGTCAGCCGGTTTCCTGCTGACCGGGGCCGAGGGTGGCCATCGCCACCTGCCCGCGCTGCGCCGGGACGCGATGGCGTTCGATCCGGCGACGCGCGACCGGCTGATCGCGGGGGCGCTCCAGCCGGTCGCCGCCGTGCGCGATGCCGAGGCGGTCGCGGCGTGCTTCGTGGCCGAGGTCGCCGACGCGCTGGCCGAGCATGACCTGCTGCTGGCCCCCGCGACGCCGATGCCCGCACCTCGGATCGATGCGACGACGATCGTCATCGACGGCCAGACCCTGTCGGCGCGCGCCGATCTGGGCCTGCACACCCAGCCTTTGAGCCTGGCAGGCGTGCCGATCCTTTCGGTGCCGCTGGCCCAGGCTGAGGGGGTGCAGCCGATCGGCGTGCAGCTGATCGCCGCGCCGGGGCGTGAGGCGCTGTTGTTCGACACGGCGGCGGCGCTGGTCGCGGCGGGGTTGGTGGCCTGTCCGCCCGTTCCTCATCTGGCGGAGGCGGCATGATGCGCGCGACCCCCCGTTCCCTGCGCGGCATGGTCAGCGCGCCCCACCATCTGGCGGCCCAGGCCGGGCGCGACGTGCTGGCCGAGGGCGGCAGCGCGGTCGAGGCGGCGGTGGCGACCGCCGCCTGCCTGGCCGTCGTCTATCCCCACATGACCGGGATCGGCGGCGACGGCTTCTGGCTGGTCGCCGAGCAGGACGGCCGGACCTGGGCGATCGACGGCTGCGGCGCGGCCGCGATGGCAGCGGACCGCGCGCTGTACCGCGACCATGCGACCATTCCGTGGCGCGGACCCTTGGCGGCGAACACGGTCGCTGGGACCGTCGCGGGGTGGCAGGCGGCCTTGGCGCGGAGCGGCGCGACCTTGCCGCTCGACCGATTGCTGCGCGATGCCATCCACCATGCCCGGAGTGGCGTGGTCGTCACGGCGGGTGGAGCGCAGGTCGCCGCCGCCGCGTCGCCCGCGCTCTGCGACCTGCCCGGCGGCTATGCGTCCGTCTTCGAGTCCGAAGGCCGTCCGCTGGTCGAGGGGGACCTGCTCCGCCAGCCCGCGCTGGCGGCGACGCTGGAACGATTGGCGGGGGAGGGGCTGGACGGCTTCTATCGCGGCGCGCTGGCACAGCTAATCGCCGACGATCTCACCCAACTCGGCAGTCCGCTTGCGGCGGCCGACCTCGCCGCCTTCGACGCGCGCAGTGTCGCGCCGCTGGAGGTAGCAATTACCGGCGCGCGCCTGTTCAACCTGCCGCCGCCGACGCAAGGGGTGGCGTCGCTGCTGATCCTGGCGCTGTTCGACCGGCTGCGTGCCGGTGAGGCCGACGGGTTCGATCATGTCCACCGGCTGGTCGAGGCGACGAAGCAGGCGTTCCGCTGGCGCGACGCGCATGTCGGCGATCCGGCGACGATGACGCAGGATGCGCAGGCGCTGCTGCGCGATGCCGCCGCGCTGGACCGCATGGCCGGGGCGATCGACCATGACCGCGCCGCGCCATGGCCGCATGCCCCGGCGCTGGGCGACACCACCTGGTTCGGCGCGGCCGACGCGCGCGGCCAGGTCGTCAGCTGTATCCAGAGCACCTATTTCGAGTTCGGATCGGGCATCGTCCTGCCCCGGACCGGCATCGTGTGGCAGAACCGGGGATGCTCTTTCGCGCTCGACGGTGACGGCCCCAACCGGCTGCGCCCCGCTGCGCGACCCTTCCACACGCTGAACCCGGCGCTAGCGCGGTTCGACGATGGCCGGGTCATGGCGTACGGCACGATGGGCGGCGAGGGACAGCCGCAGACCCAGGCGGCGATCTTCACCCGCCATGCGCTGTTCGGCCAGCCCTTGCAGGCGGCAGTCGATGCGCCGCGCTGGCTATTGGGGCGGACCTGGGGCGATCAGAGCACGACGCTGAAGATCGAGGCGGGGTTCGATCCGGTGCTGTACGAACAATTGGCGGCGGCGGGCCATGCGGTCGAACGCGTGCCCGGCTGGTCGTCGATGATGGGCCATGCCGGGGCGATCCTGCGCCATCCCGGCGGGATGATCGAGGGCGCGGCCGATCCGCGCAGCGACGGGATGGTGGCGACATGGTGACGACGACCGCATCCGGCGCGCGCGCGGTGGCGCGCTGCCTCGAGCTGTTGCGGGCGCCTTATAGCGACCGGGCGGACCGGCTGTTTCGCGGCTGGCTGACGCCTGCCTATCGCGCGACGATCGAACGCGTCGGGGCATGGATGGAGGCGGCGGGCATGACGGTCCGCCATGACGCCGCCGTCAACTTGATCGGCCGCTATGAGGGCACGCGCCCGGACGCACCCGCGCTGGTGATCGGCAGCCATCTCGACAGCGTGCGCGACGCGGGGGCCTATGACGGGCCGCTGGGCGTGATGCTGGGCATCGAATGCGTCGCCGCGCTTCATGCCGAGGGGCGCAGACTGCCCTTCGCGATCGAGGTGATCGGCTTTGGCGACGAAGAGGGATCGCGCTTTCCCGCCGCGATGCTGGGCAGCCGCGCGGTGGCGGGCACGCTGGCGCCCGACGCGGCCGACATGGCCGATGCGGCGGGGATCAGCGTCGATACCGCACTGCGTGAGTTCGGCAGCCAGGCCGCCGCGCTCACCACCGCACGTCGCGCGCCGGGCTCGATGCTCGCCTATCTGGAAGCGCATATCGAACAGGGGCCGGTGCTGGAGGCGGAGGGGCTGGCACTGGGCGTCGTGACCGGCATCGCTGCGCAACTCCGGCTCGAAGTGACGGTGAACGGTATCGCGGGTCATGCCGGGACCGTCACCATGCCCCTGCGCCGCGACGCGCTGGCCGCCGCCGCGCGGATGGTGTCGGCGGTCGAGGACATTGCGGTCGCCGCCGCCTCCGATCTGGTCGCAACGGTTGGCCGGATCGAGGTCGCGCCGGGGGCGGCGAACGTGATCGCGGGCGAGGTGCGCTTCACCGTCGACATTCGCGCAGGCGCGACCGACCGCCGCGACCGCGCCGCCGCCGCGATCGGCGCGGCCATGGAGGCCATCGCGCGCGATCGGGGCGTGACCCTCACCGTCGCGACGGTCCACGACCTGCCGCCATGCCCGTGCGATGCGGGGCTAATGGATCTGCTCGACGCGGCGGTCGTCGCCACCGGACAGGTGTCGCGTCGGCTGATGTCGGGCGCGGGGCATGACGCGATGGCGATGGTCGCGCTGGGGCCGGTCGCGATGCTGTTCCTGCGCTGTGCCGGGGGGATCAGCCACAACCCGGCCGAACATGTCGACCCGGCCGATGCCGATGCCGCCTTTGCCGCGATGCGCGGCTTTATCGACCGATTGGGAGAAGATTATCGTGACGCCTGACCTTTTCGGCGAGATCGATCCGCCGCAGCGGCTGCTGATGGGGCCGGGGCCGGTCAACGCCCATCCGCGCGTGCTGCGCGCGATGAGCGCGGACCTGCTCGGCCAATTCGATCCGGAAATGACCGGCTATATGAACCAGGTGATGGCGCTGTACCGGCCGGTGTTCGGGACCGAGAACCACTGGACCTTCCTGATCGACGGCACCGCGCGCGCAGCGATCGAGGCGTCTTTGGTCTCGCTGCTCGCGCCGGGGGACCGATTGCTGGTCGTCGATTTCGGCCGCTTCGGGCTGTTGCTGCAGGAGATTGGCGAGCGGATCGGCGCGCAGGTCGAGCGGCTGTCGGTCCCCTGGGGGCAGACCGTGCCGCTCGACGCCATCGCGGACGCGATCGAGCGGACCGCGCCGATGGTCGTCGCCTGCGTCCATGGCGACACCTCGACCACCATGGCGCAGCCGCTCGACGGGGTGGGGGCGCTGGCACAAGCGGCGGGCGCGTATCTCTACGTCGATGCGACCGCGACGATCGGCGGGATGGAGATCGCCACCGACCGTTGGGGCGCGGACATCGTCACCGGCGGCTTGCAGAAATGCCTGGGCGGCCCGTCGGGATCGGCCCCGATCACCGTCTCGCCCCGCGCCGCCGAACGCATCCTGGGCCGCCGTCATGTCGAAAAGGGCATTCGCCGCGACGACATTGTCGATGCGGGCGGGGTGCGGATCGGCACCAACTATTTCGACCTCGCCATGATCATGGACTATTGGTCGGAGAAGCGGCTGAACCACCATACCGAAGCGACGACGATGCTCTACGGCGCGCGCGAATGCGCCCGCGTGGCGCTGGGCGAGGGGCTGGAGGCGCGGTTCGCGCGCCATGCGGCGGCGGGCCGGGCGGTGGTGGCCGGGGCCCGCGCGCTGGGGCTGGAGGTGTTCGGCGACGACCGTTTCCGCATGACCAACGTCACCGGCATCCATATCCCGCAAGGCGTCGATGGCGAGCGGGTGCGCGCCCGGATGCGCGAGGATTTCGAGATCGAGATCGGCACCGCCTTCGGCCCGCTCCAGGGCAAGGTCTGGCGGATCGGCGCGATGGGCTACAACGCGATGAAGCACAAGGTGCTGCTGACGCTCGCCGCGCTGGAGGCGGTGTTGCGGGCAGAGGGGATGATATTGCCCTCCGGCGCCGGGGTCGATGCCGCGCTCGAAAGCTATGCCGCATGACCGCGCCGCGCGATCTGGTCGGCTATGGCGCGTCGCCGCCCGATCCCCGCTGGCCCGGCGGCGCGCGCATCGCGGTGCAGTTCGTCGTCAATGTCGAGGAAGGCGCGGAGAACAGCGTCCTGAACGGCGATGCCGGGTCGGAGGCGTTCCTGTCGGAGATGGTCGGCGCGGCCAGCCATCCCGCGCGCGCCATGGCGATGGAAAGCCTGTACGAATATGGCGCGCGCGCCGGTTTCTGGCGGCTGCACCGTCTGTTCGCCGAGCGGCAGGTGCCGGTCACGGCCTTTGCCGTCGCCACCGCCATGGCCGCCAATCCGGCGACGGTCGATGCGATGCTGGCCGCCGATTGGGAAATCGCCAGCCACGGCTATCGCTGGATCGACTATCAATATGTCCCGCCCGAGGTGGAGCGCGCGCATATCGCCGAGGCGATCGCGCTGCACACCCGACTGACCGGCACGCGCCCGCTCGGCTGGTATCAGGGGCGGACCTCGCCCGCGACCGCCGCGCTGGTCGCCGCCGAGGGCGGGTTCGTCTATGACGCCGACAGCTATGCCGACGACCTGCCTTATTGGGATCGTCGCCATGCCGGGGCGAATGGCGGGCGGGCGCAGCTGATCGTGCCCTATACGCTCGACGCCAATGACATGAAGTTCGTCGCCTATAACGGCTTTGCCGATGGCGAGCCCTTTTTCCGCTATCTGCGCGACACGTTCGAACAGTTGCGGGCTGAGGGCGGGCGGATGATGTCGGTGGGCTTGCACGGGCGCATCGTCGGACGGCCGGCCCGCGCGGCGGCGCTGGCCCGCTTCGTCGACCATGTGATCGCCAGCGGCGACGCGTGGATCGCGCGCCGCATCGATATCGCGCGACACTGGCAACAGGTGCACCCGGCATGACGATCGACGATCCGCAAGTGGTGGCCGAGGTAATGGCCGCCTTCACCGCTTATGAAGCCGCGCTGATGGCCGATGACGTGCCCGCGATGGACCGGCTGTTCCACGATCATCCGACCACGATCCGCTATGGCGTCGGCGAGGTGCTGTATGGCGCGGAGGCCATTCGCGCCTTTCGCAAGGGGCGGGGCGGATCGCCGCAGCGTCGGCTCGGAACAGTCGCCATCCATGCCTTTGGCCGCGACCATGCCACCGCCAACGCCGAATTCTTCCGCGAAGGCGATGCCCGGCGCGGGCGGCAGAGCCAGACCTGGGTGCGCTTTCCCGATGGGTGGAAGGTCGTCGCCGCGCATGTCTCGATCGAGAGGGCGGGATCATGACCGATAGCGATTTCAATACCATGTCGAGCGAGGCCTTCGTCGCGCGCTATGCGAGCGTGGTCGAGCATTCGCCCTGGGTGGTGGAGCGCGCGGCGGCGCGGCGGCCCTTTGCCGATCTGGCGGAGGGGATCGTGGCGGTGCTTGCCGACGCCACGCCCGAAGAGCGGCTGTCGGTGATCCGCGCCCATCCCGAACTGGCGGGGCGCGCGGCGATCGCGGGCACGCTGACCGAGGAGTCGCGCAGCGAGCAGGCCTCGGCCGGGCTGGACCGCATGACCCGGGAAGAGTTTGAGCGCTTCCATGCGCTGAACGCCGCCTATGGCGAGCGGTTCGGCTTTCCCTTCGTCATCTGTGTCCGGCGGACCGACCGGGCGGGCATATTGCGCGCCATGGCCGAGCGGCTGTCCAACGACCGCGAGGCCGAGGTCGAAACCGCGCTGGCCGAGATCGGCCATATTGTCCGCCTGCGACTGGAGACCCTGGCATGACCCCACCCATCGGCCTGGCCGCGCTGGCCCAGCAAGTCGCGACCGATCTCGAACGCCTGGCGCATGGCGGCCCCGCCTGGACGGTGCCGCAGCCCATGGCGGAGGGCCATGTCCATGACGTTATCATCGTCGGCGGCGGACAGAGTGGTCTGGGCGCGGCGTTCGGGCTGTTGCGCGAGCGTGTGTCGGACATCCTCGTCCTCGACGAAAACCCGGCGGGTTATGAGGGGCCGTGGGACACCTATGCGCGGATGATGACGCTACGCACGCCCAAGCATCTGACCGCGATCGACCTGGGCATCCCCTCGCTCACTTTCCGCGCCTTTTGGGAGGCGCAGCATGGCGCGGAGGGATGGGACGCGCTGGACAAGATCCCGCGCCGCGACTGGATGGCCTATCTGCGCTGGTATCGCGCCGTCCTGAACCTGCCGGTGCGCAACGAGGTGCGGGTGACGCTGATCGAGCCGCTGGGCGGGCGATTCCGCGTCCACCTCGCGGACGGTGCGCCGCTGCTCGCGCGCAAGGTCGTGCTGGCGACCGGCATCCAGGGGGGCGGCAACTGGCACGTGCCCGAACTGGTGCGCGATCGGCTGCCCGCGACCCGCTATGCCCATACGTCCGCTTCGATCGACTATGCGGGGCTGGCCGGAAAGCGCATCGCGTTGCTGGGGGCGGGGGCCTCGGCGTTCGACAATGCCCATGCCGCCCTGTCCGCCGGGGTGGCCGAGGCGCATGTCTTCGTCCGCCGCCCGGAACTGCCGCGCGTCAATCCGATCCGGCATATGGAGCGCAGCGGGATCATCGGCCGCTTCCCCGCGCTGGACGATGCCGCCAAATACCGGATGATGGTCGCCTTTTTCGACCGCAGCCAGCCGCCGACCAACGACACTTTCGACCGCGCGTCGGCGCTGCCCGGCTTTCACCTGCATCTCGGCACGCCGTGGCTGGACGTGGCGGACACCGGCGATGCGGTCGCGGTCACCACCCCGCGCGGGACTGAGACGTTCGACTTCCTCGTCCTGTCGACCGGGCTGGTCACCGACCCGGCGCTGCGCCCCGAACTGGCGCTGGTCGCCGACGGCATTGCGCGCTGGTCCGACCGCTATCGCCCGGCGGAGGCGTCGCATTCGCTGATCGATGCGCATCCCTATCTGGGGCCGCAATTCCAGCTGTTGCCGCGCACGCCCGACGATGCGGCGGCGCTGCACGGGCTGTTCGCGTTCAACTATTCGGGACTCATCAGCCTCGGCCTGTCGGCCTCCGCGCTGTCGGGACTGCGCCACGCCTTGCCCCGGCTGGTGGCGGGGGTGGCCGACCAGCTGTTCCTCGACGACCGCGATGCGATGATCGCCGCCTATCTCGACTATGACGAGCCCGAATTTATCGGGGCATGGCCGCGCACGGGGGCGGTGGCATGAGCGCGACCCTGTCCACCCATGTCCTCGACACCGCGCATGGCCGACCGGCGGCGGGCATCGCCGTCACGCTGCTCGACGGCGACGGGGTGCGGTTGTTCGACGGCGTGACCAATGCCGATGGGCGCTGTCCCGCGCTGGCCGCCGTGCCGGTCTCGCCGGGACGTCATGCATTGTGCTTCGCGGTCGCCGACTATTTTCGCGCCGCCGGAGTGGAACTGCCCGATCCACCCTTTCTCGACCGGGTGACGATCGGTTTCGGCATCGCGCCGGAGGGGGGGCATTATCACGTGCCGCTGCTCGTCTCGCCCTACAGCTATTCCACCTATCGGGGCAGTTGATCCCGTTCCTTTCCGCCGGAGTGCCCCGATGATCCGTCGCCTGCTCGCCACGATCGAGCCCTATGTCCTGATGCTGCTGGCGACCGTGCTGATCGCCACGCTGCTGCCGCCGCGCGGTGTCGGTGTGCGCGTCTTCGACCTTGCCGCCGATACCGCCATCGTCGCGCTGTTCTTCGTCCATGGCGCGAAACTGTCGCGCAGCGCGCTGGTCGCAGGCGCGCGGCACTGGCGGTTGCACCTTGCGATCCTTGCGGTAAGCTTCGTGCTGTTCCCGCTGCTCGGTCTCGCCATCACCGGCAGCGGCCTGCCGGCACCCGATCTGGCGACCGGAATCCTGTTCCTGACGCTGCTGCCTTCGACGGTGCAATCCTCGATCGCCTTCACCGCCATCGCGCGCGGGAACGTCGCGGCGGCGGTGTGCAGCGCGTCGCTATCTAACCTGCTCGGCATCGCCATCACGCCCGCGCTGGCCGCGTTGCTGCTGCCCGGTACCGGCGGTGTCGACCTGTCGTTCGACAGCGTGCGGACGATCGTGCTGCAACTGCTCCTGCCTTTCGCGGCCGGGCATATGCTGCGCCCGTGGATCGGCGACTGGATCGCGGCGCGCAAACGGCTGGTGACCACGCTCGATCGCGGATCGATCCTGCTGGTGGTCTATACTGCCTTCGGCGCGGCGGTGAGCGAGGGGCTGTGGTCGCAGGTCGGGGCGCTGGAACTGGCCGAACTGGTCGGATGGTGCGCGGCGCTGCTCACGGTGGTGCTGGTCCTGACCGGGTTCATCGCGCGGGCGATGAAGCTGGACTCTGCCGATGCGGCAGTGATGCGGTTCTGCGGGTCGAAAAAGAGCCTGGCGACGGGCGTGCCGATGGCGGGCGTGCTGTTCCCGCCTGCCCAAGTCGGCGTCGTGCTGTTGCCGGTCATGGTGTTCCATCAGTTGCAGTTGATCGCCTGCGCCTTTCTCGCCCGGCGGCTGGCGAACGAGGCGGATGCGGCGGCGGTGGTGGGACCTGCGACCGTGCCGGGTTGAACCGCTACTCCTCCAACCGTGCGAATTCTTCCTTCAGTATGTCGACAAAACTGCTGAGATAGATGGGCAATACCCGCCCGCGTTGCAGCAGCATCGACACGCTGGCCGGGCGGACGATCCCCTCGACCAGCGGAATCCAGCGGAGTTCACCCGCCGCCAGCTCACGCTCAAGCCCGATGCGCGACAGAAAGGCGATGCCGATCCCCGCACGGACCAGATTCTTGAGGGTATCGATCCGCTCGACCGTGGCGACCCGCTTGAGCGGCACTTCGCTCATATCGAACAGGTCGTACAAGACGCTCTGTTTGAGCCAGTCGTCATGCGGCGTCACGATCGCGTGGGGAATGCAGTCGGACAATGTCACCTGATCGAGGCCGGATAGGGGATGGCCGGGCGGCACGATGACGCCGATCGGCATCTGGACATGTGCGACGGTCGCGGTTCGCGCGGTCCCCGTCAGGTCGAAGGCACAGATGACGTCCGCCTCCTTGGACAGCAATTCCGCCTTCACCCGGTGATTGTCCCCCGCCAGCAGCGAGAATTCGATCAGGGGAAAGCGTTCCTTGTAGCGGGCGATCGCGCGCGGAACGAGATCGTCGGCCAGGCTCTCGGCGGCGGCGATCCGGATCAGGCCGCGCTCCCCGCCGCGCAGCCGCAGCATCTCGTGACGCAAGGTGACGCTTTCGCGCTTCCAGCGGCGGATATAGGCCAGCAACGCCTCGCCCGCTGCGGTCGGGCGTATGCCGCGCGGCATGCGGACGAACAGTTGTACGTCCAGTTCTTCCTCGAGCTGCAACAATTGCCGGTTGACCGCGGAGGAAGCGATATTCAGCGTTTCCGCCGCCTTACGGATCGAACCGTGGCGGATCGCCTGATCGAAATAGATCAACCCCGTCTTGATAAGGACCATCATTGCCTCGCGATTATTCCATCCGGCCGACGCCCGGTAGCTGCCATCCGTGCCTGACGGCCTATCGAAGCCGGACCCCGGCCACACGAAATTCGGCTTCCGCCGCGTCGACCGTGGTGCCGCCACCGATCGGCATGGCGATCGCGCGCGTATAGTCCTTCAGGATTGACGCTTCGAACCCCTCCCGCCTCGCATCGAGCGCCGACCAGGCGACACAGAAATCATAGGCCAGCCCAACGAACACGCACCGCCGCACGTGCTTGTCACGCAGATACCCCGCCAGACCGGTCTTCGTCGTCTTGTCGTTCTCGAAAAAGGCGGAATAGGAATCGACCGACGGATTAGAGCCTTTCCGGATGAATAGCTGGGCATGGCCGATGGCGCTCGCCGCATCGGGATGGAACTCGGCACCCGGTGTGTTCTGGATGCAGTGATCGGGCCACAGCACCTGCTCGCCATAAGGCATTTTTACCGTATCGAACGGGTGCCGATCCGAATGGCTGCTCGCAAAAGACAAATGTCCGGCCGGATGCCAGTCTTGGGTCACGACGACATGCCGGAAACGCCGGGCGAGCGCGTCGATCCCGGCCATGATCTCGTTTCCTCCCGCCACGGCCAGTCGGCCCCCCGGACAGAAATCCATCTGCGGGTCGATGATGATGAGGGCATCCGTCTCCGCGATCGCCTCGTCGCCCGTGAACCGTCCGTTGTCCATCGCCGTCTCCACTTCGCTGACGGACCGGATGACAGGCCGCCTTTGGCAACAATGCTTATTGTCGGATCACGGCAAATGATACCGCCTAGCGGTTCGGGATCATGCCTATGAACGGCGGGCGCCGACAAACGGGCAGGGGGGATTGCGTGGCTTCGTCCGGGGCAAGCCTGGCGAATTCCGGCGGTTCGAAGACCCTGCTTTCTAATAAACAAGTTGCACTACCATGAAGAATAGTTTTCATTTCGAATCGCTTGCCGATGGAGTGAGTGGCCGAAAGTTGCGCGGCAACCCTTTTTGGTTGCGCCTCGCGACCTGTGATCCTGACGCGGAAGAGGATGCCGATTGGCGTGGTGACGGCGTTTCGCCGTCATCCTGTTCGGCATTCGAGCCAAGGGGGACGGGGCGGTAATGGCTACACGGCGTGCGGTATTGGGTAAGCTGGGGATGTTGGCGGGGCTCGGTCCCATGTTGGGGGCGATGCAGGCGCTTGGCGTGGCGGGTATCGCCCATGCCGAGGAATGGGCGCCGCTGCCGACAGAGGTCGGTCGCGGTCGCCATGTCGTAGTCCTGGGTGCCGGCATTGCGGGGCTGACCGCCGCCTATGAACTGGAACAGGCGGGGTTTCTGGTCACCCTCTTGGAGGCGCGCGACCGGGTCGGTGGCCGCGCCTGGACGGTGCGTGACGGCGACAAGATCGAAATGAATGGCGAGGCGACACAGACCGCTCGCTTCTCCGACGGGATTTATTTCAATGCCGGACCGGCGCGCATTCCAAGCTTCCATCAGGGGGTCCTCGGCTATGCCAAGCGGTTCGGTGTACCCATGGAGGTCGAGGTCAATTCCAGTCGCTCGGCCTATATCATGGGCGATGACGGAACGAAGATCCGGATGCGCACCGCGATCAACGACATGCGCGGGCGGATCGCGGAACTGCTGGCCAAGGCGATCAACCAGGGCTCGCTCGATCGCGAACTGACCGCGGTCGATCGCGAGCGGCTGATGCCGTTCCTCAAGGCTTATGGCGATCTGGACGCGAGCAACAGCTTCAAGGGTACGGAGCGGTCCGGCTTCGGCACCGCGCCGGGGGCGGGCGTCACCTTCGCTTCGCCCTCGACGGCGCTGCCGCTGGAGCAATTGCTGGCCAATCAGCGGTTGCCGATGACGCTGTTCGAAGACAATCTCTATATGCAGGCGACGATGTTCGAACCGGTCGGCGGTATGGATCGCATCCATGCCGGGTTCGATCGGAACCTGCGCCGTCCCGGCCTGTTGGGAGCGGAGGTCACCCAGATCCGCCAGCTACCAGCGAGCGTGGAGGTCGTCTATCGCGACCGCAGCAGCGGTGTGGTGAGCCGGGTCGCCGCCGATTACCTGATCTGTACCATCCCCTTCCCGGTGCTCGCCAAGATCGACAGCAATTTCTCGCCTCGCCTGAAGCAGATGGTGGAGAGCGTGAAATATGATTATTCGAACAAGGTGGCGTTCGAAAGCCCGCGCTTCTGGGAGCGCGAGCAAATCTATGGCGGCCTATCCTTTGTCGGCGGCCCGACCACCCTGGTCTGGTACCCGTCGGCGGGTCTGCATAGCGAGCGTGGCATGATCCTGGGCTGTTACAGTTCCGGACCCGTGGCTGCCGAGTTCGAGAAGCGGCCGATCGAGGAGCAGATCGCCTTTTCGCGGGGTGTGATCGACCGTTTGCATCCGGGGCACGGCGGGGACTGTGTCAACGGTCTGGCGGTCAACTGGCACAAGATCCCGTTCAGCCTCGGGCCATGGCCGGATTGGAATGCGGGCAGCGCCAATGGGCGGCAGGAAGGGCATATCGATACGCCGGCCTTCCGCTTTCTGCAGGAGCCTGAAGGTCGCATCTATTTCGCCGGTGCCGCACTCAGTCAGACGCCCGGTTGGCAGGAAGGCGGTATCCAGTCGGCCCGCCGTCAGGTCACGGAACTCGGGCGGCGGGCCGCCAGCGAGGGCACGCCGCGATCACGACGGGCGGCTTGATGGCGATCGGCATGGCCAGCGCCGGGGAATATTGGGGAGCACCAGATCGGCGGACTGGCCCGCCGCCTGAGCCTGGAGGCTTCTCACAAGGTCTGTGACCCGCCGGGGCCGAACGGCGTGCAGGGAAGATGCCGCCCATGCGGTCCCGCAGGTAATAGGAACGCGATATTTAATGGTTCGATAGCGCTCGATTTGCGCAATGGTCTTCTGCGCAAAAGTCAAAATGAATGTTGTATAAATACGACATGCAACCCGATTCATGAAATTTGTGTAAATAGGGCCTTGTCACATCGGGCGTTTCGTAAAATCATGAGTGCATTATTATTAACGCCTGCCAAAAAAGAGTTGAGAAGAGTATTGCATTAAAAAAATAAAAGATCGCCTTTCGGGTGAGGATCCTGTTTGTTTGCATATAACAAGGGGGATTATTATGATTCGACGTGATGGCGTGTCTTACATGGCATTGACCGCGTGCTATCTTTTGTCTCTATCTAATCCCGCATATGCGCAACAGGCAGCGCCATCGTTGCTGCCAGTGTCGGCCACTATAGTAACAGAGCCAACTCTACCCGAACCGACTTCGGCACCGGCGCCCCAGGAGGGCGGCGATATCATCGTCACCGGCACGCGTGCGACCGGAATGACCGCGGCCGAAAGCGCCGCCCCGATCAAGGTGCTCGGCGAGGAAACGCTAAGCCATGTGGGCCAGCCGAACCTCAACCAGGTGCTGACGCAACTCGTCCCGTCCTTCACGGCGCAGGCCTTTGGCGGCGACACCGCGAACCTGACCCTGTCCGCCCGGTTGCGCGGCCTCAGCCCGAACCATGCGCTGGTGCTGATAAACGGGAAGCGACGCCACGGCACCTCCAATCTGGCTGTCCTCGGTGGGCCTTTCCAGGGTGCGGCGACCGCCGATCTCGACCTGATCAGCCCGTCGTCGATCAAGCGGATCGAAGTGCTGGAGGACGGTGCTGCCGCGCAATATGGCTCCGACGCGATCGCCGGCGTCATCAATATCATCCTCAAGGACGATGCCGAGGGCGGCGACGGCTATGTGACGGCGGGCCGCAACTATAGCGTCGGCGGCGACACGCTGGCGGGCACGCTCCACCTGGCAACGAAGTTGGGAGAAAGCGGCTTTATCAACGTCACCGGCTTCCACCGCTTTCATGATTTCACGCGGGTCGGCGGGCTGGATCGCCGTGTGACGGACATCAACGGCAAGCTGCTGAGCGCGACGTCGAGCCCCTCGCTGAATGCGATCCAACGGCAACTCTATCCGTCGATGGCCGGATTTCCCTATGTGAACTGGATCAACGGCGATGCCCAATCGTCGCTGACCAATTTGCAATATAACAGCGCCTATGACTTCGGCCATGTCGAGGTCTATAGCTTCGGCACCTATTCCAAACGTATCGCAAGCGCTTACCAGAATGTCCGCGTGCCGACGCGCGTGTCGCGGACGGTCAACGGCGTCACGACCTATTTCGATCCCGATGGCGACAATCCGCCCAACGGTTTCAACCCGCGCCAGAAGATTCGCGAGGACGATATGGCTTTCACCGGCGGCGTGCGCGGTGACGCCGGCGGTTTCCATTATGACCTGTCGACGACGTTCGGGCAGGACAAGGCCTTGGTCTACACCATCGATTCCGCCAATGCCTCGCTCTATGCCGATACCGGCTTCACCCCGACCAGCTTCTATAACGGCCTGTTCAAATCAACCGAGTTCACCGTCAACGCCGACTTCCGGCGCGAGATCGAGGCGGGGCTTGCCTCACCGATCACGCTGGCCTTCGGTGGGGAATATCGCCGCAACGTCTATGAGATCGGATCGGGCGATCCCAGCTCGATCTACAAGGAGGGTGGCCAGTCCTATCCGGGCTTCCGCCCCTCCGACGCGGGCGTACACGCGCGGACCGGCAAGTCGCTTTACGTTGATGTCGCGGCCAACCCGGTCGAGCAACTGAAGGTCGATGTCGCGGGCCGGTACGAACATTATTCCGACTTTGGCAGCCGCTTCATCTACAAGGGGACGGCGCGCTATGATTTCTCGGACGCCTTTGCGCTTCGCGGCACCCTCTCGACCGGTTTCCGTGCACCGACGCTGGCGGAATCCTATTATTCGGCGACCAACGTCTCGCCGACCGCGGCCTTCGTCCAGCTCCCCGCCAACTCGGCGGCGGCCAAGCTGATCGGCTTCCAGAATCTGAAGCCGGAAAAGTCCACCAACTATTCGCTCGGTACGGTCATCCGTCCGACGAGCGCCTTCACCATCACGCTCGATGCCTATCAGGTCCGTATCCGCGATCGCATCCTCGGCACCGGTTCGATCTTCGGCAGTGGCGGCGCGGTCAATTTTCCCGTCGTGACCCGCGCGATCGTCGCCAACGGCAATGTGCTCGACCCCACGGTCAGCCAGACCGGCATCAACATCTTCACCAACGGCGCGGATACGCGCACGCGCGGCGTGGACCTGGTGCTGACCTATGTGTCCGACTTTGGGGATTATGGCCGGGCGAACTGGACCATTTCGGGCAATTACAACGAAACAAAGCTTACCCGCCTGATCGCCGCACCCTCGACACTGACCAACCCCGCCACGGGCCAGGTCATACCTCTGTTCAACCTCGGCGCGCAGTCGAATATCGAGACCGCCTCGCCGCGCGTGAAGGTCATCAGCTCGGTCCTCTACACCATCGGCAAATTCTCCACGACGCTCCGCGGCACCGTCTATGGCAAGAGCTCGGCGCAGCTCAGCCCGGATGGCGGCACCTTCTACGAGCAGAAGATCGGCACGACGTTCATCGGCGATGTCGAGTTCAACTATGACATCACGCCCAACCTGGGGATCGCGCTGGGCGCCAACAACGTCTTCAACAAGCGCCCGCCGACCGTGCCGCTGGTGCCCGGCACCACCAACCAGACACTGGTCAATGGCGGCAATGTCCTGGACGCTCCGCTGACCTTCAGCCCCTATGGCATTAATGGCGGCTATTATTACGCACGTTTGAACATCAATTTCTGATAGTCATCGGCGGGCGTCCTAAAGGCGCCCGCCGGTCACGACCTCCCGAAAGGATCCGCCATGTCGCTTCGTCTGTTCGCCGCCGCCGCCTTTGCATTGGCCACGGCATCCGCCGCTTCGGCGCAAACCGGGTCCGTCATCCGCCATTCCAACACGCCGCCCGGCCTGATCCTGCAGGGCGTGACGGTAAAGCCCGGCGCGACGATGCTCTATCTGTCGGGCCAACTAGCCTCGCCGCTCGACCCCGCCAGCAAGAAGCCGTCTGCGCAGCTGACCATCGAGGATTTCGGGGATACCAAGACCCAGACCGTCAGTGTCCTCAACAAGATCAAGACGATCCTCGCCGCACGGGGCTTTGCGATGACCGACGTCATCAAGATGACCGTGTTCGTCGCGGGCGATCCCAAGCTGGGCGGGAAGATGGATTTCGCGGGCATGAACGACGGTTTCAAGCAGTTCTTCGGCACGGCGGACAATCCCAACACCGTCGCCCGCTCGACGGTCCAGGTCGCCGCGCTGGCCGGTCCGGCCTTTCTGGTGGAGATCGAGGTGACGGCCGCCAAATAGGCGGCATCCTGGCCTCGCTTTTCGAGCGCGGATGACGGGGTACGAACCTTGGCCGCTATCGGCCGGCGTGGGTATCGCAAGTTAGCAAAGGGGGCGGGCGTCGAATTTTCGGCGCTTGCCCGCCGAATAATGCGGTCAGCCGATCTGTTGGCGACCGGCTGACCCCCATTTGGCCGCCGCCGCCGGAGGCGGCAGCCATGCTCCCTGGGTCAGGCTCGATCGACATCCCGGCTAATCCTCCTCCGGTCGCAAAAACGGTCCGCAATCCTGCTGGAGGGCTGTTCCTAGCCACGCATCGTCTCGGCGACGCGGCCTGTCGCTGCACGATCGGAACAACCTATCTGCGCTAAAGGGATTGCGGTGTTCGTCCCGATGGGCTGGCGGGTTGCGTCAGCGCCCTCGTGCAAGGGTAAGAACGGCGTCGAGGCGGGGGCGCTCGGCGCATGAGGCTTGGGCCAAGGATTATGAAACTCTGACGGTTTACTCCCTCTAAAGTTTGGTATACGAAATACTTAAGCGGATTGTACGGGGCTTTTTCGTGCCGCGTAAAATCGCCGAGCCGTTGATCGTGGAATCAAGCGGAGGGGGGGCATGTCACGTCGTTATCCGTCGGTCCTGGCAGTGCAGTCTCGGGGCATTTCCGCCACGATGCGCCGGTCCGCCCGCCGCGTCGCGATCGGGGCGATGCTAGTTTGCGGGACCATGGGGTGCACGCATCCCATATCCAAGCCACCGGCGACTTTGCATCTGGCGCCCTTCTATACCCAATATATCAGTGCGGCCGGCATCCCGATCACTGGCTCCGCCAAAGTATCGCCCGCCGCCTTGCGGCGCGCGCGGAGCATCGCGGTTCAAATGCTTTCCCATCGCCCGGACATTCGCGCCGCGCTGGTGACCAGCGGGGCACGGGTCGCCATCATGGCCGAATCCGAAGGGACGATGGACCTTCCCGAACAGGCCGATTGGAAGAAGCCGGGCCCCGACAGCCCGGTTCTTACCTATTGCGAGCGCAAGCATTATGACGAGCGTATCGGGCGGCTGAGCGATCGTGCCTATTGGAATGGTCGCGCGCGCGGGATGGGCGGACTGTTGACCAGCGGGGCCGAGGAAAATCTGCTCGCGCGGCCGGGGACCCGCTACTTCGGCGAGAATATCTTCGTTCACGAATTTTCGCACGAGATCATGGCGGGGATCGGCCAAGCCGATCCGGACCTCTTCGCCCGCATCAACGCCCGCTATGCGGAAGCGAAGGCCAAGGGGATGTGGAAGGGCGAATATGCCGAGACGACCGCCGACGAATATTGGGCGGAAGGGACGCAATTCTGGTTTAATTCCAACCGTCTCGCGGTGATCGACGGGCGGCGTATCCTGTCGCACCAGGATCTCGGATCCTATGACTCGGCGCTCTATGCTTTGCTCGCCGAAGTGTATGGCGATCGGCATCATCTCGATGCGGATGGCTTTTACAATCACCCTGCGCGCGTGCCGTCCGGTCCGCTGCCGCGATCGACCGCGGAGATATGCTGATGCGCGCTACCCATAGGCGCGGAATTCTCGCCTGCCTGTTTGGCATGCTGGCGGTTTTCGCCCCGATCGCGGCCATGGCGGGGGTCCGGCCGACCGGGGCCTGGGTATTCGACCGAGTGGCAGACTATCCGGGCGTCACCATGATGCGGGTGGATCGCACCGGCCATGGGCTGGAAGGACGACTGACCAGCCGCTGGTATGGCGACATCGCGATGCGCAACGTCGCCCTCCATGGACGCACGCTCCATTTCGACACGCGCAACATCAACGATCGCGATCGCCCGACCCGGCATTGGACCGCGACCTTCGATCCGGCCGGTGGCGTGCTGCTGAAGGGCGGCATCTGGCATGGCGACATCGCCCAACATGGCCGGCGCGGTACCCCCCGCAACGTGCGGACGCTGACCTTCCGTCCCGCCGCACCGCTGCCGCCCCTCGCGACCCTGCCACCCGATGACCTAGCGGCGACCCCGCCAATGGGCTGGTCGAGTTGGAACCGCTTCGCCGACAAGATCGACGACAGCACGATCAGGGCGATGGCCGATGCTCTGGTCGACAGCGGCCTGCGCGATGCGGGTTATCTTTATGTGAACATCGACGATGGCTGGCAGGGTGTGCGCGGGCCGGATGGCGTATTGCGGCCCAACGAGCGCTTTCCCGACATGAAGGCGCTGGCCGATTACGTCCATGCGAAGGGATTGAAGCTCGGCCTTTACACATCGCCCGGCCCGCGCACCTGCGCCGGTTACGAGGGCAGCTATGGCCATGTCGCACAGGACGCCCGCACCTTTGCGGATTGGGGCGTCGACTATGTCAAACATGACCTTTGCTCGGGGGAATGGTTCTACGACACGGCGGAGGGGGTGAAGCAGGCCTATCTCGCCATGGGTCAGGCGCTGCGCGCGACGGGCCGGCCGATCCTCTACTCGCTTTGCGAATATGGCCGGTTCGACGTCGCCAATTGGGGGCGGTCGGTCGGCGGCCATGTCTGGCGGACGACCGGGGACATCACCGACGACTATAAGACGATGTCGGACATCGGGTTCGAGCGAAATCCACGCTTCCCCCATGCGGGGCCGGGCGGCTGGAACGATCCCGACATGCTGGAGGTCGGCAATGGCGGGATGAGCCGCGACGAATATCGCACCCATATGACGCTCTGGGCGATGCAGGCGGCGCCGCTGATCATGGGTCATGACCTTCGCCACATGACCGACGAGACGCGCGACCTGTTGGCGATGCCTACGCTGATCGCGATCGATCAGGATCGGCTGGGCGAGCAGGGGCGACGGGTCCGTCGCGCCGATGGGGTGGAAATTTGGCGCAAGCGGCTGGCGGATGGCGCGGTCGCCGTCGCGATGTTCAACCGCACGACGGACCCGCAGAGCGCCGTGTCGATGCCGGACGATAGTGGGTTGGTCGGCCCGGTGCGGGTGCGCGACCTGTTCGCGAACCGCAATCTGGACCAAGGCGGTGGCGCCCTGACGATCGCCCCGCATGGGGTGGTCCTGTTGCGGGTCGAACCGGTCATGGCCAGCCGGTAAGCGGCGGTTCCGCGAAAAAGGCTAGGGAGGACGATCAAGATTTCATCTCCCCTACCAAATCCTCCCGTCATTCGTATCGCAGCGCGCGTGCAGGCTCGGCGCGGGCGACCCGCCAGGCCTGAGCGGAAACCGTCGCGGTCGCGATCACCACGGCCGCGACGCCGGACAGGATGAAGAAGGCGGGCGACAGGGCGATCCGGTCGGCAAAGGCGGACAGCCATTGGCGCATCGCGAAATAGGCGATCGGCCAGGCGAGCAAGGTGGCGAGCATCACCGGGCGCAGGAACCGCCCGATCAGCAGCCGCAGAACATCGCCGGTCGACGCCCCCAGGGTCTTGCGAATGCCGATCTCGCGAAACCGCCGCGCCGTGTCGAACGAGGCCAGGCCATAAAGGCCGATACAGGCGATGACGGCGGCCAGCACCGCGCCGATGGTGAACAGCCGCATCCGTTGCTCATCCTCGCGGAAAAAGGTTTCGTATCGCGCCTGTTCGACCGTCTTGGCATCGAAGGGGACGTTCGGGGCAAGCTCGTGCCATACCCGTTCCATCGCGGCGCTGGTGGCGGTCGCATTGCCGGTGAAGCGGACAAAGGCGGTGCTGTCTGCCTGAGGCTCGGGGCGGAACAGATACATCATCGCGTCATCGGTCACTTTCGGCCCGTTGAAGCGCAGATCGGCGATCACGCCGACGAGCTGGATCCGCTTGCCGCCCTGGTTGGACAGGGTCTTGCCGGCCGCCTTGTCGGGGCGGCCCAGTCCGAACTTCCGTACGGCGGCCTCGTTCATGATGACATTGCCGAAATGGGTCGAGCGCGGCTGTCCCTTCACGGTCGAGTCGTCGCCGGCGAAGCGCCGATCGAAACCACGCCCGGCGACGAAGCGCGCGCCCATCAAGGACAGGAATCCTTCATCGACGGTGCTGAAGCTCAATTGCTTTTCCGGGCCGGCCATCCCCTCGACCTTCAGCGCTCGCAGCATGTAGGTGCCACCGGCCGGGGTGAAGCTGGCATAGGACACTGCCGTCACGCCGGGCAGGCGTGAAAAGGCGTCGAGGATGCGCCGCCTGCGACCGGGATCGAGCGCATCGTCACCCAATGCGGGGACCAGCATCAGGCCCTTCTGGTCGAAGCCCAGATCCGCATTGCGCACATGCCGGGTCTGCGCGACCAGAACGGCCGTGCCGCTCCCCAAGGCGATCGCGATCGCGAACTGCAGCACGACGAGCGCTTGCCGGACCCGGGTACCCCCGCGTCCGCCTCCCGGCGACCGGGCCGAGGCGAGGACGGCGGCGGCCTGGAACCGTGACAGGACCAGCGCCGGATAGACGCCCGCGATCAGCCCCGCACCGATCACCAGCAGAAGGAAGGGCGGCAGGATCGACTGCGCGCCGCCATAATGGATGGCGAGTGAGGTCCCACCGGTCGCGTTGACCAAAGGCAATGCCAGCTCCGCCAGCGCCAGCCCCAGCAGACCGGCCAGCGCCGTCGCCGCGATCGACTCGGTCAGGAACTGGACGATCAGATTGCCCCGCGTAGCGCCCAGCACCTTGCGCATCGCCACTTCCCGCGCGCGCAGGCCCGCCCGCGCCGTCGCGAGGTTGATATAATTGACCAGGGCGATCAGCAACGTGACCAGCCCGATCGCTCCCAGGGTGCCGACCACCGTCACCGCAGACTTCTTTGCCATGTGAAGATCGTGGAGCGGCACCAGTTTGAGAGAAATCTTGGTGTTCGGCATGACCTCGTGCAGGGGATGGCGACGGACGAAGGCCGGGAATTGGGCCTGCATCGCCTGAGCAGCGGCGGCGTTGGCGAAGCGCAGCACGAAGACGCTGTCGCCGAACGACCAGCTGTCATTGGCCTTGGGGTCCAATGGCGCGATCGGTACGAAGATTGCCGCACGGAAGTCCGTATCGGCGGGCAGATCGCGCAGCACCGCCGTAACCGTATAGTTTGCCGTCTTTCCTTCGATCGTCACGGTCAGGATACGCCCGATCGCAGTCGCGGCATCGCCGAAATAGCGACTGGCCAGCTCTTGGGTGACGACCGCTGAATGAGGCTGGATCAGGGCTTGCCCCGGATCGCCTGCCATGGCGGGATAGCGCAGAATTCGGAAGAAATTGGGATCGGCCTGGATGACCTTGGCGGCGGCCGCTCCGACGCCTTGGCGGACGCTGGCGTCGACCGGGGAGAAGCGGGTGCCGATGACTTCGGGATAATCACCGCGCAGCATCGACAGCAGCGGGGCGGCGGTCGCGTTGTTGTGAAAGGGTTCGAAGCCGGGAATGTTGACGTCGGACTTGATCGTCCAAAGCGTGTCGCTGCCCGGAACCCAGCGGCCATATTGCGTCTCGAACCGCACGAACAGGAAGAGCACCAGAAAGGTCGCGATACCCAGCGCCAGCCCGCAGATGTTGAGAATCGCGAACAGCCGTTGACGCGTCAGCGAACGATGGAAGCTGGTCGCGGCGGAGGACAAAGCCGAAGTGAGGGCGAAGGCCGAAAGAGACATGAGGCAAAATCCTTCAGGCGGCGGAACGGAATAACAAGGGGCGGGCCGCATGGCGGAGCAGCAGCAACAGGACCAGTCCGTCGCCCCGCGCGCGCGATGGCCGGGCGTCCGTCATGCCGCCAACCGGGCCGAGGCCAGGATATGCCCGTCGAGCATATGGATGGTCCGCCTTGCGATGTCGGCATGGGCCGGGCTGTGCGTCACCATGACGATCGTCGCGCCCTCCGCATTGAGTTGCCGGAGGATTTCCATGACCTGCGCACCGTTCGCGGTGTCGAGATTGCCGGTCGGCTCGTCCGCCAGGATCAGGCGCGGCTCGCCGACGATGGCACGGGCGATGGCGGCACGCTGCTGCTGGCCGCCCGAGAGCTGGTTGGGGTGATGGCGCTGACGATGGGCGATGCCGACCCGGTCCATTGCCGCCGCGATCCGTTCGCGCTTTTCGCGTGCGGACATGGCGCGATAGGCGAGGCCGAGTGCGACATTCTCCGCGATGGTCAACTCGTCGATCAGGTTGAAGCTCTGGAACACGAAGCCCAGCCGATCGCGCCGCAATCGCGCCAACTCGGCTTCGGGCGCGCGGGCTATATCCCGGCCCTCGAACAGATATTGCCCGCCGCTGGGGCGGTCGATCGTGCCGAGGATGTTGAGCAACGTCGACTTGCCGCAGCCCGATGGTCCCATGATCGCGACGAACTCACCCGGTTCGACATGAAGGTCGATGCCGCCGAGCGCGGTCGTCTCGACCTCGTCCGAGGCATAGGTGCGGCTGACGTGCTGAAGCTGGATCATGGCGGGTCCTATCGAACGATGAGGGTCTGGTAGGGGGCGTAGGCGGCGAGCGGCGAGGTCAGGATGCGCTCGCCGGGAGACAGTCCGGCGGTCACCTCGACCTGATCGGGGTTGCGGCGGCCGGTCTGGATGGCGTGCCGCACCGCGCGGCCCTGGCCGTCCATGACGAAGGCGGTGCTCCCGCCCGCATCCAGCCAGCCCCCGGTGGGGGCGACGGTGGCGGAGCGATCGGCCCCGAGGATCAGCCGCAGATCCAGTGTCTGGCCGCGGTTCAGCCCGGCGGGGACCGTGCGATCGAAACCGAATTCGACACGGAAGCGGCCTTCGCTGACCTGCGGTAGCACCTTTATGACGTGCAGCGGATAGCTGGCGCCGTCGAGATCGGCGCGCGCCGCGAGCCCGTTGCGGACGCGGCCGAGATAGAATTGGTCGACATCGGCGACCAGCTTCCATTCGCCCTCGGAGTCGATCTGGCCGACCGGGTCGCCCGTCTTCAGCATCTGTCCGGGCTGGATGGTAAAGGCGGTCAGCCGACCGCCGACCGGCGCACGCACGGTCAGCGCGTCGAGGCTGGCACGGACCATGGCCAGGCTGTCGCGCAATTCGCGCGTAGTGGCGGCGATCCCGGCGGACTGGTCCGCCAGCGTCGCTTCCGCCTGCGCCTGTCCGCCCAGCAGCGCATTCAGCCGGTTCCGCTGATAGGCGACCTCCTCTTGCAACGGGTCGATCGCGGCCTTGGTGACAAACCCCTTGTCGTAAAGCGCGGCCTTTTGCCGCAGTGCCGTCTGCGCCTTGGACAGCGCGTTGCGCGCCTCGGCAATGTCGCGCGCGCTGTCCTGGCGGCTACGCTGCACCGACAGGCGCGCACCGCTATTCGTGCTCAACTGGCCGATGATCCCCGCCGAACGGCTGGCGACGTCGAGTTCGAGCGACGGGTTGGACAGCCGCGCCAGCGGCGCCCCGGCGGCCACGATACCGCCGTCGGCCGCCAGCAATGCCGCCACCGATCCGCCCGATATGGCGGTGACGAAGACGGTGCGAAACGGGGCGACCTCGGCGCGCAGCGGTACGAAATCGCGGAAGGAAGCACGCTGGACGGTGCCGGTCCGAATGCTCTGGGCATCGACGGTCAGGCTGTTCGCGGCGGGCATGAACCACCAGATCGACAGGCCAGCGACGGCGATGCCGCCCGCCGTCGCGGCGCGCGCGATGCGTTTGCGGAACCGGCGGCCGGGGCGCTCGACAGGCCGGTCCATCGCCGAGCCTTGATCGGGGAAAGAGGAGGCTTCGACCATGCGGACAGTGTAGGCCGGACAGTCGCGATCGACCTAAGTGCCGACCAAAACATGGATTTCCGATGCCCTCTGGTCAGGGCCTCGGCATCGGCTCTAGCAAGTGTTCGAAAACGAACAGTGCAGGTCGCGATGTCAACCGAATCACCCCATATCCTCGTGATCGACGACGACGCCGATATTGGGCGTGCGGCGCAGTTGATGCTCGACCGGCATGGCATGACGGTGGCGACCGCGCTCGATCCCGATGCCGCGTGGGTCCGGCTGGCCGAGCGGCCTGCCGATGTGATCCTGCTCGATCTGAATTTCGCGCGCGGGCGGACCAGCGGGGAAGAGGGGTTCGCGCTGCTCGACCGGCTGATCGCCGCCGATCGTCATGCGGTCGTGATCGTGGTGACGGGGCATAGCGGCATCCAGGTCGCGGTGCAGGCGATGCGGGGCGGTGCGGCGGATTTCGTCATCAAGCCATGGAGCAATGCCCGCCTGCTCGCCACGGTGGAACGCGGGGTCGCGCTGCGCCGCGCCAAACTGGAGGCGATGCCCGCGCCGCCGGGGGGCGAGGTGCCGCTGCTGCTGGGCGAAAGCGCCGTCATCGCCGCCGCGCGGGACCTGATCGGGCGGATCGCGGCCACCGACGCGGCGTTGCTGCTACGCGGTGCGGCGGGGACCGGGAAGACGCTGGCGGCGACCCTGGCGCATGGCGGGTCGGGGCGCGCCGACCGGGCCCTGGTGACGCTGGACGCGGGCGCGGCGGATGGCGCGATGCTGTCCGCGCGCTTGGCGGAAGCAGCGGAGGCGACGCTGATCGTCGACCAGATCGACCGACTCGCCCCGGCGCTTCAACCCCTGTTGGCGCGCGAAAGCGGCGGCATTCGCCTGATCGCGACCAGTCGGCTCGATCGCGGTAGACTGCGCGCGGCGCTGCACGAGGATCTGCTCTATCGGATCAACACGATCGAGCTCGATCTGCCGCCGCTGACGGCACGGCCGGGGGATGCGGTATTGCTCGCGCGGCATTTCCTGGCGGTGTTCGCGGCGCGCTATGCCAGGCCGCTCCGCCCTCTGACCCCAGAAGCGGAGCGCGCCATCGCCGCCGATAGCTGGCCCGACAATGTGCGCGGGCTGCGTCAGGCGGCGGAGCGTGCGGTATTGTTGGGGCAGGGCGAGGTGCATGACGTGGCCGACTTCGCCCTGAGCCTGCCGCCCGATGACCTGATCCCGCGCGCGATCGCCGACGATCTGAACCTGTCGCGAAGCGAGGAGGCGTTGGTGTCCGCCGCCCTGAAGCGGCACGGCTTCAACGTCAGCCGGGCCGCCGCCGAGCTGGGGCTGACCCGCGCCGCGCTCTATCGCCGGATGGCCCGCTATGGCCTCTGACCGTCTGGCGGCGGGGCTGCGGACGCTGGTCGTCGCGGGGGCGGGCGCGGCGGCGGCGTGGAGCGCGCATGACGGGCTCTATGCCAATACGGCGCTGGCCTTGCTGGTCGTAGCCTGGACCGGGGGAGCCGAATTTTTCACCACGCGCCCCGCCATCCTGCCGCCGCCGCCGCCGCCCGTCGCGGATCAGGACGAAAGACGGCGGCTGCTCGCCTATCTCGACCTGTCGCCGGCTCCCTTGATCGTTCGCGAGGGAGGGGCGCTGACCGCCGTGAATCGCGCGGCGCGGCGGCTTTTCCTGACCGATGCGGTGGTCGCACAGCCGCCGCCCGCCTTGCTGGACGCCCTGATCCAGACGCCGCCGGGGCGGACGGCGACGGTGACGCTGGACGATGCAGGGAGCCCGCGCACCTTCGCGCTCGCCGCCGGAGAGTTGCTGTCGGGCGGCGGCGTGGCGCAGGTGGGGGCGCTGATCGACATCGGAGCGGAGATCAAGGCGGCGGAGGCCGCCGCGCTGCGCGAATTGGTGCAGGTGCTGAGCCACGAGATCGTCAATGCGCTGACCCCTATCGCCTCGCTGGCGGAGACGGCGGCGGCGCTGCTGGAGGACGCGCCGCTCGACGTCGCGGCGGTTCGCGAGGCGGTGACGACGGTCGCACGCCGAGCGAGCGGGTTGCAGCGGTTCGGCGATGCCTATCGCAGCCTGGCGCGACTGCCCGCGCCCGATCGGCGGCGGATCGTGACGCGCGATGTGATGGACGATCTGGCGCGGCTGTTCCGGGTGCGCTGGCCGGACATTCGCTTTGTCCTGAATGATGCTTCCGCACCGCCCGTATTGATGGCGGATGCCGATCAACTGACGGCGGCGCTCTGGGCATTGTTGCAGAATGCGGCGGAGGCGAGCGAGGGACGGACGGACGCGACGGTTGCGGTGACCCTGACGGCGAATATGGACGCGATGACCGTCACGATCTACAATCGTGGGGCGATCATCGCGCCGGACCTAGTGGAGGCAATCTTCCACCCTTTCATGACCACCAAGGCTTCGGGCAGCGGCGTGGGGCTGGCCCTGGCGCGCCAGATCTTTCGCGGCCATGGCGGCGATGTGCGTCTGATGGGGTCGGACACGAACGGAACCAGCTTCACCGCCGTCCTGCCGATGATGCATGTCTCATAATGCCTTAGATTGGTCAGGCATATGTCCTTTACAGATTAGGGGCGCCGGCTAATCTCTAGCCCGACATCGTAAGGGGGCGGGACATGGCGGGTGGAACAGGCAAGCGGCTTGCGGCGATGCTGGCGGGATCATGCGCTGCCCTCGCTCTTGCCAGCGGCTCTGCCTATGCCGCCGAGCTGGACCTGAGCCGGGCTGGCCTGCTGGCGGTCGAGGATGGTGAGGGGACCACCCGCCTGGCGGCCGAACTCTTGTCGCGCGACCTGTCCAGCCTGGGTGGGCGACCGGCGGCCATCGTTGCCGAAGAGAAGGCGTGCGCGCAGACCTGTATCGTCATCGGGTCCGCCGCTTCGCCGCTGGTCCAGGCCCTCGCCCGGCAGGGCGGGGTCGATCTGTCCGCGATGAAGGGGGGCTGGGAACGCTATGTTCGCGCCGGCTTCACGCTGGCAGGGCGGCGGTATCTGCTCATTGCCGGATCGGATGCGCGCGGGACGGCATATGGCGTCACCGACCTGTCGCGGGCGCTGGGCGTTTCGCCATGGGAATGGTGGGCCGACGTGACGCCACGCCATCGCGACAGGATCGCCGTCGACGATACGGCCATCGTCTCGCGAGAGCCGTCCGTCCGTTATCGCGGCATCTTCCTGAACGACGAGGATTGGGGCCTGCAACCCTGGGCTGCCAAGACTTTCGACCCTGCGAAGGGCAATATCGGCCCCAAGACCTATGCCCGCGTGTTCGAACTGATGTGGCGGTTGAAGGCCAATACGATCTGGCCCGCCATGCATTCGGTCTCGACGCCCTTTTTCGGCGATCCGGGCAATGCGCCGCTCGCCCGCCGTTATGCCATCGTGGTGGGCAGCTCACATGCCGAGCCGATGCTCCGCAACAATCTGCGCGAATGGGACGAGGGGAAGCGGGGCGGCTTCGACTTCACCCGGCGACCCCAGGCGATCCTCGATTACTGGCGCGAGCGGGTGGGCGAGACCAAGGGGCAGGAGGCATTCTATACGGTCGGCCTGCGCGGCCTGCATGACGGCCCAATGCAGGGCGTGACGACGACGGCGGCACGGCGCAGCATCCTGGAGGATGTGGTCGGTCGGCAACGCGGATTGTTGGCGCAGACGCTGGGGAAACCGGCGGCAGAGGTGCCGCAACTCTATGTCGCCTATCACGAGTTGCAGGAGGCCTATGATGCCGGGCTGACCCTGCCCGGCGATGTCACCATGATGTGGACCGACGACAATTACGGCTATCTGCGTCGGTTGAGCACGCCGGAGGAGCAGAAAAGGCCGGGCGGGGCGGGGGTTTACTATCACCTGTCCTATTGGGGGCGGCCGCACGACTATCTGTGGCTGGGCACCACCCATCCCGCGCTGATCCGCGAGGAGATGGGTCGCGCCTGGGCGACCGACGCGCGGCGCATCTGGGTGGTCAATGTCGGCGACATCAAGCCGATCGAATATCTGTCGCAATATTTCCTCGACCTCGCCTTCGACGCACGGCTGCTCGATCGGTCGCCGCGCGAGCATCTCCGCGGCTTCATGGCCGAGCAGTTCGGGGAAGCCGAAGCCGGTGCGATCGCCGATGTGATGATGCGTTTTTACGATCTTGCATGGCCGCGAAAGCCCGAATTCATGGGTTTTGGCGAAACCGAATGGGTCACGCCCAACCGCCCCAGCGCCTATGTCCAGTCGGATGGCGAAGAGGCGCAGGCGAGGCTTGCCGCCTATCGCCAGTTGATGACGCAGGCGGCGGCGATCGGCGCGCGGCTGCCCAAGGATCGGCAGGACGCCTATTTCGAGCTGGTGCAATATCCGGTCGATGGCGCGGCCGCGCTCAACGACCGTATCCTGTCACTCGATCTGGCCGGGCTGTACGCGCGGGATCAGCGGGCGAGCGCCAATGCCTATGTCGATCGGGCCCGGGCGGCGCAGAAGCGGATCGATGCCGAAACCGATGGCTATAACGGTTTGGCCGGGGGCAAGTGGCGGGGGATGATGGACCAGGCCCCGCGCCGCCTGCCGGTCTTTGCCGAACCGATATGGCCGAAATGGCAGTCCTCGACGCAGCAGGGTTGCGGCGCCGGGCTGTGGGGCGCGTGGATCGGCGATGAGAATGTCCTGACCTTTACCCATGGGGTCGCGGCGACCCGGCCGGTGACGCTCTACACCCACCAACCCGTCACGACCGCGTGGAGCGTGAAGGACATCCCCGCCGGGCTGGCCCTGTCGCAAAGCGGCGGGACGCTGGACGAAAAGGGGGGCCATGAGCAGCGGTTGACGCTGCGCTATGACGGGAAGGGGCCGGTTGGCCCCGTGACCCTGCGCTGTGGCGACGCGGTAGTGACGGTGCACGCCGCGGTCCTGACCCCGCCGA
This sequence comes from Sphingomonas sp. LC-1, assembly GCF_025371035.1. Classification (GTDB taxonomy): domain Bacteria; phylum Pseudomonadota; class Alphaproteobacteria; order Sphingomonadales; family Sphingomonadaceae; genus Sphingomonas; species Sphingomonas sanguinis_E. The sequence continues at coordinate 129,813 of NZ_JANZXB010000010.1, read as the reverse complement.
CCGTCCAACCCGGCGTGATCGTCGAAGACGAACGGCGCGTGATCCTGCCTGCCCTTGCCGCGGAGAAGGGTGCGGATTGGGAGGTGGTTCCCGATCTGGGCAGCCAGCACGGTGCGCTACGAGGTCGCTTGGATCTGCCGCATCGCGGATCGGGGCGGGAGGGTACGCCGGCGACCTGGCGTTTCGCGACCATGACCGAGGCGGGGGCGGTCCTGCGTATCGTCGGTCTGCCCAGCCATCCGCGCGCTCCGGCCCATGGTCTGCGGGCGGCGGTGCGGATCGACGATGGCGAATGGCAGATGGTCGATTTCGCCACCACCGGGCGCAGCGATCAGTGGCGGCACAATGTGCTGACCAACACCGCGCTTGCCGAATTGCCGCTCAAGACCTTCGCGGCCGGGCAGCACCGGGTGGCGATCGTGCCGCTCGATCCGGGCGTGATGCTGGACCGGGTGGAACTGGTGCTGGACGGTGCGCGACCGCTTTATGCGACGCTTCCGTAAGGGGGATCAGACCTTCAGGATGATCCCTCGCCGGTCCAACTCTCGCCCGAAGGCGCAGCAGATCAGCGTATAGGCCAGCGCGCAGAGCAGCGAGCCCATGGGCCCGGGCGCGACCGCCTGGAACAGATGTTCGCCGATCCAGCTATAGAGCCCCGTGTCCGGCTGGACGTGGATCAGCTCGAGCGCGACGACGAGCATTTCGGAGAACAGATAGATGGCCAGCGGATTGCGCCCCAGCATCTGAAGGAAGGACCGCCCGAAGCGGACGCCGCGAACCTCGACCAGCGACAATACCGCGCCGAGCAGGATCAGGTCGATCCCGATCGTCAATGCGACGAACGATCCGGTCCATAGCTTCTTGCCGATCGGCAGGACGGGCGAGAGCAACAGTGCGACCAGCACAAGGCACGCCCCGATCGCGACCAGCCGCCCCACGGTCGCGGTGTGTTTCCCCCACCGCTGAATGGCCAGGCCGGTCAGATAGCCCGCCATCACATTGGCGGTCGCGGGCAGCGTGCCGAGCAGTCCTTCGGGATCGAAGCCGTGATCCTTACGGTAGAGATGATCGGGGCCGATCAGCCACAGGTCGAACAGCGTCCCCGCATTTCTGTACCGTCCGAACGCCTCGCCCACCGGGCTGAGCCCTACCAATATCGCCCAATGCGCGACGCACAGCCCGATCGCCGCCAGCAGCAAATGGCTCGGCCGCAGATAGCGCGCGCACAGTGCCCCCAGCAGATAGCAGAGCGCGATGCGTTGCAGCACGCCGGTCAGCCGCGTGTCGGCAAAGGGCTTGGCGACCCAGCTTCCGTCCGCCTGATGGGTGACGAAGGGAAACCAGTACATCAGCACGCCGAGCAGGAAGATCAGCGCCGCCCGCTTGAACACCCGGCGCAGAAAGACGCTTTCGGCCATCGGGCGGGTCAGCGCGAAACTCATCGCATTGCCGACCGCGAACAGGAAACTGGGATAGATCAGGTCGGCCAGCGTGAAGCCGATCCATGGCGCGTGCTGCAACTGGGTAAAGGCACCGCCCGCCCCCGCCGTGTTGACCACGATCATCAGGAAGATGGTCGCGCCGCGGAACATGTCGAGCGAGGCGAAGCGTTCGGGCTTGGCGGTCACGTTGCTCGCGCCGATGGCACTCATTGGGCGGTCTCCCTCATCAGCGCACGGGCCTCGGCCACCGGATCGGCGGGCGGGCTCGCCCTATAGGCGCGGGGGTCGGCGACCCAGGCCTTTTCCCATTCGAGCAGCCTGGCAGTAAAGGCCGCATCGTCCACCGGACGCTTCGCCAGCGCCGCCGCGCGAGCCTCGGCCAGATAGCGGGTCCAGCGCGGCAGATAATAATCGGCATACATGCCTGCCCAGGCCTTGGACGCATAATCGCCCAGATGGCCCCGGCCACCCCAGATCGTCACCTGCGCCTTGGCATTCTGTTCATAGGCGGTCTTTTCGGCTGGCGTGTCGCCATAGGCCCGCGCATCCGCGATCCAACTAGCGAGGCTCTCCTGCTGCCCGCCGATCAGATGGTCGATGGCGAGCGCCAACGCCTTGACCCGCCCGGTTTCCCGGTCTCCGGCGGCGACATCGCCCTTTTGATAGGCGGCGACGGCGCCCTTGACGGCGTCGTCCAGCGAGAGGCTGGCGGCATGGCGGGTCAGGTCGACCAGATCGTAACGATAGAGCGGGCTCGCCCCGTAAGCGGGGGCGAGCTTCAGCATCGCCGCGATCCCGGCGCGAAGTTTCGCGCGGTCGCCCGGCGCGGCCGGATAGGTCGGCGCGTCGGCGGCGGGGCGCTTGAAGAACAGATACGCACCCGCCCGCTCATTCCACCAGCGCGGTGTCCAGTAGCGCACGTCATAGGCCCCGGCGATCACGTCCTGCCACGCCGCCGTCATCGCCGGATCACTCCGCCCGTAGCGTGCGGCCGTGTAGCGGGTCAGCCACGGCGCGAACGTCATGTCGCTACCGGGCCAGGCCACGTCATAGGCATAGTCATAGATCAGGCTGTTATTGTGCAGCCCTTCCGGAAACATGCCAAACCCGCTGACTTGCCCGCGCGCCGGATCCGCGAACAGCGCCGCCACGTCGCGGCGGTAAAAGTCCGGCGCGCCATAGACGGGGTTGCTGCCGCCATAATTATGGACATAGCCGTAAACCCAGTTCTTCCCGTCGAACCCGTTCGTCGTCTTCCAGATGCCGGGATAGCGATCATTGCCGATGTCGAGGATCAGCATCTTGCTGTCCGGCACGTCGCGCAGGAAAGCGGCGATGGCGTCGGACGACCAGAATTTCTTGTCCGCGCCGAACAGCCAGCCCTGCATCACCCAGATCGCATCGGGCCGAGCCGACGCGATCGAGGCGTAGAGCCGCTGGCCATAGGCCGCCAGCCGCGCGTCGCGGACTTCGCGAGGCAGAGCGGCCGCCTTGATCGCCGCGTCGAGCGCGGGGGTGTTGGCGGTCGCGTCGCCATAAGAGGCATGGGCGGTGTCGCTGCCATCCTCGGCGATGGGCGGCACCATCTCGTTAAAGGCATCGGCTAGATAATATTGCCCCGCCCCATATTCGGCGGTGTAGAGGTCGAGAAACCGCTTGGCGAGCGGCGCGAACAGCGGGTCGGATGGATCGAGCCAATAGGTCCCCTCGAACCCCTCCCAGGATCGCATCTTGTAGATGCGCGCCTTGGGGTGCGTCTCGGCAAAGGCCTTGGGGACGTAACCGGCAAAGGCGGGCAGGATCGGTGTCATGCCCAGATCGCGCATCCGGGCCAGGATGCGCTTTTGCAGGTCGTGCTTCTTGTCGATCCACCCCTGCGGCAGCGGCGCGCGATAGCCCTCGATATTGCCCATGCGTTGCCAGGGCAGGAAGGCGGGGCCGGAGAAATGCTGCGCCAGTTGCGCCTCGCTCAGGCCCTGTTCGCGCCACAGCTTGCGCCAGACATAATCCTGCCCTTCCATGGCCAGCGGCATGTCGACGCCGTGCACAGCCATGTCGTCAATCTCGCGTTCCCAGCGGGCCCAATTCCACCAGGGCGTGGTGTAGCCATAGGTGCAGGTGTTGAGATAGGCCCGGAAGCCGAAGGGGGAGGGGACCCAGCCGCTGTCCTGTGCCGCCAGCCGGGTCATCGGGCCGACACGCCGTCCCTCCCAACTGACAGACAGCCGTCCCTGCGCCTGCAAGCTGGCGGCGGCACCGCGCACCGCGGCGACGGGCGAGGATGCCACGACGTTCAGGCGATCGTGATCGACGCGGACCCGATAGCGCGATTGGGCGGACGGCTGGATCGTCACCGTCACCTGCCTCTCGGGCACGCCCAGCCGTTGAAGCGCGGCGCGCGCGGCCTGCCCCTGATCGCTCTGGGCATGGGCGACGGGCGCGGCCAGGAACAGGGTGCCGATCAGGCCGAGCGCTTTGGGAGAGGTCATCACGGCATTGTCCTTGGCAAATCCCCAAAAAGGAAGGGCGAACCGACCCGCACGGCGATCCGCCCTTCGACCGGAACGATCAGAACCGGGTCGACACCGACAGGTAGAAGGAGCGACCATAGAAGCTCGTCTCCTGCCAGATCGCCGGATTGTTGTTGTAATAGGCCTGTTCGCGGCTGTTGTTCAGGTTGATGATTCCCGCCGCGAAGCTCAGCGTCTCATTGGGGGTATAGCCCGCGCTCAGATCGAATTGGGTCCGGCCGCGTACCGTATGCCCTTCGGTCGCGAAGAAGCTGTCCGCCCCGTTCTGGACATAGGAACTGCGATAATTGGCCGACAACCGCAGGCTGAAGTGGCGGTTTTCCCAATAGGGCGTGACGTTGACCGTGTTCTTCGAAAGGTTGCGCACCGTGAAACCCGTGCCGATCGCCACCTGGGTCGGAATCACACGGGTATAGTTGGCCATGAAGCCGAACCCATCGACCGGCAGGATGCGGTCCAGCGACTGGTTCCAGCTGAATTCGACGCCGCGGATGCGGATGATGCGCGGGTCGTTCGACGTCTGGGTGACGTTGTAGATATTGCCCGAGGCATCGACGCAGTCGCCGCTCGAGGCGCGGTTCAGCGCGGTCCCCCGGAACGACGCCGGACAGACCAGCGAGGAGAAGGTGCCGTTCATCACCCATTTGTAGAAGCCGTTGACCGAAATCGCGCTGGCGGTGCCGTAATACCATTCGGCGCCCAGATCGATCTGATCGGCGGTCAGCGGCTTCAGCCCGGCCTGGCCCAGATCGACGGTGACGGTGTTGGTCCCGGCGGGGAAGGTGTTCGCCACCGAGGAGGTCGTCTGCGCCATCGAGGTATTGGCGTCCAGGATCGGGCGGACCAGCACCTTGGCGGCGGCGAAGCGCAGTTGCAGCTTGGACGTGGGCTCCAGCACTAGGTTCAGGCTGGGCAGGACGTTCTGGTAATCCTGGCGCGCGGTGTAGTCGCCGATCTTGTTGGTGACGTTGGTATAGGACCCGCTGCGCGGTGCGGTGATATTGCCCTTCACCACCTGCTTGGTGTGTTCGTAGCGAACGCCGAAATTGCCGCGCAACGGCGCGTTGAACAGCGTCGTTTCGATATTCGCCATCGCATAGACCGCCGGGATATAGCGATCGACCCTATAGCTCGACTCCGGTGCGGGCAGGTCGGGGACGCTGATCCCGGCCGCAGACAGGGCCTGTTTGTACGCGCCAATGTCGGGCGCGATCCAGGCGGTCGGGATGCCGCCCATGCCGTCGAGGAAGCCGCCGACCCCGTAGCCGCTGCTCGATAGCGCGGGGAAGACGGTCGCGGTCGCACCGGGCCGATTGGCGAGCGAGGCCAGATCGTGACGACCGACATTGCGCACGAAGCTTTCGTGCCGGTATTTCGCGCCCACCGCGAATTGCGAAATGGGGCCCAGTGCTACGTCCTTCGTCACATCGCCCTGACCGGAGACTTCCTTGCCGGTCGTGTTCCGCGTCGCGCCCACCGGAAACTCGTTTCGCACCAGCGTCGAGCGATTGTAGAGCGACGGATCGCTCAGGTTCGCCGCCACACTATATTTGACGTTGAACGGATTGGTGATGTCGAGCGTCGCCGATGGAATGGTGACGCCCAGGATGGCGGCATCCTCACGCGAATAGGCATGACCCCGCGTGAAATTGCCGACGGCGCGCGCGGTCCAGCCATCCTCGCCCTTCCACTTGGCGCTCAGCGTATAGCCCTGGCTCGACAGTTTGCGGCTTTCCTCCTGGCGGTTATTTTCCAGGGTGAAGTTGGTCGCGGTGGTGACCATCGACGCGCCGTTGGCGATGCTGGCGGCGGTCAACCGCGCGGTGTTGAACAGGAACACCTGCTGGTTGACGTCATAACGCGTATCGTCGCGTGCATAGATGGCGTTGGCGTCCACCTCCCACTGGTCGTTGGGGCGCCACTGGACCCCGCCGCTACCCATGATCTGGTCGATCGAACGGTCGATGCGGCGATAGCGGGGACGACGCGGTACGGCGATCGTCGCACCGTTGATGCTCTGCGTCGCCCAGCGATCCTGGAACAGATAGTCGGCGCGGTCCTTCAGCTTCTGGTAGCCGACGTTCAGATAGACGCCGAGCGTCCCGCCCGCGAACTGGTCGACATAGCTGGCACCGAACTTCGGGGTGATCGTGCGCCCCGCATATTCCGAATTCTGCGCCTTGGCCGACAGCACCACTTTGCGCGTCGCATAGTCGAGTGGCTTGAGCGTATTGATGTTGACCGTGCCGGACAGGCCGCCGCTGTCCATGTCAGCGGTCGGCGACTTGATGACCTGAACCGCATTGGCGAGTTCGGTCTGGATGATGTCGTAGCGGAAGCCGTCGGTGAAATCGGCGCTTTTGAACGTCTGGCCGTTGATCGTGGTCAGGGCATATTGCGGGCCCAGGCCCCGGATGCTGATCGTCGCACCGCGACCGTTGATATTCTGCATCTGCACGCCGGAGATGCGCTGGATGGATTCGGTGATGTTCTGGGCGGGAAACTTGCCGATGTCCTCGGCGGAAATGCCGTCGCTGACCCGTATATCCTTGCGCTTCGCGGCAAGGGCGGAGGCCAGGCTCTGACGGAAACCGGTGACGGTGATTTCACCCTGGCTCGCATCGGCTGCCGCGTCGGGTGCCGCCTGTGCCGCATCGGCGGCAGGTGCTGTTTGCGCCAGGGCCGGGGTGGCCCCCGCCACCGCTGCCATCCAGGCCACCGTATGAAGCAAGGCCGTGCGCGTCAGGCGTCGTTCGTCGTTTCGCTGCGAAATAGTCATGATCTTCCCCCCAATTCGCCCGGCGCCGACATAAGGCGCCGGGCGATGCCCCGATCGAGCGACGCGCATCCGATGCGGGCCAGCGACCACCGTTGGCCGGGACGGCCAAGCCGTGCCCAAGCCCACCGAACCGGACTCTGTGCTGCGTCGAACCGCGTCACTTTTCCCCGATCATCGACACGGCCAGCGCTCCTTTTCGGAGTCGTCCCGGCGCCGCCGATGGATCGAAAACGTCTTCCTGCATCGCGATTATGTCATGTTATGGTCTTATTGGTGACATGAAGTGGTCTGACCTGTCAACGGCTGCGAAGCGGCAATTGGTCAAAAATGTGGGCGCGTAATTGCAAGCCTAAAAGGCCCTGAAAATCATTTGGTTAGCGGGCGGCTTGATACGAAAACGCCGCCTTCCGGCGGCTTTCGATTGGAAAAGGTGGGCGGATCGACACATGGCGATCCGCCCTTGCGTGGGGGAGGTCAGAAGCGTGTCGACGCCGACAAATAGAAGGTGCGACCCGTCCTGCTCGCGAGCTGGAAGGTATCGGCGTTGGTCTGGTAGGCGTCTTCATGGGTGTTGTTCAGGTTGATGATGCCGCCCGTGAAGCTGATGTAGCTGGCCGGGTTGAAACCCAGCGCCAGATCCATCTGGGTGCGCGGGCGCACCACATGGGTAAGGCCGCTATTGACGAAGAAGCTCGACGCCGCATCCTGGACATAGGAACTGCGGTGATTGACCGACAGGCGGACGCTGAACATCTCGTTTTCCCAGTATGGCGTCAGGTTCCAGGTCAGCTTGGACAGATCGCGCAGGTTGAAGCCGGTGCCGATCGCGCTCGCATCGGTGTCGACCACCGTCACGTTGCCGACCGCGCCGAACCCCTTCACGGGCAGGATCATGTCGAAATTCTCCGAGGCGGAGAATTCCAGGCCCTTGATATGGATGACGCGGTCGTCGTTCAGCACCCGGCTGAAGCTGTAATCGGTCTTCAAATCCGCCGACTGGCAGTCGCTGACCACGCCGTTCAGCGCCACGCCGTCATAGGAGGACGGGCAGTAGAATTGCGTGAAGGTGCCGTTCTTCACCGCCTTGTAGAAGCCCGCGACGCTGATCGAGTTGCCCTTGCCGTGGTAGAATTCGAGGCTGAGGTCCAACTGGTTGGCGGTCAGCGGCTTCAACCGGCTTTCCCCTTGCGCCACCGAGACACTGGGTCGCAGGCTGGTGGTGACGCGGGTGATGGTGTCGGCCATCTGCGTCTGGCTGTTGAGCAGCGGGCGGACCAGCACCTTGGCCGCGGCGATGCGCGCGACCAGGCGCGGCGTCAGGTCCAGTGCGAAGCTGGCGCTGGGCAGGACATTGCCATAATCCTGCACGACATGCTGCTGCCCCAGCAGCGTCGCGTCGCTGCCGGTGCCGTTGGTCAGGCTGCTGGTGACGTTCTGGTGCGTATGTTCGTATCGCACGCCGACATTGCCGCGCACCGGCAGGTCGAACAGCGTGCCGTCGATATTGGCCATTGCATAGACCGCCGGGATATAGCGGTCGACCTTATAGGTATTGGGCCAGTCGGGCGTGTCGGGTACGCTGATTCCCTTGTCGCGCAGGATCTGCTGCCACAGCGGCGCGTTGACCGACAGGAAGCTGTGCGGGATCGACATCGAGCCGTTCAAGAAGTTGTTCACCAGCACGCCCGTCTTCGACAGGTCGGGAATCCAGGCATATTCGGGGTAGGTGACGGGATCGCTGACATCGGCGTCGCGGTCGTGGCGATAGGCCTTGGTGTCGAAGCTTTCGTGATGATATTTCGCGCCTAACACCAGCGCCTTGATCCCGTGCCAGTCGAGGTCCTGGGTCAGGTCGGTCTGCACCGCGCGGTCGCGGGCTGACTGGATATGCGTCGCACCGTCGACAAAGGCATACCAGGTGCGGTTGCCCATATTGTAGATCGAGCCGTCGGTCAGGCTGGCGGTGTTCCACTTGACGTTGAACGGATCAGAGATGTCGAGCGTGCCGCCATTCGCGAAGCGCACCTCGTCGATCGTCGCCCATTCGTACAGCTTGGCATCGCCCTGGGTATAATGGCCGATCGCGCGGATATGGGTGGTGTCGGTCGGGCTCCAGCTGACCGTGCCGGTATAGGCCTGGGTCTGGAGCTTGCGCAGTTCGGGCTGGTCGTTGTTGTCGACGTTAAAATTGCTGATCGAGATGTTGTTCGCGACGCCGTTGGCCGAGCTGTTGACCTTCACCGCCGAGGCGGCCCAGCGGCCGAAGACCATCTGGCGGGTGTCGTAACGGGTATGGTCACGCGAATATTCGCCCTGGAGCAGCACCTCGAAATTGTCCTGCGGCTTCCATTGGATCGCGCCGCTGCCCATTAGCTGTTCGGTGTCGCGGTCGATCCGGCGATAGCGCAGATTGCCCGGCACCTGCACGTCCGGCGCGCCCGCCACGGCGCCCGGCTGATACCAGTTCTTTATGAACAGATAGTCGCCGCGATCCTTCAGCTTCTGATAGCCGACGTCCAGCATGACGCCGATCGTGTCATTCGCGAACCGTTTGATATAGGCGGCATTGACCTTGGGCGTGACGTCGCCGCGAAAGTCGGAATAATAGCCCTTCATCCCCGCGATGAAGCTGGGGCCCTTATAGGCGAGCGGCTTGACCGTATCGATGTTGACCGTGCCCGCCAGGCCGCCCGTGTCCATGTCGGCAGTGGGCGACTTGATGACCTGGATCGCGCTGGCCAGATCGGTCTGGATGATGTCGTAGCGGAAGCCATCCTTGAAGTCGGCGCTGGCGAAGGTCTGGCCGTTGATCGTGGTGCGCGCATATTGCGGCCCCAGGCCACGGATGCTGATCGTCGAGCCGCGTCCGTTGATGTTGGACATCTGGACGCCCGCGATACGCTGGATCGCCTCGGTTACGTTCTGGGCGGGGAATTTGCCGATATCCTCCGACGAGATGCCGTCGGTGATGCGGATGTCGTTGCGCTTGGCGGCGAGGGCGGAGGCGATGCTCTGGCGATAGCCGGTGACGGTGATCTCGTCCTGGCTGGCATCCCCGGCGGTATCGGCTTGCGGCGTCGCCTGCCCGGTATCGGCTGCGACGGCGGTGACGCTTGCCCCTGCCGTGCCGGTGGTGGCCGTCTGCGCCCAGCCCGGTGCGGTGATCATGGCCGAAGCCATCCAGGCTGCGGTGAACGCTGTGGTCTGAAGCAGTCGCTTGCGACCCAGACGCGATACGCCCTTGCGCGGTGACATAGTCATGCTCATTCCCTCCCTCTGATCCTGGCGCGGGCTCATCGCGCCGGGCTTCCCCGAGACTGTGCCGGAAGGGGCATGGCGACCGTCAGGAGGACAGAGGGCGTCATCGGCCGGAACGAGGTGTCGTTCACGGACCGGTCTCGACCGTCCCATCTCTTGCGTCGGAGCGCAGACCCTTCCGAAGTCCATCGTCGCGCCCGCCGCCCGACCTGTGAGTCATGTGCGACGGATCACCCGAAAGGACCGAAAATTTCTTTCTGCATCACGGTGTTGTAATCTTATGGTCTTATCGGTGACATGGAATGGTCATGCCTGTCAACGGGAAGGCAATCCGTTTCGCGTGAAAACTGGTCAGGACGAAACGCATTCGAAAATAACCGTCATAAAACAATTAGTTATCATCGTGAATTTATTGTCATGGTGGCGGTAAGGCGTTTGACGAGCTTGTTTTTATACGTGTCTTGGGTCCACGCACTGTATTCGGTTGGACAATGGAGCGGCTGAGTCTCGATTGGTATCACCCAGATTGGTTCGGCCAATTGGCCTGTTCGATGTTGGGCGGTTGCGTCAGTGCCGAGACGACATCGCCGTCAGGTGAAGGGCTTTGCCGTCATCCTTCACCGACAAATCGAACAACGCGCCGATCAGCGTCAGGCTCTCGACCGTTCTGTCCAGCCGGAAGCGTCCGTTGAACGTCTGATCCGCGAGTGCCGGGTCGGACAGGATGATGGGGCGCGCGCTGTACCGGCTCAGCCGGGTGACGGCATCGCCCAGCCTGATCCGGTCGCCGGTCAGCCAGCGATCCTGCCATCCCTGATAGCGGGACGTGTCGAAAGCGTGGACGATGATTCGCCCAGTGCCCGCCTCCGCCCAGTGCCCGCCGGTCACGACGACCGCCGGCTGGCCCGCTACCGTCAGGCGGACCCGTCCCCGGAACACGCGCAATTCGCTATGCTCCGCGCCGCGATCGACGCTGAAACTGGTGCCGAGCGCGACCATCTGGCCCTCGGGCGTCGAGACAGAGAAGGGGCGGGTGGCATCATGGCGAACCTCGAACCGTGCCGCACCCTGCTCCAGCGTCAGGTCGCGTTTCCCATCCGAAAAGGCGATGGCGATGCGCGAGGATGCATCCAGCGTCATGTCCGACCCATCGGGAAGCGTCACCTGCCTCTGCTGCCCGGTGGCGGAGGCATAGATGCGCTCGACCGGGGCGTCGTCGGAAGCTGCGACATGCCAGACCAGCGGTGCGGCGATCACGGCCGCCAGCGCGGCGGCAATAGCGACGGCCCGCCGCCGGGCCCCGGGGCGCTCAAGGACGTTCCAACGCCGTGGCCGATGGCGCGGATGGACATGGAACGGAGCAGGGGAAGGCACCGTCTGTCGCGTCCAATGCTCGACCGTGTCGAACAGCGCCGGATCGCCCAGCAGCCGGACCATTCGCGCCAGGGCCGCGCGATGGTCCGGCGAGCGGTTCAGCCATGCGTGAAGTTCGCCTCGGGCCTCGGGCGACAGGGCATCCAGACGGTCGGCCCAGTCGGCGGCCTCTTCCAGCATCGCGTCGCGATCAGTCATGCAGACGGCCTCCGCGTGTCGGCAGATCGTCGATGCAGCCGTCCAGATCGATCATCGCGCGGACCAGATGCTTCTTCACCGCCTCGATGCTGATGTTCATGTCGTCGGCGATCTGCTGGCGCGACTTGCCCTCCAGATGGCGTTCGACAAAGACCGCGCGGCGTTGCGCGGGCAGGCGCGACAGGGCGGTGCGGAACCGTTCGAAGCGCTGGCGATAGTCGAGCACCTCGTCCGCCAGCGGCAGGGCGCAGGCCAGTTCCGGATCGACCGGCGCATGATCCGCCGCGCCGCGTCGCCCGCGATTGTAGATCACCGAATCGGCGACGCGAAAGGCATAGGCGAGCGGCTGTTCGATCACCTGTTTCCGCTCCTGCTCGATCACGCGCATGATCGATTCCTGCACCACATCCTCCGCCTGTTCGGGCTCGCGAATGCGCCTGCGGACATAGGTCAACAGGCGGTCGCGCCCCTCCACCGCCCAGGCGAGGGGGCTGTTCATTCGGCCTTATCCAGGAAGAGCCGGTGGCGCCGCATCCGGGGACAATCCTTGTCGAAAAAGAACCGCGCCGCCCCCGTGACGGAGCGGCGCGGGTGATCGGCTGATACCCCGAACATGCCGGGTATCAAGGCCGAAGGTCATGGCATGATCAGAAGGTCAGCCGGATGCCGCCCAGCACCGTCGCGCCCGAACGGGTGACGACATAGAGCCGCTTGGTGCTGTTCGAATATTGCCGCTCACGCTGGTTGGTCAGGTTGATGCCGTTCAGCGTCAGCTGGACGTGATCGCTGACCGTGTAATGCGCCGACATATCGACATAGACGGTCCCCTCGAACCCGGTCACGTCCTGGTCGGGGCCGAGCGACGTGAGCACCGGCGAGGCGCTGAGAATCCAGCCGCTGCGATAATTGGCGGAAATGCGCGCGTCGAACGCCTTGTCCTGATAATAAAGGGTGGCGTTGGCGTTATACTTGCTCAACCCCTCCAGCGTCGTTGCGATGCTGCCCGTATAGATTTTGGAGTAATCGAGCCGCGAGTCGACATAGGTGAAGTTCACCGCCGTCCCCAGCCGGTCGAAGGGGGCGGGCAAGAATTTGAAGTCGGTCTGCCCCGACAGTTCGACCCCGAACAAGTTGGTCTTGAGCAGATTCACGGGGCGGGAATAGCTGTCGACCAAAGTCGCGCCCGTCACGCCGGGATAGAGATTGTCGGGCAGGCCCGTCTGCGAATAGGGCACGTTGTTGACCGTCTGGGTCGAGATATAGCCGTCCAACGTCTTGTAGAACATGGCGGCGGCGACATAGCCGACCGAGCCGAAATAATATTCGGACGAAATGTTGAAATCGGTCGACTTGTAGGGACGCAGATTCGGGTTGCCGATCGACACGGTGATATTGCCATTGTCGTTGCTGACCGAACCGTTGACCGCCAGCGCACCGAGCGCGGGCCGGTTGATGTTCTTCGAGGCGGCGAAGCGCAGCATCAGGCCGGGATCGAGCTCGAAGATTAGGTTCGCGGCGGGAAGCACGCCCTGATATTCGCCGCGCACGGTGATCGGGCCGACACTGGCCACGCCGTCCGAAGTGACGGTCGTCCGGTAATAGCGCGCGCCGATATTGCCGCGGAACGGAATGCCGCCCAGGATATGGTTCCAGTCATATTGCGCGAACGCCGCGCCGGTGCGCTCCTCGACCGCGAACACGCCGAGCCGCTTGGTCAGATATTGCGACCGGTCGATACCCAGCGTCTGGAGCATCTTGGGGAAGTCGACGATCGTCCAGTCCTGCCCGCTATAGCCGGTATAGGTCTGCGCATAGGCAGTGGGGTTGGCATTGACCTTGCCCGAGACGAAGCCGCTGGTCAGGATATTGTCCTGTTCGGCATAATAGCCGCTATTGCCGAAACGCCGCCACTCGCCGCCGACGCTGATCGTGTCGTCGGGGGTGACCTTGTACTCGAAGCGCCCCTTCACATTGTCGAACGCCGAATCCTGGAAGGTGTTGTTCACATAGAGCCGCTTGGCGTGCCAGAAATTGGCGTCGGCCGGATTGAACTTGTACGTGTTGACCAGCGAATAGGTGCCGCCGCGATAGTCGGAGATGACGTCGCCGAATCCTTCAAGCGTGAACTTGTCGTTGACCGGCATGTCGTAGCGCGACCGTTCGACGCCGCCCAGCCAGTGGAAGGTCAGCCCGTCGACCAGCTCCGCGTCGCCCGACAGGACGAGTTGCTTGAAGACGTTCTTGGTGTTCTGGATCCGCGTTTCGGTCGATGCCTTGCCGCCCGACACGTCGAGATAGGTCACCTCGTTCCGGTCGTTCCACTGGATCGCGTTGACCCGCGAATTGGGATAGACGGTGCCCGCAAAGGTCTCGCCGCCGCCCAGCCAGGTCGAGCTGCCGCCGCCGCGCGAGGCGAGGTGGGTCTCGAACCGGTCGCCCTTGAACTGGCCGTACAGGCCGTCCAGCGTCACATGGACCTTATCGGTCGGCGCCCATTGGATCGAGGAGGTAAGGCCGATCCGCTCCTGCTTGCTGTCCCATACCGACAGGCGGTTGCCGCGTGCGAACAGGAGGTCGCCCGAGTTGATCTTGGCCTGCTCGGCGGCGGTCAGGCGGGAAATGTCGCTGCCATTGGCCTTGTTGCGGCGCCAGCGATAGGTGTCGAAGCCCTCTTCGCGCGTGTTGCGGCGGCTATAGGCGCCCGAGACCAGAATGCCGAAATTGCCCCAGTTCTTGGAGATCAGGCCGGTCAGGCGCGGCTGGAAATCGCGGGTCAGCGAATTGGTGCCGCCCTGCGCCGACAAGGCGATCTTGCTGCCCTTATAGTCGAAGGGACGCGCAGTGAAGAGACCGACCGTGCCCGCCAGGCCGCCCTCGGTCTGCTGCGCCTGGTAGGACTTCTCGACATCGACATGGTTGAACAGTTCGGCGGCGAACAGGTTGAAGTCGAAGGCGCGGTCGCGCGTCGTCTGCCCCCGGCTGTCCTGCGGCGAGTCGACATTGCCCAGCACTTCCATGCCGTTCAACTGTACGCGGGTGAAGTCGGGGCCGAGGCCGCGCAAGGAAATCCGGCGACCTTCGCCGGCCTCGCGGTTGATCGCGACGCCGGGCAGGCGCTGCAGCGCTTCGGCAAGGTTCAGGTCGGGAAAGGCGGCGATGTCGCTGGCCGCGATCGAATCCTTGATGATCGTCGCATCCCGCTTGGCATTGCGCGCCTGTGCCAGGCTGGTGCGGTAACCGGTCACGACGACCTCCCCGGCATCGCTGGTCGGGCTGCCCTGATCCGACGGCATTTCCTGTGCCGTCACCGGCTGCGCCACGAAAAATGCGCTCGACGCCAGCAGCAGCGTCCGCTTGTTAACCATCACGATGTAAACCCCCACGAGAAATCCGCTCGCCCGGCCATGCGGACGATCGTGGGGGTAGACGGGGGCGGGCTGCAAACGGGGACAAGGAATTTTGTAAAAGTTTTAAGACAATTGTGTAGTTTTTGTGACAATGGCCGAGGCCATGGCTTTTGTGGAATAGGCCCAGCTAAGGCTGTCCCCGCTCTGCGGTGGTTCAGCTCTTCGGATGTGACGGGCCAATATTGCGAGTGGGGGTAAGGAAATGGGGCGGACGACAGGGCGATCGGCCATTTTATTGGCGATGAGCGCGGCTATGCTTGTGTCGGTCGCGGTGCCGGTGCAGGCTCGGGAGGTGACGGGCTATCTGGCGGCAGGGGAGGGGGTGAACCTGACGACCGTCCTTCCGGGGCCACCGACGCCCGGCTCGCCCCGCGCGCTGGCCGATGCGAAGGCCTTTCGCGATAGCCGCGCGCTGCGGGGCATGGCGCGGTGGCAACAGGCCGCAGCCGATGTATCCAGCGACCTCGGCGCACGCTTTGCCGACGCTCTCGGCTTCCAACCCGACTGGACCAAGCTGCCGGTGACGCAAGCCTTGCTCGCGCGTTTCGGGGCGGATCGATCAGCGGCTATCCGCGTGGCCAAGACGCGTTGGCAGTCGCCGCGTCCGTTTATCGGCACCGATTTGCCCATCTGCGAACCGCGCACCGCGTCGCTGATCGCCAATGGCGATTATCCCTCGGGCCATACCGCCCATGGCTGGAGCTTTGCACTGCTGATGGCGGAGCTGATGCCGGACCGCGCGACCGCGATCCTGGCGCGTGGGCGCGATTATGGCGACAGCCGCTGGATTTGCGGATCGCATTCGCAAAGCGCAGTCGAGGGCGGCTATCTGGCGGCGAGCGCCCTGGTGGCGCGTGAGCATGGCAATGCCGATTTCCGGCGCGACATGGCGGCGGCGGCCGAGGAACTGGCGCTCTATCGCCGGGGACTTACAGCCGCCAAGCCACGCTGAGCGCCGCCACGCGACCCTGCTGCGCGCGAACGGTGGCGACCCCGTCACCGTCACCCGCCCGGATTTCGCCGCCCAGGGCGTCGCCCTGCATGATCGCGACCTGATCGAAAAGATTGGTCACGCGCAAACCCAGGGTCAGGGCGGGCGTCACCGTCCAGCTTGCGCCCAGTCCGACCAGGGCAAAGCACGGCAGGGCGAGACTATTGGCATCGTCGGCAAAGCGTCGTCCCATGGCCGACACATCGCCGTCTAGGGTGATGCCGGTCCGGGGCAGTGCGGCGCTGGCGGACAGGCTGGCCATCACTCGCGGAACCCGCCTTGGCATCCGGCCGCTCAGGTCAGTGGTCACCGGCACTCCGTCGATCAGGCTGGCGACGCGATAGGACTGCAGCCGGGGGTCCTGCCATGTCACGGTGCCGCGTATCGACAGGCCGGGCAGGGGGCTGGCCCTTGCGCCGATCTCCAGCCCCAGCGTGCGCGCCGAGGCGGCATGTTCGCCGATCCGGACGGCGCCTGTCGCGGGGTCGAGCGACAGGTCGGGCAGGGCAATGTCGGGGAAACGGCTGGCAAAGGCCGTCGCCTCCAATCCCAGGCCCGCCCCTTGCCAGATCAGCCCGAACTCGCCCTGCTCGATGGTCAGCGCGCGGGCGGGATCGCCGCTGCCGATGCGGAACACGCCCGGATCGGGCAGTCGCATCGCGCGGGTCGCACGGGTGAACAGCCCCAGTGCGGGGCTAGCGCGCCAATGCAGCGCGAGGGTCGCCGCCGTCTGCGCGAGATGCCGTTGTCGTCTATCCCATTGCCCCGATCCGATCGCGATCCGGTCGTCCGCCAGCGTCATCGGATCGCCGCCATCGACAGTCGCTGGACGTTCGACCCAGGCCGAAGGCGCGGCCCGCTCGTGCCGCAATCCCCAGTCGAGCCGCCAGCGTTCCGCCACCTGCCACTCGTCGGCGGCGTAGAGCGCGATCATCCGCTGATGGCCACGAAGCGCTTCATAGGTCGAGCCGGTGCTGAGCAACCCGTCATCGGTCGCACGGCCCAGGACGCGGCCGTCGGCATCCAACGCGACCATATCGAGCCGCCGCCCCTGTTCCCGCGCCTCCAACAGCACGCGCGCCACCGCACGTCGAAAATCCCAGCGATAACCGACTGCGTACAGCCCCAGCGTCAGGTCATGGTGCCCGCCCGCCTCCAGGCCATGCGCATAGGACAGGTCGACCATCGCCTCGCACAGACGCGTGTCGGCGGCGACGGGGTTCAGCGCGATGGCCCGGTCATTCCCCGCGATCGGGGCGAAGGCGCTGCCGTCGCTGGCGTGGGCGAGCGCGACCCTGGCGATGGTCGGGAAAGCGGCAGTCAGACGGGGCAGGGCATCGGCCAGAAGCCGTTCGGCCGGGATCGCCGCGCCTGAGGACGACAAGGCGTAGCGTTCGGTCCGCGACCAGCGATAATGGGCGCGGGCGGTCAACACGCCGCCCGCCACATCGCGCACAAGCGACAGCGACGGCGTCACCAAGCGATTGCGATTGTTGCGCCCCAGCGGTCGTTCGCCCAGCGCCGCGAAGCGCAACCGGGTCAGCTCGGGTCCGAAAAAGCTGCCGCGCCGGGGATCGAAGCCGGGTAGTATCGCGAACCGCCCCGCCCGATACCGCATTGGAAAGGACGAGATGTTGAGCGTATCATCGTCCATCCCATGCAGGGCCAGGGTCAGCCGTCCGCCCCCGCGCAAATCATGATCGACCCGCGCGCGCACCTGCCCGCCGCCCAGCGTCTCGGCGATCCGGCGGACGGTCGGATCGCGGGTCAGGGTGCCACCGACGATCACACGCCAGCCGGGCGCGATGGGGCCAGTGGCATAGCCTTCCCATCGAAACAGCCCGAAGTCGGTCAATGTCGTGCGTACCTCTCCGCCATGATGGTCGCCGGCGGCACGAGTGCGCAGATTGAGGACGCCGCCGGGCGCGTTGCTGGCGAAGATTGCGGAGGGACCACCCCGCACATAATCGGCGCTCGCGATCATCAGGTCGGGGCGGACGAACTGGTCAATATCGGTCCAGGGCAGCGTGTCGTGCTGGACCGGCAAGCCATCTTCCTGCACCGCGATCGCCTGATAGCCGTCGAGTGGAATGCCGCGCACCCGGATGCTGTTGGCCGCCACCCCGGCCGAATTGTCGACCCATAGGCCGGGCAGGCCGGTCAGCAGCTCCGCCAGACTTTGCGAGCTGCGACGGCTGAGCTCGGTGCTGTCGATGTGCGAAGCGGAATAGCTGCGCTCCAACTCCCCCTGGACCAGGGTTCCGCGCCGCCCGGTGACGATCACGTCCGGGCCGACCACGGGTTCGATGGGGACGGATCGCGGGCGGGGCCTGACGACGGGGCGGGGCATTGGTCCGGCTGCCCGCACGACGATACCCCCGGCGAGCAGATGGCAGCGCAATCCCGCGGGGCGGCACCAGCGGTCGAGCGCCTCGGACAGGCGCAGCCTCCCCCGCAGGTGCGGAGCGCGCCGCCCCGCCAGATCGCCGGGCCTGCCGACTAGTGCCAGACCCACCTCTCGCGACAATCGGTCCAGTCCGGTGGCGACCGATCCGGCCGGAAGATCGACCGCGAGGACGGGATCGGTCTGTGCTGCGGCCTGGGCCAGCGCCAGCGCGACGAGGACCGTCATGCGCGCCTGCCCGGCGGACCCGATTGCCTATGCCCTTCGCCCGTCATCCCATGCCCCGACACCCGCACGCCGTCGGCGGACAGGCGCCGATAGGGGAGAAATATGTAGCGCGCGTGTCAGTAGGGCAGGGAGCATATGTCGTGCGGCAGGGTCGGACCTGTCGCGAATTCCCCGTCAGATTTTCAGATGGGCGGTCCGGTCTCGTTTCGCCGCCAGGGCCTGCCGCACTTCCTCCACGGCGCGCGCCTCGCTGGCGATCAGCAGGCCTTCCAGCGCCGCGGTCAGATGGCGTTGCATCGCGGCGCGCGCGGCGAGCGAGTCCCGGGCCCGCAGCGCCTCCAATATGGCGGCGTGGTGCTCGACGATCGGACGCACGTCGATCGCGCGGACCTTGGCATCCAGCAGCGCGCTTTCCGCCGATCGTTCGCGCTGTTCCCACAGCCGGTCGATCGTCTCCAGGATGGCGCTGTTCCGGGTGACGCGCGCGATCAGCGTGTGAAAGGCGCGGTCGGCGCGGAAGGCCCCGCCGACTTCCCTATTCTCTTCTTCGATCGCATCGACCAGTGCGGCCAGTTCGTCCAATTCGGCATCGGTGATCTGGGTCGCGGCCAGTGCGGCGGATTCCGGTTCGAACAACAGGCGCGCCTCGGCCACCTCCATCGCGGACACGCCGAAATCCGGGGTCTCGCCCTGGCCGGGAAGGGCGACGACATGCGCGCCCGAACCGATCCGAACCTCGATGAAGCCCTGGACTTCCAAGGCGATCAGCGCTTCCCGAATGACCGGGCGGCTGACGTCGAAGCGCGTCGCCAATTCGCGTTCGGCGGGCATCCGGGTGCCGACCGGGTAACGGCCTTCGACCAGTTCGGCGATCAGGGTGCGGGCCAGTTCCCGGTAGAGCCGGTCCTGCGTCGTGGGTGCGTTGTCCATCACGACCATTATTGGGGGCGCAAAAGCGTTTTGGTCAAGCATTTGCGTCGGACCATGCCCGCACAACCTCTATGCCGCGGCGCGGTGGCTGGTCAGCCGCCCGGCCGTTCTTTGCCGATGGCGGGATGGCGACCGAGGAATGGCTGTGCCTCCTTCCGGCCAACCTGATCGCCAGCCCGGTAACGCGCCCCGCCATTACCGGACCGTGACCTGCATCCGTACCTCGCGATGGGCAGGGTCGACCTCTTCGTCGCTCGTCATGTCCAGTACGGGATGCCCGTCCGCCGCCCAGTGGACGCGCCGCAGCCGCGTATCGCGTCCATTGCCGCCCACTCCGTCGCCCCAGCTATGATAGACATAGAGGAGATTGCCATCCTCATCGGTGGTGAAGGCGCCATGCCCGACCCCTTGCTCGTATCGGCGATAATCGGTCACCCCGGGGGGCATCGGCGCGCTGTGCTGAAGCGGTGCGGTCCATTTGTGCCAATTGTCGATGTTCGTCAGGTCGCTGCCTTCGCGGGCCCAGGCGCCGCCGACGACATAGGTCGGGCTGACCCCGGAACTGGAATAGATCAGGTGGATGCGCCCGCCATGATGCACGGCGAAGGCGCCTTCGGACAAATTCTCTTCGAACGCACGGGTCGGCGCGATGGCGGGGCGCGGCGGCCCGGCGAGGCGCGTCGGGTGCGACGGATCGACCCGCGCGATCCAGGTCAGCGGATCGCCCAACGGGCCTTTCGCGGGCAGATAGCGTTGCGACCAGGTGTAATAGGCCTGCCCACCCGATTCGAAATAGGACATGTCCAGGCTGATATTGCGTGGAAAGTCCGACCGACCCAGCGGCGTGCCATCGGCCTTCAGAATGGCGGCGGGTTTGGACCAGTCGGCGGGGTTGGCGGGATCGCCACCGGGCCGCAACTGCATGATGTGCGATTGGACGCGGTGCCACGCGCCGTCGCGGTTGGACTGGTCGTCGTCCGGGTTGAAGCATGGCGCGAACAGGATCGACAGCCGTCCGCCTATCTCATGAATTTCGGGTGCCCAGTAACAGCCCGCGATCACCCGTCCTTCGGCGGTGCGGTCCTTTCGCGTCAGCCGGTTGAGCAGATCGACTTCGCGTTGGCGACCACCATGATCGTCGGCGAGCGCGGCGATGCCGTCTGCGACCCGGATCGGCAGATGGGGCGACCCGACATTGTCGTTGTTGGTGTCGTCGGTGGCGATGAACAGATAGCGTGTCCGCCCGGCCTGATGATAGCGGAAGAGCACTGGGTCGGCGCGGTTATAGGCAAAGATCGCCGGATAGACGGGCTGGCGTATGCGCCCCCGCAGCCAATAGCGTCCCGGTCCCGATGTTCGGATATGGGCGAGGTCGGCCGTGTACCAGTCGACCGCGCGGGTGGCGGACGATCCATCCGAATAGGTGAGATGCGCACGGGTCGCGGTCAGCGCGGCGATGTCGGCACGCCGGACGGTCCGTGCCGCGACCCAAGTCTGGACATTGCGTATCCGGCCATATCGGTTCGCCAGCGCCTGCGCCATGCGCGGATCGATCGCGATCCCCTCTACTCCGTCGGCCCCGGTTACGGAGGGCAGGGGGCCCGCGGTTGGCATGGGGATGGCGCCGCTCTCCGCGACACCGACATTCCCCGCCGATACGATGCGCGTGCGTTCACCATTCCGCTCCGGGAAGAAAGCGGTCGGCACCCGTTCGGTCCGCTTCAGATCGACGACGCTGGTGCGGTGGGAGGCGCCCCCATCGTCGCGCCATGTGACCAGATAGCGTTTGGCGGCCCCGTCCCATACGGCCTTTGGTGCGACGACGCCCGTGCGGGTGCCCAGATCGATCAACCCCAGTTCGATGAAGTCGGCGGGGCTGGCGGGATCGCTCTGGAAGACGATGGCGCTGCTTGCCTGCGAGGCATCGGCTTTGCCCGCCAGATCGACCCGCGTGGCGATCACGCCCAGACTGCCATCGGCGAAGTGGAACAGCGAGGCGTGGGCCAGCCCGCGATGCTCGACCCGGTCGACCCCGATATACTCACCGATGGGAAAGACGATGCCGTAATTGGCGTTGAGCGGTCGCGCGTCGTTGGCTTGCCCGATGGCGAGGTGGAGCGAACGCGCGATGATCGGCTGGTTGGCGTCATGCGCGTCGGTCGGCACGCGGGTATAGGCGAGCAGGCGGGGGGCGTCGCGGCCCAGCAGCGTCACCGTCCAATGCTTGGTCACCACCCGGCCCACGGCATCGGTCCATCGCCCCGTCAGCGTCACGCGAATTGGCGCGCGGCCGTCCTGAACCACGACATCGCCGCGCAATATAGGACGATCGGCGGACCAACTGACCTGCCCGCCAGTCGGCGAGGGAAGGCGCGTGCCCGACGCCAGAACCGGCGGCACCGCCCAGAAGGCTGCGGACGTGTCGCGAGCGCCCTGGGTCGCGGCGCTGGGGCCCTGGCCTGTGACCGAGGCGGACAGCGCACACCCCGCCAACAACAGCGCGGCGCCGCGAATCCGAAATGCCGTCATCGGGTGCTGCTCGCGGAGATGGTCGCGATCGTCGGGGTCGCAGAGGAATTGGCCAGGCGTCCGGTGACCCTGACCGAGCCACCCTTGCGCCGAAGTCTTGCCCAATCGACCTTATCCCAGGTGACGCCGACCGCCTCCTGATGCCCATCGGCGAACCGCACGGTGACCGTCCGGGGGAGGGCGGGTGCGTTCGCAGTCATCGCGACCCGAACGGGCTCTACGGCCGTGACGAGCAGCGCCCGGTTCCACTTGGCGACCAGCGCGTCACGCTCGCTGGCGGTGATCGACAGCACCGATCCGTGGCGCGGCGAGGCGGGCAGGCGGAAGGACGCAGGGTAGGTCCAACGTATCTTGCCCTTCAGCGTGTTGGTCGCGAGCGGGATATATCCGACGCCGCCATAATTATCGACCCACAGGAAATAGCGGAAGCCGCTGACATCGCCGGGATTGGCGGCAAAGGCGCTTGGCCCCTCGACCTCCGGCGTGCCCGCCCTGCGGCCGATACAGCGATCGACCACCGTCCAGGCACCCGACGCCATGCTGGCCCGCAGCGAGCGGGACTTTTGTCCCATGATGTCGGCGGAGGGGCAGCCCGATTGCTCGCTCACCTTGGTGAAGCGATAATAGTCCTTGCCGTCTTTCAGAATGGTGGTGTCGATCATGCCCTTGTCCTTCGCCAGAAAGGGCAGGTCGGCGGCCTTGAACCAGGGCTGCGGTGTCGTGAAATGGCGAAAGTCGCGCGTTGTCGACATCAGGATCTGCGGGCCATGGCCGTCGCCCTGTTTGTGCGCGGCATCCCGGAACAGGGTCGAGGTCCAATAGACGATATAGGCCTGGATGCTGGGATCGTAGCTCGCCTCGGGAGCCCAGGTCATGCCCGCCATCGGCGTATTGACCTTCACATGGCGCTGTTCGCCCCAATGAACCAGATCGGTGGATTCCCAGATCTCCAGATACTGGCTGCCGTCGTCTGTGGCATGGCCCCAGCCGGTCCGGCCGACCGACAGGTCGGTGGCGAGGAGGAAGAAACGATCTCCCTCCGCCGAGCGCAGGATGAACGGATCGCGCAGGCCGCGTGTGCCCATCGTCGATTCCAGGATAGGCTTAGCGTCGTTCAAATCCCGCCATTGCAGGGCGTTGTTGCCGTCCGACACGGCAAAGCGCAGCTTCTCACCCTCTATGCTGTCGTTGGTGAAGTAGACGAACAGATAGGCGACCATGTCCGCTGCCGAAGAGGCTGCGGATGTACGGGCAGGATCAGCGGAAGCGGCGCTCGACTGGCCCTGGTCAATTGTCGGACTGTTTGATTGAGCGCTGGACGCGGTCATGGCGGTGGCCGCGCATAGGGTGGCGGTGAAAACGGATTTTTTCGACCACCATTGCCCCAGAGTTAGCTCGATCATAACCGCTCCCAAACCCTCATATTCTTTTGTAGAGCATCCTTTTTCTTGTCCTACAAGTAAAGAGGTCGCGTGGCGGCTATGGGCCGGGTATCGTCATTTCGAAGGTCGTCACGCCGATCGCGAGCAGTTTCAGATCGCCGCCATGCGCCCGCGCGATCCGGCGGGCCAGGGTCAGGCCGATCCCCGATCCGTCGGCTTTGGTGGTGTGGAACGGGCGGAAGATGCGCGTGCGCTCCGGCATGGCGACGCCGCTGCCGGTATCCCCCACGGCGATCCGCAAGCCCGTCTCGTCCCGGTGAAAGACTAGGGTCACGGTGGGGGTGACCGATCCGGCCAGCGCCGCCTCCGCCGCATTCTGGAGCAGCGCCCAGATCGCCTGGGTCATCTGATCGCGGTCGCATGCCCCCATGGTTTCTGCCGGGGCGTCGACCGACAGCGTGACCATCCCCGCGAAACGTTCGGCAAACAGGCGGCCCAGATCGTCGGCCAGATCGGCGGGGACGAAGGGCGTGCGGACCGGCTCCGGCAGGCGTGCCAGCGTGCGATAGGCGCGGGTGAAGCGTTCCAGCCCCTCGACCCGCCGCGCCAGCGTCGCCAATATGCCCGGCAGCCGGGCATCGCTCCGCTCGGCCGCGACCAGCGCACTATCCGCCAGCGAGACGATCGGCGACAGCCCGTTGAGCAGTTCATGGCCGAGGATATCGATCATCTCGTTATCCGCATGCGCCGCTGCCGCGCGCCGCTCGGCCTCGACATCGATCAGGATGAGGATCGACCGGTCGCTTGCCGCAATGCGCTCGATCCGCCAGCTTCGCCCTTCGTACCGCAACTGGCTCTGCAGCGGGTCGAGCAGCGCGGCCGGGGTCGGCGTCAGGCGGTCGTCGGTGGCGAACAGGCTACGGCTCGCCCGGTTGATGGCTCGCGCCCGTCCCCGATCGATGCGCAGCAGCGGCAGCGGTATCTGGTCGAACAAGGCTCCCAGTGGCGGCCCATCGGCGGCGGGGCGCGGAGCCACTGAGGGAGACGGTGCGGACCGCCGCGCCACCGCCCAGCACGCCGTCAGGATCAGCCAGCCCGCACTCAGCGCCAGTCCCAGAATCGAGGCGAACATGCCGTTTTGCCAGGCCAACACCAGCAATCCCCCGCTGCCGGTCAGCGCCAATGCGCTCCCACCGATCGCAACGATGCGGGCATAGGGCCATTCAAAGCCCATGACGCGCCATCCGCCGATACAGCGCACCCCGGCTGAGCCCCAGCGCCTGCGCCGCCTGGGTAACGTTATGATGATGCTCGATCAACGCGGCCTCGATCATGCTTCGTTCGGTTTCGTCGAGGTCGAAGCTGGGGCGGGCCGGACTGGCGACCATGGTGGGCGCGGCGGGGGCGAGCAATGCCGCCTCGATCACGCCGTCATCGCCGAGCAGCAGTGCGCGTTCGACCGCGCCCGCCAGCCCGCGCGCTTCGTCGGGCCAGTTGGCGGTCGCGAACAGCGCTTCTGCGGCGGGGGTGAAGCGGGGCAGGGGGCGGCCATGCCGTTCCGCCGCGATTCGCGCAAAATGGCGGGCCAGGACGGGTATGTCCGCGCGCCGTTCGGCCAGCGAGGGGGCGGCGATCTCGACCGTGGCGATCCGCCGGGCCAGCGCGGGCGTGATGACGCGGGCATCGTCGGCAATGGCGATGTAGCGATCTTGCGCCGCGAGACGGTCGAGCAGCCGCGCCTGTCCGATCGCGTCGAGTTGGTCGGGATGACGCAGCAGCCATGTCATGCCGCTGCCGCCCTCGCTCAGGCGGTCCCATGCCAGCGGATCGCGCAGATCGATCCGCTGCATGGGCCGGTCCGCGCCAGCCGATGCCGCATGGATCGCGGCGGCGATCAGGCTTCGTCCTGCGCCCGACGGGCCGGTCACGACCACCCCGGCCATGGTGGGGCCGATCCGGCGAACCATATTGCGGACATGGTGGATCGCGGGGCTGTCGCCCAATAGCCCGACGGGTTCGGCGGCATGGGATGCGGCGTCGTCGGCGGCTGGCGCGGCACGGTCCGCCAGGGGCGCCCGCCGCTGGACCGCGACCTCGATCTTGGCGAGCAGATCGGCATTGCGCCATGGCTTCATCACGAAGTCGCGTGCGCCCGCCTGCATCGCGGTGACGGCCAGCCGGATGCCGCTATGCGCGGTGATGACGATGATGCAAGCACCGGGATCGTCCGCCAGCAACCGGGCCAGCATGGTCAGACCTTCGCCGCCATCGGTCCGTCCGGCGGCATAATTCAGGTCGAGCAGGATCGCGTCGTAACGCTGCGCCGCCAGCCTGGAAAATCCTTCCTCCGGCCCGTTCGCCACGTCCAGCCGGTGCCCCGCAAGCTCGATCGCGATGGCGAGCGATTCGGCGACGCGCGGATTGTCGTCGATGACCAGGATCGAAAGCGGGCTTGACCCCTCCTGCGACCGTCCATTTGTGGACGGTGCGTTCGGTCCCGAACGGTCGGAATCGACAGAGCGGAAGGAAAGTGGAGGTTTCATAGGGCTTTAGGTTTTTTGGCCGTCCTGGGTGACATTGACGCCATGATGACCGAACACAGCACAGGCGCAAACACTTCCGCTGTCGGGGATGGCGGGGCGGCTCCGGGGGCGGCGATGGACCGGCGTATAGCACGAAAGGCCACACCGTGGTGGCGTCGCCGACCGGTGGTGATCGCGATCCTGGTGGTCGCGGCGGCGATCCTGATCTGGCGCTTCCTGCCCGCTGCGGGTTCGACCGACATCGCATCGGCCAATATCGAAACGGGCGAGGTCAGCCGCGCCGCATTCGACGATTACCTGCCGGTCCGCGCCACCGTGACGCCGCGTGTCACGACCCTGGTCGGCGTGTTGTCGGGCGGGCAGGTCGAGAAGTTGCTGGCCCAGGACGGCCAGATGGTGACCGAGGGACAGCCGCTTGCCACCCTGGCCAATCCGCAACTCAAGCTGGATGTGCTGACCCGCGAGGCGCAGATCGCCAGCCAGCTCGGCGGCGTGGCGAGCGAAGGGCTTGGCATCGAGCGGAACAAGCTCGATCGCGCGGGCCAGGTGGCACAGGCCGAATATGACCTCATCAAGGCGCGTCGCGATCTGGGCATCCGCCGCCAGCTCCACGATCAGGGCTTTCTGTCGGACGCGGGCGTCAAGAGCTTCGAGGAAGAGGCGGCCTATCAGGAGAAGCGGCTCGCCCAGTTGAAGTCGGGCCGCGCGACCGAGGCGCGGATCACCGCGACCCAGTCGGCGCGCCTGTCCGACACGCAGAGCCGGCTGTCGGGCAATATGGCGGCGGTGCGTGCGGGGCTGGAGGGGCTGACCATCCGGGCCCCATCGGGCGGGCGGCTGACCAATTTCATCATCCAACCCGGCCAGACGCTGAAGCCCGGCGACCCGGCGGGTCAGGTCGACAGTGAAGGTTCGTGGAAGCTCGTCGCGCAGGTCGACGAATTTTACCTCGGCCGCGTCGCGGTGGGGCAGAAGGCGACGACCTCGGACGGGGCCGCGCTGACCGTGTCGAAGGTGCTGCCCGCCGTGAAGGACGGGCGCTTCCAGGTCGAGCTGACCTTCGACAAGGCACCCGCCGGGCTCAATCGCGGGCAGACAATCGACATCCGCATCACGCTGGGCGCGGCGAGCCGCGCGGTGGTGGCCCCGGTGGGCGGCTGGCTGGAGGCGGGGGGCAGTTCGGCCTTCGTCCTCGACCCCGATGGCGCCCATGCCCGCCGCCGGACGATCCGCGTCGGTCGCCGCAATCCCGAACAGGTCGAAATCCTGTCCGGCCTCAATCCCGGCGAACGCATCGTCATCAGCAACACCTCGTCCGTGAAGGGCGACATACTGAACATCCGATAAAAGGGGACTGACATCATGATCCGACTGGAAAATATTCAGCGTCGCTACGTCTCCGACGAGGTGGAGACCACCGCGCTCCACGACATCGACCTGCACGTCGCGCAAGGCGAGTTCCTGGCCATCATGGGCCCGTCGGGCTGTGGCAAGTCGACGCTGCTCAACACGCTGGGCACGGTCGATCGGCCGACGGGCGGGCGTTACATGTTTGGCGACCGCGATCTGGCGGCGATGGACGAAAAGGAACTCGCCAAGTTCCGCGCGGAGACGCTGGGCTTCGTGTTTCAGAGCTTCAACCTGATCGACGAGCTGACCATCGAGGAGAATGTCGCGCTGGGCCTGGCCTATCGCAACGACGTCGGTGACCGGCGCGGCCGGGTGGCGGCGGCGATGGACAAGGTCGGCATCGCCCACCGCGCGCGTCATTTCCCGCACCAATTGTCGGGCGGTCAGCAGCAGCGCGCCGCCATCGCCCGCGCGATCGTGGGCGACCCGAAGCTGATCCTGGCGGACGAACCGACCGGCAATCTCGACACCGCCAATGGCGAGCAGGTGATGAACATCCTGACCGGCCTGAACGAAGCGGGCGCGACCATCGTGATGGTCACCCACTCGCCCAGCCATGCCGACATCGCCAAGCGCCGCATCGACATGCTCGACGGCCGCATCGTCGCCAGCGCCGCGCGCGCAATCTGAAAGGATTTGTGATGAAGACCATGATCTCCGCCATCGCCCTGTTGTCGCTCGCCGCCGTCGCCGCTCCGGCGCAGGAAAACGCTCAGACTGCGCGCAGCTTCGATGTGCGCGGGTTCGACCGGATCGAACTGAGCGGGTGCAATATCGTGACCGTGGCGCTGGGATCGGCCTATGCCGTGACGGCGCGGGGGCGTGGGGCCAATATCGACAATCTGCGCATCGATACCAACGGAGCGACCCTGCGTATCCGTCGCCGGAACGACAGTTGCAACGGCCATGACCGGCGCGTCGCGATCGCCGTCACTCTGCCGGTGCTGAAAGCCGTCGATGTCAGCGGCGCGGCGGAAATAAACCTGCCCGCGCTCGACACCCCCGCCTTCGCGGTCGGGACCAGCGGCGCTGCCGTGCTTCGCCTGCCGGCCCTGCGTAGCGGAACCGCGAAGTTCGACCTGTCGGGGGCGAGCCAGGTTACGGTTCAGAATTTGCGTGCCGAGCGGGCAAGCCTCGACACGTCGGGGGCCAGCGTTCTGCGGGCGGATGGCCAGGTGCACCAGCTGGCCATCGACGGCAGCGGGGCCAGCAACGTGAATGCACGCGCCCTTTCTGCGCCCAGCGTCACGATCGGGGCCAGTGGCACGGCCAATGTCCGCGTCGGGGCGGCGGAACAGGCGACGGTGGGCGCCAGCGGCATGGCGAACGTCACGGTCGCGGGCCGACCGAGCTGCACCGTCTCCAAGAGCGGGCTTGCCCGCATCGCCTGCGGCCAATGACCGCGTCGTTCGGGGGAAAGCAACCATGAACCGCTTCGCGCTTCTGTCGCTCTATCGCTCGCTTGTGCGTCACAAGCTTTACGCCGCGCTCAACATCGGGGGGCTGGCGGTCGGCATCGCCGTCTTCCTCGTGCTGGGCCTCTATGTCCGGTTCGAGACCAGCTATGAGAAGTGGCTGCCGGATCATGACAAAATCTATGTCGCCCAGTCGGTCTGGACCATCCCGGAAAGCCCTTTCAACGGGGCGAGCAATTGGACGATGGGCGG
Organism: Sphingomonas sp. LC-1; assembly: GCF_025371035.1. Lineage (GTDB taxonomy): Bacteria > Pseudomonadota > Alphaproteobacteria > Sphingomonadales > Sphingomonadaceae > Sphingomonas > Sphingomonas sanguinis_E. The sequence goes on along the minus strand of NZ_JANZXB010000010.1, from coordinate 100,740 downwards.
GCTGCTGGAGCAGTTGCGCGAGGATTTTCCGGATACGGTCGGCACGCGTATCCGCGGGTCGGGTGCCAGCGTTATTCAGGGGCGGGTCGCGACCAGTGAGGAGCTCGTTCAGGTCGATCCCAGCTTCTTCCAGCTTTTCGACCTGCCCATGGTCAGCGGCAGTGGCGATGCGCTGCGAACGCCGACGAACGTCCTGATCAACGAAACGGTCGCCCGCAAGTATTTCGGGTCGGCCAACCCAGTCGGGCGGCCGATCAAACTGGCGATCGACGACATTCGGAATTACCGCGTTGCGGGGGTCTTCAAGGACCTGCCGGAAAACAGCGAATTGAACTTTTCGATGGTGCTGCCACTAACCAAGACGCTGCCGGAAAATAGCAAGCAATGGTGGTATCACTGGGGCAGTTCGTCGCTTCAGACCTTCCTGAAGTTCGACACGCCCCAGGCGGCGCGCGCCTTTACCAACAAGATGCCTTCCTTCGTCGATCGCCGTGCCCTGACGGACATGGGCAAGGACGCCTCCAAGTCCCTCAACATCACCGTGATGCCGATCACCAAGATGCATCTGGAGCCGCAGGGCAAGGCAAGCGCCAGTCGCAAGCTGACCATGGTGACGCTGGGCCTGGTCGGGATCCTGACGCTGATCATCGCCATTGTGAACTACGTCAATCTGGCAACCGCCCGGTCGGGCTTGCGGGCGCGCGAAGTGGCGATGCGCAAGGTGCTGGGGGCCAGCCGATCGGCCTTGATCTCACAATTCCTGGGCGAGGCGATCCTGACCGTCGCAATCGCCGCGCTGGGTGGCTTGATCCTGGCGGAGATCGGCCTGCCGCTGGTCAATGCGGCGGGCGGACTGAGCCTGTCCATTCCCTATGCCGTGGTGGTTCCCGCGCTCGCCTTGCTGACTGTGGTCGTCGGGATGCTGGCGGGTGCCTATCCGGCGATCCTCCTGTCGCGGTTTCCGGCGGCAAGCGTGCTGGCATCCTCGCGCGCTCCGGGTGGCGGGCGTGCCGGCACCCGCATCCGTGAGGCATTGGTCGTGTTTCAGTTCGGTCTTGCCATCGCGTTCATGATCGGGACGCTGATCCTGGTCGCGCAGACGCGGCACCTTCGAGCGACCGATCTGGGCTTTCGCCGCGACGGGTTGCTGACCAGTTCGTCGATCAGCGACACCCTCATCGATGCACCACGGCGCCGCGCCGTAGTGGAGGCCATCCGACGGCTTCCCAATGTGTCGGCGGTCGCCATCGCCGATAGCGCAGTGGGCGGCGGCGGCAGTAACAATGCCGACAATGTCCCGCTGCCCGGCGTGCCGGGGGATGGCCCATCGCTTCGCCGGATCGAGGTCGGGCCTGACTTCTTCAAGGTCTATGGTACGCGATTGTTGGCGGGACGCTTCTTCGACGATGCACATCGCGGCGACGACTCCCAGTCGGTCGAAAAGGGGCAGCCGAGGATGATCATCCTGAACCGGCGCGCTCTGTCCACACTGCGTTTCGCCACGCCGCAGGATGCCATCGGCAAGACGGTGGGCGGGGACCGGCCGCGCACGATCATCGGGGTGATCGAGGACATGCGCTTCTTCTCCCCGCGGCTGCCCAATGATGCGACCTATTATGTGTACGATGCCAAGCCGGAAAATGTGATCAGCGGCGCGGTGGCTTCGGTCCGTTTCCAGGGCGACCCGCGTACCATGACGGCGGCGGTGCGCAACCTGTGGCAGCAGATGGTGCCCAACGTGCCCTTCAACGCCAAGAGCGCTGACGCCAAGCTGGAGGAGTTCTACGAAGCCGACGATCGGGCGACCCGCTTGTTCGGCATCGGTGCCGGGCTTGCCGTCCTGATTGGTTGCGTTGGGCTATGGGGCCTCGCCTCGTTCAATACGCAGCGGCGGGTGAAGGAGATCGGCATCCGCAAGACGCTGGGGGCCTCCGCCACCGACATCGTCAAGCTGCTGGTCGGGCAGTTCCTGCGGCCGGTCGTCCTCGCCAATCTCGTCGCCTGGCCGCTGTCCTTCGTCGCGATGCGGACCTGGCTGGCGGGGTTCGAGGATCGGATCAGCCTGTCGCCGCTCTTCTTCCTCGCGGCGACGGCGCTGGCGCTGAGCATCGCGGTGCTGACCGTGCTGGGCCAGTCGCTGCGCGCCAGCCGTGCGGCTCCGGCCTGGGCGCTCCGTCATGACTAAGCGGGGGGCGTGGCTGGTGATGGGGGCGGCGTTGATCGCGGCTGCTCCCGCCTCGGGCGAGACGCTGAAGGAGGCGATCGCGGCGGCGTGGGAGGGCAATCCCGAACTCGCCGCCGCCCGGGCACGGCAGGATGCGCTGGCCGAAACCCCCAATCAGGCGCGTGCCGCCGGTCGACTGACCGCGGGGGCGACGGGCAGCGGGGGCTATGACCGGCTGGGTTATGACTCGGCGGGGGTGCGGACCGGTGCGACCTCGGCGCTGGGCAGTGTCACGGCGACCCTGCCCATCTGGACGGGCGGCCGCGTCTCCTCGGCGGTGCGCGCGGCCAATGGCGATGTCGCGGCGGGCGGCGAGGCGCTGCGCGATGTCGAGGCCGATGTGCTGGAGCGTGTCGTCGGGGCCTATGCCGACCTGCTCTATACGCAGCAGGCGGTCGAGGTGGCGCGGGTCGGGATCGAACGTCTCGACAGCCAGGTGGCCGAAGCCCGGTCGCGCTATGGGCTGGGGCAGGCGACCAAGACCGACGTCGCACAGCTCGAGGCGCAGCGGGCGAGCGTCATATCCAATCTGGTGGATGCCGAGGGGGCGGTGGCCACGGCGGAGGCGGCGTATCGCGCGATCGTCGGCCGCGATGCCGGGACGCTGGACGCCACCATCGCGCCGCCCTCCGCCCTGCCGCGCACGCTGACGGACGCGCGCGAGGCGGCGGAAACCGGCAATCCGCTGTTGCTGGCCCAGCAGCAGCGGGTCGATGCCGCCACCGCGCGTATCGATCAGGCACGGGCGGAGCGGGCACCCGCGCTCGATCTGTCGGGCGGCTATGGCCGGGGCGTGCAATGGTCGGGCGGACAGGCGACCGGGTTCGACAGCGCCGCCAATGCGGGCCTGGGGCTGCGCATACCCCTGCTGACCGGTGGCCTCGTCGCTTCGCGCGTGCGGCAGGCGGAAGCGGCGCGCCGGGCCGAGCGGTTCGATGCCGATGCCGCATCACGCGCGGTGGTGCGGGCCGCCGATACCGCCTGGGCCTCGCTGACCGCCGCCGAGGGACGGCTCAAGGCCAGCGCCGAGGGGTTGAAGGCCGCCGACCTCGCCTTGAAGGGCGTGCGGGCGGAATATGGTTTCGGGTTACGCTCGACCATCGACATTCTGGTCGCGGACCAGAGCTATCGCTCGGCACAGCTGGCGGTGGCGCGGGCGCAGGTCGATGTGCTGACCGCACAGGCGGCATTGCTTCGGGCGACGGGCCGAATGGGGCGGGGCGCGTTCGACTAAGGCGGCGCGATCAACCGGCTTCGCGATCGCTTTCGCTGGGGCCGGACACCGCCATTAACAGGGTGCGGCGGAGCAGGGAGGGGGAACAGGGCTTCCCGCACACCGCCGCACCCGGATAGCGCGATTGTAGCGTCTGTTCGTCAGCATGACCCGAATGGAAGATCAACGGCACGCCCGCCTGGCTCAATCGCTCGGCCGCGGGAAACACTTCTCCATCGCGCAGCCGCACGTCGAGAATGGCGCAGGCCAGTTCCGGACGATCTCCGTCCAGATGCGCCAGCACATCCTCGACGCTGACATAAGGTCCATCGACCTCATAGCCGCCATCCTCGATGATCGACTGAAGATCCAGCGCGACAAAGAATTCGTCTTCGACCAGCAATACCGTCTTAGTCATGTGCGAGTATCGTCTCCGGCAGGATGAGGGTCAGCAGGAAACGACCATCGGAGCTATTACGCTCCAATTGCGCACCGAGTTGCCGCGAGGATGTCTGGACGAGCAGCGTGCCGAAGCCCTTGGAGCCGATATCGAACGCGCCTTTGCCGCCCGTCTCGGTCCAGGTCAGCGTCAACTTGCCGTCCGCCAGCGTCCAGCCGATCGCCAGTTCGCCCTCGCGATGCGCCAGGGCCCCGTATTTGACCGAGTTGGTCGCCCATTCGTGCAGGATCAGCGCCAATGGCGAGAGGCAGCGTCGGTCGATCAGCAGGCGGGGGCCGTCGATCATGATCTTCGACTGACCCTGATAGGGGGCTATCGTCGCCTCCACCAGCGAACCCAGGTCGATGGCCTGCTGCTCCCCGGCCGGAGACGCCAGCGAATGGGCGCGGCCCAGCGTCGCAATCCGCTCGCGCACATCCTCGGCCATCTCGGTCACATCGCCGTGCGAGCGCGCGGCGGCGGAAACGATGCCCGAGATGATGGCGAAGAGGTTCTTCACCCGATGGTTCATCTCGCGCAGCATCAGTTCGCGCGTCTCGGCGAATACATATTCGGCGGTCACATCGATCGAGACGCCGACCATGCGGTGCGGCGCGCTAGCGGTAACGACCCGGCCAAAGCCCTTGATCCACCGATCCTTGCCCGCCGCATCCAGCCGGAAGGTCATTTCGAAATCGCCGCGGTTCGCCATCGCCTCGGCCAGCGCAAGCTGGACCGCCGGGCGATCCTCCGCCACGATGCGTTCGAGTACATGATCGACGCGCTCGGCGGACTCGTTTTCGCCAAAGCCAAACAGGCTGCGCCCGGTGCCGTCGAGGAAGATCTCGCCGGTCCCGTCCCGATATTCCCAGACGCCGATACCGCCCGCCTTCACGGCCAGATCAAGCCGTTCGCGCTCCGCCGCCAGTTCGCGCTCCATGCTGAGCGCGTCGGTAATGTCCGTCAGCACCAGCGTCGCGCCATCGACGCCATCTCCCTGCGTGCGATAGGGCAGGATGCGCAACGACAGGGTCCGCTCGCCCCCGCGCGTCGTCACCCGCCGCTGCGACGGAGCGCCGCCCGCCGCCACCGCCGCCGCCCCGTCGAGATAGCCGGTATCCGACAACCGCGTCGACACATCGGCCAGCAGCCGGCCCCGATCCCCCGGCTGGAGCGGGAAGATCGAGCGGGCGGCCTCGGTATAGCTGCGCACCCGCAAATGCCGGTCGAGCACCACCACCGCCAGATCGGTCGATTCGAAGAAATTGCGCAGGTCGGAATTCGCGACGGTCAGCTGATCGACCTTGGTCTTCAACTCGTCATTGACGGTCGACAGTTCCTCATTGGTCGATTGAAGCTCCTCGTTCATCGACATCATTTCTTCGTTGGAGCTTTTCAGCTCCTCATTCGCCGTTTCCAACTCCTCGACGGTCGAGCGCAGCCGGTGGCGGGTCAGGCGCAGTTCGTCTTCCAGCGCCTCGATATGATCGTTGCCGGGCTCCAGATCGGCCAGGTCGCTGACCTCGACCGGGCTGAACGGCTCGGTATCGCGGAACAGGAAGAGCAGCGATCCATCGGTCAGCGGATCGCAGATCACCTCGATCTTCTGGATGCCATATTCGGTCGTGACCGACACGTCGCGCGCGGCGATGCGCTTGCGGGCGTCGCGGGCTTGGCGCAGCATCGGGCCCATCACCTCGCGCAGACCCGGCCGCGCCAGCGTGGTCGCGCTCGATCCGCCCGCCCGGGTGACGGGGAAGGTGAAATAGCGGCTGAGCTTGCCGAACGCGGCCAGGATGCCGCCATCCTGATCGACCACCATGCTCGGCGGTGCATAACGATCCACGATGCGGCGAAGCGCGACGCCTTCGTCGCTGGTGACGCTGCCTCCCTCGCGCTCACCCCGTTCGCCGCGCCGCCGTGGGCTTCGGCTCATGCCGCCGGGCAGGTCGATGGGGTAGGAGGGGGAGGCGGCGGATCGTTCGAACAGCCGGGCATGGCTGTCGATCGCCGGGAAGAGATGATCGAACCGCCCAACGCTCTCCGAAGGCCCCAGGAACAGGTAACCGCCCGGACGCAGCGCGTAATGGAGCAGCGGCAGCACCGATTGCTGCAGGCGATCGTCGAAATAGATCAGCAGGTTGCGGCACGATACCAGGTCAATCCGCGAAAAGGGCGGGTCCTTTACCAGGCTGTGGTTCGAAAAGCGGATCATGTCGCGGATCGACCCGGCGATGCTGAACCGCTCGGCATGGGGCAGGGTGTAGCGCTCGCGCAGAGGCGCCGGAATGTCCGCCAGCGCCGCGGCCGGGTAGCTGCCCTCGCGCGCGATCTGGAGCATCTGTTCGTCAATGTCGGTGGCGAATATCTGGACCGCCAATGGCTGCCCCGCCTCGCGCGCGGCCTCGGCGAACATCATGGCGATGCTATAGGCTTCCTCGCCACTGGAGCAGCCGGGGATCCAGACGCGAATGTCCTCGTCCGGATCGCGTGCACGGAGCAGCGGCAGGATCGCCTTGGTCCGGAGTGTCTCGAACAATTCCGTATCGCGGAAGAACCGCGTGACGTTGATCAGCAGATCGCGGAACAGCGCCTCGCACTCGTCCGCATCGCTCTTGACGCGCGCCAGATACGCCGAGCCCGTTCCGATGCCCAGGACATGCATCCGCCGTTCCACCCGGCGGACCAGCGTCGTGCGCTTATAGCCCGAAAAATCATGGCCGATGGCGTTGCGCAATACCCGGCACAGATCGTCGACATGGTCGGCGACGACCTCCGCCTCATGCTCCTTGGGATCGCCCGAGCGCCGCGCGAAGAAGGCCCGCAGACATTCGACGATCTCGCCCGCCGGTTTGACGAAATCGACCAGGCCGGTGCCCACCGCCGATAGCGGCATGCCGTCATAACGGGCGCTTTCGGGTTTCTGGACGACGCCGACGCCGCCATTCTCCTTGATCGCGCGCAGGCCCGTCGTCCCGTCGGCTCCCGTCCCGGACAGAATGACGCAGGCGGCATTGGCCTGTTGATCGCTCGCCAGCGACAGGAAGAAGTCGTCGATCGGACGGCGCAGCCCGCGCGGCTGGACGAAATCGGTCAGTTCCAGCACGCCGCCGCGAATAGCCAGTCCCCGTCCGGGCGGGATGATATAGACATAGTCGGCCTCGATCCGTTCCGATCCCTCGCACTGGCGCACCGCCAAATTGGTGTGCCGGTCGAGCAGTTGCGCCAACATGCTTTCGTGATTGGGATCCAGATGCTGGACCACCACGAACGCCATGCCGGTCGGGGCATGGGCGGGCGTCAGCATCTCGCGCAGCGCCTCAAGTCCGCCGGCGGAAGCGCCGATGCCCACCACCGGCACGGTCGCGCCGCCCCGTTCGGCCGACAATGTGTCCCCGCTGCGGGGCGTGTCGCTCATCACGGAAAGGCTGCTCGATCGAGGTCCGACAGGGTCAGCTTGGCCTGGGCGATGGTGGCGGCGGTGTTGGCGATCGCGGTCAGCGATCCCTCCAGCACGATACCGCTTTCGGCGAGGATCGGGCTCAGGCGACCCAGCGTCTTGCCCAGTTCGGCGTCATAGGCGGCCAGACGATCGGGATGCGATCGGCTGACATCGAATTGCGAGGCGAAGATATAGGGCATCTTGCCGCCCAGTTGTCGCAGCTTGGACATGTATAGCAGGTTGATGAAGGGCGAGCCGTCCTTGCGGAAATTGACCAGCATGGTGCGGACGTTCAGTTGCCGATCATTGGCCAGGAATTCGCGGATCCGCTCCCGCGCTTCGACATTGTCGGCGTTGCGTTGAAGCATGCGGCAATTTTGGCCGATCACATCCTCGCTGGTATAGCCGGTCAGTTCCCGGAAACCGTGATTGATGAAGATCAGCGGATTGTCGTCGAGCGCATCGGCCAGAGCCAGGGCGATCGGCGACTGGTCCAAATAGCTGGCCAGATGGGCCGGAATATCAATTTCTTGCACGAACTGGCTCCCTGACGCGCATTCGCATGGCGTCTATCCCTCCGCAAGGGCCCAGACGGACGATAGCCCCCGAAAAAATTCACTTGGGTAAACCCGGGCCGGGCCGCGGTCGTTCCCGAAACCGCGCCGGTGTGGGCGCCCTGGTCAGGGCGCGGACGTCACCGGACCGATGCGTCCGACCAAGGGGCGTGGCCCCAGCCAGGCTTGGCGAAACCGCATCTGTCGGGGCGTCGGGCTTTGGCCCAGGCTCTCGTCAAGCAGGATTTCCTGGTTCGGATCGGCGACGAGGATCATCGTCGCCCGCCGCTCGCCGCCCCGCTGGCGATAGACGATGGACAGGCGGTCGCCCGGCTTGTGCGCGGCCAGCAAGGCGGTCCAGGCGGCGGCGTCCGCCACCGGGCGACCGTCGATGCTGACGATCACATCGCCCTTGTCCAGCCCGGCGTCATAGAGCGGCGTGCCCGGCGCGGTCGGGGCGACGATCGTCATGCCGTCATCCCCCTTGGCCGGGGTTCCGCCCGCCCAGGCGGCATCGGGGTGAACGGGGCGCAATGTCAGCCCGGCCTGCGCCAGCAGCGGCGCGAAATCGGGTAGAGCGCTGCCGATCACATATTGGGTGAAGAAGCGGTCGGCAAAGCCCTGATCCCCGGTAAGCTCCGCTAGGGCGATGCGCAGATCGTCGGGGCGATAGCTGCGCTCGGTCTTGCCATGGTTGCGCCAGAGCTGGCGCATATAATCGTCGAGCGTCAGCTTCGGAAAGGCCTGCCGTAGTTGCAGATCGAGCGCCAGGGCAAGGACCGCGCCATAGGGATAATAGGATTTGAAGATGTTGGGATTGGTCGGATCGATCGACTGGGCGGCATCGACGAAGGGCGCGCGCAGGCTCATTTCCTGCGGTCCGCCGTAACGACGCGCCGGGGTGATCAGCAGTGCGTTCAGCGTCGCCGACAGTTGCGCGATATAGTCGGCCAGCGGCATCTGCTCGGCGCGGACGACCGCCAGGGGCCCGTAATATTGGGTGAAGCCCTCGGCCAGCCAGAGCGAGGGCGTCGCATTGGCGCGGGTAAAGTCGAACGGCTCCAGCTCCGCAGGACGGATGCGTTCGACATTCCAGGCATGGAAGAATTCGTGGCTCAGCGTCTGGATCTGCGCGAACTTCGCGGCCGCCAGCGACTGCGGCATGCTGATCACCGTCGAGTTGCGATGCTCCATCCCGTCGCCGCTGATCTGCGGCATATAGTCGGCGAGGAAGGTATACGTGCCATAGTCATAGGGCGGTGCCTCGCCGAAGACCGCGATCTGCTGCGCCACGACCTTTCGCGCCATGGCGGCGAACCGGTCGAGATCGGCGGGGCTGCCGTCATGATGGGCCGTCAGGCGGATAGTGTAGCGCTGGGCGCCATCACCCACCGTCCAGCTCCTTATGTCCCAGGCGGACATCTCGACGGGGCTGTCCATGAAATATTGCAGGTCGCGCGCGGTGAAGACGGCGGGATCGTCGGTGGGCGCTAGCTGGGTCGCGATCTTCCATCCGGCGGCGGGGTGGAAACGGACGCGGATCGGCCGGTCGTCCTGCCCGGCGGCCCACATGAAGGTGGCGGGGATGTTCAGATGTGCATGGGTCGGGTCGATCTGCGCATAGGTGCCGTCGCCCCGATCGCCGAACAGCGTGTAGCGGACGGTGACGGTGCCGTCATGGGCGGGCACCGTCCAGCCATAGGGATCGGTGCGCGAGATGGTCAGCGGACGTCCGGCCCCGTCGATGGCGGACACCGAATAGACGTTCTTGGCGAACTCGTGCAGCGCGTAGCGACCCGGCGAGGAGCGCGCCATCTGGAAGCGGATGGGGGTGCGGCCCAACCCGCGATAGGTGACGCTGATCTGCGCCTCATGATGTTCCGGGCGGGGAAAGGCGATGTCATATTCGACCGCCGTCTTGGCGGACGCCTTGGGGGCCGGTTCCCGCGCCATCACCGGGGGTAGCGCTGTGCTCGCCAGCGCTCCCGCCAGCAGCCATGCCGCCGTCATCGCCCCTATGCGCATCCGCGAACCCTTCCTTGTCGATTGGAACGGGGACTTAAGCGAGGAGCGGCGACGCGGTCCACCGCTTTGTGACGTGCGGCGAGCCCATGGCGACACATCGGCGAATCACCGGGGCCGTTGCGCCGATGAGCGGCGTACGGACCGTCAGATGATTGATATGCCAGGAAAATCTGGAGGCGCGACCGGGAATCGAACCCGGGTGCAAGGATTTGCAGTCCTCTGCGTCACCACTCCGCCATCGCGCCTCGATGCGTGGGAGGCGGGCATGTGTGCGGTTTTTTGCGCCGCGTCAACAGGCAGTGCGCAGTCGTTTTAAAAAAGTACGCATTGTTCCCGTTTTGCCCTGCTGGCGTCGACCTGCCAAACAGGGGGGCTTTGCCGATCAGAGCGGACGAATTTCAATTTGCCGTTCAATCAGATATCAAGCGATAGCTGTCAGACAGCAGGTGCTGTTTCCGCGTGTTGGACTGCAGGCTTTGGGGCAATGCCATTGCCTCGGTATCGGGAGATTATGATGGAAGCCATGGTAACCAGCCTCACACGTCGCGCTCCCGTCATACTATACTTGGTGAGCGCTCGATTGCTGATTGGCAATGTCGCCGGATCAGTCATCGTGGCAAATTTGACGGCTAACCAAGCCCATGGTGTCATGGCGCCTGGCATGGTTTCGGCATTTGCAGGCGTTGCAACAAGCCAAATCGTTACTGGCATCATCGGTTCCTTTCAAAGCGCGGCTTGGCCATTTGCCGCCGCGGCCCTGATCCAGAGCATTCGGGAAAAATCGTCAATCTAAGGAATGGTGATCCTGCACTGAGGCCCTCTGTCGTCAAATCGGTGTGACGAATTCAATTTGCGGGAGGGGGGGGCGGAGAGCGAGGCGGACCGGGATCGTGTCACACAGGCACTCACCGCTCTCGATCATGGCTTGGCAAAGGACCGCCTCGATGCTCCCCGCCGCCTTGCGCGCCTCAATCTCGCCAAAAGCCTGTGCTGGGGTTACCAGTCCGCTTGGCGGGGGCGGAGCTGCGCGATAGAAGCGGCGGGAACCAATTTAGTGTATTGCACAACTAAAACGGCTGTGCGACAGGGATGGGCCATGATCATGACGACCAGCAATGACTCCTCGAATTTCGACGCGATGCGCCATTCCATGGTGGTGAGCCAGCTGCGCACCACCGCGGTCAGCGACCAGCGGGTCGTCGCCGCGATGGCGCGGGTGCCGCGTGAACTCTTCACGCCCGAGGCGCTGCGCCCCGTGGCATATCGCGACGGTACGCTGGACCTGAGCCATGGCCGCGCGATCAACCTGCCGATGGCGACGGGTCGTCTGCTGACCGAGGCTTATCTGGAGGCGGGCGACCGCGTTCTGCTGATCGGGGCGGCTACCGGCTATACCGCGACGCTGCTGGCGGACATCGTGGCCGAGGTCGTCGCGGTCGAGGAGCAAACCGAACTCGCTGCCACCGCCCGTGCCGTTCTGACGGGTGCGGGCAAGGTGACGCTGGTCGAGGGGCCGCTCAACGCCGGTCATGCCGCCGGCGCGCCCTATGACGTGCTCATCATCGACGGCGCGGTCGAGGACCTGCCCGCTGCCCTGGTCGAGCAGGTCAAGGTCGGTGGCCGTATCGTCACCGGTCTGGTCGAACATGGTGTCACCCGGCTGGCGAGTGGTCGCCGGACCGAGGGCGGCCACGGCGTCCGTGCCTTTGCCGATGCCGAATGCACCGTATTGCCGGGATTTGCCCGTCCTCGCGCCTTCCAATTCTGAGGGACCATGCGCCTGCACCCGACTTCCTGCCTCACCTCCGGTATTCTGATCGGCTCGGCCCTGTTGCTTGCCGGTTCGGCTTCGGCGGAGACGTTGCGCGAGGCGATGGTGCGGGCGTACCAGACCAACCCGACGATCACCGGTCAGCGCGCCGCCCAGCGCGCGACCGATGAGAATGTGCCGATCGCGCGGGCCAGCGGGCTGCCGTCGCTCCAGTCGACCGGGCAGTTCACCGACAATATCGTCGTCGCCAACAACAACTTCCTGAACCCCGAGCGTACGGCGACGGGCGCGCTGCAATTGTCGGTGCCGCTCTATCAGGGCGGGGCGGTCAAGAATGCCGTGCGCGCCGCCGAGACGCGGGTCGATGCGGGGCGCGCTCAGCTTCGCGGTGTGGAGGCGAACCTCTTCACCAATGTCGTCGCCGCCTATATGAACGTCATCCGTGACGAGGCGATCGTCAATCTCAACACCCGCAACGTCAATGTGCTGGAGACGAACCTCCGCGCCTCGCGCGATCGGTTCCAGGTGGGTGACCTGACCCGTACCGATGTGGCGCAGTCGGAGGCGCGGCTGGCACAGGCGCGGGCGCAGCTTCAATCGGCGCAGGCCAATCTGATCTCCAGCCGCGAGAATTACGTCAACATCGTCGGCGTAGCCCCGGTGGGACTGGAGCAGCCGCCCGCTCTGCCCAGCTTGCCCGCCTCGCCCAACGCGGCGGTCGGCGTCGCGCTGGATCAGAATCCGCAGTTGATCGCCGCCCGCCGCGCGGCGGACGCCACCCGCTATGACATCAACGTCGCCCGCGCCAACCGGCTGCCGCGCGTGTCGGCGGTGTCGAGCGGCAACTACTTCAACTATCTGGGGTCGTTGAACGTCGCCGGTGTCCCCGCCTCCGGCGTCAATGCGACGGTCGGTGCCCAGTTGACCATGCCGCTGTTCCAGGGCGGTCGCCCGGCGGCGCAGGTCCGTCAGGCCGAGGCCTTGCGCGGACAGGCGCTGGAGAATGCTACCGCGACCGAGCGGCAGGTGGTGGCGCAGGTCCGCTCCGCCTATGCCGTCTGGCAATCCTCTCAGGAGGTGATCCAATCGGCCGAATCGGCAGTGCGCGCCAACTCGCTGTCGCTGGAGGGCGTGCGGGCCGAAAACAGCGTCGGCACGCGCACCGTTCTCGATATTCTGAATGCCGAGCAGGAATTGCTTAACAGCCAGGTGACGCTGGTGACGGCGCGGCGTGACGCCTATGTCGCGGGCTTCGCGCTGATCGCCGCCATGGGCAATGCCGAGGCGCGCGACCTAGGGCTGGATGGCGGTTCGCTCTATGATCCGGTCGCCAACTACAACCGCGTTCGCAACAAGATCAACGATTGGGGCGGCGATGGCGAACCCGCGCCGGTCGCCAGCAGCACCGCCGCGACCCCGGCCCAGACGGCGGCGATCACGCGTCCGCTCGACGCCGACGTCAACGCCCCTGTTGACAGAAGCCCCGCATTAACCACAGGTGCATCGTCACCGAACCGGCAATGATGCCGGGCAGGGGGCCTTGGGGGGCTTCAATGGGGATTGCGGTCATGGGTGAAGTCAGCGCCGAGCCGTCGATGGAGGAAATCCTGTCCTCGATCAAACGGATCATTGCCGAAGAGGGAGAGGTGCCCGCGCGTCAGCGTCGCCAGCCGCGCCCCGTGCCTTCGCCGGTCGATGAAGATGATTCGCCCGAGGTTCTGGAGCTTAGCGACCCGATGCCGCTGCGCATGAAGGTCGAGGCCGCGGCCGCCCGCGCCGCCGAATCGGCGCTGCGTCCGGCGGTCGAGGCGGCGATGGCTCCTGCGCCCGAACCGGTCGCGCAGGCACCGGCGCCCGTGCCCGCCCCGGCGGCTCCGCCGGTGTCGCGGGGCGAGGCGCCGTCCGTCGACGAAAGCGAAGAGGCGATCGTTTCGCCTCGTGCGGCTCAGGCCAGCCGTGGTTCCCTGGAGGCGCTCAGCCGCATGATGGTCAAGCCCGAACCGAGCAGCGACGGCACCCTGGAAGGGCTGGTTCGCGACATGCTGCGTCCGATGCTGCGCGATTGGCTGGATGCGAACCTGCCCGAGATGGTCGAGGCGATGGTCGCCAAGGAAATCGCCCGGATCACCCGCGAGGGGCGCTGAGTCTTTTTCGGGGGATGCGCCTCGACGCGTCCCCTGTAATGCGCGGAATTTGGTAACGTGATCGACATGTTGGCGGAACCGCGTGCGCTCCGCTTGGTTCGGTGGTCATGACCGCCACGCCAGAGACGCCCGATGCCGACAAGTCGACGCGCTCTTACGTGTCGTCCCCGCCAATTTCCGATTCGCGCCAGCCGCATTCGGGACAGTCGGACATCTTCTTCGCGGCGGTGAAGACCACGCGGATGCCGATGATCGTCACCGATCCGCGTCAGCCCGACAATCCGATCGTCTTCTGCAACGAAGCCTTCAGCTTCATGACCGGCTATTCCGAGGATGAAATCCTCGGCACCAACTGCCGGTTTCTGCAAGGACCAGAGACCGACCGTGACGTGGTGGCACAAGTCCGCGCCGCGATCGAGCGGCGGGACGAGATCGCGGTCGAACTGCTCAATTATCGCAAGAACGGGTCGACCTTCTGGAACGCGTTGTTCGTGTCGCCCGTCTATGACGACGCGGGGCAGCTCGTGTATTTCTTCAGCAGCCAGCTCGACATTTCGCGCCGCCGTGAGGCGGAAGATGCGCTGCACGAAGCACAGAAGATGGAGGCGGTCGGCAAGCTGACCGGCGGCATCGCGCATGATTTCAACAATCTGCTGCAAGTCATCATCGGCTATTCAGACATATTGGAGGCGCGGGTCGATCAGGGCGACCGGAGCGGGCGTCGCGCGGTCGAGGCAATTGCGGCGGCGGCCGCGCGTGGCGCGACGCTGACCCAGCAATTGCTTGCCTTCGCCCGTAAACAGGAGTTGCGCGACCGACTGCTCAACTTCAACCAGTTGATCGAGGATTTCCGCCCGATCCTGAAGCGGACGGCGGGTGACGGCGTCACCGTAAACCATCGGCTGGAAGAGAATCTCTGGAACTGCCGGATCGACCCGGTGCAGGCGGAGATGGCGTTGCTCAACATCCTGACCAACGCGCGCGAGGCGATCCAGCGTGGCGGCGGACAGGGGCGGATCGATATTTCCACCCGCAACGTCATCCGCACCGGCGACGAAACCGATGGTCCCGTCAATCTCGATCCCGGCGAATATGTGCAGGTGCGCATCGCCGACGATGGTCCGGGAATCGATCCGGCGATCGTCGACAAGATCTTCGACCCCTTCTTCACCACGAAGGAGATGGGGAAGGGAGCGGGGCTGGGACTCGCCATGGTCTATGGCTTCATGCGCCAGTCGGGTGGCCTGGCGACGGCCGAGCCGATCGGGGAAGGTCAGGGGAGCGCGGTATCGCTTTATTTCCCTCGCGCCGCCGGGGTGACCGAACGCCGGGCTTTGCCGGTCGGACCGGCGCGCAGCGGCGGCGCCGAACGCGTCCTGATGGTCGAGGATCAGGAGGATGTCGGTGATCTGGGCAAGGCGATGCTGGAGCAGCTCGGCTATGATGTCGTCCTGACCCGCAGCGCGCGCGAGGCATTAGATCATCTGGCGAAGGACGGCGACTTTTCGCTGTTGTTCACCGACATATTGATGCCCGGCGGCATGAACGGCGTCGCTCTAGCGCAGGCGGTTCGGCGCGATTATCCGAGGCTGAGCGTCCTGCTGACCACGGGCTACGCCGACGAAGCGATCGATGAGGGCGCGCGATCGTATGAATTGATCCGCAAACCCTATCGCCGGGCGGAATTGAACGAGCGGATACGCGCGGTGCTCGACCGGCCGGGTGCGCGTACCTGATAGCATCTGGCGCAAGCGGGCGCGGCTGATTAAGGCAGCGGCATGACTGAGCTGCCCAAGACGTTCGACCCCGCCGCAATCGAAGCCCGCTGGTATGGCCATTGGGAGGAAAAGGGCCTTTTCCGCCCCGACCGCCCGAATGCCGAGCCCTGGACGATCGTCAACCCGCCGCCCAACGTCACCGGCAACCTGCATATCGGCCATGCGCTCGACAACACGCTGCAGGATATTCTCGTCCGCCATGCCCGGCTGAAGGGCAAGGACGCGCTGTGGGTGGTCGGCACCGACCATGCGGGCATCGCGACCCAGATGGTGGTCGAGCGCCAGATGAACGCGAAGGGGCAGAAGCGGACCGACTTTACCCGCGACCAGTTCCTCGAAAAGGTCTGGACCTGGAAGGCGGAGAGCGGCGGCCAGATCACCGGTCAGCTGCGCCGCCTGGGCTGCTCGATGGACTGGGCCAATGAGCGCTTCACCATGGACGAGGGCTTCAGCAAGGCGGTGCTGAAGGTGTTCGTCGACCTGTACCGTCAGGGCCTGCTCTACCGCGACAAGCGGCTGGTCAACTGGGACGCCGGGCTCGGCACTGCGATCAGCGACCTGGAGGTCGAGACGCGCGAAGTGAAGGGCAGCTTCTGGCGCCTGCGCTATCCGCTCGCCGACGGTTCGGGCTTTATCGAGGTCGCGACGACCCGGCCGGAGACGATGCTCGCCGATATGGCGGTCGCGGTGCACCCGGACGATGCGCGCTACACCGCGCTGATCGGCAAGCAGGTCCGTCTGCCGATCACCGGCCGCCTGATCCCGATCGTCGCCGACGAACATGCCGACCCCGAACTGGGATCGGGCGCGGTCAAGATCACGCCCGGCCATGACTTCAACGATTTCGAGGTCGGCCGCCGCGCCGGGATCGAAGCGCGCGACATGCTCAACATGCTCGATGCCAAGGCGTGCATCGTCCAGACGTCGGATGGCCTGATCCCCGACGCGTTCCTGGGCCTGTCGACCGCCGAGGCGCGCAAGGCCGTCGTCGCGCGGCTGAAGGATGAGGGCGTCCTGATCCCGCATATCGACAAGGACGGCGAGGAGCATGACGCCGAGCCGCGCACGATCCAGACCCCGTTCGGCGACCGCTCCGGCGTGGTGATCGAGCCGTGGCTGACCGACCAATGGTATGTCGATGCCAAGACGCTGGCCCAGCCCGCGATCCAGGCGGTGCGCGGCGGCGATATCAAGATCGTGCCGCAGGCATGGGAGAAGACCTTCTTCAACTGGATGGAGAATATCCAGCCCTGGTGCGTCAGCCGCCAGCTCTGGTGGGGCCACCAGATCCCGGCCTGGTTCGCCGAAGACGGCCGCGTGTTCGTCGCCGAGAGCGAGGAAGAGGCGCAGGCGGAAGCGGGGGAGGGCGTCACCCTGACCCGCGACCCGGACGTGCTCGACACCTGGTTCTCTTCGGCGCTGTGGCCGTTCGCGACGCTCGGCTGGCCGGACAATGGCGACAAGACGCTGGCGGGGCGCTACCCGAATGACGTCCTGATTTCCGGCTTCGACATCCTGTTCTTCTGGGACGCGCGGATGATGATGCAGGGCATGCACTTCATGGAAGATGTGCCCTTCAAGACCCTGTATCTGCACGGTCTTGTTCGCGCCGCCGACGGCTCGAAAATGTCGAAGTCGAAGGGCAACACAGTCGATCCGCTGGGCCTGATTGACCAGTACGGTGCCGACGCGCTGCGCTTCTTCATGGCGGCGATGGAGAGCCAGGGCCGCGACATCAAGATGGATGAACGCCGCGTCGAGGGCTATCGCAACTTCGCGACCAAGCTGTGGAACGCGGCGCGCTTCGCCCAGGCCAACGGCATTGGCGCATCCGCCACGCTGGAAGCCCCGAACGCCACGCTGGCGGTCAACAAGTGGATCATCGCCGAAACAGTGAAGACGGTTCAGGCCGTCGACCTCGCACTGGCCGATTACCGTTTCGACGGGGCGGCGAACGCGATCTACCAGTTTGTCTGGAGCCGCTTCTGCGACTGGTATCTCGAACTCATCAAGCCGGTGCTTCAGGGCGGTGAAGCAGGTGGCGAGGAAACGCGTGCGGTCGCGGGCTGGGTGCTCGACCAGATATTGGTGATGCTCCACCCGTTCATGCCCTTCATCACCGAGGAATTGTGGCATGCCATGGGTGCGCGCGATCACGACCTGATCGTGGCGCATTGGCCGATGGCGGACGCCCGCGCGCTCGACCCGGAGGCCGAGCGTGAGATCGACTGGCTGATCCGCCTGGTCAGCGAAATCCGTGCGGCGCGCACCGAACTCAACGTGCCGCCGGGCGCGCGTCTGCCGATGCATGTCCGCGACGTCCATGCCGATACCAAGGAGCGGCTGGTGCGACAGGCGGGTGCGCTGGCGCGTCTCGCCCGCGTCGAGGCGGCCGAGGGCGAAGCAACCGGTGGCGCGGCGCAGGTGGTGGTGGACGAGGCGACCTTCGTCCTGCCGCTGGAGGGCGTGATCGATCTCGACGCGGAACGCCAGCGTCTGACCAAGGCGATTGCGGCGGTCGAGAAGGAACGCGATGCGCTAGGCGGTCGGTTGGGCAATGCCAGCTTTGTCGAGCGGGCCAAGCCCGAAGCGGTGGAAAAGGCGCGTGCGGATCACGCCGACAAGATGGCCGAGGCAGCGCGCCTGCACGCCGCGCTGGGCCGGTTGGGCTGACCCTCTGACCCTCCCTGTGCGAAGCGCGGGGAGGGGATAGTAATCTCTCCCCAGGCGTGGCTTGGGGAGAGAGCGTACTTACCCCTGCTCCCCCAATCGCCGCAGCCGCCGGATACGCGGCTCGCGCTGGAGTTGCGCCTCGCGCCGGATGACCTGGCGGAGTTCGTCACGCTTTTCGTGGATCGACGCGATCACCGGCCCCATTGCAACGCCCAGATCGACCAGCACCGCCTCCGACAATTGCAGTGAGCTTTCCAGCGTTTCGGGCACGGCCTCGCTGACCCCCGCGCGATAGAGTTCGGTGGCATGCGCCATGTCGCGTGCACGGGCGATGATCGGCAGGTCGGGCGCCGCCTCGCGGATGCGGCGCGCCAGCCGTACGGTCAGCACCGGATCGTCCATCGTCAGGATCAGCGCGCGGGCGGCGGGCAGGTTCAGCCGATCGACCAACTCGGCCCGCGCGACGTCGCCGAACAGCACCGGATAGCCCGCCCGCCGGGCATCGCTGACCGAGTCGATGTCGGCCTCGACCGCGACATAGGATTGGCCATGGACCGTCAGCATGTCGGCGATCATCTTGCCGACGCGACCAAAGCCGATGATGACGGTCCGCCCGGCATCATCCTCCAACTCGGGCGTGCCAGGCCCATCGGCGCTGCGCGCCTCGATCCGGCGGGAGATGACGCGGCCCGCCTTGGCGAGCAAAGGCGTGATGGTCAGACCGATCGCGGTGACGGTCTGCCAGAAAGCCGCGGTCGAGGGCAGGATCAACTGTGCCTGCGCGGCGGTGCCGAGGACGATCAGCGTGGTCTCCGAGGGGCTGCCCATCAGCAGTCCCGTCTCCGCTGCCACCCCGCGGCGGGCATGGGCGACACGCAGCAGCAGATAGGTGACGATCGCCTTCACCGCGACCACGCCGACCACAGCAAGCAGCAGCATGTCCCAATTCTTCGCGATCAGCCGCAGGTCCAGGCTCATGCCCACGGTGATCAGGAATACGCCCAGGGCTAGCCCCTTGAACGGGGCGGTCATCACTTCGACCTCGGAATGATATTCGGTTTCGGCGATCAACAGCCCGGCGAGCAGCGCGCCGACGATCGGCGACAGGCCCGCCGCCGTGGTCGCGACGCTGGCGACGATCACCACCAGCAAAGAGGCCGCGAGGAACAGTTCCGGGCTCTTGGTTCGTGCCGCCTGGGCGAACAGGCGGGGCAGGACGAATTTGCCGCCCAGATACATCGCCACCACGGTCAAGCCGCCGCGCAGGGCGACGCCAGCAATGCCGACCCAGCCTTCGTCGGTCGCGGTCGGAGCCATCGCGCCCAGCGCGAAGATGATCGGGACGAGCGCTAGATCCTCGAACAACAGCATCGCGAACGCGCCGCGTCCCACTGGACTGGTCGTTCCGACCAGCGGCAGCACCAGCGCCGTCGATGACAGCGTCAGCGCCAGCCCCAGCCCGATCGCACCCGCCCAGCCTTGCCCCATCAGGTGGAGTGCGGAGCCGATCAACACGGCCGAGCCCAGCAGTTCCGCCGCGCCGGTTCCGAACACCAGCCGCCGCATCGCCCATAGCCGTCGAAAAGATAGCTCCAAGCCGATGGAAAACAGCAACAATATGATGCCGAATTCGGCAAAGGGCTCGATCGACTCCGGGTTGGAGATGGTCAGATAATAGAGCCAGGGCGCATGGGGCACCAGTGAACCGAGCCCCGCAGGGCCGACAAGCAACCCCACCAGAATGAACCCGATGACCGGACTGACCCGAAACCGGGCGAAGGCCGGGATGACGATGCCCGCCGAACCGAGGATGACGAGCGCGTCGGAGAAACCCTGATTGTCGAGCCGTAATGCCATGAGGACAGACTAACCCGGCTTTGACGCACTTGTCAGGTCGATAATCGGGCGAAGCGGTGATGGGACGATCGGTCCACTGACGGCGTGGGCTCGGCGTCGGTAAGGGGCAGCGATGATCGATCGTCGTTTTTCCGTGGCATGGCCCCTGTTGTCCTTACTGGCGCTGGCGGGGTGCGGCGATGATGGTCGGGCGGAGCGGTTGAAGAAGGCCGGGCCAAACCCTTCTCTGGGCGCGCTGATGCGGGTCGCGGATGCGGACGCGGGGGCGCGGACCTTTGGGCAGTGCTTGGCCTGTCATACGATCGGCAAGGGCGAACTCGATCGCGCCGGGCCCAATCTCCATGGCATCATGGGGAAGCCGGTGGCGGGCGGCAGCGAACGCTTCGGCTATACCGCCGCGCTGATGCGGGTTGGCGGCCATTGGGACCGGGCCACGATGGACCGATGGCTCGCCTCGCCGCAACGTTTCGCACCGGGAACCAGGATGACCTTCGCGGGCTTGCCCGATCCCCTCGCCCGGGCGGACGTGATCGCCTATCTGGAGCGCGAGGGCGGCGCCAGATAGGTGAGCATATCAGACGTCGGCGAAGGCGTTGGAATTCAGCCTTCCATCGTTGTGTAGGAAATAGGGGCGCGCAGTCGCTGGCTCATTCATGTAAGGCGGCTTTCGTACGGCCAGAATCAGGCTTTCGTCATAACGACTGATACAAACTCGATTGCCCTGGTTACCGCCCAAAATGTGAAGATGCGTTTCATCTTCGCCGACATACAGTCCGACATGGCCGCCCAGGCCTCGCTTGAACACGATGATGTCACCTAAGTCGGGCTGAGCGCTATCCGTGCCGAATTTGGTCCAATTGCGCGCCCATAGCGGCTTGGCGGGCGGGGTTTTGGCCGCGCGTTTGGCGATATAGGCCATGGTTAATCCACACCACGGTGTCTCGTCGGTTTTGTAGGTTCTAGCGACATCGCCACCAACTTCCTGAGCCCAGTCCAGAATGACGGGATTACTTGCCGGCCCGAGTTTCTCTCTGACGTCCCAAATTTTCAATGCTTCGGACACCATCCGCGGCAAGGTGCCAATAGTGGTCAACCAGCTGTAATTTCCCAGATCCATTCGATGTCTCCCGATCGAGCGATACGCAAAAAGACCCGGGAGGCATGCCCCCCGGGTCCAGATTGCGCGCGCTGCGGTCGGTCGCCTATCGGTGACCGGACCGAAACGGACCTTACTGCCAGTTGCCCATTTCGGTTTCGAGGTTGACGCGGATCGCCTCGAAGAACTGTTCGGTGGTCATCCAGGGCTGGTCCGGACCGATCAGGATGGCGAGATCCTTGGTCATCTGACCGTTCTCGACGGTCTTGACGCAGACCTTTTCCAGCGTCTCGGCGAAGCGCACGACGTCGGGGGTGTTGTCGAACTTGCCGCGATACTTCAGGCCGCCGGTCCAGGCGAAAATAGAGGCGATCGGGTTGGTCGAGGTCGCCTTGCCCTGCTGGTGCTGGCGATAGTGACGGGTCACGGTGCCGTGCGCGGCTTCCGCTTCGATCGTCTTGCCGTCCGGGGTCATCAGGACGGAGGTCATCAGGCCCAGCGAGCCGAAGCCCTGTGCGACGGTGTCCGACTGCACGTCGCCGTCATAGTTCTTGCAGGCCCAGACGAACTCACCATGCCACTTCAGCGCGGAGGCGACCATGTCGTCGATCAGGCGGTGCTGATATTCGATCCCCGCCGCCTTGAACTGTTCGGCGAACTCGGTGTCGAACACCTCCTGGAAGATGTCCTTGAAGCGGCCGTCATAGGCCTTCAGGATCGTGTTCTTGGTCGACAGATAGACCGGCCAGCCGCGACCCAGGCCATAGTTCATCGAGGCGCGGGCGAAATCGCGGATCGAATCGTCAAGATTGTACATGCCCATGGCGACGCCGGCGCTGGGGAAGTTGAACACCTCCTCCTCGATCGTCTCGCCATTCTCGCCTTCCCACTTCATGGTCAGCTTGCCCTTGCCGGGCACCTTGAAGTCGGTGGCCTTATACTGGTCGCCGAATGCGTGACGGCCGACGACGATCGGGTGGGTCCAGCCGGGGACCAGGCGCGGGACGTTCTTGATGACGATCGGCTCGCGGAACACCACGCCGCCCAGGATGTTGCGGATCGTGCCGTTGGGCGACTTCCACATCTTCTTCAGGCCGAATTCCTCGACGCGCTGTTCGTCGGGGGTGATGGTCGCGCACTTGATGGCGACGCCATACTTCTGGGTCGCATGGGCGCTGTCGATCGTCACCTGGTCGCTGGTGGCGTCGCGATTCTGAACCGACAGGTCGAAATAAGCGAGATCGATGTCGAGATACGGCTTGATCAGGCGTTCGCGAATCCATTCCCAGATGATCCGGGTCATTTCATCGCCATCGATCTCCACGATGGGCGTGTTCACCTTGATCTTCGCCATATGCACATCCTTCAGATTGGGCAGGTTTGAGATGCGTCTAGGGGAGGGGGCGCGGCGGATCAACCACCCCTGGCAAGAGACGAAAGGGCCGAGGCGAACCGAAAAGATTGTGCGATGGCCGGTGGACAGGTAGACAGGCCTAATGCCTTCGCTTGAAAAGCCTCCCATCGCGACCACCACCGTCAAGTGGCGCTTTCCCGCCGTCCATCCCGAAGGGCGCAAATATGTGCTGATCGGGGCGGGCCTGACCATCATCGCCACGCTGATCACGAAGGTGCTGTTCTGGCCGTTCGTCGGCCTGTGCATCTGGATCGCCGCCTTTTTCCGCGATCCTATCCGGACCACGCCGCAGGGCGACGACCTGATCGTCGCGCCCGCCGATGGTCTGGTGACGATGATCCAGCGCGTTCCGATCCCGCGCGAATTGGTCGGCGAACTAGGCGAGGCGCCGCTGGTCCGGGTGTCGATCTTCATGTCGGTGTTCGACGTGCACATCAATCGCACGCCGGTCGCAGGGGTCATCCGCCAGGTCGTCTATATCTCGGGCAAGTTCCTGAACGCCGATCTGGACAAGGCGTCGGACGAGAATGAACGCCAGCATTTCGTGGTCGAGGGGCGCGATGGCCGCAAGATCGGTTTTACCCAGATTGCAGGTCTTGTAGCGCGTCGTATCGTCGGCTTCGTGAAGCCGGGGGACATGGTTGCCGCAGGGCAGCGTGTGGGTCTGATCCGCTTCGGCAGTCGTGTCGATGTCTATCTGCCCGATGATGTTACCCCGCAAGTGTGCCTGGGTCAACGTTCGGTCGCGGGGGAAACCGTACTGGGCCGCGTTGGCGGCAAGCCGATGAGCGGCATCGCGCAGTAAGTCGACAAGGATATGGCCATTTCCCCCCGCTTTGCGCGTCGTGCTTCGGCCGACGGCCTGCCGCCCCGTGGTCTTCCGCTGCGTGCGATCATCCCCAATGCGGTGACCGCGCTCGCGCTGGTATCGGGGTTGACCGGCGTGAAGTTCGCCATTGCCGGATCATGGGAAGCGGCGGTGACGATGATCATGGTCGCTGCGCTGCTCGACGGGCTGGATGGCCGGATCGCGCGCCTATTACGGGGCGAAAGCCGGTTCGGAGCCGAACTCGATTCGCTCTCCGACGCGATCTCTTTCGGAGTCGCACCTGCGTTGATCCTGTACCTCTGGTCGCTGGAGCATCTGCCGCGAATCGGCTGGATCTGCGCGGTGCTTCAGGCGGTGTTCTGCGCCCTGCGACTGGCCCGGTTCAATTCGCAACTCGACGTCATCGATCAACCGCGAAAGACGGCGGGCTTCTTTACCGGCGTCCCTGCGCCCGCCGGGGCCGGGTTGGCGATGCTGCCACTCTATCTCTGGTTCTGGACGGGGGAGCCTGTCTTCGCCTCGCCCTATTTGGTCGCACCGTGGGTCGCCTTCGTGGCATTGCTCATGGTCTCGAGCCTGGCCACACTGTCATGGACATCGTTCCGCCTGCGCCGTCACGTTCGGTTTGAGGCGTTGGCGATCATCGTGCTGGTCGGCGTCGCGCTGATCTCGGCTCCTTGGCATGCTTTGACGGCATTATGCCTGGCTTACTTGATCAGCATACCCTTTACGATGCTCGCCTATGCCCGCCTCAAGCGGCAACGCGGCGTCGCGCCAGCGGCGAGAGCACCGGCGAACTCGCCGCCCAGCGCCTGACGGCGATCCGGCGCTCGGCCACCACCAGCGTGGCCAGCGGTGTGAAGGCCGGTTCGACATGGCCGGTCGCCAGATGAAGGATGCGCCGCCATTGCGGCGCGATCATCATGGCGATGGTAGCGACAGCGGCGACCAGCGCGCCCATGAAAACCAGAACACTCACCACGATCATCATGATGTCCGCCTCCTGCCGTTCGCTGCGGTTCGGCCAATTAACCAAACCGTAACCATTGAAAAATTTGATCAGTTCCGTCGCTGCCCTCGTGACAGCAGGTTGAGCCGTGCCAAATCCAGGACGTTTCGCATGTGATTCGTCTCGATCAGGCCGTGTTCTGCCTTGCGAACCCTTTATGTTCCGCTGTTGTTCCGTTGTCAATCGGCTTTGGAACAGATGTGAACGGCATGTGCCGCTTGCCACGCGGATTCGCATAGGCTAAGGGCGCGCGCCTCAACACCGCATGGGAAGCATCATATTTCGGTGCGCATGGGCTTTGCCCGCCGCGTCATCCGCTTCCCAGAGGACTAACCGGAAGGAATTATCTTATGGCGGCACCTGTCGTCACCATGCAGCAGCTGGTCGAGACCGGCGCGCACTTCGGTCACCAGACCCATCGCTGGAACCCGAAGATGAAGCCTTACATCTTTGGCGACCGCAACGGCGTCCACATCCTCGACCTGTCGCAGACCGTGCCGCTTTTCGCGCGCGCTCTGGAGTTCATCAGCTCGACCGTCGCTGGTGGTGGCAAGGTCCTGTTCGTCGGCACCAAGCGCCAGGCGCAGGAGCCGGTCGCCGAGGCCGCTCGTCGCGCTGGTCAGCACTTCGTCAACCATCGCTGGCTGGGCGGCATGCTCACCAACTGGAAGACGATCTCGAACTCGATCAAGCGCCTCAAGACGCTTGAAGAGCAGCTTTCGGGCGACACGCACGGCCTGACCAAGAAGGAAGTGCTGAACCTGACCCGCGAGCGCGACAAGCTCGAGCTGTCGCTGGGCGGCATCCGCGACATGGGCGGCGTTCCCGACGTGATGTTCGTGATCGACGCCAACAAGGAAGAGCTGGCGATCAAGGAAGCCAACACGCTGGGTATCCCCGTCGTTGCGATCCTCGATTCGAACGTCTCGCCCGACGGCATCGCGTTCCCGGTTCCGGCGAATGACGACGCCAGCCGTGCGATCCGTCTGTATTGCGAAGCCGTTGCCATCGCCGCCACCCGTGGCGGTCACGAGCAGCAGCGCCGCAGCGGCACCGACTTCGGTGCGATGGCCGAGCCGCCCGTCGAGGAAGCGCTGACCGTCGCCCCGACCGAGACGGCCGAGCAGGCTGTCGAGGCCGAGCGCCAGATCGACGCGTAATATTCGCGTCCGTCCCGCCATGCGGGCGGGATGATCGTCGACCGGACGGGCGAACTCTCCGGTCGATGACATCGGCTTGACACGCAAGCCGTGCTAAGGGCCGCCTCCGATGGGGCGGCCCTACCCGCATCCCCCTTTTCAGACAGAGGATTGAGACAATGGCCGATATCACCGCAGCGATGGTCAAGGACCTGCGCGAAAAGAGCGGCGCGGGCATGATGGACTGCAAGAAGGCGCTGGCCGAAGCGAATGGCGACATGGACGCCGCGCTGGACTGGCTGCGCACCAAGGGCCTGGCGGCCGCGCAGAAGAAGTCGAGCCGTACCGCGGCCGAGGGCCTGGTCGGCGTCGCCACCAACGGCACCGTCGGCGCCGCCGTCGAAGTGAACTCGGAAACCGATTTCGTCGCGAAGAACGACCAGTTCCAGGCCTTCGTCCGCGACGTGACCGCGATCGCGCTGAAGTCGGGCGACGACATCGAAGCGCTGAAGACCGAAGCGATGCCGCAGGGCGGCACCGTTGCCGAAGTGCTGACCAACAACGTCGCGACCATCGGTGAGAACCAGTCGCTGCGTCGCGCCAAGCGCCTCGAAGTGTCGAAGGGCGCGGTCGTGTCCTACGTCCACAACCAGCAGGCGCCCGGCATGGGCAAGATCGGCGTGCTGGTCGCGCTGGAGTCGGAAGCCGCCGACGAGACGCTGCAGGCGCTCGGCCGTCAGCTCGCGATGCACATCGCCGCGGCCTTCCCCAAGGCGCTGAACGAGGAAGACCTGGACGAGAGCGAGATCGAGCGTGAGCGCGCGATTGCGACCGAAAAGGCCGCCGAATCGGGCAAGCCTGCCGACATCATCGCCAAGATGGTCGAAGGCTCGATCGCGAAGTACCGCAAGGAGCACGCGCTGGTCAGCCAGCTGTTCGTGATCGACGGCAAGACCAAGATCAGCGACGTCGTGGCGAAGGCCGGCAAGGACGCCGGTGCCGAGATCAAGCTGGTGGACTATGTCCGCTTCCAGCTTGGCGAGGGCATCGAGAAGGAAGCGTCGGACTTCGCGGCCGAAGTGGCGGCGGCTTCGGGCGTTCCGCAGAAGGCGTAATCCTCGCACCGTTCCGGGATGGGACGGTGAGGGTAGAGGAGAGCGGTCGTCGAAAGGCGGCCGCTCTCTTTGTGTTCGGGGGTAGGGGCATCTTTTCCCAGCGTCCGTTCGCCCCGAGCGAGGTTCAAGGGCAAGGGATGAGCGCAGGCCCATGGGCTTCGACTTCGCTCAGCCGGAACGGAGACCGTGGGACGGGGCGGCAAGACATGGCGATCAATTCCCATCCCCATGAAAATCCCGGTGACCCACCGCTCGACGGTTGCCCGCTGCCCGGTCGCCGCCTAAGGTCCGCGCCACTTTCATCACCAAGATCCGAGAAACGATGACCACCCCGCGCTTCAAACGTATCCTTCTGAAACTGTCGGGCGAGGTCCTGATGGGCGAGGGGGGCTTGGCCATCTCTCCCGAGATCACGGCGCGCGTCGCGCAGGAGATCGCCGATGTCCGGGCCCAGGGCTATGAGCTGTGCATCGTGGTCGGCGGTGGCAACATCTTTCGCGGCCTGTCTGCGGCGGCCAAGGGGATCGAGCGGGCGACGGCCGACTATATGGGCATGCTGGCGACCGTGATGAACGCGCTGGCCGTGCAGAACGCGCTGGAGCAGATCGGTGTCGACACCCGTGTCCAGTCGGCCATCCCGATGTCCAGCGTGTGCGAGCCCTTTATCCGCCGTCGCGCTGAGCGGCATCTGGAAAAGGGGCGGGTGGTGATCTTCGCGGCGGGCGTGGGCTCGCCCTTCTTCACCACCGATAGCGGCGCGGCCCTGCGCGCGGCGGAGATGAAGTGCGACGCGCTGTTCAAGGGTACCAGCGTCGACGGCGTCTACGACGCCGATCCGAAGAAGGTGCCGACCGCGACGCGGTACGAAACCGTCACCTTTTCCAAGGTTCTGTCCGACGACCTGAAGGTCATGGACGCCTCGGCCATCGCGCTGTGCCGCGACAACAATATCCCGATCGTCGTCTTCAACATCCGCGAACATGGCAATTTCGGTGCCGTGCTGGCGGGGCAGGGTGTGTCGACGATCGTTCAGAATCAAGGAGCTTAATCATGGCAGCGTATGACAAGTCCGATCTCGAGCGCCGTATGCAGGGCGCTGTCGAATCGCTGAAGCACGATCTGAACGGCTTGCGCACTGGCCGTGCCTCGACCGCCTTGCTCGATCCGGTGACCGTCGAAGTCTATGGCAGCCATATGCCGCTGAACCAGGTCGCGACCGTCTCCGCGCCCGAGCCGCGCATGTTGTCGGTGCAGGTGTGGGACAAGTCCAACGTCTCGCCGGTCGAAAAGGCGATCCGCTCGGCGGGCCTCGGCCTTAACCCGATCAACGACGGCCAGACGCTGCGCCTGCCGATCCCCGACCTGACCGAGGAACGCCGCAAGGAACTGGCCAAGCTGGCCAACAAATATGCCGAGAGCGCGCGCATCGCGGTGCGTAACGTGCGTCGCGACGGCATGGACAGCCTGAAGACCGACGAGAAGAAGGGACTGTTCGGCGAGGATGAGCGCAAGCGCCATGAAACCGAGGTGCAGAAGCTGACCGATGCGACGATCGCCGATCTCGACGCGGCGGCGGCGGCCAAGGAAAAGGAAATCCTGGGTTAGTGAGTCCTCCGGCCGCCTCGGCCCAGACGGCTCTGGGGTCGCTGGTGGCCGTGCCCGATACGGGTGCGGTCCCGCGTCACGTCGCGATCATCATGGACGGCAATGGCCGCTGGGCCAAACGTCGTCTGCTGCCCCGCTTCGCCGGCCACAAGGCCGGGGTCGAGGCGGTGCGCCGCATCTCGCGCGCGGCCCGCTCGCTGGGGATCGAGGCGCTGACGCTCTATGCCTTCTCTTCCGAGAATTGGCGGCGACCCGAGGCCGAGATCAGCGACCTGATGGGGCTGCTGCGCATTTTTCTGCGCAAGGATCTGGCGGAGCTGGTGTCGGACAATGTCCGTTTGCGCGTGATCGGTGACTATCGCCGCTTCGCCCCCGATCTGGTCGCGATGATCGACGATGCGATCGAGCGGACATCGGCCAATACCGGACCGATTCTGGCGATCGCGCTCAATTACGGGGCGCAGGCCGAACTGGTCGAGGCGACCAAGCGGCTGGCGGCGAAGGTCGCGGCGGGCGAGATGACCGCCGACGCGATCACGCCCCAGGCGATCGAGGGCGAGTTGCAGACGAACGGCCTGCCGCCGCTCGATCTGGTCATCCGCACCTCGGGCGAACAGCGTCTGTCCAACTTTCTATTGTGGCAGGCGGCCTATGCCGAATTGCTCTTCGTCGAAACGCTATGGCCCGATTTCGACGAAGCGGCGCTGGCCGATGCGGTGGCGGAGTTCGGCCGACGGCACAGGCGTTTCGGCGGCCTGTGACCGATCCTGAAATCCCATCGGTCGGAGCGCCCGATGCGGCCCCGGCCACCCCGCCCGTCGGAGCCATGTCCAACCTGACCAAAAGGGTGCTCGCCAGTATCGTCATGATCGCGGTGGCGAGCGTCTGTCTGGCGCTGGGCGGACTGGCGTTCTGGTTGCTGGCGGTCGTCGTCGCGCTTTTCATGATGGCCGAGTGGTCCGATCTTCTGAAGATCGAGCGCCCGCGCAAGCAGCTGGCGCAATTCGCCTTGTCGGTGCCGCTGGCCATCATGGCACCGGGGCTGGCGGCGGGACCGGGCTTCTTCGCGCTGGGGCTGATCGCGGGGGTCTTCTTCTTCCTGACCATCATTTCGCGTCGGCCGGATTATGGCGCGGGCGCGCTCTATGTCGGGTTGCCGGTCTTTTCGCTGCTGGCGATCCGTCTGCATGACGATGGTCTGGCCCTGTCGCTCTGGGCGATGGCGCTGGTCTGGGCCTGCGACAGCGGTGCATTCTTCGTGGGGCGGCAATTTGGCGGGCCGAAGCTTGCCCCGGCGATCAGCCCGGCCAAGACCTGGTCTGGTCTGATCGGCGGCGTCGCGGCGGCCACGTTGCTGGCGGCGGCGATGCATGTCTATCATGGCCTGCCCATGTTTCTCGTCATCGCCACGCCGCTGCTCGCGGTGCTGGCGCAGATGGGCGACCTGTTCGAAAGCTGGCTGAAGCGGCGCGCCGGTGTGAAGGACAGCGGCAATGTCCTGCCCGGCCATGGCGGCGTCATGGACCGGCTGGACGGCATCGTGCCGGTCGCGCCGGTGGCGGCTTTCCTGATCTTCCTGCCGGACCTGTTCTGATGCGTAGCGTTACGATTCTGGGTGCGACCGGCTCGGTCGGTACCTCGACCCTGGATTTGATCGAGCGTGAGCCCGACCGCTATCGGGTTCGCGCGCTGACCGCCAATTGCGATGTCGGCAAGCTCGCGGCGGCGGCGAAGCGGACTGGCGCCGAACTGGCGGTGGTTGCGGACGAGCGCTGCCTGCCCGATCTGCGCGACGCGCTGGCGGGCACGGAGACGCGTGTCGCGGGCGGCCGTGCGGCGGTGATCGAGGCGGCGGCGAGCGGCGCGGACTGGACCATGGGCGCGATCGTCGGCTGCGCCGGGCTGGAGCCCGCCATGGCGGCGATCGCCCTTGGCGGGACGGTGGTGCTCGCCAACAAGGAGCCCCTGGTTTCCGCAGGCGAGGTGGTGTTGGCGGCGGCGGCCAAGGCAGGGGCGACGCTCCTGCCCGCGGACAGCGAGCATAACGCCATCTATCAATGCTTCGACTTCGCCCGACCCGAGCGGGTGCGGCGGATCGTGCTGACCGCCAGCGGCGGACCCTTCCGCGAATCGAGCACCGAGGAGATGCGCCGTGTCACCCCCGAACAGGCGGTGGCACATCCCAACTGGTCGATGGGTGCCAAAATCTCGGTCGACTCGGCGACGATGATGAACAAGGGGCTGGAACTGATCGAGGCGGCCCGGCTGTTCCCCGTCCCGGCCGACCGGATCGAGATCGTGCTTCATCCGCAATCGATCATCCATTCGGCGGTCGATTATGTCGATGGCTCGATGTTGGCGCAGCTCGGCCCCTCCGACATGCGGGTGCCGATCGCGCATTGCCTGGCCTGGCCCGACCGGATGCCGACTCCGATGGCGCCACTCGATCTGGTGGCGCTGGGGAGGATGGACTTTGCCGCGCCCGACCCGCTTCGTTTTCCCGCGCTGCGGCTGGCGCGTGCGGCGCTGGAGGCGGGGGGCGCTGCCCCAGCCATCTTGAATGCGGCGAATGAGGTCGCGGTCGCAGCTTTTCTCGCGCGGCGTATCGGCTTCCTCGAAATTGCCGCAATCGTCGAACATGTTCTCCACCGCTACGACCCGGCCCCGCCGGAAACGCTCGATGCGGTGATCGCGATCGATGCGGAGACGCGGGTGTTGGCGGCCGAGCGCGTTGAGGATTGCGTCGTTTGATCGAAACCCCCGGCCTGTTGCTGACCGTTCTGGCCTTCATTCTCGCTCTCGGTCCGCTCGTGTTCGTGCACGAGATGGGTCATTACCTTGCCGGCCGCTGGTTCGGGGTGAAGGCAGAGACATTCTCGATCGGCTTCGGTCGGGAGATTTTCGGCTTTACCGACAAGCGCGATACGCGGTGGAAGATCGGCTGGCTGCCGCTGGGCGGTTACGTCAAGTTCGCGGGCGACATGAACCCCGCCGGCCAGCCCGATGCGGCCTGGCTCTCTTTGCCCCCTGAAGAACGCGCCCGGACCTTTCAGGCCAAGCCGGTGTGGCAGCGCGCGATCATCGTCGCGGCGGGCCCGGCGATCAACTTCGTCGCCGCCATCCTGATCCTGGCCGGTTTCGCCTATGCTTATGGCGAGGTGGTGATCCCGCCGGTGGTCGGCCAGGTGATGCCGGGCAGCGCGGCCGCCTCGACGACGCTTCGCGCCGGCGACCGGGTGACCGCGATCGGGGATCGCACCGTCACCGACTTCGCCGACATCGCCCGCTATGTGCAGATTCGCGCGGGCGAGCGGGTGACCATCACCGCCGAGCGGGACGGGCGCAGCTTCACGACCGAGACGACGGTCGGCACCGAGCAGCAGCGCGACCGATTCGGCAACAGCTATCGCATCGGTCGCCTGGGGCTTCGCGGCTCTGGCCAGGTCGATCTCCGCCCGGTCGGGCTGCTCCGCGCGCCTGTCGTCGCGGTGCAGCGGACCGGCGAGATCGTCCGCATGATGGTCGAAACGCTCGGGCAGGTGATCTCCGGCCGTCGCTCGGTGAAGGAACTCGGCGGGCCGGTGTCGATCGCCAAGGTATCGGGCGAACAGATGTCGCTAGGCCTGGACGCCTTTGTTTTCTTCGTGGCGCTGGTGTCCATCAATCTGGGGTTCATCAACCTGTTGCCAGTGCCGATGCTGGATGGCGGTCATCTTCTTTTCTACGCGATCGAAGCGGTGCGGCGGCGTCCCCTGGAGCCGGCAGCCCAGGAATGGGCATTTCGCGGCGGTTTGATCGCAATTCTGGCCCTGATGCTGTTCGTTACGTTCAATGATCTGGGCAATTTGGGCCTATGGCGGAATATCGCCGGCTTGATCGGTTGACGACGATGGGGCAGGGCGCGGTTACGACAGGGGTCGGTTCGACTTTTCTGGGGTGGGTTTGGTGACAGCAATGACGGGTATGAAGACTGTGCGCGCGGGCGCCATATTGCTGGCGGGCACGATGCTGTCCGGCGTTCCCGTCTGGGCGCAGACCGCACCGACCGCTCCCGGCGGTGCCGCCGCCCCGACATCGGTCGTCGCGCCCGCCCCGGTGCGGACGATCAAGACGCTGCGCGTCGAGGGTGCGCAGCGTATCGAACCCGAGACGGTGCTGTCCTATACCAAGCTGCGGGTCGGCATTCCCTATACGCCCGAAACGCTCGACCAGGCGCTGAAGGATCTCCAGGCGTCGGAGCTGTTCGCCGACTTCTCCATCTCGGGCGTCGAGTCCGGTGACATCGTGCTGCGCGTGCGAGAGAATCCGATCATCAACCGGGTCATTCTGGAGGGCAACAAGCGCCTGAAGGAAGACAAGATCAAGAAGGAGATCAAGCTGTCTCCTCGCCAGATCTTCACCCGTACCGCCGTGCGACAGGACGTGGCGCGCATCGTCGAACTCTATCGCCGCCAGGGTCGTTTCGGCGCAGTGGTCGAGCCGAAGATGGTCAATCTGGACCAGAACCGCGTCGACGTGGTTTTCGAGATCAGCGAGGGGCCCAAGTCCAAGGTCCGCCAGATCAACATCATCGGCAACGAGAAATTCTCGGACGATGAACTGCGTGGTGCGATGTACACCAAGCAGTCGCGCTGGTTCCGTTTCCTGTCCTCGGCCACCAGCTACGATCAGGATCGCCTGGCCGCCGACCAGCAGAAGCTGCGCGCCTTCTATCTGTCCAACGGCTATGCCGACTTCCGCGTGACCAGCGCGGTGGCCGAGCTGACCCCGGACAAGAAGGACTTCATCATCACTTATGTGGTGGAGGAAGGTCCGCGCTACAAATTCGGCGACGTCAAGGTCGACAGCCAGATCCGCGACTTCGACAATGACAAGCTCGCCCAGTCGCTGCCGATGAAGAAGGGCGACTGGTACAATGCCAAGCTGATCGAGGATTCGATCGACAGCCTCAGCCAGACGGCGGGCCTGTTCGGCTATGCCTTCACCGACGTGGAACCGAATTTCCAGCGCGACAAGGAAGCGCTGACCATGTCGATCACCTTCAACATCGCCGAAGCCAAGCGGACCTATGTCGAGCGGATCGACATTAACGGCAACACCCAGACGCAGGATAAGGTCGTCCGCCGCGAAATCCGCGTGGCCGAGGGGGATGCCTTCAACAGCTTCCAGGTCCGTCGCAGCCAGGACCGCATCAACTCGCTTGGCTATTTCCAGGAAAAGCTGGAGATCAAGCAGAACCCCGGCTCGACGCCGGACCGGATCGTTCTGGAAACCAATGTCGAGGAACAGTCGACCGGCTCGTTGCAGCTGTCGGCCGGTTATTCGTCGCTGGAACGCTTCATCATCCAGGCGAACATCACCCAGCGCAACTTCCGCGGCAAGGGCCAGGAACTGCGCGCGGGCGTCAACTACTCGGCCTATTCCAAGTCGATCGAGTTGGGCTTCACCGAGCCTTATGTGTTCGACAAGAATATCGCGCTCGGCGTCGATGTGTTCCGCCGCGACTTCAACTCGTTCAACTATCTGGGCACCACGCGCCAGACGACCTACAGCCAGGTCTCGACCGGCTTCCAGGTTCGTGCGGGCGTGCCGTTGACCGAATATTGGTCGCTGTCGGGTCGTTATGGCCTGACCTATGACCAGGTTGGCCTGGACTCGTCATTCTTCAACGCGGACGGCAGCTGTAACTTCCAGCAGGCGGGCCGCTATCTCTGCGACTCGATCGGCAATCGCTGGACCTCGTCCATCGGCTATTCGCTGATCTATGACAGCCTGAACAGCCGCCTGCGTCCGACGGCGGGTCATCGCTTCTCGTTCAGCCAGGACTTTGCTGGTCTGGGCGGCGACGTGAAGTATATCCGCACCCGCGCGGAAGGCGCCAAGTTCAAGGGGCTGGGCAAGGGCTTCGTCTTCTCGATCCTGGGCGAGGGCGGTTATATCCACTCGCTCGAAGGCAGCCGTGGTCCGGGTATCGATCCGGTCCGCATCGTCGATCGTTTCTATCTGGGCGAGCCGCAGTTCCGCGGCTTCGACATTCGTGGCGTCGGCCCGCGCGTGCTGCGCGTGCCCTATGTCATCGGCAACGACGGCAGCCAGTCGCTCAGCAAGGACCGGCAGCAGTTCGTCGACGACGCACTGGGCGGCCGCGCTTACTATCTGGCGCGTGCGGAGCTGGAAATCCCATTGGGTTCGGGCGCGCGTGAGATGGGCCTGCGCCCCAGCGTCTATGTCCAGGCGGGCAGCCTGTGGGGCGTCACCCGCCCGCTGGCCTCGCTCAACTTCCCGCAGGCGAAGGACGCCAACGGCAATCCCTTGTTCAATAAGGACGGCTCGCCGACGCTGGCGCCGGTCGCCCAGACGGACACACAGGGACGCCCGCTTTTTCAGGTGCCTACCAACGACAGCACCACGGCGGACAAGACGGCGGGCCTCACCACCACCTGCCAGACCGGCTACTCTGCGACGCTGGGTGGCGCTTGCTCCGGTTCGACGGCCAATATCGCGCTTCAGAACACCAATTATGCCCAGGAGCAATTCTATCTTGGCACCTGGAAGCCGCGCGTGTCGATCGGTATCGGCGTGAACTGGAATTCACCATTTGGACCGCTGCGCATCGACCTGGCCAAGGCATTGGTCACGCAGCCGGGCGACGACCCCAAGCTTATCACTTTCAACGTAGGGACGCAGTTCTGATGAAGACGATTTCCAAGCTCCTTCTCGCGGCGGCTCTCGTCGCGCCGGCCGCCACGGTGGCCACGAGCGCCAGCGCCCAGGTCAACGGCGTCGCCGTTGCCGATCCGCAGGGCGCGATCGCCGGTTCGCGTGCCTGGACGACCGCGCGCCAGCAGATCGAGACGACCTACAAGGCTCAGCTCGACCAGGCCGAAGCCCGTCGTGCCGCGATCGGCCGCGAGCTGGAGCCGCTGGTCCAGGCGTTCCAGACCGCCCGTTCGGCCCCCAACGCCAACGAAGCCGCGCTGCGCACCCAGGCTCAGTCGATCCAGGCGAAGCAGCAGGCCGGTGAGCAGGAACTCGCCCGCCTGACCCAGCCCGCCGCCCGTGCACAGGGCTATGCGGTCGAGCAGATCCAGGCGCGTCTGGGCGAAGCGGTGCAGAACGCCGTGCGCGCCAAGAATGTCAGCCTGCTGGTCAGCCCGCAGGCGGTGCTGTTCATGCAGCCGACCGCCGACATCACCTCTGCGGTGACGGCCGAGCTCGACAAGCTGGTCCCGACCGTCAGCATCACCCCGCCCGCCAACTGGCAGCCGGGTCAGCAGGGTCAGCAGCAGGGTGCTGCTCCCGCCGCCGCTCCGGCCGCGACCCCCGCTACGGCGCCCGCGCGTCGTCAGAACAGCGGCCGGTAATTCGTCCGTGAGCGACGTCGTGAATGATGCGGTGAAGACCGTCATGGGCCCGCTGGACGTTACCCGGGTCATGGCGGCGATCCCCCACCGTTATCCGATGCTGCTGGTCGATCGTGTCGAGGAACTGGTCCTCGACACGTCGATCCGCGCGGTGAAGGCGGTGACGATCAACGAGGGCTTTTTCCAGGGCCATTATCCCGGCCGTCCGATCATGCCGGGCGTGCTGATCGTGGAGGCGCTGGCACAAGCCGCCGGTGTCCTGGGCGTGGAGAGCCTGGGCCTCGCCAATTCGGGCAAGCTCGTCTACTTCATGTCGATCGATGGCGTGAAGTTCCGCAAGCCTGTCGAACCCGGGGTGCTTCTGCATCTGGAGGTCGAGTTCGTGTCGAAGCGGACCCGCGTCTGTAAGTTCGCGGGTGTCGCCAAGATCGACGGCACCGTCGTGGCGGAGGCCAATTTCACCGCGATGATCGCCGACCCGCCCGCCGAGGCGTGACGGCACCACGTCGCTTTTGACTATCGGGGCGCGGTCCGCTATGGGCCGCGCCTTGAGCTTTAAGGCTGGTCGGAACCAGCCATTTCCGGAGCAATATCATGAAGACCGATACCCATCCCGACTATCACATGATCAAGGTGCAGATGACCGACGGCACCGTGTTCGAAACCCGCTCCACCTGGGGCAAGGAAGGCGACACGATGCAGCTCGACATCGATCCGCTGGCGCACCCGGCCTGGACCGGTGGCCGTGGCCAGATGCTGGACACCGGCGGTCAGGTCGCGCGCTTCAACAAGCGCTTCGGTGGCGGTCTCACGCTCCGCAAGTAACTGCTTCGCTCGTTTGAGCGGATGTCGACAAGGCCCGGTACTTCCTAGGGAAGTGCCGGGCTTTGTTGCGTAAGGGGCGTGATGGATGGGATTCGCCATCAGCCGGTTCGCGCCTGGTCGAGCGGAATTCATGGTCCTTGCGCGATATGGGTCTGCGGCGGCGTATGATCCACTCCGCCAAAGGTGATGGCATCAGGATCAGGGTGCGGATCGTCCGATCGATGGACGTCATCGCCGGTTGCCATGTCGACCAAGTCACGCCGGTCGAGACGGGAGAGGCGCTGTAGCGAGACTTGGGAAAGGCCGTTTTCGCGGCTGGCCCGTGACGGGCGATTGGGCTAGTCATCGGCAAACCGGTAACAACTGGAACGATCGTGACCCTTCCTGCCAGCCCAATGACCACCTTGCCACGCAGTGAAGACAGCATCGCCGCCGTCAGCGTCACGGAATTGTTCACGATCGGGATCGGTCCATCGAGTTCGCACACCGTCGGCCCGATGCGCGCGGCCAAGGCGTTCGCGGCGGAAATGCTCGACACCGGCCTGGTCCCGGAACGAGTGCAGGCCGAGCTATTCGGATCGCTGTCGCTGACCGGTCGTGGCCATCATAGCGATCGTGCGGTCCTGCTGGGGCTGGCCGGGGAAACGCCCGAGACGGTCGATCCCGACGCGATCGAGGGGCTGCTCGCGAATATCGCCCGAACGGGTGAGATCCGCCTGGACGGACGGCATGATCTGCCCTTCGACTATGAGGCTGACTTGCTGTTCCGGCCGGGCTTTCTGCCCGCGCATCCCAATGGCATGGTCTTCACGGCCTTTCTGGCGGACGGCAGTGCGGTGGTGCGGCGCTTCTATTCGATCGGTGGTGGCGCGATCCGC
The DNA here is from genome assembly GCF_025371035.1 of Sphingomonas sp. LC-1. Lineage (GTDB taxonomy): Bacteria > Pseudomonadota > Alphaproteobacteria > Sphingomonadales > Sphingomonadaceae > Sphingomonas > Sphingomonas sanguinis_E. The sequence goes on along the minus strand of NZ_JANZXB010000010.1, from coordinate 63,346 downwards.
ATGGAGGGGGCCGAGCCGATGCGGACCAACCGTCGCTTGGCGCATCCCTTTGCCTCGGGCGCGGAACTGCTGGAACGGGCGGCCGAGACCGGTCTGTCGATCGCGCAGATCGTGCGAGCCAATGAAGCGGCATGGCGTGAAGATGGCGAGACCGACGCGTTTCTGGACCGGGTTCGCGATGCGATGTGCGGCGCGATCGAACGGGGCTGTGCCGCATCGGGCGTCCTGCCGGGGGGATTGAAGGTACAGCGTCGCGCACAGGCGATCCGGCAGAAGCTGCTCGATCGGGGGCCACGCACCGATCCGAGCCTAGTGTTCGAATGGGTCAGCCTGTGGGCGCTGGCCGTCAACGAGGAAAATGCGGCCGGGGGCAGGGTCGTCACCGCCCCCACGAACGGCGCGGCGGGCGTCATCCCGGCGGTGCTGCGCTATTATGAGACCTTCGTCCACGGTGCGACGCGTGACGGAATGCGGACCCTGTTGCTGACGGCGGCGGCGGTGGGAATGCTCTACAAGAAGCGCGCCTCGATTTCGGCGGCGGAGATGGGCTGTCAGGGCGAGGTCGGCGTCGCCTGTTCGATGGCGGCGGCGGGGCTGGCGGCGGCGCTGGGCGGCACCCCTTCGCAGGTGGAGAATGCCGCCGAGATCGGCATGGAGCATAATCTGGGCCTGACCTGCGATCCGATCGGCGGCCTTGTCCAGATCCCCTGTATCGAGCGCAATACCATGGGGGCGATCAAGGCGATCAACGCCGCCTATCTCGCGCTCCATGGCGATGGGCGGCATATCGTCAGCTTGGATCAGGTCATCGAAACGATGCGCCAGACCGGCGAGGATATGAAGTCGCAGTATAAGGAAACCAGCCTGGGGGGCCTGGCCGTGAACGTGGTCGAGTGCTGACGCGCACGGCTACGCAATGACGGGCTAGGACCGCGCGGCCCAGCGGATCGCATTGGTCAGGATGCGGCGATAGGCGGGGTCGTCGTAAAGCTGCGGCTCATGGCCCAGCGCCGAGTAGAAGACCCGGCCCGTGGTGCGCGAATTGATCCACATGACCGGATGGGTGCCCATGCGCAGCTTCTCGCCCGGACGATAGCTCGCCTCGTCCACCTGTGCGAGGACGATCATGCCACGCGCGGCGGGATTGCCGTCGAAGCTGTACCATTCGTCGCGCGCGACCCAGGGCATGCGGACCCCGGCCAGGATGGGATGACGCGGCTGGGCGGCAATGACGCGGGCGGACTGGATATGATCCTCGCCATTGGGGTGCCCGATAAAGGTCGTGCCGATGATCGTATCGGCATACCAGGGCTCCTTATGGCTGTCGTCGCCCGCCGCGTGGAGCGCGACCACGCCGCCGCCTCTTGCCACGAACCGGGCGAAGGCCGCCTGCTGCTCGGGCGTCAGGAAATCGCCGCTCGCACTGTTCAGTACGACGACCGAGAAATGGGATAGATGGTCGTCATTGAAGACGGCGGCGTTTTCGGTCGTGAAGCTGGGGCGACCGAGCCGCTTGGCGATATCTGCGAGAACGATGTTGGAATGGGGGATGTGCTCGATATGTCGCCAGCCATTGGTCTTGGAGACGATCAGCACGCCGCGATCGATTCCGACGGGTAGGACAGGGGCCACGCTGTCGACAATACGCCCCGGCAGATGCGGATCGGACGGAGCCTGCGCCACTGTGAGCAGTGCCATGATCGTAAGTGTTTTCAGCATCATCCGTCTCCCTTTTCGGGGAGCGTAGCAAATCCTCGCATGGACGGGGAGGGGGCGACCAAGCGCAATGAGGAGTGTCATCGTTGGTGGTGACACTCCTCATTCGGTGTTTTGCGCTGCCGGCTCCCCTGCCAAGGCAGGGATTAGGGTCAATCCGCCGCGATCGGTCCGTCATGCGGCTTGGGTCGCCGGGTGAACCAGGTCAGCGCCGCCAGCACGATGCACAGCCAGGCCGAGACATAGAAGATGTCCGTCGATGCCAGCAGATAGGCTTGCCCCACCATCTGCCGCGTGACGGCGGCGGCGGCCTGCGTATCGGTCAGGCCCAGATGGTTGAGCCCGGTCCGTGCCATCTGCCACACCGGGTTCTGGCCGATCGCCTCCGACAGATGCGCCTGATGCATCGCCTCGCGTCGGTCCCACATGGTGGTGGTCAGCGACGCGGCGAAGCTGCCCGCGGTGATGCGTGCGAAGTTGGAAATGCCGGTGGCCGAGGGAATACGCGCTTGCGGCACCCCGTCCAGTGCGATCGTCAGCATGGCGAGGAAGAAGGTGCTCATCGCGATGCCCTGTACCATCAGGGGCAGCACGAAGTCGCTGAAGCTCGCCTGGGTGTTGAGCCCCGATCGCATCCAATAGGACAGGCCGAAGGCGGCAAAGGCGATGGTGGCCATGATCCGCGCATCGACCTTGCCCGAAAGACGCGCGACAAACGGGGTCAGGACCACCGCCACCGCCCCGCTGGGCGCGGCGACGAGACCCGCCCAGGTCGCGGTATAGCCGAGTTGCGTCTGGAGCCAGAGCGGCAGCAGCAGCGTATTGGCGAAGAACACCGCATAGCCCAGGCAGAAGGCCAGCGTCCCGAGGCTGAAATTCCGGCCCTTGAACAGCGAGAGGTCGACCGCCGGATTGGCGTCGGTCAACTCCCAGATCAGCCAGGCGACGAAGCCGACGATCGCGATCACCGTCATCACGACGATCCGGGTCGAATGGAACCAGTCGTCATTCTTGCCCAGGTCGAGCATCATCTGAAGCGCGCCGACCCAGACGACCAGCATGATCAGCCCGACCTTGTCGATCGGCAGGTTGCGGGTCGGGGTTTCGCGGCTCGACAGCCCGCGCCAGCACACGCCCGCGCAGAACAGGCCGACCGGCACGTTGATGAGGAAGATCCAACTCCAATGATAATTGTCGGAGATATATCCGCCCAGGATCGGCCCCATGATCGGCGCGACCAATGTGGTCATCGACCAGATGCCGAGCGCGGTCGACCGCTTCTGTGGCGGGAAGATCGAGATGAGCAGCGCCTGGCTGCCCGGGATCATCGGCCCCGATACCGCCCCCTGGAGTACGCGAAAGCCGATCAGCGAGGACAGGTCCCATGCGATGCCGCACAGGAAGGATGCGATGGTAAATAGCAGGACCGACACGCAGAAGGTGCGCACCACGCCGAATTTTCCCATCAGCCAGCCGGTCAGCGGCACCGCCACGCCATTGGCGACGGCGAAGGCGGTGACGACCCAGGTCGAATTGTCCGAACTGACGCCCAAATTGCCCGCGATGGTGGGCAGCGAGACGTTGGCGATGGTCGAATCGAGCACCTGCATGAAGGTGCCCAGCGCCAGCGCGAAGGCGACCAGCGCCAGCGCCGGACCTTTCAGCGGCGCGGGACCTTCCCCCGCGCCGCCCTGTGCGGGGGCGCCGGCCATCAGCGATTGGCCGCGATGATCTGCGCGATCCGCGCTTCCACCGCCGGGTCGTTCGCATCGGTGGCGCGGGTCTGATAGGCTTGGGCGGCGGCGGTGCCGATCCGCGGGCCATTCTGGTCGGCCGTATCCACCGTGACCGTCGCGGACAGGCCGACGCGCAGCGGGTTCTGGCGCAACTCATTGGCGTTCAGCCCGATGCGGACCGGCACGCGCTGCACGATCTTGATCCAGTTGCCGCTGGCATTCTGCGGCGGCAGCAGCGCGAAGGCATTGCCGCTGCCCGCGCCCAGGCCGATGACCTTGCCGTGATAGACGATCTTGCCGCCATACATGTCGGCGACGATCGTCGCGGGCTGGCCGATGCGGACGTCCTTCAACTGGGTCTCGCGGAAATTGGCGTCGACCCATAGCCGGTCGAGCGGAACCACCGCCATCAATGGCGTCCCCGCTGCGACCTGCTGCCCGACCTGAACGGTGCGCTGGGCGACGACACCGTCGATCGGCGCGATGATATGCATATGGTTGCGGGTGATCGCGGCGCGGCGATAGGCGGCGATGGCGGCCATCACGGCGGGGTTGGTCCCCACATTGGTGCCCTGCACGGCGGTCCGTGCCTGGGCCGCCTGCGCGCGGGCGAGGTTGAGATTCGCCGTCGCGACCTTCACCGCGTCGGCCGCGTGGGACAGTTCCTCGCCCGACACCGCGCCCTCGGCGGCGGCGCCGCGACGGCGGGCATAGTCGTCGCGCGTGCGGGCCAGTTCGGCCTGCGCCTGGACGATCCCGGCGCCGCTCTGGTTGACCTTGGTGAAGTCGGCGCGGGTCGCGCGAACCGCGCGCGCCAGTTCGGCGGCGGCGGAGGCCAGCCCGACATCGGCCGTCGCCGGATCGAGGTCGAGCAGCGGCGCACCCGCCTTCACCGTCTGCGTATTGTCGGCATGGATGGCGAGCACCGTGCCCGGATCGCGCGCGGTGATCGACACCACGTCGCCCGCGACATAGGCGTCGTCGGTCTCTTCCTCCGGCTTGGCGAGCAGGAAGTGGAACACCGCCCATATGACCGCCGCGACCACGACGACGACGAGAAGGATGGTCAGCCCGGTCTTGCGTGCCCTGGGCTTGCCCGACGGGGCGGTTGCCGGGGAGGGGGCGGCGGCTTCGGTGTCGCTCATTGCGTGATACCTTGCGAAGAAGAGGAGAAACCACCGCCCAGGGCGACGGCCAGCGCAATGCGCGCCTGGACCGCATCGGCGGCGAGATTGGCGTCGGCCTGATCGGCCTCAAGCTGGCGAATGTCGGGGTCGATCAGGCCAAGCTGCGATTGCAGTCCGCTCGACACCCGGATGGCGTTGAGGCGACGGGTCTCGGACAGGCCGCGCACCACCTCGGTCTGGCGGGCGCGCTCGGTTGCGAGCGTCCTGCTTCGCGTCACCGCGTCGGCGGCCTCGCGGACCGCGCCGACGACGCGGTTGTTATAGTCGGCAGTGGCAAGGTCGAGCGCGGCAGTCGCCCCCGCCAGCCCGGCGCGCAGCCGCCCGCTGTCGAAGATCGGCAGATGGATGGCGGGGCCCGCGCCGGCCGTGCCCGCATCGGCCGTGAACAGATTGCCGAGCCCGACCGCCTGGAACCCGGCCAGCGCCATCAGATTGACGTTGGGCAGAAACGCCTTGCGCGCCACCTCCTGCCCGGCGGTCGCCGCATCGATTCGGGCGAGCGACGCCGCGATGTCGGGGCGTCGCGCCAGAAGGTCGGCGGGCACCGTCGCGGGGATGGGCAGTGCGGCGTCGAAGGCGATCCGGGTCGGTGTGATCGTCGCGGGATAATCCAGTCCGCGTCCGGCCAGTGCGGCCAGGGCGTTGCGCGACAGGGCGGCCTGTGCCTCTGCCCGTGCCAGCGCCACCTGCGCCTGGGCCAGCAGCGTCTGCGCGCTGGAGGCGTCGAGCTGACTGGCAAGCTGATGGCGGATGCGCGACTGGACCAGCGAGAGCGAACGGGTGCGCGTTGCGATGGTCTGGCGGGCGATGCCTGCCTGCCGCTCGGCCCGCGCCAGTTCGACATAGGTCTGCGCGACCGATCCGGCGAGCGCCAGTCGGGCGGCCGTCACATCAAGCGCCGCCGCACGGGTGGAGGCGCGCGCCGCCTCGATCGCGGCGGCCTGTCGCCCGAACAGGTCGATCGTCCAGTTCAGATTGGCCTGCGCCTGTCCCAGCCACTGGGTCGTGCCCGCATAGGGCGGCGGGATCGTGTAGCGACCGGAAATCCGGCTATATTGCTCCTGCGCGTCGAGCGAGACGGCGGGACCGTCATCGGCACGGCGGCTGGCCAGCACCGACTCCGCCTGCCGCAACCGCGCCAGCGCCACGGTAAGGGACGGGTTGCCGGTCAGCGCATCGTCGACGATCCGGTCGAGCTGCGGATCACCCAGCCCGCGCCACCAGTCGGTCGCGACGAGCGGGGCCTGCGCATCGCCCAGCCCCAGCGTCTCGGGCGCGGTCTGGGTGACAGCGGGATGCGCCTGGGGAACGGAACAACCCGCAAGAAGCAGGGCGATGAGGGGAATAGTCCGCTTCATGCTTCATTCTCCAGGCGATCGCGGAGGCGCTGCAGATAGTCGATCAGGCGATCGACATCCTCCTCCGCCCAGTCGGACAGCCAGCCGCTCCACATCGCCGTGGCCTTGTCCTTGCACCGCATCGCGATCTCGCGCCCCTGCTCGGTCAGGCTCAGGCGCACGACCCGGCGATCCTCGGTGCAGCGGCAGCGTTGGATCAGGCCCCGCTCTTCCAGCGTGTCGATGATGCGGGTGGTCGCGCCGGTGTCGTGGCACAGATGGCGCGACAGCTCGGCGGCGGTGCCGCCCACGCCATATTGGACCGCCATCAGGGCGCTCCATTGAACGTGAGTCACCTCTTCGTCGGCGAAGATCGGCTCCATGCCGATCCGGCCGAGCTGGAAGACCCGCTTGGTCAGGTAACCGACCGAACGTTCAGGATCAAAGGGTTGGGACTCGGAGCATGTCATTTTGCTGCCATGGCAATGATTGCCATGGCAGTCAATTTGCTCGGTCGCTCATGACATATTTGTCATCGCGGCTCGCGCAGGATCGGATAGGAGCGGACGAAACGGTCGCGATAGGGCGAATGGTCGAACAGCCAGTTCAATCGCGCTTCGCCATCGGCGGCAAAACCCGGATCTGCGTCCAGCTTGGCCTGGAATGCGGCCTTCAATTGGGCGTCCTGCTCGAGCATCCGGTCGGCCATGGGCGCGAAGACAAAGGCCTCGGTGCGGACGGGCGCGGTCAGCATCTCTGGATAAAAGCCCCAGGCCATCAGCGAGTCCTGGCTTTCCGGCTCAAGCAGTGCGGCGGCAAGCAGGCCGAGCGGTTGATCGGCCGAAACGCGGACACTGCCGATCGGAAGGGTCCGCTCTGCCGTTTCGTGCCGCACGCGCGCGTCGATCGGATAGCGGCCGTCAGACGGTGGCAGCGGTCTTGCCTCGGTCACAGTGATCTGATCCAGCGGCAGCGTGCGCGGCGCGTCGATCGTGTCGAAGGCGATGCCGTGCCATTTCAGCCGCTCGATCGTCTCGACCTGTTCGGGCGGAATCCACCAGGCCTTGGGCAGGGTGACGGTTTCGGCCGGGCTTTGGCCGATGATCGGTATGCTAAGGGTGCGTGGCTGCCCGTCCCAGCGTTGCTCCTGTCGTCCCGAGGCGGGGGAGAGATAGAGGTCATGGCCGATGCCCTTGAAGTCGATCCATCCGATCGGCTGGGCGGCTTGTGTCCACCGGGTCAGCAATGTTGCGGGGCGCGAGGCACGGTCGGCGGCCTTGGCGGCGGCGATCCGGTCCGCATCCTGCCCCGCCAGCCGCAATGCGGCCTCAAGGAGTACATAGGTGCCCAGAACCCGCTGGCGAAACGGCTTGAGCATATGGTTTTCGACCAGCACGGTCGGGATGCCGATAAAATCGCCATAGCCGGTCGAGTAACGCGGCCCTTCCGGGCTGTAGCGGATGCCCTTGGACGGATCGCGGACGTCGATGGGGCTGGGATAGATGACCGGGATATGCCCCGCTTGCGTCAGCGCGGTCATGGCCCGATCGGTGAAGCGCTGCTCCAGCCAGTCGGCGGTCGCGCGGTGACGGGCATAGCGACCCCAGCCCGCATAGGTGAAGCTGATGTCATATTGCTGGTCGAACCCGTCGCTGTCGTGCAGGTCGACGTACAGAATGGGATCGAATTGGCGCAGTAGCGCGACGACGGCTCGCGTTTCGGGTGCATCCAGCTTGGCATAGTCACGGTTCAGGTTGATATTGCGGGCATTGGCCCGCTCGCCCTTTTCGGCCGGACCGCGCTGGTGCGGACGGTTGAAGGCGGTCATCCGCTCATGTCCGTCGACGTTCAGGACGGGGACGAAGACCAGATCGACCTTGTCGAGAATATCCGCCTTGCCGCGAAACGCGATGTCGCGGAGCAGCATCAACCCGGCATCCTTGCCGTCGATCTCGCCCGAATGGATGCCGGCCTGCACCATGACGACGGGCTTGGGCGCGCCGCCTTTGCTGGCGCGGACATAGAGAAGCTCGCGACCCTCGGTCGTATGCCCGAACCCATGGACGCTTATCAACGGCGAGGCCGCGGCGAGCCGGTCGAGATATTGCCGGACCTCGGCAAAGGCTGGGCTCGTGGTGAAACCGGATGCCTCGGCGGGCGTGATCCATCGGTCGTCACGCCCGACGATCAGCTTTTCGCTGGCCCCGGACCATGCGGGCGCCGGAGGCAGAAGGGGAGAGACCGGCTGTTGGCCCAAGGCGGACGAGGGTGATGCGAAACAGGCCAGGACGTAGCAGGCCATGGCGGTGCAGGTCAGGGCGATCGGGCGGCGACGCAGGATAATGACGAACCTCCTTTCAGAATTCAGTGTGCCGATATGATATTACATTGCGCTAAGCCATTCAATTATTATGCGATTGATTATCATTATTGTTCGCACTAGGGGGCGTGTCCAACAGGCCCGATGGGGCATATTGTGTCAGCGGAGGAAGTATGAAGCGCAGCCTGATGGCGGCCATGTCGGTCGGTGTCGCGTCACTGGTTTGGGGCGGTCCGGCCTTTGCCGCCGAGACGGCGGCCCCCGCCGATCCCCAGCGATCGGACGACATCATCGTCAATGGCGCACGTGTCGCGCAGGCGGGGGATCAAGAAAGCGCGTCCCCGACCGGCCTGGCGCTGTCGCTGCGCGAGACGCCGCAGTCGGTGACGGTGATCGACCGGCAACGGATCGACGACTTCGCATTGACCAACGTCCAGGACCTGCTGACCCAGACGGTCGGCATCAATGTCGAGCGGACCGAGACCGACCGTACCGAATTCAATTCGCGCGGGTTCGATATCACCAATTTCCAGTTCGACGGCATCGGCCTGCCGATGTTCTACAACATCCAGACCGGCGATCTCGACACCATCCTGTTCGACCGAGTGGAGGCGGTGCGCGGCGCGAACGCGATCATGACCGGCGTCGGCAATCCGTCCGCAACGATCAACTTCCTGCGCAAGCGCCCGACCAAGAGCTTCCAGGCCAATGGCTCGGCCTATCTGGGCTCGTTCGATATGTGGCGGCTGGAAGGCGACGTGTCCGGCCCGCTGACCGGGGACGGGTCCCTGCGGATGCGGGCGATCGGCGCGCATGAGGAGCGGGACAGCTATCTCGACTATAATCATGTCAACCGCGACGTGGTGGCGGGGCTGCTTGCCTGGGACGTCACGCCTGCGCTGACCGCGACCCTGGGCTATTCGCGGCAGGACAATCGCTCGCGCGGCGTGCTGTGGGGGGCGTTGCCGCTGACCTATAGCGACGGCACACGGATCGACTATGCGCGTTCGGCCTCGACCTCGGCGGACTGGACCTATTGGAATGTCCTAGACCAGACCGCGTTCGGCGAACTGGCGTGGCGGCCGTTCGGCGACTGGGCGGTGCGCGGTGTCGTCACCTATCGGCGGTTCGAGGAGAGCGCGCGGCTGCTCTACGCCTATAACCTGCCGAACCGGGCGACGGGTCTGGGCGTTGCCGGACTGACGGGGCGCTACGACTCGAATTACGACCAGCTCCTGTTCGATGGCTATGCCTCGGGCAGCGTGTCGCTGTTCGGGCGCGACCATCAACTGGCCTTTGGCGTCTCGACCGGCCGGTCGAATGGCGAGCAATATGAGGGCCAGGCGTTGGGGGCCATCGACTATGGCGATATTCGCAATCTTGCCAACTTCCGCGCCCCGCAGGTCGGCTATGCGCCGATGGTGCAGCAAGCGGATACGCAGGATCGCCTGACCCGCGCTTATGGTGCGATGCACCTGAACCTGACCGACCGGCTGAAGGGCGTGGTGGGCGCGACGGCGATCTGGCTGCGGAGCTCGGGCGAATCCTACGACGTCGACCAGACCCGCCGGAACAGCCGCGTCACCCCCTATCTGGGCGCGCTGTACGACCTGACCAGTCATGTCACCGCCTATGCCAGCTATACCGGCATCTTCAATCCGCAGAGCGAGGTGGACATCACCAACACCCGCCTCGCGCCCGCGCGCGGCTCCAGCATCGAGGCGGGGTTGAAGGGCGAATGGCTGGATGGCCGCCTCTATGGCTCGGCGGCGGTCTTTCGTGCCGAGCAGAAGGGGCTGGCGCTCTATGCGGGTTCCTTCAACGGCGCCAATGGCCCGGTCGGCGTGAACTATTATACCGGGCAGGACACCGTCTCGAAGGGGTTCGAGATCGAGCTGGCGGGGCGCATGACCGACCGCTGGCTGCTGTCGGGGGGCTTTACCCATCTTCAGGTCGAGGATGGCGACGGCACCCGGTCGCGTCCCTTCATCCCGCGCGACACGTTCAAGCTGGCGGCGACCTATAGCATCGAGCAATTGAACGACCTGAGACTGGGCGGCCAGTTCCGCTATCAGAGCCGGATCAGCAACGACAGCGGCGCCGTGACGGCCGCCGGGCAGGCGATCCCGGTGGTGCAGGACGCCTATGCCACGCTCGATCTGCTGGGCAGCATCCGCCTGATCGATCATGTCCGCGCCAGCGTGAACCTGCGCAACGTCACCAACGCCAAATATCTGGGTACGCTGAAATATGGGCAGGCCTTCTATGCCGCGCCCCGCAGCATCCTGGCGACGCTGCGCTTCGATTACTGACGGTAAGCGGGGCGAGACGATGCCGTCTCGCCCCATCCGGGATCAGCGATTTTCCTTCGTCGCCTCGATCGCGGCATTGGCGGCAAGGATGTAAGCGGAGGTGGTCGCGACCGTATATTCGTTCTCGAACCACAGGAACGGCCAGTCGGTCTTCAACTCGGGGAAGTCCGGCTTGACGATCAGTACGCCGGGCACTAGCCCGCCCGGAATGAAGCCATAATCGGCCCGGTTATGGCCATAGCCGATCAGCTTGGACGCGGTGCCCACCGTGGAGACCAGCGACAGGTTGTTGGCCGGGTGTCGGCCCAGCACGTAATCGATCGCGTTGAGCGTGTAGCCGGTGCCGATGATCTCTGGAAACGCCTTGTGCATCAGGTACATGGTCGATCCGAACTCGACCACCTGATGCGATCCGGCCCAGCTTCCCTCCGCAATGGGAACGCCGAAGGGGTTCTTGCCCACCTCCGCGTCCATCTTCGCCTTGGCCTGGCGGACCAGCGGCACCAGCGCGGCGCGGTAGCGTGCGTCCATGAACGGGATGGCCCGGACCGCCGACGCACCGACCCAGGCAAAGCTTTTGGATATGACGGGCATCAGCGTGCGCAGGCGATCGGCATAGACGCGGTCGCCCTTGCTGGTGATCAGCATCTCGACCGTCGCACCGACATTGGCCCCATCCGCCGACCAGGGTGAGCCCGAATCGTCGCGGCCATCGCCCGCCTTGATCTTGCCCTTCTGCTGGCGGCTCCACAGTATCTTGGCCGCATCCCACGCCTCCGCCGCCATGGCCGGATCGCTATCGGCCAGCGAGCGTGAGGCCGCAGCCAGCGCCCCCGCGACCGCCAGATTGTTGGCGGGCAGATCGGTGGTGAAGGCCCAGCGATCGTCCTGCGCGCCCGACGCGCCGCCCTTGCGCTCGCTGCCACCCAGCGCCGCGTCATAGGTCAGATTGTCGGTCTGCGATCCCGCATCGCCCAGATGGGCATATTGCCGCTGGACCGGATCGATGATGCCGACGATCGCATGGCCGAAGACCTTATACTGGGCGAGCAGTTGCAGGACGCCGTGGCGAATCTGCTGGATGGCATCCTGCTTGCCGTCGGGCTTGCGGATTTCAACCGCGCGCGCCGCCTCGTCCACGCTCGTCTCGTCCCAGTCGAGGCCATAGAGTTCGCGACCCCAGACCAGATCGCGCACCACGGCGGCGTTTTGCGGCGTCTGGATGTCGTAATCGCCCGCATCCTGAAAGCCGCCGACGTTCAGGCCGGAAATGTGCTCACCGGGCTTGAAGGGGGAATCGAGGTTCGGCCCCATCTTGTACCCGTCGAAATGGACATGATTGGGCGGGGCCTGCCGCGCGTCGTCGAGATGGGAGGGCGCGGACCAGACGCGATATTGCTCGCGAATGCCGACATGATCCATCTGTTCGGCGATGAAGGTGTCGAGCGAGGTCTGCCAGATGCGGTCATAGGCATCGGCGGCGATGCGGAAGGGGTTGGTGGTCCGCCCGCCATAGGAAATGGCATAGATGCCCGGATCACGCACGCTCGAAAAGTCGAACGCGGCATAGTTATACCGCATCCAGCGACCACGTGGGCTGACGGCTGCGCGCAGCACCGACTGGCGCGTGCCATCGGCGGCGAGGCGGACAAGCTCCGCCTCGGCGGGGGCCGTCCCGTGCGGATCGGTTTCGATCAGTGCGATCTTCGGCCGACCCGGCGTGTAGCCCGCCTGGTTGAACGACACGACCGGCGCGCGGACCCAGTCCTTCACCACATTGGGACGGACATGCCAGACGACCGCATTCTCCTTCGCCCCGGCCGCGATCAGCGAGCGGACGACGAACCAGCCATTTTGCGCCCGATTGCGCGCGTCATACAGCTCCAGCGGCCCCACGTCCGAGGTGATGGTGAAGCGCGTCAACGGGTCTTCGGGTGACAGGGTAATCGACTTGCCGCCGGACGCCAGCGGCATCGGATCGCCCGTGCCGTTCTTCGCCATCGGTCCGGTGGCATGGCGCGGGAACAGGCCGGGGGCCGCGTCCATCAGATAGGTCTTGCCGAAATAGCTGGTCGGCAGGAAGTCCAGATTGAACCCTGCCTTGCCTGCCAGGGCCGCGGGCAGCGGCTGATCCAGGTCGACCGCGATCCGAAAGCCATCGCCCTCTGCCGTTACCTTGACGCGGTAGCTCAGCCCCTGCTCCTTATAGGTGGAGCGGACGATCACCTGATTGGGTTCGGACCCGCGTGTCCGGCTGACAAAGGCGGGAACGGGGTCCCATTGCTCGGGCGTGGGGTTCAGCCGCACCGCGCCATCGGTCGCGATCCGTTCGCCATGCAGGACGATCTGGATGCCGGCATTCTTCTCGTCGAAGAAGATCGGGCTGAACTGATTCTGGTCGACCATCACGGTCAGCCCCTGGGTCTCCAGCGTTTCGGCCGGCGTGACCGTCAGCGATTGGGCATGGGCGGCACAGGCCCCGGCCACCAGACTCGCCGAGGTCAACAAGGCGATCCCTATCCGTTTCAGCATAACCCCTCCTATAGTAGCGCTATCATTTTTGGATGGAGGAGCCGACGTCACACCATTCCGGCGCGGGGCGTCTCCTGCCACACGAACGGGACGGTGTCCGCCTCCGCTGTTCGCGCAATCTGGGCTAGTATCCCGTATTAGACAATGAAAAAATGTCGGGATTGCTTTGGGTTACTCTGCCAGGGGGCGACGGCCGTGCCGCTCTTGTCTGCCGGACAGGGCAGTTGGATGTAACGCTCACATAGGGGCCCTGATGCGATCGGCTCAGACCCGCGTGTCAGGTGGAGGCGGTCTTGAGCGCCTCCATCTCGTCCATCAGCCGCGCCTTGCGGCCATAGACATATTCGAACAGGGGGCTCGCCATCATCGTCGTGACGATCGCCATCAGCACCAGCATCGAGAACAGGGTCGGGCCGATGATACCCTTTTGCAGCCCGATATTGATGATGATCAGCTCCATCAGGCCGCGCGAATTCATCAGCGCGCCGATGCCCATGGCGGTGCGGTTGTCCTCGCCGCAGGCGCGCGCCGCCAGATAGCAGGCGCCGAACTTGGCCGCGATCGAGGCGGCCAGAATGCCCAGCGCGATCAACAGCAACTCGCCCGAATTGACCATGTCCATCCGCGTGTTCAGCCCCGAATAGGTGAAGAACATCGGCAGCAGCAGGACGACCGCCAGCGGTTCGACCTTCTTCTTCAACTCGGTGACGAACAGGCCCCGCGGCATGAAGACGCCCAGGATGAAACCGCCGAAAATGCCATGCACGCCGATCGCGTCCATGATGAAGGCGGAAGTGCAAAAGGCCATCAGCGTGACCGCCAGCACGTTCATGCTCATCTCGCCCCGAGCCTCGACCGCACGGCCCAGCGGCGCCAGAAGGCGGCGGCCGAACAGGACGAGAAAGCCCACATAGAGAAACGCACCGCCGATCGCCAGGATTGCCACCCCGCTACCCCCGCCGAACGTCGCCAGCACGATGGCCAGCACGCACCATGAGGCCGCATCGTCGAACGCCCCCGCCGCCAGCGACAGGGTGCCGAGCGGACTGTTGGCTAGCCCCCGCTCGTTGATGATCCGCGCCAGCATCGGAAAGGCGGTCAGTGCGATACAGGCGCCCATGAACAGCGTCGCATTGGCCTGGCTGATCCCCGGCGCGAACAGGCCCGGTACGGTCAACAGCAGCGGCGTGATCGCCACCGCGATCAGGAACGGCGCGATGACCCCCGATGCCGATACCGCCATCGCGCTGCGTGCCTTGGACTCGAAATGGTCGAGCCGCAGGGTCAGGCCAACCAGGAACATGTAGAGCGCCACCCCCAGTTGCGCGCCCGCATAAAGGACATTGCGCGTTTCCTTGGGAAAGATCGCGCCCTGCAGATTGGGGAAGGCCAGGCCAAGCAGCGACGGCCCCAGGATCACGCCCGCAATCATCTCCCCCACCACCGGCGGTTGCGCGAGGAAGCGCTGGCCGAACCAGCCGACGATCCGACAGGCGAGCAGAATGACCGCCAATTGCAGGAAGAAATGAATGCTGTAGTCGCCGGGCGCATAGGTCGCCGCCGCTCCCGCGATCGCGGGTCCATGGGGCGATAAAATGCCGCCAGCGGTGTGCCAGAAACTGTCGATGGCGTCGTTCATGCGATGCTGATCCCCCCGTCTCGCCGTTATCGGTGGGCGTGACCGGCGGATAGCGAGGCAAGTCACATCAAGTTGCAACGGGATTTTGCGGCGCGATGTGGGATTTCGAACGGCACGTGGCAAAATGTGTTTTGGATGCTACAATGTAGGTACGTACCTACATATCGATGGGCCGTTCCGGACGGTCGGAGGCGCGGATGAAGACGCTGACCAGTCGCGAGTTCAATCAGGATGTCAGCCGCGCCAAGCGGCTCGCGCGAATCGAACCGGTCTTCATCACCGATCGCGGAAAGCCGACCCATGTCCTGCTGGGCATCGGTGCCTTTCGCCAATTGGCGGGGCAGACGGAGACGATCGTCGATCTGCTCGCCGATCCCGATGCGCTCCCCGTCGAACAGGTGGTGACGGGACGCGACTGGGACCGACCGCGCTGATGTATCTGCTGGATGCGATGGTCGTGGCCGAACTGCGCGCCGCACGGGGCGGCGGGGCGGATCCCGGTCTGATCGAGTGGGCGGCGGGGGTTCCTCGCCAGGAATTGTTCCTGTCGGCGATCACGCTGCTCGACCTGCAGGATGTAGCGCCGCCGTCGCGGAAGGGTACGACGGGCGGCGATTGGATTGCCGATCGCGTCTTGCCAGCGTTCGACGGGCGCATCCTGCCGGTCGATGTCGCGGTGGTCCGGCGTTCGGCGGGGCTGGGCTATCCGGTGACGCGCGATGCGCTGCTGGTGGCGACGGCGCTGGTCCACGGCCTGACCCTCGTCACGCGCAACGTGTCTGCCTATAAGGTGGGGCGGCCCAAGCTATTCTCTCCATGGGGATTCGTGCCCGATGATAGCGGAGAGGATTGGCGGCAGGCGACGCGGGGCGGATCGCCCTGGTTCCGCAACCTGTTCGTAAGGATGTGACCGGGATGGACGGGCATAGCGGGGAAGGGGGCCATCGTTCGATCCTGATCGTGGGTGGCGGCACGGCGGGGTGGCTGACCGCCGCCTATCTGACGCGCTATCTGGGCGGGCGGCCCGACATTAAGATCACGCTGCTCGAAGCGCCGGACATCGGGGCGATCGGCGTCGGGGAGGGGGCCTTTCCGACGATGCGCAACACGCTGCGCTTCCTGGGAATCGACGAGGGGCATTTCATCCGCGCGGCGGGCGCGACCTTCAAACAGGGGATCCGCTTCGACGACTGGCGCCATGCCCCGACACCGGAGCGGCGGCACCGTTACTGGCATCCGTTCGAGCCGCCCTTTCAGGCGGACGGCGTCGATCTGGTGGCGCATTGGCTGTCCCAGGAGCCGTCCGGCCGCGTGCCCTTTGCCGAGGCGGTGACGATCCAGCACCGCGTCGCCGCAGCCGGGCGCGGCCCCAAACAGGCGGGGGAGGGGGCGTATGACGGCCCGTTAAGCTATGCCTATCATTTCGATGCGCATCGTCTCGTCGCGCTGTTGGCGGACCATGCGGTGGCTATGGGCGTCCGCCATCTGAACGGACGGTTGATCGGCGCGGCGCGTGACGGGGCGGGGGCGATCGACCATATCCTGACCGACCATCATGGCTCGCTGGTCGCGGACCTTTACGTCGATTGCACGGGACAGCGGGCCGAACTGATTGGCGGCGTGCTCGGTGAGGAACTGGTGTCGGTCCGGGATCAGCTTTTCACCAATCGCGCGCTCGCCTGTCGCCTGCCCTATGACGAGGCGGCGGCAGGGGGCGGCCTGCCGACCATGACGGTCGCCACCGCGCATCCGGCCGGCTGGAGCTGGAACATCGGCCTGGCGCAGGGGCGGGGGATCGGCACGGTCTATTCCGACGCGCATATGGACGACGATACCGCATTACGGACGCTGGCGGCCTATCTGGGGCGCGATCCGGCCATGGTCGAGCCACGCCTCCTGACCTTCGATCCCGGCTATCGGCGGCGTCCCTGGATCGGCAATTGCGTGGCGATCGGGCTGGCGGGCGGGTTTCTGGAGCCATTGGAATCGACCGGCATCGTATTGATCGAGGCGGCGGTGGCGATGCTGGCCGAGTTATTTCCCCATCGCGGTCCGATCGATGCGCCCGCCGCGCGGTTCAACGCGCTGATGACGGCGCGCTATCGGACCATCACCGATTTCCTGAAGCTCCATTACTGTCTCAGCCGCCGGGACGAGCCCTTTTGGCGGGACAATGTTCATCCGGGCTCGATCTCCGACCGGCTGCGCGATCTGCTGGCGCAATGGCGCTATCGGCCGCCGGGGCGCTTCGACTTCACGCTCGATGTCGAGAGCTTCGCCTATTTCAACTACCAATATATCCTCTACGGCATGGGTTTCGCCGACGAGGCAGGGGGCGAGCCGTCGACGCGAGACGATGCGGCGGAGCGGCTGTTCCGCAAGCTGCGCGTCTTTGGTGACCGGGCGGTCGCCGACCTGCCCAGTCACCATGATCTGGTCGCCGCCATGCGGGCCTAAGCGCCACCCTCACGCGATGGCGGGCAGGCGATCCAGATGCTTCTCCAGGGTCAGCGGATAATCGCGGATGCGTACGCCGGTCGCGTTATAGACCGCGTTGGCGACTGCCGCACCGACACCGCACAGCCCGAGTTCGCCCACGCCCTTGGCCTTCATCGGATTGGCCTTGTCGTCGGCTTCTTCCAGGAAGATCACCTCTTGATGCGGAATGTCGGCGTGAACCGGCACCTCATATCCGGCAAGGTCATGATTGACGAAGAAGCCGAAGCGCGTGTCGACGGCCAGCTCCTCCATCAGTGCCGAGCCGACCCCCATGGTCATCGCGCCGATCACCTGACTGCGCGCCGCCTTGGGGTTGAGGATACGACCCGCCGCACACACTGCGAGCATCCGGCGCAGGCGGGTCACGCCGGTATAGGCGTCCACCCCGACCTCGACGAAATGCGCGCCGAAGGTCGATAGCTGATAGCTCTTGTCGAGATCGCCGAACTCGATGCCGTCCTCCGCCGACAGGGCGCCCGCTGCGGCGGCCTCGCGCAACGACACCGAGCGGTTGCCGCCCGTCACCCGGTCGTCCGCAAAGGTCAGGTCGGCCGAGTTGAAGCCCAGTCGCTGCGCGACCGCCTCGCGCAGCTTGACGCACGCGGCATAGACGCCCGCCGTGGCATTGGCCGCACCGAACTGGCCGCCCGAGCCCGCCGAGACCGGATAGGCGCTGTCGCCCAGCCGAACGTCGACCGCGGCCATCGGCACGCCCATCATCTCGGCGGCGGTCTGCGCGATGATCGTGTAGCTGCCGGTGCCGATGTCGGTCATATCGGTTTCGACCACGACCTGGCCATCCTTGCCCAATGTGACCCGTGCCGCCGACTTCATGTTCATATGGTTGCGGAAGGCCGAGGCGACGCCCATGCCGACCAGCCACCGCCCGTCACGGACCTGGGCTGGCTGGGGATTGCGCCGCGACCAGCCGAAGCGCTGTGCACCTTCCTCCAGACAGCGGACAAGCTGGCGCTGCGAGAAGCGACGCTCGGGCTTTTCGGGATCGACCTGGGTGTCGTTCTTCACGCGGAAGGCAACCGGGTCCATGGCCAGTTTCTCGGCCATCTCGTCCATGGCGATTTCCAGCGCCATCATGCCCGGTGCTTCGCCCGGCGCGCGCATCGCATTGCCCTCGGGCAGGTTCAGGACCGCAAGGCGCATCGACGTCAGGCGGTTCGGCCCGGCATAGAGCAGCTTCGTCTGGTTCACCGCCGTCTCGGGACCGCCGCCCGGCTGGTCGCCCGAACCGCTTTCATGCGCGATTGCCTGGATCGTGCCGTCCTTGGCGGCACCGATGCGAATACGCTGCGTCGTCGCGGGGCGATGGGTGGAATTGTTCGCCATCAGCGGCCGCTGCATCGCCACCTTGACCGGCCGTCCGACCGCCTTGGCGCCCAGCGCCGCCATCACCGCATCGGCGCGCAGGAACAGCTTTCCACCAAATCCGCCGCCGACATAAGGAGAGATTAGCCGCACCTTTTCCTTGGGCAGCCCCAGCGTCTTGGCCAGGTCGCCACGCCCCCAGGCGATCATCTGGTTCGAAGTCCATACCGTCACGCGATCCCCGTCCCATGCCGCGATCGAGGCGAAGGGCTCCATCATCGCATGGCTGTGATCGGGGGTGGTATAGGTCGCGTCGAGCGTCACCGGTGCCGACGCGAAGGCGCTTTCGAACTTGCCCGTCCGATCGGCGGCGGGGGACTTGCTCCCCTCGTCGCTGTCACCGCCGGTCAGCGGTGCCGTCTTCAGCGCTTCGGCCAGATCATATTGGCCCTTGGCACGCTCATAATCGATCTGAACCAGCCCGGCGGCGGCGCGCGCTTGCTCGAAGGTCTCGGCGACGACGATGGCGACCGCCTGGTGGTAATGGTCGATGTCCGGCCCGCCCAGCAGCTTGACCGTGTTGAAATTGCCCTTGCCCAGCTTGCCCGCATCGGCAGCGGTGACGATCCCCAGCACGCCGGGCGCACCGCGCGCATCGTCCAAGTTCATCGAGCGGATGCGGCCCTTGGCGATCGCCGACCCGATGATCCAGCCATAGGCGGCATTGGGTGCCTCGGCATGATGCTCATAGGCATAGGGGGCGGTCCCGCTGGTCTTGCGCGGGCCGTCGATGCGGTCCGTCGCACGGCCGACCACGGTCATGCGGTCGATAGGATTGGTGCCCGCAGGCTCGGTGAACTTCATGCGGTCCTCGCCTGGCTGATGACGGCCGCCAACGTCCGTTCGACGAGCGGCACCTTATAGGCATTGTCCCGGGTGGGGCGGGCATCGGCGAGCAGCGTAGCCGTCACCGCCTTGGCCCCTTGCGGCATCGCCGCTTCCGCCGCCTCAACCCGCCACGGCTTGTGCGCGACGCCACCGACGGCGACGCGGCCCGAGCCGTCCTTCTGGACGACGGCGGCCACCGATACGAGCGCAAAGGCATAGGATGCCCGGTCGCGGACCTTCTCATAGACATGGGTGCCGCCGATCGGGCGGGGCAGGGTGACGGCGGTGATCAACTCGCCCGGCTGCAATGCCGTTTCGACATGCGGGGTGTTGCCCGGTAGGCGGTGAAAGTCGGCGATCGGGATCGCGCGCATCTGTCCTTGCGGGGTCACCGTCTCGACCACCGCGTCCAGCACGCGCATCGCGACGTTCATGTCGCTGGGGTTGGTCGCGATACAGTCGTTGCTCGACCCCACCACCGCCAGCTGACGCGAATAGCCGCCGATTGCGCTGCATCCGGTGCCCGGCTTGCGCTTGTTGCAGGCCATGTTGGTGTCGTAGAAATAGGGACAGCGAGTCCGCTGGAGCAGATTACCCGCGGTCGTCGCCTTATTGCGCAACTGACCGCTTGCTCCCGCGACGATCGCACGCGACAGGACCCCATAGTCGCGCCGCACACGCTCGTCGGCGGCGAGCGCGGTGTTCGTGACGAAGGCACCGATGCGTAGCCGTCCCTCGCTGGTCTTCTCGATCCGGTCGAGACCCAGGTCCTGCACGTCGATCAGATGGGTCGGCGTTTCCACCTCGATCTTCATCAGGTCCAGCAAATTGGTCCCGCCGGCGAGGAACTTGGCGCCGGGACGGGTGGCTGCGCGGGCAGCCGCCACCGGGTCCTTGGCGCGTTCATAGGTGAAAGCCTTCATGCCTTGCCTCCCGCGACGTCCGCCATGGCGTCGGCGATGTTGGAATAGGCGCCGCAGCGGCAGATATTGCCGCTCATCCGTTCGCGCATCTCGATCCCCGTCGCCTGCGGACGCGCGGTCAGGTCGGCCTGGACATGGCTGGGCACGCCGCGCTTGATCTCGTCGAGCACCCCGACCGCCGAACAGATCTGCCCCGGCGTACAATAGCCGCACTGATAGCCGTCATGGCGGACAAAGGCGGCCTGCATCGGGTGGAGCTTTTCGGGCGTTCCCAACCCCTCGATCGTGGTGATGCTGTCGCCCTCATGCTGGAGCGCCAGGCTGAGGCAGCTATTGATCCTCTGTCCGTTGACGATCACCGTGCAGGCCCCGCACTGGCCATGGTCGCACCCCTTTTTCGTACCGGTCAGGTGCAGATGTTCGCGCAACGTGTCGAGCAAGGTCGTCCGCGGATCGACGGACAGGCTGCGCGGCTTGCCGTTCACCTTCATCATGACCTTCATGGCGGCGGGATCGGGCGGCATGGTGGTCCTACTCTGCTGAGCGTCCAGGGGCGCGGAGGCCGCCATGGCCGTGGCAGCACTGCCCACGATCACGCCGCGCCGCGACATCGAAACCTCTTCGTTATCCGCCAATGTCCCGGTTCCTCTCAACCCAGATCCGCAAAAATCTTATCATGCCGACGCACGACACAGTGCCGGCAAGGGGCGCGCGTCGGTGGAATTCAGAAAGATTTCGGCAGGATAACGCATGCTAGGCGATTTGGTGTCGCGAAAAAATATCATGGGATAAGGATTGTCGGCAGGTCCCCGGAAGTTAGGCCTTAACCCCTTGCAGAAACCACGCGACGGGCGGCGTGCGACATGGTAGCCATGGCCATCGCCGGTTTGACACTCGCAAGCGCTGGCGGCTGAGAGACCTCGTGCTCCCGCTTGTCGCGTCGGAGCCTTGTGATGACCAGCCTGTTCCAACCCGGGGATCGCGGAGACCGTGCCTCCCCGCAAAGCCTACCCGCATGATCGCGCGCCTGATCACCCGTTGGCTGCGCCGTCGATACTGGCGTCGGGCGGGCCGCCGTTGAGCCGGTTCGCCATCCCCGGCGACGCGGATCGGGCCCGGGCATATAGCGCATTGATGAACGGGATTCGCGTGGTCGAGGAACGCATCGCGCCGCTCTGGGCCACCGGCTTTGCCGACCTGACGGAGAAGGGGCGAACGGTGCGCGCGCGCGTTACTGCCAACGGCTTTCGCGAACTGGACGTTCTGCTCGCCCATTGGATCGGCATCGTCGCGATGCGGCCGGTACGAATGGCCGAGATCGGTGACTGGCGAGAGGCCAAGGCCGAGGACCCGGGCAACTTCACCATGAAGGACATTATGGGCCTGGTCGCCGAATATCGAAGGATCGCGCCCCCGCTTCACGGGACGGGTGGTTGCGAAATGGCTGCCTGATCCCCATGTTAGAGCCGCTTTAGTCGCATATCGACGGTTTTCGGCGCTTTGCGGCCCTTTTTCCTTCTTTCCCTGCTGTCGAGGCCCCCTCGGGCCCGCCGCTTCTCGGCAGACCCGTCAAACGAAGGAAATATCATGAGCCAGAACGGAACCGTCAAATTCTTCAACGCCGACAAGGGCTATGGTTTCATCACGCCGGACAATGGCGGCACCGACGCCTTCGTCCATGTCTCCGCCGTGGAGCGGGCAGGGATGATCACGCTGCAGCAGAACCAGCGCATCGGCTATGAACTCGAGCAGGATCGTCGCGGCAAGATGGCGGCGGTCAATCTCCAACCCGTCGACTGATCGCGGTTCGGGCGGGGTCGACAGGTCGATCCCGCCTCAGCGATCGCCCTGCCAACCCGTTTTTCTCCGTCGGAAAGGCCCCGTCATGCGTGACTCCGAAATGTATCTGCAGCGTGCCGCCGATTGCCGCCATCAGGCCGAAGCCTCCGACCTGGCCAATGTCCGCGATCGATGCTTGCGCGCGGAGGCGGCATGGTCTGTGATGGCGCAACGATCGCTGCGGACCGAGGCGGCGCGCGATGCCCGGGCCGTGTCACCCGTCCCGGCGGAAACCCACTAAACCACGTCAAATCCCGGAACCGGGGACGCTGTCATTCCCTATGTCATTTTGAAGAAAATGGCATAGGATCAGTATGTTGAGTCAAATCAATATCATGGGTGGGCCGGGTCTGGCGGAGGCTGAGCCCTGGTATGACCAGGCCCGCCGTCCGGCTTTGCTCGCACTGCTTCGCTTGCTGGCGCGGCGTGATTACGCCTTCACCACCGCCACCCCGGCAACCCATGCGCGGGTGCTCAAGCGGCCCACTCGGCGCGTCGCCACCGCATTGCGCGATGTGCTGGGATGGAGTCTACCATTCGACCGGGCTCTGCTCGACGCCGAGATGGTCGAGGCGCTGGAAGCCGCCGGAGCGGTTCGCGCATTGCCCGACGGCCGCCTCGCGCCGACGCTGCGCGTGTCGAATGTCGGCGAGCAGCTTTATTTCCATTCCGCCTATCCCACGACCGCGCAGGATGCGGTGTTCCTGGGCCCCGACAGCCACCGCTTCGCACGATGGATCGCCCAGAACCGGAATCCGGGCGCGCGGCGCGTGCTGGACTATGGTGCGGGGGCGGGTGTCGGGGGCATATCGGCAGCGTCGGCGATAGCGGATGCGCATCTCACGCTCGCCGACATCAATCCCAAAGCGCTGTTCCTGTCGAGCATCAATGCCGAACATGCGGGTATCGCCCATGATGCGGTGCAGGTGCGCGAGCCCCAGGAATTGACAGGTCTGTTCGACCTGATCGTCACCCATCCGCCCTTCATGATCGATGCCGATCGCCGCGCCTATCGCGACGGCGGTGAACTTTACGGCGCGCAACTCTCGCTGAACTGGGTGATGCAAGGGGTGAAGCTGCTGGCACCGGGGGGACAGTTGATCCTGCATACTGGCGTGTCGATCGTCGACGGCCGCGATGTCCTGCTGGACGGATTGCGATCGCGCTGGTCCGGGGACGCGCTGACCCTGCATTATGCCGAGCTCGATCCCGACATTTTCAGCGAGGATCTGGACCAGCCCGGCTATGAGGAGGTCGAGCGGATCGCCGCGGTCGGACTGGTGGTGTCGCGATCCGGCGCGGCGTGATCATGGCGCGTTGACGTCACCCGGTTGATGCGGGGCGCGCCACCGTGCACAAAAGGGGCATGGGGCGGCGAACCGCCAACCGGGAGGGGAATGTCCATGCGCCTTGCAATGTCCTGGGCCGCGCTGGCGCTCGGGCTGGCGATGCCGGCCGCAGCGCAGAGCGATACCGTGCCGCATATCGTGACCAGAAATGGGCGACATGCCCTGATGGTCGATGGTCGGCCCTTTCTGATGCTGGGGGCGCAGGTCAACAATTCCAGCAACTATGCCGCCGCCTTGCCGCAGGTCTGGCCGGTGCTCGACCGTATCCATGCCAATACGATCGAAATTCCCGTCGCCTGGCAACAGATCGAGCCCGAGGAGGGGCGGTTCGACTTTACCTTCGTCCAGACCTTGCTCGATCAGGCGCGCGCGCATGACAAGCGGATCGTTCTGCTATGGTTCGGAACGTGGAAGAATACCTCGCCCGGCTATACGCCCGACTGGGTCAAGCTCGACAATCGCCGCTTCCCCCGCATGAAGACCCGCGACGGCAAGGATCATTACGCTCTGACCCCGATGGCGCGCACCACGCTCGAGGCGGACAAGCGCGCCTTCGTCCGGCTGATGACCTATCTGAAGGATCATGATCCCCAGAATACGGTCATCATGATCCAGCCGGAGAATGAAGTGGGCAGCTATCGCAATCCGCGCGATTTCTCGGCGGGGGCGCAGGCGCTGTTCGACAGGCCGGTACCGGCAGCGCTGGTCCGCAAGCTCGGCAAGCGTCCGGGCAATTGGCAGGCGGTGTTCGCGGCGCAGGCGGACCGCGCCTTCAACAGCTGGTACACCGCACGCTACATCGAAGAGATTGCGGCGGCGGGCAAGGCGGTCAAGCCGCTGCCCATGTATGTCAACGCCGCGCTGGCCGGGCCCTCCAACGTGCCCGATCCCGACGGCGTGGCGAGCGGCGGACCGCAGCAGGACGTGCTCGACATATGGAAGGCCGCCGCGCCCTCGCTCGATGCCGAGGCACCCGACATTTACGACCGGGCGAGCGGGAATGTCGCCCTGTATCTCGACGCCTATGCACGGGCGGACAATCCGTTGCTGGTGCCCGAAATCGGCAACGCCCGCGAGTTCGCGCGCTATTTCTACGAAGCGCTGGGGCGCGGGGCGATCGGCTTTGCGCCGTTCGGCATGGATGACACGGGCTTCTTCAACTATCCGTTGGGCGCGCGTGCGCTCGACGCGGCGACGCTCGACGCCTTTGCGGGGCCCTATGGCGCGTTGGCCGGGGTGATGCGCGACTGGGCGCAGGCGGCGTTCGAACACCCGACCTGGGGGGCGGCCAGACCGGACGACGGCAGCGACCGGGAGACGGTGATGGGCGACTGGCGCGTCCGCGCCGAATTCGGCCAGTGGCAATTCGGGGAAAAGAGCTGGACCTGGCTCAAGTCCGAGCCCGCGCCCTGGAAGGCTGAACCGGTCGGCGGCGTCGCGGTGATCCACCTGTCACGCGACGAATTCCTGTTGACCGGCGACCATGTCCGCATCCGCCTGGACCCCGCGCAGCCCGACCCGAGGGCGATGATGGTCCGGGTCGAGGAGGGGCATTTTGCCGATGGCCGCTGGGTCATGGACCGGGTGTGGAATGGCGACCAGACCGATTACGGCATCAACATCGTCGATCGCCCGGTCGTTTTGAAGGTGACGATGGGCCGCTATCGGTAAAGCCGATCGATATTCGCGCAGTTCCTCCCGTTGTAGGGGATGCTTGGGAAGATCGGCCTTCCATTTCCCTTACGCTCCACCCCGGTGACGGCATCGAGGCTGCCCGGCAGGAATGTCGATCCGGCCTAAGCCTCGGGCAAGGCGGGCGCGGCGGGTAGGGTCAGCGCCATGGTCGTGCCCGGCATGGTCTCGATCAGGTCCAGCGTTCCCCCCGCCCCGACCAGCAACGCCCGCGCGATGGGCAGGCCCAGGCCGGTGCCGCCGCTTGCCCGGCGGGAGGTGAAGAACGGCTCGAAGATGCGATCGCGGTCGCCCGGCGGAATGCCCACACCGTCATCGGTCACGGAGATGCGAACCACCTCGTCCCGCTCGATCTGGATGGTCACGGCAGTCGCCCCCGCCTGGATGCTGTTCTCGATCAGCGTGGTCAGCACCGCCTCCACCGTCCGTTCGGCAATGGCTACGGGGACGGTGGGGGCGGGGCTCGTGACCGCGATCGACAGGCTCGCGCGCCGATAGGCATCGTCCAGGGTTCGCACGATCGCCACCACGTCGCTCGCTGCGTTCGCATCCGCACCGCCCATATCCGCCCGCGCCAGATCGAGCAGGCGCGAGACGAGCAGAGTCAACCGCTGCGCATCGCCATCCGCATTGGCCAGGAAACGTGCGCGCTCCGCCGCCGACATCTCTCCGCCATGATCCTGGAGCAACTCGATCGCGCCGCGAATGCCGCTCAGCGGGGTCTTGAACTCGTGGCTGACCGCATAGGCGAAGTTGCGAAGATAATGGGACCGCGCCTCGATCGCCTGCGCCATGGCGGCGAAGTCGCGATAGAGGTCCTGAATTTCGATCGCGGCCGTGGCGGGAATGGCGGGCACCGTGCCGCGCCCGGCCGCCACGTCGCGACTGGCGTCCTGCAACTCCTCGATTGGACGGGCGATCGCGCGGGACAGCACGCCCGACAACAGGATCAGCGTGCCGAGGATCGCCAGCACCCCGATGACGATCTTGCCCCAATCCTGATACAGCCCGACGAACAGCGACCGGGCCGACCGCGACAGGAGCAGCACCCCGACGACCCGGCCACCGACCCGGATCGGCCGGGCATAATGGACGCGGGTCGCCGCTGCGCGGGATAGCCAGTCGAAGCGGTATATCGCCTTGTAGCGCCCGTCGCGGCGCAGGACGGTGCGCGGAATTCCCTTCAGCGCGGCGGCGACCTCGGGCAGGTCGCGATAGCTGCCGACCCGAGGCGTGCCGGTGACGATCCGTCCCTCGCGGTCGAGCAGGACAATCGAGGCGAGCGTGGCGGCGCGCGTCTCCGCCAGCACCGGCGCGAGCAGGGCGACCGCCGAGCGGGCGTCCGGGGAGGGGGTGCCGGCGGGGTGCGGGGCAGGCCGCTCGGGCAGGATGGGCGTCGCGCTGAGATCGACCGAGGTGGTAGATGCCGAGCGTACCGGATAGGCCGGACGGACGCTGCGCCCCGGCATGCCTATGGGCCAGAGCGCCCCGGCACTGGCGGCGAGCGCGGCCCCTTGCGCGACCAGTTCCGCCTCGGTCTGGCGGACCAGGGTATTCTCATAGACGCGGAGTGCCACCGCCCCGACGCCGGGCAGCGCGGCGACGAGGAAAAAGCTGGCGAACAAATAGGTCCGCAGCGCCAGCCTGGGCCAATGCCGCTTCCCCCAGGCTTTCAGCCCGCCGATCATGCGCTTGCGCCGGTACAGGCCCCCAGCCGATAGCCGATGCCCGCCCGCGTTTCGATCAGGTCGCTTCCGCCCCGCTCGGCGAACTTGGCGCGCAGGTTGCGGATATGGCTGTCAACGGTCCGGTCGGTCACGGCAAAGCCCGGTCCATGCAGCCGATCGATGATCGCGTCGCGCCCGAAGACCTTGCCCGGCATCACCGCCAGCGTCCGAAGGATCGAGAATTCGGTGACGGTCAGGGGCACGTCCGCCCCCGCCCAGCGCGCCTGCCACGCTTCGATGTCCAGGGTCAGGCGGCCATGCCGGATCACCGACCCGGCATGATCGACGCTGGGCGGATGGGCATGGGTGCGGCGCAGGATCGCCATGACCCGCGCGACCACCTCGCGCGGGGAGAAGGGCTTGACCACATAATCGTCCGCGCCGAGTTCGATCCCCAGCACGCGGTCGATCTCGTCATCGCGCGACGAGAGGAACAGGATCGGCGTTTCCCCTTCCGCGCGCAGCCGCCGGCACACCTCCAGCCCGTCCATGCGCGGCATGTTGATGTCCAGCACGACCAGATCGGGTCGACGCGCGGCCACTTCGGCCAGCGCGGCTTCGCCATCCGCCGCCTCGATCGCGTCCAACCCCGCCTTGCCGAGCGCGAAGACGAGCAATTGGCGGATATTGGGGTCGTCGTCGGCGACCAGGATCGTACGCGGCATGGGGCACAGGATCATGACCGGGCGGCCTTCGTCAACGGGGTCTCGTCGGGCTCGATGTTTAGCGGCTCGCCGCAGACGGTTGGCGTCCGGGCGGGACCGCGCGTCCCGACCAGCGCATGGGCGGCCGACAGGCGGCGGGCGTCGCGCCAGGTCCAGCTATGCCAGTCGGACTGCCGCCGTTCCGTCCGCTGCATGGTATCGCCGATGATATTGGCGGTCCGCGCGCGCAGGACCGGGCCCGCGCGACGTTCGAGCGCGATCAGTGGCAGCAGGGCGGAGGGCCCCAGATCCTCCAGATAGCAGAGGTCGATGTCGGCGGCGCTTCGGGCATGGGCGACGTTCCACTGCGCCGCGATACTCCCCAGGTCGCTGGCGCATCCGGCGGTCAGGACGGCGCCCGCCGCCAAGGCATTGGCGTTGATCAGCCAGCGTGCCGAATGCCCGCGCTGCATCCGCCAGACGATCAGGACCAGCCCGACTGCGACCAGCCCCATCCAGGCAAGCGCCGCGATCCGCCACCCCGTCATCGAATAGGCGGCGATATAGTCGACCGTGCGCAACATGCTCGACACCACCAGCAGGATGTTCTGCGCCACCCACAGGATGATCAGCCGCCGCAGCGACCGGCTTTCCCGCACGGCGCCATCGGGTCGCGAGGCGAGCAGCACGAACCCCCCGGCCAGCAGGGCGGTGACGATCAGCGGATAGGCCCCCCGATGCGCATAATCGGCCAACGTCACGCCTTGGGGCAGCGGCGCGCCGCTCCAGAGAAATGCGATGTCGAGCGCATTCTGGATCGCGAAGATGACGTTGAACGCGGCGAGCGACAGGATCAGCGTGCCGCGCGCCAGATGCGGCATGGGCGCACCTTGGTCCCGCCGCATGATCCCGGCGCGCAGCAAGGTGCGTCGCGGCCGCAGGCTGGACCAGATGAGGATCAGGAAGGGCAGGGAGAAGAGCAGCCGCAGCAACAGCGTCGACAGGTCGGGAAAGCGGATCGCGGCGAAGGCGTTGGCGATCAGCGGATTGGCCTGGGCGAACAGGGTCAGGAACACCGCACTGCCGATCATCGGAACGACCAGCACCGCCGCGACCGCCATGACCACCCGCCGGCCGCCCCGTCGCCCTTCGACCCGCATCAGCCGACCGACGTCGCGCAGCGGTGCGATCAGGCTCAGCGCACCGTGGACAAACAGCCGCCCCGCCCATTGGATCGCATCGTCGAACCCCCGCAGCGGCAACAGCGTGGCCGATCCGATCGCGAACAGGAACAATAGCGATTTGAGGGGGCCAGGATCGTCGACCAGCATCAGCCCGAACAGCGTCGCCATGGCGAGCGCGACCCGCGCCGGGCGGCTCGCGCGGACATCGGCACGGGTCAGCGTCAGGACCGTGCTCCACGCCAGCGCGAAGCCTCCCAGCGTCCAGCCGGGCTCCTCGCCATAGAAGAGCAGGTGCGCCAGCCCGACCAGCGCCGCCGCGCCTGTCAGCTTGATGAGGAAGCTATGATGTCCGGACGTATATGTGTTCATGCCGATCTCCCCGTGATGGGGGCGATATGCACGCGGCCGGTCGAGGCGGGCCGGTCCAGGCGACGGTCATTCCGTTCGCATCCGGTGCAGATTCGATGCAGATCGCCCCTCGGTACGGTGGCCGGACGCCCGCCGACAATTCGCTTTGCATAGCTGCTACAACATCTTAGCGTCCGTGCCTCATTTCACCGACACGGGAGTATCCATGCAGCGTCGCCAGTTCCTCGCCTCCGCCAGCCTCGTGACCGTCGCCACTGTCCTGCCGGGTGCGGCGCGCGCGGCGGAGGGGGCGCGCGATGCGGACTTGCGGGCGATGCTGGACCGCTTCTTCTATGCGCGTCTGGAGGATAATCCGGAGCAGGCGACGTCGCTGGGCCTCGATACCGGGCCGCGTGCCTCCTTGAAGAGCAGGCTGGGCGATGCCTCGCGCGCCGGTGAGGCGCGGCAATTCGCACGGGCCAAGCAGGAAAGGGCAGCGTTGCGCACCATTCCCCGTGCCTCGCTGGGCCAGGCGGCGCGGCTGGATTATGACATCGTCGCCTATGGACTCGACCGGGTGATCGCCGGCGAGCGCTTCGCCTATGGTTCCAGCGCGGGGCGCTATGCCCCTTATGTGCTCAGTCAATTGTCGGGCGCCTATCGCGACGTGCCCGATTTCCTGTCGAGCCAGCACCGGGTGACCAACGCCGCCGATGCGGACGCCTATGTCGCGCGGGTGGAAGCGTTCGCGCATGCGGTCGATGCCGAGACGGAGCGCCAGCGCGAGGATGCGGGCAAGTCTGTCTTTGCGCCCGACTATATCCTCGACACCACGCTGAAGCAGTTGGCGGCGGTGCGCGACAAGGCGCCCGAGGAAACTGGTCCAGCGGTCGATTTGGCCGCCAAGTTGAAGGCCGCCCAGCTGTCGCCCGAGCGCGCCGCCACCGTCGCCCGGCTGATGCGCGAGCGGGTCTTTCCGGCGCTCGATCGCCAGCGCGCGCTGGTCACCGAATTGCGTGGGCGGGCGGTGCATGATGCGGGCGTCTGGCGGCTGCCCGACGGCGCCGCCTATTATACCGCCGCCGCGAGTGCGGCGACGACGACCGACATGGCCGGCGATGAGATCCATCGGCTCGGACTGGCGCAGGTGGCGGAGATCGGCGCGCGGATCGATACCATCCTGAAGTCGCAGGGCATGTCCCAAGGGAGCGTCGGCGATCGTCTGGTCGCGCTCAACAAGCGCCCCGACCAGCTTTATCCCAATACCGATCCGGGTCGCGAGGCGTTGCTCGAACAACTCCGCGCGCAGGTCGCGGCAATGACCCGGCGCTTGCCCGAGCAATTCGCGACGCTGCCCAAGGCGCCGGTCGAAATCCGGCGCGTGCCCGAAGCGATCCAGGCGGGCGCGCCGGGCGGCTATTACCAATCCGCCTCGCTCGACGGGTCGCGGCCTGCCATCTATTTCATCAACCTGCGCGACACGTTCGACCGCCCCAAATTCGGGCTGGCGACGCTGACCTATCATGAGGCGGTGCCGGGCCATCACCTTCAGGTAATGTCGGCGCTGGAGAGCCAGGATATTCCGCTGATCCGCCGCCGCGGCTTCTATTCCGGCTATTCGGAAGGCTGGGCGCTCTATTCGGAGCAGTTGGCGGATGAAATGGGCATGTATGAGGGCAATCCGCTCGGGCAGATCGGTTATCTGCAATCGCTGCTCTTCCGTGCGACCCGGCTGGTCGTGGACTCGGGCATGCATGCCAAGCGGTGGAGCCGGGAGAAGGCGACCGATTATCTGATCGCGACCACCGGCATCGCGCGTGGGCGCAGCCAGGGGGAGATCGACCGCTATACCGTCTGGCCGGGGCAGGCCTGCAGCTACAAGATCGGGCACACCGTCTGGACCCGTCTGCGCGACGAGGCCCGGTCCAGGGCGGGGGCGGCGTGGGACCCCAAGCGGTTCCACGAGGTGCTGACGCTGGGGGCGATGCCGCTCGACGTGCTGGAGCGGGTCGTGCGCGAACGGATGGCATAGGCTTGGCCAAAGGCGCGCGTCGCTTATAGGATCGCGGCGGAGGACCCAAGATCATGACCATCCCTACCCATCGTCTCGCGTCATTGATGCTGTTCGCTATGCTGGTCGTCGGCGGCGAAGCGGCGAGTGCCGCCGATGGCCCGCCGCGCGACCTGGGCGACTGGACGCTGGCGCCGAGCGAGGACGGGGAGGGGTGTTTCCTGACGCGCGTCTATCCGCGCCCCGGCGACACCACGCTGCTCCTCGGGCTGGACCGGGACGGGGCGAACCATCTGACCGTGCTGAACGCCAACTGGTCGATCAAGCCGAAGGAGCGGCTGGCCCTCGATTTCCGGCTGACCAATGGCGGCTACCCCAAGCATTTCGCGGTCGGGCTCACCTCGGACGGGAAGCGGGGCTTCGTCACCAGTTTCGAAAAGGCCTTTCCGACCTATCTCGCCAAGTCGCTTCGGCTCGACATCGCGCGGGGCGATGTGCCGGTCGAGCGGCTGGCGCTGGACGGCAGCGGGGCGGCGGTTGCGGCCTTGCGCGATTGCGTCGCCGCGCGCAGGGCCGCGCCGACCAGGCCGGCGCGTGAAGATACAGGCCGCGACGGCATCCCGCGCGATCCGTTCGCCAAGCGTTCAGGTCGACGGTGATATGTTCTGAACTGGAACTTAACAAAGTAAGATGTTTTAAAGTTGATCGCGATCAATAGTCAGTAATCGCTTGGTCGAAAAACCGGCACGGTCGAACAGAATCGGGATTGTCGAACTTTTCATGCTCAGCTTCGTTGTTGCGGTTGGTTAACGACTGAGAGAACTGCTATGTCTGCTTTTGCATCCAAATCCCTGCTCGCGGTGGTGACGCTCGCCGGTGCCGTCGGCCTTAGCGGTTGCGCCACCAAATCCTTCGTTCGGGAACAGATCGCCCCGGTCAGCCAGCGCGTGGACTCGCTGGAATCGCGGCTCCAGCAAACCGATGGCACCGCCAAGGCGGCGCTTGCCGAGGCACAGGCCGCTTCGGGTCAAGCCCAGAATAACGGCCAGCGGCTCGACCAACTCGGCGCTCGCGTCGATGGCGTCGAACAGCGGCTGACCGTCCAGGAGCAGAAGCCCGCGCGTCGCCCGCGCCATTGATCGGATCGGTTTCGACCCGATAAGCTACAGTCCCCTTTCCTGTGCCGGTCTTCCCATCGGGGAGGACCGGCCCTTTTTGTCGAGTTGCCATTGCCGATGATTCATGTGCTGGCGCCGCTGCTCGGTCTCGCCCTGACCGCTCCGGCCGTGACGGATGCGCGTCCCAAGGCGGTCCGAGCCACCGCCGCCAAGCCCGCGCGTAAGGTCCAGCCGCGCAAGGTCGTCCAGCCCAAAGCGGAAGCCGCACCCGCGATCGCGCCATCGCCGGGTGTCGAGCAGGTCATCGCCTGGGTGAACGGATCGGGCGACAATCGCGGTCTGCCTTGGGCGGTCGTCGACAAGACCAATGCCGCATTGTTCTTGTTTGCGCCTGACGGCAAGCCAATGGCCGCCGTGCCGGTCCTGATCGGGATCGCTCCGGGCGACGAGGCCAGTCCCGGTGTGGGCACCAAGACGCTGGCCTCGCTGGGCCCCGCCGAGAAGACCACGCCGGCTGGGCGCTATTTCGCCAAGTTCGGGCTGCCGGTGGCGGGGGAGCGGGTTTTGTGGGTCGATTACGCCACGTCAGTGGCGCTTCATCCGATCCCCAAGGATGCCAGCAGCAAGGAAAGGCGCCGCGAACGGATGCTGTCGCCGACGCCCGACGACAATCGGATCACCTTTGGCTGTATCAACGTGCCACAAGCCTTTTATTCCAAGCAGTTACGTCCGACATTTCGACGGAAGGGCGGCTATGTATATATCCTGCCCGACACCAAGTCGTTGCAGGAAGTCTTCCCACGGCTGCGTGTTCAGGTGATCGCGTCGCAAGGCGTGAGCCAATAAAGGCGCGCTGTCGGCGTCTGCGACACCATGGGTCATGGCCGCCTGACATTTGCCCAATATAAGGACGATCCGCGCGGGGTGAGGCCCTCTGACGACCTATTTCGATCTGGAACTCGTGCAACTCCTCTCCTAAACTGGGGGGGAGTGACGTCCTGACGTTGCGTACGGGGGACTGATGAATGAAGCGCGATGCCGCGTTGGGGGAATATGAAGCCGATGGTGTCGACGAAGTTTCGACCCTGACCTTCGGTGATCTTTACTGGCGGCACGGCATTGCCCGCGCGGCGGGAGAGGCGGAGGCGTCTTCGTCCGACACGGGTATCGGCTATCGCGAACTGATCGACAATCTGCCGACCCTGAGCTGGGTCGCCGACGTGGACGGCCAGGTTCTGTGGTGTAATCGCCGGTGGCATGACTATTGCGGATCCACGCCCGACGACACGGACCATGATGGTTGGCAATCCTTCTACGAACCGGCCGCCCTGCCCCAGGTGACGGAACGATGGGCGAGTGCCCGGGCGACGGGCGAACCGTTCGAAACGGTCTGTTCCTTGCGCGGCGCGGACGGGGTCTATCGCCCGTTCCTGACCCGCGTCGTTCCCTTGCGCGACACGGGCGGTCGGGTGTGCCGCTGGATCGGCAACAATGTCGATGTCAGCCGGCAAAGCGCGGTCGAGCAGGAGTTGCGCCGATCGCGCGAGGAACTGGAGCGGGTGAACCGCACATTGGCCGAGCGCGAGGCGTTTCTCCTCAGCGTGCTTTCGAGTTCGACCGACTGCATCAAGGTGATCGATCTCGACGCGCGGCTGACCTTCATGAGCGAAGGCGGCATGCGCGTGATGGAGATCAGCGACTTCAATGCCGTCGCCGGATGCCCCTGGCCGCAATTCTGGCAGGGAGCGGGTCATGCCGCGGCCCATGCCGCCGTCGAGGCGGCGCGGCGGGGGGAGGCGACCAGCTTCATCGGCAAGGCTGACACCTATCTGGGTACGCCCAAATGGTGGCATGTCGCGGTCAGTCCGATCGCCGGGCCGGACGGCGCGCCCGACCGCATCCTGTCGGTATCGCGCGACATCACCGCGCTGCGCGACAGCGAGGAGGAGCGTGACCATTTCGTCCGACTGGTTGAAAACAGCAACGATTTCGTCAGCATGGCGCGGACCGATGGTGCCGTCTTCTATCTGAACGACGCGGCGCGGCAGTTGGTCGGGTTGGAGGATGCGAATGTCGATGGGCTCACCATCGGCGACTTCTTCCCGCCCGATCAGGTCGCCACCGTGCTCGCGGAGGTGCTGCCCACCGTCACGCGAGAGGGGCAGTGGATGGGCGAACTCAGTTTCCGCCACTTCGTGACGGGTGAATTGATCCCGGTCCTCTATTCGGCCTTTCCGATCACCGACAGCGAGGGGCAGTTGATCGGTTATGGCACCGTCACCCGCGACGATCGCCAGCGCAAGGCGGCGGAAGAGGCGATGCGGCTCCTCAACGGCGAACTGGCGCATCGGCTAAAGAATGTGCTGGCGGTAGTGCAGGCGGTCGCGCAGCAGACGTTGCGCAACACGACCGACATCGCCATCGCGTCGCAGGTGCTGGCTGCGCGACTGTCCGCGCTGGGCAATGCGACCGATGTGCTCACCAACCGCTCCTGGCGGTCGGCCGATTTGCGCTATCTCGCTGAAAGCGCTTTGTCGCCGCATGGTGTGCTGGGCGAGCGTATCCATGTCGAGGGGCCTTCGGTCACGCTTCGCCCTGAGGTGACGGTAGCCCTGGCATTGGCGCTGCACGAACTGGCGACCAACGCGGCAAAATATGGTGCGCTCTCAAACGATCAAGGGACCGTTACGCTGTCCTGGACCCTGGCGGGCAAGGGTAAGGCGGCCCGGCTGGCGCTGATCTGGCGGGAACGGGGTGGCCCGCGCGTCGCGCCGCCGCAGCGAAGGGGGTTTGGTTCGACCCTGATCGAACGCTCGCTGCGCTTGTCCTTCGGTGGCATGGCGGAGACGCTCTATTGCCCCGACGGATTGGTGTTCCGGCTGGATGCGCCCTTGGCGGACGCCGTGATCCCGGACGCGGTCTAGATCGGCTGCTCCAGGCGGCGAGCGAGACATTCCCGCCTTGCCTCGGCGGCCGGCATAGGTCGATTCGATCGGCAGTCGCTCAACGGCCTGCCCGTCGTGGCGCGGTCATCCTTGGCCGACCAAAGCAACATGACACATTTTCCGATGAAAAATTGCCGCACGTCAATGACGTCCGGGTGAACAGTTGCAATCGACACCAGTGATTAGCTGGGATAAGCCGGTGGGATGGCAGACAATCCTCAGACCCCGCTGCTCGACACGGTTCGCACCCCCGACGATCTGCGTCGGCTGGCTCCCGAGCAGTTGCGGCAACTCGCCGACGAATTGCGGACCGAGACGATCTCGGCGGTCGGCACCACCGGCGGCCATCTCGGCTCGGGGCTGGGCGTGGTCGAACTGACCGTCGCGATCCATTATGTCTTCAATACGCCTGATGACCGGTTGATCTGGGACGTCGGGCACCAATGCTATCCGCACAAGATCCTGACCGGGCGACGCGACCGCATCCGCACCATTCGCCAGGGTGGTGGCCTGTCGGGCTTCACCAAGCGGACCGAGAGCGAGTACGACCCCTTCGGCGCGGCGCACAGTTCGACCTCCATCTCGGCGGCGCTGGGCTTCGCGATCGCCAACAAGCTGGCCGGCACGCCGGGCAAGGGCATCGCGGTGATCGGCGACGGCGCGATGTCGGCGGGCATGGCCTATGAGGCGATGAACAATGCCGAGCAGGCGGGCAATCGCCTGATCGTCATCCTGAACGACAACGACATGTCGATCGCCCCGCCTGTGGGCGGCCTGTCGGCGTATCTGTCGCG
This sequence comes from Sphingomonas sp. LC-1, assembly GCF_025371035.1. Taxonomy (GTDB): domain Bacteria; phylum Pseudomonadota; class Alphaproteobacteria; order Sphingomonadales; family Sphingomonadaceae; genus Sphingomonas; species Sphingomonas sanguinis_E. The sequence goes on along the minus strand of NZ_JANZXB010000010.1, from coordinate 27,283 downwards.
CATGGTATCGAGCCGCGGGTTCCTGGGCGTGCGCGACGTGCTCAGGAAACTCGCCAAGCGCTTCCCGCGGCCCATCCAGAAGGCGGCGCAAAAGACCGACGAGTTCGCGCGCGGCATGACCATGGGCGGCACGCTGTTCGAGGAACTGGGCTTTTATTATGTCGGCCCGATCGACGGTCACAATCTCGACCATCTGATCCCGGTTCTGGAGAATGTCCGCGACGCCGAGGAAGGCCCGATCCTGATCCATGTCGTCACCAAGAAGGGCAAGGGCTATGCCCCGGCCGAGGCGGCGGCGGACAAATATCATGGCGTCCAGAAGTTCGACGTCATCACCGGCGCGCAAGCCAAGGCGCCGCCGGGACCTCCCGCCTATCAGAATGTCTTCGGCGAGGCGCTGGCCCGCGAGGCGGCGACCGACCCGACCATCTGCGCGATCACCGCAGCCATGCCGTCGGGCACCGGACTGGACAAGTTCGCCGTGACCTATCCCGATCGCTTCTTCGACGTCGGCATCGCCGAGCAGCATGCCGTGACCTTCGCGGCCGGATTGGCGGCGCAGGGGATGCGGCCTTTCTGCGCCATCTATTCGACCTTCCTCCAGCGCGCCTATGACCAGGTGGTCCATGACGTCGCGATCCAGAATCTGCCGGTCCGCTTCGCGATCGACCGGGCCGGGCTGGTCGGGGCGGACGGCGCGACCCATGCGGGCTCGTTCGACGTCACCTATCTGGCCAGCCTGCCCAACATGGTGGTGATGGCCGCCGCCGACGAGGCGGAGCTGGTCCATATGGTCCATACCTGCGTCCACCATGACTCGGGGCCGATCGCCGTCCGCTACCCGCGCGGCAACGGCGTGGGCGTGGCGCTGCCCGAGACGCCGCAACTGCTGGAGATCGGCAAGGGCCGCGTGGTGCGCGAGGGCAAGAAGGTCGCGATCCTGTCGCTCGGCACCCGCCTGGCCGAAGCTCTGCGCGCTGCCGACACGCTGGAGGCGAAGGGGCTATCGACCTCGGTCGCCGACTTGCGCTTCGCCAAGCCGCTCGACGAGGCGCTGATCCGCCGGATGCTGACGACCCATGAGGTGGCGGTCACGATCGAAGAAAACGCGATCGGCGGCTTTGGCGCCCATGTCCTGACCATGGCGTCGGACGAAGGGCTGATCGACGGCGGGTTGAAGCTGCGCACCATGCGTCTGCCCGACATCTTCCAGGACCAGGATAAGCCCGAGGTTCAATATGCCCAGGCCGGACTGGACGCCGATGCGATCGTCGAGACGGTGCTGAAGGCGCTGCGCCACAATATCAGCCACGTAACCGAAGGCGTGCGGGCGTGATCCGCGGCTGGACCGCCGTCATCGTCTTCACGACGCTGGCGGTGGTCATGATGGTCGGCGTGAATGTCCGCATGTGGCGGCGGATGAAGGCCGCCACGGCAGCGGCCAAGGCCGAGGCGGAGCGGGAAGAGCGCCAAAACGACGGCAGTTCCGACCTCCGTTCAGCCTGAGCGAAGCCGAGGGCGAGGGGAAACCCTTAAGACCAGCTGTTCCCCGGCGAAGGGAGGGGCCCAGTTTCCACGCTATGGCGATGGCGCGGCAAATTGGCGTGGGAGGCTATAGCCACCGATCGACTTTGCCTCCCACTCGCCGCTTCTATTTCCTCTTGGCCTCACCGAAACTGGGCCCCGGCCTTCGCCGGGGAACGCCGAGTGGTGAGGGTTTCCCTTGGCCCTCGACTTCGCTCAGGCTGAACGGAGTGAGGGGGGCTCACCGCCCCAGATAGTGCGCCTGCGCCGCATCGGTCGCGTTCACCGCCAGCACGGCGCGCGCCTCGCTGGGCGATAACGGGCCGGACGGCGTCGGCCGGTCCATGCCGCTTGCCGCGATCACCCGGCCGAGCAGTTCCTGACCCTCCTGCCACCAGCCGAGACCGCTGGCGGCATTGATATGCCCCTGATGCCCGGCATCGACGAAATGGCTGCCCCAATCGACCGCGAGGCTGTGCGCGCGTTCGATCGAGATCCACGGATCGTCCTGGCTGGCGACCAAGATCGAGGGGAAGGGCAGTGGCGTGCGCGGCGAGGGCGCAAAGCCCTTCAGGCTATCCGGCGCGTCCGGTCGGTCGACATCGGCGGGGGCGACCAGTAGCGCGCCGGCCACCGGCCAGCCATAGGGTTGCGGCGACAGTTCCGCCCACCACGCCACCGCCAGACAGCCCAGCGAGTGCGCCGCCAGGATGACCGGCGCCTGCGCGGCGCGGATCGCCTGATCGAGCCGGGTGACCCAGGCATTACGATGCGGGGTCGACCACATGCCGAGTTCGACCCGGATCGTGTCGGGTCGCGCCTCTTCCCACAAACTCTGCCAGTGCGAGCGGCCCGAGCCGCCCAGGCCAGGTACGGTGAGGACCGTCGGTTTGCGGGCCTCATAGGATGCGATCGAACCCATATGGCTTCTCCTTGGCTCCGGCTCGGGCGAACGAGGCTGCGAAATGCCGACGACTCCCGATTCCGACTATCAAATTTATTCCTACTAAAAAGATAGGCAATAGCCTTTACGCCCAGTGGATCGCGGCTTGCGACAGACCGATGCGGGGGGTAGGGCGGGCCATGGCCAAACAGCGTGTCGATCAGATGCTCGTGGATCGCGGACTCGTGGAATCCCGATCCCGCGCACAGGCGCTGGTGATGGCGGGGCTGGTGTTTTCGGGCGATACGAAGATCGCCAAGCCTGGGCAGCAAATCGCGCAAGACGCCGCGCTCGACGTGCGGGGGCGCGATCACCCCTGGGTGTCGCGGGGTGGGATCAAGCTGGCCCATGGGCTCGAACATTTTGGCTGGGACGTGACCGGCGCGGTCGCGATCGACGTCGGCAGTTCGACGGGCGGCTTCACCGACGTCTTGCTGCAAAAGGGTGCCGCGCGCGTCTATGCGGTTGATAGCGGCACCAACCAGCTTGCCTGGTCGCTCCGGCAGGACCCGCGCGTGATCGTTCATGAGCAGACCAGCGCCCGCATCCTGACCGAAGCCCATATCCCCGAGCCGATCGACATCGTCGTCTGCGACGCCAGTTTTATCGGCCTTGCCAAGGTGCTGGAACGCCCCCTGAGCTTTGCCGGTCCCGAAGCGCGGCTGCTCGCACTCATCAAGCCGCAGTTTGAGGCGGGGCGCGACGAGGTCGGCAAGGGCGGGGTGGTCCGCGACCCGGCCGTGCATGCCCGCGTCTGCGACCAGGTCGTAGCCTGGCTGACCGAAGCGGGGTGGGCGGTTGCGGGCGTCACCCAAAGCCCGATTACCGGGCCGGAGGGAAATATCGAGTTTTTGGTAGCCGCATCCCGAAATTGAACGTCACGGCGCATTTAACGTTCACCTTATCCGTTTACTGTCCGGTGCCGGTACGGCACACCCGGCAGCATCATGGCGAAAGAGGGTCAATTGGGTACGATTGCGTCCAAGGGTCAGTTGCGGATGTCTTTCCTGCGCTGGGCGATCGTCATCGTGCCCCTCATCCTGTTGCTGGGTTTCGCATCCGGGCGCTCCGTGCCGGCGGGCAGCGAGAATGGCTGGTACATGGCACTGACCAAGCCTGAACTGACGCCGCCCGGCTGGGTGTTTCCCGTCGCCTGGACCGCGCTCTATGTCCTGATCGGCTTGGCGCTGGCAATGATCGCCCATGCGCGCGGCGCCACGGGGCGGGGTGTCGCCATCGGCCTGTTCGTCGCGCAGTTCGCGCTGAACCTGGCCTGGACGCCCTTGTTCTTTGGGGCACATAGGGTCGGGCTGGCGCTGTTCGTGCTGGTCGCCATCCTACTCCTGTCCATCGCCACCACCGTCGCATTTTCGCGTATCCGGCGCGGGGCGGCATGGCTGATGGTGCCGTATCTTGTCTGGTTGTCCTTCGCGGGAGTGCTCAACTGGCGGATCGGCCAGCTTAATCCCGACGCGGAAAGGCTTGTGCCGAGCGCCCAGACCTCCCAAATGCTGTGAAACGATTTTTGGGAATTTGATCATGCAGGCCGACAACAAGCTGTTCGACGATTTCGCCAAGGTGATGAACGGCCTGGCCGGCACCGTGGCGGGCATGGGGCGTGAAGCCGAAGCCAGCGCCCGGTCGCGTGCGCGGGAGTGGATCGGCGGTCTGGATTTCGTCAGCCGCGAGGAATTCGAAGTCGTCAAGGCAATGGCCGTCGCCGCGCGTGACGAGGCCGACGCGCTGAAGGCCCGTCTGGATGCGCTGGAGGCGCGGCAGACCGTGGCGACGACGAGCGGGGTTGAATCCTGACCCGGCCAATCCCTTCCGATCGCTGGTCCGGCGTGCGTCGCCGGACAGCTATCCACAGATTTCGGCGTCGCGCTGCTTGCAGCTTGGCCATACGCGGTGCAACCTGCGGCGGTCTGGGTTTGTTCGCAGGGGCCTGTGATGCTTGAATCGACCGATCATGAAGCCGATGACTCGGCCCCCATCGATATGCTGGAAGCGTATTTCGCTGCCCATGGGTGGGAGCATGAACGTCATGACGAGGAAATCGTCGCGACGGTAAAGGGCAGCTGGGCGAGCTATGAGCTGCGCGCGCTGTGGCGTGACGACGATAGCGTCCTGCAATTCCTGGCTTTTCCCGATATAAAGGTTACCGAGGATCGCCGCGCCAGCATCTATGAGGCGCTGGCCCTGGTCAACGAGCAGCTCTGGATCGGCCATTTCGAACTTTGGTCGAACAGCGGCATCCTGCTCTACCGCCACGCCGCGATGGTCGATGGCGGCGAAGACGGCACGATTTCGCTCTCGGCAACCGAATTGCTGGTCGAATCGGCGATCGAGGAGTGCGAGCGCTTCTACCCCGTGTTCCAGTTCGTCCTGTGGGGCGGCAAGACCCCGCGCGAGGCGCTGGCCGCCGCGTTGATCGAGACGCAGGGCGAAGCTTGAGGAGCGTCGCGTGAGCTTCCCGACCGGGCCGATCTGGCTGATCGGATGCGGCAACATGGCCGGAGCTATGCTGCGACGCTGGCTCGATGCCGGATTGGACCCCCGCCAGGTCACCGTCATCACACGCAGCGGACGCGGCGCGCCGGAAGGTGTTCGCTCGCTGACCGCTCTGCCCGTCGATGAGACGCCGACGACCTTGATGCTGGGGTTCAAGCCTCAGCAGCTTGACGACATTGCGCCCACGCTCGCCCATCTTCGTCCCGCCCTGCTGCTGTCGATCCTGGCGGGCGTCGAAGAGCAGGCGCTGGCGTCGCGGATCGCGGCGCAGGCGATCGTGCGGATGATGCCGAACCTGCCGGTCGCGATCGGGCAGGGCGTGACGGCGCTCTATACCCGCTCCACCGATCCTGCCGTCCGTGCGGCGGCGGAGGCATTGGCGACACCGCTGGGGATCGCGCCTTGGATCGAGGATGAGACGCGGTTCGATGCCGTCACCGCGCTGGCGGGGTGCGGCCCGGCCTTCGTGTTCCGCTTCATCGATGCTCTGGCGCAGGCCGGGGTTGGCCTGGGACTGTCACCGGAACTGGCGCAGCGGCTGGCGCTTGCGACCGTCGACGGGGCAGGGGCCATGGCGATGATCGCCGATGCCCCACCCGCCGTGCTGGCGGATCGGGTGGCAAGCCCTGGCGGATCGACTCGCGAGGGCCTGAACATATTGGACGCGGGCGACGCGCTGTCGAAGCTGATGGCCGAGACCCTGGCCGCATCGGAGCGGAGAAATCGCGAAATGGCGGCGGCCGCTCGACGGTAGGTCGGCCTTCGCCGGCCTGGGTTGTTCCAAGCTCCGCCACAGCTTCTCTGACGAAGGCGAAGACGGATTGCCCCGTTCCCGGGACCGGTCGGGCCTCGCGCCATTCCTTCTCTGCTCGGGGAAGAAGGGCACGAGGACCGTTCAACCCTTCGCTATCGGTGAAAATCACCCGTCATTGACGCGCAAATCCTCGATCCGGGCACGTTCCTGCTCGGGGATGAACCCTTCCAGCACGGTCCAGAACCCCGTCACCGCCTGCTGCCCCGCACGGGCATAGGCCTTGGACAACTTCTCGCGCAGCGCGTCGAAGAGCTCGGCTTCCATCTTTGCGCCCGCCGGGGTCAGGCGCAACAGTCGCTGCCGCCGGTCGCGGTCGCCCGGCCGGGTCTCGACCAAATCGCGGGTCGCCAGCTCGTTGAGCACGCGGCCAAGCGACTGTTTGGTGATCGCCAGGAGCGATAGCAACTCGCTGACCGTCATGTCGGGCTTGCGGGCCATGAAGTAGAGCGCACGGTGATGGGCGCGGCCCAACCCTTGCGCGGCGAGACCGCGATCGATCGATCGCACGAGGTGACTATTGCCGAAATACAGCAATTCCATCCCCCTGCGCAGTTCAGGTTCGCGGAGAAATTGTGCCGATGCGGACTGGTTCGAGGCAGCCATGTTGACCCGTCTAGACACAGGGCCTAGGCCACGGCAACCCAAAACAGAGAGTTGACCATGGAAGCGCCACAATCCCTTACGTTTCGGTTCGATCCTTGTGCGACCCCGGTCGCGGCGAGCGAGCGGACGGCGCGTCTGGTCGATCCGGGCTTCGGACGGGTCTTCACCGATCACATGGCGCTGATCCGCTACAGCGACGAGAAGGGCTGGCACGATGCGCAAATTACCGCACGCGCGCCGCTCAGCGTCGATCCGGCGGCCTCGGTCCTGCACTATGCGCAGGAGATATTTGAGGGGATGAAGGCCTATCGGCTGGCCGATGGCGGCACCGCCCTGTTCCGGCCCGAGGCGAACGCCCGGCGTTTCCAGGATTCGGCGCGGCGTATGGCCATGCCCGAGCTGCCGGAAGAGCTGTTCCTCGAATCGGTCGAACGATTGGTCGAGGTGGAGCGCAACTGGATTCCCGAGCAGGATGGCGGTGCGCTCTATCTGCGTCCGTTCATGTTCGCGAGCGAGGTCTTCCTGGGCGTGAAGCCCTCGTCCGAATATCTCTACATGGTCATCGCCTCGTCGGTGGGCGCCTATTTCAAGGGCGGCGCGCCCGCCGTGTCGATCTGGGTCAGCCAAGGCTATACCCGCGCGGCTCCCGGCGGCACGGGTGCGGCCAAATGCGGCGGCAATTATGCCGCCAGCCTGCTCGCTCAGAAGGAAGCGATCGCCAACGGGTGTGATCAGGTCGTCTTCCTCGACGCGGTCGAGCGCCGCTGGGTCGAGGAACTGGGCGGCATGAACGTCTTCTTCGTGTTCGACGACGGCAGCCTCGTGACCCCGCCGCTGACCGGCACGATCCTGCCGGGCATCACGCGCGATTCGATCCTGACCATCGCGCGCGCGCAGGGCCTGACCGTGCGCGAGGAGCCCTATGCCATCGACCAGTGGCGTGCGGATGCCGCCAGCGGTCGCTTGGTGGAGGCCTTTGCCTGCGGAACCGCGGCGGTCGTCACCCCGATCGGCAGCGTCGCCGAGCCTGCCGGCCGCTTCACCATCGGGAGCGGCGGCCCCGGCCAGCTGACCACCCGCCTGCGCGACCAGCTGGTCTCGATCCAGCGCGGCCAGGCCCCGGATCCGCACGGCTGGATGCGCCGCCTGGGCTAACGATTTTCCCCGCAATAGGGGCTTTTCAAGAGCGGCGCGCCCGGTATAAGGCGCGCCTCTCCACTGGGGCGTCGCCAAGCGGTAAGGCAACGGTTTTTGGTACCGTCATACGCAGGTTCGAATCCTGCCGCCCCAGCCATCTGTCTGAAATCCCAGCCAATTGGCTGCTAAGTGTTTGAAGGCGCTGGCTGACTATCAGGGTCGGCCGTTGGCACCTGCACAATTGTGCATCGGATTGTGCCAATGCGCTGGCCGGGAAGGCCGCGGTTTTGGACTGTCTTCAACACGTTTACCGGCGCGGGCACATTTTCTGGTGGCGCCGAATTCACCGTTTATTGGATAATGGCACCCTAGATGTTCGGCTGTCGCTGCGGACCACCGACCGGAAGGCAGCGCGCAACATGGGGGCGGCGCTCACGGCGGTGACGCCGAGGGTGCTGGAGATGCTCGACAGGCGGGCTAAGCAGAAGACCGATATCACTGAGCAGGAGCTGCAGGCGATCGCTAAGGCGATGTACGAGGAGCGGCTGGCCGAGGTGTGCACCCTGCAGCGATCGACGCCGTACGATGTCGAGAACCACTCGGTCGCCAATCTGGCCTTCATCGATTATTTCGAGCGCCTGAAGAACCAGGGGGGCCATATGTCCTTCCTGCCGGGCGAAGAGCGCAAATTGGAGGCGGAGGGCTGGCGCGCGCAGCGGATCGCCGATCTGCGCTCAATCATTGCGATGCGCGAGGAGCGCGGTGTTAGTCTGATCCGGCCAGACGAGATCGATCGCCATCTCGCCGCTGCGGGTTTCGCAGTCGATGACCGGCTGCGCTGGATGCTGGAGCTCGCCCTCTACCCGGCCTACCGCGACGTCTATGCCGCCGCAGAGGCGCAACTTCGAAGTGCGGCCACGCCCGGGACGGTGGCGCCTGGCAATTCGGCCATGCCTGCACCGCCGCAGCCGTCGCCTTCGCCGGTCGCTGGCGTTCATCCTTCACCCGTCGGTGGGGCTCCGGCGGTGCCAGAGGATTGGCTGCATTGCACCCCGGTCGAGGCAGCAGAGCGGATGATCGCCACGACGCCCCGCCTGCTGGAGCATCGCAAGGGCGGCAAGCGGGAGAAGGATAGCGTCGGGGAACAGACGCTGCGCCAGATCCGCTGGGCCGCCGTGCTGCTGCAGAAGTCGTTGTCGCCCGGCACGCCGATGTGGCGGGTCACCAAGGCGGACATCGTCAAGCTCGACAAATGGTTCGACCGGCTCTCCGTCAACTATGGCAAGGCGGCTGGAGACCACGATCTCGGGCAAAGCCTGGAGCAGGCGGCGGCCGCGTTCGCCGATCGAGTCGTGAATGGCGACGTGCCGATAGACCAGATCGGCTTGTCCACCGGCACCGCCAACAAGCATTTCAACAAGCTTGGCCAGATCCACAGCTTCACGCGCAAGGCGGTGGTCATCGCCGAGCCGATCGACTTCGGCGAGTTCACGGCCCCGATCGATAAGGATGAGCGTGAAGCACGGCTGCGCTACACCCGGGAACAAGGCGAGGCGATCTTCCGCCTGCCGCCATGGACGGGCTGCGTCGGCGTCGAGGAGCGACTGAAGCCCGGCCCCAAGGTCATCCACGATGGCCTGTTCTATCTGCTGCTGCTCGTCTGGTACACTGGCGCGCGGCGCGAGGAACTGGCGAAGCTGATGCTTGACGATGTCGAGGAGCGGCATGGCATCGACTATCTTCTGATCCGCCCCACCATCACGGGGCGGATCAAGAACAAGTCCGCCCGGCGCGTGATCGTCGTTGCCGACGAGCTGATCCGGCTCGGCTTCCTCCGCTATGTCGAGGCGATGCGCGCGGCCGGCGAGACGCTGCTGTTCCCCGAGTTCGTGCCCGGCGGCGATACCAAGCGGAAGCTGGGCGACGTCTTCTACAAGCTGTGGTGGATCTATATCGCGCCGAGCGTGCCCGATCGGAAGCGCGGCCAGGCGATGCACTCCGCCCGCCACACCGTCTCGGACGAGCTGAAGGACCAGGAGGTCTTCATCGAGTTCCGCAACGACCTGCTCGGCCACAAGGGGACCGGTGGCGAGGGTATGACGCGCTATCCAGGACGGGCTTCGCTCGAGAAGCTCAAGGCGACGGTGGCGAAGATCCCGGTCGTGAGCGGTCATCTGCCCGACCAGCGGACCATCCGCCTTTTACCGCCAAACATGCGGCAGGCGCGCCCGACGCGCGCCAAAGGGGACCGCGCATGACGCGCTCCGGGCAGCCCCGGCGGGCTGAACAGAAAATAAGAACAGGGGTGCGCACCAATAAGGAGAAGAGGATGCGCTCCGGCTCTCGCCTCCGCAATGTCGAGCGAGGAAACAGAGTAGCAGGATGGGTGGTGTACAACACCACGGTCCGCCGGGGCGGACCCGCTCCGCGCCGACGGCTTGTCGCAGGGGCAGAGAAGTGAGCAAGGTCGCGACCGACCGGCCAAGCCGTAAGCCACGCGGGAAGCGCGCCCCGCGCGCGAAAACTGGTGAGAGCATCAACATCCGCGTCACGGCCGAGGAGAAGCGGCTGCTCGTTCAAGAGGCAGGTGAAGTCGGCATATCGAAATACGTCCGCAAACGCCTTTTTGAAGGCGGCTTGCGCGATCGAGACGCGCTTCGAGAAATAGCCGTTCTGCACGTGCTCGGGCGACGTATTCGGGATCTGGCCAAAAAGACAGACATCGATGCCGATATCGTCGCCGACACGCTTGGTGACATATGCGCAGCGATCGGGGGCCTGACCGTCGATCTGGACGACGCTAGCGACGGGGCGCTCGCGCCGTGATCGTGAAGCATATTCCGGCACGGCCTGCCGGACGCAACGCGACCATCGAGCGGGCGAGGCACGCCCGCAATCTCGTCGACTATCTTCGACAGCCTGAAAAGCAGAGCGCTGAGAAGGATTATCAGGTCGCCTACATGCTTCGCGAGGGGCTTGGCGATACGAAAGGAGAGCGCCTTTTCCATATCGGTGCGCGCAACTTCGTCAGCACGGATATCGCCGGGCAACGCGCTGAGATGATCGCCATCGCTCAGATGGCAAGCCGCAGTCCCAATCCGATCGATCACTGGCTGCTCAGCTGGCGCGAGGGCGAACTTCCGACGCCTGCAGAGATCGACGAGACAGTGACGATGTTCCTCGAGCACCTCGGCGTCGATAACCAGCCGTGCATCTATGCCTGCCACGGCGACACCGATAATCGGCACGTCCATCTGGCGCTCAATCGATACGATCCGCTGTCGGAGCGGATGATTGAGATCAACGGCGGCTTCACCCGTGAAGCGGCGCATCAGGCGATCGCTTTGATTGTCGATCGGTTCGGATGGCAGGCGGAGGCCGACGCGCGCTATGACGTCGTGAACGGCAGCCTGGTTATGGCGGCCGATGCCGCAGCAAGACAGAAGGCGGGGTGCAAGCCGCTTTGTCCGAAGGCAACGTCGTTTGAGAACCGGACCGGCTATCGCTCCGCACAGCGGATTGTGCAGGAGGACGCGGTACCACGTATCAAGGCTGCGCGGTCGTGGAACGACCTGCATGCCACGTTGGCGGAGGTCGGTATTCGCTACGACATCGTCGGTACCAATGGGGTGACCCTCACGGTCGATGACGAATGCGTGAAAGCGTCCAGCATCGATCGAGCGATCACCCGGACCCAGGTAGAGAAACGTCTCGGCCCATTCGAGCCACGCAGTGAGACGATTCGTGACGTATCGCGTAATCCCAATATTGATCGACTGGCCGAGGCGTTCCGTGCGGACGAGTATCGTGCAGAATGCGAGCGCTGGCGGCAGCAGCAGCAAATACGTCGCGAGCAGCGTTCCTTGCTGGCCGGCCCTACACGGGAAGAAGGCGAACAGGCGCGACCTGCGGTAGGACAAGTTCAGCCACCGTTGACGCGACCGCCGCCAAACCTGGAGAGTTGGTATTACGCGCGCCGAGAAGGTGCTTTTGCAAAGCGTTGGCGACACCGCTTTGACGTGGAAGAGGTACCGCACTTCAGCGGCGTCGCCCAAGACATGCCTGATTTGCCAACTTCAATCGATGGCTATCATGGTTATCCCTGCTCAGACGGCACGCGCTACGCGCGAGGTCCCGAGGAGCCGACGGCATTTATTGATCGTGGCCCGAAGATCGCGATTGTTATACAGGATGACGAGGCCATGCTGGCCGCCCTGCGGCTGGCTGCAGTGAAGTTCGACGGCAAGGTAACGGTCAACGGCAACAAGCAGTTTCGAGAGCGCACGTTCGATATCGCCCAGCGACATGGATTAGGACATGTGCTGGCGGATGCGGATTTGGCGGCCAAGTGGCGAGAGCTTCAGCCGGAAGCTGCATCTCAGGGGCCGAAACCATCAACCGTCGTCCGAAATTTAGATGCGCAAACGGGGGAGAACGGATCACGAGAAATCGACGGTCTTGGTCAATCGGCTATTTCGGCAAGTTTGCAATCGAATACAGCAAGTAATTCGTCGCCAGCAAATGTTTCAGTCAATCCGGCGGCGTTAGAGGTGGCAGGCAGTCAAATTGATCCTGCTTCCGCGCCTCAATCCGAATCCGTGAGTGATCTATCGCGCGCACGGGCGCTGGCTCTTGCTGGCGAACAGCAAGCTCTCAGGCAGCCGTGGAACCGGGCTTTCGCAAAATTGGGCGAAATGGGGCGTCTGCCGTTCTGCGACGAGGCCGGGCGATGGTCGATCAGCACCGAGGGCTTAACCCTAGCTGAGTGCCGAGCGCTGTCTGCCCCAAGCCAAAATTCAGAGACGCAGAAGCGATTTGCTGAAATGAATGCTCATCGCCTGGAGTCTGAAGCGCCGATGACCGAATCCAGCCAAGTTAAAAAGCAAAGCGTTCTTGAGCTCGGGCGCATGGTGTCTGCCGGCAATGATGTCGACCCAACCCATTCCCACAAGGACGTGCTGGCATCGGCAAGGCTAAGTAAAGCCAAGGATAATTTAGGCGAAGAGCTACCTGAGCGGGGAACGAGAGGTAAAGAGCGATAATGGCTATGCGGTCATTATCCATAGCTGCGTATATGGACATCCCTTAGCGGCGAGCGTTTACGATTATCGCGGCATGCCCGAGGGCGGTTTCCGGCATTCGACCTCATCTGAGGAAAGGGCAACTGGCGACCAGAGCCGGTCATTCATGGATGGTTCGGTGAATGTCCGGTCCTGATGGAAGCTGCCGTTCAGAATGCTTGAAACTGCCAGTCGACAGTGCGTCTTAATATTGGCAGTGCCAGCATCGTCATCCCCGGCCTAAAACTGAGAATGGATCAGCCCAATCCAGAAAGTTAAATGCCCATCCGCTGCGACCTCGCTAAGTACGAACGACCTGCCGAGCTGTAGCACGGTATGGTATTGCACCAGTCGCGGTAAGATCGAGGTGATAGCGGCGCGCATCGAGAACTTCCATTAGCTTGGTTTCATCCGCAACATTGCAGAGAAGTCTCCCGTTTAACTCCTTGAAGCGAATACCCTGAGCTGCTGCGAGGTCTTCGATCACGGCGCGCTGAATGTCATGAAGATTGGGATTGCTGGCGATTGAATGTGCGATTCGCGCCAGCTTCGGATGCCGAGCGATTTTGACTTTTATCCGAGATAGGTCGAGGAACGGTACGGCATCATGTATTTCTTGGACTTTTGCGGCGGCCGACGCGGCAACGCGCTCAACAATTTTAGCAACTTGCTCTGTTGCTCGCGGCTCTAGAATAAATACGTTGTCGGCAGAAATAAGAACGTCGAATTGCCGATCTAATCGAAGCACGCGCTCCTCGATGAGTACGAGCGTATTGTCTATCAGGCGAACTAGTTTGTTTTGAGCCCCTAGGGTGGCTTTTGCAGTCCTGGCCTTCTTAACCCCGACCATGGTCCGGCCTTCGCTATCCACAAATTTTGCGAAGTAATAATCGAGTTCGGCTAGGTGGTTTTGTAGGTCAGGTAATTCCGGCAGAGCGCCGCTGTCATAGATTTCTGACATAGTCTCAAACAGTGGCAAATTTCGTGGGGCATACACGCGACGCCTCTCGCCATAGTCTTCTGAGATATCGTGAAGCTCCCAGTCGCCCTCAATCGCGTCAAAGCCGCTAACCGTGTCGCCAAGGATCGTTTTCAGAGCATCTTGTACCCCGCCATCCGTCGGAATAAAGAATCGCTCACCGTGCTTCAGAGTGGCGCAGAAGTCGACAGATGCGATATCGCCAGTATTGAATTCGTCGTTGATCATTTAGCCTTGTCCGCCAAAACGAGTCCACCGAGACGATAGCCGGTCAGCATCTCTCCATCTGAGATTGCGCTGCGCCGTGAGATGATAACCCAGGTGTCGGTGGGCTTGGGTCCGAGCGTATCCGCCCCCGCATCTGCCTTGACTGTAAATATACTGTAGCCGAAGAGCGCAAATACGAAATTCATGTAGTGAAGTCGCATATGCCAAAAAAGAAACATGACCATAATAAACGCTACGATAGCTACCGATAGCTGGCGCTTATCGTCAACGTTAGATTGAAAAAGAGGGATAAGCATTGCGAAGAGATAGGTAAGAATATGATCCTTCGGATCCTCTGCTTTCACCACCCTCAATGTTCTCACTGTGTTCTTTGCTACACTGCGAGACCAAAATGCCCAAAGAGCAAGAGTGGGAGCTAGAAACAGCACTAGGCAAGCGAGCGTAAAGTACGTTTCGTCCACGGCCTTGGTCCCGCGAATAGCCCAAAGTACGAAAACAGGGCTGAGGCTTGACCAGACTAGGATGAATCTTACGAACAATAGGCTATCACTTGCTGCTGTCATATGTGTTCCTCATGGCCGAGTTTGCACCTAAATTTGAACCAACGCCAGTCACGATTGCAGACAGTGTTGCGCGAGCCGGAGAGGCCACCGTCGGATGTCTCTTTTTGCCGAGACCCGCCGATCGTCAAGGTGCAGGGGAACGGCGGCGAAGTCCTTAAAAACATCGATCCCGCTTTCGGCAGCAGTCGACCAGCTCAAGACATTCAGCGTCGTTGATGTGAGCGTCGGCTTTCTGCTGAAACCCGCCATTCCGGTCGCCCATACCGGCCGGTCGGCATTGCGCCCTATAATCGGCCGTTCAGGTATCATGCCTCTCGTCAAGGAAGCGGCCATTGCGTTATCGCGGCGGTGATATCACTCTGATGCCAACGTCGCTCCCGGGGAGGCAGACTGTGCTGATCAACTGGTGCTACAAGGGGATCGCGGAGTCCGCGGACTTCGACGATGCCATGGCCGAGCGCGTCGTCATGGAAACTGGACTGATGAGCAAATGGATCACCGCGCATAGCGGTCTCTCGCTCGCGTCGGTGCAGGGCCCGCAACAAACTGCCTTGTCGGCCTTCGCGCTCGATGACCACGTCAACGATTATGACGCGGTAAAAGACTTCACTCCCTATATCTCGCTCGGCGCAGGGTGCATGGAATATCAGGGTCCGGGCGTTCCGCCGGTGCCGTTCCCGGCGCTCGCGACCGCAGCGGAGTTCGCCACAACCTGGGGTACGACCTCGGGCTACGTCTTCAGCCTTTGGGTGGTGACCTCGCCGCAGGAAGCCTCGGATCTTCCCGGCCTGGCCGAGGAAGTGCGCAACCTCCGCCTGTTCTCGCACTTCCATTATTACCATCACGAGGGCGAGATCGCCGCCAAGCTCTATGTGCCGCGTCGTCAGGTCGAATGCGTTTTCAAGGTGGACGCGCTCGGCAATCCGATTGCCGCCAGCTGGACCGGCGGCGGGTCAGTACTTGACAACCCCGAGTTTGTCGGACCCAATGCCATCTCGAATGTGATCGCTGCGCTATGAGGCTCGCCGGCACTGAGGCATGGGGCGAGGACCGTATTGACGCGGCGCTGGCGTTCAGCGCCAATCTTCCATCGTCTGGTGCTGCGATCCGCAGGTTGCTCGCCGAACGGCCGCGTCGCCCGCGTCGCGATGTCGAGGGGTCCCCAGACCCGACGGACATGCCTTATAAACGCGGCGATGCCGCAGCCCTCGCCTTCGCGACGGGCCGCATATCGGCCGGTCTTGCAATTGCCGGCGCGCTGTTCGAGCCTCAGGCAAGGCTGACGATGATGCAGCGCATCTTCACGGCCACGTTGGGTGCGATCGCCGGCACCGTTGCGGTTCAGATAAGGGGCGAAGGGCTGGTCATAGCGGCTTATGAAGGTCAGGGGCATCTGCTCGTGTCGCTTGGCCAGCACACCTTGGTCGAGCGGCGCCGGCTGGCCGATCTCGCGATACCGGCCGCCTATGCCTCGCTTCAGCTCCGCACGAAGATCGGGCGGCTTCCCGACGACGGGTTCACGCAGGCTTTTCGCTTCGGCGTTCGCGACCCCTTCACCCGTTATTCGCTGTTCGGTCAGGCGGTCAAGGGGGCTGAGCAGGCGCCAAACCTGGTTCCAATCGTGCTGATTGGCCGCTTCCTCGAATATGAGACGTATATCGGGATGCTGCAGTCCAATCAGAGAAGCTGGGCGAGGCTGGCGTTCCGGGGGCCGCTGATCGACTGGCCGCTTCTGGCGATGCTCGTCGGGCTTCACCGCGCGCAGGAGATGCCAGAGGATAGTGATTTCGCGCTTGGGCCCGGGACCCGATTCCTCCAGAGTCTCGCGCGGGAGATCGCCGGCGCGGCACGCGCTGAGGCATGAGGCGCCTATGAGCGAGCTGTTCCAGGCGGTGGAGTTTCCACCCCTCAAGGTGACCGGCGAGCGTCGTACGCCAAAGCGATGCTATGTCTATGCGCATCTCGGGCCCGGGCGGGTTCCCTTCTACATCGGCAAGGGGACCGGCACGCGCGCTTGGTCGATCGACCGCGATGCGCATTGGCACTGGTTCGTGCGCACGCGCTGCGACAGTGCCTATGAGATTGTGATCCTGGCCGAGGATCTAGATGAGGAAGACGCGCTCGACCTGGAAGAGGCGCTGATCGCGGAGCATGGTAAGACCCTCACCAACTGGATCAACCCGGGCCGCCAGTTCGACTATGCCGCGCTCGACCGTTTCCATAAACTGCGCGACGCAAACACCAGCTTCATTTCCGCTACCCGTCCGCTCGAGACGAGCGACCCCGAAGCTGCGATCGCGCGCTACCGGCAAGCGATCGAGCAGATGCATCAATATTGCGCGATCACTTATGAGACCGGGCTGGTCGCGGAGCTGCGCAACGAGATCGGCCATCCGGCGCATGGCGACATAGCCGCGCTTGACCGCCTCACGCTGGTACTCCGAAAGCTCGGGAGGTACGCCGAGATCGCTGAAGCGGTCGACGCCTATTTCGAGCGTTATCCCTCTTGGGTATCCCCCAATCATACCGTCGTGAAGCGCCGCGCCGAGGCGGGCGCGATTCTTGCCGGCGAGCGCAAGGCCCCGCGTCTATCCGTGCTTAAGGCACGCGCCCGCAAGACTGGGAAGGTGCCAGAGGAGGAACTCGCGCCGATCCTGATGAAGGCGCGCCGCAGCCGTGCGCCGTGGGACTGGATGGTCGCGGCCAAGCTCTGCCGTGCGCACCATGATCATGATCGCGAGATCGCGTTGCTCGAAGAATTCCTGAGCGGCCCGCGCGTCCCGGGGCGCTCCTGGCTGGACGTGGAGGAGCGGCTGTTCAAACTCAGGGCGATGCTGTCCGCCTGATCGAGCGCGGCGCGATAACGCCGCGACACAGGAAGCGCCCTTGGCCGGCGACGCCCGGGCGGGCGGCATGCGCCCGGGCCATGGGGGCCAGCCGCCCGCACACCCGGTGCAGGCGAGTGCGCCCGTGAGGAGGAGCCTCCGTGTGTGGCTGAACGAAGGTGCGCGTAGGCGAAGGCAAACGGCTCCAGGGGCCGCGGTCAGCCCTTCGGTTGTCCGCGACTAGCGCGGATATCTGCGCCAAGTACCTGAGCGCAGTCGAACTAAATGCGTTTCAGGTTCCGACAACATGTTCCCTTCGGCGGTAGGATGCGCCATCAACCACTATAGGACTAAAAATGGCGCCACTTCTGATGCCCGACCCGACCCAGGTTTGTGAGGATGCCCTGCGCGCCGACAAGGCATACAATGTCGAGAATGCAATCCTGCCCAGCGAAAACAAGATCATCGACCGCTTGCTGGCCCGGCGTGTCGAGCTAGTTTCGGCCTATGCCGAGATCTACGAGAAGCTGCACGACCGGGAACATGGGATCGCGACGATCCTGGGCATCGTCACTAACGTGGCAGCGTTCTGGAACCCGCAGAAGGTTGCGGATGCGCGTGACGCGCGTGTCAGACTCCAGAAGGTCAATCACGAGATTGCGGAGCTGGCAATGGACCTTGCCGGTCTGCTCGAGGAGCGCTCGGAGATCGGCAATAGCTCGGGCTTTGCCAGCGACACCCATTATCACATCGCAGAAGTGATCGATGCGGCTTCGAGCGACAACGGCTTCTACCGGTTCCACCTGCGGGACGAGTTAAAACCGTTGAAGTCGCAATATGATCTCAAATATTGGCCGAGTCTTGCCGAGGTTGTTCGGGTGATCGGCCAAGACGCGGGTGACGCGGACACGAAGGCGACGGACACGCTGACCCGGGCGGCAACGACGGGATCGCGCGGATCGCGTGCCGACTTTTTCAAGGCGTTTTTCCAGCTGATCCGGGAAAATGGAGACGCCAATCCCGGTCATCTTCCGAGGAATTTCAGGCTCAGCGATGAGACCCTTGCCTCGCTGGCGAATTGCGCGCTCCATCTGGGGCCTGATGATCTGGTCGATGGAGCCTATGTAAAACGGCTGCGCCAGCGGGCACGCGAGCGCCGCCGGTGATATGAACTGAGGTAGATGCAAAGGCAACGGCTCGGGCCCTTGCCGACGGGGTGTCCGAGCTTAATTCTTGATCATGACCGACTTGCCGAAGCGACATCATTGGCTTCCGATGTGCCATTCCGAATTATGGGTGGACGGCGAAGGGTGCGTCACGGCCATCACCGGCAAAGGGGAAGTTCGGCGGACCCAGCCGATCAACACGGCTGTGATTGGCCATTATAATTCGATCCGTCTGCCTGATGGCACAAAGGACTCGTCGCTCGAGCGCTTCTTCGCCAATGAAATCGAAGGACCGGTTGCCCCTGTCCTGGCGCGGGTGGGAGGCCAGAAGCGGCGGGACCTGGCCCTGGAAAGCCGGTTCGATCAGACGGTCCTGGCTCGGAACAAGCGCCTGATCGAGCGTGACGGCTTCTTCGCCGATCGAAAGGCGTATTCTGTCGCCTTTTCGGCGGCCGATCGACGGGCGCTCACCCGCTATATCGCATCGCTGATCGTGCGCGTGCCCAGCTACAAGGATGAGCTCAAGTCGAGTCAGATGCTAGAGAATGTGGCAGCGGTGCTGGGGCTCGCGCCGGACGCAGCCCGCTTCCAGACCGACTTGCTGCATGTCGATATCGTCCATCGGCATTTGAAAGACTATGCCGAGCGGCTCGAGCATTGCGGGTTCGTGTTCTTCGATGCACCTGAGGGGACCGAATTCATCATCGGCGATACACCTGTGATCCCGGCAGTGCTTGGCTTTGGCGACGCTGAGGCAATGTGCCCGATCACACCCAAACGGGCGTTGCTCATCGTGAGCAACTATCGGGCACCCTTCGCCGATCGCATCGGCGTCTTTCGGGCGCGCCCGCCCTCGGTCCGAGCATTCAACAAGACCATGATCCAGAATGCCGAGCGCGAGATCTTCTGCCGGTCGCCATTCCCGATCGACGTGGTGACCAAGCATCTCGGTTCGCGCCAGATCCGGCTCGCCCCTAATATCGAAACAGCGGCGGGCGAGCATTCCGCCAAGGGGCCGATGCTCGATCGCC
This sequence comes from Sphingomonas sp. LC-1, assembly GCF_025371035.1. Taxonomy (GTDB): domain Bacteria; phylum Pseudomonadota; class Alphaproteobacteria; order Sphingomonadales; family Sphingomonadaceae; genus Sphingomonas; species Sphingomonas sanguinis_E. Next base: position 7,899 of record NZ_JANZXB010000010.1, on the reverse strand, counting down.
CCGTCGCCGCGCCAGAAAGCCAAAACAGGACCAACAGGAAGCATGACGATAATGAGCGACGAACCGGTTTGGGCGCCTGAGCAGGTCAGCCTGTGCGCGGCCTGCGCCAAGCATCCCGAGGTGAAGGCGCTGGTTGAGAGCGACATAACCGAGGGCGTGTGCGGCGCTTGCGCGTCATCCGACAAGGGCGTGTTCAACCCCGCGCGATTTGAGCCGCTGCGCAATCTCATCCGCGCGCTGATCCGGCTCCACTTCAATGAGGAGGACTATAACGGCCATTGGGGCGGCACCTCGATCGACGACATCCTGCTCAACCAGGAGAACCCGATCATCGCGGTCGCAACGTCACCCGACTATAATGACGACTTGATTCACCGGATCACCTGGGAAGGCGAGATTTATCCGGACCCCGACAAGGGCATCTGGCTTTACGCCGGCAACGACGATCGTGCCGGCCGGCTGATCCAATTTTCGATTCCCGAGACGATCAACAGCGAACTGCGTGACATCGAGTTGCGGCTCAACCGGGAGAATTTCCACAGGGTAGAGCCGGCGATGGAGGCGCTCGTCGGGAAGATCGAGGGCGACATCGCTGCCACCGTAGCCGCGGGCTCTCTCTGGTATCGCGGGCGCATCGGCGTGACGGAGCAGGCCACCCATATTGGCGACCGCGAGATCGTCCGGGTCGCGACGCCCTACAAGGGTGTGGAGATCAGCGCCCTGCCGCCGCCGCGAGCCTCCGCCGGTCGAACCAACCGGCAAGGCGTTTCCGTCCTGTATATCGCATCCGAGATCGAGACCGCGCTTGCCGAAATCCGGCCGCATCCAAGTCATCTAATATCGGTGGGCGGGTTTCGCACCACGAGGGACCTGCGTGTGGCACGGTTCGACCTCCCAATCGCCCCGTTCTCGTCTTCCGACACGCGCCTGGACCTGTTCGCGCTGATCTATCACATCGACTCTTTGCTGAGCGCGCCGGTGATCCCGGAGGAACGGCATCGCTACGCCGCGACACAGCTCCTGGCCGACGTCCTCATTCGGCACGGCTTCGAGGGCGTCATTTACCGCAGTTCGGTGGGCAACGGCATCAATCTGTGCGCTTTCGATCCCTGGGCATTCGAGTATGATGAGAGCACGTCAGCGGTGAAGCAGGTCGACCGGCTGCATTATGATTTCTCCGACGTCGCGACCGCGATACCAACTCGCGGCAGCTAGGGCACCCTCACCGATCATTCACTGGCAATCGCCGCACCAGCCAGGCGGGCAGTGGCTCGGTGCGATGCAGCGCCATCGTCGGCCCGTCATAAATTTTGCAGAGGTGCCGCCAGAGCGTGCGCGCATGGCCGCCTGAAACCTACCAGTCTGCAACCGGCCGAGGTTCGTCTTTCCGCGATGCCGGGCGGGTGAACATTGAACGTCGGCTTCTGACACGAGCTGCCGTTCAGCATGTCGCGAGCGAGTGGGGGAAAGTCCCAACTTAGGCCGCTCCTCGCACATCAACGATCGGCTTCTTTCGGGAAGCGGCAAGGGCTGCGTGAGTGACCAGGAATGATTCCACGGGCAGGTCTGAGGGTTCTGCGTGCCCGCTGTCGCCCCCTGGTCTTCAAGGCGGAGTGCCAACGGCGTCCGCAGCGTGTTGTGCTTCACCTATTACGTAAAGCTCGATCGCGAAATCTTGGCAATCTCGCGACGCAGGGTCGATAATCGCCCCCAGATTGAGCTAAGATGCGCATATGAACTATTTCGGCCGGCGGTGAAGCTCCGACTCAGCGACAGCTGGCTATCTCGGATCGACTTTAAGTTGCCGGACGATACCGTTCAGGGCGGCGGTGCAACCCTGTGCGCGGCCGATGTCGTGATCCGTCCCGGCGGAGTTCCAGAACATGTCGAGCGGCCAGCGCTCTGGGCAATGCGCGATCAGGCAGCGCAGCGCGAGCCGCACCTCGATGGTGTCGACCTTGCCCTTGCCCGACCGCGCGGCGGCCGCGCGCAGGATGTGGAGCGACAAGTCTATGATGATCCGCTGATGGCGCGACATGGCCGATCAGTGGAAGTCGCGCGACTTGATCCGCACCACCTGTTCGGGGTCCTGGCCATTGGCGTGCGGTGGCCAGTAGCTGTCGCGCGGGCCCGGTCGCCAGCCCGCATCGCGCCGGTCGGGCGACCCGGCATGGCGCGCACCGTCTCCCCGGCCGGTCGCATGGGGGAAGTCCATCTGTCCGACCTGGGCGAGCAGCCCGCCATGGTCGATGATCCGGTCACAGATGACGTGGATGACCAGACCCTCGCGCTGCACCCGGCCCTTCATCCCGATCATTGCGGCGGACATGACGGTGCGGCGCTGCGCCTCGAACCGGTCGGGCCAGAGAATGCCGTTGGCGATGCCGGTCTCGTCCTCAATGGTGATGAACAGCACGCCCTTGGCGCTGCCGGGCTTCTGGCGGACGAGGATGATCCCGGCGACCTCGACGTGGCGGCCGTCCTTGATGTGGGCAAGGTCGGCGCAGCGGACGATGCCGCGGCGGGTAAGATCCTGCCGCAGGAAGGCGAGCGGATGGGCGCGCAGCGACAATTGCAGCGCGCGGTAATCCTCCACTACCTCTCGGCCCTCGGTCAGCGGGCGGAGCGAGACGTCCGGCTCCAGCCCCTCCGGGCTGAACGAGGCTTGCCGCGCATCGGCGGCGGCGAACAGGGGGAGGGGGGCCTCGCCCAAGCCCTTCACCTTCCATAACCCCTGACGGCGATCCTCGCCCAGCGCATGGAAGGCATCCGCTTCGGCCAGTCGCTCGATCGCTGCACGGGGCACGCCCGCACGCCGCCACACCTCCTCGACCGACTGGAAAGGTGCGTCCCCCCGTGCCGCGACGATCGCCGCACCATGCGCATTGGCGAGGCCGCGCACCTGGCGCAGTCCGAGCCGCACGGCGAGATAGCGGCCGCGTGTCGGTTCCAGCGTACAGTCCCAGCGGCTGGCGTTGATGCAGGCCGGCCGTACCTCGACGCCGTGCTCGCGCGCGTCGCGTACGACCTGGGCGGGCGCGTAGAAGCCCATTGGCTGGGCGTTGAGCAGTGCCGCGCAAAACACGTCGGGATGATGATGCTTCATCCAGCAACTGGCATAGGCGATCTTGGCGAAGCTGGCGGCGTGGCTCTCGGGGAAACCGTAGGAGCCGAAGCCCTCGATCTGCTTGAAGGTCCGTTCAGCGAAGTCGCGGGGGTAGCCGCGCGATACCATGCCCTCGACCAGCTTGTCGTAGAAGTGGCTGACCCCGCCGGTGAACTTGAAGGTCGCCATGGCGCGGCGGAGTTGGTCGGCCTCGACCGCGGTGAAGCCTGCACCGACGATCGCGACCTTCATCGCCTGTTCCTGGAACAGCGGCACGCCGAGCGTCTTCTCCAGCACCGCGCGCAATTCGGGGCGTGGATAGTCGGGCTTCTCACGCCCCTCGCGCCGGCGCAGATAGGGGTGGACCATGTCGCCCTGGATCGGGCCGGGGCGGACGATCGCGACCTCGATGACCAAGTCGTAGAAACGCGCGGGCTTCATCCGAGGCAGCATGCTCATCTGCGCTCTGGACTCGATCTGGAAGGTGCCGAGCGTGTCGGCCTTCTGGATCATCGCATAGACGTCCGGATCGTCGTCCTGGAGGTCGGCCATGCCGACCCGGATGCCCTTGGCTTCCTCGAGCATATTGAAGGCGCGGTTCATGCAGCCGAGCATGCCGAGGCCGAGCACGTCGACCTTCATGAATTTGAGCGCGTCGATATCGTCCTTATCCCATTCGATGACCTGCCGGTCGACCATCGCGGCGGGCTCGATGGGGACGAGATCATCAAGCCGGTCATGGGTGAGGACGAAGCCGCCGGGATGTTGTGACAGGTGGCGCGGTACGCCGATCAGCTGGCGCGACAGCTCCAGCGCCAGGCGCAGCCGCCGGTCATCCATGTTGAGGCCGAGCTGGGTAACCTGTTTCTCGCCGACGCCCTCCTGGCTCCAGCCCCAGATGAGGCCGGCAAGCGCCTTGGTCAGATCCTCGGGCAGGCCGAGCGCCTTGCCGACCTCCCGCACCGCACCGCGGGCGCGGTAGCGGGTGACGACCGCAGTTAGCGCGGCATGGTTGCGCCCATAGGTGTCATAGATCCACTGGATGATCTCCTCGCGCCGTTCATGCTCGAAATCGACGTCGATGTCGGGCGGTTCGCGGCGTTCTCCGGAGACGAAGCGCTCGAAGAGCAGCTCATGCTTGATCGGGTCGATGCTGGTGATGCCGAGCACGAAGCAGACGCAGCTATTGGCGGCCGATCCGCGCCCCTGACACAGGATGCCGCGCCGCCGGCTTTCTGCGACGATGCTGTTCACGGTGAGGAAGTAGGGCGCGTAACCCAGTTCGCAGATTAGCCTGAGCTCGTGCGCGATCTGGTCGCGATAGGCTTTCGGAAGTCCGTCGGGGAACATCCGTGCGGCCGCCTTCTCGGTCAGCTGTTCGAGCGCGCCTTGCGCGGTCAGCCCCTCGACAACGCGTTCGTGCGGATATTGGTAGCTGAGTTCGCCGAGGTCGAAGGTGCAGGCGCGCGCGATCGCGGCGGTGGCGGCAATGGCATCGGGGAAGGCGGCGAAGCGCCGCTCCATCTCGGCCGGGGATTTGAGGTGCCGGTCGGCATGGCGTTCGCGCCGGTAGCCGAGCGTGTCGACGGTGCATTTCTCGCGGATCGCGGTGACGACGTCCTGCAACAGCCGCGCCTCGGGCGCATGGTAAAGGACGTCGCCGAGCGCCACCGCGCGGACGCCCGCCTCGCCAGCGAGCGCGGCGAGATCGTGCAGCCGCAGTGCATCGTCGGGCCGGCGGCGGAAGGCGAGGCCGCAATAACCGCGCGCGCCGAAGGTTGTACGCAGCTCGTCTAGATACGCCGCGGTCGCCGCATCCGCCTCGCCTGGCAGCAGGACCGCAATCAGCCCCTTGTTCCACGCAACGACATCGCTCCAGCCGAGCGTGCAACCGCCCTTGCCAGCACGCGACTTGCCCAACGTCAGTAGCCGAGTCAGCCGCGACCAAGCTGGTTTGTCGGTCGGATAGAGTAGCAGGGCACGCCCATCATTGAGATCGACGCGCGCACCCGCGATCATCCGCACGGCCGTGGCCTTCTGGGCCTCCCACCCGCGCACCAGCCCGGCGACACTGCCCCGGTCGACGATGCCGAGAGCGGTGTGCCCTTGCAGCGCGGCTGCGGCGAAGAGTTCGTCGGGGCTGGATGCGCCGCGCAAGAACGAGAAATGGCTCGTCACCTGAAGCTCGACATAGGTCGTGGTGGGGGCCGCCATCAGCCGAACAGCCCGTGGATGTACCAGCTGAGATCGCCAGTCGCAGGCTCGACCCCGTCGCCGCGGCGAAACAGCCAGAAGCGCGCGCCCGTATCGTCCTCGACCCGGAAATAGTCGCGCACCGCCCAGACCTCGCCGTCGCGCCGCCACCATTCGCCGTGGATGCGCTCGGGACCATCTCCGGCCACCACCGCATGGACCTGCCCGCGCCAGGTGAAGCGGCGCGGCGGTGCGTCGGGGAGGAGGGCGAGCACGCCGGTCAGCGGCTCGGGCCGGCTGAGCAGCCGTACCGGCCGGCGCCAGGTCGGCCAGCCAGTCGGCGCGGCGAGCGGCGGCGCGCGGCGTACCGCGCGTTCGGGCACGTCGCTCTCGACTGGCGCGGCGGTGAACAGCGCCGCCTCGCCCACCCGGCCGGCGATCTGGTCGACAAGCGTCGCGACGTCGGGCACCGCCGCCTCGCCGGTCAGGTCGCCCGCTATCGCGGTAGCACCCAGCGGATCGGTCCGCGTCGCGGCGAGGCGCATCGTCTCGATCCCGTCACCCGGATCGATCCGCTCGATGCGCAGGTGGAAGAGGCGGGCGAGATGCACGACATCGCGGGTCGCGCGCGCGGTGCCGATCGCGAGCCGCTGCTCGCTGCCGTCGATCCGGTCGAGCAGCAGCACCAATGTGCGCACACCGCGCCCGCGCGCCTGCAACAGCAACATCATGTCGGCGAGCAGGTCGGCGATCACTTGCTCAATCGCCTCGGCGGTGCCGATCGGCTCGAGCAGCCGGCGTTTTGCGACCGGCGTCTCCTCGGGCACGATCGGCACGATCGGTTCGGGGACACGCCCCAGTGCCTCGTCGAGGCGGCGGACACTCGCCATGCCTAGCCGCCGGGCTAGCGGCCCGCGCGGCAGCGGCAGGAGATCGGCGATCCGGTCGAGCCCAAACCGGTTCGCCGCCGCTGTTGCTTCCGGGGTCAGGCGGAGTGCGGCAGGAGGTAAGGGAGCCAGCGCCTGTGCCTCTTGTCCGCCGGGAACCAGCAGGATGGCATCGCGACCGAAACGGGCGAGCGCATGAGCTGCGCCCGGCGTGGAGGCGACCGTGACCCGTGCGGTCAGGCCGAAGCGTCGGTAGAACCCGACCAGTCGTTGGCAGAAGCGGGTCTCGCCCCCGTGCAGATGCGCGACGCCGCTCAGGTCCAGCCACAGCCCGTCCGATCCGCTGACCGCGGCGGTCGGTGTCCAATGACGCACGGCATGCAGCGCCAGATCCGCCAGCAACGCCATATCTGCCGCCCGGTCGGCGGGGCGGATGTCGAGATCCGGGATCAGCGCCCGCGCCTGCGTCACCGCCATGCCCGGGGTCAGTCCGAGCGTCATCGCCGCCGGGCAAGCGGCGGCGATGACCTGTCGCTGTCCGATCTGCTCGGCCAATACCATCGGCACGAGGTTCAACGCGGGTGCTGGCCCTGATACTGCCTTGTGCTGGCCCGGTGCGCTGGAGTGTTTGAACGGATGGTCCGCCGCCTCGGACCGGCGACCCAGTTCGCGCATCGGTGGGCGCTGGTGCAGCGGCAGTGCCGCTACCTGCTCCTCCACCGTTGCACGCGCAGCGCCTTGCTGCGCCCAGCGCGCACCGGGACGCCAGCCGCCGCCCCGTGGCACCGAGCAGGCACCAGGGTCATCGTCGACCGGAAGCATAGGCGCATGCCTCGGTTCAGGCAGCGCGCGCGGCCGCTCCAGCCGCCGCAGTCGCTCGATCGCGAGATGCGGCAGGTAGAGCGAGGCGACCCGTGTCATCGCATGCCTCCAAGTCCATTGTGAAGCCCGGGCCACCCCGTTGGCGCGCCAGCTCGACCATCCACCGCGCGCGGCCGACCCCGGGGGCGGGGAGCGGCGTGGACGGTGCACAGGCGATCCGCCACCGTGTCATCGCCGCCGACAGCTCGGTCAGTGGGCAGGTGCCCTGTCGGCGCCAGCGGCGCGAAAGCAGGGCAGGGGTATTTCCCGTCATCGCCGCCAGCTGCAGTCGCCGGGTCGCAACCATGTCGGCGCGCTTTACCTCACCGACGACCGCTGCAAGCCCGCCATGACGCAAGCCATCCTCCATGACGGCCAGAACGTCCTTGTCCTCACGTACCTCAGCGAAGAACAGCGTGGCAGGGCTGAGTCCGGCCTGTTCAAGACCCGGCGCATAGAGGTCGAACCGGGTGAGCGCCCAGAGCACCCGGCGGCCGCTTTGCGCCGCCGCGCGCGCGGCAATCCCAACCGCGAACAGCGTGGCAGCCGCATCGTCGGTAAGGGTCGGTGTCGCCGAAGACGTCTCGTGCAGACCGCCGAGCGCAAGGCCGCCGCCCGTCAATCGCTTGTCTATCGCCTCGATGCCGAAAGGCAGGACTGCACCCTCACCGCTGCGCACAGCGCCTATGGCATCCCGTAGGCGTGCCAGTGTTTCGAGGGGTGGGGCGTAACCGTCCGGTTAGCCGCGTGTTGCCGACTGTCGCGTAGCCGTTGATGTCCTGACCTGTGGTGGTCTCCTTCTGGAGTCCAGAAGGAGGTCAGGAGATGGGGCGGATGGAGGTCATTGCCCGG
>NZ_JANZXB010000001.1 GCF_025371035.1 Sphingomonas sp. LC-1 | reverse complement strand
GGGCATGGCCGCCCTTGCCACACCAATGATCGAGGAGGCACAGCCGCTACAGATTACACCCAAGGCCGCCTGAAAATGCAGCCCAGTGGCCACACCCGATTTTACACCACATTGACGGACGCGACCCATTTCTTCCTCAACCAGTTCCTTTTTCGACAATTTGCCGATCAAGGTCTTGGGCAGGCTTTCGCGGATTTCGACCTCGCGGGGAAGTTCGATCTTGCTGACCTTGTCCTGTAAAAAGGCACGCAATTCCGCAGGAGTGGCGTGATGATCGGGGGCCAGCTTGACGAAGGCCTTGGGCGACTGGCCGCGATAGGCATCGGGAATGCCGATCACCACCGCCTCGGCGACCGCCGGATGCTCGTACAGCGCTTCCTCGATCATGCGCGGATAGACGTTATAGCCGCCGCACAGGATCACGTCCTTGATCCGGTCGACGATGAACAGATAGCCGTCCTCGTCCAGATAGCCGACATCGCCGGTCCGCAGCGCGCCATCGACGAAGACCTGCTCGCTTTCGGTCGGCTTGTTCCAGTAGCCGGACATGACCTGCGGCCCGCGCGCGCAGATTTCGCCCACCTCGCCCGGCGGCATCAGCCGGTCGGGATTGTCGCGGTCGCGGATTTCGATGATCGTGCCGGGGAATGGAAGGCCCGCCGAGCCGCCCTTGTTTTCACCGATGATCGGGTTGCAGGTGATGATCGGCGATGCCTCGGACAGGCCATAGCCCTCGACCAGCTTGCCGCCTGTCGTATTCTCGAACGCGATGCGGACTTCTGCGGGTAGGGGCGCGCCACCCGAAATGCAGGCCTTGATCGCGGACAGGTCTACCTTGCGCGCCGCCGCCACGCCGGCGATCGCGTTGTAGATGGTGGGCACGGCGGGGAAATAGGTCGGCTGGCTGCGCGCGATGGTCTTGAGCACTTGGTCCAGCTCGAACCGGGGAAGCAGGATCATCTCGGCGCCGACCCGGATCGCGAAGCTGAGCACCGTGGTCAGCGCGAAGACGTGGAAGAGGGGCAGGACGCCGAGGATGCGTTCCTCTCCGATCATCTCCTCGCCGCCGGTATGGATGACCATGGCGTCGGCATTGGCGATCAGGTTGGCATGCGACAGCATCGCCGCCTTGGGGCTGCCGGTCGTGCCGCCGGTATATTGCAGCACCGCCACATCGTAGGGCTTGGCCGATACCGGGGTCAGCGTGCCGCCGCGCTTCATCATCTGCGCAAAGCTCAGGTGGCGGGGCGAGGGTCCGGGCGCGGCGATCATCGACCGCTTGAGCAGCCGATAGGCCAGCCCCTTCACCTTCGGCAGGGCATCGGCCACGGGGCAGGATATAACATGCCGCAGCCCCAGCTTTTCGGCGACATGGCTGACCCGCGTGTAAATGTCGGGAATGTCGCAGGTCGCGATGATCTCCGCGCCCGAATCCTCCAGAAGATGGCAAAGCTCGCGCTCGACATAGAGCGGATTGACGTTGACGACGATGCCACCAACCTTGAGCGTCGCGAAGAACAGCACCGGGTAATAGACGATATTGGGCAGGCAGAGCGCGACGCGCGTTCCCGGCTTCACCCCGAGCGCCTGCAAGCCGGCGGCGGCGCGGTCCACCATATCCGATAATTCGCCGTAACGCGTGATCCGGCCCATGAAATCGATCGCCGGACGATGTCCGTGTCGCCGTACCGTAGTCTCGAACATATCGGACAACAGTCGAGGCTCGGACAGCAGCGGGCTTCCGGTCGCCTGCCCCGGTACGGCCATGCCAGATGCCGTATTCGCACCGCCCCCGATGGCTCCGGTCATCATCGCGTCGCTCTCCTATATCATTTTTCGACCATACCCGGTTGTCGATTGTGGTCGAGTTGCTTATTGTGTTGACGTATAGGGTAGGTAACGCACCTTAACGTTAGGCCGCAAGCCCATAAAGAGAGGATTGGATGACCAACATCGTGATCGCAGGCTATGCCCGCTCTCCCTTCACCCAGGCTGGCAAGGGCGCGCTCGCACGGGTTCGGCCCGACGATCTGACCGCGCAGGTGATTCGCGGCTTGATCGAGCGGACGGGCGTCGATGCCGCCGAGATTGAGGACGTGATCCTGGGCTGCGCTTTCCCCGAAGGCGAGCAGGGCATGAACGTCGCGCGGCTGATCGGCCTGTTGGCGGACCTGCCTTTGTCGGTCGGCGGCATGACGGTGAACCGCTTCTGCGGATCGTCCATGTCGGCCATTCATATCGCCATGGGCCAGATCCAGATCGGCGCGGGCGAGGCGTTCATCTGCGCCGGCATCGAGTCGATGAGCCGGGTGCCGATGGGCGGCTATAACCCGCTGCCCAACCCCGAACTCGCCGCTGCCCGGCCCGGCGCCTATATGGGCATGGGCCAGACCGCCGAGAATGTCGCGACCAAGTACCAGATCACTCGCGCCGAGCAGGAAAAATTCGCGGTCGCCAGCCAGAAAAAGGCCGCCGAGGCGCGCGCCGCCGGGCGTCTCGCCGATGAGATCGTGCCGATCCACACCAAGGCGGGCGACGTCACCGAGGACGGCCTGATCCGTCCCGACACGACCGAAGAAGTGCTGTCCGGCCTGAAGCCCGCCTTCGACAAGGAAGGCACCGTCACGGCGGGCACCGCCTCGCCGCTGACCGATGGGGCGGCCGCTGTGCTGGTCACGTCGGAAGAGTTTGCCAATCGCCACGGCCTGAAGATCCTTGCCCGCATCAAGTCGGTCGGCATTTCGGGCTGCGAACCCGAGACGATGGGCCTGGGCCCGATCGGCTCGTCCAAGAAGGCGCTGGAGCGTGCGGGTATTTCGGCCAGTGATCTCGACGTGGTCGAGATCAACGAGGCCTTTGCCAGCCAGGCGATCGCCTGCATCCGCGACCTCGGCCTGAAGGACGAGACGATCAACAAGGATGGCGGCGCGATCGCGATCGGCCATCCGCTGGGCGCGACCGGCGCGCGCATCGTCGGCAAGGCGGCGGCGTTGTTGGCGCGCGATGGCGGCCAGTACGCGCTCGCCACCCAGTGCATCGGCGGCGGGCAGGGCATCGCGACCGTTTTGGAGCGTGCATGATGGCTGACACGATCAACAAGGTTTGCGTGATCGGCGCAGGGGTGATGGGCGCAGGCATCGCGGCGCAGGTCGCCAATGCCGGTGTGCCCGTCCTGCTGCTCGACATCGTGCCCAAGGACGGCGCCGACCGCGACGTCATCGCCAAGGGTGCCGTGGCGAAGATGCTCAAGACCGAGCCCGCGCCCTTCATGTCCCCCGCCGCCGCCAAGCTGGTGGAAACGGGCAATATCGAAGATCACCTCGACAAGGTCGCCGAGTGCGACTGGATCGTCGAGGCGGTGGTCGAGCGGCTGGACATTAAGCAGGCGCTCTATGCCAAGCTGGAAACGCTAAAGCGTCCCGGCACGGCGGTGTCGTCCAACACCTCGACCATCCCGCTCGGCCATCTGGTCGAGGGGCGGTCGGAGCAGTTCAGACAAGACTTCCTCATCACCCATTTCTTCAACCCGCCGCGCTATATGCGGCTGATCGAGATCGTGACCTCGGACCACACCGATGCCGGTGTGACGGCCAAGGTCGAGCAGTTCGTCGATCACCGCATGGGCAAACGGATCGTCCGCGCCAAGGACACGCCGGGCTTCATCGCCAACCGCATCGGCACTTATTGGCTGGCGGTCGCGATCAATGCGGCGATGGACCAGGGGCTGACCGTCGAGGAGGCGGACCAGATTGGCGGCCGTCCGATGGGCGTGCCCAAGACCGGCATTTTCGGGCTGATCGACCTGGTCGGCATCGACCTGATGCCGCTGCTCGCCAAGTCGTTGTCCTCGACCCTGCCGGATGGCGATGCCTATTTCGACACGATCCGTCCGCTGCCGCTGGTCGACAAGATGATCGCGGAGGGCTTTACGGGCCGCAAGGGTAAGGGCGGCTTCTACCGCCTCGACCGCAAGCCCGACGGCACCAAGGCCAAGCAGGCGATCGACCTGAAGACCGGTGAATATCGCGCCGAGAAGAAGCCCGAGCGTCTGCCCGGTCGCGCCGAAAAGGACCTAGCCGCGCTGGTCGCGACGCCGGGCAAGGTCGGCGACTATGCCTGGGCGATCCTGGGGCCCGTCCTGTCCTATGCCGCCGGTCTGGTCGGCGAGGCAGCGGACGACGTGGTCGCGATCGATGACGCAATGAAGCTGGGCTATAACTGGAAGTTCGGCCCGTTTGAGCTTATCGACCGGCTGGGTCCGGGCAAGCTGGCCGAGCGACTGCGTGCCGAGGGCAAGCCAGTCCCGGCGCTGCTGGAGACGGCAGGCGATCGGCCCTTCTACCGCGTGGTCGATGGCAAGCGGCAATATCTGACGCTCGGCGGCGACTATGCCGATGTCGTGCGCGCCGAGGGCGTGTTGCTGCTCGAAGACATCAAGCTGCGCTCCGAACCGCTCCTGAAGAACGGTTCGGCGGCGGCTTGGGATGTCGGCGACGGTGTCGTGGCGTTCGAGTTTACCGGCAAGATGAACGCGCTCGACGAGCAGGTTCTGTCGCTCCTGCAAAAGACCATCGCGCTGGTGAAGAGCCAGTATAAGGCGCTGGTCATCTATAACGAGGGCAGCAACTTCTCGGCGGGGGCAAACCTAGGCCTTGCCATGTTCGCGGTGAACATCGCGGCCTGGGGCGAGGTCGACAAGCTGGTCGTCGCGGGGCAGCAGGCTTACAAGGCGTTGAAGTACGCGCCCTTCCCGGTGGTCGCGGCTCCGGCTGGTATGGCGCTGGGCGGCGGGTGCGAGATTCTGCTCCATGCCGATGCGATCCAGGCGCATGCGGAAAGCTATATCGGGCTGGTCGAGACCGGCGTCGGTCTGGTGCCCGGCTGGGGCGGGAATGGCGAGCTGATCGACCGCCTCGCCAAGTCGCCCAAGATGCCCAAGGGGCCGATGCCCGCCGCGATGAAGGCGTTCGAGACCATCTCGACCGCGCAGGTGTCGCGCTCGGCGGCTTTGGCCAAGGACCTCGGCTATCTGCGCAAGGAAGATGGCATCACCATGAACCGCGACCGCCTGCTGGCCGATGCCAAGCAGAAGGCGCTGTCGCTGATCGAGGGCTATCAGCCGCCCGAAAAGCCGGTCTTCCGCTTGCCGGGTGCGGCCGGACGGGTCGCGTTCAGCGGCGCGGTCGCCGACTTCGCCAAGAAGGGCGTCGCGACGCCGTACGATGTGGTCGTCGCGGGCCGTCTGGCGAACATCGTCACCGGCGGCGAGGCCGACATCATCGACGAGGTGAGCGAGGATCAGCTGCTCAAGCTGGAACGCGCCGCCTTCATGGAAAGCGTCAAGGATGCGCGGACCCAGGCGCGGGTCGAGCATATGCTCGAAACCGGCAAGCCGCTGCGCAATTGATCGGGAGAGGATAATCCCATGCAAGTCTATAATGCGCCGCTGCGCGACATGCGCTTCGTCCTCCACGAGCTATTCCAGGAAGACGAGTTCGGCCCCGTCGTGGGGCAGGACGAATTCGGCCCCGAACTGTACGACGCGATCCTGGAAGAAGCGGCGCGCGTCACGCAGGAGGTTCTGCTCCCGCTCAACGCCACCGGCGACATTGAAGGGTGCAAGCTGGAGAATGGCGTCGTCCGTACCCCCGCCGGTTTCAAGGACGCCTATAGCCAGTTCTGCGAAGGCGGCTGGGCCGCGCTCGCCTCGCCGGTCGAATATGGCGGCCAGGGGCTGCCCGAGGCGGTGAACAAGCTGGTCGAGGAGATGATCTGCGCGACCAACTTGTCGTTCAGCCTCTATCCCGGCCTGACCCATGGTGCCACGACCGCGCTGATGGGCCATGGCTCGGAAGACCTGAAGAGCTTCTACCTGCCCAAGATGATCTCGGGCGAATGGTCCGGCACCATGTGCCTGACCGAGGCGCATTGCGGCACCGATCTGGGCCTGCTGCGCACCCGCGCCGAGCCGCAGGAGGACGGTTCCTATCTGCTGACCGGCGGCAAGATATTCATTTCGGCAGGCGACCATGACCTGACCGATAACGTCATCCACCTCGTCCTCGCCCGCACGCCCGATGCGCCCAAGGGGGTGAAGGGAATCAGCCTGTTCCTGGTGCCGAAATATCTACCCAAGGACGACGGCTCGGTCGGCCCCGCCAATGGCGTCAGCGTCGCGGCGATCGAGCACAAGATGGGCCTGAAGGCCTCGGCCACCTGCCAGCTGGAGTTCAACGATTCCAAGGGCTGGGTCGTGGGCGAGCTGAACAAGGGCCTGGCCGCCATGTTCACCATGATGAACACCGAGCGTGTGTCGGTCGGCATCCAGGGCCTGGGCGTCAACGAGATCGCGTACCAGTCGGCCGTCGCCTACGCCAAGGACCGCTTGCAGGGACGTGCGCTGGGCGGCGCCAAGCGCCCCGACTTGCCCGCCGACCCGATCATCGTCCACCCGGACGTGCGTCGGATGCTGATGACGATGCGCGCCTATGCGGAAGGGTGCCGTGCGCTGGGGCAATGGGCAGCGCGGGGTCTGGACGCGGAGGCGAATGCGGTCGATCCGGCCGACAAGTCGCGTGCTTCGGACTTCGTCGCGCTGATGACCCCGGTCGTGAAGGCGCTGTTCACCGACCTCGCCTTCGATGCGGCGAACATGGCGGTGCAGGTTCATGGCGGCCACGGCTATGTTCGCGACCATGGCATCGAGCAGTTCGTCCGCGACGCCCGCATCGCACAAATCTATGAGGGCACCAACGGCGTCCAGGCGCTCGATCTGGTCGGCCGCAAGATGCCCGCGCATATGGGCCGCTATATGCGTCCCTTCTTCCACGCGGTGTCCGAACAGGTCGAGGCGCTGGTGAAGCATGACGACAAGGCCATTACCGGCTGGGCGGCGGGGATGCAGCAGGCCTTCGGCGCGCTACAACTCAGCACCGGCATGATCGCGCAAAAGGGGATGAAGGACCCTGAGGAAGCGGGTGCCGCCGCGACCGACTATCTGCGCCTGCTGGGTCTGGTCGGCATGGGGCATTGCTTCCTGAAGTCGGCCCGGATCGCGACCGAGAAGCTGGCCGGGGGCACCGACGAGGCGGGCTTCTACAAGGCCAAGCTCGCCACCGCCGGCTTCTTCTTCGACCGCATCCTGCCCCAGGCGACGGCGGCGTTCCTGGCGATCAAGTCGGGCAAGCGCTCGACGATGGCGCTGGAGCTGGAGGCGTTTTGAGATGACGCGATGCCGGTTGCGCTTGATTGCGATCAACCGGCATCGTAGGCATGATAAGTAATTATCCTATGCGTCAGTATGTGAACGTATAGGGAAATTGGAGGGCGACCGGAAAAGCCGGCGTTCTTACCCGAACAAGCGGGTATGGAGAGGAGAAGAGGCATGTTGTTGACCCTGACAGCCATGGCATTGGCCGGCGCCGGCGCCAATGCGGACGCGGTGATCGGCCGCTGGCAGACTCAGACCCGCGGTGGCGTGGTCGAAATCCAGAAATGCGGCAATTCGGTGTGCGGGCGCATCCTGACTTCGGAAAAGCTGCGGACCAACCCTGCACTGACCGACCAGAACAACCGCGATCCCAAGCTGCGCAATCGCCCACTGAAGAACCTGCTGATCCTGCAGGGCTTTTCGCAGGATGGCGCGGCGTGGGGTGGTGGCACCATCTATAATGCCGAGGATGGCAAGACCTATAGCGCCAAGCTGACACCCGAAGGGGCCGACACGCTGAAGGTGCGCGGCTGCGTCTTTGTGCCGCTGTGCAAGACGCAGACCTGGACGCGGATCCGCTGATCCGACGCGTTGCCATCCAACATATGATTCGGGGAGTAAGATCATGACCAAGGGCCTCAAGGCTTCGCTTCTGTCCACCGCCATCCTGTCGTCTTCCTTCGCCTTTGCGGGCGCGGCGCACGGCCAGGCCTTCTACCTTCAGGAACAGTCGACGCGTGGCCAGGGTCGCGCCTTTTCGGGTGAGGGTGCCGACACCGGCGCGTCCTCGCTCTGGTGGAACCCGGCCGCGATCGCAGGCATGGAGCGTGGCGAGGCGGTGATCGGTGCCTCCGCGATCATTCCGAAGGGTGATGTGGTCGACACCGGCACGGTGATCCTGCGTCCGGGCCAGCCGGCGCGTCCCGTTGGCGGCAATGGGGTTTCCAGCGATCCGATCAATCGCGGTATCGTGCCGTCGGGTGCGGTCGCCTATCCGCTCAACGACCGGGTCGCCGTCGGCCTGGCGGTGACCTCGCCGTACAGCTTCACCACCGAATATGACGCGAACAGCTGGGCGCGGTACAGCGCGCTCAAGACCGAGTTGCGGACCATCGACATCCAGCCTTCGGTCGGTATCGCGCTGCTCGACTGGCTGCGCGTCGGCGGCGCGCTGAACGTCGAATATACCAAGGCCGAACTAGGGAACGCGCTCCCCAATTTGTCGCCGCTGCTGGCCGATGGGTATCAGCGGTTGAAGGGCGATGGCTGGGACCTCGGCTGGACCGCGGGTGTGCAGCTTCACAATGACTGGGCGACGGTTGGCATCAGCTACAAGTCGCGGATCAAGCATCAGTTGAAGGGTAGTCTGGAAGTGGGGGGCCTGCTTGGCCCGCTCGCGGCGCAGAACCGGACGGTCGACGGCGCGACGGCGGAATTCTACACCCCCGCCCAGATCATCGTCGCGGGCCGCTTCCGCGCCACCGACAAGCTGACGTTGAACGCTCAGGCGGTGCGCTTCACCTGGGCTGACTTCGATGCGATCCGCCTGGGCGCGCCGATCAACACCGCGATCCCGGAGAATTACAAGAACAGCTTCTCGTTGGCCGGTGGCTTCGATTACGCCGCCAATGACCGACTGACCGTACGCGCCGGTGTACAGCGTGGCATCACTCCGACGCAGAATGGGAATCGCGACGCACGTGTGCCCGATGCGAACCGCTGGAATTACTCGATCGGCGGTTCGTACAAGCTGACCCCGCGCTTCACGCTGGACGCGGCGGGCAGCTATATCGACTTCGCCAATGCCAGCATCGATCGCCGCACCGCCGCCTATGCGGGCACGGCGGTGCAGACGCCGATCCTGACCTCGGGCCAGGTGCAGAACGCCCGCGCGTTCGTGGCGTCGATCGGCGGCCGCTTCAGCTTCTGATTGAGAGAATGGTTATGAAGATCGTCGTGCCCGTGAAGCGGGTGTTGGATTATAACGTGAAGCCGCGGGTGAAGGCGGACGGGACGGGCGTCGATCTGGCGAACGTGAAGATGAGCATGAACCCGTTCGACGAGATCGCGGTGGAAGAGGCGATCCGGCTGAAGGAGAAGGGGGCGGCCACGGAAGTGGTCGTCGTCTCGATCGGCGAGCCCAAGGCGGCGGATACGCTGCGCACCGCGCTCGCCATGGGGGCGGACCGCGCGATCCTGATCACCGCCGACCAGGCACCCGAGCCGTTGGGCGTCGCCAAGCTGCTGGCGAAGGTGGTCGAGGAGGAACAGCCGAGTCTGGTGATCCTGGGCAAGCAGGCGATCGATGGCGACAACAACCAGACCGGCCAGATGCTGGCGGGGCTGCTCGGCTGGGCGCAGGGCACGTTCGCGTCGAAGGTGGAGATCGACGGACAGAGCGCCAACGTCACCCGTGAGGTCGATGGCGGGCTGGAGACGGTGGCGCTCACGCTGCCCGCGATCGTGACGACCGACCTGCGCCTCAACGAGCCGCGCTATGCGTCGCTGCCCAACATCATGAAGGCCAAGTCCAAGCCGATGGCGACCAAGACGGCAGCCGATTACGGCGTCGACATCGCCCCCCGGCTGGCGATCACCCATGTCGCCGAGCCGGGCAAGCGCCAGGCGGGCGTCAAGGTCGGCTCGGTCGACGAGCTGGTCGAGAAACTCAAAGCACTGGGAGTGGCCAAGTGAAGACGCTGGTTTGGGTCGAGCATGACGGCGGGACCGTCAAGGATACCACGCTGGCGACCGTCACGGCGGCGGCCAAGCTGGGCGAGGTGCACCTGATCGTCGTCGGGCAGGGCGTCGACGGCGTGGCGCAGGCCGCCGCGGAGATCGCGGGCGTCGGCAAGGTCCACGTCGCGGACGACGCGGCCTATGCGAATGCGCTGGCTGAGAATGTCGCGCCGCTGATCGCCGAGCTGATGGGGCATCACGACGCCTTCCTGGCGCCCTCGACCACGACGGGCAAGAACATCGCGCCGCGCGTCGCAGCCCTCATCGACGTGATGCAGATTAGCGACATCCTGTCGGTCGAGGGGCCGGACAGCTTCACCCGGCCCATCTATGCGGGCAATGCCATCGCGACCGTAAAGACCAGCGACACCAAGCTGGTCCTGACCGTCCGCACGACCGCCTTCGAAAAGGCGGCGGCCGAGGGCGGTTCGGGCACCATCGAGGCCATCCCGACCACGGGCGACGCGGCCAAGTCGCGCTTCGTCGGTGCGGAGAAGGCCGAGAATGCCCGTCCCGAACTGACCAGCGCCAAGGTCATCGTCTCGGGCGGTCGCGCGCTGGGCTCGGAAGAGCAGTTCCATGCGCTGATCGACCCGCTGGCCGACAAGCTGGGCGCCGCTGTCGGCGCGAGCCGCGCGGCGGTCGATGCGGGCTATGCCCCCAACGACTATCAGGTCGGCCAGACCGGCAAGATCGTGGCACCCGAAGTCTATGTCGCGGTCGGCATCTCGGGCGCGATCCAGCATCTGGCGGGCATGAAGGACTCCAAGGTCATCGTCGCGATCAACAAGGACGAGGATGCCCCCATCTTCCAGGTCGCCGATATCGGCCTGGTCGGCGACCTCTTCACCGTCGTGCCCGAACTGACCGACAAGGTCTGAGCCGACTATATCCGTCATCCCGGCATGGGCCGGGGTGGCGGAATGTCTGTCGGCGGCAACATGGCCCGAAGGGCCGCCCGTTACACGATCGTCCTGATCCATGTAAGTTCTGGCGCGGAAAATTCCGAGCCCGCTTGTCGGATATGGGCCCCTACGGTTAGCGTTATCCCATGACCGAAAATTTCACGGGGGAAGGCGATCGTCGCGTTCGCACGATCGCGGATCTGGCGCAGATGGCAGGGGTGTCGCCGGGCACCGTTTCGCGCGCACTGGCGGGCAAGTCGCTGGTCAATGCCGAGACGCGCGCGCGCATCCAGGCGCTGGCCGATCAACATGGTTTCCGCCCCAACCAGATGGCCAGCCGGTTGCGCACCCGTCGCACCGGCGTCATCGGCATCGTCGTGCCGCTGGGCCATGAACGGCGCCAGCATTTGTCCGACCCCTTCTTCATGACCATGCTGGGCTATCTGGCGGATGGGCTGACCGAGAATGGCTATGACGTCATGCTGTCGCGGGTCATTCCGGACGCCACCGACTGGCTGGACCGGGTGGTGGACAGCGGCATGGTCGATGGCGTCCTGCTGATCGGCCAGTCGGACCAGTATGACGCGATCGAACGGGTCGCGCGCCGTTATCGCCCGCTGGTCGCCTGGGGCGTCACCTTGCCCGATCAGGTCCATACGGCGGTGGGTACCGATAATGCGCTGGGCGGGCGTCTGGCGGGGCAACGGCTGATCGAGCGGGGGTGCCGCCGTATCGCGTTCCTGGGCGATGTCAGCGCCCCCGAAATTCGCCTGCGCCATGACGGCGTCGCCCGCGCCATGGCGGAGGCAGGGCTGGAGGGTGCGCTGATCCAGCTTTCCACGCACCTCGCCTCCGACGTGATGGAGCAGGAGATCGCGGCGCATATCGACGCTCTGCTGAAGCAGGGCGGTGGCACCATGCCGATCGACGCGATCGTCGCCGCGTCCGACATGATCGCCATGACCGCCGTTCGCGTGCTGGCCGATCGGGCGATCGCGGTGCCCGACATGCTGCCCGTCATCGGCTATGACGATCTGCCCGTCGCCGCGCAGGCGGTGCCGCGCATCACCACCATTCGTCAAGACATTGCGGCGGGGGCGCGGGCGATGGTCGACGCGCTGTTCGCCCGGATCGGCGGAGAAGAGGCGGGCTCGGTGATCCTGACCCCCGAACTGATCGCCCGCGACTCCGCTTGAACCGGGCCTGATCGCGGATCAGGCGATCGTCACCCGGTCGCCATCGAAGTTCAGCCGGAACCAGGGCGCGGCGGTCCCGCCGAAGCGTTCGCGACGAAGCGCCGGATCGGCGCTGGCGTCGCTTCCGGCCAGGCCCCAATAATCGACGAAGCTGGTCACGTCGCCCTCATAGGTGACCCACCAGCAATAGGCCTGAGTCGGTTCCTCGACGGGATTGCCCGCGACCAGCCCGGTGCCGTTGACCGGCCGCCAGGGTCCTTCGAAACGGTCCGCGACCATCGCATAGAGCCCGGTAGGTGCGTCCAGGCCGGGGGCGAAGCGCTTTGCCTGCGTCGACCAGCAGCAATAATAGCGGCCGTCGCGCAGGATGATGTGCGGCCGCTCCAACTCGCTGTTGACGCCCAGCGCCTCGATCAGCGGCGGCTGGATGGCCCAGCCGTCGCCCGTGCGTCGTGCGACCCCGACGACGCCGTCGACGTCCTGGTTCACCCAGCCCGCCGATCCGACGAACAGCAGATATTCCGCCCCATCTGCCGGATCGCGGAAATAGCCCGGATCGCGAAAGCCCTTGATGCCGCCATTTTCGGGTTCCGCCTGGTTGGCGACGATATAGTGATGGCCGTCCGCCACAACGCTCTCGACCGGCTCGCTCCAGCCCTCGCAGCGCCCCTCATCGGCGAGGAAGCGGCCTTGCGTCTCGAACAGTCGCTGTTCGAAGGTGCGCGGCCCGCCGCGCCGTCCCGAGGCGGTGAAATACATGGTCAGCGTGGTGTCGTCCTCCCCCAGCACCGCCGAGCCCGACCATTCGCGGCTGCCCGGCGTGAAGCCGTCGGGAAAGGTCACGCCATGATCGCGCCAGCCGTCCGCACCATAGCTGGTCAGGCGGATGCGCGCTTCGTCATGGCGCATTTCGGGGTCGTCGAAGCGCGGCGTCGCCAGGAAGAACCACCAGCTCCGCTCCCCGAAAAAGGCGGTACGGCCATCGGCATAGGCGATCTGCCACATGTCCCACAGATCATGGTCGGGCAGGATCGGGACGACATCGGCGGCCGTGAATACGGGCAGGCGCGCATCCGTCTGGGCGGCGATCCCGGCCAGCGCGTCGGCCGACCAATGGGTGGGGGTGGTCGTCATAATACCTCGGGATCAGAATTGGAGGATCAGAATTGGGGGATCGGAGAAAGGGAGCAGGAATCGGGAGATCAGGCCTGCGATGCAGCGCCGAGCGGCACCCCCTGCGGCGCGCGCGCGCGGACCCAGTAGACCGACGCCGCCGCGAACAGCATCAGCACGCCGCACAGGGTCAGGACGTTGCGCGGATCGCCGCCAAGCCAGCTTTGATAGAAAAGGGGCAGGGTCACGCCGAAGATCAGCATTGGAATGACGATCATCATGTTGAAGATGCCCATATAGACGCCGGTCCGTTCGGGCGGGATCGAGCCCGCCAGAATGACATACGGGTTGCCCATCATGCTCGCCCAGCCGAGCCCGATGCCTATGGCGGGGAGGAACAGCATCGCCTTGCTGGTCATATGGGGCATCGTCATCATGCCGATGCCGGTGATGACCAGGCACAGTGCATGGAGCGGTGCGGCACCGATCCGCTTGGCGAGCGGCACCATGGCGAAGGCGGCGACGAAGGCCACCCCGTTATAGAAGGCCGCGACCTCGCCATTGGTCAGGACGGCGGCGTGAAAGCCCGACGAAGTGGCATCGGCGGTGCCATAGACTGAGCGGCCGATCGCATAGATGACGTAATTCCAATAGGCCATCATCGCATACCATTGGAACAGGCTCATCAGGGCCAGCTTGCGCATCGGCATCGGCATGGCGCGGATCGCGTCGCCGATCTCCTTCAGCGTCGCGCCGATCCCCTTGGGTGCGGCGGCGATACGGGCGCGATCCCCGGTCGTGAGGGGGAGTTCGGGCACCCGCCGGATCGACCAGATGATCGTGGCGAAGGACAGGACCGCGCCGATCATGAACACGACGCGCGCCGTATAGGGAATATGATGCCCGTCGACCCAATCCGGGTTCATTCCCGCCCAGACCAAGATCGAGGGGGTCAGGAAGGCAAGCATCTGGGCAAGCCCGGTAAAGGCGCTCTGCGTCAGGAAGCCGATATTATGCTGCGCCCCGTCGAGCCGGTCGGAGACATAGGCGCGGTAGGGCTCCATGGTGATGTTGTTGCCTGCGTCGAGAATCCACAGTAGCGACACCGCCATTAGCAGCGACGAGCTGAGCGGCATGAAGAACAGACCAAGGGCGCAAAGCACCGCACCGATCACGAAATAGGGCGTGCGGCGGCCCCAGCGACTGTCCGTCCGGTCGCTCATCGCACCGATCAGCGGCTGGATCAGCAGCCCCGTCATCGGCCCGGCGAGCTGAAGCAGCGGAATCTGCGCCTCCGACGCGCCGAGATAGCTGTAGATCGGCGCCATATTGCCCTGTTGCAATCCAAAGCTGAATTGCAGTCCGAGGAAGCCGAGATTCATTTCCAGAATGCGGCCCAGGGACAGGCGGGGCTTGATCGGGGCCATGGTTCCGGCGGCGGGGGTGGACGGGGTCATGCGAATCCTCTCGCACGCGGGGGAAGGGCCATGGTCTATCGCTGGCTTGCCGCGTCGGGCTCGATCATGCCGTGGCTTTCAGAGGAATGCAACAAACGATTGCAAGGAATGCGACCGGTGGCGACTTGCCTGTGGTGCGGAGCCCGACGATAGTCGGACAGGAGGGAGAAACGCATTGATCCATCTTGGAATATTGGCACTGCTCACCCCTTTGCCTGCCATGACGGCGGCGGAGAGGAAAGTGTCGTGCGAACTGGGCAAGACGGTCCTTGCCGACATGCCGATCACGTCGGAGGCGGGCCGCTATATCGACACGGATTCCGGGCAGGCCGGTCTGCTGGCGCTATGCCCGGAATTGGCGGGAAAGCTGCCCGCCGGCTATCGGGCGGCAGACGCGGATGCGCGTTTGCGGGCCAGCATTCATGCGCCCCCCTTGGCGGGACCCCGGCCGCCGGTCGCCATTCTATACACGATCGGTCTTCCGGAGATCGATAAGGACGGGCGCCATGCCAAGCTGACCCTCACCACCGAATGTACCGGAATGTGTGGCAGCGGAATGCTCTATCGCTATGTCCGCACGAGCCGGGGATGGCGACGCGATGGCCCTCCATCCCCGCTATGGGTTTCGTGATCCCGGCTTATCGCCCGCCGGGGGGCAGGTTGGTCTCCAGATAGCGGGTCATCAGCGAATAGAGGTGGATGCTGGTATTCTCGCCCTCATAGATGCCGTGGCTGCGATCGGGATAGGCCATCATCGTGAAGGGCTTGTTGAAGTGGATCAGGCGATCCACCAGCTGATCCTGGTTCTGGTAATGGACATTGTCGTCCAGCGTGCCGTGGATCAGCAGCAGATTGCCCTTCAGCCGGTCGGCGAAAGTTATGGGCGAGCCGTTCTTATACCCTTCGGCATTGTCGTCGGGCAGGCCCATATACCGTTCCTGATAAATGGTATCGTAGAGCTTCATGTCGGTCGGTCCGGCGACCGCAATGCCGGTCTTGTAGAGGTCCGGATAGCGGAACAAGGCGTTCTGCGTCATCGCGCCGCCGCCGCTCCAGCCCCAGATGCCGATCCGCGCGGGGTCGATATAGGGCCGCGTCGCCAGCATCTTGCGCACACCCGCCGCATAATCGGCCGAGGCGAGGATACCGACCTGGCGATAGATGCTCTTGCGCCAATCGCGCCCGCGCGGGGTGGCGGTGCCACGCGGATCGAGGCTGGCGACCAGATAGCCCTTTTGCGCGAGCATCCTGTGCCACAGCCCCTGTGCCCCCGCCCAGCGGTCCGCGACCGTCTGGCCCCAGGGTTCGCCATAGACGAAGTAGAGGATCGGATAGCGCTTGGCCGGATCGAAGCCGGGCGGCTTGATCAGCCATCCGTCGAGTTGCGTCCCGCCGCCGATATCGACGCGGAAGAATTCGGTCGCGGGCAGGCCGCTGTCGGTGACTTCCTTCGCCAGCGGCGCATTCGCGGCCAGGGTACGCAGCGGCTGCTGGCGGGTCATGTCGAGCATGTCGGTGACCGGCGGCGCGTCGAAGCGCGAGACGGTGTGCAGTGCCCAATGTTCGCCAGGCGCAATATTGTAGCTGTGCGTGCCCGGCTGGTCCGCCGGGGTCAGCCGCTCGACCCTGAGGCGGCCCGACAGGGTGGTGCGATAGAGATAGCGCTGGGTCGGATTGTCGGGCGAGGCGATGAACCAGGCATAGCCCGCCTTCTCGTCGACATGGAGCAGATCGACGACGTCGAACTTGCCCGGCGTGCGGAGCGTCGCGCGGCCCGTCGCCCGGTCGACGGTGTAGAGGTGACGCCAGCCGTCCCGCTCGGACAGCCAGGTAAAGGCGCCGCCGCCCTTCAGCCATTCGGGCGCGGCATTCGCCTCGACCCAGGCGGCGTCCTTTTCAACCAGGATCGGCTTCACCGCACCGGTCGCGGGATCGCCGAGCAGGACATTGTAACTGTTCTGGAGCCGGTTGGACTGCTGGATGAACAGCGCCTCCGCTCCGCCCGCCCAGCTGATCTGCGGCACGTAATTCTGACGCGGGTCGCCCGACAGCTTGAACCAGCGGGTGGCACCACCGTCCAGGTCGATCGCGCCGACCGTCACCGCCGAGTTGGTCGTGCCCGCCTT
Organism: Sphingomonas sp. LC-1; assembly: GCF_025371035.1. Lineage (GTDB taxonomy): Bacteria > Pseudomonadota > Alphaproteobacteria > Sphingomonadales > Sphingomonadaceae > Sphingomonas > Sphingomonas sanguinis_E. The sequence goes on along the minus strand of NZ_JANZXB010000001.1, from coordinate 566,053 downwards.
GGGATATTGCAGCGGAATGACCTTGGAATATTGGCCGCCGGTGTTCTTGATCATGTCGAAGGTACCGACGCCCTTCGTATCGAAGCGCAGAAAGGCAATACGCTTGGAATCCGGGCTCCATTCGAACGCGCGGTGGACCGAGAATTCCTCCTCATAGACCCAGTCGGCCAGGCCGTTGACGACATAGTCGTCACCGTCCCTGGTCAGCGCGGTGGGCGCACCGCCGGAGATCGGTTCGACATAGATGTTGTTCGCGCGGACATAGGCGATGCGGCTGCTGTCGGGGGAAACCGTGGCGTAGAGCAGAGTGGAGGGCGCGGCGTCCTTGCCGACCTTGTGCAGCCGCTTGTTGGCGACGTCGTACAGCCAATAATCGGACAGTGCGTTGGTCCGGCGGAAGCGCTGGCCGTTGGTCTGGATCAACAGCCAGCGATTGTCGGGCGACCATTCATAGCTGTCGATGGACAAGGGGGCGCTTGCACCCGGCGGCACCAGATCGGACGCGGCGACCACCACCTGTCGCTTTCCGTCGGCGATCGCGTAGCGGACGATATCCTGTCCGCCCTGGGCCGCGCTTTCGAGCGCGAGATAGCTTTCGCCATCCTTGCCCCAGCGGCTTTCGCGGACGGATTCGATGCGGACGGCCTTCGGGCCGAAAATGCCCTCGACCGACAGGCTTTCCGTCGGGGCGGGCGCCGTGGTGGCAGCGGGGGGCTGAGCGGCGACGGGGACGGCCATGGCGATGGACGACAGGGAAACCAAAAGACCGGAAATCCGCCAACACGACCGCATCGAAACGTCCACTTGCCCAGAGATGATGCCGATAGCGTAACGCTCGGATGTAAAATCGTATACTGAAATCTGCGTGAAGAGGTGGCGCGATCCGATTAGAGGGTGATGCGACGCCAGCGGAAAAGGACGAGCGGACCAATGACGACGGGTATCGATCATGTCGCCATCATCGGTGGCGGCTTTGCGGGGACGCTGCTGGCCATCAATCTGGTTCGCCATGGCGGGCCGCGGGCGACGCTGATCGAACGGCGGGCCAATCAGTTGGCGCGGGGCGTCGCCTATAGCGCCGCGCATGCCGAGCATCTGCTGAACGTCCGGGCAGGCAATATGAGCGCCCTGCGGGACGACTCCGATCATTTCGTCCGCTGGCTGGTCGCGCGCGGGGCGGGGGATGCCAAGACCTTCGTGCCGCGCCGGGTCTATGGCGATTATCTCCGCGATCTGCTGATGGAGACGATCGCCGCCGATCCGGCTCGGTTGACGCTCGCCTCGGGCGAGGTGGTGGCGCTCGACCGCGAGGGGGCGGGCTATCGGCTGACGATGGAGGGCCGCGCGCTGTCCGCCGACGCGGTCGTGCTGGCGCTCGGCAACCTGCCGCCGCACAGTCCGCCGGGAATCGATCCGGCCGCGCTGGTGGAGGGCTGCTACCGGGAGGACCCTTGGGCGGGCGATATTGCCGAAGGGCTGGGGCCGGACGACCGGGTCTTGCTGGTCGGCAGCGGGTTGACCGCGATCGACGCGGCGCTGCTGCTGGATGCGAGCGGGTTCGGTGGGCGGATTACCGCCATGTCGCGGCGGGGCCTGGCGCCGCGTCGCCATGCCGAAACGCCGCCCGCCATGCCGCTGCGAGAGCGGCCCGCCGCCAGCTTGTCGGCGCTGGTGCGGCATGTGCGCTGTGCCGCAGACGAGCAGGGCTGGCGCGCGGCGGTCGATGCCTTGCGGCCCGTGACCCAGATGATGTGGGGTGCCGCCGATGGCGCAACCCGCGCCCGCTTTCTACGGCATTTGCGCCCCTATTGGGACGTGCATCGGCATCGACTGGCCCCTTCGGTCGCCGATCGGGTCGATGCGCTGGTCGAGGCGGGGCGGCTGTCCATCGCGGGCGGCAAGCTGGTGCGGGTCGAGTGCGATGGCGACGGGGCCCTCGTCCATTGGCGACGGCGCGGGGCCGACAAAGTGGAGGCGATGCGTGTGGCGCGGATCGTCAATTGCACGGGGCCGCAGGGAGATTTGCTGAGATCGCGCGAGCCGCTGATCCGGCAATTGCTGAGCCAGGGCATGATCCGGCCGGATGCGCTACGGATCGGGCTGGAGGTCGATGCGCAGAGCCATGTCGTGGCGGGCGATGGCGGAGTGGATGACCGCCTCTATTGCATCGGCCCGATGACGCGCGGCGGTTTGTGGGAAGTGGTGGCGGTACCGGACCTGCGGCAACAGAATTGGGAATTGGCACGGCGGCTGGCCCACGCCCAATGGGTGGGCGGCGAGGGGCTGTAAATCCCCCCGCGCCGGGTAGGATCAGGCCAGGGCTCCGATCCGTTTCAGCCAATCCGTATGGGCCGGCATCGATTCCGCCATCTGTCCGATCGCGCCCGCCAGCTTGCCGACAAAGGTCCGGCTCTGCGCAGGCTCGCCATAGGCCAGCAGCGGGTCGAGTCCCTGGGGCATATTGAACTGCCCGATATGCACCGCCGCCCAACTCGCCGGGCCGAACAGGTCCATGTCGCGCGCGACCAGACGACCAGCCGTGCGGAAATGCGCGATCTTCATCGCCAGCGTCTCCGGGATCGGCATCGCCGCGCATTCGCGCCACAGGGCCGAATCCTGTCGCTCGGTCAGCTTGTAGTGCAGGATCAGGAAGTCGCGAATCCGCTCATATTCGGTGATCGCGACGCGGTTATATTCGGTGATGGCCTCGGGCTCGAAGGCTCGGGTGGGGAAATAGGCGAGCAGCTTGGCGATGCCCGCCTGGATCAGATGAATGCTGGTCGACTCCAGCGGCTCCATGAAGCCGCTCGACAGGCCGATGGCCACAACGTTGCGGTTCCACATCAGCTTGCGCCGACCGGTGGTGAAGCGCAGGAAGCGCGGATCGCCCAATGCCTCTCCGTCCAAATTGGCCATCAGCGTCGCGGCTGCCGCGTCATCCGAGATATGGCGACTGCAATAGACATAGCCATTGCCGGTGCGGTGCTGGAGCGGAATGCGCCATTGCCATCCCGCCGCCCGCGCGGTCGAACGGGTATAGGGCGTCAGACCGTCGCCGCCGGTGACGCATGGCGCCGCCACCGCCCGGTCGCAGGGCAGCCAGTGGGTCCAATCCTCATACCCCGTGCCCAGCGCCTCTTCGATCAGCAGCCCGCGAAAGCCCGAGCAATCGACGAACAGATCCGCCGCCAGCGTCCGGCCATCCTCCAGCGTGACCGAGGCGACATGGCCGCGCGAACCCTCCAGGCGATGGTCGGCGATCTTGCCCTCGACCCGGATCACCCCGCGTGCCTCGGCATAGCGGCGCAGGAAACGGGCATAGAGGCCTGCGTCGAAATGATAGGCATAGTCGAAGGTCGAGGCGACGCTGCGCGGGTCGGTCATCGGCGCGGCGAACCGGCCGCGCTTGGCGGCACCCCATGCCATGGACAGGTCGTCGAAGGCGATGCCGCTGTCCGGCCCTCCCGCCGCCAGCCAATGCTGATGCACCGCGACCAGATCGAAGGATTTGCCGTGCGTGCCGAAGGGGTGGAAATAGCGATGCCCCTCGCGCCCCCAGCCGACGAATTCGATGCCGAGCTTATAACTACCCTTGGTCTCGCGCAAGAATTCGGCCTCGTCGATGCCCAGCGTCTGGTTGAACAGGCGGATCGGCGGGATGGTCGCCTCGCCCACGCCGACCGTGCCGATGGCGTCCGACTCGACCAGCGTGATGGTCAGCCCACGTGGGCTGGCATGGGCGAGGGCGGCGGCGGTCATCCAACCCGCCGTGCCGCCGCCGACGATCAGGACGGACCGGATCGCATCGGGGGGAGTATCGCTCATTCTGCCATCCTCTTCTTCACGCCTTGATCCTGTCGGTCCGGGTCGCGCGCCTGTCCCTTGGCATATCATGCAAAGGTTTGCGATCCCACCGCCATGATGGCGACGGTCATGCTGTGTTTTCTCGATCACAGTCATGCAGATTTTATGCAATGGTTTGCAAAAGTCGTGTTGCAAACGATTGCGAGTATGCTAACCCTTAATCACGACATCCCGGACACCGGGGCGAATCAGGAGAGGGTGAATGAAGACGAGCGTTCTGCGGTCCTGTGGATCGATGGCAGCTTTGGCGGTGGCGCTGGTGAGCTTCCCGGCCTTCGCGCAGACCAATGCCCCCCAGGCGACGACCGCGCAGCCGGCTCCGACCGGTTCGGGCGCCGTAGCCCAGGCCGGTAGCATCCCCGACGCCGGTGTGCAGAGCGAAGACATCGTCGTCACCGCGACCAGCGGCGAGCGCTCGCGCTTCCGCAGCTCGATCTCGGTGTCGCAGGTCAGCCAGGAAGCCATCCAGAATTTCACCCCGCGCTCGACCGCGGAAATCCTGCGCAACATCCCGGGTCTTCAGCCCAGCGATACCGCAGGTCCGGGCGGCAACGCCAATATCGGCGTGCGCGGCATCCCCGTTTCGACCGGCGGCTCGGAATATGTCTCGCTGCAGGAAGACGGCCTGCCCGACGTCCTGTTCGGCGACATCAACTTCGGCAACAACGACTATTGGCTGCGCTTCGACCAGAACATCAAGACGGTCGAGGCGGTGCGCGGCGGTTCGGCCTCGACCTTCGCCAGCCAGGCGCCGGGTGCGGTGATCAACTTCATCAGCAAGACCGGCGACATCAAGGGCGGCCAGGTCGCCTATTCCAACGGCTTGGGCTTCCGTGAACACCGCGTCGACTTCGACTATGGCGGCCCGATCGACGACAGCACGCGCTTCCACATCGGCGGCTATGCGCGCAACGGCGGCGGCTACACCAACGAGAATTTCAACATTCTGCGCGGCTACCAGATCAAGGCGAACATCACCAAGGATCTGCCCGACAATCGCGGCTTCATCCGTCTTTATTTCAAGCGGCTGGACGAGCAGGCGCCGACCAACACCACCACGCCGACGCTGGCGACGCTGGACGGTAATCGCGTGACCGGCTTCACCCCGCTGCCCAATTTCGACGGGCGTTCGGGTTCGGCCTATACGATCTACAACCGCAACTTCCAGTATCTGGACTATGACAATGGCGGCGTGAAGTCGGCCGAGGTGCAGGGCATCCACCCGCGCGTCACCGGCATCAGCGGCCAGATCCATTACGACTTCAACGACAATATCTCGCTCGACGACACGATGCGCTATCAGTGGATCAGCGGGAATTTCACGACCCAGTTCATCAACGTCCAGACGCTGACCGGCAGCGGCGGCCTGATCGGCTCGACCGTCAACGGCCAGACGGTGGGTTCGGTCCGCTATGCGGCTGGGCCGAAGCTGGGACAGTTGTTCACGGGAAGCTATGTAAACAACAATCCGAACATCAACGTGTTCATGAAGAACATGGACAATTTCGCCAACAACCTGACCCTGAACGGCAAGTTCCAGGTCGGGCCGGGCAAGGCGCGCCTGACCGCCGGTCTGTTCGTGATGCGGCAGAACATCGTCCAGGACTGGCATGTCAATCGCCAGTATAGCGAGCTGAACGGTAACAACGCCGCGCCGCTCGACCTGTTCTCGACCACCGGCACGCAGCTGACCGCCGCTGGCCAGGCCGGGTTCAACGACAATTGGGGCAGCTGCTGCGCCCGCCGCGTCGACCTGACCTATACCGACGTCGCGCCCTTCCTTCAGGCGGGTTACGAAGTCGGCGGCCTGAACCTCGACGCCTCGGTCCGCTATGACAGCGTGCATGGGGAAGGCACCGCGCAGGGCGGTATCGCGGGTCCGAATACCCGCGTGTCGGATGCGCTGGGCTCGGCGCTGATCCCCTCGCTGGTGCTCAACCCGACGGCCGAGAAGATCAACTATACCGATGGCTATGTCAGCTGGTCGGTCGGTGCCCTCTATGCGTTCAACAGCAAGACCAGCGTCTTTGCCCGCGCCAGCCGGGGTGGCCGCTTCAACGCCGACCGCCGTGTCCTGTCGGGCAATTTCAATGCCGATGGCTCGCTCAACAGCCAGGGGCAGGCGACCTCGGTCAATTATCTCAACCAGCAGGAAATCGGCCTGAAGCAGCGCGGCGGCATCTTCGGCGCGTCCTATTCGGTCGAAATCACCGGCTTCCGCTCGACGCTGACCGAGAATAATTACGACTTCACCCGGATCAACAACCCCGCGCCGAACAACAACCCGAACATCTCCAACGGCTATCGCTCGCTGGGTATCGAGTTCAGCAGCCGGGTGAGCTATGGCAATTTCCATCTGTCCGCCGATGCGACCTATGCGAATTCCAAGATCACCAGCAGCGCGACGGCGGGGCTGGTCGGCAAGAAACCCGGCGGCCTGCCCGACTTCCTGTTCGTCGTATCGCCCTCTTACGATGCGGGTCCGATCGCCTTCGGCGTCAGCGTGAACGGTCAGACCAGCACGAAGTCGGACGACTTCAACCTGTACACGATCAAGGGCTCGACCTTCGTCAACGGCTTCGTGACGGTGCGTCCGATGGAGAAGCTGGAACTGGGCCTGAACGTCAACAACCTGTTCGACAAGCTGGGTTTCCGTGGCGGCGGCGGGCTGTTCCCCATCCTGTCCTCGACCCAGGGGGTCTTCAACAATACCGCGCTGTATGGACGAACGCTAACGGCATCGGTCCGTTACCGCTTCTGACCGACAAACAACTTTGGGGCGGGTGCCAATGGCATCCGCCCCTTTTTTCGTTCAGGAGGCAGGCCATGACCGACACGGCCCAACCCGCCCGCACCCTGAAGGACATTGCTCGGCTGGCAGGCGTGTCGCCCGGCACGGTCAGCCGGGCCCTGGCGGGCAAGAGCGTCGTCAATGCCGAGACGCGGCAGCGGATCGAGGCCCTGGCGGCGGAACATAATTTCCAGATCAACCAGATGGCCCGTCGCCTGCGCGCGCAGCGTACGGGAGTGATCGGCCTCGCCATTCCACTGGGGCATGAGCGACGGCAGCGCCTGTCCGATCCCTTCTTCATGACGCTGCTCGGCCATCTCGCGGATGAACTGGCGGCGCGCGACCATGACGTGATGCTGTCGCGGATCATTCCGGATGACGACGACTGGCTGTCGCGCATCGCCCGTTCGGGCATGGCCGATGGCGTATTGCTGATCGGCCAATCGGATCAGCTGGCCGTGATCGAGGCGGTCGCGCAAACCTATCTTCCGCTCGTCGTCTGGGGCAGCAATCTGGCGGGGCAGCGTCACTGCGCGGTCGGCGTCGACAATCGGCTGGGCGGACGGCTGGCGGGCGAGCATCTGATCGCGACGGGCCGCCGTCATATCGCCTTCATGGGTGAAATCCGCACCCTGGAACTGGCGCAGCGCCATGCCGGGCTGTGCGATGCGCTGGCGCAAGCGGGATTGCCGCCGCCCTATCAGTTGGACGTCGCGCTCGCGCCCGACCTGATGCCCGATCAGATCGCCGCCAATCTGTCGCGATTGCAGCGGGAGGGGCGGGGGATCGACGGTATCGTCGCGGCCTCCGACATGATCGCGGTGGCGACCATGTCGGCGCTGGCCGCGTCCGGCGTTTCGGTACCGGGCGATGTCGCGGTCACGGGGTTCGACGATCTGCCGCTGGCCGAACGCGCGGTGCCGCGGCTGACCACGATCCGACAGGATCTGGAGGCGGGGGCGAAGGCCATGGTCGAGGCGCTGTTCGCGCGGCTGGACGGACAGGCGGCGCCGGGGCTGGAAATGCCGCCTCGCCTGATCGTGCGGGATTCGGCCTGAGGAAAAAAGAACGGCGCGGTCTTAGGGAAGAATCGACCGCGCCGGTAGGTTCAGGGAGTACGGATGGATGTCAGGCCAGCGTCAGGCCGACATCCACATTGCCGCGCGTGGCATTGGAATACGGGCAGATATGGTGCGCGGCTTCGACCAGTTTCTCTGCTTCGGCACGGTCGATGCCGGGCAGCGCGACGGTCAGGTCGGCCGTGATCCCGAAACCGCCCGCCGCGCGCGGGCCGATACCGACTTTGGCGGAAACCGACACGTCGTCGGGCACCTTCACCTTCAACTGCTGGCCAGCGACCTTCAGCGCGCCGATGAAGCACGCGGAATAGCCCGCCGCGAACAGCTGTTCGGGATTGGTGCCGTCGCCGCCCGCGCCGCCCAATTCCTTGGGCGTCGACAGCTTGACGTCGAGCGTGCCGTCCTCGGTCCGGGCATGGCCTTCACGGCCACCGGTTGCGCTGGCCTGGGTCTGGTACTTCACGTCGATCGTCACATCTGGTCTCCGATAATTGTTATCGCGATACATAAATGGCGCGAGTGATCGGGCTTGTCCAGCCCTTCTTTTATCGCGATATGCATTTTGTGATTTCGGGAGAATGTGGATGTCGGTGCCGTGGCCGCTGGACGATCAGTTATGCTTCGCACTGTACGCGGCCAATATGGCGGTCCAGCGCACCTATAAGCCGATGCTCGACCAGCTTGGCCTGACCTATCCGCAATATTTGGCGCTGCACGTCCTATGGGAAGAGGATGGCCGGACCATCGGTGCCATCGCCCAGCGGCTGGGGCTGGAGTCCAGCACGGTGACGCCGCTGGTCAAACGGCTGGAGGCTAGCGGGCAGCTGATGCGCGAGCGCGATCCGCAGGACGAGCGTCAGGTGCGTGTGCGTCTAACCCCGGCGGGCCATGCCCTGCGCGACCAGTGCGGCTGCCTGGGCGAGGAGATCATCTCCCGGTCCGGGATGGCGATGGACGACCTGACCGCACTTCGCGGCGAAGTGCGCGCATTGCGTCTGGCGCTCGAACAGCGAGAGGGCGGCGGCGACGGGAAGGCGGCGTGAAAAGGGGATCGCCGACAGCCCTTTGAGCTGGTGAACCGAGCTATGGCATAGTCCCTTGGTTTCGGTCCTCCCGGCGGTGCCGCCCGCCAATCTCCGTCAAGCCGGAGCGGCGGCCAAGGCAAACCCCTTACGGCTTTTGCGACAAGGCGAACACCACCCCCGGCGCATCGCGCAGCGTCAGGCTCAGCCCGCCATTCTGCGGCTGCGGCACCGTCAACCGCGCCGCCGTGAAGCCCGGCGGAACGCTGATCGCCCCGGTCATGTCGGCGCTGGCCGCGACCCGCTCGATCAGGAAAAGGTCGCTGCCGGACATCTGGCAACCGTCCGTCGTACAGGCGACAGCATCGATCCGGGGCAGTCGCACCAGCGTGGCGAGCGGTGCCCAGTCACCCCTGACGGGCCCGCGCACGATCCTATAACGGAGCGGGCCCGCCGCCGCCGGCCCCAGCCGCGCCGGATCGAGCGTCGCGACCGCGATGTCGGGCGAGGACAGGCGAACGTCGCGTCCGCCCTCCAGCATGACGCTGGTGTTGCCATCGGTGGTGGCGACCTCGACCGCGTCGGTCGGGGCCAGCCGCGTGCCCTCGGCGGCGCGGATCGAGAAGGTCAGGCGGCTATGGTCGGGCAGGACGGCCTCGTCCCGCGTCGCGAGCGTGACGGCGCCCGCGGCATCCTTGGGCGTCAGGCTGCGCGCGATCAGCGTCGCGGCGGGGCGCGGCGGCGCGGGCGTGATCGGCACCGACAGGGTCCGGCCGTCGTCCAGTCGTATCCTGGCGCTGTTCCCATCGGGCAGGCGGCCGTCGGCGGCGGTCGCGATCAGCCGATCGCTATCCCCCTCGCGCGTCACCTGATCGGGTGACAGGCGCACGTCGCCCACCTCGACCCCGGCAATCTCGTCCAAGCGCTGGCCGGTCAGCGTCACGAACCGGTCCCCCTTGGCCAGCGTCACCGTGTCGATCCGGCTGGCGGGCGAATAGGCGCGCAAGGTGACGGTGCGCGGAGCCGGATCGCCGATCTGTTGCACCTCCAGCGTGACGTCGCCACCGCGCGCGTTCTTCAACGGCAGGGTGACGGCGATGCCGTCATTGCCGCGAAGCGTGAAGGACACGGGCTGTGCCGCGCCGCCGGGCGATCGCATGGTGACCCCGGTGACGCAGGCGGCGGCGGGGCCGGTCAGCGTCACCGCATTGTCGCGGCCGACGACCAAGCTCTGCCCCGCATCGCCCGCGCGCCATGCCCCGCCGTCGGGGAATTGCAAGGTAAAGCTGGGCCCCTCGAACCCGTCGAAACCCCATTGGCCGTGCAGCTTGGCGGTGACCTTGCCCGACAGGCCACCGGCGGGCAGCGGTTCGGTCAGCACATAGCCGCCCCGGTCCGCCCGTGCCCGGACGGGCAGGTCGATCGTCTTGCCGTCCGCGCTGGTCAGCGACACCGTCATGTTACGGGCAAAGGCAGTCGAATAGATGAGCGGCGCACCCTCGACCGGCAGGACCAGGCCGGGGCGGGCACCGCAGAGGGGCTGATCCCCGGTCACGCGCAGACGCGGCGGGCTGACCGCGTCGATGGCCGGCATCGCGGCGACCAGCACCGATTTGGGCTTGGCGAAGGACGGTGCGGCGTTAAGCAGCAGCGACAGCCGATCCCCCTCGCGCGTCGCGAGCGTGGGCAGATAGCCGAATTGCGGATTGCCGAACGCGCCGAACACGCGGGCAATGTCGCGGATCACACCGATATAAGGGCTGTAATAACCCAGCCCGGCCTCGCGCGTATAGCTGAGTTGCAATGCCAGGTCGGTCGGTGCGCCGATCAGCGTGTCGGTCATCGAGCTGCTGTGAATATCCGCCAGCACCAGCGAATCGCGATTTTCAAGAAGACAGGCCGCCTGCAACTCGATGACGCGGGCCAGGCAATCGGGGTTCAGTTTGATCGCCAGGCTGTTGGACAGCGCCGGGGCGAGGGTGCGCAGAAATTCGGGATGGCTGTTTTCCTGGGCCCGGATCGCCGCGACGAAGGCGTTGAGGCGAGAGCGGTCGAGCGAGGCCTGGTTCAGATCCTGTACCGCGCGGACGAACTCGCCGGGGCGGTCGCGCACGGCATCGACGATCGTGCCCGATGCGCCGCCGGTCTCCGGCACCAGGAACAGCGCCATCTGCCGCGCGCCCTTGGGCACGGTCAAGGTCAGGCGGCGATCCTTGTCCTTGGCCTTCCAAGTCTCGGCGGACTGGACCCAATTCTTGGGCGGCGGATTGGTCGCACCGCTGAGAAAGGCGGAGAATAGGATGTAATGCGCCCGCTGGTCGCTCGGCAGATCCGCCTCGATGGTCAGGCGATCGCCAGCAGCGAGATTGGGCACCTCGGCTATGGGCAGCGTCTTGTCGCCGCGCGTCACCGCGATCCGCAAGGCCGGGCCGGGCAGGTCGAAGGGGGCCGGGTCGGCCGCGCAGAGCGGGCTTTCGACCAGAGCGGCGGCGGCTAGCGCCAGCGTCAGAAGAGGGCGCGGGAGGAAGAAGCGGGGGAGCATGGCAAGGACTTAAGGCGCAGACGGCCGCAGGGATCAACCCATTCGCGGCAGATGACATCGGCCCGTCATTTTTGATCCTCCCCATCAGCGATGGGGAGGATTGGCAGGTCAGCCGATCTTGTCGGCGGTCCGCGTCTCGAAATCGCTGGCATCGTGCCGCTCGGGCAGTTGCTCGGCGGGGTCACCCATGGTGCGGTTGACCATTCGCCCGCGCTTGACCGCCGGGCGTGCGGCCAGTTCACGGGCCCAGCGAATGACATGGCCATAGTCCTGCACCTGCAGAAACTCGGCCGCGCCATAGAGATCGCCCAGCACGAGCTGCCCGTACCAGGGCCAGATCGCCATGTCGGCGATGCTATAGTCATCGCCCGCGACATAGCGATGATGCTCCAGTTGCCGGTTCAGCACGTCGAGCTGACGCTTGGCCTCCATGGCATAGCGGTTGATCGCATATTCGATCTTCACCGGCGCATAGGCATAGAAATGGCCGAAGCCGCCTCCCAGGAACGGCGCGCTGCCCATCTGCCAGAACAGCCAGGACAGGACCCGCGCCCGCGCGGCGGGCTCGGTCGGCAGGAAGGCGCCGAAGCTCTCGGCCAGATGGGTCAGGATCGCGCCGGATTCGAAGATGGCGAGCGGCTCGTCGCCGCGATGGTCGACCAGTGCCGGTATCTTTGAATTGGGATTGATCTCGACGAAACCGCTGCCGAACTGGTCGCCTTCGCCGATGCGGATCAACCACGCGTCATATTCCGCGTCCGTATGACCGGCGGCGAGCAACTCCTCCAGCATGATCGTGACCTTCACCCCGTTGGGCGTGCCCATTGAGTAGAGCTGGAACGGATGCCGACCGACGGGCAGGGGCTTGTCGTGCGTCGCACCCGCAATCGGCCGGTTGATCGAGGCGAAGCGGCCGCCGCTCTCCTTGTCCCAAGTCCAGATGGCGGGCGGGGTATAGGCGTCGTCGCTCATGCGCTTGCGGCTCCATAAAGGGTTCGACGCGGCAAATGGGGCGGGGTGTCAGCGAAAACAACCGCGACCGTGCTTTTATTTCAGGGGCGGAACGAGCCGGTCGCGGCGGACATACAGGACTTCGTGCCGTCCTTCGCGCGGGACCGCCATTACCGGGCGATAGTCGCGGGCGAGAGCCTGGATCATCAGCCTTTGCGTCGCGACGTTCCAGGGCGAGAAGGGATCGTCCAGCGTCACGATGGCGGGCGGGCGGCGGGCCAGGATGCGCGCGACCTCCGCCGTCTCGTCCACCCCGATCGCCCCGCGCTCCGCCTCATAGGCGAGCGAGGAGGGGAAGGCATAGGCGGTCGGCACGCAGCCACCCGAAAGATGATAGAGGCTGGAATCCCCGGCAAAGACATAGGGACATTCGGCGCCATCGACGGCCGCCATCATCCTGGCCATGCGACGGATGCCATCGCCCTCGCTCGGGTCGTTGGTGGCGGCGTGGAAGATGAACAACCCGGTGCCGATCAGGGAGACCGGGACGATCGCCTTTCGCCCCATGGCGAAGGCGGGCACGGCGGCGAGCGAAAGCGGGGCGACCAGCGGCAAGGCATAATGGTCGAAGAACGCGCCGATCATCGCGAAGGCGACCAGCGCGAAGATCAGCCAGATGCGGGTCAGGGTCATGGCGGGGCTTTGCGGCCCCTTGCGCCACGCGATCACGGCGCAGGCGATCAGCGGCAGTAACTGGCCCCCGATTCCCGCCAGTCGTCCGACGATCTTCGCCATGGGATAGCCGCGTCGTAGCGTGATCGAGGTGAAGTTGGCGAACCAGAAGGCGTCGAACGCCGCCGGGCCCTTCATCCAATATTGCAGGACGATCAACGCCGTCGGCAACAGCCCCAGCACCATCCAGAGCAGCGCCGCGAATCCCAGCGAGAGGACGCTCGCTCGCGCCCGCCAGAGATACCAGAGATGGGCAAGCCCGAAGAACGCGCCTTCGACCAACGGGGTATATTTGATCTGGATGGCGATACCGGCCAGCAGGCAGGCCGCCACACCGCTCGTCCCGATCGCGCCCACCGCGCGCCGCTCGGCCAGGCGGGGGAGTTCCAGCGTGAGCACCGCCGCCGCCGTCATCGCCAGATTGTAGAAGACCGGCGACTGGCCGCTCCCGCCGCTGAGCAATGGCAGCCAAAGGATATAGGCTGCGCCCGCCGCCAGCCCGGCGGGCGGTGCCAGCGTCATGCGCCGCGCCGCCAGCCAGATCAGCCAGCCCGTCGCGGCGGCGCACAGCGTGGCGACCAGCTGATAGGCCAGGAAACCATCCCCCGGCAGCAGGCGGAAACCGGCGAACAGCAGGAACAGCCCCGGCGGCTTGCGATCCCAGAGATCGATATAGAGACGTGCGCCGTGCAACAGCCGATCGCCGACCAGCAGATAATATTGCTCGTCCACATGCGCGACCGGATTGCCGTAATCGCGCGCGCGGACCAGTACGGCGAAGATCAGCAGCGCGAACGCCACGACGGTCGGCCTGTCGAGGAGGCGGAGCGTGGCAAAGCGGCTGGCGTTCAAGCGGGGCGACGTCAGATCCGTCATTTCGATCCGTTCCGGGTGGGCTGCCGGGGGCCCCGGCTTCGCAGCGCCCATGTCATTGCCGGTCGCCCGATCGCAAAGGAAATCGGCATCGCATCCGCCCGGTGAAAAATTTTTCCTAACCTATGTCCGGTCGGCCGGGGGTGGTGACGTCAGGCTTATGAAACACCTCGACTTGAGCGGAAACGCTGTCGGGCGGGGGCTTTGGCGACGAGGTTGTTTTGGGTTTCATGGGCGGGGTGGGTTGATGCTGCTCGATGCGGAAGGCGCGGCTTGGCGCAATGTCAGGGCCTGCGCCAATGCCGGCAAGACGGAACAGGCACCGGCATATGTCGCGCCAGGTTGGACGGTGATCGTGCCCTTCTTCAACGAAGAGGCCGAACTGGCGGCGACGCTGGAAAGTCTGGCGCGGCAGAGCCTGCGCTTTCGGCTGGTGCTGGTGGACAATGGCTCGCTCGACGCCAGCGCGCGGGTAGCGGCGGAGGCGTGCGAGCGGCTGGGCCTGGACCATATCCTGCTGCATCAGGGATTGCCGGGCAAGATCAACGCGCTGCGCCTCGGCCTCGACCATGTCCATACGCGCTTCGTCGCGACGTGCGACGCCGATACGCGGTACCCGGAGACCTATCTGGCCGAGGCGCAGGCGCTGCTGGAACGACCCGGATGCGTCGTCGCGGGGGCCTATTTCATCGCACCGGGTGATGGCGAAGCGGAGCGTCGGCGCGAGTCCGCGACCATCCGTCTGGCCGCGCGACTGCTGCCTCGGCAATGCCATGCGGGCGGTGCGGGGCAAGCCTTTTGCACCAGGACGCTGAAGGCGGCGGGCGGTTTCGATCCGCGCCGCTGGAATTACGTGCTGGAGGATCATGAGGTGATCCACCGGGTGCTGCGCCACGGCACGATGCGTTATGCCGACGGCTTCTGGTGCACGCCCTCCGACCGGGAGCGGGACCGGGAATCGATCCGCTGGACCTTCAGCGAGCGCCTGCTCTACAGCATCGCCGCGCCGTTCGCGGGGGACTGGTTCTTCTACACGTTTCTGGCCCGCCGACTGACGGCCCGGCGGCTGACCACCGAGCGGATGCGCGAAAAGGCCTATCAGAATCTGGCGGGAGTGGTGGGTGAACCGGCTTATTCTATGCGCTGACGATTTCGCCTTTTCGACCGCAGACAGTCTGATCATCGCCGAACTGCTGAAAGCCGGCAAGCTCAACGCCACGAGTTGCATGACGCTGCGCCCCAATTGGGCGGAGGACAGCGCGATGCTGCGCGATCTGCCCGACACGGCGCAGATCGGGCTTCACCTGACGCTGACCGAAGAGGCGCCGATCCACCCCAATGGCTTTACCCGTGATGGGGTGATGCCAGGGATCGACCCGCTGACCCGGCTGGCTGCGCGCGGGCGGCTGGATCCGGCAGAGATCGCCCGCGAGGTCGAGGCGCAGTTCGACCGTTTCGAGGAGGCGATGGGGCGTCCGCCCGCCTTTGTCGACGGGCATCAGCATTCGCACGCGCTTCCCGGCATCCGCCCGATCGTGCTGTCCACCACGCGTCGCCGCGCGCCGGACGCCTGGCTTCGCACCTGCGAGGACAAAGTCGCCGCACTGCTCGGTCGGCCTTGGCGCGGCAAGGCGATCGGCAGCGCCTTTCACTCGCGCGGATTGCGCCGCGATGCCGGGGCGGCGGGGCTGCGCTGCAATGACGGCTTTGCCGGGCATTATGGCTTTGACGGCCGCTTTGCGCAGGCCCTTCCGTCTTTTCTCGATCGGGCGGGTCGCTTTCACCTGGTCATGTGTCACCCCGGCGCGGGTATGCGGCCGGGTGACGCCATCGCGGCGGCACGGCGGGACGAGGCCGATGTCTTGCGCGGGGTTTCGGTTTCGGACATGGCGGCGCAACGCGGGCTGGCCTTCGCCGCCTGACCAGAGGGCGGTGGATTGGGCGATACGGGTCTGGAAGGCCAGTTCATGGAGGCGCGACCGCTGCTGCGTCGCCTGTTGGCGGCCCGGCTCGGCTCGGTGGAGGATGCCGAGGACGCGCTTCAGGATCTCTGGCTGCGCATCGCTGCGCTGGAGGGGGGGCATGTCGAACAGCCCATTCCCTTTTTCTGCCGTATGGCGACCAACCTCGCCACCGATCGCCGGATTGCCGCCGCCCGACGCGGTGCCCGCGAGGGGGCATGGGAAGAAGTCCAGCCCCAATCGGAGGAATATGCCGACCCCGAACGCATCGTCGCGGCGCGGGGCGAACTGGCACAGGCCCAGGCGCGGATCGCGCAAATGCCCGAGCGGATGCGCCAGGCCTTTACGCTTTTCCGCTTCGAGGATCAGCCGCAACGGATGATCGCCGACCGGATGGGCATCACCGTCAGCGCGGTCGAGAAACTGTTGCGCCGGGCCTATCATTTTTTGCAGGAAAATCGGGAGATGGAGGGTGCGGATTGCACGTCACCGCATCGTCATGTCCTCGAAAGGAGCGCGGACGAGTGACGCGTGAGGAACAGGCGATCGACTGGCACATCCGGCAGCGTGACATGAGCGCGGCCGAATGGGACGCCTTTGCCGCGTGGCTGGAAGAAAGCCCGGCCAACGCACGCGCCTATGACGCGGTCGCGATGGCCGATGCGTTGCTGGTCCCGCCGACGGCGGCCGTGGAACCTGCTCCTCCGATTGAGGCAGTCAATGACAATGCCGGCTGGGGGCGCTGGTGGCTGCTCGGCGGGGTGGCGGCGGCTGTCGCTCTCGTCGCCGGCCCGACGATGTTGAACCGCGGCCCGGACATTCGGGTCGAGCAGACGCGGGCAGGGGAAACCCGCCAGATCGCGCTCAACGACGGCACCCGGATCGAGCTCGCCGGGGGATCGCGCCTCCGCTACGATCGTAACGACACCCGCGTCGCCACGCTGGAGACCGGGCAGGCGCTGTTCCATGTCCGGCACGACCCGTCCGCGCCGTTCGAACTCCATTCGGGCGCGGTCGTGATCCGCGACATGGGCACGGTGTTCGACGTGCGCCGTGCGGGAACCCGGCTGGACGTCGCGGTGGCCGAGGGATCGGTGTCGCTGGCTCCACTGGGACAGCAGGTCGCACTGACGGCGGGGCAGGGAATTCGGCTGGACGAAGCGCGCCATAGCCTGCGCCGCGTTGCGATCGATCCGTCCGCCATCGGGGGGTGGCGCGGCGGCTTGCTCGATTTCGACCGGGAGACGGTGGGGGCGATTGCTGCACGATTGCAATCGGCCTATGGCGTTCGCATCGCGGTGGAGGGGCCACTGGTCGATCGCAACGTCACGGGTGTCGTCCGGATGACGGGCGATGCCGGCAAGGATGTTCCCCGTCTCGCGAGGCTGATCGGAGCGGAGTGGCGCCAGAGCGGTGGGGACTGGATTTTGCGGGCGTCGGACGGGGATCGTTGAGCGCGGCCTTTGGGCCGCGTTCTGTCTCGTCCTGCCCGTTACGGTCCAGGCGCGTGAGCGGCCCGTAGCGGTCCCGCGCCGCATCGTCCTACCATCCGCGACGCTCGATATCGCCTTGCGCGAACTGGCGCGGCAGGGCGGGATTACCATCGTCACGACCGACGATCGCTTGCGCCGCGTGCGCACTCCGGCGCTTGCGACCCAATCCCCACCCGCGCGCGCCTTGTCGCAATTGCTGCGGGGGACAGGATATAGGGCGGTGGCGATCGATGGGGAAAGTTTCCGCATCGTCGGTTCGCCGCGCATGCCCCGACAGGCCTCGCCCAAGCGCGGACCAGCGCCACCGCCGCCGCCGTCCGGCAATGCGCAGGACATCATCGTCACCGCCAGCAAACAGGGCACCGAACTCGCTCGCTATCCGGGCAGCGTCTCCGTGATCGGGCGCGGGGTCACCATTCCCACGGGCTCGGTCGATCTCAGCGATGTGGCGGCGCAGACCCCCATTCTCCAGACCACCGCATTGGGGCCGGGGCGCAACAAGCTGTTCATTCGCGGCATCGCGGACAGCAGCTTCAACGGCGCGACCGAGTCGACCGCCAGCCTCTATCTGGACGAGGTGCAGATCGCCTTTGCCGGGCCCGATCCGGGTTTGCGGCTCTATGACATTGGCGAGGTCGAGATTGCGGAGGGGCCGCAGGGCGCATTGCACGGCTCGGGCGCGATCGGGGGGATCGTGCGGCTGACCTCCAACCCGGTGATGCTGGATCGCGATAGCGGGCGGCTGGAATGGGGTGGTGAGCTGACCACCCACGGAACCCCGAGCGGCGATGTCGCGGCGGTGGCGAATGTGATGCTCGTGCCCTCGACATTGGGCGTCCGGCTGGTCGGCTATCATGCCGTCGAGGGCGGCTATATCGACAATGGCCGAACGGGTGCGACCGATATCAACCGGGTGCTGACCAGCGGCGCGCGCGGCACCTTGCGATGGGATCCGGGCGATGGCTGGCGGATCGAATTGGGGGGCGGCACCCAGTCGATCGTCGCGCGCGATGCGCAATATGTGATGAACGAGGATGTGCTGGTCAGCCAAGCCGCAATC
The DNA here is from genome assembly GCF_025371035.1 of Sphingomonas sp. LC-1. Lineage (GTDB taxonomy): Bacteria > Pseudomonadota > Alphaproteobacteria > Sphingomonadales > Sphingomonadaceae > Sphingomonas > Sphingomonas sanguinis_E. Next base: position 547,685 of record NZ_JANZXB010000001.1, on the reverse strand, counting down.
GCCCAGCCGTCCTGGAGCGACATGACGTTCGGCCGCCTGCTCCTGTCGAAGAGCGGGGCGGATGGCCTGCAATTCGTGTCGGCGACCGGACTGGTGCAGGGTGCCTCGTTCGAGCAGTTCGACGCCAGCGTGCTGGGCGCGCACCAATCCTATCAGCTGGATGGGTCGAAGACGCTGTTCACCCATGAAAGCCGCCTGTCGCGGCGATTGCCGGGGGGCGGGTCATGGGTGGTGGGCCTCAATCTGGTCTCCGACCAGTCGGTGATGGCGCGCTCGTTGACCGTCAAGCAAGGCGTCCGGCCGGTGATCGGAGTGACCAACGTCACCCGGAGCGGCGCGATATTCGCCGAGGCGACGCATCCGCTCAACGATCGCCTGTCGCTGACGCTGGGCGGGCGCGTGACGGCGGCGCGGGTCGATGGCGAACCCTCGATCAAGCCGCGAAGCACCCATTATGTCCGGGGACGCTCGACCACGCGGGTCGATCCGACCTTCGGCCTGTCCTGGCTGCTGGCCCCGCATTGGAGCCTGTTCGGACGCTATCAATCGGGGTTTCGCACCGGCGGTCTTTCCGTCGCGGCGGGGGTGGGGCGGGTCGCCAATTTCGAGTCGGACTCGATCCAGATGGTGGAACTCGGCATCCGCCATTTGCGGCGCGGCGCGACCGGCCTGTCCGCGTCGATCAGCCTGTCCCATGCACGCTGGACCGCGATCCAGGCGGACCTGATCAACCGGTCGGGACAGCCGGTGACCAGCAATATCGGCGATGCGCGGGTCGATGCGCTGGAGGGGTGGGCGGAATGGGTGCCGCATGCCGACTGGCATCTGACGGGCGCCTTCTTCGCGACGGACAACGAAGTGACCGGCTCCACCGCCGCGCTCAGTAAGGCGCGCAACCGCCGCTTGCCGGAAACGCCGAGCATATCGGCGCGACTGGGCGTCGTGCGCGATTTCCGCGTCACGCCGGACCTGACCCTGTCCGCCAAGGCCGAGGCGGCATTCGTCGGTCCCTCGGTATTGGGGGTGGGCGACATGTTCGATGTGCGCCAGGGCGGATATGGCATCGGCAATCTGGCGCTGACCGCGCGCACCGGCCGCTATACGCTGGTCGCGACGCTCGACAATGTGCTGGACGAACGGGGCAATCGCTTCGCCTTCGGCAATCCCTTCCTGCTGGGGCGGCGCACCGTCTCGACGCCGGTCAGGCCGAGGACGGTCGGGGTGCGGATGGGCGTCGACCTGTGATCGCGGCGCGGCCATAAGCAGTAAAGCCCGCCAACACATGACGCAGGCGAAAGGCATGGAAGTGGCGAATGGCAGGGACCGGCCCCACAAAGCGCATCCGCAAGTTTCGGACATCCTCGCGGATCAATCGTCCGATCCGCCGGTCGGTCAGCAGATGCTTGGCATAGAGCGCCCCGTCGCCGAACCCGTATCCCGCCAGCAGTGAGACCGCCTCTTCTTGGCAGCGCCGGCCATGGTGATGATCGACCACGAAGCCGGGGTCGTAGCGGATGGGAATCCCCGCCGCCTGGGCGCGGAACAGGAAATCGGTATCCTCAGCCGCCCGAAACGGCGCACCCGCTCCGAAACGTTCGTCGAACCGCCCGACCCGACCTCGCACATCGGCAGTGAATGCCAGATTCGCCCCCATGACGAAACCACCGGGAAAGCCCTGCGGATCGGCCATCATCGGGTGATCCTCGAGCTTGACCGTGACGGGCAGGTCCGCCGGATCGCCCAACAGGATACGCCCGCCAATGACCACCGGGGCCGGGATCGTCGCAAAGGCCTGAGCCAGTCGGGCAAAGTAATCGCGGTGCAGGACGCAGTCGTCATCGGTCATCGCGATGATCCGGCCGCGCGCTGCTGCCAGCGCCATGTTCCGCGCGCGCGACAGGCCAGGGCGCGGCTCCGACAAGAGGCGCACGGTGAAGCTGCGCTCGGTCGCCCATTGCCGGACCATCGCGGGCGTCCCGTCGGATGATCCGTTGTCGACGACGATCAATTCCAGCCGTTCCGCTCCGCCATGGCTCGCCGCCGTGACGATCGAGGCAAGCGTCGCGGACAGGCTGTCGCGGCGATTGCGCGTGCAGATCAACAGGCTGAGGTCGATCATCGCCCCACCATCTCCGCCGCCTCCTGCGGGCCCTGGGCTTGGCGGACGAGCGGGCTGTCGCTCGTCCAGGTAGCGATATAGGCACTGACCTTTCCATAGTCATTGTCCATCACGACATGCGGAATGCCGAGCAGCAGCGAAAGGATATGACCATGCAGCCGATCGGTCACCACCCTCTCGCCCCGTGACAACAGGCGCAGGCCGCGCTCGACCCGGATGCGCGCCCGCTCCAGCGGATCGGCTAAGAGAACGGGCGGCTCGTCCAGCCAATCGAGCAGGACACTTCCATCCAGCGCGGCCAGCGGCCCATCGTCCCGCTCGACCCGTTCCGCATCGGACCGCAACAGCATCAGGTGGCGACAATCCGGATCGACGGGCCGCACCAACGCGCCCAACCCGAAGGCAGAGTCGGGAGCGAGCTGCACCGGGCAATCGAAATGACGCTCCGCCAAGGCGACGCTTGCCGTGTCGCGGACATAAAGGTGGAAGTCGGGATGCCCGCCTGCCACGCGCGCGAAACGGTCGCGCTGGCCAGGATCGCGGAAATGGATCGATTGGGGAAGCTGGATGACCCGGCGGTCGCGGAAACGGGTCAGGATCGTTTCGCGAAAATGCTGGTGATGCGGCCAGATGTCGCCCAGATTGCCGCCGCCATGGATCATGATCGGCCCGGTGGGGCAGGCGCGGCGTAACGCGTCCTCATCGAAATCGTCCCACCGACAGACATAGGCTGGATCGCCGGTACCGATGTCATGCAGGCAGGTCACCTCGCCCAGCCAGATCGCGCTGTCGCCGACATTGGGGTGATCGGGGAAATCGACCAAGGCATAGGGTTCGCCGGGGCGGACATGCCGGCGATACAGGTCAAGCAATCGGGTCCGTTGGCGTCCGATGACGTCGGTGGTCATGCGGCGATAGCGCTCGGCGCAGCGTTGCGGACGCTGGCGTAAAGCGCCTCGCACCGATCGAGCCACAGGTCGCGGGCGAAATGCATCTCCACCCGGCGGCGGGCGGTGCGGCGCGGAACGGCGGTCGCGGTGAGGATGGCCTGTGCCAGCGCCGCCGCATCGCCCGCCAGTGCGATGCATCCGGCGTCGCCGACCACTTCGCGCGCCGCGCCCTGGTCGAACGCCGCAACGGGCAGGCCGCATGCCATCGCCTCGATCGCGACCAGGCCGAACGGCTCGTCCCAGCAGGGCGTGAAGACGAAGACGGAGGCTCGGCCCAGTTCCGCCGCCAGCCCGGCACCGTCCAGATGCCCGCCATAGCGGATCGCGCCGCCCAGCCGGGGCTCGACCTCCGCCGCCCAATAATCCGGGTCCTCGACCGCGCCGAACAGGGTCAGCGGCAGGCCCGCGATCCGCGCGGCGTCGATCGCCAGATGCGGGCCCTTATTCGGGGTGATCCGGCCGCACCACACCGCCTCTCCATTCCCGACGGGGACGAAGGGCCAGGCGGCGGGGTCGATCGCATTGTGCAGGACCGATGCCTCCGGCGGTGCGTCCTCGGGCCACCAGGCGCGCAACTGGCTGGCCGAGGTGACGGTCAGCCGGTGGGTCGGAGCCGGGCTGACCCGGACGAAATGGTGAAGCGCATCATAGGGCGGGACGTGGAGCGAGGTGACGGTCGGCGTCACCGCCGTCCGGCGCGGCTCCAGGGGGAAGCGATGCAGGCTGTTGTTATGCACCACGTCGAACCCGCCGCGCGCGATCCGGTCGCAGGCATCGGCATAGCCGCGATCGACATGCGCGATCAGCTCGGGCTTGCCGCGATGCTCGGCCCAGGGGAAGACCGCTTCATAATGCTCCGGCAGGACCGGATCGATGGCGAAGCGCGGGTCGCTGTCGCCACTGGCGAACAGCACCACTTCATGCCCGCGCGCCGCCAGCCCCTCGGCCAGATACCAGCCATGTGCCTCCATCCCGCCCAGAAAGGGCTGGCGGATCGGCTGGCGGACATGCGCGAGCAGCGCGATCCTCATGCCGCGACCTGAGCGCTGGCGGCGCGTTCCTCCAGCAGGCGGATGACGCTGGCGGTGTTGGCATAGGGCTGATGGCTCTGTTGCCCGGTCAGGGTCAGGTCGTCGGCATCCGGCTGGCGCAGGATGCGGATCGGGCGGCCCGGCGTGTCGTCGATCAGCCCCATCAGGCGAAAGGCGTGCAGCCAATGGCCCATGGTCCGGTATCCCCATTTCTTTTCGAACAACTCGGCATTGCGGACCACGCTGTCGATATGGTGGACGGGCGGCATATGGTGGGGATGGTATTGGTGATAGGCGAGGCCGCCCTTGATCCAGGCGATCGGCACGCCAGCCTTGTCCACGACCTTGCCGAAATCGGTGTCCTCGCCGCCATAGCCCGAATAGCGCTCGTCGAACCCGCCGGTCGCCAGGAAGGTGTTGCGCCGCATCGCGAAATTGAGCGACCAGAAGCAGCGATAATCCTCGCACCGCTCAATCCCTTCGGGCGGGGGGCCGCGCCGGTCGGAATGGCGGACCGCGCGCGCGGCAAAGTCCTCGTACTGCCAATCGCCTTGGGTCGCGCCGCCTGGCAGATACATGACTTCGCCCATCAGCAGCCCGTCCATCTCGTCCAGATAGCGGTCATATTCCGCGATTAGGCCGGGCGTCGGGATGCAATCCATATCGAGGAAGACCAGCTTGTCCCCCACCGCGGCGCGTGCCGCCGCGTTGCGCGCCTGCGCCAGCGGCAGTCGGGGGCCCGACACCCGCATCTGGCGAATGGGGAAGGGGGCGGCGGGAAGGTCATAGGCGTCGTCCTGCATGACCGCGACGATCAATTCGGTCGGCAGTTGCGTCTGACGACCGAGCCCCAGCACGACGTTGCGCAGGTGTTCGGGGCGTCCCCCGGCAAGAGTGACGACCGAGATCATGAACGGGCTCCGGCGGGATTGGTGGCGGGGGAAAGATCGAGTTCGGTGGGCCATAGCCGCACGGCCAGCGCCTCCAGCCAATCGGCGGCGTCTTGCGCGGGCGTGTCGGCGATCATCGCGCGCTGGGCGGCGGGGCGGTGTCCGGCGCGGGTCTCGGCCAAAGCGGCGGACCAGCTCTGCGCAGAAGAGGGCAGGTGCGACCGGACGCATGCGACCCCCGCTGCCGCCAGCGCTTCGGCCTTGCGATGCTGTTCGTCGAAATAGCGCCATTCGGGGATGGCGAGCCAGGGGCGGGCGGCGGCCAGGATCTGCTGGCAGGTGGTGTTGCCGGTCGAGGCGATGACGAGATCGGCGGCGGCGACATGATCCGCCGGATTGTCGACCCAGCCGCGATGCTCGATATTGGCGGGCTCGGTCGCATGCCAGTCGCGTACGACCGGGCCGATGGTGATCCAGCGCGCACCGGGGCGGCTGCGCGCGCCGACGCCCAGGGGAGCCTGCGCAAAGCCGCCGCCGCCGCCGCCGGACAGCACCAATATCACCTCTTCGTCCGCACCGACGCCGATCCGCTGACGCGCCAGTTCGCGTTCGGGCACGCGGGTATCGACGCCCAGGCCACCGGCGAAACAGGTCTTGGCGCGCATCGCGGCGTCCCATTCGGGCTGGGCCAGCGCTTCGTCAAAGGCCGCAAGCAGCCCGGCGGCTCCGTCATAGGCGGCGCGGTGGCCCGGATCGCTCCGGTCGCCATGTTGCAGCACCTTCACATGCGGCACCGAACAAATACGCGCGAGCTGCGCGATCTCCGCCGACACGTCGCAGATCATCAGCGCGGGGTCGGCACGGTCGAACCATCCCGCGATCACCGCCATCGCATGCCGGATCCCCGGCCACCCCAGCGGTGCGCAGTGCAGCGTATCGGGGGTCGGCACCCCGTCCATGCCCCGCGCCTCCAACCCCGTCGGCTCGAATAGCGAGGGGATGACGATTAGCTCGGCCTGGGGCGGCAGTGCCGGGAAAATATCGTCGCGTGCGCAAAAGACCGTCACGGGCCGTTCGGGCGGCAGCGCGTTTAGGATCGCGGCACAGCGTTCGGCATGACCGCGCCCTTGATGATGGACGAAATAGCCAAAGGGTCGGGTCATGCCGCGCTGGCCCGTATCGGGGAGAGGTTGGTACCGGTGGCTGCCCTGGCATCGGCCAGACCCAGCCGCTCCAACCCTTCCAGCACGCCCTGCGCGTGATGAGCGGCCACCCGCATCAGCCCTTCGCGCGGGGGCAGTCCGTCCAGCTCGTCGCTGGCATTGCCGACGACGATAGCGTGGCCGCAGGCCTCCAGCATGTCGACGTCATTGCCACTGTCCCCCGCCGCGATGCACGCGCCGAGCGGCAGGTTCAACCGCCGCGCATAGGCCGCGACCGCCGCGGCCTTGCCCCCCAATGGGGCCAGCACGTCGATCAGCCGGCCATGCGAAAAGACGGTCTTGGCGGCGATACCGTGTTCGGCCAACGCGGCGCGAACCCGTCCGGCATCCTCCGCCGTTCCGAAAAAGCTCAGCTTGTGCGGACCAGCGGTATCGCGTGGCTGTGGCCGCAAGCGCAACGGCTTGAGCGCGGCGACCACCGCCTTGCGATCCCATCCCTGATCGAGCCGGGCGGAAAAGAGCGGACACTCGCTCCAGCCGCGCGGACCCTTCAGCATGATCCGCGTACCGACATCGGTGATGAAGGCATCGGGTTCGGGCAGGCCCCATTGCGACAGGATCGCGCGGGCCATGGCGAAGGACCGTCCCGTCGCCACCACGAAGGGCAGGCCGCTCGCGCGTCGCCACTCGGAAAAGCCATGCGCACCCGCCGGGCAACCGGTCAGCGTATGGTCGATGTCGCTCGCCAACAGGCCCGGCGCGCGCGGCAACCGGGTATAGAGCGCGATGGACTCGGTGGCATAGCGACCCCAGTCGTAACGCGCCGCACCGGAACGCCCGGCCTGGCTCATCCGGGCATGGCATTCGCGATCCGACAGGATGGTCAGGCACGCCTGCGCAATGGCGTGTTCGTCGGTGGGCTCGATCAGCAGTCCGTGGTCTAGGGACCCCACGATCTCGCTCGGGCCGCCATGCCGGGTCGCGACGACCGGCACGCCGGCCGCTGCGGCTTCGATCAGGGTCAGGCCAAATGGTTCGTGAAGCGCCGCGTTGACGAAGACGCCGCCGCGTGCCGCGCGGTCGTATAGCGCCGCGACGTCATGACCGTCATGTTCGGGCGGCAGGGCGAAGCGTCCCAGAAGCTCGGGGCTTTGCGCCAGCGCCTGAAGCTCGGCCAGGACGGTGCGTTCTTCGGGCGATCCGGGGCCGTCGTGCTGCCCGGCCAGAATGACGAGATTGGCGGCCTCGCGCAACGCGGGCGAGGCGGCATAGGCGCGCGCGAGGCCCCCGAGATTCTTCTTTGCGACCGGCCGCGCGATCGCCAGAATTATGGGCTTGGCCGGATCGTGCAGCATCGTGTCGAGCCGCTCGGCCAGCGAGGGGCGGCTGATCGGGCTGGCATCGCGGCTGGGCACCCCCGGCGGGATGCAGTGAATGCGGCCCGTGACCGGGGCGGCATAGGCATGGACCTGCCGCTCGGCTTCGTCACGGGTCGAGACGATGATCGCGTCGGCCCCGGCGATGGCGCTGCGTTCGGCGGCGATCCGCCCATCCAGCGCGGGGCAATGACCCTGATGCTTGCGCTTGTCGATCCCCAGCGCGTGGGGCGTGTAGACGAAGGGAATGGCGAAACGCCGCCGTGCTTCGGCCGCCACGGCAGCCGCGTCCGAGAAATGCGCGTGGATCACATCTGGCAGCCGGGGCAGCCGTTCCAGATGCGCGCAGAACGCCTCGGTAAAGGCGGACAGGTCGTCCGCCAACGCTTCCTTTTCCAGGTAGCGATGATCGCCGGTGGCGATCCGATCGATGGTCAGCTTGGGCGACAGGCGCTCACTGGGCAGGCCATGTTCGCGATCGAGTCCATCGCCAGCAAACATTCGGGTGACGATCGAAACTTGATCAACATCAATATTGTCCACCTGAGCGAGCGCTGCATCCAGGATATAGGCGATATGTCCGCCCGTGTCGGCCGTGATGCCATAATGGACAGGCGGGGATTTCAGGCAGCCGCCAAGCGCCAAATGCAGGATGAACAATCTCGCCCCTTTCGTTATGGAGCGACAACGTTGTTAATATTGATTAGCTCCCGGAACTTGGCGCGAAATATCAAAGGACATCTGGAAGGCGGGTCCGGCCATCCCAATCTTGATCTTTATCAATCGTACGCGCTTTCCCAACGTATCCCTGTTCGTTTGCGGGCCGGTCATATGGGAATGCCTTCAGATCCCCCCGGCATCGAAGGGGGATGCGCTCCACAAACCGGGCGACCGGCTCGCGCTGTAGCGTCATGACAACGGCGAATAATATGGGGCAGTCGTGGACGAACCGCTGCGACGCGGCTCCGACCGGATGGTGCCGCTCGCCACCCCGCCCTCGCGGATGGGATGATGAGCGGCGTGGATTTACCGCTTGGTGAAGCCGCCGATCCCGGCGATCGCCAGCTTTTCGGCCGGCTTGGACATTTCGGCGAAGGTCAGCCGCAGATAGCGGACCGGTCGGACGCTGGTGAAGGGCAGGCGCTGGGTCGAGAGCGCATAGGCGATGTTGGAGAATTCGCCCGAACCCGCCGGGGTCCAGCTCTTCCCGTCGACGCTCGTCTCCGCGACATAGCCGCGTGGCGGGGCGGCATCGACCATGACCTGGCGCGAGGGGGTCAGGCTGAAGCCCGCGACATCGCGGACCTGACCCATATCGACCGTGACGCTGGCGGGCTTGCCCGGCGTCGGCGCAGGCTGCGTCCAGATGGTCTTGGCGTCATTGTCGAGGAGCTTTTCCGCGCCCGGCGCACTGGCCGAGACGATGGTCCAGCCCTTGGTATCGAGCACGGTCGGGTCGCTCGAGACGATCGCGGGGACGGGCACCGGCGCGACGCTTTGGAACAGCGAGACCTCGCTGATCGCCGGACAGACGGGCGCCTCGACGATGCGCAGGCGGACGCGGCGCGCGGTGACGGGGGCGGGCAGGCGGATGATCCGCTGCGCGCTGATGCACTCATGCTCGGCAAGCTGCTGCCACTGGCCGTTCACCTCGGCATCCACCGCGAAGCGCGTGACGCGCACGCCGAGCGGCAGATATTCGCGGATGCGGATCAGGTCGAAGCGGCGCCCTGGCGGCAGGTCGAGCGTCAGGCTGGGCGTCGTCACGCCATCGGGGGCCGACCAATAGGTGTCGCGGTTGCCGTCGAGGACCTTGGTCGCTTCATAGCCCTTGCCGCGCACATGGCTGGCGCTCGCCACCGCGCCTTGCGCCAGGTCGGTCGCGAAGCTGGCGCGGATCGCATCGCCAAAGCTCTTCAGAATCTTCACGTCCTGATCGGGAATACGGCCGCGCCGGTCGGGCGGCAGGTTCAGGTTCATATTGGTGCCGCGCGCGACCGAGGTGTCGAAATAGCCGATGAGATTCTCAGGCGTCCGGACCTTAGAATCCTCGTCGGCGTGATAGAACCAGCCGGGCCGGATCGACGTGTTGGTCTCGGCGGGCCACCACAGCGCGCCGCCGCGCACGCCCGAATTGCCTTCCGACTGGACATAAGGGTGGTTCGGCATGGTCGGCCAGCAGGGATCGCCCGCGATGCCGTCCTCATTGCCGACCCAGCGAATATCGGCACCCAGCGGATCGAAGGTGCACGCCATGGGCTGATATTGATGGACCAGCGCGATGATCGATGGCCAGTTGTAATATTTGGGCGCGTCGATCTGCCGCGTCTCGCGCGCACCACCATAATAGCCATCGCCGCCATTGGCGCCGTCGAACCAGAATTCGAACAGCTCGCCATAACCGGTGCAGAGTTCGACCACCTGTTTGCGGAAATATTCCACATAAGACGGGCGGCCATAATCGGCCCGATTGCGGTCCCAGGGCGACAGATAGATGCCGAAGGCGAGCCCGGCGCGCTTGCAGGCGTCCGACATCTCGCGGACGATATCGCCCTTTCCGTCCTTGTACGGCGAGTTGCGGATGCAATGCTCCGTCAGCCGGGTCGGCCACAGGCAGAAGCCGTCATGGTGCTTCGCCGTCAGGATGATGCCCCTCAAATTGCCTGCCTTGGCCGCTCCGACGATCTGGTCCGCGCTGAAATCACTGGGATTGAACGTCTTGGGGTCTTCGTCGCCATAACCCCATTCCTTGTCGGTGAAGGTGTTCATGGCGAAGTGGATGAACGCATATTGCTCGCGCTGATGCCAACGCCACTGCCGCGCCGAGGGGATGGCGCCATAGGGGGCGGGTGCACCCGGTCCGGCTTTCGCCATGGCGGGCGTGGCGGACGCGACCAGCCCGGAGGCGAGGACGGCGCGGCGGGAGAAATCGATCATCTTCAATGCGGCTCCGGGAAAGGTCAGGCGGGCTTGTAGTCGAAGGAAGGCGGGCGATCCTTCGGATCGCGGCCAAAGGCGCGGTTCGGCTGCGCGCCCATGGTGAAGGACAGGGTTCCGCCCCGGGACAGGGTGGCATGGTCGATCCAGCTCTTGGTCCAGGGGCGGCCATTCCATGTCACCGACTGCACATAAGGCGCGTCCGGGCCATTGCCCTTCGCCTCGACCGTCAACGTCCTGCCCCCGCCCATCGCCACCTGCGCCCGGTCGAACAGCGGTCCGCCGAAGACATAGGCGCCGCTGACCGGATCGACCGGGTAGAAGCCGAGCGAGGAGAAGAGGAACCACGCGCTCATCTGGCCGCAATCGTCATTGCCGATGATGCCATCGGGCGCGTTCTTGTACATCTCGGTCAGCAGGCGGCGGACCATCCTCTGCGTTTTCCACGGCGCGCCGACATAGGCATAGAGATAGGCCGCGTGCTGGTCCGGTTCGTTGCCATGCGCATATTGGCCGACCAGTCCGGAAATGTCTGGCGGCGCATTTTTGGGCAGGGTCGAGGGCGCGTTGAACAGGCCGTCGAGCTTGGCCTCGAACTTCGCATTGCCGCCCATGTGGCGGATCAGGCCATAGACGTCATGCTGGTTGAGGAACGTCGCCTGCCAGCCATTGGCCTCGGTATAGTCGCGCGACCAGGGCTTGGGCATATGGCCGAGCTGGATGGGGTCGTAATCCTTCCACCAGCTGCCGTCGTTGAAGCGCGGGCGGGCGAAGCCGATCGTCGGGTCGATGACGTTGCGCCAATTGCCCGACCGCTTGAGCAACCGGTCGGCCTGCGCGGTGGCCCCCGCCTTGCGCGCGATGTGCGACGCGGCCCAGTCGTCATAGGCATATTCCTGCGTCCGGCTGACGCTCTCGAACCAGATGTCGGCGGGGACATAGCCCTTGGCGTCATACAGGTCGCGGCCCTTGCTATTGTCCAGATCGGGCGCGGAAAAGTCGAAGCTGCGCTTGGCGATGCCGGGCCAGGCGGCGGCATAGTCGGCCGGAATGCCTTTCACCATCGCCTCGGCCATGATCGGCGTACCGTGCCAGCCGATCATGATCCCCGTCTCCTTGCCCTGGAGCGTCCAGACCGGCGGGCCATAGGCGCTTTGCTGGGTCTGGCGGATCACGTCCTCGATCAGCTTCCTGGCCTGCTCGGGCTGGGTCAGGATCAGCCAGGGATGCAGCGCGCGATAGGTATCCCAGGTGGAGAAGGTGCTATAGGCGAACTGCCCGGCGGGCAGCCTGTGCACCTGTCCGTCCAGCCCGACATAGCGCCCGTCCACATCCGAAAAGAGCGTCGGCGCGATCAGCGTATGGTAATTGGCGGAGGCCAGGATCGTTCGTTGATCCTCGGTCCCGCCCTCGACCCGGACACCGCCCAGCGCGGTCGCCCAATGGCGTTGCGCCGTTTCCAGGACGCGACCGAAATCCCAATGCGAGGCCTCTGTCGCCAGATTGGCCTTGGCTCCTGCCACATCGACCGCCGAAATGCCGCATCGGATCAGCAGCGGCGCATCGCCCAATTCGTCGAAATGCAGCGCGGCCTTCAGGCGGTTGCCCTTGACGGCGGTGCCCGTGGCGGGCGTATCGCCGTCGCCGTAAAGCTGGATCCTGCTCGGCTTCTTGGACAATTGCATCGCAAAGAAGATGCGCCGCCCCTTGGCCCAGCGGAACACGCGGCGCGTGCCGGTGATCGTGCCATCGGGTTCGATGGTGATCTCGGCATCGGTGATCAGCGGCTTCTCGTCGGTCTTGTCCAGGACGAGATGCGACAGGTCGATCAGGACATGGCCGGGCCCCTTGGGATAGGTGTAGCGATGCCAGCCGGTCCGCTCCGTCGCGGTCAGTTCGGCGAGCACCCCGGACTCCAGCTTGACGCGGTAATAGCCGGGCTCGGCCATCTCGTCGGAGTAACGCTGGCGATAGCCCGCGTCCGGGTCGGACAGCGGACCCGGCACCAGTTTCAGTTCCCCCCGCGTCGGCACGACCAGCACGTCCAGCATGTCGCCGATCCCCGTGCCCGACAAATGGGTATGGCTGAACCCCATGATCGAGCTGTCGCCATGGTGATAGCCCGAGCAGGTGTCCCAGCGCTCGACATCGGTATCGGGGCTCAACTGCACCATGCCGAAGGGCAGGACCGCGCCGGGATAGGTATGGCCATCGCCGCCCGTCCCGACGAACAGGTTGGGCCGGGTCGGCAGCGCGGGCAGGCTGGCCATGACGCCGCGAAGGGGAAGCGCGGCGAGCGCGGTCCCGGCGAGGAGCGAGCGGCGGCTGAACATCATGCGAACGTCTCTCGAAGAACCTGCGGCCGGGTCGCCGCGATGTGGACGATCAGTTCCCCGAACAGGCCATTGGCCCAGGCGAACCAGTCACGTGTGAACTTGGTCGGGTCGTTGATATCGACCCCTTCGTGAATGAAGCCGGTCCCCCCATGCGATCGACGGATCATCGCCAGGCTGTCGCGCAGCAATGCCGGATCGGTCGAGGTCAGCGCGCGGGTGATGACCGACATCGGCCAGACCTGTCCCGGCCCGGTATGCGGACCCCCGATCCCGCTGATCGCGGCCCCCTCGAAATACCAGGGATTGTCCTTGCTCCAACACGCGGAGACGGTGCGTTGCCACAGCGGATCGGCCGGGTCGACGCAGCCGAGATAGGCCAACCCCGAAAGCGAGGGGACATTGGCATCGTCCATGAAAACGGCATTGCCGTAACCATCGACCTCATAGGCCCAGACCGTCTGTCCGTTCGGCAGCGTCATGGTGCCGTGCTGCCTAAGCGCGGCTTCCACTTCGCCAGCGAGCGCGGTCGCGTCCTGTGCCAGCATCGGCTCCCCGACCGCATTCGACAGGGCCGCCAGTTCGCGCAGCGTCGTCATCGCGAACAGATTGGCGGGGATGAACTGTTCGTACAGACACGCATCGTCCGAGGGGCGGAAGCCCGAATGGATCATACCGTTGGGACGGGTCGGCAGGCCATAGCCGCGATAGAGCGTCTCGGTCGGCTCGGGTGCGGAGCGGCGGAAGCGATAGGGGCCCAGGCCGTCCTTGCGCTGCTGCTCGCGGAAGGTCTTCACGATCGACCGCGCCGAGGCCTTCCACTCCGCGTCGAACGGCGTCACGTCGCCCGTCTCGCGCCAATAGCCGTACGCCAGCCGGATCGCGTAGCAGAGCGAGTCGATTTCCCACTTCCGCTCGGCGACGCCGGGCTTCATCTCGGTATCGTCCTTCAACGCCCAGCTTAGGTTCGTTTTGGCGTTCGGGTCCTGCATGAAGGCATTGGCATAGGGGTCGATCAGGATCGACCGCGCCTGCCGCCCGATCAGCCCCCGGAACAGCCGCCCGAGCGCGGGATCGCGCTTCACCAGATGCAGATAGGGCCTTAGCTGCGCCGCCGAATCCCGCAGCCACAGGCAGGGAATGTCGCCGGTGATGACGAAGGCGTCCGGCTTGCCGTTCACCTCGCCCAGCGACAGCACGGTGGTGTCGAGCGTGTTCGGATAGCAGTTCCCGAACATCCAGCGGAGTTCGGGATCGGCGATCATCTTCGAGATGCGGGTGATCTCCGCCTCGACCGCCTTCGATACGAAGCGGCGCTCGGCGACCGGGGGACGCTTGCTGACGAAGCCGGGTGCGGCGGCGAAGGCCGGCGTCGCGGCGAAGGCCGCAGCGCCAGCCATGAGTTCGCGGCGGTTGGGCGTCATTTCGGCAGATCCTGAGCGTTGCCTGTCACGGTGAACTGCGTCCACTGGCCCGCGCCGTCACCCGGCTGGCCGCCGCCGATATAGAGCTTGTACGTGCCCGGCAGGATACGGCGGCTGCCGTCGCGCCAGACCTGGCTCATCAGGCGCGGATCGATGGTGAAGCGCGCCGTTCCGGCTTGACCGGGCTTGAGCGCGACGCGCGTGAAGCCGACCAACTGGCGTTGCAGCACGGGGTCGGTCATCACCAGCGTCTCGCCCGTGGCGGGGGGGACGAGATAGGCCTGCGTCACTTCCTCACCCGCTCGCGCGCCGGTGTTGCGAAGCTGCACCGCGACCTCGACCGGCTGGCCCGCCGCGACGCTTGCCGTCACGGTCGGCTGACCGTAATCGAACCGGGTATAGCTGAGCCCATGGCCGAAGCCCCAGGCGGGCTTGCCGGTGAAGTAGCGATAGGTCCGCTCCTTCATCCCATAATCGGCAAAGGCGGGCAGGTCGGCGGTCGATTGATAGATGGTCACCGGCAGACGGCCCGAGGGATTCACGTCACCCGCCAGAATCTCGGCCAGCGCGGTCCCGCCCTCGGCGCCGGGGTAGAAGGCGGCCAGCGTCGCGGCGGGTTTGATGTCCCCCAGCGACACCGCCGAGCCCGAGACGACCACCGCGACCACCGGCTTGCCCGTCGCCTGAAGCGCGGCGAGCAGCTTGCGCTGCATCTCGGGCAGCACGATGTCGGTCCGGTCGCCGCCTGCGAAGCCGGGGACCGAGACGCCCAGTGCCTCGCCCTCCAGATCGGGCGACAGGCCGACTATCGCGACCAGCACATCGGCGTCGCCCGCCACCTTCAGCGCCTCGGCCTGAAGCGCTTCGGCGGGCGGGAGCCATTGCAGGCGGAAACCTTCGTCGCCGCCCTTGTGATCGATCTCGACCCGGATGCGGCGCGGCGCGGTGCCGTCGATCGTGGTTTCCAGCTTCTTGCCGCCGATCACGTCGTCGATGACCAGCTGATCGTCGACATACAGCTTGACCGCATCATGCGCGGGGCAGGCGTGCCAGCAGGCCGGACCATCGAGCCGCAAGCGATACTGGCCGGGACCCGGTGGGGTCAGCGTGCCGGTCCAGCGGCGCTGGAAGGGCGCGGTCTTGGTATAGTTGAAGTCGATGCGGCGATCCTGTCCGCTGGCCGCCCATTGGCCGTTCGCGCCCATCGTCTCGACCGTCAGGCCGGTCTTGCCGTTGCTCGACAGCGCCGTCTCGGGCACGCCTACAAAGGCGCCCTCGGCCAGCACCGATCCTTGGGCGTAGCGGATGTCGCGACCGAACTTCGCGCGAATGCCCTCGAGCGGCGTCACCGGGTTGATCGCGGTGCCGTGATAATTGCCCTCCAGCACGCCCAGATCATCGGCATTGGCCCCGAAGACCGCGATCCGCTTGCCCTTGAGCGGCAACAGGTCGTTCGGATTGTCGAGCAGGATGATGCCCTTGCGTGCCGTCTCCAGCGCCAGCGCACGGTTGGCGGCGGTGCCGAGCTGGTTGGGCTTGATCCGGTTCCAGGGGCTGTCGACCGTCAGCATTCGCCGCACCGCCAGCGCGCGAGCCAGTGCGGTGTCGATCTCGCCTTCGGAAATCAGGCCGCGCGTGACCGCTTGCGGTAGCGAGAGATAGGCCTTGCCGCAGTTCAGGTCTGTTCCGGCGCGCAGGGCGGCCGCCGCCGCGGCAGGCGCATCGGGCTGGGCATGGTGAAACATCCAGATATTGCCGACTGCGTCGCAGTCCGACACCACCAGCCCGTTGAAACCCCAGTCGCGGCGCAGGCGCTCGGTCAGCAGCATCGGATTGGCGCAGACCGGCGTGCCGTGGATCGCGTTATAGGCGCACATCAGCGACAGCGCCTGACCCTCGGTGATCGTCGCGCGGAAGGCGGGGAGGTAGGTCGCCTCCAGATCGCGTGGGGACACCATCACGTCAAAGCTGTCGCGACCGCCCTCTGGTCCCGAATGGACCGCCAGATGCTTGACGGTCGCGACCACCTTGGGATGCTTCAGGTCCGGTCCTTGCAGGCCACGCACGAAGGCGATGCCGATCCGGCTGGTGAGGAACGGGTCCTCGCCATAGGTTTCCTGGCCCCGGCCCCAGCGCGGATCGCGGAAGATGTTGATATTGGGCGACCAGATGGTCAGCCCCTGATAGAGGCCGCGATCGGCGTTCAGCGGCTGGCTGTTGAACTTGGCGCGCGCCTCGGTCGCGACGACGTCGCCGACCTTCTGGATCAGCGCGGGATCCCAGGTCGCGGCCATGCCCATCGCCTGCGGAAAGACGGTCGACGGCCCGTTGCGTGCGATGCCGTGCAGACCCTCGCTCCACCAGTCATAGGCGGGCAGGTCGAGCGCGGGTTCGGCGGGGGCCTCGTTGACCAGTTGCGCCGCCTTTTGCTCGACGGTCAGCTTGCGCGCGGCTTCGGGAAGGGCGGGAGCGGGGGCAGCGGCCTGACCGGCGGCGGCAAGGAGAAGGAAGGGGATCACTGGGCGTCCTTCGGACCGAGGGTGTAGATGGCAAGCGTACGCGCCAGGGTGGCGGCGTCCGCGTCGCTCTGGATGGTGACCGTGATGCTTTCGCCGGGCAACAGGTCGAAGCCGTCATCGGACGGCTCGGCGGCGATGGTGCCGAAATTGACCTGCACCTGGCGCGCGAGATGGCGCGCGGTCAGCGTCAGTTGCTTTCCCGCCCAGCGCGCGGTGATGCCCGGCGCCGGATAGAGCATGTCGCGCGGCACCTTCCGCTCGACGATCTGGCGCGCGATCACCGTGTCGCCGTCGAACAGCTCGGCGACGGCGTAGCTCGCTTCAGGGGCCGCCCCGGCGAACAGCGTCGCGTCGGGGATCATAGCGATATCGCTGGCCGAGGCGGCGGCCATGGTCGCACTGCCCGATTGCGAGCCCAGCTTGCGCCCGTCCATGCCATAGCCGGTGACGCGCCAGCCGAGCGGCTTCGGCGTCGTCGCGTCGGAAACCAGGGCGATCCGCGTCGCACCGGGCTTGGTCTCCGCAACGATGGTCTGGGGCGCGAAGAAGCGGCGGACCTCATGCTGCAGCATCTTGTCATGCCCGGTCCAGTCGATGCTCGACCAGCTGATCGCGGGCCAGCTGTCGTTGAGCTGCCAATAGAGCGACCCCAGGGTCACCGGGCGGCACGCGCGGTGATGGCGCGCGGCCAGACCGATGGCGCGGGCCTGCATCGCCTGGGACAGGTAGACCAGATCGGCGAAGTCGCGCGGATCGCGCAGATTCTGCTTCAAGTAGAAGGTGACGCGCTCATTGCCTTCGCCCGCCAGAAACTTCTGGTGCGCCTTCATGACCGGGCTGTCGATGCGGAAATCCGCCGGGTCGGCGAAGGTCGCGATGGTCGACAGGTCGGGAAAGGCCTGGAAGCCATATTCGGACATGAAGCGCGGGCAGCTATCCGTGTAGCGTTCGATCGGCTTGGAGCCGGACCAGACGTCCCAGAAATGTCGGTCGCCATTCTTGTCGGTGTCGGTCGGTGCCTCATAATCGGTCGAGGGGGAGCCCGGCCAATAGGGGATGCCGGGCGAGTTCTTCGTCACCGCCTCGCGCAGCACGCGGTCGAACAGCACGGCCATGCCGGTGCCGATCCGCTCCTGCTCGTCGGGGCCGACCGCCTTCTTGAACGCCTTGCGATCCGACCAGTTTTCCCAGCCCGACAGCACCTCGTTATTGCCCGCCCAGATGACCAGCGAGGGATGCGATTGCAGGCGCGCGACCTGCTCTTCCGCCTCGATCCGGACATTCTCGCGGAACTGGGCGTCGGGGGGCGTCACGCTGCCGCCGAACATGAAGTCCTGCCAGACCATCAGGCCCAGCTCGTCGGCGGCGTCGTAGAAGCTATGTTCGGGATAATAGCCGCCGCCCCAGACGCGGACCATGTTCATATTGGCCTTGGCGGCCTTCTCCAGCATAGCCCGCTCCGTCGCGGCAGGGACGCGCGCGGGGAAGGCGTCGAAGGGGATGACGTTGGTCCCCTTGGCGAAGATGACGTTGCCGTTGACCTTCAGCCCGAAGCTGCCGTCCTTGCGGACCAACTCGACGGTGCGCAGTCCCGTGCGCTTCTCGACCGAATCCGCGCCCGCCAGCGTGGCGGCCACCGTGTAGAGCGGATGCGCGCCGAAGCCGATCGGCTGCCAACGCTGTGGGCGGGTGATCGAGACGGGGACGACCACATCGTTCTCGCCCGGCTGTAGCGCCACGTCGCGCTTTACCCGGATACGGCGGCCGTCAGGGCCGGTGACGGTCACGTCCATCCGGCCGGTCTGCGTACGGTCGGCGACCACCGAGGCGCGGGCGAGGATGCGCGCCTCGGCATCGGTCAGCGCCTCCTGCTCGATGCGGAGGTTGTCGATCCGCGCGGCGTCCCACGCCTCCAGCCGGGCGGGCCGCCAGATGCCCACATCGACGATGCGAGGCGCCCAGTCCCAGCCATATTGATACTTCGGCTTGCGGATATAGGGCGAGGTCTGCTTGCCCTTGGGCTCGTCGCCATAGGGGGAGTCATATTCGCCGGGCAGCGGGTTCTTCTCGGCTAGCACCATCGGCTGGAGCGTCTTGATCGGCGAGGCGAAGGTCACGACCACCTCGTTCGCGCCGGCCTTGAGCAGCGGCTTGGCGTCGGCGCGCCAGCGACGATGGGCATTGTCGGCGGAGAGCAGCTTTTGGCCGTTGACGGTCACGGTCGCGAAGGTGTCCAGCCCGTCGAACACCAGGTCGAGATGATCGCGGCGCAGCATCTCCGGCGTGACGTCCAGCGTGGTGCGATATTGCCAGCCGGTCAGGCCCGCCCATTGGATCGGGGCTTCGTTCGCGCCCTGATAGGGATCGGGGACGATATGCGCGGCAATCAGATCCTGCTGCACGCTGCCCGGGACAGTCGCGGTCAGCCAATTCGCCGCCTGTGGATGCGCGCGGGCGGCATCGGCGTCCTTGGGGTCGATCCGAACCTGCCAATGATCGAGCGCCGCCACCGTCTTGGGTGCGGCCAGCGCGGGGAAGGGAAGGGCGAGCGCGGCCAGGATCAGGCCGAGGCGATGTTTCAAGACGATTTCCCCGAAAGCTGGCGGCTTCGCGGGCGCCGGTCCGACGCGGCAAAGACCTTGGAAGATGGGCGCCGATCGCGCTTGGCGAAGGGAGTGGGGCGCGCCGAGCCGATGGGCAAAATCCCCCCTATCGTCAGGCTCTTCCTCGCCACCCCGCGTCCCCTTCAATCTACCGGCTTATCTTGCGCCGGTATTCTCATGGTATGTTTTGGTATCATGACAAGGCGGATCGGGGGCGTCCACCCTTTTATCGTGTGAAACAATTCGTCTCGGCGCTGCAACCGATTGGCGGTGTCAGTGTGCGATGCCGAGCGCCAGCAAGCCGATCACCCAGATCAGCAAAACGGTCGCCGCCATCACGCACAGCGCCACCGTCATGAACAGGCTGGTCACCCATCCCAAACCATAGGCGCCACGCGTCTGGGCGAAGAGATGCACCGGAAAGGCTAGCATCAGCATCGCTTCCCCCGGCAGATGCGCCAGCTTCACCCACAGGATCATCACCACCGTCAGCAGACTGACGAAGCTGAGCGAATAGGTGACGAAGACGGCATGATCGAACATCGCGACGCCGCGTTTCCAGATGAAGAACAGCCCCATGAACGGCATCGACAGCAGGATCAGCGCCCAAGAGAATTTATAGCCATTGGCCTCCATCTTGAAGAAAAGGAACTCCGGATCGCGCGCGGCATGGGCCAGCTTCTCGTCGAGCGATTTCCAGCCGGTCATCACGGGGGCATGATGCTCTGCGTTGCCGGAGGGCGCACCGGCGACCTCTCCGCCCCCGAGCGCCGCGCTCGTCAGATCGAGCTGGCGATAGCGTTCGGCCAGGCGCGCACGTTCCTTGTCGATGGCGGCGACATCGCCCTTGTTGGCGACAATGGCAGGACGCTGTCGATCGAGCGCGGCGATCTGCGCCTGGGTTTCGACCGCCTTGGCATGGATTTCGGTCGCGGCCTCCTGCGTATCGGGGGCCTTCAACGTCGCGAAGCCGCCCAGGATCGAGTAGGCGATATAGAGCAGGAAGACGCTGAACAGATACAGCGCCAATGGTGACAGGAAACGCCGCCGCTCGCCCGCGATATAGCGGCGGGTCAGCTCGCCCGGGCGGGTGACGAGGAAGGCGATGGTGCGCCAGACCTGCCCCTCGATATGCAGCACGCCGTGGCTGAAATCATGCCACCACGCGCCCAATGTGCGATGAATATGCGAGGATTGGCCGCATGCGTGGCAATAATGGCCGACCAGCGTCGCGCCACAATTCAGGCAGCTTTCCCCGACATTACCGTGCATCCCACCCCCCTGATGCAAACTCCATTGGCGAGACACGATAAATTTCGCCTTGGCGCAAGCGCAAAGATGATGGTCGGGCTCAGCTTTGGGCGGACAGGCGGGTATCGATCAGGTCGAGTTCGCGCCCCAGCCGCTGTGCGGTGGCGGAACCGATCATGCGGGCGTTGAGCAGTTCGAACACCACCCGCCGTTCAGCCCGGATCGCGGCCAACCGCATCTTGCGCTCCACCTCCTCGAAGCGGCGGGCATCGGGGTCCACATCGCCCTCCAGCGTGTCGATCCGGCTGCGATAGCCGTCCATCAGGCGCGAGGCGATCTCGACATATTGGTCGGCATCGTCGCGGCCCTCGGCCATTTCATGCTGGAGGCGCTCCAGTTCCGCGATCGCGGCCTTGGCGGCGGCGAGCCGGGTCCGGTCGAGCTCGCTGGCGGCATCCTCATTGGGCAGAGCGAGGCCGCGCAGCAGCAGCGGCAAAGTCAGGCTGGCGATGACCAACGACGAGAGGATGACCCCGCATGCCAGGAAAATGACCAGATCGCGCGCGGGAAAAGGCGTGCCGTCGGTCAGCGTCAGCGGCAGGGTCAGCGCACCCGCCAGCGTGATCGCGCCACGCGCGCCCGCCACCGACATGGCGGTGATGACACGGCGCGGCGGACTGGTATGCTGCGGATTGTTGCGATGTCGGAACAGGGTCAGGCGCAATGCGACCCAGGTCCAGGCGAAGCGCAACGCCGCCAGGCCCGCGACGATGGCCAGCACATACAGCCCCAGCCACCAGATGCTGTGATGCCCGGTCAGCATCACCGTGTCGCGCGCGCCGGCGAAGACCTGCGGCAATTGCTCGCCCAGCAGCACGAAGATGATGCCG
Organism: Sphingomonas sp. LC-1; assembly: GCF_025371035.1. Classification (GTDB taxonomy): domain Bacteria; phylum Pseudomonadota; class Alphaproteobacteria; order Sphingomonadales; family Sphingomonadaceae; genus Sphingomonas; species Sphingomonas sanguinis_E. The sequence goes on along the minus strand of NZ_JANZXB010000001.1, from coordinate 526,199 downwards.
TTCAGCGTGAATTGCAGCATGTCCCACACCGCCTGCCGCCGGATGCGGGTGGCGGCCTTGGCCCCCGACGAGACGTTGGTGAAGGACATCGCGATACCTGCCGCCGCCGCCGCCAGCACGCCCGAACTCTCGATATGTTCGGCGACCAGATAGGCGGCAAAGGGGATCAGCAGGCTGACCAGAATGTTCGATCCGCTGTCGTCGCCGAAACGGCGCGCGAACAGCCCCTTGGCGGTGATCGTGCCCCAGGCGATCCCCACGCCCAGGCCGACCCCGGAGATCGCCATCCACAGGAAGGTCAGCCCTGCTCCGGTCAGCGAGAACGCCCCCGTCAGCGCCGCCGCCACCGCGAAGCGTAGGCAGACCAGACCCGACGCATCGTTGAGCAGCGATTCCCCTTCGAGGATGTGCATCATGCGCTTGGGGATGGGGGCCTTTTGCGCGATGGCCGACACCGCGATCGGATCGGTCGGCGACACCACGGCGGCCAGCGCGAAGGCGACGGCATAGGGCATGGCCGGGATCATCCAGTGGATAAACAGACCCATGCCCAGCACGGTCAGGAACACCAATCCCAGGGCCAGTCCCAACACCGCCCCCGCGTCGCGAAACAGTTCGTCCTTCGGAATGCGCCAGCCATCGAGAAACAGCAGAGGCGGCACGAACAGCAGGAAGAAGATTTCGGGATCGAGCTCCACCCGGATCTGCGCGATGCCACCGATCACCGCGCCGAGTGCGATCTGGACCAGCGGGCGGGGCAGCGCCGAGGGCAGCAGGCGGGAGATGATCCCGCTCAACACCACGGCGAGGAGGAGGAAAAGGCTAAGCGTGACGACGTCCAATCGGGGACCTTTCGGGTGCAGCGGTTGGAGCGGCCATGGCGACAAGCGGCACGACCGATGGATCAGCGACAGGCGGGCAAGCCCCGCACCGAATCGCGCGAGGCCCATGAATGACATGGGCGGCAAGCTTGGTTCAACCCGTTAAACGGAGTTTTCCAAGTTGATGCATGTGTCGGCCCGACCTTCCCAGAGCAAGAAGCCCAGCAAATCTGGTGAAGCACGCCCACGAGGGGAAGTTGCTGACGCCTCCCCAACGGATTTCGGCCTTAACGGGACGGTGCGGCGAGTTTCGCCATGACCCATGCCGAGAAGGGGCTACGCCGCCGCGCGCAGGGGGTGGTTGATGGGGGCGAGTGCCGCAAGGAACTGCTCCGCGCTCGCCCGCCAGGTGAAGCCCTGCCCATAAGCGGCGCAGGTGTCGCGATCACGGCTCAGCGCCCCGGCAATGGCCACGTCCAGCGCTTCGTCCATCACGCCGACTTCGGGGGTGAGCACGTCGAGCGGCCCCTGGACCGGCAGCGCGGCGACCGGCGTGCCGCAGGCCAGCGCCTCGATCATCACGAGCCCGAACGTGTCGGTACGGCTGGGAAAGACGAACACATGGGCCGCACGGTAGATCGCCGCCAGTTCCTCGCCGAATTTCGCACCCAGGAAATGCACGTGCGGATATTCCGCAGCCAGCGCCGCGCGCGCCGGACCATCTCCGACCACCACCTTGGAGCCCGGCGCATCGGTCGCCAGAAAGGCGGCGATGTTCTTCTCCACCGCGACCCGCCCCGCATAAAGCTGTACCGGACCGGGCAATGCGCGGACGAACGCGTCGCGCGGACCATCGGGGCGGAAAAGGGCGGTATCGACCCCGCGCCCCCAATGGCGGCTTTGCGGCAGGTCATGCGCGGCCAGCGCCGCCGCCACGCTGGGCGTCGAGGCCAGGATCGCGGACGAGGGCGCATGGAACCAGCGGACATAGCGCCATACCAGTTCGGGGCTGATCGCCCTGATCCGCGCGGCGACATATTCGGGGAACTGGGTGTGATAGGCGGTGGTGAAGGGCAGACCGCGAGACAGGCACCACCGCCGTGCGCGCAGCCCCAATGGTCCCTCGGTCGCGATATGGATCGCATCGGGGCGAAACGCGCCCAGCGTCCGCCCGACCACGCCCGGGCCCGGCATCGCCAGCCGTATCTCGGAATAGGTGGGGCAGGGCACCGAGGCGTAGAGATCGGGCGAGATGATCGACAGATCATGGCCCATTGCTCGCAGCTCCGCCGTCACCGACTGCAGCGTGCGGACCACGCCATTCACCTGGGGGGACCAGGCATCGGTGACGATCGCAATGCGCATGCCGTTTCCCTTCGCTCAGGCGGCGATGGCGGCCGCCATGGGCTGCTGGCGGCGGGCCTCCATCTCGTCGCCCCAATGGAGGATTTCCATCGTGCCGTCGAAATGCTCGACCAGTGCGGTGCAGCCTTCCACCCAGTCGCCGTCATTATAATAGGTAACGCCGCCGATCTCGCGAATTTCCGCGGTGTGGATATGCCCGCACACCACGCCGTCGACGCCGCGCGCACCCGCCGCATGGGCGACTACCTCCTCGAAATGCGAGATGAAGGCGACGGCGTTCTTCACCTTGGCCTTGGCGTGCTTGGACAGCGACCAATAGGGGCGCTTCATCCACCGGCGGACGATGTTGACCCAGCGGTTCACCTCCATCAGCGCGGTATAGGCGAAGTCGCCGACATGGGCGAGCCAGCGATGCGCCAGCGTGATCGCGTCGAACTCGTCGCCGTGCAGGATCAGCAGGCGGCGGCCATCCGCCGTCTCGTGGATCGCCTTGCGGCAGATGGCGATGCCGCCGAAATCCATGCCGGTGAACTGCCGAAATATCTCGTCATGATTGCCGGGGATATAGACGACGCGGGTGCCCCGCTTGGCGCGCTTGAGCAGCCGCCACACCACGTCATTGTGCGCGGCGGGCCAGTAGAACTTCTTCTTCAGCCGCCAGCCGTCGATCATGTCGCCGACCAGATACATGGTCTCGCTATCGACATGGTCGAGAAAGTCGATCAGCATCTCCGCATTGCAGCCGCGCGTGCCGAGATGGACGTCCGAGATCCATATGGTGCGATACCGGCGGCGCTCATGGCCTTCGGGTTCGGGCCTCACCGGCGCGCGAGGGATGAAGTCGAGAATGGCGGCGTCTTCGTGCAGCGAACCATCCATCGTTATGCTGGTCATCGGCATCGGCGTTCCCCACGCTTGGCGTCCCGCCTGTCATGCCCGTCATCTGTTACGCCTGCGTCGCAAATCGGTGACAGACGCGCAGCATTTCGATGACTCCTTCAAGTCACGCAGATGAAAAGCCCGTCGGTCCCATGGTCGACGGGGCTGTCTCGCATCGTCGTGTGAAAGCATTCCCCTGGAAACGTACGCTCACCGACGCTGCATAGGTCCGATCATTCTTATGGGAGGCGGCCAGACGGTGCCTGCTTGCCTCGATCTGGCAGTAGGTCTTGTCGTGCAGCTTCTGTGCGTAGGCGGTCAGCTTGGCCGGGCGGACAGCAGGGGCGCAATCATGGTGCCGCAGGGGCTGCCCTCTTGTCAGGATCGGCTCGGCGCACCGTCGTTCAGGATCATGGTGCGAACGCCCAACATGCCGAACCCCCCCCTTGTGTGCGTCGCGCCGCGCGGCGAGGCGATGTGCGTTACAAGATAAGAGGGTGTAGGGATTCCCTGCCCTCGGCAATCTGCTTTATATTTCAAGCATACCAGTCTGTAACCAAAATGCCATTGGTCCGAAAACGGGAAAAGTTTGTCGTCGACCTTATGAGACCATTATACTGGCGCATTGCGTCTTGGGCTGCTTAAATGACAGAATCCTGGCGTCTGCCGTGGCGAGGGGCGGAGCGGCGGCTGAATAATTTTCTGGGGGATGCAGGCGATGGCGACACCATTGTCGCGATGTGGATCGACGCTGTTGGAAATTTGCGTCGACGATGCTGACGGCATTGCCGCCGTGGCGGCGGCCGGGGGCGACCGGATCGAGCTATGCGGTGCGCTTGCGCTGGGTGGGCTGACCCCGTCGGCGGCGCTGGTCGCCTGTGCGGTGGACTCCGGCGTTCCGGTCCATGCGATGGTGCGCCCCCGCGACGGCGACTTTCGCTATGACGCGGGTGATGTCGCCGTGGCGACCGAGGAGATCCGGCGCATGGTGGCGCAGGGTGTCGCTGGCGTCGTGGTCGGAGCGATGGCGGACGACCACCGGCTCGACCTCGACATATTGGCCCGCTGGCGCGACGTGGCGAAGGATGTGGCGATCGTGCTCCATCGCGCGATCGATCTGGTCGCCGATCCGGTCGCGGCGGTCGAGGCGGTGGCTGGTCTGGGCTATGATCATATTCTCACCTCGGGCGGCGCGGCGACGGCGGAGCAAGGTGCTGCCGTGATCGCAGACATGGTCGCGGCGGCGAATGGCCGCGTTGCGATCATCGCCGGGTCGGGGGTTTCGGCGGACAATGTGGCGCAACTGATCGCCAGGACCGGCGTCGATGCGGTCCATGCCTCCGCCAGTATTCGCGAACCATGGGGGGATTCGCGGATCGAGGCGATGGGTTTCGCATCGGGTCAACGGCGTCGAACCGATCCCGCCCGCATCACCGCCATCCGTCAGGCTATCGAGAGAGGGTAAAATCCAATGTATGCCATATATAATACCTATTGCCCGGTTGATGGGGCTGCGATAGACCAGTCGTCGAAGCGGTACGCGGCATGAGTGACGCGAAGGCAAAGGGGGATGGCGCGGCCATGACATTCTCGGCGCAGGTCGGCTCTTTCCGAAAGGGGAACCCCGCGCCGTTATACCTTCAGCTTCAGCAGTTGTTGCGCGATGCGATCAACGGCAATGTGCTGGCCGAGGATGATGCCATTCCCGCCGAACGCGATCTGGCGATCGAATATGACGTGTCGCGGATCACGGTGCGCAAGGCGATCGGCGGTCTGGTGGAGGAGGGGCTTCTGACGCGGCGGCGCGGTGCGGGCACCTTCGTCGCCGGTCGCGTCGAAAAGAGCTTTTCCAAGCTGTCTTCCTTTTCGGAGGACATGATCGCGCGAGGTCGTACCCCGAGCAGCCAATGGGTCAGCCGCGCACCCGGCACGGTCACGCCCGAAGAGGCGATGTCGCTGGGTCTGTCGCCGGGCGCGCCGGTCTATCGGTTCCAGCGTGTGCGCTTCGCCGACGAGGTGCCGATGGCGATCGAATTGTCGGCCATTGCGGGCTTTGCCTTGCCCTCGATCGAGGCGGTGGACCGGTCACTTTACGCCGCGCTGGAGCGGGCGGGGCACCGGCCGGTGCGCGCACTGCAAAGGCTGCGTGCGGTGCCGTTCGGGGCGGACCATGCCAAGATGCTGAACGTCGATCCGGGCCATGCGGGCCTGTTGATCGAGCGGCGCGGATTCCTGCGCGATGGACGGGCGGTGGAATATACCCAGTCCTTCTATCGCGGTGATGCCTATGATTTCGTCGCGGAGTTAACCGATGTCTGATGTGATGACCGCCGGAAGTGCGGATGCCGGCACCCTGATGGGAGCGGAAGCGGGCGAGGCGCCGGAGGCGATCGCCCGGCTGCTCGCGCGCAATGCGCCGACCGTCAGGGCGCTGGCCGAGCGGCTGCGTGCCGCCCCGCCGCCGGTGATCATCACCATCGCCCGTGGGTCGTCGGATCACGCCGCAACCTATGGCAAATATATATTGGAGACCAAGACGGGTGTGCCGGTCTCCTCCGCCGCTCCCTCTGTCGCGTCGATCTTCGAGACGACCATGAAGGTGCAGGGCGCGCTGGTCATCGCCATCTCGCAATCGGGTCGCAGCCCGGACCTGCTGGCGACGGTCGAGGCTTACCGAGCGGGCGGCGCGCATATCGTCGCGCTGGTCAATGACGAGGAATCGCCGCTGGCGACCGGCGCCGACACCTTCCTGCCGCTGTCGGCCGGTCCCGAAAAGGCCGTCGCCGCCACCAAGTCCTGCCTGACCGCGCTGGCGGGTCTGGCGCAGCTGGCTGCCGCCTGGGCCGGTGACAAGACGCTGGAAGCCGCGCTCGCCGATCTCCCGGGGCAGGTCGAACAGGCGCTCGGCCTCGACTGGTCCGCCGCCGTGGACGGCCTGCGCGAGGTCAGCCAGATGTTCGTGCTGGGGCGCGGCTATGGTTATGGCGTGGCGCAGGAAGCCGCGCTGAAGCTGAAGGAAACCTGTTCGATCCAGGCCGAGCCGTTCAGCGCCGCCGAAGTGCGTCACGGCCCGATGCGGATCGTGGAGCCAGGCTATTCGGTGCTGGGCTTCGCCACCTCCGACATCGCGGGCGAAGATGTGCGCGCGGTCGCCGACCAGTTCGAGCAGCGCGGCGCCAAGCCGTTCGTCGCGGGGCAGGGGGGCGCATTGCCGATGGTCGCGGGCCACCCCGCGCTGGAGCCGATCGCGATGCTCGCCAGCTTCTACCGCATGGTCGAGGCTCTGGCCCTTGCCCGTGGCATGGACCCCGACTCCCCGCCGCATCTGCAGAAAGTGACCCGCACGCTATGACCCGCTTCCGCTTCATCAACGGCCATGTCGCGACTTCGGGCGGTGTCCTGCCGGGTGCGGAGATCGTGGTGGAGGGCGACCGGATCGCCGCCATCGGCGCGGTCGAGGGTTCGGGCGACGCGATCGACCTGAACGGCGGCTGGGTCGTCCCGGGTTATATAGACACCCAGGTCAATGGCGGCGGCGGCGTGCTGTTCAACGACCGGCTCGACGTGGACGGCATCGCAGCCATGGCGGCGGCGCACGCCGTTTATGGCACCACCGCGATGCTGCCGACCCTGGTCAGCGAGACGCCCGACAAGATTGCCCGCGCGCTCGACGCCATCGATGAAGCGATCGAAGCCAAGGTGCCCGGCATCGTCGGCATCCATGTCGAGGGGCCGGTGCTCAATCCGGCGCGCAAGGGCATTCATGACCCGAGCCGCTTCCGCGATCTGGACGAAGAGATGGTCGCGGTCCTGACTCGCCCGCGCCGTGGCAAGGTGATGCTCACCATCGCCCCCGAACGCGTGCCGGTCTCGACGATCGAACGGCTGGTTCAGGCCGGCGTCCTGGTCAGCGCGGGGCATAGCGAAGCCAGCTATGAGCAGGCGATGGCGGCGTTCGATGCCGGCCTGTCGGGCATCACCCATTTGTTCAACGCCATGCCCGCGATGCAGCAGCGGGTGCCCGGCCTTGCGGGCGCGACGCTCGACGATCCGCGCCCCTATAGCGGTCTCATCATCGACGGCTTCCACGTCGCCGCGCCGATGCTCCGGCTGGCGTTGAAGGCACGTCCGTTCGACCGGCTGATGCTGGTCACCGACGCCATGTCGTCGGTCGGAGCGGTCGAGAAGGACTTCGTGCTGCACGGGCGCCATATCGACGTGTCGGGTGGCAAGTGCACCTATGCCGACGGCACGCTGGCGGGCTCCGACCTCGACATGGGGGCGGCGGTCGCCAATGCGGTCGAACAGTTGCGGATCACGGTCGATCAGGCCACCGCCATGGCCGCGACCCATCCGGCCGCGTTCTTGGGGCTGTCGCATGAGCGTGGCGCGCTTCAAGTTGGGCTGCGCGCCGATTGGGTGGTGCTCGATGCCGCGCTCAAACCCGTCGAGACGCGGATCGCCAGCGCCGAGACCGTCGCGGCATGACGATCGCGCGCCGCGAACTGCTGCTGAGCAGCGCCGTCGTCGGGCTGGTGGGCGGCATCGCGCCCGTCCCGGTCTTTGCCGCACAGCGCCGCCCGGCGGACGGCGCGGGCGCGCTTCCGATGCCGGCGCCGGTGAACGCCTTGCCCGCCGCGCTGCCGGTGCAGGACCCTGCTCGTGTCCTGATGGATCGGGGCTGGCTGTTCCATGAAGGCGATGTCGAACCCGCACCGCTGGAGACGCATGACGCGACCTATGCGTCGGTCAAGGCGGGCAATGCGCGCGGGGCGGCGGCGGTCGATTATGACGACAGCGAATGGCAGTCGGTCGATCTGCCGCACGACTGGGCCTCGTTCCAGCCGTTCGAAAAGACCGCCAATGTCGCGCAAGGCTATCGCCCGCGCGGGATCGGCTGGTATCGGCGCACCTTCCGTCTCGACCCCGCGCTTCGCGGACGCCGGATCGAACTGGAATTCGGCGGCATCGCGACCAACGCGACCATCTGGGTCAATGGCAGCGTCGTTTCGCACAACTTCTCGGGCTATAGCGCGGTGCGCATCGACCTGACGCCGTTCGCACGCTTTGGTGATGAGGCCAACGTCGTCGCGGTCCGGGTGGACGCCAACGCCATGGAGGGTTGGTGGTATGAGGGCGCCGGGCTCTACCGCCATGTCTGGCTGGGCGATTACGCACCGGTATCGATCGCGACCGATGGCGTGCATGGCGACCCCCGCCGCCGCGCCGACGGCAGCTGGCACGTCCCCGTCACCACCACCCTGACCAGCATCGCCCCCACCGAAACCACGGTCACGGTCGAGGCGCGGCTGCTCGATCCGCAAGGGCGCGTCGTCGCGCAGGGCCAGGCGCAGGCCAGCGTGGCGTCGCTGGAAGAGGGGACGGCGGGCCTCGACCTGCCGGTCGCCGACCCCGCGCTGTGGTCGATCGAGCGGCCGACGCTCTACACGCTCGACGTACGGCTGCTGCGTGATGGAGGGATGGTCGATCAGCGGCGCGTGCCCATCGGGTTCCGCACCATCCGCTTCGATGCGGACAAGGGCTTTTTCCTCAACGACAAGCCGGTCAAGCTGAAGGGCGTCTGCCTGCATCAGGATCATGCGGGCGTGGGTACCGCGATCCCCGACGCGCTGATCGGCTGGCGGCTGGAGCGGTTGAAGGCGATGGGCTGCAACGCGGTCCGGTCCAGCCACAATGCGCCGACGCCCGAACTGCTCGATTGGTGCGATCGCCTCGGCCTGGTGGTGATGGACGAGAACCGGCAGTTCAATCCGGCCCCCGAATTCCGTGCCCAGCTCGAATGGCTGGTCCGCCGCGATCGCAACCATCCCAGCGTCATTATGTGGTCGGTGTTCAACGAGGAACCGATGCAGGGCACGCCCTCGGGCGTCGAAATGGTCAAGCGCATGGCGCACTGGGTCCGCGGGCTGGACGACAGCCGCCCGGTGACGGCGGCGATGAACGGAGCGTTCTTCAATCCGATCAACGTCGCGCAGGTCGTCGATGTGACCGGGTTCAACTATTACCAGGGCGACTACGACCGCTATCATCAGCTCAATCCGACCAAGCCGATGACCAGTTCGGAGGATACCAGCGCCTTCATGACGCGCGGTGCGTTCGAGAGCGATCCCGCCCGCCATATCGCGTCGAGCTATGACGACGAGGCGGCGAGCTGGGGCGCGACGCACCGGGCCGCGTGGAAGAAGATCGCCGACCGGCCCTATGTCGCGGGCGGTTTCGTCTGGACCGGCTTCGACTATCATGGCGAGCCGACGCCCTATGAATGGCCGACCATCGCCAGCTTCTTCGGCATCATGGACCTGTGCGGTTTCCCCAAGACCGCGTTCGACATTCACCGCGCCGCCTGGGTCGATGACGAGGCCGTCGTGGCGATCGCGCCGCACTGGACCTGGCCGGGGCGTGAGGGCAAGCCGACCAAGGTCATGGTGCTGTCTAACGCCGAACGCATCGTCCTTCGCCTGAACGGCAAGACGGTGGGCGAGGCGGCGGTCGACCGGCTGATGGGCAATGAATGGACCGTGCCCTATGCGCCCGGCCGGATCGAGGCGATCGCCTATCGCGGCGGGCGCGAGGTGGCACGCGCCGCGCATGAGACCACCGGCGCACCGGTCGCGCTCCGCCTGACTCCCGCGCGGACAGTGATGGCGGGCGATACCGAGGATGCGCAGGCGATCACCATCGACGCGGTCGACGCCAAGGGGCGTCATGTTCCTACCGCCAATCTCATGACCCGCTTCACCATCGACGGCGGCGCGATCATCGGTGTGGGCAATGGCGATCCGAACAGCCACGAGCCGGAAAAGGGCCTTCAGCGCTCGCTGTTCAATGGTCTGGCGCAGATGATCGTGCGGCCCGATGCCGGGCGCGGGCGGATCACGATCCGCGCGACGGCGGACGGGTTGAGGCCTGCCAGCCTGCGGCTCGACCGACTGGGTGTGGCCCCGCGCGCGCAGGTGCCGCTGGCCGCAGGCGATATGGACCTGCGCGACTGGCGCCGGTCGGAGCGGCAGGATGCCAAGCCCTCGCCCGATTTCGCGCCTGCGTCGAACGACAATAATGGCTGGGCCTTTGTCCGGGCGGGTACGCCCACCCCGGCGGAGGCGGCGGGTTACCGCGTCTATCGCACCATCGTCACGCCGCGCCATGCGGTGGCGGCGCGGGGCGGGGAGATCCGCTTCGGCTCGGTCGGCGGCATGGCCAGCCTGTGGGTCGATGGAGTGATGGTCGCCGAGAAGCGTGATCCGCAGCCCGGCCCGCTGGTCGCGCCACTGGCGCCGGGACCGGGCAAGCGGACGATCGTCCTGATCGTGGCCGCGCTGGGCAATGTCGAAAGCGGCCTGTTGGGCCGGGTGTCGGTGCGCGACCGCTGATTGGCGGCGCGCGCTTTACCGACAAAGGGATGCGATTTGGCGAAAGTGACGTGCAATGAGTGACCTGACCATTTTTGCCCCTCTGTCGGGTTGGGTGACGCCGCTGGCGCAGGTGCCTGACCCGGTCTTCGCCGAAAAGATGCTGGGCGACGGGATCGCGATCGATCCGGTGAACGATGCGCTGTGCGCCCCCTGCGATGCCGTCGTGCTGACCGTGCACGAGGCGGGACACGCGGTGACGCTGCGCAGCACCGAAGGGTTCGAGCTGATCTGCCATATCGGGATCGACACTGTGTCGCTGGGCGGCAAGGGGCTGACGCCGCAGGTGCAGGCGGGGGCGAAGGTGCTGGCGGGACAGCCGCTGATCCGCTTCGATCTCGACCATCTGGTTCAAAACGCGCCCGCCGTGGTGACGCCGATCATCGTCGCCGATGCCACCCGTTATGGTGTCGAGCCGATCGCGCAAGGTCTGGTTGCCATCGGCGATCCGCTTCTGCGCGTCGTGCCGCTGGCCGTGCAGGCTGCGGAGGCCCAGGAAGATGGCGAGGCTCTGGTTCAGGAGACGGTCGTCGCGCTGTCGCACGGCCTCCATGCCCGCCCCGCCGCGCGATTGGTCGAGGCGGTGCGGCGGCATGAGGCGAAGGTCACGCTGTTCCATGGCGATCGCAACGCCTCCGCGCTCAGCGCGGTCGGGTTGCTCGGCCTGGGGCTGAGCCACGGTACGACTGTTCGGATCGAGGCGACGGGTGCGCAGGCCGCCGCGGCAATGGGCGATGTCATCGCTTTTCTGGGTGACGCCACGCCGGAGGAGACGCCGGTCGACGCGCCCGAGCCCGCCCGTGCCGAAGGGCCGGGGCTGGGCGGTGTTCCCGCCGCGCCGGGGTTGGCGGTGGGCCCGATCCATCGGCTGACCCGCGCCGCCATTCCGGTCGAGACGCTGGCCGGTTCGACGGAAGAGGAAACCGCCAAGCTGACCGACGCGCTGACGCGGGTTCGAGAAGGGCTGGTGCAGGCGGCGGCGGCCGGTGGTGCGCGGGGCGGCGTGATGGCGGCGCATGGCGCGATGCTGGCCGATCCCACGCTGACCGAGGCGGCGCTCGCGGCCATCGGTCGGGGGCTGAGCGCCGGTGTCGCCTGGCAGGAGGCCATTGCCGAACAGGTCGCGGTCCTGGTGTCGAGTGGCGACCGGCGCATCGCCGAGCGCGCCGACGATCTGCGCGATCTGGAACGCCATGTCCTCGCCGCGCTGGCGGGATTGCCGATCGAGGGCCCGAGCGTTCCCGTGGGCGCGATCCTGGTCGCGGAGGACCTGCTCCCCAGTCAGGTCGCCGCGCTCGATGCCGGAACGGTCGCGGGGATCGCGCTGGTCAAGGGCGGGCCGACCTCGCACGCGGCCATATTGGCGGCGGGCATGGGCCTGCCCATGGCGGTGGCGTTCGGCGATCCTCTGGTGACGCTGGAGGATGGCCGCGTCATCGTCCTCGACGCCGATCGCGGGTTGATCGACCCCGAACCCGATCAGGATGCGCAAAGCCAGGTGCGCGACACGATCGCCCGCCGCAAGGCCGAGATGGAGGCCGCGCGCGCCGCGCAGGGGCCCTGCCGCACGCTGGACGGAACGCGGATCGAGATGTTCGCCAATCTGGGCTCGGTCGGCGATGCCGAGGCGGCGGTGAAGGAAGGCGCGGAGGGCTGCGGCCTGCTGCGCACCGAATTCCTCTTTCTGGAACGCGCAACCGCGCCGACCCGCGAGGAGCAGGCGCGCGATTATCAGGCGATCGCCGACGCGCTGGGCGATCGGCCGATGATCGTCCGGCTCCTCGATGTCGGTGGGGACAAGCCAGCGCCTTATATGGACCTGCCCGTCGAGGAGAACCCGGCGCTGGGCCTGCGCGGCATCCGCGTTGCGCTGGCCGATCCGCAATTGCTGGAGGATCAGGTCGGCGCGATCCTGTCGGTGCGCCAGCCCTGCCGGATCATGGCCCCCATGGTCGCCAGCCTGTCCGAGCTGGAGGCGGTTCGCGCGGTCGTCGAGCGACAGGGCGGCAAGGCCGAGGTCGGCGTCATGATCGAGACCCCGGCAGCGGCGATCTCCGCCGATATTCTCGCGCGCAAGGCCGATTTCTTCTCGATCGGTACCAACGACCTGACGCAATATACGCTGGCCATGGATCGCGGCAACGCGGCGGTGGCGGCGGGGGTCGATGGGCTCCATCCGGCGGTGCTGCGGTTGATCAGCGCGACCTGTGACGGGGCAGGGCGGCATGACACGCCGGTCGGGGTGTGCGGCTCGCTGGCTGCCGACCGGTTGGCGGTGCCGATCCTGCTGGGGCTGGGCGTGACCGAATTGTCGGTGCCCCCCGCGCGGGTCGCCGCGATCAAGGCGCTGGTCGGCAAACTCGACCTCGCCCGTTGTCGTGCGGCGGCGATGCAGGCGCTGGCGCTGCCCTCTGCCGCGGCGGTTCGCGCGCATATCACCAAGATGCTTCAGGAGATCGGCGCATGAGCTCGCCCATGGCCTCGCTTCAATCGCTCGGGCGGGCGCTGATGCTGCCCATCGCGGTCCTGCCGGTGGCGGGGCTGCTGCTGCGCCTTGGCCAGCCGGACATGCTGAACATCGCCTTCATGGCGAATGCGGGCAACGCGATCTTCGACAATCTGGGTCTGTTGTTCGCGGTCGGCGTCGCCACCGCCTTTGCCCGCGACGGCAATGGCGCGGCGGCACTGGCGGGGATCACCTGCTATCTGGTCACCATCAAGGGCGCCGAGACGCTGGTCGTGCCGCCTACGGGAACCGGGGCGGGGCTGGCCAAGGACATTGCCGCGACCGTCGAGGCGGCGTGGCGGACCAAGTCGGTCCACCGGTTCGACGTGCCGGTGGGGATCGTCGCCGGGCTGATCGGCGGTAGCTTCTACAATCGCTTCGCCACGATCAAAATGCCAGAATATCTCGCCTTTTTCGGTGGGCGCCGGTTCGTTCCGATTATCTCGGGCATTGCCGGACTGGGGCTGGCGGCGTTGCTGGGCGTGGCGTTCGGTCCCGTCAATGCGGGCATCGATGCGATGAGCCAGGGTATCGTCCAGGCGGGCGGGCTGGGGCTGTTCGCATTCGGCGTGCTGAACCGGCTGCTCGTCGTCACCGGGCTGCACCATATCCTGAACACCGTCGCCTATTTCGTCGTGGGCGATTATCAGGGCAAGACCGGCGATCTGACCCGCTTCTTCGCGGGCGATCCGACGGCGGGCGCGTTCATGAGCGGCTTCTTCCCGGTCATGATGTTCGGCCTGCCCGCCGCCTGCCTCGCCATGTATCATGAGGCGCTGCCGGAGCGGAAGAAGGCCGTGGGCGGCATGCTCTTCAGCCTGGCGCTGATGTCGTTCCTGACCGGCGTGACCGAGCCGATCGAGTTCAGCTTCATGTTCCTGGCCCCGGTCCTCTATGCCTTCCATGCGATCCTGACCGGCGTGTCGGAAGCGGTGATGAACGCGCTGGGCGTGCGGCTGGGCTATACCTTCTCGGCCGGTCTGTTCGACTATGTCATCAATTTCGGCAAGGCGACCAAGCCGTTGCTGCTGATCCCGATCGGCGCGATCTATGCGATCCTCTATTATGCCGTGTTCCGCTTCGCTATCCGCCGTTGGAACCTCCAGACGCCGGGGCGTGACGTGGATGCCGCCGTCGAAGGCGACCAGGGCGAGCTGGCGGCTGCTCCGGTCGCGGGCGGACGGGGCGCATCCTTCGTCGCCGCGATGGGCGGCAGCGCCAATCTGACCGAGGTGGCGGCCTGCACCACCCGCCTGCGCCTGATCGTGTCCGATCCCGCCAAGGTCGATGAGCCCGGCCTGAAGCGTCTCGGCGCGCGGGGAATCCTGCGTCCGTCCGCCAATGGCGTCCAGGTGGTGCTGGGCCCGGTGGCCGACACGGTGGCGATGGAGATGCGCGCCGCCATCGATTCCGGACCGATCCCAGCCTCCGCCGACCGCGCCGCGCCGTCGCCGATCGTCACCAGCACGGAGCCTGCCGCCGTTGCGGCATCGGCAACCCTGCCCGATGTCTTGGTCAAGGCGGTTGGCGGCGCGGAGAATATCGTTGCGTCGGCCCATTATGCCGGGCGCTGGCGTGTCGAATTGAGGGACGAGGGCAGGTTGGCGCCCGATCTTCCGCCGGCCGTGCGTGGTCTGGCGCGCGCTGGAAAAAATGTCGTCCATCTTCTGGTCGGTTAATCGTTTAAACTCAAAGGTTAACGATATTGACCCTCTTTGAAAGATCGGAGTAAGCGGCACAAAAAGTCATTTCAGGCGATTCCGACCGATGGTCGTTCCATCGTCGTGGAGAAGTGTAGTTGAGTACGGATACGGTTGGCACCGTCGACGATAAGCGCCTTTACCGCGCGCCAGCGCTGGAAAAGGGACTCGATATCCTCGAACTGCTCTCCGCTGAGGAAAATCCGCTGACGATGAGTGCGATCGTCAATCGGCTGGGGCGCTCGACCGGCGAGTTGTTCCGGATGATTCAGGTGCTCGAACATCGCGGTTACGTGACGCAGGGGCCCGATGGTTATGTCATGACCTCGCGCCTGTTCCATCTCGGCCTGAAGCGGCCGCCGGTCCGCAGCCTGATGGAACAGGCTCTTCCGCCGATGCGGCTGCTGGCCGACCGTATCGGCCAATCCTGCTACCTCGCCATACCCTCGGGGTCTTGTTCGTCGGTGATCGCCCGTATGGAGGCGGACACGGTGGTCGGCGTTTCGGTTCGTGTCGGTTATCGCCGCGCAATGCATGAAACGCCCTCAGGGATCCTGCTTTACGCGTTTCAGCCGGAAGCGACCCGCCGCGAATGGGAAGGCCTTTTCGATCCCCCCCTGTCCGAGCGGGCTCTCGGACAATTGCGCGAGAAAGCGGACACCCTGAAGCGGCAGGGCTTTGCCCAGTCCGAAAGCGGCGAGTTGCTCGGCATGGTCGAGCTGGCCGCGCCGATCATGCGGAGCACGTGCGCCTGTGCCGTGCTGACGGTCCCCTTCGTCCGGATCGTCGATGGTCTCGCCACCCAGGAAGAGGCATTGGCCGAACTGCGCCGTATCGCCGGACAGATTTCGGAACAGCTTGTGGGCGACGACCTGCGCATCTGATCGGCGCTTGTCGCGATCCCCGTTCGCGACGATAGAGCCTCTGCCCGATTGAACCAATCCGGTGGCCCGGACTTTACCGTCCGACCGCTGGATCGCGTTGCGCGTGTCGGAAGCCATGCGGGCCGGGCGATAGATCGGGGCGTCAGCGACAGGGAGCCGTGTGTGCTGCTGAAATATTATAAGGGTTCGTTTCTCTTCACGGGGCTCTGCCTGGCGATAGCCGCCTGGCTGGGGTTCCAGAGTACGGGAAGCCTGCCCGGCACGCTGGGCGTGTTGTGGATCGTGCTGGTGCTGGGCGTGCTGGAAGTCTCGCTGTCCTTCGACAATGCGGTCGTCAACGCCACGGTCCTGCGCGACATGGACGACGAATGGCGTCACCGCTTCCTGACCTGGGGCATTTTGATCGCGGTCTTCGGCATGCGGATCGTCTTTCCGCTCGCCATCGTCGCCATCGCCGCGCATATGGGACCGGTCGAGGCGGTGAAGCTCGCCGCCGGAGACCCGGTTCGTTACGAACAGATCATCACCTCCGCCCATGTCGGCATTTCGGGCTTTGGCGGCAGCTTCCTGGCGATGGTCGGGCTCAACTTCTTCCTCGATGACGAGAAGGAAGAGCATTGGATCGGCCCGATCGAGCGTCCGCTGGCCGCACTTCGCGACATTTCGGGGCTGGCGATGGGCATCGTCCTGCTCGCGCTGTACGGTATCGGCCAATTCATTCCGGCCGAAGACGCGATGACCTTCCTGACCTCCGGTATCTTCGGCCTGCTGACCTATATCGCGGTCCATGCGATCGGCGTGCTGCTGGAAGGGGATGGCGATGCCCTGGCCGGGGCCGCCGCACGTTCGGGCTTCGCCGCCTTCCTGTATCTGGAGGTGCTGGACGCCAGCTTTTCCTTCGACGGCGTGATCGGCGCGTTCGCTCTTTCGAACAACCTGTTCATCATCGCGCTGGGCCTGGGCATCGGGGCGATGTTCGTCCGATCGATGACCATCATGCTGGTCGATAAGGGAACGCTGACCCAGTATCGCTATCTGGAGCATGGCGCCTTCTACGCGATCGTCGCGCTGGCCGCGATCATGCTGCTGTCGGTGCGGTTCCATATCCCCGAGACGATCACCGGGCTGATCGGGGCGACGCTGATCGGCCTGTCCTTCTGGGCATCGGTGCGCAGCAACCGCCATCATCCCGACCAGCCTCTGGAGGAAGCACGGCCGGTTCATCCGACGGGCAGGCCGACCGGCGGGTAATCACTCCGGAAGGGGACGGAACCCTTTGCCCTGGCCGTGGATTTGCTTTCCGTCTGCCACGGGAGGGATCGCGCCATGTCGGTGTCCGCCATCGATACGCTGAGACAGCCAAGGCCAAGTATCGATCGTCCTTCGCTGACCGGCCTGTTCCTGAAGGAACGCGGGCGCGAGGCGATGACGCCCGACGAAGTCGTGACGCTGGAGAATGGCGTCGATGAGGTGCGCGATATTCCTGCGCGCACCATCGTCGTCCGCCGGGACGAGCGGGTTCGCCAGAGCAGCCTGCTGCTCGAAGGCGTGATGTGCCGCTACATGGACGATCGACAGGGCAATCGGCAGATCGTCGCCTTTCATATACCCGGCGATTTTGTCGATCTGCACGGCTTTGCCATGCGCCACTTGGACCATGACGTTGCGACATTGACGCCGGCACGAGTAGCGCTGGTCGGCCATGACCGGCTGGAGCAGATTGTCGCACATCACCCCCGGCTGACGCGGCTATTGTGGTTCTCGACGCTGCTCGACGCGGCGATGCACCGCGAATGGGTGTTCCGGCTCGGCCGGCTGGAGGCCGATGGGCGGGTCGCGCATCTCTTTTGCGAGCTTCATGCTCGGCTCTCGATGGTCGGCTTGGTGAACGATGGTCTGTTTCGTTTTCCGGTCACCCAGATTGATCTGGCGGAGGCGGCGGGCGTGACGCCGGTCCACTTGAACCGCGTGTTGCGGTCGCTGCGCGAGCGTGGGCTAATGATCTTCCGCAGCGGGGAGGTGCATATCCGCGATATCGAGGCGCTGACCGCGTTGGCCGATTTCGATCCTGCCTATCTTTATGGGGGCGGGCCGACCCTGGAAGGGCCGGGGGCATGACGGAGACCTCGGACATGTCCAATGTGCACGAGGATGCCGGGCTGGCGACGGCCGAGTGTGGGATCGTCATGCTCGACGGTCCCAATGGCGTGGCGGTATCGATGACCCCGACGGCGGCGCGCGCGACGGGGGAGGGGCTGGTGGCCGCGGCGCTTCTGGCTGAGAAGCAGGTCAAGCGTTGACGCGCTTAGGACCGTGGCGGACTTTTACCCGACTGTTCCGTGGCTTATGGTGATGACGCGTTTGTCATGACCGGGAGTTCACTTTGCGTCACCTGTCCCTTGCCGCCGCCTTGGCGGCTCTAATGACCACATCCGCCATCGCCCAGCCGCCGCAAGCCACCCAGGCCACCGCTTCCAATCCCCTGATCGCTCCCTGGACCGGCCCCTATGGCGGGGTGCCGCCTTGGGACAAGGTGAAGCCCGAGCTGTTCCCCGCCGCTTTCGAGGCGGCGCTGGCCGAGCGGCGGGCGGAGTACGAACGGATCGCCAACGATCCCGCCAAGCCGAGCTTCGCCAACACCTTCGTGCGGATGCAGAATGCCGGACAGACTCTGAACCGCGTGATGACGCTGTTCGGGGTGATGACCGGCAACATGAACAATCCGGCCTATCAGGCGCTGGACCGCGAATGGTCGCCCAAACTGTCCAAGGCGTCGGACGAGATCACCTTCAACCCCAAGCTGTTCGCGCGGATCGAGGCGATCTACAAGGCGCGCGATACGTCCGGGCTGGACGCGCAGCAGAAGCGGCTGGTCACGCGCACCTATGACAGCTTCGTGCGGCAGGGGGCCAAGCTGACTCCCGTGCAGAAGGCCGAGCTGTCCGCCTTCAACCAGAATCTGGCGATCAATTTCAGCGAGTTCTCGCAGCGGCTGCTGGCGGACGAAGGCACCGCGATCATCGTCACCGACGAGGCGCGCCTTGCGGGCCTGCCCGACAGCGTGAAGGCGGTCGCCAAGGCGGCGGCGGCCGAGCGCGGGCAGCAGGGCTGGGCGATCGTCAACACCCGCTCGGCGGTCGATCCGGTGCTGACCTTCGCCACCGACCGGGCGCTTCGCGAGCAGGTGTGGCGCGCCTTCACCAAGCGCGGCGACAATGGCGACATCAACGATACCAAGGCGACCATCGCCCGCATCGTCCGGCTGCGCGCGAACCGTGCGCACCTGCTGGGCTTCAAGACCCATGCCGACTGGCGGATGCAGGACACCATGGCCAAGACCCCGGCCGCCGCGATGGACCTGATGATGCGCGTCTGGCCCGCCGCCAAGGCGCGCGTCGCCGAGGAAGTCCGCGACATGCAGACGATCGCGGATAAGGAAGGGGCCAAGATCACCATCGAGCCCTGGGACTATCGCTTCTATCAGGAGAAGGTCCGCAAGAGCCGCTACGATCTCGATCAGGCCGAGCTGAAGCCCTATTTCGAGCTGAACAACATCATCCAGGGTTCGCTCTATGCCGCGAACCGGCTCTACGGGCTGGAGTTCAAGGAGATCACCGGCACGGTGCCCGTCTTCGAGCCGAACATGCGTGTCTGGCATGTGACGCGCAACGGCAAGGAAGTCGGCCTGTTCTACCGCGACGATTTCGCGCGGACCGGCAAGCGTTCGGGCGCCTGGGCCAACACCTATCGCGGCCAGCGCAACCTGCCGCCGGTGCAGAATGTCCTGTCGTCCAACAACAATAATTTCGCCAAGGGCGCGCCCGGCGAGCCGGTCCTCATCAGCCTGGACGATGCCGAGACGCTGTTCCACGAATTCGGCCACGCGATCCATGCGATGCTCCAGAACGTCACCTATCCGGGGCTGGCGGGCACGCCGCGCGACTTCGTGGAATATCCCAGCCAGGTGAACGAGCATTGGCTGCTGACCCGCGACGTGCTGGACAAGTACGCCACTACAAGACCGGCCAGCCCATGCCGCAGGCGCTGCTCGACAAGATCAAGGCGTCGGAGACCTTCAACCAGGGCTTTGCGACGACCGAATATCTGTCCTCGGCGATCGTCGACATGAAGCTGCACACCGTGCCCGATGGCGTGGTCGACCCGGCGGCGTTCGAGGCGACGACGCTGCGCGAGATCGGGATGCCGAAGGAGCTGGTGATGCGGCACCGCCTGCCGCAGTTCAACCACCTGTTCTCGTCGGACAGCTATTCGGCGGGCTATTACAGCTATCTCTGGTCGGAGACGATGGACGCCGACACCTTCGCGGCGTTCGAGGAAGCGGGCAGCCCGTGGGACAAGGCGACGGCGGACCGCTTTGCGCGGGTGCTGCTGTCGACGGGGAACGAGACCGACCGCGCCGAGGCCTATCGCGCGTTCCGGGGCCGCGACCCGGATGTGAATGCGCTGCTCAAGCAGCGGGGTTTCCCGACGAAGTAACCGTACCCGTCATCCCAGCGAAGGCTGGGATCTTTTTCGACGTTGGACATCGCATCGAGGAAGGCCCCAGCCTGCGCTGGGGCGACGGTTGAGAAAGGGAGGCCCCTCTATCAAATGATGGAGGGGCCTTGCCGTGTCAAAGCGCCTTCAACCGGATCGCCTGGCCGCCGCCGGGGGCGAGGGAGAGGGTCAGCGTGTCGCCCTTCTTCACCCGCTTGGTCTCGAACGCGATCGAGTGCCGCGCATCGGTTGCATAGGTCGCGCCGGGGCCGTCCTTATAGACCTTTGCCTCATAGGACTTGCCCGGATCGAGGAAGTCGAGCGTGACGGTCAGCTCACGCGCATTCTCGTCGGTGATCGATCCGACATACCAGTCGCGGCTCTTACGATCGCGCCGCGCGAAGGTGACGTAATCGCCGACCTCGCCGTTCAGCACGCGGCTGTCCTCCCAGTCCACCGGCACGTCTGCGATGAAGCGGAACGCCTGCGGATACTTGGCATAATTCTCCGGCGTGTCGGCGGCCATCTGCACCGGCGAGTAGAGCACGACATAGAGCGCCAGCTGCTTGGCGATGGTCGACTGGATCGGGCTGTTGTCGCTGCCCGTCAGGCTCAGCACGCCGGGCGTGAAGTCCATCGGCCCTTCGAGCATCCGGGTGAAGGCCAGGTTCGCCTCATGCTCGGGCGGGTTCTTGCCGGGCCAGGCGTTATATTCCATGCCCCGCGACCCCTCGCGCGCCAGCCAGTTGGGATAGGTGCGGCGCAGACCCGTGTCCTTGACCGGCTCATGGCTGTCGATCGACACCTTGTACTTGGCGGCGGCCTGAAGAACGCGGAGATGGTGGTTCACCATCCACTGGCCCTCATGCCATTCGCGGCTGACCGAGCCGTCCGGGTTCATGCGCTCGATCTGCCCGGCATCGGCGACATAGCCGGTCTTGACGACATGCTCGCCATGATCGGCGGCGAATTTGAAGGCGGGGTCGAACTGGCTCTCATAATGGCTGACCGCGCCGCCCGTCTCGTGATGGCCGATCAGCGAGACACCCTTGGACTTGGCGTATTTTGCCAGCGCGTCCGCATCGAAGTCCTCCGCCGGGATCGCGAACTGCATCGCCGAGCCATTGCCCGCCCAGTCGCCGTCCCAGCCGATATTCCACCCCTCGACCAGCACACCGGGGATGCCGTATTTCGATGCGAAGTCGATATAGGTCTTCACATTCGCGGTCGTGGCACCGTGACGCGGCCCGCGCGCCCAGCTCCATTCGCCCTTAATCATCTTCCACCAGACGCCGACGAACTTGCCCGGCTTCACCCAGGACACGTCGCCCAGCCTGTTGGGCTCGTTCAGGTTGAGCATCAGGTGGCTCATATAGAGGCCGCCCGCATCGGGCGCGATCAGGAAGGTCCGCCACGGCGTCGTCCACGCCCCCGTCTTCACCACCTTCGGCGCGCCCGAGCCGGGGGTGAGGACCGCCTTGAACCCGTTCCCCTCGGTCTTCATCAGCGCCATGCTGGCATAGTCGACCAGCGCCGCCTCATGGATGGCGATATGGGTGCCGTCGTCCAGCTTCATGGTGATCGGCGTCGCCGCCGTGCCGACCGCGCCGATGGCCGTGCGGTTGTAGAGATATTCCTCGCGGTTCCACAGGAAGGCGGGCTTCCACCAGGCGGTACCGGTTTGCGCGATGTTGAACTCGGTCAGCTCCTCGGCGATGTTCGCCTTGGGCAAAGCCTGCTGCTCGGGAAATTCGTAGCGGAAGCCGACGCCGTCATCCTGCACCCGGAACACCACGTCATAGCGGCGATGGAGCGCGCTCGATTCCATCAGGCGGACGCGCATCTCGCGGTGATTGTCACGGATGGTGCGCCACTCGCCCCAGGGCTGGGTCCAGCTGGTGTCGGACTTGGCATGGGTGACGGCCTCGATCTTCAGCCCCCGCTCGATCTTGGGCGCGTCGGTGAACATCATGCCCAGTCGCGAGGGCGCGACGATCGCCTTGCCGTTCCGCGCGATCATATAGACTGCGCGGCCGTCATTGTCGGTCGAGACCTGCACCGTGATCTGGCCGTTCGGCGAGGTTTCGACGGCATCGGGCTGTCCGGCGGGCTTGGCGAATTTGAACGTCTCGTTGACCGCCGGATCGGCGGGGCCATTCTGGGCCTGCGCCGCTCCGGCGATCAGGCCGAGCCCCAAGGCAATGGTCGTCTTCATGCAGTCATCTCCCGGATCGCCGCCCCGAACGCACCCAGGCGTTCGTCGGTGGCGTTATTGATCTGGACCAGCACCCGCCCGCCCCGTGGCAGGGACGGGGGCAGGGCCATGGGCGTGTCGCCCAGGTTGAACAGGCAAAGCAGGCGTTGCGCCCCTTCGCGCCGCTCGAAGGCAAGTAGCTGGTCGTCGGCGTGCAACAGCGTCAAATCACCGACCGCCAGCGCAGGCGTCTTGGCCCGCAGCCGGACCAGACGGCGCGTCAGGTTCAGCAGCGAGTCCGGATCGCCATCCTGTCGGTTGACCGCCAGCGCGGCGTGATCCGGCCCGACCGGCAACCATGGTTCGGCATCCGAGAAGCCGCCGTTGATCGCATTGCTGCTCCACGGCATCGGCGTGCGCACGCCATCGCGCGACAGGGTCAGCGGCCAGTTGGCGATGGCTTCCGGGTCGACCAGCCGCTCGAAGGGGACATCCACCTGAGTCAGCCCCAGCTCCTCGCCCTGATAGACAAAGGCGTTGCCGCGCAGGGACAGGAGCAACAGCATCTTCATCCGCGCGAACGCGTCGCGATGCTCCGGCGTGGTCCAGCGCGACACGGCGCGCGGCGCGTCATGGTTCTCGAACGCCCAGCTCGGCCAGCCCACCCCGGGCTCGGCCGGCCATTTCGCGACCGCCTCGGCGACGATGCGCGGGGTCAGCCGGTCGGCATAGAGGAAGTCGAAGCCATAGGCGGTGTTCAGCCGGTGATCTCCGGCGGTGAACAGCTTCATCTCGAGTTCGGCCTCGTCACCGCCGACCTCGGCCACGGTAAAGCGGTCGCCATAGCCGTCCAGCGTGGCGCGGATCCGCTCCAGGAAGGGCACGATATCGGCATGGCTCTGGTTGTAGAGCTTTAGCTGGAAGTCGAACGGCCGGGTCCGCGTCTTGCCCGTGTCGGGTGCGGGCGGGTTATCCCGCAGGGTCGGCTCGTGCATCATGAAGTTGATCGCATCCAGCCGGAAGCCGTCCACGCCCCGGTCAAGCCAGAAACGCGCGGTTGCCAGCAATTCGGCCTGCACGTCCGGATGGTGGACGTGAAGCTGTGGCTGCTCCTTCAGGAAATTGTGCAGATAATATTGGCCGCGCCGCGCGTCCCAGGTCCAGGCGGGGCCGCCGAACACCGACTGCCAGTTGGACGGCGGCGAGCCGTCGGGCTTCGGATCGGCCCAGACATACCAGTTGGCGCGCGCATTGGTGCGGCTGGACCGGCTTTCGGTGAACCAAGGATGCTCGTCCGAGGTGTGGCTGTACACCTGGTCGATGACGACCTTCAGCTCCAGTTCGTGCGCGCGGGTAACCAGCGCGTCGAAATCGCGAAGCGTGCCGAAGATCGGATCGACGTCGCGATAATCCGCCACGTCATAGCCGAAATCCTTCATCGGCGAGGTGAAGAAGGGCGACAGCCAGATCGCATCGACGCCCAGGCTGGCGACATGGTCCAGCCGCGCGGTGATGCCGGGCAGGTCGCCGATGCCGTCGCCATTGCTGTCGGCAAAGCTGCGGGGGTAGATCTGATAGATCACCGCGCCCTTCCACCAGGGGCGCGGAGCGATGCGGGCAGTCTCGGTCATCAACGGCTCTCCGCCGCGCATACGGCATAGCCGAAGGCGGGCAATTCCAACATCAGGCTGCCGGGCGCGGCGGCCTTGGGGGCGCAGGGGCCAGCCATGGCAGTGAAACGTTGCGATGCCGTTTCGACCTGCACGGCCTGTGCGATGGGCTTGGTCGAGGTGTTGAAGGCGATCACAAATTCGCGGCCCGTATCGGGGTCGAAGCGCGAGACGGCGAACAGCCCCGGCGCATCGCCGCGCGCGCGGACCACCTGCCGCCCGCGCGTGAGGGCGGGGTTGGCGACGCGCAGCCGGGCAAGCGTCGCGATCTCCCGATAGAGCGGGTGGGAGGGGACGAAGCTGTCGGTCGCGGTCGTCTTCATCGTGCCGACCAGCGGATTATCGTTATAGCTGGCGACCTTGCTGGCGAACATGTCCTCGCGCGCGTCCTGGTCGTTGCCGTCGCCCGCGAAACCCTGTTCGTCGCCCGAATAGATGGTCGGCACCCCGCGCAGGGTCAGCAACATCGCATGGCCTAGTTCGACCCGCTTCAGCACTTCCTCGTCCGAGGCATCGGGGTTCGCCTGCCGGACGTCGCGCGCGAAGCGGCCATGATCGTGATTGCCGAGGAAGGTCGGCAATATGTCCGCCGTCGCCTCGCCCTTGGCATAGAGGACGTCGCCCTCGAACAGGCTGGCGAGCGTGCGAGTCGGCTTGTTCTCCGCGACCGTCTGGATCACCGCATTCATGAAGGCGAAGTCGAGGACCGCCGGATAATCGGCGATCTTGGTCCAGCGCGCGAGATAGCCGGGGTCCATCCCCGCCGTGACCTCACCGAAGATGTGGAAGTTCGGAATCCCTTTGGCCTTGGCACGCGCCAGCATGGCGGGGACGAAGCTGCGCCAGAATTCGGGGTTCACATGCTTGGCGGTGTCGATGCGGTAGCCGTCGATGCCGAACCGGTCGATCCAGCTGCCGTAAACGTCGATCATGCCAGCGATGACGCGCGGATTCTCGGTGTAGAGATCGTCCAGTCCTGAGAAATCGCCGGTCGTGGAGCTTTCGTCCTCGAAGGTCGTGTTCCCGCGATTGTGGTAATAGATCGGATCGTTCAGCCAGGCGGGCGTCTTGGCGTTCTTCTCGCCCGCCGGGATATACGGGGTATAGGCGTAGGTCGGGTCGGTCAGCTTCGCAAAGTTCGCCGTCGTCTGCACATCGTCACCGACAAAGCCGGAATTGATCGCCGCCCCCTTCACCCCGCCCCGCCGCTGATAGGGCCAGGTCGCGCGGTCGCGATAGGGGCAGGGCGAGCCTTCCGCACATTCGCGATACTGGATCACGTCGGCCGTGTGGTTGACGATGATATCCATATAGACCTTCATCCCCCGCGCATGCGCGGCATCGACAAAGGCGTGCAGATCGGCTTCGCTTCCCAGGTGCGGATCGACCGTGGTGAAGTCGGTGATCCAGTAGCCGTGATAGCCGGCGCTTTCCCGCCCCTTTGCGCCCTGCACGGCCTTGTTCTTGAAGATCGGCCCGAGCCAGATCGCGGTCGCGCCCAGCCCCTGAATATAGTCGAACCGCCGGGTCAGCCCTTTCAGGTCGCCGCCATGGTAGAAGCCCTTGTGCGTCGGATCGAAACCGGTGGTCAGCGGCCCGCCCCTCAGCCCGCCGCGATCATTGGCGGTGTCGCCATTCTCGAACCGGTCCGGCAGGACGAAATAGATCACTTCGTCCTGTGGCAGACGCTGGCGATAATCCTGTGCCGCCAAGGGCGTGGCGGTGGCGAGCAAGGCGAGCAGCAGCTTTTTCATGGGCAGACCTTTGGGACGGGGGCGGCGCAATGGGCGGCGAGGAAGGCGTTGTGCGCGGGGAGCCTAGCAGCCACCTGCGCGGCATGACGCCGGGTGAGGGTCAGGAAGTCGTCCAGCTCATCGGTGGACAGCGCATCGGCCAGCGCGTGATGGCTGGCGGGCAAAATGCCCTGACCAACCAGCAACTGGACCCAGGCGGGTTCGGCAAACAGCTCTTCGGCATCGCGAAGCACGCGGCCACTGGTTCGGAATAAGGCGATCCGCGCGGCCAGGCCGTCCGGGAGGGGCACCGCCCGCCGCTCGGTCCAGAAGGGCTCGGAGCGGGCATTGGCATGGTAATGGAGGATCAGCATGTCGCGGATCCCCAGCCATTCGGCCTCGGTCAGACGATTATAGGCGTCGATCTCGATGGACTGGAGCGTCGCCCCCGGCCAGAATTCCAGCAGCCGCGCGATCCCCGATTGGACGAGATGGATGCTGGTCGACTCCAGCGGCTCCAGAAATCCCGCCGCCAGCCCGAGCGCGACGCAATTGCCCACCCAGGCGCGCCGCCGCCGTCCGGTCGTAAAGTGAAGCAGGCGCGGCTCTCCCGTCGCCTCGCCGCCAAGCGCGGAGAGCAACTGGGCTGCGGCTTCGTCGTCCGACAGGTGGCGGCTGTCATAGACCAGCCCGTTGCCGGTCCGATGCTGAAGCGGAATGCGCCAGCGCCACCCCGCGCCATGCGCGATGGCACGGGTATAGGGGGGCAGGGGGGAGGCGCGTTCCCCCGCCACCGCCATCGCGCGGTCGCAGGGCAGCAGTTCGGACCAGTCGTCGAACGGCTCGGCCAGCGTCTCGCCGATCAGCAGCGCGCGAAAGCCGGTGCAGTCGACGAACAGGTCGCCCGCCTCCCGCCGGCCGCCCTCCAGAACGACATGGTCGATCCGTCCGCCCGTATCGCGTGCAACCGACCCGATCCTGCCTTCGATCCGCACCACCCCCGCCGCCTCCGCATGACGGCGGAGCAGCGCGGCATAGAGGCTGGCGTCGAAATGATAGGCCCAGGCCAGGCCGCTCGGCAGTTCGGGGCGGCCGGGATCGGGGGCGAAGCGGCCCGCCATTGCGGCTTGCGCGCTTGGCATGTGACCCCAGAGCGAGGCGGGGTTCGCCGCCCCGCCGCCCCGCAGCCAGTAATGATGGAAAGGCACCAGCCCCAGCCCGCGCCCGATGCTGCCAAAGGCATGGAGATAGCCGCTGCCCTCGCCCGACCAGCCTTCGAACCTTATGCCCAGCTTGAAGCTGCCGTTCGTTTCGCGAAGGAAGGCGGCTTCGTCCAGACCCAGCATCTGATTGAACAGGCGGATGCCGGGGATCGTCGCCTCGCCCACGCCGACCGTGCCGATCGCGTCGGATTCGATCAGGGTGATGCGGGTGGAGGCGGGCACGAACCGCGCCAGCGCCGCCGCAGCCATCCATCCGGCGGTGCCGCCGCCGACGATCACGACCCGGCGGGCGATACGGTCTGCGGAAGGGGCGGCGTCCATGGGGCGTCTCACATTCGGGCGTCCCGCGCCGGGCAGTGCCGGCGCGGGGTTCGGGGCATCAGAAGCGATAGGTAAACCCGGCCAGGAACCGGCGACCATAGCTCTGATAGTCGATCACCTGATCGCGCTGTCCGCCATTGGTGGTGACGAACGGCGTGTCGGTCAGGTTCTGGCCCTGCAGGAACAGCGACAGGCCCTTGAACGTCCCCTCCTGGAAGTCATAGCCGATCTGCCCGTCGACGATCGTCTCGTCGATGGCGCGGCGGCGGACGCGGTTGGCGCCGAAGCCCGACAACTCACCCACGAAGGTCGAGCGGTAGCGGACCGACCCACGGATATTCAGGCCCCATTTCTCGAAAAAGGCGGTGCCGTTCGCTACCCAGCGCGAATAGCCGGGAATGTCCTCGGGCTCGCCGCCCGGGGTCGGCACGATCTCCGTCTTGGTATAGGAGCCGCCGCCCGTCAGGCCGAAGCCGTCGAGGAAGCTGGCCACCTGACCCAGCGGCAAGGTGCCCGCCAGTTCGACGCCATAGATGGTGCCGCCCGTGCCGTTGATCGGCCGGGTGATGCGCCCTTGCGTCGGCGTACCGACGGGCACGGCGGCGGGCAGGGGGAGGCCGGCATAGTTGTAGGGCTGCTCAAGATTGTAAACGAAGCTCTTGAGATCCTTGTAGAAGCCCTGTGCCGCCAGATAGCCGCGCGTGCCGAAATACTTCTCGACCGTCACGTCGAACGAGTTGGAACGGATCGGGCGGAGATAGGGATTGCCGCCATTGCCCGAGATGATCCCCTGCGCCGCGTCGAAGCCATAGGACAGGGCGACGCGCATATCGTCGAAGCGCGGCCGCATCATCTGGCGCGCGGCGGCAACGCGGAACACCCAGTCGCTGGGCAAACGGAGCGACAGGTTGGCGCTGGGCAGGATGTCCCAGTAATCGTCGCCCTGGACAATGTTGGTATAGCCCGAGCCGTTATAGATCAGGCCGCGCGACTTCTGCTCGGTCCCGACCGCCTGCACGCCGATATTGCCGGTCAGCTCCGCTGCGCCGATCTGCGCGCGCAGGTCGGTCTGGAGATAGGCGGTCATCAGATGCTCGGTCGTGGTGTACGCCTTGGCGGGCACATCCGCGCTGGTATTGGGGGTCAGCGTGTAGACCCCGCCCGCCAACAGCGCACGCGGATCATAGCTGAGCATCGGTCCCAGACCCAGATAGGTCAGGTCGGTCGGCGTCTGGCGATATTGCTGGGGCAGCGGCGCGATGGTCGCCCCGTTCGGCAGCGTGACGAAGGATTCGTTGGGCGCCAGCGATTTGCTGTGGTCGGTATAGTTCAGGCCGAAGCGGATGGCGTGGATGATCGGCGTTTCGACCTCGCGTTCGATCTCGACCCGGTATTGCTTGATCTCATCGGTGATCTTGCGGTCGTTGAAATAGCCCGCCTGCCGCGTCGTGCCGCCCCAACCCAGCGGATCGGTCAGCTGGATCAGATTGGGGTCGGAATAGTTCAGCGTCGGCTTGAACACCGTGCCGTTGCGTCCGGTGGTGAAGCCGATCGTATCGGTCGCGCCATTGCCCTGGCCGTATCCGGTGCCGCTATAGGTTTCCAGCGTCACCTCGTCGCGATCGGTGCGCGAATAGCTGAGGTCGATGAACGCGCTCCAGCCGTCATCGCCCTTATACTTGCCGTTATAGCCGAAGGAATAGAGCTTGGCGGTACGCTGGAACGAGTCGTTGCGGACCACGCCCTCGACATTGTTGAACGTGCCCGAGGTGACGAGGCCGTTGCTGACGGTCGGATTGGTCAGCGTCGTGCCGCTGCCCCAGGCCAGCGGCAGTTCGATGCCGCGCTTGATCTGATCGTCGTTGAAGTCGGAATAAAAGCCGTCGAGCGTGCTGGTGAAGGTGTCGCTCATTTTCCACTGGAGCGTGCCCGAAAGGCCCAGGCGCTTCAGCGTGGTCGAGGTGACATAGGATTTGGAGCCGCCGATGACATTGGCCGAGGCGCCGTTCACCGTGACCGGCGCATAGCCCCAGGCATTGCCTTCCTGAATCTGGTACGGCTCGTTCAGATAGCTGGCGGACAGCGCCACGCCGATCGTGTCGTCGGCGAACTGGTCGACATAGGTGGCCGAGGCGCGATAGCCGAAGTCCTTCGACCCGGCATTGAGCTTGCCGATATCGGCGTAGGTGCCGCGCGCGCCGACCGAGAAGACGCGCTTGCCATAGTCGAGCGGGCGGATGGTCTTCAGGTCGACCGTGCCGGACAGGCCCTGGCCGATCAGCCCGGCATTGGCGGTCTTGTAGATCAGGACCTGGTTGACGACTTCGGCGGGGTACTGGTCATATTCGACCGCGCGATTGTCGCCGGTCGAGGTCTGCTCGCGGCCGTTGAGCAGGGTGGTCGAGAAATCGGGCGCGAAGCCGCGGATCGAGATGGCGTTGGAGCGGCCATTGACCCGCTGCGACGTGACGCCGGGCAGGCGGGCGATCGACTCCGCGATCGAGGCGTCGGGCAGCTTGCCGATATCTTCCGCCGAGACGGACTCGACGACGAGGTCGCGGTTCTTCTTCTCGGCGACGGCGTTTTCCAGCGCGGCGCGAAAGCCGGTGACGACGATGTCGCCCGAGCCCGCACCATCCTGCGCCTGCGGATCGGCGGCGGCCCCGTCATTGGGATTGGCGGCGGTGGTGCTGGCGGCCGCGTCGGGCAGCGTGGTCGAGGCCTGCGCGAATGCGGGTGCGGCGATGACCATGGCCAACGTGCTGACGCCGAGCTTCAGGAAAGAGCGCGCGGCATCGGCCGGCGCCACAAGGCGAACCGTCATGAAATCCCCTCCAGGAAACCCCGTCTCTGTTCGACGAACGGGTATGGTTGTTGCCCCTCCTGTGAAATCGATGACGGAGAAAGCCAACAAAGCCGCATACGTATTCAATGCGGCCATATCGGCCTGTTGCATTATTACGACAGGGCTCGCGCTTAACCCGGATGGACAAAGCCGGTATGCGGGGGGCGAGGAGGATGCCCTGATCTTGGTCGGCCAGCGAAAGCCCACATCGTTCGATATCGCGCAACTGGCGGGCGTTTCGCAGCCGACGGTCAGCCGTGCGCTGCGCGGCAGCCCCTCGGTCAGCGCCGCCACGCGTGCCCGGATCGAGGCGATCGCCAAGACGCTGAACTATACGGTCGATCGTGCCGCCTCCAATCTGCGCAGCGGGCAGACGCGGACGCTGGCGCTGCTGCTGTTCCGCGATCCTTCGCCGGGGCAGACGCTGATCAATCCCTTTTTCCTCGGCATGTTGGGCTCGATCATGGAGAGCTGTGCAGAGGTCGGTTACGACCTGCTCGTCTCGTTCCAGAATGGCGAGAGCGACTGGCAGGCCGAATATGAGGACAGCCACCGCGCCGACGGGCTGATCCTGCTCGGCTATGGCGACTATGCCGATTATCGCGAGCTGCTTGAGCAATTGGTCGCGCGGGGCACCCATTTCGTGCGCTGGGGCTCGGTCGCGCCGGGGCAGCCGGGGCTGACCATTGGCTGCGACAATCATGCGGGCGCGCTGGCGGCGACGCGGCATCTGGTGGCGCAAGGTCGCAAGCGGATCGCGTTTCTGGGCGATGCGACCGATCATTATCCCGAATTTCATGACCGCTATCGCGGCTATCGCGATGCGCTGGCCGAGGCCGATCTGGTCTGCGATCCCGGTTTGCAGGTCGGCGCAATCTCCAGCGAGGAAGAGGGCGAGCGGGCCGCGCGGCAATTGCTGGCGCGGGGCCACGCGTTCGACGGGATCATGGCGGCCAGCGACCTGATCGCGCTGGCGGCGATGCGGGTGCTGGCGGAGGCGGGATTGCGCGTGCCGGGCGATGTCTCGGTGGTGGGCTTCGACGATATTCCGGCGGCCAGCTTCGCGCATCCGCCGCTGACCACGGTGGTGCAGGACGCCGCGGCCGCCGGGCGGTTGCTGGTCCGCGCGCTACTCGCGGAAATTGCGGGCAAACCGCGCACCGCGATGCTGTTGCCCGCCACGCTGGTCGTACGCGGATCGAGCGTGCGGCCGTAACGACGACAATAATAATCAGAACGACGAGGAGGGGTTATGGAAAAGCCGCGTCAGGGCTTTCGGGGGCTGTGGAACACCTCCTTCGGCTTTTTCGGGATACAGATCGGCTTCGCGCTGCAGAACGCCAATGTCAGCCGCATCTTCCAGTCGCTGGGGACGGCGGAGAAGGACCTGGCGTTCCTGTGGATCGCCGCGCCGCTGACCGGGCTGCTCGTCCAGCCGGTGATCGGCCATTATAGCGACCGGACTTGGGGACGTTTCGGGCGGCGGCGGCCCTATTTTCTGGCGGGCGCGGTGCTGGCGACGCTGGCGCTGCTGGGCATGCCCAATGCGGGCGGGCTGGTCGCGGCGGCGATGCTGCTATGGCTGCTCGACGCTTCGCTCAACGTCTCGATGGAGCCGTTCCGCGCCTTTGTCGGCGATATGCTACCCAGCCGCCAGCGGACGGCGGGCTATGCCTTCCAGACCGGGTTCATCGGCGCAGGCGCGGTGCTGGGGTCGCTGGCGCCGATGGTGCTGACCGATGTCTTCCATGTCGCCAATGTCGCGGCACCGGGGGAGGTGCCGCCTTCTGTTCGCTATGGTTTCTATATCGGCGCGGCGGCGCTGTTCCTAGCGGTGCTGTGGACGGTGCTGACCACGCGCGAATATTCGCCCGAGCAGATCGCCGCCTTTGCCGATCGCGACGAAGGGCAGGCGACGCGGAGCGATGCCGTCCCCTCGGACCGGATCGGTGCTGCGCCTTTATGGATCCTCGCGGGCGTGGCGATCAGCGTGGCAGTAAGCGCGTTCGGGCTGGACAAGCCGGTCTATCTGCTCGGCGGCGGTCTGATCGCATTCGGGCTGGCGCAAATCGTCAGCGCGGCACTCGTCCGGGGTGGGCGGGGCGGCAATGCGCTCAGCCAGATTCTCGCCGATCTCGCCGCCATGCCCGCGACGATGAAGCGACTGGCGCTGGTCCAGTTCTTCACCTGGTCGGCGCTGTTCATCATGTGGATCTACACCACGCCGATCGTCGCGGCGCGGGTGTTCCATACCAGCGACCCGAGCAGCGCGGCGTTCAACGAGGGTGCGAACTGGGTGGGCGTGCTCTTCGCGGTCTATAGCGGGGTAGCGACGCTCTGGGCCTTCGCCTTGCCGCCGCTGGCTCGGGCTGTCGGGCGACGCAATACCCATGTTCTGGGGCTGCTATGCGGCGCGGCGGGGTTCGCCTCGTTCCTGTTCATCGACGATGCTTGGCTGCTGATCGGTTCGATGGTGCTGGTCGGCATCGCCTGGGCCTCGATCCTGACCATGCCCTATGCCATGCTGTCGGCGGCGCTGCCGGCCGAAAAGCTCGGTATTTACATGGGTTTGTTCAATATCTTTATCGTCCTGCCGCAACTGATCGTGTCATCGATCATGGGTGCGGTCGTCGGCCGTTTCTTCCCCGACAATCTGGTTTGGGCGATGGCGATTGCGGCGGCGGTGATGGGGCTGGCGGCGCTTGCCATGCTGCGGGTGGCGCGAGACGCCTGATCAGCGGGGGCCTGATCAACGGGGGAGGGTGATCGTCGCAGCCAGACCACCCTCGGCCCGGTTGGCGAGGCGAACGTCGCCTCCCGCCTCTCGCACGATCGAACGGGCGAGCGCCAGACCCAGCCCGATCCCGCCTGTATCGCGATTGCGCGAGTTTTCCAGGCGGATGAAGGGATCGAACACCGTCTCCAACTGATCGGGCGAAATGCCGGGGCCCTGATCGGCGACGATGATCGCGATATGATCGGCTTGGGCATCGATGCGGACATCGGCGGCATGGCCATATTTGACGGCATTCTCGATCAGGTTGCGCACCGCCCGCCGCATCAGCGACGGACGCAGCTTCAGCCGCAGACGCCCGCCCTCCTCGAAAGTCACATCCTGTCCCAGATCGTGAAAGTCCGCGACCACCGCATCGACCAGCGCGTTCAGGTCGACATCGGTCTCCGCCTCGCTGGGCCGCCCGACGCGGGCGAGCGACAGGATGTCCTCCAGCGTCTTGTTCATCTCGGCGATGGTGTCCGCCATGCGCAGCCGGTCCTGCTCGTCCTCGACCGATTCGATGCGGACGCGCAGCGCGGCGAGCGGCGTGCGCAGGTCATGGCCGATCGCGCCCAGCATCCGGTCCTTTTCCTCCAGCATCGCGCCGATCCGCAGGCGCAGCGCGTTGAACGCGGCGATCAGGCCCGACACGTCGAGCGGCCCCTGTTCGGGGATGGGTTCGCCCGGTTCGCGCGGGTCGAAGCGCTCCGCCGCACGGGTCAGGTCGCGCAACGGGCGGGAGATGCGCCGTCCGATCCACAACACCGGCAATAGGATGACGCCGTAGAGGATCAGCGTCTGCGCGATCAGTCGCCAGACCAGGTAAAGACCATCGCGCGGCCAGAAGGATCGCGTCACCAGCCAGCTACCGTCCTTTCGCTGGACGGCGATCAACAGCTCCTCGGCCGGTATACGCCGCCGGTCGAACTTGCGGCGTGGCCAGTCGAAATCCTCCGGCTTGAAAGGGCGGACGCCGGTGACGACACGGACGACCGGATGCCCGGATTCGGACAGCCCCTCGCGGATCAGCGTCTCCACCTCGGGCACGCGCGGCAACCGGGGGTGGATCGGATTGTTGAGTGACGCCCGCACGCGGCCACGATCGGGGGACAAGGCCTTGCCACTCGCCGCACGCTCGATCGCGTCGTTCAGCCGGGCGATGGCGGGCCCGGATGTCTGTTCGAGCAACAGGCTGCGCCGCTCGCGCAGCAGCAGCGTGAAGCTGATCGCCTGCGCCACGAACAAGGCGATGGCGAGCAGCAGTGCCATCTGCGCGGCCAGCCGACGCGGCCAGAAACGCAGCGTCACGGGGTCGGTCTCATGGACTTGCTCGGCCTCACAGCCGGGTGACCTCCGCGGCGAGCGTATAGCCGCCGCCCCAGACCGTCTTGATGATCTCGGGCGATTTGGGGTCCGCCTCGATCTTGCGGCGCAGACGGCTGACCTGATTGTCGATCGCCCGGTCGAAGGCGGCGGCCTCGCGCCCCTGGGTCAGGTCGAGCAACTGGTCGCGGGTCAGGACCTGGCGCGGGCGGCTGACCAGCGCGAGGAGGAGGTTATATTCGCCGGTCGACAGCATCACCGATACGCCTTCCCGATCGACCAGCGACCGCTCGCCCGATTTCAGCACCCAGCCTGCAAAGGCATAGGAACCGCTATCGGGCGCATGGAGCCGCGCGCCGCCGGCCTGGGTCCGACGCAGCACGACCTTGGCCCGGGTCGCCAGTTCGCGCGGCGAAAAGGGCTTCACGACATAATCGTCCGCGCCCATTTCCAGCCCGACGATGCGATCGGTCTCCTCGGCCCGCGCGGTCAGGAGGATGACGGGCACCTCGCTGGTCGCCGCGATATGGCGGCACAGCGACAGGCCGTCCTCTCCCGGCATCATGATGTCGAGGATGACGAGGTCGATCGCATAGGCGGCCAGCCGGGTACGGGCCGAGGCGGCATCTCCCGCCTGGGTCACGCGGAACCCCTGTTTGGTCAGATAGACGGCGAGCGGCTCGCGGATCGAACGCTCGTCATCGACGAGCAGCAGGTGCGGCGTGTCGGACATGGGGGAAGGGTCTAGCATGGCAGGCGAGCCTCGCAAGCGGGGCGGCCGGTGGGAGGGCCGGTCGCCCCGCCTGTCGGCTCAGTCGTCCTGCGAGGCAGGCTGAGCGCCGGGGGCCATGTCGCCATGATGGCGGCGGCCTCCGAACCGGGGGGCGGCGGCGCGTTCGGCCGCGTCGATACGGCCGTCATGATTGGTGTCGAGACGGTCGAACATTGCGACGGCGCGGGCGCGGAAGGCCTCGGCCGTGATCGGCTGGGGCGCGGGGCGCTCAGGACGGCCCGCCCGGTCGGGACGGTCGCCATCGGGGCGGCGCTGCTGCCACTCGGCGCGACGCTGATCGCGATAGGCCCGCATCTCGTCCGGAGTGACGGTGCCGTCGTGATTGGCATCCATCGCGGCAAAGCGCTGGTCGGCGGCGGCGATGGCGGCGGCGCGGGTGATGTTGCCCGATGCATCGGGGCGCAGTCCCATCATGCCGCCCATATGGCCGCGCGGCGGGGGTGGGGGCGCATCCGTCTGCGCCTGGGCGGCTGTGGCGGTCAGCAACGTGGCGAGGGAAAGGCCGATCAGGGTCTTTCGCATGGTGGCATGTCCTTTGCGAAGGGAAGGGGAAACGCCCTTCCGGTCGATGCCCCTTTTCGCGGATCGCTGTCGCCCGATCATGTCGGCGGTGCGGTCCAATTGTCGCAAATTGTGCGGGCTTTACACCCGGTCAGGTCAGGAAGCGGTCGTCGAACATGCCATAGAGGATGGTCGAGGCGTACAGCGCGATGGCATGGGGCCGCTCCATCGTGCCCGCCCATTTGCGCATGTCGAACGCGGCGTTCTGGATCGCCATCAACGCCTGCGCCGCGATCAGGGCATCGACCGCGCGCATCGATCCTTCCGCCACGCCGTCCATGATCGTGCCCGCATAGCGCCGGGCGATCCGGTTGGAGCGTTCGACCATCGCGGCGCGTACATCGCCCGGCAGGCTGGCGAGCGCGGTGGTGCGCAGCAGCGGCCCCCGCTCGGCGAACTGCACGTCGAGCAGCGTCGCGATGGCGCTGGACAGCCGGTGCCAGTGACTGCCCCCCGCCGCATCGGCAAGCTGCTGCGCGGCGGTGATCGTGTCGAAGCTGCGTCGGTAACAGGCCGCGACCAGATCGTCCTTCGCGTCGAGATGGTGGTAGAAGCTGCCCTTGGTGACGTTCAGTTCGCTGGCGATCCGCTGCACGCTCGCCCCGCGATAGCCGAGCTGGTTGATCAGCCGGGTCGCCGCCAGTAGAAACGCCTCGCGCCCCGGCTCGGTCCGCTGGGCCATCCGCTCGTCCAGGTCGAGCATGGCGGGAGACCAGGTCGATCCCTGGGCCGCGATGCCATGGGTCAACACGTCGAGCAGCCGTTCCTCGACACGCGGGAACTGGTCCAGTTCGTACCGGACCAGCCAAATCGGCAGCCAGAAGGTGTTTTCCAACAGGACATGGGCGCGCGCGCCGTACAGGTCGGTCTGCGCGCGGCTGGCCGCGGGGCCCCATAGGCTCCGGGTCGCGCGGAACACCTTTTGCCAGCCCGCCATCAACCGGCCGCGGATCGGCTCCTCCATGGCGCGCAGGTCGGACAGCACGGCAAAAGGCGCTTCCTCGCCGCGTTCGATCCGGGCGAGCCGTTCCATGTTGATCGCCAGATAGCGTGCGACGCGGGCCTGCGGCGTCGGGGCCTTGGCGGCTTGCCCCAGCATGTCGAGCAGTCGGTCCAGCGTATGTTCGAACGCCGCCGCCGCCAGCTCGTCCTTGCGGCGGAAATAATAGGTGACGCTGGTGGTGTTCAGCCCCACACGCTGCGCGACATCGGCAAAGGTCATGCCCTTGGCCGACTGCTCGTTGATCGCCTGCGCCGCCGCCGCCAGAATGGCGTCCCGCTTTTGCTTATAGCGCTCGGTGCTCTGCCCTTCGTCGACGGACGTCGCCGTCATTCCCGCCACCCTCTCGATACCCGTCCGTCGCATGCTCCATCGGCGAGGGACCGGCAGAGCTTAAAGCGAAAAGCGCCCCCGGTCATCGCCCTTTTGCGACATTCGGATCCGGTGCGGCCCATTGCCCCTGCGCAATCCAATTCGGGGTATGGCCGGACTGGAGTCGATTGCGCCTTGGATCGCGTCACCGTCGTTACGAAGGTCGACAAACCCCATTTCTTCCTTTGCCCCGGAGGAGGGGATGAGCGCCGTCGACCGGACGGCATGCAAGTTGCTGCGCGGTTAATCGCCGGTCTTGGGCGAGCGGAGGCGGATCAATCCTTCCTGCGCGACGCTGGCGACCAATCGGCCGTCGGCCGCAAAGATGCGTCCGCGGTTGAACCCACGCGCATGCCCCGCCCAAGGGCTGTCGGTCGTGTAGAGCAGCCATTCGTCCGCACGGAACGGTTCGTGCAGCCACAGCGCGTGATCGAGGCTGGCCGTCTGCATGTCGTCGATCAGCCAGTGGACGCCGTGCGGCAGGGTCGAGGTGCCCAGCAGCGCGAAGTCGCTGGCATAGGCCAGGATCGCCCGGTGCAGTGTCGGATCGTCGCTGATCGGGGCGACCACCCGGAACCAGATCGACTGACGGGGGGCTCGCGGCTCGGGCTGGAGCAATTGGCGCGGGTCGACGGGGCGGAGTTCGATCGGGCGAGGACGCGACAGAAAGGCGCGAAGCGGGGCGGGTATCCGGTCCCCGAGTTCATCAAGCAACGCCGCTTCGGGCGTCAAGGTGTCGGGCGCGGGCACATCGGGCATCGCGTCCTGATGATGCAGCCCGTCCTCCGGCGTCTGGAAGGAACAGGCCATGTTGAGGATCGGCTTGCCCTTCTGCATCGCGATCACGCGCCGCGTCGCAAAGCTGCGCCCCTCGAAATCGCGCTCCACGCGGTAGATGATCGGATAGCGCTCGTCGCCCGGCCGCATGAAATAGGCATGGAGCGAATGGGCGGTGCGCGGGGCATCCGTCGAACGCTGCGCCGCCTGAAGCGCCTGCGCGATCACCTGCCCCCCGAACACCCGCCCTTCGCCACCGGGGCGGCGAGCGCCGCGGTACAGGTCGGTATCGATCTCCTCGACATCCAGAAGCGCGACCAGGCCCTGGGCGAGCCTTTCGGGGGAGGGGGGCGTTCGATGATCCATCCGGCGGTGATGGTTATCCTTGACGTAAACGTCAACCGCTCATGCCTCTTGCCGAAAAGATACTTTGACGGTCGCGGGCGCGCGGTTACACAGTCCCCGACGATCGGATCCGGGAGTTGGTGATGGACGCATTGAACGAAGATGGGGCGTCGGAGCGCGCGGAGCTGCACTTTTTGGCGGCGTTGACCGAGGAACTGATGCGTCATTTGATGGAGGCGGGCGTGCTGACCCGCACACAGCTTCAGTCCATCGAAAATGCGGTGGCGGAGCGGACCGGCGGGATCCCCCGCGCCTGGTAAGCCCCTGCGCATCGGCCATGATGCCCCACATGACACAAACGTCATCTCGCTTGGGCGTTAGCGGCTTTTCTGGAAGGGGAAAGCCGCTAACGTGACGTCATGAGTGACGTTCACGATGACGCGACCGCCAAGGGCCCGATCGCCGGCGATTCGATCCTGGGAACCCCCGCAGGCATGGGCTCGCGCGAGGCGATGCGGATCGCGATGCGTCGTGATCGCCTGCTTGCCGGGCTGACCTTGACCGCGGGGGCGGGGTTCACGCTGGCACTGCCCTTCGCGTTGAAGGAAGGGGCGGAATTCTTCCTGCCGCTGACCACCGCACTGGTCATCGCGATCGCGCTCGTCCCCATTCTCGAATGGCTGGAGCGGCGGCGGGTGCCGTCGCCGCTGGCCGCGCTGATGTGCGTCCTGCTGTTCCTGATCGTCGCCAATATCGCGCTTGCGGCGATCATCGTGCCCGCGACCGACTTCTTCCGCCTGCTGCCCAGCCGGATCGGGCGCATCCAGGACAATCTGGCGCCGCTGCTCGACCTCTATTCCAATCTCGAGCGCTATGTGAACAAGGCGCTGCGGCAGGTCGCCTCGACCCCGATCCGCCAGCCCCAGACCAGCGCGGTATCGCCGCCCAGTTCGATCCTAGAGCTTGCCGCGACCTCGGCCCCGACGCTGATCGTCCAGTTCCTGTTCGGCGTCCTCGTCGTCTTCTTCGTCCTGTCAGGCTGGACGCGGATGCGGCGCGAGACGATTCGCGGGCGGACCAGCTTCGACGGCGCGATGGCAACCGCGCGGGTGATTCAGGACGTGGTGGACGATGTGTCGGCCTATCTGGGCACCATCACCATTATCAACCTCGCACTGGGCGGCGCGGTGGCGGGCGCCTTGTCGCTGTTCGGCATGCCCTATCCCCTGATGTGGGGCGGTATCGTCGCGCTGCTCAACTACATCCCCTATTTCGGACCGGTAATCGGTGCGCTGTTGCTGGCGGTCGGGGGGCTGATGACGTTCAGCGACATCTGGGTCGCGCTGGCGCCGCCCGCGATCATGTATGGCATGCATCTGGTCGAGGCGAATCTGATCACCCCGCTGGTCGTCGGGCATCGCCTGACCATCAGCCCGATCCTGATCCTGGTCTCGCTCAGCTTCTGGGGATGGGTGTGGGGAACGGCAGGGGCATTGCTGGCCGTGCCGCTGCTGATCATCCTGCAGACCGTGCTCAAGGCGGCGGGCAAGCCCGATATTGCGGGCTTCCTGTTCGAGCACGGCACGCTGACCTATCTCGACCGCGACAGCGACCCGGAAGACGTTCCGCAAGAAAGTTGAAAATGAGGCGTTGACAGGTTCGGGAGGCTCGCCTAGTTGGCGCGCCTCGACGCTTTCAGCGGGTGTAGCTCAGTTGGTTAGAGCGCCGGCCTGTCACGCCGGAGGTCGCGGGTTCGAGCCCCGTCACTCGCGCCATTCCCTCACCGGAATGGCTGAAAATGTCGAAATCCCCGAAAGGGCCGATGCTAATCTGGTTAGCGTCATATGGCTTTCAAGCGGGTGTAGCTCAGTTGGTTAGAGCGCCGGCCTGTCACGCCGGAGGTCGCGGGTTCGAGCCCCGTCACTCGCGCCATCCTTCGGGATGGCGTTTTTGTTTTCAGCCTGCATATTTGGCGATGGCTCGTGGCCTTTTGGCCAGCGATGGGGCATGGCCTTCGACTTCGCTCAGGCTGAGCGGAGTCTGGGACCAGCCATGCCAAAGCAGCCGTTCAGCCCGAGCGCACTCGAAGGCCCAGGGAAAAGCTAACCTCGGCCCCCCTCCATCCAACGCAGCAGCGGCTTCATCGGCGTGATCCAGACGATCCCGGCGACGATATAAAAGGCCAGTTGCAGCACCCAATGCCACTGGCCGACCACCGCCGACAGGCTGGCGACCAGCATCGCCCAGACGATGATGATCGCGACGATCAGCAGCATTCCGGCGGGTTTACGCCAACTGGGGGTCATGGGACGATCCATTCCGACTCTGTCGCGATGGCGTGCAGCGGCACGTCCCAGGGATCGGGCGTCAGCGCATCGACCTCCTGCACGCTCCACGCGATGCCGACCCTCCAGGCACCCGGATGGGCGGCGAAGGCGCGATCATAATGGCCGGCGCCCTGGCCTAGCCGGTTGCCACGCCGATCGAACCCGACCAGCGGCGTCAGGATGATGTCGGGGGCGCATTCCGGGGCATCAGGGGAGGGCTGGTGAAGGCCGAAGGCGCCGACGCTCAAATCCTCCCCGTCCGCCCATCGCAGGAAGCGGATCGGGCTGTCCCGGTCGGTCACATGTGGAAGAGCGATCGTCGCTCCGGCATGCAGCGCCGCCTCGACCCACAGCGCCGGGTCCGCCTCCGCCCCCAGGGGGCGATAGGCCGCGACGATCTGATGGGGGAGAATGCGGTCCAGAAATGGCCGCGCCACCGGCAGCAGGCCGGGGCCGTGCGCATCGCGTATCGCCCGCATCCGGGCGCGGAGGGCGCGTTTGTCGGTCATGTCGAAAAGGGGCGGGTGGCGGGACCGCCATGGCCGTTTGCCGTAATATCCACTGACGCCCAATACGTCAGGTGGGGA
Organism: Sphingomonas sp. LC-1; assembly: GCF_025371035.1. Taxonomy (GTDB): domain Bacteria; phylum Pseudomonadota; class Alphaproteobacteria; order Sphingomonadales; family Sphingomonadaceae; genus Sphingomonas; species Sphingomonas sanguinis_E. The sequence continues at coordinate 485,270 of NZ_JANZXB010000001.1, read as the reverse complement.
CCATGTACGTCGGACCAGGATCCGGGCAGGGACAGCCCCCTTGGATGAAGAATAGCCTCAGGGATTATCGTGGCTCGTACCGGGCAGAGCCCGCCGCCGACCCATGTAGTCGCTGGCGACGCGTTACTCAAGGGCGTCCCCGCGTCCTTCGGGATCCAGCGCATCGGCCAGCCCTTCCAACCGTTCGGCAATGCGGGCGAGGGCGGCCTCGCTGACGGCGGCGCCGGCGGGGGGGCGGCGCTCCGCCTCTTCCAGCGCGTCGGCCAGCATCAGCGCGACGAACAGCAGCGCGCGCTCGCCATTATGGCCCCCCGACGCGCGCAGTGCCGCCGGCCAGCGCTGGTCGAGCATCTGGCCCAGCATATGGACACGCGCCTCGCCGCCGTCCTGGCAATAGACGGTGTGGGGACGGTCGCCGATCATGATCGTGACTTCGGCCATCAGGCGGCGCTCCCCCGGCTGATCACGTCGTCGAGTGCGGACACGGCGTCGGCCATGCGCGCCTTGAGGGCGGCGTGGCGGCGGGCAAGGGCATCCTCCTTGGCCGCGCGCGTACGGATCGCCTGTTCGATGCGGGCGATCGCGCGGTCGATCCGCTCGACGGAGGAGAGGACATCGTCGGCAATGGGTTCGGGCATAAGAGCGGCTTAGCAGGATGGCTTGACGCGGCAACCCGCAATTGGACGATCGGAGGTCGCCGGGCGGTTGACAGCGAACCCATCGGCTCCGAAAGGCGTGGCGTGAACGATGGAATCGCGGGATGTGCCCGTTTTCACCATCCAACCGGGGGCGGTGCCGTCCAGGCAGTGCCCGTATGAGACAGGAGCTTGCTGGCATGACGGTCAAGGTTGCAATCAATGGTTTCGGCCGCATCGGTCGACTGGTCGCGCGCGCCATCCTGGAGCGTGGTAGCGACGCCCTGGAACTCGTCGCGATCAACGATCTCGCCGACGCCAAGTCCAACGCCTGGCTTTTCAGCCGCGACAGCGTCCATGGCCGCTATCCGGGTGAAGTGTCGGCCGACGGCAACGACATCGTGATCGACGGCAAGCGCATCCGCGTCACCGCCGAGCGCGATCCGGTGAACCTGCCGCACAAGGAACTGGGCGTCGACCTGGTCCTGGAGTGCACCGGCTTCTTCACCGACAAGGCGTCGTGCGAGAAGCATATCGCGGCGGGCGCGAAGAAGGTGCTGATCTCGGCCCCCGGCAAGAATGTCGACCTGACCGTCGTCTACGGCGTCAACCATGACAAGCTGACCGCCGACCACACCATCGTCTCGAACGCTTCGTGCACCACCAACTGCCTGGCGCCGGTCGCCAAGGTGCTGAACGATGCGATCGGGATCGAGCGTGGCCTGATGACGACGGTCCACGCCTATACCAACGACCAGAAGATCCTCGACCAGATCCACCCCGATCTGCGTCGCGCCCGCGCCGCCGCCATGTCGATGATCCCGACCACCACGGGCGCGGCCCGCGCGGTGGGTGAGGTTCTGCCGGAACTGAAGGGCAAGCTGGACGGCTCGGCCATCCGCGTGCCGGTGCCCGACGTCAGCCTGGTCGACCTGACCTTCACCCCGGCGCGCGACACGACGAAGGAAGAGGTCAACGCGATTCTGAAGGCGGCGTCGGAAGACGGTCCGCTCAAGGGCGTGCTGGTCTTCTCGGACGAGCCGCTGGTGTCGATCGACCTGATGCACTCGCCGCAGTCCTCGACCGTCGACAGCCTGGAGACGGCGGTGATCGACGGCAAGCTGGTGCGCGTTGTGTCGTGGTACGACAATGAATGGGGCTTCTCGAACCGCATGGTCGACACCGCGACCGCGATGGCGAAGTTCCTCTAATGACCGACGGGCGGGCGATGACCGGGCGTCTGGCCGGCATCGCCCGCCATGCCGTGCCGAAGGGGCCGATGGAGGTGATCGACACCGCCATCGTCACCCTGTCGGGCGGCATCGAAGGCGATTGTCGCGGCCGGGTGAAGCCCGGCGGGCGCGGGCGGCGGCAGGTGACGTTGATGGAGCGCATCGACTGGGACGCCGCGCTCGCCGCCATCGATCGCGATCTGCCGTGGCAGGAGCGCCGCGCGAACCTGTTGGTCGAGGATTTCGACCTTCCCCAAATTCCGGGCACCCGGTTGCGTATCGGGCCCGTCCTTCTGGAAATCACCATGGAATGCGATCCGTGCCACCGCATGGACGCGATCGCCGACGGATTGCAGACGGCCCTCAAGCCCGACTGGCGCGGTGGCGTATGCACCCGCGTGATCGAGGGCGGCACGATCCGCATCGGCGATAACATCAGGATCGAGGAATCATGACCAAGGCCTTCAAGACGCTCGACGATATGGGCGATGTCCAGGGCAAGCGCGTGCTGGTCCGCGAGGATCTGAACGTCCCGATGGCCGATGGCCGAGTCACCGACGACACCCGCCTGCGCGCGACGATCGCGACCGTGACCGAACTGGCCGATAAGGGCGCGATCGTCCTGGTTCTCGCCCATTTCGGCCGCCCCAAGGGGCAGCGTAACCCCGACTATTCGTTGGCGATGCTGACCCAGCCCTATAGCGACGTGCTGGGTCGTCCGGTTCGCTTCATCGACGATGTGGTGGGCGAGGCGGCGGAAGCGGCGGTCGCGACGCTGAACCCCGGCGATATCGCGATCCTGGAAAACACCCGCTTCCATGCCGGTGAGGAAAAGAACGACCCCGAACTGGCGGCGCGGATCGCCAGGCTGGGCGACTTCTACGTCAACGACGCCTTTTCGGCGGCGCACCGCGCCCACGTCTCGACCGAGGGTCTGGCGCGTCAGCTTCCGGCGTTCGCGGGACGCGCGATGGAGGCCGAACTCGACGCACTGGAAAAGGCGCTGGGCAATCCGCAGCATCCGGTCGCGGCGGTGGTCGGCGGGGCCAAGGTCTCGACCAAGCTCGCCGTGCTCAAGCATCTGGTCGGCAAGGTCGACCACCTCATCATCGGCGGCGGCATGGCCAACACCTTCCTCGCCGCGCGCGGGGTCGATGTGGGCAAGTCGCTGTGCGAGCATGACCTGACCGGCACCGCCGAGGAGATCCTCGACGCCGCCGACAAGGCGGGCTGCACCGTCCACCTGCCTTATGACGTGGTGGTCGCCAAGGAGTTCAAGCCGAACCCCGCGACGCGCACCGTCAACGTGCACGAGGTCGCCGCCGACGAGATGATCCTCGACCTCGGCCCCAATGCGGTCGAGGCGCTGGGCGATGTGCTCAAGAATTGCCGCACGCTCGTCTGGAACGGCCCGCTCGGCGCGTTCGAGACGCCGCCCTTCGACATGGCGACCGTCGCGCTCGCCAAGACGGCGGCGGCGCTGACCCAGGACGGCAGCCTCGTCTCGGTCGCGGGCGGTGGCGACACCGTCGCCGCGCTCAATCAGGCGGGCGTGGGGGCGCAGTTCAGCTTCGTCTCGACCGCGGGCGGCGCGTTCCTCGAATGGATGGAAGGTCAGGACCTGCCGGGCGTCGCCGCGCTGATCGCGTAACTGCAATTCTCCCCTGCAAGGGGAGGTAGCAGGCCGAACGCCTGACGGAGGGGTGTCACCATCGGCGAGGGTGGACTTTCCCGGTAAACGGGGACACCCCTCCACCAGCTTCGCTGGTCCTCTCCCCTTGCAGGGGAGGAAGATTAAAGGGCTACGACCCCGTCGCCGCCGGCGACGGGGTTTCTTTTAGAAGCGGCACCAGCAACTGGTTGAGGTCGCTCAGTCCGAACGCGGCGGCCTTGGCGTAACGGACCCGCCCGCTGCAATCGATGATGTAATTGGTCGGCACCGCGCCCAGCGTGGCATAGGGCCCCTTGATCCGCCGCGCCGATGGCATCCTCATCGCGGCGAACAACGGCTTCAGCTTGTAAAGCGGCAGCGAATCCTCGGTCGCGATCGCAAAAACCTTCAGGCCATGCGGCGCCTGGATGCGATAATATTGGTCGAGCAGCGGCAGTTCCGCCCGACACGGCCCACACCATGTCGCCCAGAAGTTCAGCACCACCACCTGTCCGCGCAGATCCGCCAGCCGGACATGGCTGCCGTCGATCAGCGTCAGGTCGAAATCGGGTGCCATTTCGCCGACCTGGGGTGCGGATTTGGCGAAGACCGGGGACGCGGCGGGCGTCACGGCCAGCATGGCGGCCAGCACCCAGCGAAATCCGTTCATCCCGATCTTCCCCCCAATCTGCCCCGCATCAGAATGATCCCGAGCACTTTGTGCCGTCAAGGGCGCTTGATCCGACTTGTCGGACTTGCTACGTTGAACGTGTTAAACGAAGGAGTGGCGATGCTCGGCGTCCGTCTCGACACCGAATTGGAAGAACGGCTGGCGGCCGTGGCGCGGACGCAGGGCCGCAGCAAGAGCGACATCGCGCGCGAAGCGGTGCGGCGCTATGTCGACCTGCATGACGAGGCGTATCGCCGCGAGGCCCGTCGCCAGTCGACCCGCGCGTCGAAGCGCGACACGCCGGAGGATTTCGCCTTCTGGAACGCGCTGGCGCAGGAGGTGGAGGCGTGAAGATTTCGCACGCCGCCATCGTGCTCGCGACGACGGGAGAAGGGGGCGATCACCGCCCGTTTCTGGTCGTTCAGTCCGACCTTTACAACGAAACCCACAACACGATCACCGTCTGTCCGATGACCTCGGTCGTGGGGGGCGAGGCGCTGTTCCGCGTCGCCTTTTCCCCGCGCGAGCATACCGGCCTGACCGTCGAGTGCGAAGTGCAGGTCGACAAGATCCTGTCCATCCCGCGCAATCATATCGTCAAACTGCTCGGCCATGCCTCGCCCACCCGGATGGAGCAGGTCGATCAGGCCCTGCGCCGCTGGCTGATGCTCTGATCTATTCCCCGAACCCAATCTGGAGAGAATCGATGACCCCGACCGTGAAGGCCATTCTCGACAAATATGAAGCCACGCCCGCGGCCGTGAAGGCCAATCTGGCGCGCATCCTGATGCAGGGACGGCTGGGGGGCACCGGCAAGCTGATCATTCTGCCGGTCGACCAGGGTTTCGAGCATGGCCCGGCGCGCAGCTTTGCGATCAACCCGCCCGCCTATGACCCGCACTACCATTTCCAACTGGCGATCGACGCCGGGCTGTCGGCCTATGCCGCGCCGCTGGGGATGCTGGAGGCCGGGGCGGACACGTTCGCGGGCCAGATTCCGACCATCCTGAAGATCAACAGCTCGAACAGTTGGGGCACTTCGATCACGCAAGCCGTGACGGGCAGCGTGCAGGACGCGGTGCGGCTGGGCTGCGCGGCGATCGGCTTTACCATCTATCCCGGCTCGGACGGCATTTTCGACGCGATGGACCAGATCGCGATCCTGTCGGCCGAAGCGCGCGAGGCGGGTCTGGCCACCGTCATCTGGAGCTATCCGCGCGGCGGCAAGCTGACCAAGGACGGTGAACTGGCACTCGATGTCGGGGCCTATGCCGCGCACATGGCGGCGCAACTCGGCGCGCATATCATCAAGGTAAAGCTGCCCACCGCCCATATCGAACAGGCCGAGGCAAAGTCCGCCTATGAAGGCACCGATTGGTCCAATCAGGCCGACCGCGTGCGCCATGTCGTCGAGTCGAGCTTTGCGGGCCGTCGCATCGTCGTCTTCTCGGGCGGTGCGGCGAAGGGGGCTGACGCCGTCTATCAGGATGCGCGCGACATTCGCGACGGCGGCGGCAACGGCTCGATCATCGGCCGCAATACCTTCCAGCGCCCGCGCGACGAGGCGCTGGCGATGCTCGACAAGCTGGTCGCGATCTACAAGAACGAAGAATAAGTTCTTGGCAGGTTTGGGCGTTCCGGTTGGGGAACCGGGACGCCCATTCCCTCCGTTCGTCACAGGTGACGGCGGGGGCGACAGGCGCTAGGGAGAGCGCCATGACGCTTGATGATGATCCCCTGGGCCCGCTCGATCCCAATTTTGCCGCGGCCTTCACCCGCGATGTGCGGCGGCCCCCTTGCCAGCTTTACCTGATCTCGCCGCTCGACGTGACCGGCGGTTTCGCCGACCGTCTCGCACGCGCGCTCGACGCCGGCCCGGTCGCGGCCTTTCAGTTCCGCGTGAAGGATGTGGATCAGCATAGCGCCGCCAAGCTGGCCGAACCGCTTCAGCGCATTTGTGCCGATCGCGAGGTGGCGTTCATCGTCAATGACAGCATCAGCCTCGCCAAGCGGCTGGGTGCGGATGGGGTGCATCTTGGCCAGGAGGATGGCGACGCGCGGGAAGCCCGCGATGTGCTGGGCCCCTCAGTCCAGATCGGCGTGACCTGCCATGACAGTCGCCATTTGGCGATGGAGGCGGGCGAGGCCGGAGCGGACTATGTCGCCTTCGGGGCCTTTTACCAGACCACGACCAAGGAAACGAAGCATCGCCCCGAACCGGTGGTGCTGTCCTGGTGGTCCGCGCTGTTCGAGCTGCCCTGCGTCGCGATCGGCGGGATTACGCCCGCCAATGCGGCGCCGTTGGTCAAGGCGGGGGCGGATTTCCTCGCCGTATCGGGCGCGGTGTGGAACGGCGACGAAGCGGCGGCGATCAAGGCCTTTGACGAGGTCTTGCGCTGACGTCCGAGGCGTCATCCGTTGCGCAACGGAAACAAGCGGCCATGGCCTGCGTTTACTTCGGGATCGATCCACTGACCTGAGGAGCGGGCGTGAAGAGACTGGCAATCGCGATGGGCGGCGGCGTGTTGATGGCGTTGGTCGCGGTTGCAACCCACCCGTCGCCCGCCCCGGCGGCGCAGGCATCCTCCGACGGCCCGGCGACCCTAGCACGATGAGGCGTGGCGGGGGCAGGGGGCCGCTGTCGCGTTTTGGCTGGGTGATGCTGGCCCTGATCGTGATCGGGGTCGGTGGCTTTATGTCGATGCTGTCCTTCGGTTCGGGCGACGTGGTCGTACCCGAGGTCGCAGCGCCCGAAAAACAGGCGGCGGCGGGAAGCGCGGCGGCGCTCGCCATGCCGATCGCCGATTATCCCGTGGCCTCGTTGCGTCAGGACTGGGGCGACCCGCGCGAGGGTGGGGCGCGGAAGCATCAAGGGCTGGATCTGATGGCCCCTGCGGGCACTCCGGTCGTCGCCGCCTTGCCGGGAACGATCGAGAAGCTGTTCGACAGCGACCGTGGCGGTCACACCCTCTATATCCGCTCGCTCGATCGCCGCTGGAGCCTCTATTATGCGCATCTGCAAGGCTATGCGGCGGACATCGCCGAGGGGCAGCGTGTGCGGCAGGGGCAGGTCGTCGGCTATGTCGGGGACAGCGGCAATGCGGGGGCGGGCAACACCCATCTGCATTTCGGAGTGAGCTGGATGCGCGCCGGCGATGCGTGGTACCAGGGGGAGCCGGTCGATCCCTATCCGCTGCTTGCCGGAAAGACCGCTTCGAGCTAAAGCGGCCGACACGGACCGCCGGGCTGCGTTTTCGCCCCGGCATCCTTCGCTCTTTCCAGCAGGTTGAAGACCCATGAAGATCAGCGGCGTGGACATTCGTCCCGGCAACATCATCGAGTATGAAGGCGGCATCTGGCGCGCCGTGAAGATTCAGCACACCCAGCCCGGCAAGGGCGGTGCGTATATGCAGGTCGAGATGAAGAACCTCATCGACGGCCGCAAGACGAACGTCCGCTTTCGCTCCGCCGAGACGGTCGAGCGCGTCCGTCTGGACACCAAGGACTTCCAGTTCCTGTTCGCCGAGGGTGACGACCTGACCTTCATGGACAAGGAAAGCTATGAGCAGATCACGCTGCCGCGCGACCTGCTGGGCGATGCCGCCGCGTTCCTGCAGGATGGCATGGATGTCGTGATGGAACTGCACGAAGAGAAGCCGATCTCGGTCCAGCTTCCCGACCAGATCGAAGCGACGATCGTCGAGGCCGACGCCGTGGTGAAGGGGCAGACCGCCTCCTCGTCGTACAAGCCCGCCATCCTCGACAATGGCGTCCGCGTGATGGTGCCGCCGCACATCGCCAGCGGCACGCGTATCGTCGTCGACGTGTACGAACAGACCTACGTCCGCCGCGCGGACTAATCGGTATCGGTGGATGACCGGCGCGGCTTGAGCGCGACCCCGTCATCCGCCGTCCCGGCCCGTCGTTCGCGGCGGGCCTTTTCACTTGCAGCGCCCGAGATGCAGCGGCGCGACCGAAAGGACGATCATGGCCTCGCACTCCGGGCTTCTCACCATCATGGAACGCGCCGCGCGCAAGGCCGCCCCGCGTCTCCGCCGCGACTTCAACGAGGTCCAGCACCTCCAGGTCAGCCGCAAGGGCCCTGCCGACTTCGTGTCGATGGCCGACAAGCGCGCCGAGGAAACCGTCTTCGAAGAGCTGAAGAAGGCGCGCCCCGATTGGAACTTCCTGATGGAAGAGGGCGGCGAGGTCAAAGGCGATCCGTCCAAGCCGCGCTTCATCATCGATCCGCTCGACGGCACCTCGAATTTCCTGCACGGCATCCCGCATTTCGCCATCTCGATCGCGGTCGAGGAGCCGCTGGCAAACGGCAAGCGTGAGGTCACGACGGGCCTGATCTATCAGCCGCTGACCGATGAGAGCTTCTGGGCCGAGAAGGGCCGGGGCGCGTGGTTGCAGGACGGTCGCCTGCGCGTGTCGTCGCGCCGCGATCTGTCCGAGGCCCTGATCTCCACCGGCATCCCGTTCCTGGGGCATGGCGATTTCGTCCAGTGGAGCCGCATTTTCGGTGCGATCGCGCCGCAGGTCGCCGGCATCCGCCGCTTCGGCTCAGCCGCGCTCGACCTCGCCTGGGTTGCTGCGGGCCGTTATGACGGTTTCTGGGAATCGGGCCTGAAGCCCTGGGACGCGGCGGCTGGCATGCTGCTGGTGCGAGAAGCGGGCGGTTTCGTCAGCGACTTCCGGGGCAGCGACAAGTCGCTCGAACGTGGCGAGTATCTGGCGGCCAATGAGGGGCTGCATTCCAAGCTCCACAAGCTTCTGGCGAACGCGCTGCGTTGACAAACGAAGGGATTTTAAGCGCAATCGCTTGCAGCTATTGCGCTTAAACCTCTCAATTCCCATGTAAAAATCTGTCGAATGGGGTGAATGGCACCGTTAAGTTGCGATTCATTCTCATGCCTCCGCTGGCTTGCTCCGGCCGGTTCATCGGCCTAAAGCCATCCGCATCCAGTTCCGCATCTGCGAGAGAAAACTTGGTCGATCTGTCGCAATATCTGCCGATCCTCCTGTTCCTGGGCGTTGCCCTGGCACTGTCGACGGCCTTTGTGTTTCTGCCGATGCTCGTGGCGCGCCTCACCGGTGCGCATAAGCCCAACGAGCAGAAGCTGTCCGAATATGAATGCGGCTTCCCCGCGTTCGAAGACCCGCGCAGCCAGTTCGACGTGCGTTTCTACCTCGTCGCGATCCTGTTCATCATCTTCGATCTGGAAGCGGCGTTTCTGTACCCCTGGGCGGTGAGCGTCTTCAGCCTCGGCTGGACCGCCTGGTTTTCGATGATGATCTTCATCGGCGAGCTCTCGCTGGGTCTCGTCTATGCGTGGAAGAAGGGAGCGTTGGATTGGGAGTAAATCTTCACTCCGGTCCGGTTGAGTTCAAGCCGCAGGCCCATGGCGGAGTCGTCCATGATGGCCAGGCCGTCATTCAGCCCGATCAGGGCTTTTTCGACGGGCTGAACGGCGAACTGACCGACAAGGGCTTCCTCGTCACCTCGACCGAGGAGCTTTTCCAATGGGCGCGCACCGGCTCGCTCTGGTGGATGACCTTCGGTCTGGCATGCTGCGCGGTGGAGATGATCCACGTCAACATGCCGCGTTACGACATGGAGCGCTTCGGTGCCGCGCCGCGTGCGTCTCCGCGCCAGTCGGACGTGATGATCGTCGCGGGTACGCTGTGCAACAAGATGGCCCCGGCGCTGCGTCGTGTGTACGACCAGATGTCGAACCCGAAATATGTCATCTCGATGGGAAGCTGCGCCAATGGCGGCGGCTATTACCATTACAGCTATTCGGTGGTGCGCGGCTGTGACCGGATCGTGCCCGTGGACATCTATGTCCCCGGCTGCCCGCCGACCGCCGAAGCGCTGCTGTACGGCGTGATGCAGTTGCAGCGGAAGATCCGCCGCGCCGGGAGCATCGAACGGTGAGGGCGCCTGCTCCCCGTTTCGCCTCGAACGATGGCGTGATCGATGCGGCCCGCTCTGCTCTCGGGCCATGGTTGCTCGATGCGCGCGATCATGTCGGCGAAGTCGCGCTGGTCGTGGACCGTGCGAACCTCGTTTCGGCGATGACCGCGCTTCGCGACACCAAGGGGCTGGAATATCAGCAGCTCATGGAGATTGCGGGCGTCGACTATCCGGAACGCGACGAGCGTTTCGAGGTGGTCTATTGCCTGTTGTCGCTGACCCGCAATCACCGCCTGCACGTCCATGTCTCGACCGACGAGGACAAGCCAGTGCCGTCGGTGACGGGCCTGTGGCCGGTCGCGGGCTGGCTGGAGCGTGAGGTCTATGACCTGTACGGCGTGCTGTTCTCGGGCAATAGCGACCTGCGTCGCATCCTGACCGATTACGGCTTCCGCGGCCATCCGCTGCGCAAGGACTTCCCGCTGACCGGCTATACCGAGCTGCGTTACTCGGAAGAGGAAAAGCGCGTCGTCTATGAGCCGGTGAAGCTGGCCCAGGACTTCCGCAATTTCGACTTCCAGAGCCCGTGGGAAGGCGCCGAATACGTCCTGCCGGGCGACGAGAAGGGCGCCCAGCCGCAGGGCAAGGGCGCGCAGACCCCGGCGAGTGCGGATGCGGTGAAGAAGGCCGATGCTGCGCCGGACAAGACCGCCGCCGCGAACGCGCCCGAAACCAAGACCACCGAAAGCCCCAAGCAGACGGGCGCGGGTCAGCCGCATCCGGGCAACAAGGCCGAGGACAAGCCCCAGGATCCGGACGTCGTTCCGAGCAAGGGCGGAGGACAGAACCAGTGAGCGACTATGTCGACGAACTGCTCCACAAGACCGATGCGGTCGACCCGACCACGGGCGACGTGTCGATCCAGAACTATACGATCAACTTCGGCCCGCAGCATCCGGCGGCGCACGGCGTGCTTCGCCTCGTCATGGAGCTGGACGGCGAGATCGTCGAACGGGTCGATCCGCATGTCGGCCTGCTGCATCGCGGCACCGAGAAGCTGATCGAGTACAAGACCTATTCGCAGGCGCTGCCCTATTTCGACCGCCTCGATTACTGCTCGCCCATGTGCATGGAGCACAGCTATGTGCTCGCGGTCGAGAAGCTGCTCGACCTCGAAGTGCCGCTGCGCGCGCAATATCTGCGGACGTTCTTTGCCGAGCTGACGCGTATTTCGAACCACATGCTCAATCTGGGCAGCCATGTGATGGACGTCGGCGCGATGACGCCGAACCTGTGGATGTTCGAGATCCGCGAAGACTGCATGAACTTCTATGAGCGGGCCTCGGGCGCGCGCATGCATGCAAATTACTTCCGCGTCGGCGGCGTCCACCAGGACGTGCCGCTCAAGCTGCTGACCGATATCGCCGACTGGCTCGATACGCGTCTGCCGCAGCTGTTCGAGGATGCGATCGGCTTGGTCGCCAACAACCGCATCTTCAAGCAGCGCAACGTCGACATCGCGGTGGTGAACCGCGAAGACGCGATCAAGTGGGGCTTCTCCGGCCCGATGATCCGTGGCTCGGGCATTCCGTGGGACCTGCGCAAGTCGCAGCCCTATGACGCCTATGACAAGGTGGACTTCGACGTGCCGGTGGGTACCAGCGGCGACTGCTATGACCGGTTCATGGTGCGCGTCGAGGAAGTGCGCCAGTCGGCCCGGATCATGAAGCAGTGCCTGGCGCAGATGCCCGAGGGTCCGGTGCTTGCCACCGACCGGAAGGTCACGCCGCCCAAGCGCGGTGAGATGAAGCGCTCGATGGAAGCGCTGATCCACCACTTCAAGCTCTATACCGAAGGGTATCACGTCCCCGCCGGTGAGGTGTATGTCGCGACCGAAAGCCCCAAGGGGGAGTTCGGCGTGTATCTCGTCTCCGACGGATCGAACAAACCCTATCGCTGCAAGATCCGGCCGACCGCGTTCAGCCATCTCCAGGCCATGGAGTTCATGTCCAAGGGGCATATGCTGGCCGACACGACCGCGATCCTGGGCGCGATGGACATCGTGTTCGGGGAGTGCGACCGTTGAGCGCGATCGACATGCCTGCGCGCATCGCGATCGCCCGCCAGATGGTCGCGCATTACAATGCGCAGGACGCCGACGCCTATGTCGCGCTGATGACCGAAGATGCCTGCGAAGCGGGCTATCGCGGTGCCGTCCTGCGCGACGGTCGCGAGGGCGTGCGTTCGGGGCTGAAGGCGATGTTCGCGCAGTTCCCGCAGAACCGCGCCGAGATCGTCGCCGGCCAGGCGTTCGGCGAGACCGTGCTGCTGCATGAAAAGGTCGAACGCGCGCCAGGTGGCGAGGCGTTTGAGGTCATGTCCATCTATTCCTTCGAGAACGACAAGGTGTCGCGCGTGGAGTTCATTCGCTAATGGCCGACGCAGCCATCATTCCCGACGAGGCCGAAGTCCGCGCCCGCTGGGGCAATTTCGCCTGGACGGACGAGAACCAGAAGAAGGCGAACGAGATCCTCGCGCGCTATCCCAAGGGCCGCGAACAGTCCTGCTCGATCCCGTTCCTCGATCTGGCGCAGCGCCAGGTGGGCGCGGAGACGCATACCCAGGGCTGGCTGCCCGTGCCGGTGATCGAGTTCGTCGCGCGCCAACTGGGTGTCGCCTATATGCGGATCTATGAGGTCGCGACCTTCTACACGATGTTCAACCTGGCGCCGGTCGGCCGCTATCATGTGCAGGTGTGCGGCACGACGCCGTGCATGCTGCGCGGGTCGGACGACGTGCTGGCGGCGTGCAAGAACAAGGGGCTGATCAAGGGCAAGACCACGCCCGACGGCCTGTTCACGCTGACCGAGGTCGAGTGCATGGGCAATTGCGCCTCCGCGCCGATGGTCCAGATCAATGACGACAATTTCGAGGATCTGGATTACGACCGCACGGTCTCGATCCTGGAAGCGCTGGCACGCGGCGAGAGCCCCAAGACCGGCACGCAGGAGCCAGGTCGCCACACGGTCGAGCCGATCGGCGGTCCGACCACGCTGACCGCCATGGTCGGCGACAATCACGACTATCGCGGGGAGTGGGGCGCATAATGCTCGCTGACAAGGACCGCATTTTCACCAATCTCTACGGCTATCAGCCGTGGAACGTCGACGCGGCGATGAAGCGCGGCGATTGGGACAATACCAAGGCGCTGCTCGAGCTGGGCCAGGACAAGATCATCGACGTCATCAAGGCCTCGGGTCTGCGCGGGCGCGGCGGTGCGGGCTTCCCGACCGGCATGAAGTGGAGCTTCATGCCCAAGGAACCGCGTCCCGACCGGCCGAGCTTCCTGGTCATCAACGCCGACGAGTCCGAGCCGGGTTCGTGCAAGGACCGCGAAATCATCCGCCACGATCCGCACAAGCTGATCGAGGGCGCGCTGGTCGCGGGCTTCGCGATGCGCGCGCGGGCGGCCTATATCTATATCCGCGGCGAATATATCCGCGAGGCCGAGACGCTGTTTGCGGCGGTCGCCGAAGCCTATGACCGGGGCTTCCTTGGCAAGAATGCCTGTGGCTCGGGTTACGACTTCGACGTCTTCGTTCATCGTGGTGCGGGCGCGTACATCTGCGGCGAAGAGACCGCGATGATCGAAAGCCTGGAAGGCAAGAAGGGCCAGCCGCGCCTGAAGCCGCCTTTCCCGGCCGGTGCGGGCCTTTATGGCTGCCCGACGACGGTCAACAATGTCGAGTCGATCGCGGTCGCGCCGACGATCCTGCGCCGCGGCGCCGAGTGGTTCTCCTCTTTCGGACGTGAGAACAACAAGGGCACGAAGCTCTTCCAGATCTCCGGCCATGTCGATCGTCCCTGCGTGGTCGAGGAAAGCATGTCGATCAGCTTCCGCGAGCTGATCGAGCGCCATTGCGGCGGCATTCGCGGCGGCTGGGACAATCTGCTCGCGGTGATCCCGGGTGGTTCGTCGGTGCCGCTGGTGCCCGCCGCCGAGATCATGGACGCGCCGATGGACTTCGACGGCCTGAAGGCGGTCGGATCGGGTCTCGGCACGGCGGCCGTCATCGTCATGGACAAGTCGACCGACATCGTCCGCGCGATCAGCCGCCTGTCCTATTTCTACAAGCATGAGAGCTGCGGCCAGTGCACCCCGTGCCGTGAAGGCACCGGCTGGATGTGGCGCGTGATGGAGCGGATGCGCACCGGCGATGCCGATGTGTCCGAGATCGACACGCTGTTCCAGGTGACGAAGCAGGTCGAAGGCCATACCATCTGCGCGCTGGGCGACGCGGCGGCCTGGCCGATCCAGGGCCTGATCCGCCACTTCCGCCCGGAGATGGAACGCCGGATCCGCGAACGCAAAGGCGAGACGGGCGGCAACGCCCCGATGATGGAAGCTGCCGAATAATGCCTAAGGTCAAAGTCGACGGCGTCGAGATCGAGGTGCCCCAGGGCGCCACCGTGCTGCAGGCCTGCGAGCTTGCGGGCAAGGAAATCCCGCGCTTCTGCTATCATGAGCGGCTGTCCATCGCGGGCAATTGCCGCATGTGCCTGGTCGAGGTGAAGCCCGGGCCCCCCAAGCCGCAGGCGTCGTGTGCGCTTCCGGCAGCGGAAAATCAGGAAATCTTCACCACCACCCCGATGGTGAAGGCCGCGCGCGAAGGCGTGATGGAATTCCTGCTGATCAACCATCCGCTGGACTGCCCGATCTGCGATCAGGGCGGCGAGTGCGACCTGCAGGACCAGTCCATGGCCTATGGCAAGGGCCATAGCCGCTATGACGAGAACAAGCGGGCCGTCACCGAGAAGTACATGGGTCCGATCGTCAAGACGGTCATGACCCGCTGCATCCAGTGCACCCGCTGCGTCCGCTTCGCCGAAGAGGTCGCGGGCGTGGAGGAAATCGGCGCGATCTATCGCGGCGAGAACATGCAGATCACTTCGTATCTCGAACAGGCCGTGTCGAGCGAGCTGTCAGGCAATGTCGTCGACCTGTGCCCGGTGGGCGCGCTGACGTCCAAGCCCTATGCGTTCGAGGCGCGTCCGTGGGAGCTGAAGAAGACGCTCGCCATCGACGTGATGGACGCGGTCGGCACCAATATCCGCCTCGACAGCCGGGGCCGTCAGGTGCTGCGCTGCGTGCCGCGCATCAATGACGAGGTGAACGAGGAGTGGGCGAGCGACAAGACGCGTCACGCGATCGACGGCCTGGTCCGTCGTCGTCTCGACCGTCCGTTCATCCGCCGCGACGGCAAGCTGGTGCCCGCCACCTGGGACGAGGCCTTCGCCGCGATCCGTGACGTGAATGCCGGTTCCAGCGTCGCCGCGATCGCCGGCGATCAGGTCGATTGCGAGACGATGTTCGCCGCCAAGGCGTTGCTGGCCAAGATGGGTTCGAGCCTGCTCGAAGGCCGTCAGACCGGCATGGATTACGACACGTCGAGCCTGGCCGCGGTGAACTTCAACACGACCATCGCGGGCGTCGAGCGCGCCGATGCGATCCTGCTGATCGGCACCAACCTGCGCTGGGAAGCGCCGCTGGTGAACACCCGTATCCGCAAGGCGATCAAGAAGGGCGCCAAGGTCTTCGCGATCGGCCCCGAAACCGACCTGACCTACAAGGTTGAGTGGCTGGGCGCCAACCTGTCGGTGCTGGGCAACCTGCCCGAGGCGGTGACCGAGCTGTTCGGCAAGGCCGCGCGTCCGATGGTCATCCTCGGTGGCGGTGCGATCAAGGGCGCGCATGGCGCGAGCCTGAAGCTGGTCGACCAGTTCAATCTGGTGCGCACGCTGGAAGACGGTTCGGCCTGGAACGGCTATAACGTCATTCATATGGCGGCCGCGCGCATGGGCGGGCTGATGCTCGGCTATGCGCAGAAGGGCGGCATCGCCGACGTCGTCGCGGCCGCGCCGAAGCTCGCCTTCTTCCTGGGCGCCGACGAGGTGGATTTCGCCAAGTTCGGCAGCAGCTTCAAGGTGTTCGTCGGCCATCATGGCGACAAGGGTGCGCATCACGCCGATGTCATCCTGCCGGGCGCGACCTATGCCGAGAAGTCGGGCACCTGGGTCAACCTCGAGGGCCGGGTGCAGCGCGGCGAGCGGGCGGTGTTCGCACCGGGCGACGCGCGCGACGACTGGACGATCTTCCGCGCGCTGTCCGAGGTTCTGGGCCAGACCCTGAAGTTCGACACGCTGGACGAACTCCGCGCCGCCATGGCCGCCGAGGTTCCTGCGCTGGGCCGGGTCGGCCTCGTGACCTTCGACTGGGCCGCGCCGTCGCTGAACGCGACCGCGTCGGGCACGATCGAGGGCTATCCGATCAAGGACTTCTACCTCACCAACGCGATCTGCCGCGCCAGCCCGACGATGCAGCGCTGCTCGGCCGAACTGGTCCATGGTGAGAGCTATGCGGAGGCAGCGGAGTGACCGCGTTTTTCAACACGACGCTCGGCCTTCCTTATGGCTGGGCATGGACGGTCGCGACTTTGGTCGGGATCCTGGCGATCGCGCTGCCGCTGATGCTGGCGGTCGCGATGGTCATCTATGTCGACCGCAAGATCTGGGCGGCGATGGCGCTGCGCCGTGGGCCGAACGTGGTCGGCCCCTTCGGTCTGCTCCAGTCCTTCGCCGACGGTCTGAAGGTCTTCCTTCAGGAAACCATCGTTCCGGCCGCCGCCAATCGCGGGCTGTTCCTGCTGGCGCCGATCATCACCTTCACGGTCGCGCTGATCGTCTGGGCGGTGGTGCCGTTCCAGCCGGGCGTGGTCGTCGCCAACATCAATGTCGGCCTGCTCTACGTTCTCGCCGCCTCGTCGCTGGGCGTGTATGGCGTGATCCTGTCGGGCTGGGCATCGAACTCGAAATATCCCTTCTACTCGGCGCTTCGTGCGGCCGCCCAGATGGTGTCCTATGAAGTCGCGATCGGCTTCATCCTGATTTCGGTCGTGATGTGGTCGGGCAGCTTTAACCTGACGGACATCGTCGAGGCGCAGAAGAGCGTGTTGGGGATTCCGGTCAACGGCTTCTTCCTCAACCCGCTGCTCTTCCCGATGGCGGTGATGTTCTTCATCTCGGCGCTGGCCGAGACGCAGCGCGCGCCGTTCGATCTGACCGAAGCGGAGTCGGAACTCGTCGCGGGTTACCAGACCGAGTATAGCTCGATGTCGTTCGCGCTGTTCTGGCTGGGTGAGTATGCCAACGTCATCCTGATGTGCGCGCTGAACGCGATCCTGTTCTGGGGTGGCTATCTGCCGCCGCTCGACTGGGCGCCGCTTTATGCCGTGCCGGGGATCGTCTGGCTGCTCTTGAAGATGTGCTTCTTCTTCTTCGTCTTTTCATGGGTGAAGGCGACCGTACCGCGCTATCGGTACGACCAGCTGATGCGGCTGGGCTGGAAGGTGTTCCTGCCGGTATCGCTGTTCTGGGTATTCTTGGTGTCTGGCGTGCTGATGTATGCGCGCGTGGGAGTTCCGGCATGAGCGTCGCTCAGTACGTCAAGGCTTTTACGCTGTGGGAGTTCGTGAAGGGGCATGCGCTGACCCTTCGCTACTTCTTCAAGCCGAAGGCGACGATCAACTATCCGTTCGAGAAGAACCCCATCTCTCCGCGCTTCCGGGGCGAGCACGCGCTGCGTCGCTACCCCAATGGCGAGGAGCGGTGCATCGCGTGCAAGCTGTGCGAGGCGATCTGCCCTGCCCAGGCGATCACGATCGAGGCGGAACCCCGCGACGACGGCAGCCGCCGCACGACGCGCTACGACATCGACATGACCAAGTGCATCTATTGCGGGCTGTGCCAGGAGGCTTGCCCCGTGGACGCCATTGTCGAGGGTCCGAACTTCGAATTTTCGACCGAGACCCGCGAAGAGCTGATCTACGACAAGTCGAAGTTGCTCGATAACGGTGACCGCTGGGAAAGCGCGATCGCGGCGAACCTTGCCGCCGATGCGCCGTACCGTTAAAGCCCGCGACCAACGGTTCGGGGCGGACAGAAAAGGGGCCTGACAGGCAGTGATACAGGCTATCGCCTTCTATATTTTCGCGACCGTGGTGATCGTGTCCGCAGGGCTCACGATCGCGTCGCGCAATCCGGTGCACTCGGTCATGTGGCTGATCCTGGCGTTCTTCAACGCCGCGGGCCTCATGGTGCTGTGCGGGGCCGAGTTCATCGCGATGCTGCTCGTCATCGTCTATGTGGGCGCGGTCGCGGTGTTGTTCCTCTTCGTCGTCATGATGCTCGATATCGAGGTCGCGGCGATGCGGGCGGGCTTTGCGCGCTATCTGCCGCTGGGCCTGGCACTCGCCGTTGCCCTGCTGGCCGAGGTCATCATCGCCTTCCAGGCGTGGAGCGTCGGCGGCGTGCAGCTGGCGGCCCGTGCGGCCCCGATCGCGCCCGAGGTGTCCAACATCCAGGCGATCGGCAACCTGCTATACACGCGCTATCTTTTCATCTTCGAGGGAGCAGGGCTCGTCCTGCTCGTCGCGATGATCGGTGCGATCGTGCTCACGCATCGCAAGCGTGGCGGCGTCCGTCCGCAGAACATCGCCAAGCAGAATGCGCGTCAGCCGCATGAGGCGATCCGCAACATCAATCAGCCCATCGGGCAGGGGGTGGAACTGTGACGATCGGTCTCGTCCATTATCTGGTCGTTGCAGCGATCCTGTTCACCATGGGGGTGCTGGGTATCTTCCTCAATCGGAAGAACCTGATCGTCATCCTCATGGCGATCGAGCTCATCCTGCTCGCCGTGAACCTGAACCTCGTCGCCTTCTCGGCCGCGCTTCAGGATCTGGTGGGTCAGGTCTTCGCCATGTTCGTGCTGACCGTGGCCGCCGGTGAATCGGCGATCGGTCTGGCGATCCTGGTCATCTATTTCCGTGGCCGCGGCACCATCGCGGTCGACGACGTCAACCGGATGAAGGGGTAATCGGGTTGATCCTCGCTATCGTCTTCCTGCCGTTGCTGGCCGCCGCCATTGCGGGGTTCGGCAACAAGGCCATCGGGAACGTGCCCGCCAAGGTCGTCACGACCGGCGCGCTGTTCATTTCCTGTGCGCTGTCCTGGCCGATCTTCATCGGCTATCTGTCGGGCGCCAATGTGGCGACCGTGACGCCGGTGCTCCACTGGATCACCAGCGGCACCATGTCGGTCGACTGGGCGCTGCGCGTCGACTCGCTGACCGCGATCATGCTGGTGGTCATCACCAGCGTCTCGGCGCTCGTCCACCTCTATAGCTGGGGCTATATGAGCGAGGAGCCGGATCAGCCGCGCTTCTTCGCCTATCTCTGCCTCTTCACCTTCGCGATGCTGATGCTCGTGACGGCGGACAATCTGGTCCAGATGTTCTTCGGCTGGGAAGGCGTGGGTCTCGCGTCCTACCTGCTGATCGGCTTCTGGTTCCGCAAGCCCTCGGCCAATGCGGCCGCAATCAAGGCGTTCGTCGTCAACCGCGTCGGCGACCTGGGCTTCATGCTCGGCATCTTCGGCACGTTCCTGGTGTTCGGGACCGTCTCGATCCCGGCGATCCTGGCGGCGGCCCCCGGCATGGCGGGCTCGACCATCGGCTTCCTGGGCTATCGTTTCGATACGATGACGGTGCTCTGCCTGCTGCTGTTCGTCGGCGCGATGGGCAAGTCGGCGCAGCTCGGCCTCCACACCTGGCTGCCGGACGCGATGGAAGGTCCGACCCCGGTGTCGGCGCTGATCCACGCGGCGACCATGGTCACCGCGGGCGTGTTCATGGTGTGCCGCCTGTCGCCGATGTTCGAAACGTCGCCGACCGCATTGGCTGTCATCACCGTGATTGGCGCCTGCACCTGCTTCTTTGCCGCCACCGTCGGCACGGTGCAGACCGACATCAAGCGCGTCATCGCCTATTCGACCTGTTCGCAGCTCGGTTATATGTTCTTCGCGGCCGGCGTCGGCGCCTATGGCGCGGCGATGTTCCACCTGTTCACCCACGCCTTCTTCAAGGCGCTGCTGTTCCTAGGTGCGGGCTCGGTGATCCATGCGATGCACCACGAGCAGGACATGCGTTACTATGGCGGCCTGCGTCGCCACATCCCGGTCACCTTCTGGGCGATGATGATGGGTACGCTGGCGATCACCGGCGTCGGTATCCCGGCTCTGTTCGGCAATCCGATGGCGTTCGGTTTCGCGGGCTTCCATTCGAAGGACGCGATCATCGAGGTCGCCTATGCGGGTGGTTCGGGCTTCGCCTTCTGGGCGGGCGTGATCGCCGCGCTGCTGACCAGCTTCTATTCGTGGCGCCTGATGTTCCTGACCTTCTGGGGCAAGCCGCGCTGGGTCGCGTCGGAGCATATCCAGCACGCGCTGCACGACGCGCACGGGCATGGCGATCATGGGCTTACCCATGATCCGCACCCTGCGAACGAGGATGCCGGCGACGAGCCGCACGTCCATGGTCCGTCGCAGGAGGAACTGCCCGAGGGCACCGGTGGCTATCATCCGCATGAGAGCCCGCTGGTCATGCTGATCCCGCTGATCGTGCTGTCGATCGGCGCGATTGCGGCGGGCTTCGTCTTCCACGGCTGGTTCATCGAGCCGGAGTCGGGCGAGAGCTATTGGAAGGGCGCGATCGCCTTCAACGAGCACCTCATGCACTCGATGCACGGCGTGCCGGTGTGGGTGAAGCTGTCGGCGACGGTGGTGATGCTGCTCGGTCTGCTGACCGCGTATCTGACCTATATCCGTGCGCCGGAATTCCCGGCCAAGTTCGCGGACCAGTTCCGCATCCTGTACCGCTTCCTCCTCAACAAATGGTATTTCGACGAGATCTACCATTTCCTCTTCGTGCGCCCCGCCTTCGCGATCGGCCGGTTCCTTTGGCACCGTGGTGACGAGAAGACGATCGACCGCTTCGGCCCCAACGGCGTTGCCTGGCTTATCCAGCAAGGCAGCAAGGGTGCGGCGCGCTTCCAGACGGGATACCTCTACAGCTATGCCTTCGTCATGTTGATCGGCCTGACCGCGGCCGTCACCTGGGCCATTTTGGGTTGATCGCGTGATGCAGGGCTTCCCGATCCTCTCCGTCATGCTGGCGGTCCCGGCTATTGCCGCGATCGCCTGCCTCTTCCTCAAGGCGCAAGGCGCGCGCATGCTGGCGCTCGCCGCCACGCTGATCGACTTCGTGCTGGGCATCGTGCTCTGGACGCAGTTCGATGTGGGCGGCGCGCAGTGGCAGTTCGTCGAACATGCCCCCGGCATCTTCGGCCCGTTCGGCTGGTCGCTCGGCATCGACGGCTTCGCGCTGCTGCTGATCATGCTCAGCGTGTTCCTGATGCCGATCTGCATCGGCGCGAGCTGGCGCGCGATCGACAAGCGCGTTCCCGAATATATGGGGCTGTTCCTGTTCACCGAGGTGCTGATGATCGGCACCTTCGCGGCGCAGGACCTGTTCCTCTTCTACGTCTTCTTCGAAGCCGGCCTGATCCCGATGTATCTGATCATCGGTATCTGGGGCGGGGCGAACCGCATCTACGCGTCGTACAAGTTCTTCCTGTACACGCTGCTCGGCTCGCTGCTGATGTTCGTCGCGATGCTTTATATGGCGCGCACGGCGGGCACGACCTCGATCCCGGCGCTGCTGGCCTATGACTTCCCGGCCTCGGTGCAGACCTGGCTGTGGGTCGCCTTCTTCGCCTCGTTCGCGGTCAAGATGCCGATGTGGCCGGTCCACACCTGGCTTCCCGACGCGCACGTCCAGGCGCCGACGGCGGGTTCGGTCATCCTGGCGGGCGTCCTGCTGAAGCTGGGCGGCTATGGCTTCCTGCGCTTCCTGCTGCCGATGTTCCCGGAGGCGAGCGGACAGCTGACCTGGCTGATCTTCGCGCTGTCGGCGGTGGCGGTGATCTATGCCTCGCTGGTCGCGCTGGTGCAGTCCGACATGAAGAAGCTGATCGCCTACTCGTCGGTCGCGCACATGGCGATCGTGACCATCGGTCTCTATGCCTTCAACCAGCAGGGCATCGAAGGCGCGATGATCATGATGCTCAGCCACGGCCTGGTGTCGGGCGCGCTGTTCCTATGCGTCGGCGTCATCTATGACCGGCTGCACACCCGTGAGATCGCGCGCTATGGCGGGCTGTCGATCAACATGCCGAAATATGCCGTGTTCTTCCTGTTCTTCACCATGGCGTCGATCGGTCTGCCGGGCACCAGCGGCTTCGTCGCCGAATTCCTGTCGCTGATGGGCACCTATCAGGTGTCGACCTGGACCGCGCTGCTCTGCACCACCGGCATCATCCTGGGTGCGGCGTATATGCTCTATCTCTACCGGCGGATCGCTTATGGCGAGGTCAAGTCGGACGAGGTTGCGGCGATGCCCGACATGTCGGCACGCGAGCTCTGGCTGCTGGCCCCGATCGCGGCGGTGACTTTGTGGATGGGTGTCTATCCGGAAAGCTTCCTGGCGCCGATGCGCAAGGACGTGACGATCCTGCTCCAGCGGATCGACCGCGCGAACCCCGGTTCGGACAGCCGTCCCACTGCCGGTAACCCGGCACTGGCCACCACCCATGCCCCTGAGCACCAAGCTGCGCACGGGGAGGCGCACTGATGAGCTATTCGTTGAACCTCTTGATGGTCCTGCCCGAGCTGGTGCTGACCCTCGGCGCGATCGCGCTGATGCTCGTCGCCGCCTGGGGCGGAACCGCCTCGACGCGCGGAATCTCCATTGCGGCGGTGTTCGTGCTGGCGGGGGCGATGGTCGCGCTCGCCGGTCCGGCGACCACGGGCGGGCTGGCCTTTGGCGGCCTGTACCGCGCGGATGCCTTTGCCGGTTTCGCCAAGGTCCTGATCTATCTGGCGACCGCAGTTGCGATCATCATGGCGCCGCGCTTCTTCGCCCGCTCGCCGGGCGAGGATCTGCGTCCCGAATATCCAATCCTGATGCTGCTCTCCTCAGTCGGCATGGGCATGATGGTGTCGGCGGGCGATCTGTTGACCCTCTATGTCGGTCTCGAGCTGCAGAGCCTGTCGGCCTATGTGCTGGCGAGCTTCATGCGTCGCGATGGCCGCTCGGCCGAAGCGGGTCTGAAATATTTCGTGCTGGGCGCGCTGGCGTCGGGCATCCTGCTCTACGGCATTTCGCTGGTCTATGGCTTCACCGGCTCGACCGACTTCGCCCAGATCGCGGGTGCCTATGGCCGTGACGCGGCGATGGGCACGCGCTCGCTGGGCCTGATGTTCGGCCTGGTGTTCGTGTTCGCAGGGCTCGCGTTCAAGATGTCGGCGGTGCCGTTCCACATGTGGACCCCGGACGTCTATGAGGGCGCGCCGACCCCGGTGACCGCCTTCTTCGCTTCGGCCCCCAAGGTTGCGGCGATGGCGCTGGCGATCCGCGTCGCGGTCGAGGCCATGGGCTCGGCGGTGCAGCAGTGGCAGCAGATCGTGACCTTCGCCGCACTGGCGTCGATCATCCTCGGCGCCGTGGCGGCGATCGGGCAGACCAACATCAAGCGGCTGCTGGCCTATTCGTCGATCAACAATGTCGGCTTCGCGCTGATCGGTCTGGCGGCCGGCACGGCGCAGGGCGTCGCGGCGGTGCTGACCTATCTGACCATCTACGTCATCATGACGCTGGGTGCGTTCCTCATCGTCATCCGCATGCGTGACGAGCAGGGCAATCCGATGGAGTCGATCGCCAGCCTGTCGGGCCTGTCCCGCACGCGTCCGGCGCTCGCCTGGGCGATGGCCTTTTTCATGTTCTCGGTCGCGGGCATCCCGCCGCTGCTTGGCTTCTATGCCAAGTTCGCGGTGTTCAACGCGGCGGTCGCGGCGGGGCTTTTCCCGCTGGCGGTGATCGGTGTCGTTGCGTCGGTGATCGGTGCCTATTATTATCTCCGCATCGTCAAGACGATGTTCTTCGACGAGCCCGTCGGGGCCTGGGACAATAGCGATGCGCAGCCGGTCGAGAACGGCCTTATCGCGCTGTCGGCGCTGTTCGTCTCGCCGGTCGGCTATCTGGCGATCCCGCTTCTGGGTGCCTGGTCGCTGGCGGCCGCTCGGGCGCTGTTCTGAGCCGATTGCTGCACCTCCCGGAAACGGGATCGACCAATGCCGATCTTCGCCAGCTCGCGGATGCGGGCGGCGAAGACGGTCTCTGGCTCCGGGCCGACCGCCAGACGGCGGGGCGCGGACGCCAGGGGCGGGATTGGTCCTCGCCCTCCGGCAATTTTTACGGATCGACCCTGGTGCGTTTGCATCCGGGCGATCCGATGCCCGCCACGCTGGCGCTGGTCGCCGCCGTGGCGATCGAGGAGGCGGTCCGCGCCTGCCTGCCCGAAATGGGGGGGCGGCTCTGTCTGAAATGGCCCAATGACCTGCTGATCGACGGCGCCAAGCTGTCGGGCATACTTCTGGAGCGTAGCGGCGATGCGGTCGTCATCGGCATGGGGATCAACCTGGCGTCGGCCCCGGACCTACCCGACCGCGCCACGGCCGCGCTCCGCGATCATGGCGTCGATGTCCCGCCCGCGACGATGCAGGCGTTGCTCGCCGAGGCGATGACGCGTTGGGTCGCGATCTGGCGCGCGTCCGGCTTGTCCGCGGTCATCGCGCGTTGGGAGGAAAGGGCGCATCCCCGTGGTGCCGCGTTGACCGCTCGACTGCCCGATGGTCGGGTGCTGAACGGCGTGTTCGAGGGGCTGGCGGGCGATGGCGCGCTCCGGCTCGGCTTGGCGGATGGCGCCACCCATGTCATCCATGCCGGTGATATTTTCCTGCTTTGAAGGATCCCCATGCTGCTTGCGATCGATGCCGGGAACACGAACGTGGTCTTCGCGCTGCTCGAAGGGCGGACGATCAAGGGCCGCTGGCGGATCGCGACCGACCCGCGCCGTACGGGTGACGAATATGCCGTATGGATCAGCCAGTTGCTGGCACTGGAAGGCTATGCGCGCGAGGATGTGACCGGCGTCATCATCGCCACCGTGGTGCCACGCGCGCTCCACAATCTGGAAGTGTTGGCGCAGAAATATTTCAAGGTCGATCCCCTGATCGCGGGGCGTGGCGCCGCCGAATGGGGTATCGCGATCGACGTCAACGAACCGGCCTCGTTGGGGGCGGACAGGGCGGTGAATACGATCGCCGCGCATGCTCTTTATCCCGGCGACCTGATCACCATCGATTTCGGCACCGCGACGACCTTCGATGTCAGCGATTATCAGGGCGCGTATAAGGGCGGGATCATCGCACCCGGCATCAACCTGTCGCTCGACGCGCTGGTCACCGCCGCCGCCAAGCTGCCCCGCATCGCAATCGAAGCGCCGCAAAGCCGCAACGTCGTCGGCCGCAACACGGTCGACCAGATGCATATCGGCATCTTCTGGGGCTATATCGCCATGATCGAAGGGCTGGTCGCGCGGTTGAAGGCGCAGGTCGGTCGCCCGGTCAAGGTGCTGGCGACCGGCGGTTTGGCGGCACTGCTCAGCCCGCATACGGATGTATTCGATCACATCGAGCCCGATCTGACCATTCAGGGGCTGGCGATCCTGTGGGATCGGGCCCATATTCAATGAACGAGTTTCGGTGATGGATAGCCCGCGAACGACCGCAGGGCGTCCCGATCCGCGAAAACAGATGACCGCGCCCTGACCGGCGCACCCCTATCGCCCCGGACCCGCTTTCAGCGGGATGGGCGTCCATTGTCAGGAAGTGAATGACTCCCAAGAAAGAATTGCTGTTCTGCGCGCTCGGTGGATCGGGCGAAATCGGCATGAACGTGAACCTGTACGGCACCGAAGGTAAGTGGGTGATGGTCGATTGCGGCATCACCTTCGCCGATCCGGCCTATCCCGGCATCGACGTGATCCTGCCCGATCTGAGCTTCATCGAGGATCGGCTGGACGATCTGGTCGGCATCGTGCTGACCCATGGTCACGAAGACCATATCGGCGCGCTGCCCTATCTCGCCGAGGATCTGGGCGTGCCGATCTATGCCACGGCTTTCACCGCCGGGCTTGTCCGCGGCAAGCTGGAGGAGGAGGGCAGCGCCAATCGCGTCAAGTTGCGCGTCATGGAGACGGGCAAGGCGTTCGAGGTCGGCCCGTTCGACTTCACCTTCGTGCCGCTGTCGCACTCGATTCCCGAGGCGAATGCACTGCTGATCGAGACGGCGGTGGGCCGCGTCTTCCACACCGGCGACTGGAAGCTCGACCAGACGCCGGTGATCGGCAAGCCCGCCAGCCCCGCGCAATTGTCGTCGATCGGTGACCGGGGCGTGGACATTCTGGTCTGCGATTCGACCAACGCCTTCAACACGGAAGCCTCTGGTTCGGAAGCCAGCGTGCGTCCCGGCATCGCCGAGACGGTCGCTAAGGCCAAGGGCCGGGTGGTCGTCACCACCTTTGCCTCCAACGCCGCGCGTCTGGTGACACTGGGGGAGGTGGCCAAGGAGACGGGGCGCAAGCTGTGTGTCACCGGGCGTTCGCTCGACCGGATTTTGAAGGTCGGCAAGGCTTGCGGTTACTTCAAGGGCTTCCCGGAGACGGTCGATCCCGAAACCGCGATGCGCCTGCCGAAGGACCGCGTCCTGATCGTCGCAACCGGCGGTCAGGGCGAGCCGCGCGCGGCGCTGTCGCGCATCGCCGAGGGCAGCCATACGATCCGGCTCGACACCGGCGATACGGTGATCTTCTCGGCGCGGCAGATTCCGGGCAACGAGACGGCGGTCGGCCGCATCCAGAACATCCTGGCGGGCAAGGGCGTCCGCATGGTCACCGAGCGTCAGGCGCATGTCCATGTCTCGGGCCATCCCGGCCAGCCCGAACTGGCGCAGATGTACAAGTGGCTGCGTCCCCGCACCTTGATGCCGGTGCATGGCGAGATGCGGCACATGATGGAGCATGCCCGCTTCGCCACCACGCAGGGCGTTCCCGCGACCCTGGTCCAGTCGGACGGCGATATGGTCCGACTGCTGCCGGGCAATGCGACCAAGATCGGCAATGTTCCGGTCGGCCGGCTTGTGCTCGACGGCGACGTGATCCTGCCCTCGGACGGATCGACGATGAACGAGCGGCGCAAGCTGGCGATCAATGGCCAGATTTCGGTCGGCGTCGCGGTCGCGAAAGGCCGGCTGGTCGGCAGCCCGCAAATCCGCGTTCAGGGTGTGCCGGTCGAGGATGAGCGCGACGCGTTCATTGCGGAGGCGGTCGCCGCCGCGGCCAAGGCGGTGGACGGCCCGCGCCGCGCCACGGACAAGCTGCGCGAGGATATCCGCCTGTCGGTGCGCAAGGTGGCGACGCGCTGGACCGGCAAGAAGCCGATCGTCGATGTCCTGTTGATCGAGGGGTAAGCCATGCACTGGACGTCGGCCCTTGCGATCTACGTCCTGTTCTGGTTCCTCGCCGTGTTCCTGGTCCTGCCCTTCGGGGTGAGGACCAGCCATGAGGCAGGGGCGACGCATGTTCCCGGCACCGCCGAAAGCGCGCCCCATGTCTTTCAGCCCGGCCGTTTCATCTGGCGCACGACGATCGTCGCGACGCTGATGTTCGCGACCTTTTATCTCAACTACGTCAATGGCTGGATCACCGCCGACATGCTCGACTGGAGCGGGGTGACCAAGGCCTAGCGCTATGGCTCGCGCTTCGCGTCTGTTCGATCTGCTTCATCTGCTCCACCGCCAGAGCCGGGCGGTCAGCGGACGGCATCTGGCCGAGCAACTCGGCATTTCGCTGCGCACCTTGTACCGCGACATCGCGACGCTTCAGGCGATGGGCGCGGACATCGAAGGAGAGGCGGGGCTGGGCTATCGCCTGCGGCCCGGGTTCATGCTTCCGTCGATGAGCTTCCCGATCGAGGAGGTCGAGGCGCTGGTCCTCGGCGCGCGCTGGGTGGCCGAGCGTGCGGACCCCGCGATGGGGCAGGCCGCGCGCAGTGCCGCCGCCCGGATCATGCGGGCCATGACCCCTGAACAGGCCGAGGCGATGCGCTCGACCGCGCTTTATATAGGAATGCGCTCCGAGGCCTATGGTGCGGAAATCGACCCCGCACCGCTGCGCGGCGCGATCCGGGCGGAACGGCGTTTGTCGCTGGTCTATCGCGATGCAGAGGGACTGGCGTCGGAGCGGATCATCTGGCCCTTTGCCATTGCCTTGTTCGACCGGGCGGATGTGCTGCTGGGCTGGTGCGAATTGCGGGGCGATTACCGGACGTTCCGCATCGACCGCATCGTCACCGCACGCGTCTTGCCCGAGCGTTATCCGCGTCGTCGCGTGGCGCTTCTCCGCGAATGGCGCGAGGCAAACGGCATTCCACCGGAACGTTTCCTGCTGACAGAAACTGACGCAGCAGACGGTTAGGCAAGGCTCCTTGATTACCAAGGAGCCTTTGACATGACCTGTCCCGAAACCACCATTTTGTTGCACGTTGCCGATCCGGCCGCCAGCGCCGCTTTCTATCGCCGCATGTTGGGCAGCGAGCCGGTGGACGCCAGCGATGCCTTCGCGCTGTTTGCCCTGTCGCCTGGAAATGCCCTGGGCTTATGGTGTCGCGACGTGATCGATCCGCCGGCGACCGGGGTGACCGGAAGCATCGAGATAGGCTTCAAGCAAAGCCTGGACGGGGTCGATGCCTGTCATGCCGATTGGGCGGCGCGAGGTATCGAAATTCTGATGCCGCCGACCGACCGGCCTTTCGGGCGCAGTTTCGTCGCGCTTGATCCCGATGGACATCGGTTGCGGGTCTATGCCCTGAACGGGTGAGCATCTGGCGTGGCCCCCTGCCGTCGCTCAGGCGGAACGGGGCAGGGGGCGTCGCATGGCGTCATGCACTACGGGGCCCCTTCAAAGGCCGAAGGGCCTATCGCAACCGTTCGATCGCTTGGGCAAGCGCGACATAGAGCTTGCCCATGTCCGACGACAGCAAGGTCACCCCCAACGGGGACCCATCGCGCTGGGCGAGCACGCCGCGCAGCATCGCCTCGAAATCGTGGATGTAGCGGTTCACATGATCGCGGAACTTCGTATCGTCGTCGTATAGATCGGCAATATCGCGGGCCTGGTGCGAATCCAGGATGCGGACCGCGCGCCGGGTGAAGACACCGCGATCCCCCTTCAGATAGGCGGCCCATGCGCTGTCGGTGACCTCCGGCGCATAGATTTTGGCGATGTCGATCGACGCGGAGTTGAGCGATTCAACCAGAAGCGAGGCGCGGCGCGCGAAATTGTCGCGATCGGCTTCCTCCCGCTCGGTGCGGGCTTCGTCCAGCCGGGTTTCCACGATCGCAGTTTTCTCGGCGATCAGATCGGCCTGTCGCGCCAGTCTTTCGGTCGCGCGGGTCGCGGCTTCGACCGCACTCTGGGTCGCGTCGACGATCGCATGAACCTGTCGCTCGACGGTGTCGCCCGTCGCGCGGCGCATGGCCTCGGCACTGGCATGTTCCAGCGCGCTTGCCGCCTGGGGAATGACTTCCGCCAGCGTCTCGCGCGCGCTTTCGGCCGCGCTCGCGGCAGTTTCGCGGACGCGGAGCAGCGCATCGACCAGCTTCGGCGCCGCCTCGTCGGCGAAACGGTGCGAGCGGTCGATGGTCTCGTCCACCATCATGCCCAGCGCATCCGCCTTGGCCCGCCCGCTCGACAGCGTCTCGATCAGCGAACCGGACAAGGTCTCCAGCGTCTGGCGCTGTTCGGCGATGACATCGGCAATCGCTTCGATCGCCTCATGCGTGCTTTCGGCTGCGGCGACGAGGGCGAGCAATTCGGGCTTGGTTTCGACCACCACCTCATGGCTGGCGTGCATGCGTTGGTCGAGCCGACCAAGTGCTTCGGGCAGCGTCTCGTCGATTTCGCGCGCCGCGGCATCGAGCGCGATCAACAGCGATTCGGTGGTTCCGATGACGCGATGCGCCACCTGCTCGCCAACCTCCAACGCGCCGGTCATCGCATCCGCCGATCCGCCCAGCGCGCTGATCGACGCGGCAAGCATCTGCGACTTCTCGGTCCCCTGCGCATGGAGCACCGCGATCCGCGTCTCGACCCGTTCCAATTCCTCGTCGAGCGAGCGGACCACCGCCTCGCCCGCGACCCGCTGCGCCTCCAGTTCGCCGGTCAGGCGGGCGACGGCGGCATCGACGGTGACGATCCGTTCGGCCAGCGCATCGGCGCTGTCGCGCGCAGCGCTGTCCAGCGCAGCCTGATTGGCGCCGACCATGGCCAGCATCGCCTCGCCCTGCGCGGCCAGCCCCTGACGCGACTGGTCGATCGCCTCGGCGGTTCGGTCGAGCAGCGCGTCAACGGTCGTCGCGACGCTGGCGCTGACCTTTTCGAGATGCTGGCTGGCGTTGCGGCTGGTCGCTTCCATCTGCTCGATATGGGTCGCCAGCCGCATCGCGGCGCCGGTGGCGATGGTGTCGGCATCCTGTCCGCGCCGCCCGAGCGCCACCAGTTGCGCGTCGAGCGCCGCGACATGCGTCTCGGCCGCGCGGACGATGTCGGCCATCCGGTCGCTCGCCTCGCTGACATCCTCCGCCGCCTGGGGAAGCGCGCCCAGCAATTGGGTCAGCCCCGCCTGGCTGGTTGCCGCGACATCGGCCAGCGTTCGGCCATGCGCCTCAACCATCTGGATGTCGTCCGACAGATCTCGGGAGATGGTGGAGAAATGATTTTGCGCCAATTCCATCAGGTCGGACAGGCTCTGGGCCTGCGCAGACAGTTCGGCCCGATTCCCCTCCAGCGCGCGCCCGATCGCGGCGACCGCGCGTTCGAGCGCCACCGCCTCCGCCCGCATCTCATGCGCGGTGAGCGCGAAACGCCGCTGCTCGGCTCGGCTATTGCGCTGTACGACCAGCCACAGGACTGCGATCGCCATGGGGCCCG
This sequence comes from Sphingomonas sp. LC-1, assembly GCF_025371035.1. Classification (GTDB taxonomy): domain Bacteria; phylum Pseudomonadota; class Alphaproteobacteria; order Sphingomonadales; family Sphingomonadaceae; genus Sphingomonas; species Sphingomonas sanguinis_E. Next base: position 454,316 of record NZ_JANZXB010000001.1, on the reverse strand, counting down.
CCAGCCCCAGCGTCACCAGCGGAGGCAGGGTCGCCAGCGACAGTTCGGCCGACCGCGACATGCCCCAGGCCGCCACCGCCCCGGCCCAGCCGATCGCGCATGCCAGCGCCAGCATCATCGGCCAGCGGGGGGCGGGTTCCTCCGCCACGGGGTCTGGCGCGGCGCTCTCGTCCAGCCAGGGGCTGCCGGTGAAAGCGGCCATGGGCGGCGCGGTATCGTCGGCCATATCCGACGCCGTTTCCAGCCCGTCCGACCTGTCCTGACGCTCCGCGCGCAAATCCACGATCATCCAAGCCCCCGTGTCACAATGGGTCGGTTTATCACGTTTGCCCGCCGCAGGAAGCGATTTGCGCTATTCCGTGGCAAGGACCATCCGGTTTATGAGGGGGCAATGACCTATGAACATGGAACGATCGACTCCGCTCTGGCGGCCGTTGCCGGTGACGAGCCCGCCGTCATCCAGGATCTTCGGCGCGCCTTTGTCGAGGGCGTGACCCGTGCGCTGGAGGTCATGCACGCGGCAGGAAATGGTCAGGAATGGCGCGAAGCGGCCTTGCGGCTGAAGGGGCTGGCGGCCAGCGTCAACGCCCTGCCGCTGATGACCCTGGCGGCGCAGGCGGCGGAACGCGATGGCCGGGACGCCGCATTGCTCGACCAGATCGGCCAACAGGTCGCCCGCCTCTGAAGGGCTTAGGAGCGAACCCCGCACGGTCGGGGCTGGCAAGGACCGCTCCAAGCGCCTAACAGCGGGCGATGCTGTCCGGTCTTCTTTTTGCGATTGACGACGCTGACGACCGCCCCGGGCGGTTGACGGCCACCTTGCCGTTCGCTGGCGTCACGCTGATCGAATATCAGGCCCGGCTGCTGATCGCGGCGGGGGCGGCGCAGATCATCATCGTGGTGGCGCGGCTGACCCCCGAATTGCTGGGCGCGATCGCGCGGATCGCGCAGCGCGGCGTGGTGGTCGATACCGTGCGCAGCGCGGTCGAGGCCGCCGAAAAGCTCCATCCCCTGTCGCGGCTGGTCGTGCTTGCCGATGGCCTGATCACCACCGAGGACATGATCGCACTGGTGTTGCGCGATACCGGCCATGACGCGCTGGTCGTCGTGCCGGAGGCGGGGGCCGAAGCGGGATTGGAGCGGGTCGGCGGGCAGATGGCATGGGCGGGCGTGGCACGGGTGGATCCGCGCCGCGTGGCCGAGGTCGCCGCGCTGCCCCGTGACTATGATCTCCAATCGACACTGCTGCGGCTGGCCGCGCAGGCGCATGCGACGCACATCCTGCTGCCCGGCGATGCGCAAAAGGCGGGGCATGGCATCGTCCACCGCGCCGAGGCGCTGGATGCACAGGGACGCGCCGTGGTCGCCCGGCTGGTATCCGGGCGGCGGAGCTGGTTCGATCGCTATATCCTCGCGCCGATCGCGCGGCTGAGCCTGCCGCGCCTGGTCGAGCGGGGCGTGTCCGCGCAGGTCGCAGGCGGGGTCGGAGCGGGACTGGGCCTGTTGGGGCTGATGCTGATCGGGTTCGGTCTGCCCGCGTTCGGGTTGTTGGTGACGATTGCCGGGACATTGGGGTTGGGGCTGGGGGAGACGCTGGCGGGGCTTCGTGACGAGCAGGGGGCGGTACGCGCGCATTCGGCGGGTATCGCCGGTCTCGCCGCGCTCGCCATCGCGACATTGGGGTGGCAGCATTACCGGCTCTTCGCCGACGATCTCGCGCCGATGTTCGCGATCATGCTGATCGTCCTTGCCATATTGGCCGAACGCGCGGCGCTGTATCGCTTTCGGCGGCGCTGGTGGGCCAGCCCGCCGGCCTATCTCTTGGTCGTCCTGCCGGCGACCATGCTGGGTATGACGCTGGGTGGACTCGCACTGGCGAGCGTCTATGCGATCGTCACTTTGGCGTCCGCAATCGAGACATTGCGCGCGCAAGTTTAGTGTCGCTTTAACATCAAAGGCATTAGCGATGCTGGATGGCGGTCGCACAGGACCCATTTGATGCCCCCGATTGGCAGCACGCTCGGCTATCCGAGCGCGTTGCAGCGGCGCGTGCGCGGGCGGCGGCACGGTGCCAGGGGGCGGTGGCGGACCTGCGGCTGGATGACGACGCGCGGTTGACCGATCAAATCCGGTTCGAAGTCGGGGCGCGTCTGCAGGCGCTTGTCGAGACGACCGTGTCCGATCTTCTGCATCAGGCCGAGCGTTTGCGCGCGGATGGGGAGGAAATGGCCGATCCCCCCGGTCCGGCCGAGGCGATCCGGCGGCTCCGCCGGGCGGGGCTGTTCTTCGATTCGGATCTGGTCGCCGAACTGGTGGCGCAGCTTCGGTTGCAGCTATTGGCTCAGGCGCTGCCGATCGAGACGATGGTGGGCGACGCGCCCAGCCTGCTGGTGCGCCTGACCGAGGCGCCCGACCGGATCGTCGCATCCTCGGCGCGCGCGGTCCTCGCCGCCGAGGGGCGGGCCCGCATGGTGGAGGCGGATGGCGAGGCGATTGCGCTGCCGATCGCGCTTCGCCGTCATCTGGTCTGGCTGGTCGCCGCCGCGTTGCGCCAGGGGGATGATGCTGGCCTGGACCAGGCGCTTGCCCTGGCGGCGGAGCGGGTCCTGGCGGCCCATGGCGAGGCGGACAGCCCCGGCGCGGCGGTGTTGCGACTGGCCGAGGCGATCGACGCGCGGCCCGCCGAACTGCCCGATCTGCTGCTCGAAAGCCTGTCCGATCGACAGCCGGGACTGTTTATCGCGCTGCTCGCTCATGCATGTGGCATCGACCATGACGAACTGCGCGACGTCGTGCTGGAGCCGGAGGGCGATCGGCTGTGGCTGGTGCTGCGGTCGCTTGATCTAGGGCGGCCGACGGTCGCGCGCATCGGTCTGGCTTTGGCAGAGGCGGATGGGCGGCGCGATGTCGATGCCTTTGCGGACGCGCTGGATGCGATCATGGCGATCCCTGCGGAAGCGGCGCGGAGGGCGATTGCCTCGCTGAGCCTTCCCCGCGCCTTTCGGGGGGCGATCGCGCGGCTGGACCAAGGCGCCTGGCGATGACCTCCATCAACAGCCCGGGCGAATCGATGGTGGCGCGCGCCATATTGGATGCGACCGATCACCTGTTGTCGGCCGATCCTCCGATCGAACTGCTCCATATGCGCGCGGGCGGCGGGGCGGATGATCCCATGGCAGTCGCGCCCGTCGCCCGGATCGCGCGACTGGCCCGTCGGCTCGGCATTGCCGTATCGCGGCAGGTTCGGGTGGCCGATGACGAAGGCGATCTCGACCTGTGGGTGCAGGCACGGCCCGAGACGGGGCAAATCCGGCTGAGCGTCAGCGGCTGGCGTGACCGGGCCGCCTGGAAACCCGTCGCCACGCCGCCCGATTATGCCGCGATGGGCGCCGATTTCCGCTGGGAAACCGATGCGGCGCTGCGCCTGACCTTTCTGTCGCGCGAAGCAGGGGCACGGCATGGTTTCGACCCCGACGCGATGCTGGGGCGGCCGCTCAACGCGCTGTTCGCCTTCGATCCGTCCACGGGGGACGGGGGTGTGCTGATGAGCGGGACCGCTCCGCTCGACGGGCGCTGTGCGCGATTGCGGCCGAGCGATATGCCGGTCCGGCTGTCGGCGGCGATCCGGCATGACGGGATGGGCGGGATCGCCGGGCTGACCGGCGCGACTTTCCTGATCGATCAGCCGGGCGAGGATGACGACGCGGCACGGGCGCTGGCCGCGCAGCCACCCTTGACCGAAAGCTTCACCGCCGGTCTGGACCGGGCGTTGCGCACGCCGCTGGCGCGGATCGTGGCCAATGCCGACAGTATCGCGGCGCGGGCCGATGGACCGATCGCGGCCGATTATGCCGAATATGCCGGTGACATCGCCCACGCGGGACGTCATCTGATCGGGTTGGTCGACAATCTGGTCGAGCTGCAGGCGATCGAACAGCCCGATTTTCGCCTGGCCGCCACGCCGATCGATCTCGCCGACGTCGCGCGCCGCGCCGCGGGTCTGCTCGGCGTGCGGGCGGATTCCGCCGGAGTGACGATCCGCCGCCCGGCCATCGCCGAGGGGATGGGCGCGATCGGCGATTTCGGCCGTTCGCTGCAAATCCTCATCAACCTTATCGGCAACGCGCTGCGCTATTCGCCCCATGGGGGAGAGGTGGTGGTCAGCGTGGAACGCGAAGACGATTGGGCGCTGGTTCGCGTCACCGATCGGGGCAAGGGCATCGCCCTGAAGGACCAGCCGCGCATTTTCGAGAAGTTCGAACGGGTCGATCCGTCCGAACCGGGTGGCAACGGCCTGGGCCTATATATCGCGCGGCGGCTGGCGCGCGCCATGGGCGGCGACCTGTCGGTCGAAAGCGAGCCGGGGCAGGGCGCGACCTTCACTTTCCGCCTTCGCGCGCGATAAAAAAAGGGCTCCCGCAGGAGCCCTTTTCCTTTTCTGGCAGATCGATCAGCGCCGCTTGGGCAAGCGCCGCGCGATCAGGATCAGCGCCAATCCCGCGATCGCGACGAAGGCGCCGCGATCGGCCCATTCGCCCTGACCGAGCATGAAGCTCTCCTGCGGCCAGCGGATATAGCCCAGGCCCTGACCGATCCACAAAAGCCCCGTCAGCGCCAGAAGGACGCCGATGGCGATCAGGATCGGCCGGGCCCGGTTCATGGCTTAGCGCTGCTCGACCGGAACGTAAGGACGCTGCGTCGGGCCGGTGTAGAGCTGACGCGGACGGCCGATCTTCTGGTCGGGATCGGTGATCATCTCGTTCCACTGCGCGACCCAGCCGACGGTGCGGGCAAGCGCGAACAGCACGGTGAACATCTCGGTCGGGAAGCCGATCGCCGACAGGATGACGCCCGAATAGAAGTCGACGTTCGGGAACAGCTTCTTCTCGACGAAATATTCGTCGTTCAGCGCGATTTCTTCGAGCCGGAGCGCCGTCTCGAACAGCGGGTCGTTGACCTTCAGCGCGTCGAACACCTCGCGCACGGTCTTCTGCATCACGGTCGCGCGCGGATCGTAATTCTTGTAGACGCGGTGACCAAAGCCCATCAGGCGGAACGGATCGTTCTTGTCCTTGGCGCGGGCAATGAACTCCGGAATACGCTCGGGCGTACCGATCTCACGCAGCATGTTGAGCGCGGCTTCGTTCGCGCCGCCATGCGCCGGGCCCCACAGACACGCGATGCCCGCCGCAATGCAGGCGAACGGATTGGCGCCCGACGATCCGGCCAGACGCACGGTCGAGGTCGACGCGTTCTGCTCGTGATCGGCGTGCAGGATGAAGATGCGGTCCATCGCCTTTTCGACGGCCGGGTTCACCTCATAGGCCTCAGCCGGAACGCCGAAGGTCATGCGCAGGAAGTTGCCGGTGTAGGACAGCGAGTTGTCCGGGTACAGGAAGGGCTGACCCACACTGTACTTGTACGCCATCGCCGCGATCGTCGGGATCTTGGCGATCAGGCGGTGCGACGCAATCGTCCGCTGTACCGGATCGTGAATGTCGGTCGAGTCGTGATAGAAGGCGGACAGTGCGCCGACCACGCCGCACATGATCGCCATGGGGTGCGCATCGCGACGGAAGCCGCGGAAGAACGCTGCCAGCTGCTCATGCACCATGGTGTGGCGCGTGATGGTGGTGGTGAACTCCGACAGTTCGCCCTGGTTCGGCAGTTCGCCGTTCAGGAGGAGATAGGCCACTTCCATGAAGCTGGAATTTTCGGCCAGATCGCCGATCGCATAGCCACGGTGCAGCAGCACGCCTTCGTCACCATCGATATAGGTCAGCTTCGACCGGCACGAGGCGGTCGAGGTGAAGCCGGGATCGTAGGTGAAGGCGCCGGTCTGGCCATAAAGCTTACGGATGTCGACCACGTCCGGGCCGATCGAGCCGGACATGACCGGATAGTCGAATTCTTTGCCGCCGATGCCGAATTTCGCGGTGTCGCTCATACTCAATGATCCTTCCTATCTGCGGTCATCTGGTCCGCGATCCGCCCCAGGCTTTCTTCACGGCCCAGCAATGCGAGCACGTCGAAGATTCCCGGAGACGTCTTGCGTCCGGTCAAGGCGGCGCGGAGCGGCTGGGCGACCTGACCGAGCTTCACGCCCTCGGCTTCGGCCACCTTGCGTACCGCGTCTTCCAAAAGCTCCGTATCCCAGTTGTGCACCGCGTCAAGCGCGGTGTGAACGGAAAAGAGAATGCCCCGTGCCTTTTCGTCGAGCAGGCCGGTGGCGGCGTCGTCCAGGCTCAACGGACGGGTCGCGAAAAGGAAGCGCGCGCCGTCGGCCAATTCGTTCAAATTCGCCGCGCGCGGCTTCAGCGACGGCATGGCGGCGGTCAGCAACGCCACGTCCTCGACGCCCATACGCTGGGCCACCAGATCGGCCAGTCGCGAATCATCGGCCTCACGGATGTAGTGGCCGTTGAGATTTTCGAGCTTCTTGAGGTCGAAGCGCGACGGCGCCTTGCCCACGGCGGCCAGGTCGAACCACTTCACCGCCTCGTCGCGCGAGATGATCTCGGCATCGCCGTGACCCCAGCCCAGGCGGAGCAGATAATTGTCGAGCGCTTCGGGCAGGATGCCCATCTCATCGCGATACGCCTCGATCCCGACTGCTCCATGACGCTTGGACAGCTTGGCGCCGTCCGAACCGTGGATCAGGGGGATATGGGCATAGATCGGCTCGGCCCAGCCCATCGCCTTGTAGATCGGCAACTGGCGGAAGGCATTGTTGAGGTGATCGTCGCCGCGGATCACATGGGTCACGCCCATGTCGTGATCGTCGACCACCACCGCCAGCATATAGGTGGGCGTGCCGTCCGAGCGAAGCAGGACCAGATCGTCCAGTTCGGCATTCTGCACGGTCACGCTGCCCTGCACCCGGTCCTCGATCGTGACGGCACCTTCGCGGGGTGCGCGCAGGCGGACGACGAAGGGCTGGTCCGCCGGGGCGGTGGCGGGATCGGCATCGCGCCAGGGCGAGCGGATGCGCAGCGGCTGCTTGGCGGCCTGCGCGGCCTCTCGCTGGGCGGCGATCTCGTCCTGGGTCATGTAGCAGCGATAGGCATGGCCGCGTTCCATCATCTCGCGGGCGACCTTGGCATGGCGATCGGCGCGGGCGAACTGGAACACCGCGTCGCCGTCCCAATCCAGGCCCAGCCAGCGCATGCCGTCCAGGATCGCGTCGATCGCGGGCTGGGTCGAGCGGACGCGGTCGGTATCCTCGATCCGCAACAGGAACTTGCCGCCATTGGCCTTGGCGAACAGCCAGTTGAACAGCGCGGTGCGCGCGCCGCCGATATGGAGGAAGCCGGTCGGCGAGGGCGCGAAGCGGGTCACGACCCCGTTGGCGGCCGACCCGGTAGCGATATCATCTGTTGCGCTCAACCGCGCATACTCCCAATCATGAAATCCGATGGCCCATTCAGCCGCCGCAGCCCCTAGCATCAAGCGTCCGCGCCGCCAAATGCCGCGCCTCGCCTGGGCCGAGCGTTGGGCCGAGGCGGAGCGGAACCAGTTACCCCTGTGGGTGCCGGTCATGCTTGGGGCCGGTATCGCTTGCTGGTTCGTGCTGCCCGATCCACGCGCGTGGATCGGCATGGTCTTGGGGCTGGCCGGAATAGGGCTGGCGGCGGTGACGCTGGCCGATGGCGGACGGGTGTCGCGCATGGTGGCGATCGCCGCCTTTCTGATGAGCGCGGGGGTGTTGCTTGCCTGGGCGCGGGCCGATTCGGTGCGCGCGGCGGTACTCCAGCATCCCGCCATCGCGACCATGGTGGCCGAGGTGGAGGGGATGGATCGGCTGGCCGCCAGGCGGATCGTGCGGTTGATGCTGCATCCGCTGGAGGCACGCGACGGTCGGGACCGGCCCATCGTCCTGCCGCCCCGCATTCGCGTATCCTTGCACGAGGAGGATGCGGTCGCCGGACTGGGGGCAGGGGCCCGCATACGCCTTCGCGCCCGTTTGATGCCGCCGGCTGGGCCGGTCGCCCCCGGTGGCCATGACTTTGCACGGGCGGCCTGGTTTCAGGGGATCGGCGCGACCGGGCGCGGCTTTGCGCCGGTGGGAGTGATGCAACCCGCCCCAGACACCGTGGGACTTCGTCAGCGATTGTCGGCGCGTATCACGTCCCGGATCGCGGGCAGCGCGGGCGGGATCGCGGCCGCGCTCGCCACCGGTGATGTCGGGGCGATCGAAGACGGTGATGCAGAGGCGATGCGCCGCGCGGGGCTGGCGCATCTGCTGTCGGTCAGCGGGCTGCACATCACGGCGGTCGTCGGCATCGTGATGGTGCTGACGGTGCGGCTGCTGGCGCTATGGCCTTGGCTGGCGCTTCGGGTACGTTTGCCCTTGGTGGGCGCGGCGGCGGGGGCTTTGGCGGCGATCGGCTATACCTGGCTCACCGGCGCCGAGGTGCCGACGATTCGGTCCTGCGTCGCGGCGATGCTGGTGCTCGCCGCACTGGCGCTGGGGCGGGAGGCGATGACGTTGCGCCTCGTCGCGGCTGGGGCGTTGATCGTCCTGGTCTTCCGGCCCGAGGCGTTGGTGGGCGCGAGCTTCCAGCTATCCTTCGCCGCGATCACCGCCATCGTCGCGCTTCACGATCATCCAGCGATGCGACGCTGGTTCGGCCCGCATCCGGACTGGCGATGGTCGATGCTGCGCCATCTGGCGGCGTTGCTGGTGACGGGGCTGGTGGTCGAGGCGGCGTTGATGCCGATCGCGATCTTCCACTTTCACAAGGCCGGGCTTTACGGTGCGATGGCGAATATCATCGCCATTCCCTGGACGACGTTCGTCGCGATGCCGCTGGAAATGATGGCGCTGCTTTTGGAGCCGCTGGGCCTGGGCGCGCCCTTCTGGTGGATGTTGGAGAGATCGCTTGGCTTGCTGCTGGCGCTCGCCCATCATGTCGCGGTCATGCCCGGCGCCGTGGTGGCTTTGCCGGTCGCGCCCGTCTGGGCCTTTGCGGCGGCGCTCGGGGGCGGACTATGGGTGGCGCTATGGCGTACCGGCTGGCGTTGGTCGGGAATGCCGATTCTAGCCATGGGTTTTGCCGTGATGTTGGCGGCACCGGCGCCGGACCTGATCGTCACGGGTGATGGCCGCCATGTCGCGGTGTCCACCAGCAAGGGCGTTGCCCTTTTGCGCGATCGTGCGGGCGATTATATGCGCTCGACCCTTTCGGAAATGGGCGGCTCCGATGCGGAGCCACAGGCTCTCGCCGATCAGCCGGGCGCGCGGTGCGGGCAGGATATGTGCGTGACCCGGATCGCGACGGGCGGACGTCTCTGGCAGGTCGCCGCGACCCGTAGCGGTTATGCCGTGCCATGGGACGACCTGATCGCGTTATGCTCCCGCATGGACATCGTCATCGCGGATCGCCGTCTGCCCGCCGCGTGTCACCCACATTGGCTGAAACTGGACACCCCCGCATTACGTCGGACGGGCGGGCTGGCGATCCGGTTCGACCCACCGCGAGTCGATATGGTCCGCCAGCCAGGTGACCGTCACCCATGGGTGGAGGCCGCTGCCGATCCGGCGAGCCGCCCTCAATCGTAGCGGCGCAGGATGCCCGACAGCTTGCCCTGCACCCGCACCTGCGCGGGCGCATAACGCTGAGGATTATAAGCACGGTTGGCCGGGTCGAGACGGACCATCGAGCCCTCTCGCCGGAAATATTTGAGCGTCGCCTCCGAATCGTCGATCAAGGCGACGACGATCTGTCCATCGCGCGCCACATCGGTCCGGCGGATCAGCGCATAGTCGCCGTCCAGAATGCCCGCTTCGACCATCGAATCACCCGAGACTTCCAGCGCATAATGCTCGCCCGAACCCAGCAAAGCGGCGGGCACGGCCAGAGTGGAACTGCCCTCGAACGCCTCGATAGGAAGACCGGCGGCGATCCGGCCGTGAAGCGGGATTTCGACCACGTCATTGGCGGGCTCGGCCAGCGGACGGACCGAGGGACTGCGGACATTGTCCGAAGCGGCAGCCGACGCCGTTACCGGCTTTTCGGGCCGATCGGGCATCCGCAACACCTCCAGCGCGCGGGCGCGGTTGGGCAGGCGACGGATGAAGTGGCGTTCCTCCAGCGCGGAAATCAGGCGGTGGACGCCCGACTTGGACTTGAGGTCCAGCGCCTCCTTCATCTCCTCGAAGGACGGCGACACCCCGGTTTCCTTCAAACGGTCATTGATGAAGCAGACAAGCTCATGCTGCTTTGCGGTGAGCATCGCGATCCTCCGTCCAGAACAGACGTGGAACTTATATGGAACGTTTGGGCTTGCGTCAAGCGAGCATCAGGATTTCCGCCGAGTCGCCCTCGTGCGCCGCTGGAGCATGAGGCGGGCGGATCACCAGGCAGGTCGACCGTGCCAAAGTCAGCAGCATCGAACTGTCCTGGATCGCGGCGGCATGGACGCGCCCGTCGATCATCGCGGCGCGGAGATAGTCGATCCTGGGCCCATTGGCGGGCAGATCCTCGCCCAGGACCGCGGGGATCGGCGCGGGGAAGGGATCGGCGGCGCCTGCCATATGCGCGATCAGCGGGCGGACGAACAGGGTCGCGGTGACGAAGGCGGATACCGGATTACCCGGCAGGCTGAGCACCACCGTCTTACCTAGTCGCCCAGCCATCATCGGCTTGCCGGGGCGTAGCGCGATCCGCCAGAAATCGATGCTTCCCCCCGCCGCCTTCAGCGCGGGCTGGACCAGGTCGTGATCGCCCACCGACGCGCCGCCGGTGGTGACGAGCAGATCGGCGCGAACCCCCGCAAAGGCGTCGCGCAGGCGCTCCAGATTGTCGGGCAATATGCCGAGGTCGATGATCTCCACCGGCAGCTCGGCCAGCATCGCCGCGAGCATGACGCCGTTCGATTCGGGGAGCGCGGCAGGGTCGCCCATTCCCGGTGGGACGAGTTCGTCTCCCGTCGCAGCGATGGCGACGCGGACCGGTGGGCGGACGGGCAGGGTGCCATGGCCCCCGGTCGCGGCGACGGCGATCCGAGCGGGCGTCAGTCGCTGGCCCGCGGCGATCAGCCGGTCGCCCGACGAGAAATCGAGACCCCGGCGGCGGACATTGCGGCCCGGATGCGCGGGACCTTCGCCGGTCAGGATCAGCATCGTGCCGTCGCGGCCGGCTTCCTCCTGAATCAGCACGGCATCGGCGCCGGGCGGCATGGCGGCGCCGGTGAAGATGCGGGTCGCCTGGCCCGGCCCGACGCTGTCGGTGAAGGGACGTCCGGCGGCACTTTCGCCGATCACCGTCCAGGGCCCCGGCATGTCGGCGAAGCGGATCGCATAGCCGTCCATCGCCGACAGGTCGCTCGCGGGCTGGGTTCGCGCCGCCAGCACGTCACGTGCCGCCCAACGGCCGGCAGCCTGTCGCAGGGGGAGGTCGACGATCGGGCGATCGGTGGCGAGCGCGATCAGACGCTGCTGGGCTTCGGCGACGGGTAGAAGAATGACGGTCACTCCTGTTGGCCCAAGGCCGTTTCGCGGCCGATCGTCGTTCCCGGCGTCAGGCGTGCCAGTCGCCCGACTTGCCGCCGGTCTTCGACACCAGGCGAATATCGCCGATCGCCATGCGCTTATCCAGCGCCTTTGCCATGTCATAAACGGTCAGCAGCGTGACCGACACAGCCGCCAGCGCCTCCATCTCCACCCCCGTCTGCCCCGCCGTCGCGGCGGTGGCGGTGGCGGTGACGCCATCCGCCTCCAGCACGAGATCGATCTCGACCTTGCTAAGCGGCAGGGGATGGCAGAGCGGGATGAGGTCGCTGGTCTTCTTGGCGGCCATGATCCCCGCGACGCGCGCGACGGCCAGCACATCGCCCTTCTGGACGCTGCCCGCCGCAATGGCGGCGGCGGCTTCGGGTGCCATGGTGATGCGGCCCTTTGCCACGGCTTGCCGTGCCGTCACCGATTTCGCCCCGACATCGACCATGCGGGCCGATCCGCTATCGTCCAGGTGGGTGAGGCCGGTCATCCGATCAGCGCACGCGTGGCGGCCTCGACATCATGCTGACGCATCAGAGCCTCGCCGATCAGGAAGCAGTGAATGCCATGCTCGGCCATCGCGTCGAGGTCGGCGCGTGTCGTCAGACCACTTTCGGCGACGAAGGTGCAACCTTCCGGCGCGCGGCCGACCAGTTCATAGGTCCGCTGGAAATCGACGGAGAAGTCGCGCAGGTCGCGATTGTTCACCCCGATCAGCCGCGACTTCAACCGGGCGGCGCGCTCCATTTCGGCGGCGTCGTGCACCTCGACCAGCGAGTCCATCCCGCATTCGATCGCGGCGGCTTCGATCTCCTGCATCTGCCCATCGTCCAGTGCGGCGACGATGATCAAGATCGCATCGGCCCCCAGCGCGCGTGCCTCATGCACCTGCCAGGGATCGACCATGAAATCCTTGCGCAGCACCGGGATCGACACCGCGGCGCGCGCCTGTTCCAGGAATATGTCCGCTCCCTGGAACCAACGCTCGTCGGTCAGCACCGACAGGCAGGCCGCACCCCCGGCCTCATAGGCGCGGGCATGGGCGGGGGGATCGAAATCCTCGCGGATCAGGCCCTTGGACGGGCTGGCCTTCTTGACCTCCGCGATCAGCGCATGGCCGGTCTTGGCGTCCAGGGCGGCGCGAAATCCGCGTGGGGCGGAAACGGTTTCGATCTTGGCATCCAGATCGGCGAGCGACATCGTCGCCTTGCGCGCGGCGACATCGGCGCGCTTGGTTTCCAGGATGCGGTCGAGCATCGTCATCGGTAGGCTATCCATCGGTCGAGGAGCGCCGCAGCATCCCCGGTATCGATCGCGCGGGCAGCGGCCACGGCCCCCTGGGCCAGATCGGCGCTGTGCCCGGCGACCATCAGGGCGGCGGCGGCATTGAGGAGAACGGCGTCGCGATACGCGCTTGGCTCTCCGGCGAGGAGGCGGCGAAGCGCTTCGGCATTGTGCCGGGCGTCGCCGCCGCGAATGGCGGTGATCGGGTGACGGGGCAGCCCGGCATCCTCTGGCGTGATCGTGGCGGGCGCTTCGATGGAGCCTACCGACACCGCGATGCTGGAACCCGCGCCGGACAGCTCGTCCAGCCCTTCCTCGCCCGAGACGACCAGAGCCGCCTCCGCACCGAGCTGCTCCAGCGCCTCGGCATAGACGGTGGCATAGTCAGGACGGGCAATGCCGATCAACTGTCGCCCGACACGCGCGGGGTTGGCGAGCGGGCCCATCAGGTTGAAGATCGTCCGTCGCCCGATCCGCCGCCGGATCGGGGTGATACGCGCCATGGCAGGATGGTGGTTGGCGGCGAAGAGGAAGGCGATGCCGATGTCGCCCAGGCTCGCCTGCGCCACCTGTCCCGCGCGCTCCATGTCGAGGCCCAACACCTCCAGCGTGTCCGCCGCGCCCGCCTTGGACGAGGCCGCGCGGTTGCCATGCTTAGCGACCGGCACGCCCAGTGCCGCGACGACCAGCGAGACGGCGGTCGAGACGTTGAGCGTATGATGCCCGTCACCACCGGTGCCGCACACATCGATAGTGCCCGATGGCGCCTCGATCGGGATCAGCCTTTCGCGCATGGCGCGTGCCGCTTCCGCAATCTCGATCGAGGTTTCGCCCCGTTCGGCCAGCCGGGTCAGGAAATCGGCGACCGCCTCGTCATCCGCGCGCCCGTCGAGAATGTCGGCAAAGGCGGCATGTGCCGTCTCGCGCGACAAGGGGCTGACGGGATCGGGGAGGAGCGCGATGGTGGTCACGCCGCCGTCTCGGCGGGCGGACGCAGCCGCTCGGGAAGGTCGTGCGCGATTCCCGCCTCGCGCAGGAAATTGGCGAGCATGGCATGGCCGTATTCGGTGGCGATGCTTTCCGGGTGGAACTGGACGCCATGGATGGGCAGGGTCCGGTGGCGGAAGCCCATGACCGTGCCATCCTCCGCTCGGGCGTTGACCACCAGGCTGTCCGGCACGTCGTTGACGATCAACGAGTGATAGCGCGTGGCGGTGAAGGGCGAGGGGAGACCCCGGAACAGCCCCGTCCCGTCATGATGCACCGGCGATGTCTTGCCGTGCATCAGGCCGCCGCGTTCCACCAGCCCGCCGAAATGCTGGCCGATCGCCTGATGGCCCAGGCATACGCCCAGCAGCGGACGGCCCGCATCGGCCGCCGCCTCGACCAGATCCAGGCTGACGCCCGCTTCGGTCGGCGTGCAGGGGCCGGGAGAGATGAGAAAGGCTTGCGCCCCCGACGAGAGCGCTTGGCCCGCCGAGATCGCGTCGTTGCGGACCACCTCCACCTCGCTGCCCAATTCCTGAAGATAATGGACGAGGTTCCAGGTGAAGCTGTCGTAATTGTCGACGACCAGGATCATGGAACCGCCATAGCCGATCGCGCGGGCGGTGCAACGTCTGCGTGACGCATGGGGAAGGTCGGCCCCCTCGCGTCTGCGACACATGGCCGTAATTTCGCCCGAATGGCGTCGTCTGGGCGAACCGTTCAGCGTGGAGCCATGCGCCACGTCCGACGTTAAAGTCTCAAAGGAGTCCCGTTGCCATGGTTCGAGCCGCCCTGATTGCTGCCCTGTTGCTGACCCCGGCCACGGCGTTCGCCCAGCAGGCCACCCAGGATCAGCAAGCCGCGACCGGCCAGCCGCCCAAGCGGGTGCGGCAGGTGACGTTGACCGGCGATCAGAAATGTCCCGAAAGCACGGCCGAGGAAGTCGTGGTCTGCGGCCGGGACGACGAGCCCTATCGCATCCCGAAGGGCCTGCGCGACGACAAGCCGATCCCCGCGCAGAATCAGAGCTGGGTCAACCGCGCGGCGACGATGGATCAGGTCGGACGCGTGGCGGGCGGCATCCCCGACACCTGCTCGCCGGTCGGTACGGGCGGCCAGAGCGGATGCAGCATGACCTGGAACCGCCAGTTCGCCGACGAACGCCGCGCCCGCCGCGCGGAGCAGACGCCGCCTCCCGCCGACGGGGATTGCGGAGATCGCGGGCGGCGATAGACCGAGCCTCATCCCCCGTCCGGCGCTTCGTGCTTCCTCCCTCTCTCATCGAGAGGAAGAATTACTAGCGGGCAGGAAGGACGAAGGTAAGAGACTTACTGTCCGAAACCCCCTTCGCCTGCCCGCGCGACCGCATCCCGGGCGGCGGCGAGCATCGCGCCCGCCTTGGCTTCGCATTCGCGCTGTTCGTAAGCCGGATCGCTATCGGCGACGATCCCCGCGCCCGCCTGGACATGGATGGTCCCGTCCTTCACAACGGCGGTCCGCAGCACGATGCACGAATCCATCGACCCATCGGGCGAGAAATAGCCGACGCCGCCCGCATAAGCGCCGCGCCGCTCGGGCTCCAGTTCGGCGATGATCTGGCAGGCTCGGACCTTGGGCGCGCCGCTGACCGTGCCCGCCGGGAAGCCCGCGAACAGAGCGTCCAGCGCATCCTTGTCATCGGCCAGGCGGCCGACGACGTTGGAGACGATGTGCATGACATGGCTGTAGAATTCGACGGTATAGCTATCGGTCACCCGGACGCTGCCCGCTGATGCTGCGCGACCGACATCGTTCCGACCGAGGTCGAGCAGCATCAGATGCTCGGCGCGTTCCTTCGGATCGGCGAGCAGGCTGTCGCGGTTGGCCGCATCCTCGGCCCCGGTACGCCCACGCGGACGGGTCCCCGCGATCGGCCGGATGGTCACTTCGCCGTCTCGGACGCGGACGAGGATTTCCGGGCTCGACCCGATCAGCGAAAAGCCGGGCAGGTCGAGATGATAGAGGAAGGGCGAAGGGTTGATCCGCCGCAGGCTGCGATAGAGTTCGAACGGCGGCAGTGCGAAGGGCGCGGAAAAGCGTTGCGCCAGCACCACCTGAAATATGTCGCCCGCGACGATATAGTCCTTCGCGCGCGCCACCATCTCGGCATAGCGGCCCGGCGGCAGGGCGGGCTCATAAGCCGGCTCGGGCAGGTCCGCGCGTAAGGCGGGTGGAAGCGCGGTCGTCGCCAGCCGTGCGGCGGTCGCGTCCAGCCGGTCCTCCGCTTCGGCAATCATCCGTTCGGCATCGCGTGCCGCATCCGGCCAGACCGGCGCGACCAGATAGAGTGCGTCGGCCAGCCGGTCGAAGACCAGGATCACGGTCGGCCGCACGAAGATCATGTCGGGCAGGCCCAGCGGATCGGCCTCGGGCTGCGGCAGGTCCTCGACCAGTCCGACCGTCTCATAGCCGAAATAGCCGACGAGACAGGCGAGTGCGGAGGGAAGCCCATCAGGCACATCCGCGCGACATTCGGCGACCAGATTGCGCAGGGCGGTCAGCGTCGGCTGCGCGCACGGCTCGAACGCGTCGCGGTCGGTCGCCCAATGGCGGTTGATCGCGGCGTCATGGCCATGCGCCCGGAATACCAGATCGGGGGCGAGGCCGATCAGGCTATACCGTCCGCGCGTCGCGCCGCCCTCGACCGATTCGAGCAGATAGTCGCCGCGCCCCGGCTCGATCAGCTTGAGCGCCGCCGCCACCGGCGTTTCGGTGTCGGCGATCTGCCGCCGCCAGATCAGCAGCGGCTGCCCGGCCTTCAACCGTTCCACCGCGCCGCCGGCGGCGTTCGCCTCAATTGCCGCCATTGTTCAACAGTTCCGCACGAACCTTGGCCACCGCCTTGGGATCGGTCTTCACACCCACCACGTCGCGAACCGCACGGGCGAATTGCGAGACATATTCGCGGCCGATCAGGCGGCCGATATCGGCGCGCGCGGCGCGGATCGCGTCATCGTTGCCGGCCGCGTTCCCCGCCTCGATCTTCGTCACGCGCAGGATGTACCAGCCCTCATTCTGCGGTGCCTCCAGCGTGCGCGCCTTGTTCTGCGGCATCGAGAAGAGCAGCGCGAGCGGCGCGGCGGCGGGGGTGTTCTGCGCGGCGGCCAGATCACGGCGCGACGCCGCGATCGGGCGGACCGGCGGAGTTGCGAGCCCGGTTTCCTTCAGCGCCTGCGCCATCGGCATGCCCTTGTTGACCTTGGCCAGCACGGCGTTGGCCAGCTTGCGCGCGGCGGCGCGGGCGCGGTCGGCATTCAGGTCGGCCAGCACCTGCTGGCGCACCTGCGCCAACGGACGCGGGGCGGAGCGCTGAACCTGACCGACGCCGACGACCGCGAAGCCGCCATCCTGGCCGATCGGCACGATCTGCGGCGCATCGCCTTCGTCTGCGGTGAACGCGGCGGTGATCATCGCGCGCTGTTCCGGCGTCGGCTGGAAGCCGGGCGCGTCGGGTGCGGCGCCTTGCGCGGTGACGGCGGGCGTCGTCTGCGCCTGGAGCTTGCGGTCGGCCACCACCTCGTCAAAGGTCGCGTTGCCCGACAGCGCATCCTCGATCGTATTGCGCATTTCGCCAAGTGCGGCGGCCTGCTTCTGCTTGGTCAACTCGGCGACGATCTCGGGACGCGCCTGCGCCAGCGTCTTGCCCGGCACCTGAGTGACCGCGTCGACCTTCGCCACGACGAAGCCCAGCGTGCCGCGAACTGGGCCGACCACCGCGCCCTGGCCCGCGCCGAACACCGCATCGGCCACGGCGGCCGAGCTTTGCGCGGCATAGGCGGCCTTCTCGACTCCCTTTTGCGTCGAGGCCTCCAGCCCGGCGGCACGCGCCGCATCGGCGAGCGAGGTGCCCGACTTCGCCTTGGCGGCCAAGGCACTGGCACCAGCCTGATCGGCGACGATCACCTGGGTCACGTCGCGCTTCTGGGTCGCGGCGTAGCGCGCCTGGTTGGTCTGATAATAGCGCGCAATCTCCGCCTCGCTCGGCGTGGCGCTGGCTGCGACGGCGGCGGGGGTCACCAGTGCGTAGCGGACGGTGCGGCGCTCTGGCAGCGTGTAGCGCTGGACATTACGCTGATAGAAGGTCTGCAGATCGGCATCGGTCGGGGCAGGGCCCGCGGGCACCAGACGGGTCGGGATATAGCCGACCTCGCCCGCGCGCTTTTCCAGAAGCAGCGAAGCATAGGGCAGCGCCATCTGCATCGCGAACTGGGTCGCGCCGATGGTGGGGACGGTCAGCTGCTGGGCAAAGGTCGTCCGCTCGATGTCGGTGCGGACCTGCGCGTCGGTCATCTTGCGCTGCGCCAGAAGCTGTTGATACAGCGCCGGATCGAACTGGCCATTGGGACCGCGAAAGGCAGGGATCGAAGCGATCTGGCCATCGACCAGACGCCGCGACACGACCATGCCCTGCTCCCTGCCGAATTGTTCGAGCGACAGGCCCGTGATCTCGCGCTGAAGCACCCCTTCGAAGCCGCCGGCCGCAACGAACTGCGCCATGTCGAGCGTGGGCTGTTCCTGGCGATAGGCCGCGACCTCGTTCTGCGCGGCGGTGCGCAGGTCGTTGGCGGTGACCTTCGCATCGCCGACCTTGGCGACGTCCGACCCGGTCAGCCCGCCCGCCATTCCGGCGATGTTCGACACGTCGCCCGCCGCAAAGGCGATGGCGATGATGCCGAGCACGATGAAGGTCACGATGACGCCGGCCTTCGAATTGATGATCCGGCGGAAGAAGCTGAGCATGGACGACCGATCGGCAAGGAATAAAAACGTGCCCGCTTTAGGGGGCACTCGCGCCCGCATCAAGCTTGTGCGGACGCCACGATACGCTATCGATGTTGAACACGTAAAACACACGACTCAATGGGAGCCTGAATATGGCACGGCGCAAATTGGTGGCGGGCAATTGGAAGATGAACGGCTCGCGCGCTGCTCTGGCCGAACTGGACGCTATCGCCCGCGCGGCGGAAGCGGCTCCCGGTGTCGATGTGGCGATGGCGGTGCCCTTCACGCTGATCGCCCCCGCCGCCGAGCGGGAGCCGGGCCTGGCGATCGGTGCGGAGGATGTGCACGACCGTGATTCGGGGGCGCATACCGGTTGCGTCTCGGCGGGGATGGTCAAGGAGGCGGGCGCGCGCTTTACCATCGTTGGTCATTCGGAACGGCGCGCGGATCAGGGGGAGACCAGCCAGGACGCCTGGGCCAAGGCGGCGGCGGCGCATCGCAACGGTCTGAACGTCATCCTGTGCTGCGGCGAGACGGAAGCGGAGCGCAATGCCGGTCGTGCCGAGCGCGTGGTGCAGGCGCAGATCGAGAAGTCGGTGCCTGACAATGCGGACGGCAGCTGGTTTACGCTCGCCTATGAACCGCGTTGGGCGATCGGCACGGGGCGGACGCCGACGGTGGACGAGGTCGCGAGCATCCACGCGATCGCCCGCGCCAAGCTGCGGATGCTGATCGGCGATGCGGCCGACGAAGTCCGTATCCTTTATGGCGGCTCGGTAACCGGCGACAATGCCGCGACCTTGCTGGGGGTCGAGAATGTCGATGGCGCGCTGGTGGGCGGCGCCAGTCTGACGGCGGCCAAGTTCGTGCCGATCATCGAGGCGGCGGCGGGATTGTGATTTTGCGGTGCGCTCGGACGTGGCCTTCGACGGCGCTCAGGCTGGACGGAGCGAGGGATTATCGCAACCGCCGTTCACGCTGAGCGAAGCCGAAGCGCACGCTCCGAACCTCGCCTCGAGTCCCTGAATAGCGCCCCTTCAACATCCGATAGGCTGCCCGCAGTGCATAGGCATCGCCCCCCTTGGGCCGTCCCGGCTTGGCCGAAGGCCGCCAGGCGAATACGTCGAGATGCGCCCAGGCCGTATCCTTGGGCACAAAGCGCCGCAGGAACAGCGCGGCGGTGATCGCACCCGCAAAGCCGCCATCGGGGGCATTGACCATGTCGGCGATGTCGGACTTTAACATCTCGTCATAGCCATCCCAGAGCGGCAGCCGCCAGACCGGGTCTTCCTCCGCCACGCCCGCCGCCAGCAGTGCCTCCGCCAATGCCTCGTCATCGGTGAACAAGGGCGGCAGATCGGGGCCCAGCGCGACCCGTGCCGCGCCGGTCAGTGTGGCGAAGTCGAGGATCAGTTCGGGCTTCTCCTCGCCCGCACGGGTTAGCGCGTCGCCCAGGATCAGGCGACCCTCGGCATCCGTGTTGGTGTTCTCGACCGTCAGGCCTTTTCGTGTCTTCAGCACGTCTCCGGGGCGGAAGGACGCGGCCGACACCGCATTCTCCACCGCCGGGATCAGCAGGTGGAGCCGCACCGGCAGCTTCGCCGCCATCACCAGACCGGCCAGCGCCAGTGCATGGGCTGCGCCGCCCATATCCTTCTTCATCAGCCGCATTCCGGCGGACGGCTTGATGTCGAGGCCCCCGGTGTCGAAGCACACGCCCTTGCCGACGATCGCGATGCGGGGATGGGCGGGGTTGCCCCAATGGAGTTCGATCAAGCGGGGCGCCCGCTCCCGCGTCGCCGCTTGCCCGACCGCATGGACCATCGGATAGTCGCGCGCCAGCATATCGCCCGCCGTCACACGGATTTCGGCCTGATGCGCACGCGCCAGCGCGGTGGCTTCGGCTTCGAGTTCGGCGGGACCCAGATCGCCCGCGCCGGTATTGACCAGATCGCGGACCTGCGCGGTGGCGTTGGCGATGCGGATCACCTCCTCCCGGTGGCCGACATCGCGGGTCAGCAGCACCCGCGCGCCCGCATTCTCCACCTTGCGATAGCGGGTGAAGCGATATTGCCCCAGAAGCCAGCCCAGCGCGTTCGCGCCGACGTCCGCGCCGTCGAGGCGATAGCTGCCTTCCGGCAGGGTTTCGGCCAGCTTGGCGAGCGCCCAAGGGGAGGCGGGGTCGGTCACGCCCGCGACGACCCCAATGTCGTCGCCGTCGGGAAATAGCAGGACGCTATTGGGCCTGGCGGTGAATGCCTGCGCCGATGCCAGCGCGCGGACCGTGGCGGGCTGGCGTGTCAGCCAGGCGTCGAAGCCGCCGGGCGCCAGAAGCGTGACCGACCGGGCGGGCTGGCCGCGATCGGGTTGCAGCAGGGAAGAAAAGTCCATCATTCGACAGGGCTCACCAGAAATTGCTCGATCTTCCCGCCGGTACCGGGTTCGGCATAGGTGCTGATCCGCAAGGACCGCGTCGGATAGGTGACCCGGTAGGAGCGGTTGACGAAACCGCCGCGCAGGCGCGTGCGCCCTACCTGCTCGACCTTGGTCGGCGCGCCCAGCGGAGACAGGCTGGCCTTATAGTCGGCAATGGTCGCGGGCGTGAAATAATAGGCCGCATCCTCGGTCAGCAGCATGCGGTCGAGACTGCCCATCCGAAGCTGCGTATAGACGCGCTTGGCGCGGTCGAGCGCGGCGGCGTCCTCGGCACTGACCTGGGGCGCGGGCAGGACGATTTCCGAAATGCCTTTGGCGATTCGTCCCTGCGCATCCGCGAACCAGGCGTTGACCGCAACCACCACGGCAGCCTTGTCATCCGGGTAGACGATATTCTCGGTCAGGAAGCCGACCGCCTCGCCGCTATGCTCGACGAAGCGGCGGCCATTGTCGGAGCCGACCCCGACACCCAGACCGTAATTGGTGTTGGACCCGTCGGTCAGCTTGACCGGATTCTCCTGCTCTTCCCACAGCTTGGCCGGAAGGAGCGTGCGGTTCATCCGCGCCACGTCCCATTTGGCCAGATCCTGCGGCGACATCGACAATTCTCCTGCCGCATAGAGCCAGCCCGAAGCGGCGGGTGTCTCGACGCGGACGGGGCCGAGCGCGTGCCGCAGATACCCTTGCGGGAAGCCGGGGCCGACCGCCTTGTCCTGGTCGACCGCACGAATGCCGAGCGGACGGAACACTCGTGCCTGGAGGAAGTCTAACAGCGGTTGGCCGGACACCTTCTCGACGATCATGCCCGCGACGACATAGCCAGTATTGGAATATTGCCACTGCGCGCCGGGCACGAAGTCGAGCGGCGCTTTGGCCCAGCGGTCGACGATCCCCTGCGGCGTGGTGGGGGTCGCCATCGCCTTGAAGCTGTAATCCTGCGGCCAATAGTCCCGCAGGCCCGAGGTGTGGCTGAGCAACTGGCGGATGGTGATCGTGTCGCCACCGGTAATGCCGGGGATATATTGGCCGACCTTGTCGTCGAGCGAGAGCTTGCCGTCATCGGCAAGCAACTGGATGGCCGTGGCGGTGAACTGCTTCGACACCGAGGCGATCTGATAGGGGAGTTTCGGGTCGGCAGGTCCGGTCTGTCCCTCGAACTGCTTGCCATAGGCCTTGGCAAGTACGATCCTGCCGCCGCGCACCACAGCGATCGAGGCGGAGGGGACACCGGTATCGGCCAGCGTCCTGGTCACCAGCGTATCGATCTTCTGGGTTTCCGCCGGGGTCAGCGCCTGGGCGAGCAGCGGGGCGGGGGCGATGAACGCGATCGCCGCCAGCAAATAGGGGTATCTCATGCGCCCCAAGGAAGCAGGTTTGCGGGGGCGGTGCAACGGGCGCGTTGGAGGGTGGGGGCGTGGGCTTCGACTTCGCTCAGCCTGAATGGGCGTAGGAAAAAGGGGCTGCCCTCCCTTCAGCCTGAGCGAAGTCGAAGGCTACGGGACGCCATCCCGACTTCGCGCGATGCGAACGGTTGGGGGAGAGTGGTCCGGGATCTGTACCACCCGGCCCCGCCCGGGTTGTCGTAAAGCCTATCCGTTCCCCATGACAGGCACGCCATAGAGATCGTGCTCGTCGGCATCCTCGATCTCGACCTTCACGATATCGCCGACCGAGAGATGGGCGGCATCGCGCAGGAAGACCTCGCCGTCGATTTCGGGTGCGTCGGCCTGGGACCGGCCGGTCGCGCCGCCTTCCTCGTCCACCGCGTCGATGATGACGGGCAGGGTGCGGCCGACCTTGGCGGCCAGCTTGGCGGCGGAGATGGCGGCGGTCTTTTCCATGATCCGCGCGTAACGCTCTTCCTTCACCTCCTCGGGGACGTGATCGGGCAGGGCGTTGGCGGCGGCACCCTCGACGGGCTCGAAGCGGAAGGCACCGACCCGGTCGAGCTGCGCCTCGTCGAGCCAGTCGAGCAGATATTCGAAATCCTCCTCCGTCTCGCCGGGGAAGCCGACGACGAAGGTCGAGCGGATGGCGATATCGGGGCAGATGTCGCGCCACTGGTGGATGCGCTGGAGCACCTTGGCATCGTTGCCGGGCCGCTTCATGCGGCGGAGCACCGACGGCGCAGCATGCTGGAAGGGAATGTCCAGATAGGGCAGCACCAGCCCTTCCGCCATCAGCGGGATCACCTGATCCACATGCGGATAGGGATAGACATAGTGCAGCCGCACCCAACCGTTCACTGGGGCCGCGATCTTGCCCAGTTCGCGGGCCAGGTCGGTCATGTGCGGCACGACCTCCTGCCCCTTCCACATCCGCGGTTCGCGGCGGATATCGATGCCATAAGCCGAGGTGTCCTGACTGATGACCAGCAACTCGCGCGTGCCCGCCGCGACCAGCTTCTCCGCCTCGCGCAGGATGGCGTCGGGGCGGCGGCTGACCAGGTCGCCGCGAAGCGACGGGATGATACAGAAGCTGCACCGGTGGTTGCAGCCCTCGGAAATCTTCAGATAGCTGTAATGGCGCGGGGTCAGCTTCAGCCCGGCGTCCGGGATCAGGTCGATATAGGGCGACAGGTTGGCGGGCGCGGCGGCGTGGACCGCCTCGACCACCTGCTCATATTCATGCGCGCCGGTGATCGCGAGCACGTCCGGGAAGCGGGTGCGGATCGCCTCGGCTTCCTTGCCCATGCAGCCGGTCACGATGACGCGGCCATTTTCCTTGATCGCCTCGCCGATCGCCTCCAGGCTTTCCTCCTTGGCGGAGTCGAGAAAGCCGCAGGTGTTCACCAGCACGACATCGGCCCCGGCATAGTCGGGCGACATCTGATAGCCATCGGCGCGAAGCTGGGTCAGGATGCGTTCGCTGTCGACCAGATTCTTGGGACAGCCGAGCGAGACCATGCCGACGCGCGGCGGAGTAGGGAGTTTGGTTGCCATGGGATACGCGCGCACATAGTCCAAATCGGATCGCTTTTCCAGATGCGTGCATCGTCGCGCTTAATGTGGATGGTCGACAGGTCCGGCCGATCCCGGCATGAGGGAAACTAACGTAGTTAAAGGTTGGAAGGCGATGCTGGCGATCGGATTGATGTCGGGAACCTCGCTCGACGGCGTGGACGCCGCCTTGGTCGAGACGGACGGCGAGGCCCAGGTCCGTCCCGTCGCCTTTCGTTCGGAGGCCTATTCGGATGTCGCGCGCGCCGAACTGGCCGAGGCCACCGCGCTCGCGCTGACCTTCGACCGACCGCGCGCCAGCCCGCCGATCGTCGCGGCGGGCGAGTTGATCGTGCGGACCCATGCGATGGTCGTGCAGAAACTGTTGCGCGATGCCGGGATCGGCGCCGATGCGGTGGAGGTGATCGGCTTCCACGGCCAGACGGTCGCACATCGCCCCGATCGCGGCTGGACCTGGCAGATCGGGGATGGACAGGCCCTGGCGGACGCCACCGGGATCGTCACCGTCTCGGACTTCCGCTCCGCCGATGTCGCGGTGGGCGGGCAGGGGGCGCCATTGATGCCCGTCTATCACGCCGCGCTGGCCACCGGGCTCGACAAGCCGCTGGCCGTGCTGAACCTGGGCGGGGTGGCCAACATCACCTGGATCGGTCGCGACGGGGCGCTCGTCGCCTTCGACACCGGGCCCGCCAATGGCCTAATCGATAGCTGGATGGAGGCCGAGAGCGGGCAGCGCTTCGATGCGGACGGTGCGCTGGCGGCGTCAGGTCGGGTGGAGCCGACCGTTCTCGACACGATGATGGACAATGGCTGGTTCGACCTCGCACCGCCCAAGTCACTGGACCGCAACGACTTCACCATTCAACCGGCGCGCGGGTTGTCGGCGGCGGACGGGGCGGCGACGCTGACGGCCTTTACCGCACAGACGGTCGCGCGCGCGCTCGACCATTTGCCCGAGCGGCCCAGGCGGCTGCTGGTCGCCGGGGGCGGGCGGCACAATGCGACGATGCTGCGCATGATCGCGGAGGCGACGGGGCTTACCCCCGAGCCGACCGATCGGCTCGGCTGGAATGGCGACGCGCTGGAGGCGGAGGGGTTCGCCTATATGGCGGTGCGCCGGCTGAACGAACGGCCGATCAGCTTTCCAGGAACCACGGGCGTGCCGGAGGCGATGACCGGCGGGGTGATCCACCGGCCTGCGGCAGGCTGAGGGAGATCGGAAAGGCCGAGGTTCGCAGCAGATCGCCTTAGAGGAGAAGGA
Source organism: Sphingomonas sp. LC-1 (assembly GCF_025371035.1). Classification (GTDB taxonomy): domain Bacteria; phylum Pseudomonadota; class Alphaproteobacteria; order Sphingomonadales; family Sphingomonadaceae; genus Sphingomonas; species Sphingomonas sanguinis_E. Next base: position 429,127 of record NZ_JANZXB010000001.1, on the reverse strand, counting down.
TCAGCGTCGCTTGGTGCCCTGCTTCCGCAACGTGACCGGGATGGGGCAGCCCCCGAAGTTGCGCACCACCGCATAATGCGGTTCGGCAGGCGGCATGTCGCTGAGCTTGCGGGGGCCAGCGGTGGCTTCGGTCTGGCTGACGCGCTTGTCTTCGGGGACGCAGTGCTCCGGCGACGGACCGATGGTCGGCTGGTTGATTTCGGGCTGCGCCATCAATGCGGCGGCGGCGAACAGGATCATCATCGACATATCCTCCCGAGCATGGGGAGGGGCAGTCTATGCCCGGCGACCCCGTCTGGCAATCAGCGCGCGACATAGGCGTCGATCAGCGCACCGACATAATCGGGCTTGTCGCTGGTCAGCTCGGGGGCGGCGCGCCCCTTGCCATAGATGAAGCCGTATATCGGATAGGTCGAACTGCCCAGGCCGTCCGAGTCGCGGAACCAGACCTTGACCTGGCTCCAGTCATTGCCGGGCGAGACGTCGAACAGGGTCACATCCTGTTCGGCATGGCCGCGCTCGCCATTCTGGATCGACCAATTGGCATGGGTCAGCATCAGCACCCGATCCTCGACCACCCGGCTGACCACCGCGACATGGCCCAGCGGCAGGCGGCCGGTCTTCTCGAACACCACGACCGCGCCGACCCGGGGGGTATGGCCACGCGGATATTTGCCCTCGGCCTGGCTCCACCAGGTCCATGCGTCGCCATAGATGGAAATGCCCGATGCCTGACGCGCGAAAGGAACGCATTGCCCGACATAGTCGAGGAGCGATCGCGCTTGGGCCGGGACAGCGACCGTGAGTGCGCAGAGCGATATGACTGCTTTGGACACCAGAGCTTTCATGATCGTCACGCTAACCCGCGTGGATTAATCGTGAACTGTTCGGAATGGTTAACATTGCGGTAGCCAGTCGGGCCGTGGGTTTCGCGCGGCCGGATGAGCGGGCGCGCGGCCTTTGCCGTGGCTAGCCGCGTCGCGCGCTGGCCCGCGCCTCCAGCAGGTTCCACAGGCCGTTATGCTGGACCAGTAACTGAGTCGCGCCGAACCCCAGCGCACGGGGAAGGCCCAGGCTGTTTTCGTCGGTCTCGAAGTCGAGCAGCGGCTCGGGCATCGGATTGGGTGGGGCGGACAGGCCGAAGCGTCGCGCGGCCTGTACCAGAAGCTGGCGGATCGTGCGCCAGTCGAGGATCAAGGCCGAGACCGCACCGGTCGCACATCCCCGCCGGTCCGAATTGGCCAGCATCTCCAGCGTCTGGCGCAACTGGGTCAGCGCGGCATCGGTCTGCGCCTGTCCCGGCGTCGAAGGCAGCGGACCCGCGGCCGAGGTCAGATTGGCGAGAAAGGCGCGTTCATAGCCGAAAGCGGTCGACGACTGGATCAGCCAGGGCAGGGTCTCGATCTGGATGCCGCGCGCCATGGCATAATCGATCATGCATGGGTGATTTCCATGCACCGCGCACACCGCATGAACCGCATCGGTCAGGTCATGCAGCAAGGCCTGCGGCAACAGCAGCGACTGGACATGCGGATGCCCCGCGCTCCCCGACCGCGCCAGGATCGCCCGGATGTCACCCCGTCGATCGTTCTGAATATCGAATGCGATGGTCGCGGCCATGTCCGTTCCGATGTTGGGCGTGGCACGACGACGATTCCAGTTCGTCATCGCACCCGCATGAAAGCTTTACCCAAATTTCGTTAACGCGGAGTTTACGAAGATTGGCGCGGCGGAAAGGTTGCGAGGGGAGTGGGTATCGCGCAGCCTGGCGATCGGCCGTTCGGATCGCGCTTGCCGGATCGTCGTGCCGTCGCGATAACGCCGCCCGACGCGTCGGGGGTGATCCGACGGACTAGGGTCTGGAGTGGTATGAATGCGCAAATGGGTGCTGGGTCTGGCGCTGGCTTCGGTCGGGGCGTCGATCACGATGGCGATGGGAGCACCGGTCATGGCCGCTGAACCGGAGAAACAGGGTGATCTGACGCTGGCGCGCGTCTTTGGCAGCCCCGATCTGTCGGGATCGCAGCCGCGCGGGCTTCGTCTGTCGCCGGACGGTACGCTGCTGACCTCGCTGCGCCCACGGGCCGACGAGAAGGAACGGCTGGACCTCTGGGCGCGCGACACGCGCACCGGTGAGGAGCGGATGCTGGTCGACTCCAAGAAGGTCGGCTCCGGTGCCGAACTGTCCGAAGCCGAGAAGATGCAGCGCGAACGTGCGCGCATCGGCGGATCGAAGGGGATCGTTGCCTATGACTGGGCGCCTGACGGCAAGTCGATCCTGGTGCCGCTCGACGGCGACCTGTACCTTGCCGGCCTGGACGGGCAGGTCCGTCGCCTGACCAACACGCCAGGTGGCGAGTTGAACCCGATCGTCAGCCCCAAGGGCGGTTTCGTCAGCTTCGTGCGGGATCAGAATTTGTGGGCCATGCCGCTGACTGGGGGCGAGGCGCGGGCCTTGACCAAGGAAGGCGGCGGCACCGTCCATTTCGGTGAGGCTGAATTCGTCGCACAGGAGGAAATGCACCGCTTCACCGGCTATTGGTGGAGCCCCGACGAGCGTTACATCGCCGTCGAGCGTTTCGACGAAGCCCCGGTCAAGGTGGCGGTCCGCGCGGCGATCGGCGCGGCGGGCACCAAGATCTATGAACAGCGCTATCCGGCGGCGGGCACGCCCAACGCGCTGGTCGACCTTTATGTGATGAAGGCGGATGGTTCGGGCCGGGTCAAGGTCGATCTCGGCAGTGATCCCGACATCTATCTGGCGCGGGTCGACTGGACCCCGGACGGCTCGGCGATGCTGGTCCAGCGCGAGAGCCGGGACCAGAAGCGGCTCGACATGCTGCGCGTCGATCCGGCGACCGGCAAATCGACGGTGGTCTTCACCGAACGTTCGGGTGAGCGAAGCTGGCTGAACCTGTCGGACGCCTATCGCCCGATGAAGGACGGCAGCCTGATCTGGCGGTCGGAGCGGGACGGTTATGGCCATCTCTATCGTTTCGCGAACGGCAAATGGGCGCAACTGACCAAGGGGCCTTGGGTCGTGACCGGGCTGGTCGGCGTCGATGAAAATAAGGGTCGGCTCTATTTCACGGGCCTGAAGGACGATGTGCTCGAACAGCATGTCTATGCCGTCGACATCGCGCATCCGGATGTCATCACCCGCCTGACCGAGCGCGGCTATACGAACAGCGCGACGATGGATTCGGCCGCCAGCCGCCTTATCGTCTCGCGCTCCGGACCCAGCCAGCCGACCCAGGTCTATCTGGCCGACACGACGGGCAAGCGGCTGAACTGGATCAACGAGAATGCGATTGTCGCGGGCCATCCCTATGCCCCCTATCTCGCCAGCCACCGCGAAACGAAGTTCGGTACGATCAAGGCCGATGACGGCACGACGCTCTATTGGGAGATGATCACGCCCAAGCTGGAACCGGGCAAGCGCTACCCCGTCTTCTTCCAGCATTATGGTGGCCCCGGCACCGGTCAGCAGGTCACGCGCGGCTGGCAGGGCGCGCTGCCGCAATATCTGGTCGACCAAGGCTGGATCTTCTTCCAGATCGACAATCGCGGCTCGTATAATCGCGGCAAGGCGTTCGAGGATGCGATCTACCACGCCATGGGCACGGTCGAGGTGGCCGATCAGCTTGCGGGCGCGAACTATTTAAAGAGTTTGCCTTTCGTCGATCCGACTCGGATCGCGACCTATGGCTGGTCGTACGGCGGCTATATGTCGATCAAGATGCTGGAGAAGACGCCGGGCGTCTATGCCGCCGCCGTATCGGGCGCGCCGGTCACCGACTGGCAGCTTTACGACACCCATTATACCGAACGCTATCTGGGCGATCCGCGCACCGATCCGAAGAGCTACGAAACGTCGCAGGCGATCACCGATGCGGCCAAGATTCGCGATCCGCTGCTGCTGATCCACGGCATGGCCGACGACAATGTCTTCCTCGACAATGCGACCGCCTTTGCCGCCGAAATGCAGAAGACGGATACGCCGTTCGAAATGATGCTCTATCCCGGTCAGACCCACCGCGTCGGTGGACCGGTCATCTCGCAGCATCTGTGGCATACGATCCTGAACTTCCTCGACCGGACGGTGAAGGATAAGCCGGCGGAGAAATAAAGCCGTCATTCCTCCCCTGTAAGGGGAGGTGGCAGTCCGCAGGACTGACGGAGGGGTGTTCACGCTGATGGTGACACCCCTCCACCACCGCTTCGCGGCGGTCCCCCCTTACAGGGGAGGAGTTAGGGTGGCGACCATGGCATTTCTGAAGACCTTCCATCTCTGGCCCTTCCTCGACACGCTGGTCAGCTATCTGACCGCCTTCGTCCTGGGCACGGTGATCGGGGCGGAGCGGCAGTATCGCCAGCGCACCGCCGGCCTGCGCACCAATGCGCTGGTCGCGATCGGCGCGGCGGCGTTCGTCGATTTGGGTCAGCGGCTGGGCGGCAATATCGAGTCGATCCGCATCATCGCCTATGTCGTCTCCGGTATCGGCTTTCTCGGCGCGGGCGTCATCATGAAGGAGGGGATGAACGTTCGCGGCTTGAACACCGCGGCGACCCTGTGGTGCTCGGCGGCGGTCGGCTCGATCGCGGGCAGCGACATGGTGGCGGAGGCGGTGCTGCTGACCGGCATCGTCCTGCTCGCCAACACCGCGCTGCGCCCGCTGGTCGATGCGATCAACCGTATCCCGGTGGAGGGGCGGCATGTGGAGGCGACCTACTCGGTCAGCCTGACCACGACCGCCGCCAATGCCGGGCCGGTCGGCGACCTGCTGGTCGAACATCTGGAGGGCGCGGGCCTGCCGGTCGGCGAACTGGATAGCGAGGAGCGGGGCGAGGATCAGGTGACCGTCACCGCGATCCTGACCAGCACCATCGTCGAGGCGGGCGAACTGGACCGCATCACCGATCATTTCCAGAGCGTCCACGGCATCGCCCACGCGACCTGGGCGGCGAGTACGCATGATTGATACGCCGCCCATTCAAACGGCCGTCGCCCCAGCACAGGCTGGAGCCTCCCGCCGAATAGGCTGACCGATGCCGGGCTGGGTCTATATCACGACCAGCAAGCCGGACGGTGTCCTGTATATCGGCGTCACCGCATATCTCGCCGCGCGCATCCATCAGCATCGCACCGACAAGGGTGCGGAGTTTTGTCGTCGCTACGGGCTGCACCGGCTGGTTTACGCCAAGGAACATGGCCGGATCGAGGATGCCATCGCCCGCGAAAAAGCGATGAAGGCCTGGAAGCCGGAATGGAAGATAGGGCTGATCCAGAGCGTCAATCCCGCTTGGGACGACCTTTTCGACCGGCTGGCGTGAAGGCGAAAGGCCCCAGCCTGCGCTGGGGCGACGTGTCAGCGCCTAAACCCCCGCTTGCCGTGCTCAAACGCGCACTATTCGTAAAGTCGGTGGACGTATCCGCGCAATGACGCTACCGGCTCACGCTTCCGAGTGGAGGGTTTAATGGGTTATCGCGTGGTGGTCGCCGGGGCGACGGGCAATGTCGGCCGGGAAATGATCAACATTCTGGCGGAGCGGGAATTCCCGATCGACGAGCTGGCGGTCGTCGCCTCGTCGCGCAGCCAGGGCGACCAGATCGAATATGGTGAGACCGGTAAGATGCTCACCATCAAGAATATCGAGCATTTCGATCCGACCGGCTGGGACATGGCGCTGTTCGCGATCGGATCGGACGCGACGAAAGTCTATGCCCCCAAATTTGCCGCCGCGGGCTGCATCGTGATCGACAATTCGTCGCTCTATCGCATGGACCCGGACGTGCCGCTGATCGTGCCGGAAGTGAACCCGGACGCGATCGACGGCTATACCGCCAAGAACATCATCGCCAACCCGAACTGCTCGACCGCGCAGATGGTCGTGGCGCTCAAGCCCCTGCACGACAAGGCGAAGATCAAGCGCGTCGTCGTCGCGACCTATCAGTCGGTGTCGGGCGCGGGCAAGGCGGGCATGGACGAACTGTTCGAGCAGAGCCGCAACATCTTCGTCGGCGACCCCGCCGAGCCCAAGAAGTTCACCAAGCAGATCGCCTTCAACGTGATCCCGCACATCGACAGCTTCCTGGAGGACGGCTCCACCAAGGAAGAGTGGAAGATGGTCGCCGAGACCAAGAAGATCCTCGACCCCAAGGTCAAGGTGACGGCAACCTGCGTCCGCGTGCCGGTCTTCGTCGGCCACTCCGAGGCGCTGAACATCGAATTCGAAAAGGAAATCTCCGCGACCGAAGCCCAGGACATCCTGCGCGAGGCGCCCGGCGTCATGCTGATCGACAAGCGTGAGGACGGCGGATACGTCACCCCGATCGAATGCGTCGGCGATTATGCGACATTCATCAGCCGTGTGCGCGAGGACTCGACGGTGGATAACGGCCTGTCGCTGTGGTGCGTGTCGGACAATCTCCGCAAGGGCGCCGCGCTGAACGCGGTGCAGATCGCCGAACTGCTCGGCCGTCGCCACCTGAAGAAGGGGTAAGTCTCGATCCTCCCCGGAACGGGGAGGGGGACCATCGCGAAGCGATGGTGGAGGGGGCTCTCCGACGGGGCAGTCCTATAGGGAAGCCCCCCTCCGTCAGCGCTGCGCGCCGCCACCTCCCCGTATCGGGGAGGTGCAGGGCTTACCGCCCCATATACAGCCCCGGCCGGTGCCAGGCGAACAGGATCAGGCTGATCGCCGCCGCGCTGACCGCCGACCAGGCGAGTTGCGAGACGGTGACGACGGGGATCGCCATCGACAGGATCACGACGTCGAGCGCGACCTGCGTCATTCCCATATTCCATCCACGCTTGCGATAGAGCCAGATGGTGATGACCCCGGTCCCGCCGACCCCGGCCTGGTGCCGGGCGAGCGACAATATGCCCATGCCGATCACCGTTCCGCCGACCAGTGCGGCAAAGGCCGGATGGACCGTATCGACATGGACCGACACGCGGGTGATCGCGGAAGCCACGCCGATCCCGACATTGACCAGCACCGTCTTCACCGCGAAGCGCGCGCCCATCACCTTGTGCGCGAACAGGAAGAACGGAATGTTGACCAGCGTGAACAGCACGCCCGCAGGCAGCGGGACCAGATAGGATAGCAGCAGCGCGACGCCCGCGATCCCGCCCGTCACCAGCCCCGCTGCTTTCAGAAAGACCAGGCCCACGATCAACAGCGTGCAGCCGATGAAGATCGCATAGGCGTCCTCCAACAGGCTGTGCGGACGCCCGATCGGGCTGGGCGGCAGGGTTTCGGCAGGGGAAGCGGTGGCTGCGGTCATCGACGGTCCGGTTATGGGTCCGGCATCCGCTCCCGATTATCCTGCTTCTGGCGGCAGAAGCAGGCTATTATCGCAAATCCCCGGCAAGGCCAATCGCACTAGCGGATGATAAGCCAGCCTATTCCGGCGATCACCCCCAGCGCGTAGAGCCCGCCCTGCGCGCGTAGCAGATAGCTGGCGCCCAGCACCCCGGTCGCCGCCAGCGCGCAGGCCGCCACCCGGTCGGCGGCGATCCATTGCAGGATGACGAACGCACCGACCATGTTCGCCGCCGCGTTGGCCGCGATCCAGATATAGGAAGGGAAGGCCCCGATCGACCCGATCAGCGGGATCTTGATCGTGGCAAAGCCGCGCATCGTGCCGGGAAACAGATCCGCCGCGAGATGAAAGCCCACGCCGAACCCCAACCCCGCCGCGACCGGCCAGGTCCGCAGGTCGAGCGTGGCGACGTAGAAGGGCAGGACGCTGTGCACCAGCGCGCTGCGATGCTGGAGTTGGAGCGGCGTGTCGAGATCGGGCAGCCGCGTCCCCGCCGCCGTCGCCGCCGCAACCGTGGCGATCAGCATCCACGGGCCCCCTCCACCGGCGAAGGCCAGGATCACCGCCAGAAGAAGAAATAGGGATGCTGCCATGGGCGGCGGCTACCCGCTTGTACCCCTTTTGTCCATGCGTGCGACTCGCTCGGAACTACAAAAAAAGCGCGGATTCCCGCCATTTTGTCGCGGACTGGTGAGAATGGGACTCAGGGCGCTGCTTTGGCCTGCGCCGACACGGTCAAGGTACAATTTTTTGAGGGTGGTGGGCAGGCCCCGCTCAGGCATATTCGGGATCATGACCATGCAGGCCAAAGCGGGTATCGGCGCGCTGACCGACCGGGAAAAGCAGACGCTGCGTCTGATCGTCCGGGGGCATGACGCCAAGTCGATTGCGCGTGAATTGAACCTGTCGGTCCACACCATCAACGAACGGCTGCGTGACGCCCGCCGCAAGATGGCCGTGTCGAGCAGTCGCGAGGCGGCGCGGATGCTGCTGGAGGTGGAGGGCGATGCATCGCTGTCGACCCCCGAATCTGTGGGGGACAGAAGGATCGGGGAGGACCGGCCCGAGCCGATCACGGATGAAGGCCCGGCGCCGATCATCGGCGTGGAGGCTGGCATCCGCCGTCCCCGTATCATCATCGGAGCGATACTCATGACCCTCGCCCTCAGCCTGCTCGCCCTTGGCGGCCTGACCCATATGGCGTCCACGCCACCCCCGACGGCTACGACCACAGCCATCGATCCGGCGGTGGTCGAAACCGCGCAGCATTTCCTGCGACTGATCGACCAGGGTCGCTGGGCCGACAGCTATCGCCTGACCACGAACAGCTTTCGCACGCTCAATACCGAGCAGGTCTGGGCCGCCACCTCGGAGAAGGTGCGGACGCCGCTGGGCAAGACGGTATCGCGGACCTTGCTCAGCCAGGACGATGTCCCCGCACCGCCCGCCGGTTATCGGATGGTGCGGTTCAATACGCGCTTCGACAGTTCGGCGAATGTCGTCGAAACCGTCACGTTGGAGCAAGAGAATGGCGAGTGGCGAGTTGCCGGGATTTATGTGGGCTAGCTGCCCGACACTATTGTCCTTTGGCGCGTGCGCAGGGCAAGGTTGTCGGTCCATCGGCAGCCCTTCCTTCTGACCATGAACGCCCCATCAACCGTTCGGCCTGAGCGAAGTCGAAGGCCACGCGATGGTCCTGCGAGGGAAAGCGGGTAAGCGCACTTCGACTTTGCTCAGTGCAAGCGGTCGTTGGGATGATTGCGTGCACATTTTTGCCGAGCCGATTAGGAGGTTGGCTTACAACTCAACCGCCGGAGACCCGACCCTTGGCCGACACCGCCCCCGAAACCCGCTTCTTCGATAGCTTCGACGGCACCCCGATCGCGTGGCGTGAAATGGGGGAGGGGCGGCCCGTGGTGCTGATCCACGGCTATTTCTCCGACGCCTATACCAACTGGATCCGCTACGGCCATGCCGCCGCCATTGCCGCGAAGGGCTGCCGGGTCATCATGCCCGACCTGCGCGCGCATGGAGAGAGCGGCAAGCCGCATGACCTCGCCGCTTATCCGAAGGATGCGCTGACCCGTGATGGCCATGCGCTGGTCGAGCATCTGGGGCTGAGCGATTATGACCTGGGCGGCTATTCGCTGGGTGCGCGGACGGTCAGCCGGATGCTCGCGACCGGGGCGGAGCCGGGCAAGGCGATCTTCGCGGGCATGGGGCTGGAGGGACTGCTCCATACCGATCGCCGGGTCGCACATTTCACCAATATCCTGACGCGGCTGGGCGAGCATCCGCGCGGCAGCCCGGAATGGATGGCTGAGGCGTTCCTGAAGACCACCGGCGGCGATCCGGTGGCGCTGCTCCATATCCTCCAGACCTTTGCCGATACGCCGCTGTCGGCGATCGAGGGGTTCGACCTGCCCGCGCTGGTCGTCGCGGGCGTGGACGATTTAGACAATGGCGCTGCGGTCGATCTGGCCGAAGCCCTGCCGCGCGGGCGCTATGCCGAAATACCGGGCAACCATATGAGTTCGGTGACGAAATCCGAACTTGGCGAAGCGATTGCGCAGTTCCTCACGGCTTGACGGCGGCGGGCAAAGCCGCGCAACTGCGCGCCATTCGCCCCGTTTCGAGGGCCCATCAGATTTTGAGGGGGATAGCATGATCCGTTCCGCCGTTTCCGGCACCGTGCTGGCGTTCCTGCTGGCCGGCACAGCCCAGGCGCAGGCCACGGCTTCGACGCCGCCAGCCGCGCAAGCGCCCGCGACCGTCGCCGGGGCCGATGCCTTCGTCGCAGAGGCGGAGAAGACGCTGGCCGAGAAATCCTTGGGGGCTCAGCAGATTGCGTGGGTCAACGCGACCTATATCACCGACGACACCGATGCGCTGGCGGCTGCTTCGGGCGCGGAGATGACCGATCTGGCGGTCCGCTATGGTCTGGGCGCTGCGCGCTATCAGGCGCTGCCGGGCCTGTCCTATGACACCAAGCGCAAGCTGGACCTGCTGCGCGGCGGGATCACGCTGCCTGCGCCCACCACGCCCGGTGCGGCGGCGCAGCTTTCGATGCTGACGACGCGCATGTCCTCCTCTTACGGCAAGGGCAAGGGGCTGCGGAACGGCCAGCCGATCAACGGCTCGGACATCGAGGCCGCGATGGGCAGCGAGCGCGATCCCGCCCGTTTGAAGGAGATGTGGGTCAGTTGGCACGACAATGTCGGCGCCCCGATGCGCGCCGACTATGCGCAGATGACCGCGCTCGCCAACCAGGGGGCCAAGGAACTGGGCTATGTCGATGCGGGGTCGCTGTGGCGCTCCGGCTATGACATGAGCCCCGAGCAATTCGCACAACTGACCGACCGGATCTGGGGCGAACTGGAGCCGCTCTACAAGGCGCTGCACACCTATGTCCGGTGGAAGCTGAACGAGAAATATGGCGACGCGGTGCAGGCCAGGACCGGCCCGATCCGTGCCGACCTGCTCGGCAATATGTGGGCGCAGGAATGGGGCAATATCTATGACCTGGTCGCGCCCAAGGGGGCGGGCGATGTCGGATATGATACGGGCGATCTGCTGAAGGCCAAGGGGTACGACCCGATCAAGATGGTGAAGGCAGGCGAGGGCTTCTACTCCTCGCTGGGCTTCGCGCCCCTGCCGCAGACCTTCTGGCAGCGGTCGCAGATTACCAAGCCCGCCGACCGTGAGGTGATCTGCCACGCATCGGCCTGGGATGTCGACAATCTGGACGACATCCGCATCAAGATGTGCACCAAGGTCAATGCCGACGACTTCGTGACCATCCATCACGAACTGGGCCATAATTACTACCAACGCGCCTATAAGGATCAGCCTTTCCTCTACAAGAACGGCGCGAATGACGGGTTCCACGAGGCGATCGGCGACACCGTCGCGCTGTCGATCACGCCCGATTATCTGGTGAAGATCGGTCTGCTCGACCCCGCCAGGGTGCCGAGTGCCGACAAGGACATCGGTCTGTTGCTGCGTCAGGCGATGGACAAGGTCGCGTTCCTGCCCTTCGGTTTGCTGATCGACAAGTGGCGTTGGGGCGTGTTCTCCGGCCAGATTCCGGCGAGCCAGTATCAGGCGGGATGGGATGCCCTGCGCCTCAAATATCAGGGCGTAGTGCCGCCAGTGGCGCGGGACGAGACCAAATTCGATCCCGGCGCCAAATATCATATCCCGGCGGGTGTGCCCTATGCGCGCTATTTCCTGGCGCGGGTACTTCAGTTCCAGTTCTACAAGGCGGCTTGCCAGCAGGCCGGTTGGAAGGGGCCGCTTCACCGGTGCTCCTTCTACGGCAACAAGGCGGTCGGCGAGAAGTTGAACGCGATGCTGGCGATGGGCCAGTCCAAGCCCTGGCCGGATGCGCTTCAGGTCTTCACTGGTAGCCGCGAGATGTCAGGCAAGGCGTTGGTCGAATATTTCGCGCCGCTCAAGACTTGGCTTGATCAGCAGAACAAGGGCAAGCCGCAGGGTTGGTGATGGTCGGAGAGGGCGTGGGGCGGCTGGCGTTGCCGGCCCCTCCACCACTCGCTTTCGCCAGTGGTGAAGGGGCGTTTCAAGCAACGTCCGTTCAGGCTGAACGGAGGTCGGGAATCAGTCCTTCTTGCTGTCCTCGGCTTTGCTCTCGTCCCGCTTCGGCGTACTTCCCCGCAGCGACAGCAGCGCCGCCGTCAGCCCGGCGGCGGCCGCCAAGCTCCCCAAGATCGACGCCACACCCCATTTGCCGCCCACCCGGTCTAGCCCATGCTTGCCCAGCACGGGCGCAGGCGCGGGCGTGATCGCGGCGGGCTTGCGCGGTGGCGATTTGCACGGGGTGGTGCGCTTGGTCGATCGCGGCTTGGGTGGTGCCTTGGGCTTCGGCGCGGGCTTGGGGGGCTCGACCGCCGCATTCTCCACCGGGGCGGCGTCGATCGCCTCGACCGGTTTTCCCTCCAGCGGTTCGACCGGCTTGGGCACCGGACGCTTGCGCGGCGCAGCGGTGCCAGCCGTCTTGGGCGTGGCGCGGCGGCGGGGCGGGCGCGGCTTTTTGGTGTCCGGTGTATCGGCCATCGACATTCCCCCTGTTTCGGTCCGTGTCCGTAACGCTCTCGACCCCCGCCGGTTGCCGATCAGCGGAAGGGCGGTTCGTTGAACGCGCGCAGCTTGCGGCTGTGCAGCTTGTCGCCCTCGCGGCGTAGCTGCTCGCAGGTCTCGATGCCGATCCGCATATGTTCGCTGATCGCCCGTTCATAGAAGCGATTGGCCTGGCCGGGCAGCTTTAACTCGCCGTGCAGCGGCTTGTCCGACACGCAGAGCAGCGTTCCATACGGCACGCGGAAGCGATAGCCCTGCGCCGCGATGGTGGCGGACTCCATGTCGATCCCGACCGCGCGGCTGAGCGAAAAGCGCAGCGCCGAGGCGGAGTAGCGCAACTCCCAATTGCGGTCGTCGGTGGTGACGATCGTGCCTGTGCGCAGGCGACGCCGCAATTCATCACCCGACTGGCCGGAGACGATCTCGGCGGCCTTGGCGAGCGCGACCTGGACTTCGGCGATGGCGGGGACCGGAATCTCGGGGGGCAGTACATCGTCGAGCACATGGTCGTCACGCAGATAGGCATGCGCCAGCACATAGTCGCCGATCCGCTGGCTGGGGCGAAGCCCGCCGCAATGGCCGATCATCAGCCACGCCTCGGGCCGCATCACCGCCAGGTGATCGCAGATCGTCTTGGCGTTCGACGGACCGACACCGATATTGACCAGCGTGATGCCGGTGCCGTCTTTGGCGACCAGGTGATAGGCGGGCATCTGGTGCCGCCGCCATGCGCTGTCGGTGACGATCTTGTCGACATCCTCCGGCCGCTCGATCACGATCCCGCCCGCACCCGACAGGGCGGTGAAGCGCGAACCCTCGCCAAGCTGCGACGCGCCCCAGCGGACGAACTCGTCGACATAGCGGTGGTAATTGGTGAACAGCACATAGCGCTGGCAATGCTCGGGCGGGGTGCCGGTATAATGGCGCAGCCGGGCGAGCGAGAAGTCGGTCCGCAACCCGTCGAACAACGCCAGCGGGCGATTGCCGTCGGCGGTCATCCACAGTCCGTCGGCGATCTCGTCGCCGATATGGGCCAGTTCGGTCGCGGGGAAGAAGCGCGCCAGCTCCGCCGCCGACACCGTGTCCAGGCTCAGAGCGTGGCCAGGGTCGAGGACATAGGGAAAGGGGATTTCCTGCCGCCCCGGTACGGCCTCGACCGTGACGTCGTAATCCTCCATCAGCAGGCTTAGCTGCTCGACCAGATAGTCCTTGAACAGCGCGGGCTTGGTCACGCTGATCCGATAGTCGCCCGTCGACACCAGCCGCCCGAAGGACCGCATCGGCGTCGGACGCCCACCGGCACCGCGATAGATAAGTCGGATTTCGGGATAGGCGAAACAGCCTTGCGCGCGCGCTTCCAGCGTCGGCGCGGTGCCATTCCGCAGATAAAGGGTGAGGGCCTCCTTCAGCCGGGTGACAGAGGCGGTGTAGAGGCGGTCGAGTTCTTCGACGATCTTGGCGGCTTGAGTCATCGTCCAGAGCTAAGCCGTGTTTCGGGCTCTGGCAAGCCGGGGTTGAAGGGACCTGACGGCGTGGACGAGTCCGGTTCGTCCACGCCGTCGGTCGTGGGCGATCAGGCGCCCTGTGCGGAGTTCTCGTCGTCCGAGGTGCCGCGCAGCTTGGCCGCACCAAACGCGGCACCGGCGACCGCCGCGGCGACACCGGCGGCGATTCCGGCCGCCGCATAGGGGTGACCCTTCACCGTCTCACCGGCCGCCTTGGCCGCGCCCTGCGCCTTTTCGGCAAAGCTTTTGGCCGCGTCCTGCTTTTCGGGGGGGACATAGGTGGTCATGACCGAGGTTCCTCTCTTCATGCTGGTCTATGCAGGGGAAAACGCGTCGAGCGTCGGGACTGTTCCGCCAGCGATCCGGTTCCCCGCGCGGTTCGCCGGATCAGATTGCGGACAACAGATGCTCGGCGGAGCTCACCTTGAACTCGCCCGGCGCTTCGACGAACAGCTGTTCGACCACGCCGTCATCGACCAGCATCGTGTAGCGCTGGCTGCGCACGCCCATGCCGAACTTCGTGCCGTCCAGCGTCAGGCCGATCGCCTTGGCGAAGTCGGCATTGCCGTCCGCCAGCATGGTGATCGCATCGGACGAATGGACCTGGCCCCAAGCCTTCATCACGAACACGTCGTTGACGGCGGTGCAGGCGATCTCGTCCACGCCCTTGGCCTTCACGGCATCGGCGTGCGAGACGAAGCCGGGCAGATGCTGGGCCGAACAGGTGGGGGTGAAGGCACCCGGCACCGCGAACAGCACGACGCGCCTGCCCGCGAAGAAATCGGTCGTCGTGACCTGCTCGGGTCCCTCGGTCGTCACCTTGACCAGCGTGGTGGTGGGGAGGCGGTCTCCGACCTTGATCGTCATCATCCAGATCCTAAAGGCAAGCGGCCCGGCACCGTGCCGGGCATCGGCCTGGCCCTCATGCGACCGAAGCGCCGCTGATTTCAAGCATGGCGAGGCGGAGCGGTGATCCCTATAGTCGGGGTGTGCATCAACTGACCTTTCTATCCGGCCAATTCCTGCTCGCCCTTCCAGGCATGGCCGATCGTCGCTTCGACCATGCCGTCATCGCCATGTGCGCGCATGACGAGGGCGGGGCGCTGGGCATCGGCCTGGGTGCGACGATCGAGGGTATCGGCTTCCACGCGCTGCTCGACCAGTTCGAGATACCGCATGGCGACGCGCCCGACGCGCCGGTCCATTTCGGCGGGCCGGTCGAGCCCCGGCGGGGCTTCGTACTCCACTCGCAGGACTGGGAGGGGCAGGACAGCGTCGATGTCGGCGGTCGCTGGATCCTGTCGAGCACGGTCGACGTGTTGCGCGCTATCGCCGAAGGGCGGGGTCCGGCGCAATGGGTGGTGGCGCTCGGCTATGCGGGATGGGATGCGGGGCAACTGGAAGAGGAACTGCGCGAGCCCGGTTGCTGGTTCAGCGTCGCCGGCGATCCGAAGATCCTCTACGATGCAACCGCCCCGGATCGGTGGCAGGCGGCGTTCGGCTCGGCGGGGATCGACCCGCGCCTGCTGGTCACCGGCGGCGGCACCGCCTGATCGACGCGCAAGCATATAAAGATATCTTTATATTTGATCCGTAGGGCGAAGGCCGCTAAGGCGGGCGCCGTGCCGATCGGCGTGCGCGCCACGTCTTGGTCGGCCCCATTTTGCACGGAGTTTCGTCGTGTCCACGACTGCCGCCACCAAGAACGATTATGTCATCAAGGACATCAGCCTGGCTGATTTCGGTCGCGCCGAGATCAAGATCGCCGAGACCGAGATGCCCGGCCTGATGGCCCTGCGCGACGAGTTCGGCGCTGCTCAGCCGCTCAAGGGCGCGCGCATCACCGGCTCGCTGCACATGACGATCCAGACCGCCGTGCTGATCGAGACGCTGACCGGGCTGGGCGCCGATGTGCGCTGGGCGACCTGCAACATCTTCTCGACCCAGGACCATGCCGCCGCCGCGATCGCCGCTGCGGGCATCCCCGTCTTCGCCGTGAAGGGCGAGACGCTGGCCGAATATTGGGACTATGTCGGCGACATCTTCGACTGGGACAAGAATGGTGACGGCACCACAGCCAACATCATCCTGGACGATGGCGGCGACGCGACCATGTTCGCGCTGTGGGGCGCCAAGCTGGAAGCCGGCCAGACCTTCGGCGAGCCGGAGAATGAGGAAGAGGTCGAGTTCCAGCGTTCGGTCAAGGCGTTCATCGCCAAGAAGCCGGGCTATCTGACCCAGACCGTCAAGAACCTGAAGGGCGTGTCGGAAGAGACCACGACCGGCGTTCATCGCCTGTACGAGATCGCGAAGAAGGGCGAGCTGCCTTTCCCCGCGATCAACGTCAACGACTCGGTCACCAAGTCGAAGTTCGACAACCTCTATGGCTGCAAGGAATCGCTGGTCGACGCGATCCGTCGCGCCACCGACGTCATGCTGGCGGGCAAGGTCGCCGCGGTCGCCGGTTTCGGCGACGTGGGCAAGGGCTCGGCCCAATCGCTCCGCAATGGCGGCGCGCGCGTGCTCGTGACCGAAATCGACCCGATCTGCGCGCTGCAGGCGGCGATGGAGGGCTTCGAGGTCGTGACCATGGATGAGGCGGTGAAGCGTGCCGACATCTTCGTGACCGCCACCGGCAACGCCGACGTCATCACCGCCGATCACATGAAGGCGATGAAGCCCATGTCGATCGTCTGCAACATCGGCCACTTCGACAGCGAGATCCAGATCGCGGCGCTGTCGAACTACAAGTGGACCGAAGTGAAGCCCGGCACCGACCTGGTCGAGTTCCCGGACGGCAAGCAGATCATCGTGCTGGCCAAGGGCCGCCTGGTGAACCTGGGTTGCGCGACCGGCCACCCGTCCTTCGTGATGTCGGCCTCGTTCACCAACCAGACGCTCGCCCAGATCGAGCTGTGGACCAAGGGCGAAGACTACAAGAACGAAGTCTATGTCCTGCCCAAGCACCTCGATGAGAAGGTCGCCGCGCTCCACCTCGAAAAGCTGGGCGTCCAGCTGTCGAAGCTGTCGGAGAAGCAGGCCGCCTATATCGGCGTGCCGGTCGAGGGCCCGTTCAAGCCGGATCATTATCGCTATTGATCCGACCATCGGGTTTCGATCCGACGGAAAGACAAAGGGGGTCGTCCGAACGGGCGGCCCCTTTTTCATGTGCCGTCCCGCCGAGCCGTTGTTCGATATGGCGTATCGTGTGCCGATCGGGCTAGATGGATCGATGCAGCGTTCAGGCCCGGCCCTTTTCGGATGATCACGATCGGTAGCGTCGAGGCAGCGCTGTTGGGCGCGGGGGCGTGCGCGATGATCGTCGTCGGCATGATCCTGTTGTTCCTGGGTATTCGTGCGCGGGCCGAGGCGTCGGCAGTGCGGCTGGAACGCGATCGGCTCGATGCCCTGCTGCGCGCGGGGCCTGCCCAGGCGATGCTGATCCGCAGTGACGGGCGGATCGAAATGCCCCGGCGGTTGGCCGACTGGCTTGGGCTGGCCGAAGTCGCGCGCTTCCTGGAGGAACTGGCCTCCGACGATAGCGGACTGTCGGCGGATGATGCCGCGTCGCTGGCCGCCGATCTGAACGCCGCGCAGAAGACCGGCCGCCGCTTCCGCCGGATCGTCCGGCCACAGCAATCGGAACGGACCCTGTTGTTCGACGGCGCGCGTGCGCCGGGGGATCAGGGTGCGGCGGGCGCGGTCGTCATCTGGGTCTTCGACATGACCGAGGCGCAGGACCAGATCGTCCGTCTGGATGCCGAGGCCAAGCGGCTGGGCGATGCGTTCCAGGCGCTGACCGGGCTGATCGAGGCCGCGCCCCTGCCCATGTGGTATCGCGGCCCCGACCTACGCCTTGCGATGGTCAACACCGCCTATGTCGATGCGGTGGAGGGACGCGATGCCGCCGATGTGGTCGGGCGCGGGCTGGAACTGGTCGAGGGTTCGGGGCGCGGTGGTCCGCTGGCGGGGGCGGCGGCGGCGCGCGACCAGGGGCGGCCGCACGAGCAGGTGCTGCCCGCCACCATCGACGGCGCGCGCCGGGCCCTGCGCATCTTCGACGTCCCATTGCCGACAGGGGGCATTGCGGGTTTCGCGGTCGATATCGAGGATCTGGAACAGTCGCGTGCCGGGGCCAAGCGCTTCGCCGAGGCGCAGCGCGCGATGCTCGACCGGCTATCGGCGGCGGTGGCGCATTTCGGGCCCGATCGGGGCCTCGTATTCTGCAATCAGCCCTTTCGCCGCATGTTCGCGATGAAGGCGGAATGGCTGGCCGATCACCCCGAATTCGACCGTGTCCTGGAGCGGATGCGCGAGGCCAATCGCAGCCCCGAGGTCCGCGACTTTCCCGGATGGAAGGCCGAGCGGGTCGGCTGGTTCCGCCAGGCGAGCGGCGGTATCGAGGAGCAATGGCATCTGCCCGGCGGCACCCATCTGCGCGTCGTGGCGCAGCCCTTGCCCGATGGCGGGTTGCTGCTGATCTTCGAGGACCGGACCGAGGAGGTGCAACTCGCCTCCGCGCGCGACACGCTGCTGCGGGTGCGGACCGCGACCTTCGACAATCTGTTCGAGGCGCTGGGCGTGTTCGCCGCCGATGGCCGGTTGCAATTGTGGAACAACCGCTTCCGCGCACTCTGGGGGCTGGAGGAGGATTTCCTGACCAGCCATCCGCGCGTCGATGCCTTTGCCGAGCGCGTGGCCGAGCGGCTGGCGACGCCGGGCCGTTCCGGGCTGATCGTCGATCTGGTTCGGTCCGCGACGATCGAGCGGCAACAGCGCGGCGGGCGCGTCGCCTTTGCCGATGGACGGCATTTCGAATTCGCGGGCGTGCCGCTGCCCGATGGCAATGCGCTGTTCACCCTGCTCGACATCACCGACAGCCGCCGCGCCGAACAGGCTTTGCGCGACCGCGCCGACGCGCTGGAGGCGGCGGACAAGGTCAAGACCGCCTTCGTCGCCAATATGAGCTATGAGCTGCGCACCCCGCTGACCTCGATCAGCGGCTTTGCCGAGATGCTGCATGGCGGGTTCGCGGGAGCGCTGCCCGAGACGGCGACGACCTATGTCGAGGCGATCCTGGAATCGACCGAACGGTTGGGCCTGCTGGTCGACGATGTGCTCGATCTGACCCGGACCCATGCGGATGCGGAGATCGCGCGCGAGGATGTCGAACTGGCCCGCGTCGCACGCGCGGCGGCGGACACGATCCGGCCGCTGGTGGGGCGACGCAAGCTGGACTTCGCGGTTGAGATCCAACGTTCGCTGGGCCGCATCACCGGCGACCGGCGGCGGTTGCAGGAGACGATCGAGCATCTGCTGCGCCATGCGGTCGAGCATACGCCGGAGGGCGGGCGCATCCTGCTGCACGCCGATGGCGACTCCGCCCGCGCACGGATCGTGGTGTCGGATGACGGGCAGGGCATGGACGAACAGGCGGTCGCCCGTGCCTTTGACCGCTTCGCCGAACCGGGGATCAAGGCGACGGGCGAGCGCGCGCTGGGCCTCGGCCTGCCGCTCGCCAAGCAGTTCGTCGAGGCGCATGGCGGTTCGATCAGCCTGTTGTCCGAGCCGGGCGAGGGAACGTTGGTGACGGTCGAACTGCCCCGACGCGTGGCGGAAAAGGATCGAACGACGGGAGAGGACAGGGCATGACGATCCGGCTGGCCGATGCCGCCGCCACCGAGGAATTCGGGCGGCGGCTGGCGGCGCATATCCGCCCCGGCGATGTGGTGACGCTGACCGGCACGCTGGGCGCGGGCAAGACGAGCCTCGCGCGCGGTCTGCTCGCCGCGCTCGGCCTGCCGGGCGAAGCGCCGAGCCCCAGCTTTGCCATCGTCCAACCCTATGCCCCGCCCGAAACGGCGATCCCGATCCTCCATGTCGATCTCTATCGTCTCGACGGGCCGGAGCAGATGGAGGAGCTGGGGCTGGACGAGGCCTTGTGGGACTCCGCGCTGATCGTCGAATGGCCCGACCGGGCGGGGCCCGATGCGTGGCCCCAGGCGCTCGCCCTGACGCTGGAAATCGATCCGGCGGGCGGTCGTGTCTTGACAGCGAAGCTGCCCTTGGGCTGGGAAGCGCGATGGCCGATATGACCCCGCCGGCGGATGCCGCCGCCTTTCTGACGACACTGGGATGGGGAGGGGCGGACATCGCGCCGCTTGCCGGTGATGCCTCGTTCCGCCGCTATTTTCGCGTGACCCTCGAGGGGCGCAGCGCGGTGTTGATGGACGCGCCGCCCCCGCATGAGGACCCGCGCCCGTTCATCGCGGTCGCGCGCTGGCTGGTCGGTCGCGGTTTCGCCGCGCCCGCCATATTGGGTGCGGACGAGGCGCGCGGGCTGGTCCTGATCGAGGATTTCGGCGACGACCGGATGCGCGAGGCGATCGAGCATGATCCCGATGCGGCGGTGTCGCTCTATAGTGACGCGGTCGATCTGCTCGCGCGGTTGCGCGGCCACGCGCCCGAGGGGCTGGCCCCCTATGACGCCGCCGTCCTTCACCGCGAGGCCGGGCTGTTCACCGAATGGTATGCCCCCGCACTCGGACTGGACGTGGATGTCGAGGGGTATCGCGCGGCGTGGGACCGCGTCTTCGCCCATGCCATCGCCGACAATCCGGTCACCGTACTGCGCGACTATCATGTCGAGAATCTGATGCTGGTCGGGCCGATGCGGACCCTGGGCCTGCTCGACTTTCAGGATGCGCTGGCCGGCCATTCCGCCTATGACCTGGTCTCGCTGCTCCAGGATGCGCGGCGCGACGTGGAGCCGTCGATCGAGCAGGCGATGCTGGAGCGCTATCTGGCGGCGACGGGCGAGGGCGATGCGTTTCTGCGCGCCTATCATGTGCTGGGCGCACAGCGGAACGCCAAGATTCTGGGCATCTTCACGCGCCTGTGGAAGCGTGACGGCAAGCCGCGTTATGCGGGCCTTTGCCCGCGCGTATGGGCCTATCTGGAGCGTGATCTGTCGCAGTCGGTGCTCGAGCCGGTCGCAGCCTGGTTCGACGACAATATCCCACCCGAATTGCGCGGCGATCCGCAGCGTCTGGCAACGCAGGGAAGCGTGGCATGACCCGGCAACTCTCGATCCGCCCCATGCCCCATGGCCGGGTGCCGCGCACCGCGATGGTGATGGCCGCGGGCATCGGCAAACGGATGCGCCCGCTGACCGCGACGCGGCCCAAGCCGCTGGTGTCGGTGGCGGGCAAGCCGCTGATCGATCACGTCTTCGACCGGCTGATCGCGGCCGGAATCGAGCGGGCGGTGGTCAATGTCCATTACCTGGCCGACCAGTTGGAGGCGCATCTGCGCGACCGCTTTCCGGAGATCGAGATCATCATCTCCGACGAGCGCGATCGGCTGCTGGAAACCGGCGGCGGGCTGGTCAAGGCGCGGCCATTGCTGGGCGACGATCCCATCCTGGTCGTCAACAGCGACAATCTCTGGATCGACGGTCCGGTCGATGCCATCCGCCTGCTCGCCTCCCGCTGGGATGAGGCTCGGATGGACGCGCTGTTGCTGATGGTGCCATTGGCGCGCGCGCATAATCATCAGGGGCAGGGGGATTTCTATCTCGGCCCCGATGGCCGGATCACCGGGCGGCGGGCGCGTCACCGGGTGGCGCCCTTTTCCTATACGGGCATTCAGATCATGCATCCGCGTCTGATCGCGGACGCGCCCGAGGGGCCGTTTTCGACCAATATCTTCTGGAACCGCGCAATCGAGGCGGGGCGCGCCTATGGCCAGGTCCATCAGGGCCTGTGGTTCGATGTCGGCACGCCGCGCGCCATTCCGCAGACGGAGCTGATCCTCGGGGATGGTTGAGCCGCGCCGCCCCCGGCTGCACACCATTCCCGCGCATCGCGGCTTCGCCGATGCGCTGGTCGCCGGGCTGATGCGGCGCACGGGTGGCGATCCGCTGACACTGGCGCAGGGTATGATCCTGTTGCCGACCAATCGCGGTGTCCGCGCCGTGACGGAGGCGTTCGTGCGCGCGAGCGGCGGCGGCCTGATCCTGCCGCGCATGGTCGCGCTCGGCGACCCCGAACTGGGCGAGGCGGCAGGCTCGGCGCTCGATCCCGCCGATGCGGACGCGCCGCCACCGCCCGCCATTGCGCCATCGGCCAGGCGGATGATCCTGGCCCGGCTGGTCGAGCAGGAGCGTGCGCGGGCGGGGCAGCCGGTCACCGCGGCGGAGGCGGTGCGGCTGGCTGGCGATCTGGCGCGCACGCTGGACCAGATGCTGGTCGAGGAGGTCGATCCGGCCGAACTCGCCGCGCTCGACCTGGGCCCCGAACTGACCGAGCATTGGCAATCGGCGCTTGCGACCTTCTCGGTGGTGCTCGACCGGTGGCCGGGCGTGCTGGAACGGATGGGGCGGATCGATGCGGCGCGGCGGCGGACCTTGCTGCTCGACCGGATCGCCGCGCGCTGGCGAGAGGCGCAACCGGCGGGTTTCGTCTGCGCGGCGGGCGTGACCGATACCGCGCCGGCGGTGGCGCGGCTGCTGCGCTGCGTCTCGGAGATGCCGGGCGGATCGGTGGTGTTCGCGGGGCTTGATCTGACCATGCCCGGCGAGGAGTGGGACGCGCTCGGCCCGCATAAGCCCGATCCGGAGACGGGGCGGACCCGTCGCTCGATCGAGACGCATCCGCAGTTCGCGCTGAAGCTGCTGCTCGACCGGATGGGCGTCGGACGGGGCGAGGTGACGGTGTGGCGCGGTGGCGACGACTATGACGCCGGGCCGATACGCGGTCGGGCCATCGCCAATGCCATGGCGCCCGCCGATTTCACCGGCAAATGGACCGACCTGCCCGCCGAGGACCGGCGGCTGTCCGGCGTGTCGACCATCGAACTCGCCACGCCTGCCGAGGAAGCACAGGCGATCGCGCTGGCCCTGCGCGAAGCCGTCGAGGAGCCGGGTCGTACCGCGGCGCTGGTCACGCCCGACCGGGAACTGGCGCGCCGGGTGGCGGCGCATTGCCGGCGTTGGGGGATATTGATCGACGACACCGCGGGGCGGCCCTTGTCGATCCTGTTGCCGGGCACCTTCCTCCTCCAACTGGCGGAGGCGGCGGCCCAGCATTTCGCGCCGCTCCCCCTGCTGGCGTTGCTCAAGCATCCGCTGATCCATGGCAATATGGAGCGGGTCGAATGGCTGGACGGTGTGCGGGCGCTCGACCGGGCGCTGCGCGGGCCACGCCCCGCGCCGGGGCTGGACGGGATTGCCGCGCATGTGGCCGACAAGCCGACGGCGTCCGCCTTCTGGACCAAGGCCGCGCCGATGCTGGAGGCGGTAGGACGCACCTTCGGCGATGGGCCGCAGTCTTTGCGCGGCCTTCTGGCTTGTCTGCGAGAATGCGGCCAGGCGCTGTGCGGCGATGCGCTGTGGACCGGGCCAGCCGGGCGCGCGGCGGCGGAATTTCTGGCGGGCTATGAGGAGCAGGCCGATCACGGCCCCGCGCGCGTCGATCCGGCGGAACTGCCGGGCCTGTTGCGCAGCCTGTTCGATGAGATCGCCATCCGCGCCATCCCGCGCGAAGGCCAGCATCCGCGTCTCGCCATCTATGGTCCGATCGAGGCGCGTCTCCAGACCGCCGACCTGATGATCGCGGGCGGTCTGAACGAAGGCGTCTGGCCGGGCCGCCCCGCGCCCGATCCGTGGTTGGCCCCGCGTATCCGCTCGCTGCTGGGGCTGGTCGGGCTGGAGCAGCGTATCGGGATCGCCGCGCACGATCTGGCGCAGGCGATGGGCGCGCCGCGTGCGCTCCTGACCCGCGCCCGGCGGGATGGCAGCGGGCCGACGCTCGCCTCGCGCTTCTGGCTGCGGCTTCAGGCGATGGCGGGCGACCGGTTCGAGGCGCATCCAAGCCTGGCGCGCTGGGCGGAGAAACTCGACCGGCCGGAGGACTATAGGCCCGCCGACCGACCTGCGCCCAAGCCGCCCGCCGCGCTACGCCCCACCGCGATTTCGGTGACCGAGGTCGATCGGCTCAAGGCCGACCCTTATGCCTTCTACGCGCGCCGCGTGCTGCGCCTGTCGCCGCTCGATCCGGTCGATGCCGATCCCAGCGCGGCGTGGCGGGGCACCGCCGTCCATGACATTCTCGAAATGTGGTGGAAGGAGGATCGATGTGACGTGTCTGCCCTCCGCCCCCGCGCGCTGGCGATGCTGCGCGATCAGCGGACGCATCCGATGATGCGTGCACTGTGGCAGCCCCGGCTGATCGAGGCGATCGACTGGATCGCCGCAGAGGTCGCCGTCAAGGCCGGCGAGGGCCGCCATGTCCTGAGCGCGGAAGGCAAGGGCGAGGCCAAGCTGGCGGGCGTGACGCTGACCGGGCGGTTCGACCGAATCGACAAGGCTTCGGACGGTTCGCTGGTGGTGATCGACTATAAGACCGGCAAGCCGCCCTCGACCACGGCGGTACGCGAGGGGTTCAGCCTGCAACTCGGGCTGCTCGGCCTGATCGCCGAGCGCGGCGGGTTTGAGGGCGTGGCGGGCAAGGCGGGCGGCTTTGAATACTGGTCGCTGGGGCGTGGACGCGAGGGGCTGGGCTATATCGCCACGCCGGTCGATCCCGACGGCAAGCGTGAACGGATACGGACGGATGAGTTCGTATCGATCGCAGCGGCGAATTTCGCGGAGGCGGCGGGGCAATGGCTGACCGGCGATGCGCCGTTCACGGCAAAGCTGGTGCCGGAATATGCGCCCTATGCGGAATATGACCAACTGATGCGGCGGGATGAATGGTATGGCCGTGATCGGTAAATCCTTGGCTTCGGACGCGCGTGATGGCGTGGCCTTCGACCCCGCTCTGGCGGAACGGAGCGGGGGCTTGGTTCCTACCTCCGTTCACGCTGAGCGAAGTCGAAGCGCGTGGGACTCCCGCTGCCCGGAGCATGCTGCATGAGCGCGCGGCCCATGGCGAACCTGCCCCCGCTAAAGGGCGATCAGGCCGCTGCCAGCGACCCCGCCGCGCATGTCTGGCTGTCCGCCTCGGCGGGCACCGGCAAGACGCAGGTGCTGGCCGCGCGCGTGTTTCGTCTATTGCTGCGCGGCGTCGCGCCCGAGGCGATATTGTGCCTGACCTTCACCAAGGCAGGCGCGGCGGAAATGGCGCAGCGGATCAACGGCCGCCTCGCCGCCTGGGTGCGGATGCCCGAGACCGAGCTGTTCGCGGACCTGCGCGCGCTGGGCGAAACCGCGACGCCCGATTTGCGGGAGCGGGCGCGGACGCTGTTCGCGCGGGTGCTCGACGCGCCGGGCGGCGGGCTGCGCATCCAGACGATTCACGGCTTTTGCCAGGGGTTGCTTGCGGCGTTTCCAGTCGAGGCGGGGCTCGCCCCCGGCTTTCGTCCACTGGAGGCGCGCGAAGAGGCAGTGCTGGCGCGCGAGGCGCTGGCACGGATGCTGGAAACCGCGGAGCGCGAGGGCCGGGTCGGGCCGGTCGAAACGGTCGGCGCGCTGTCGCTGCGATTGGGTGAGGGCGGGGCGGAAAGCTTCCTTGCCGCTTGTGCCCGCTCGCCGGGGGCCTTGGAGGCGTTGCCCACCGGCATCCAACCCTGGCTTCGTCGCGCGCTGGGCCTGCCATCGGGCGACATTGACGAGGTGATTGCCGAGGGCGTCGACGAGATCGACGAGGATGCCGTCGCCCGTTTGGCAGGCGCGAACCGGGCCTGGGGTACCGCGACCGGTGAAAAGGCGGCGGCGGTGCTGGAGCGATGGCTGGGGAGCGACCGGGCCGGGCGCGTTGCCGGACTTGAGGAGCTGATGGGCACGGTCTTCACCGCCAAGGGGGAACCGCGCAAGGCATCGAAGAAGCTGACCGATGCCGATCCCGATTATGAGGATATGGCGCGCGAACTGGGCGAGGCGTGTCGCCATCTGCTGGGCCTGGCGGCGAGAGCGCGTCATGCCGACCTGCTGGCCGATGCGCTGGCCGTGGGGCGTGACTATGCACGGGCCTATACCCTGTCCAAGCGCGCGATCGGGGCGGTGGATTTCGACGATCTGATCCGCACGACCGTCGATCTTTTGGAGCGGCCGGGTATCGGCGAATGGGTCCGCTACAAGCTCGATCAGGTGACCGAGCATGTCCTGATCGACGAGGCGCAGGATACCAATGCGCATCAATGGCGAATCGTCCGCGCGCTGGCCGATGAGTTTTTCGTCGGGCGCGGGCTCTATGCGCCCTCGACCCGGACGCTGTTCACCGTCGGCGACCACAAACAGGCGATCTTCGGCTTTCAGGGCACCGATCCGATCAACTTTCAGGCGGCCGAACTCCATTTCTCGCGCCGGGCCGAGGAAGTGGCGGGCGATGACGAATGGCCGCAAGAGGAACGCGGCCTGCCGTTCAACCAATTGTCGCTGACCCACAGCTTCCGTTCCACAACCCCGATCCTGGAGTTCGTGGACGCCGCCATCGAGGCGCTTGGCGAACCCGGCATGGGGATGGCGTCCGAAGTCGAGCGTCACGCCAGCGAGGTGAAGGGCCCCGGCCGCGTCACGCTCTGGCCGCCGGTGGTGGCGGGCGGCAGCGACGAGGACGAGGAAGGCTGGATCGACGATGCGGTGCGCAAGGTCGCCACCGACATCGCGCGCGCCGTCCGCCGCTGGCTGGATGATGGCGTCATGCTGGAGAGCAAGGGCCGTCGCCTCGAGCCGCAGGACATCATGATCCTGGTCAAGCGGCGCGGCGACCTCGCCTCCCTGATCGTCGCGCGGCTTTATGCCGAGGGGGTGCCGGTGGCGGGTGTCGATCGGCTGCGGCTGAACGCGCCGCTGGCCGTGCAGGACCTGCTGGCGACGGTGCGCTTCGCGCTTCAGCCCGATGACGACCTGTCGCTCGCCTCGCTGCTCGTCTCGCCCCTGATCGGCTGGTCGCAGGATCAGTTGATGCAGGCGGGGCACCGCGAGCGGGGATCGCTCTGGGCGCATCTGACGCGGACACGGCCGGCCGAGGATCTGGCCCCGCTCCGCCAGATGCTGGCAAGGGCGGACGTCTCGACGCCATACCAGTTTCTGGAGGAATTGCTGTCGGGGCCGCTTGATGGCCGACGCAAGCTGATCCGGCGTCTGGGGACCGAAGCGCGCGATCCGATCGAGGAACTGCTCAACGCCGCGCTGACCTTCGAAAGTACGACGACGCCTTCGCTTCAGCGGTTCCTCGACTGGTTCGATCGCGGCGATGTGGAGATTGTGCGCGATCCGTCCGCGCCGCTCGACGCGGTGCGGGTGATGACGGCGCATGGTTCCAAGGGGTTGCAGGCGCCGCTGGTCATTTTGGCCGATGCGACCGCCGACCCGACGGCCAGCCCCCGTTCGATCCTGCGCTGGACGCCCGAACCCGGCGCACTGCCCATCCCGGTCTTCCCGCCGCGTGCCGAGGAGCGCGGCGGCCCGCTCGACGCGGTGGCGGCCGAGATCGCTGCGCGCGAACTGGCCGAGCATTGGCGCCTCTTCTATGTGGCTGCGACCCGCGCCGAAGAGCAGCTGGTCATCGCGGGTGCGCTCGGCAAGCGGGCCGCCGGGGTGCCGCCGATGCATAGCTGGTACGCGACCTGTTCCCGCGCGATGACCGCGCTGGGCGTGCCCGAGACCGAGCCGGGCGATGGGCAGCCCCGAACGTTTATCGGCACGGCGCCACAGCCACCCGTCACGCCGCGCCCCGGCGTCGTCGCCCTGTCCGGCGCTCGCGAGGAAACGGTGCTACCCGAATGGGTCCACCGGCCCGCCCCGCAGGAGTCGCGTCCGCCACGCCCGCTCGCCCCTTCGCAACTGGGCGAGGATATGGTCGCCGACCCGCCGCCCACCCCCGCGATGCGCGCGGCGGCGGAACGCGGGCGGCTGATCCATTGCCTGCTCGAACGCCTGCCCCCGGTCGCCCCCGATTTGCGACGTGGGGCTGCGGAGCGCTGGCTGATCCAGGCGGCGGGCGTCGAGGACGCGGCGTTGCGCGCCGATGTGACGGCGGCGGTCTTCGCCATTCTGGACGATCCGGCCTATGCGCCGCTGTTCGGGCCGGGCTCGCTGGCAGAGGCGCCGATCGCCGCGACACTGTCCAACGGGCTGGTCGTGTCCGGGCGAGTCGATCGCTTGCTGGTCGGCGCGGAGGAGATACGGCTGATCGACTATAAGACCGGGCGGCGCGCGCCGGGAGGCATCGACGACGTCCCGGTGTTCCACCTCGCCCAGATGGCGGGCTATGCAGCGGCGCTAGAGGTGATCTTTCCGGGGCGCCCGGTATCGGTCGCGCTGCTCTACACCGCCGGGCCGCGCCTCATCACGGTTCCCGACGCGATGCTCGCCGCACACAAGCCCGGCTATCGCGACGGGGAGCAAAGCTTGCCGTTCGGAGGTTGAGGGACCGGCGCGCCCATCCTAGATGGGATCCAATTCAAGGAGTAACGATAAATGGCAACCAAGCAGATCACCGACGCCAGCTTCGAAGCGGACGTCCTGAACTCCGACAAGCCGGTGCTGGTCGACTTTTGGGCCGAATGGTGCGGACCGTGCAAGATGATCGGCCCGTCGCTGGAAGAATTGTCCGAGGAATTGGGTGAGCAGGTGACGATCGCCAAGCTGAACATCGACGACAATCCCGACGCGCCTGGGCGTTATGGCGTGCGCGGCATTCCGACGATGATCCTGTTCAAGGGCGGGGCCGCCGCCGCGACAAAGGTCGGAGCCGAGCCCAAGGGCCGGATCAAGGCGTGGATCGAAGGCGCGCTATAAGATCGAAATCGCTGGGCATCCCCAACATTCACGGGGCAGGCCCGATCCCCTTTGCCAGGGGATTGCCTGAGGCCTCCTCACCATCCCGGCAAGGGCCGGAGTTGCGTTGGGGAGGCCTTGGCGTATTCGCCTCAATCGGTCCTTTTATCGGAACCATTTTGGCCTAATCTCTCCACGATCTCGAGGAAGCGGACCGGAAGCATGGTGGGGCTGTCCGCTTTGGCGGAGGGTGGCTGACCTCGACCGTCAGGACGCCCGATACAGCGGCCTTGGCCTGTCACGCCTCTGCGAAGGCTGCGATGGGCAGGAATGGCGACAGCTTCAGTCCTCTTCCGTCGATGCGGGAGGGGCCATTGATGCCAGTCCTTCTTATGAATGCGAGGCAGAGAGGCGGTTTTACGGGCCGGTCGGCCGGTTCCGTTCCGGACCCAATACTTCGCGTGAGAAGCGAGCGAATATTTCTACCGGGTCCTGCCCCAGCGCCCAGGCGATTTCGCAGAACTCCAGCATATCGACACGGCGTTCGCCCCGTTCGATGTGAGAGATCATCGGCTGCGGCCTCGAGAGGCGACGAGCGAGTTCGACTTGTGTCAGACCCGCCTCCTTGCGGATCGTCGCCATAAAGCTGGCCAGCTGCTTTCCCAGTGCATGGAAGACATATTTGTCCAAGAAAAAGCGGGCCTTGGCGTAAGCAACTGACCCACTTCCCTTATCGGGAAAATGCGTTTATACAATTTTTGTATATTTTGGATGGGGGCAATGGGGGATACAGGCGAGCGACGTGAGCTTCAGGGCCGGGCCCGGCTCATCATCTTCAGCGCCATCGCCGGGGGGCTAGGCGGGCTTTTCTGGCGCGAGTTGTTCCATCACCTGGCCGCGTTCTGGCGCTAGGCCCGATCGGCGAGACCCGCGTCAGCTCAGCGGGATCATGACCACGTCGCGAAAGGTCTTCCGCTCCTGAAGCGCGGCATACCAGCGTTCGAGCTTGGGTCGCGCAGGGCGCTCCACCGGCAACTGGAACCATGTGTTCGCATAGGTCGCGACCGGAATGTCTCCGATCCCGAACGCCGCACCCGACAGCCAGCGCTGGCGATCCAGCACATCCTCCAGGATGGACGACAGGCTTGCGGCCCGCGCCACGCTTCGTTCCAACAGGGCCGCGTCGCGCTGGTCGGGGGCGGTGCGGATCAATTGGAAGAAGATGGGGCGGATCGCATCGGCCCAGGTGAAGTTCCAGTCCATCCAGCGATCCGCCGAGGCACGCGCCTTGGGATCGGTCGGATAAAGAGCCTCGCCGCCATGACAGCCTGCCAGATAGCGGAGGATCGCGTTCGACTCCCACAGGGTAAAGCCATCGTCCTCGATCGTCGGGATCAGCGCATTGGGATTGCGCGCGAGATAGGCCGCGTCCATTCCGAACGCGCCGCCGACATCGTGCCGCTCATAGGCCAGCTCCAATTCCTCGGCCAGCCAGATGACTTTCTTCACATTGTGCGAGTTGAGGCGGCCCCAGATGGTGAGCATGGAAATCAGCTCCGATAATCGGCGTTGATCGAAATATAGCCGTGGGTCAGATCGCAGGTCCAAACCGTCGCGACGCCGTCCCCGAGTCCCAGATCGACTCCGACCGCGATCTCCTGTCCTTTCAGGTGCGCGGTGACCGGGGCTTCGTCATATCCCTCTACCGCCAGGCCTTCGCGCGCGACGAGCGTTTCGCCGAAGCGGATCGATAGCTTGTCGCGCTCGGCGGGTTCGCCTGCCTTGCCGACCGCCATGACGACGCGACCCCAATTGGCATCCTCGCCCGCGATGGCGGTCTTCACCAGCGGCGAGTTGGCGATCGACATGGCGATGCGATGGGCCGAATGGTCGCTCTCCGCCCCCTCGACGCGAATTTCGATCAGCTTGCTGGCGCCCTCGCCGTCGCGCACCACCAGCAGCGCAAGTCGATGGCACAGATCGGCCAGCGCCGCGCGGAATGCGTCGGCGCCATCGCTATCGTCGTCGATGATCGTCGCATTGCCCGCCTTGCCGGTCGCGAAGGCGAGGACGGTGTCGCTGGTCGAGGTATCGCCATCGACCGTGATGCACGAAAAGCTTCGCCCATTGGCCGCTGCCAAGGCGCGTTGCAGAAACTCGGGCGAGACGGCGGCGTCGGTGAAGATGAAGCCCAGCATCGTTGCCATATCGGGGGCGATCATGCCCGAGCCCTTGATGATCCCGGCCAGCGTCACCGTGCGGCCGTCGACGATGGCGGTCGTCGTCGCGCCCTTGGCAAAGGTATCGGTGGTCATGATCGTCGCGGCGGCGTCTTCCCAGCCACAGGGCTCGGCAGTGAAGGCGGCGTCCAGGCCCGCTTCGGCCTTGTCGATGGGAAGCGGTACGCCGATCACCCCGGTCGAGGCGACGAACACGTCCGATGGCTGGCAACCGATGGCGGCGGCGGCCCGGGCGGCGATGGCCTCTACGGCCGCGCGGCCCCGGTGCCCGGTAAAGGCGTTGGAGTTGCCCGCATTGACCACCAGCGCGCGTGCCTGGCCCAGCACCAGCGCCTTGCGGCACCATTCCACTTCGGGCGAGGGGCATTTGCTGGTAGTCAACACGCCCGCCACGCTGGTCCCCTCGGGCAGCGTCACGAAGGTCAGGTCGCAGCGATCCCAATTCTTGTACCGAGCCCGCGCAACGCGAAGCGTCACGCCGTCGATCGCGGGCATCGCAGGGAAGGGCAGGGCGAGGGGCGAGGTGGCGGTGCTCATAGGGGCAAGCTACATAGCCGAGCGTGTTACGGGAGCAAGCGCTTCCGCCCGTCCGCGAAGCCACGAAAACTGGCAGTCCTGCGATCCTCGAACGGACGACCTGTCGCATGGCCGTGGCGTATGTCCGGTTCCGGCCCGCCCTTGATCTCCGGGCGCGCCCGGCCCGTGGCAAGTATCGCAGCTTCGACGTTCGATCGCTGCGGTGGTCCATGCAACGGATGGACGTGCCGCGCGTATCTGCCTAAGACAGACTCCGCATGAACCTGCTTCTGCTCCTTTCTGCCCTTTTGTCCGCGCTGACCGGCGTGGGCGCGAGCGCGCGTGGGCAGGAGGCGCGGGGTGTCGTGGCCGAATGCAGCATCGCCGCCGCCAAGCAGGCCGCCGTTGCGCGGGCCGCGACCCGGCCGGTGCAGCCGCTTGCCACGTTGATCCAAAGCGCCGGGGCCCTGCCCCTGTTCCGCGCCGATGAACCGCGTGCCGTCGTGGCCATCTTCATGGGCCGTCGGCGCGAATAGGCGCTGGCGTCGGCATCGCGCCGACCCCATTTCTTACCCCATATGGTCGCGCGCCGTCGTCTTCGACGTGGCTGCGCCTGCAACACGCTATCAGTCAGGAAATCGCTTATGTTCGGCGGCCTCGCCAAGTCCCTGTTCGGTTCGTCCAACGACCGCTACGTCAAGTCGCTCCGCCCCACGATCGCCAAGATCGCCGCGTTCGAGCCCGAGATGGAGGCGATGAGCGACGAGCAGCTTGCCGCACAGACGGTCAAGTTTCGCGAACAGCTCGATCAGGGGGCGACCCTCGACAGCCTGTTGCCCGAAGCGTTCGCGACGGTGCGCGAAGCGGCCAAGCGCGTGCTGGGCCAGCGCCATTATGACGTGCAGATGATCGGCGGCATCGTCCTCCATCGCGGCGAGATTGCCGAGATGCGCACGGGCGAGGGTAAGACGCTGGTCGCCACGCTCGCCACCTATCTGAACGCGCTGCCCGGCAAGGGTGTGCATGTCGTCACGGTCAACGACTATCTGGCCAGCCGCGACGCCGCGACCATGGGCCGCATCTACAATTTCCTGGGCCTGACCACCGGCACTATCATCCCCAATCTGGACGATGGCCAGCGCCGCGCCGCCTATGAGGCGGATATCACCTACGGCACGAACAACGAGTTCGGCTTCGACTATCTGCGCGATAACATGAAGTATGAGCGCTCCTCGATGGTGCAGCGCCCCTTCCACTATGCGATCGTCGACGAGGTCGACTCGATCCTGATCGACGAGGCCCGCACCCCGCTGATCATCTCGGGCCCGACCGACGACAAGTCGGAGCTGTATATCAGCGTCGATGCGATCGTGAAGCAGCTCACCGCCGACGATTACGAGAAGGACGAGAAGCAGAAGTCGATCATCCTGACCGAGGACGGCACCGAGCGCGCCGAGCGCCTGCTGGAGGCGGCCGGGCTGCTCCAGGGCGAGAATCTCTACGACTTCGAGAATACCCAGGTCGTCCACCATCTGAACCAGGCGCTGCGTGCGAACATGATGTTCAAGCGCGACACCGATTACATCGTGAAGGACGGCAAGGTCGTCATCATCGACGAGTTCACCGGCCGCATGATGGACGGGCGGCGCTGGTCGGAGGGGCTCCACCAGGCGGTCGAGGCGAAGGAGGGCGTCAATATCGAGCCCGAGAACCAGACCATGGCCTCGATCACCTTCCAGAATTATTTCCGCATGTACCCGAAGATTTCGGGTATGACCGGCACCGCCGCGACCGAAGCGGGCGAATTCTACGACATCTACAAGATCAACGTCGTCACCATCCCGACCAACCTGCCGATCGCGCGCGTGGACGAGGAGGATGAGTTCTACAAGAACACCCAGGACAAGTTCCTGGCGATCGCCAAGAAGATCCGCGACCATGCGGCCAAGGGACAGCCGGTGCTGGTCGGTACCGTCTCGATCGAGAAGTCCGAACTGCTCAGCGAATTCCTGACCCAGGAAGCCGTGCCGCACAAGGTGCTGAACGCGCGCTATCACGAGATGGAGGCGCATATCGTGGCGCAGGCGGGGCGCCTGGGCGCGGTGACGATCGCGACCAATATGGCGGGTCGCGGCACCGACATTCAGCTGGGCGGCAACCTCGAATTCCGGATGCTCGACGAGCATCCCGATCTGGTCGAGGGGACACCCGAATATGAGGAAGCGGCGACCCGCATCCGCGCCGAGATCGTCGCCGAGAAGCAGAAGGTGCTGGAAGCGGGCGGCCTGTTCGTGCTCGGCACCGAGCGCCACGAAAGCCGCCGTATCGATAACCAGCTTCGTGGTCGTTCGGGCCGCCAGGGCGATCCGGGCCTGTCGCGCTTCTATCTCAGCCTCGACGACGATCTGCTGCGCATCTTCGGCCCCGACACGCTGTTCGCCAAGATGATGCGCAGCAACATCGAAGATGGCGAGGCGATCGGCAGCAAGTGGCTGTCCAAGGCGATCGAGACCGCGCAGAAGAAGGTTGAGGCGCGCAACTACGACATCCGCAAGCAGGTCGTCGAATATGACGACGTGATGAACGACCAGCGCAAGGTCATCTATGAGCAGCGCGCCGACATCATGGATGCCGAGACGGTGGGTGAGGTCGTCGCCGACATGCGCGCCGAGACCGTGAACGCGATCGTCGGCACCGCCTGCCCGCCCAACAGCTATCCCGAGCAGTGGGACGTCGCGGGCATGAAGCAGCAGCTCAAGGACCTGCTCAACATGGAGCCGCCGGTCGACGACTGGCTGACCGAGGAAGCGATCGACCCCGAGATCGTGCTGGAACGCGTCAGCGCCGAGGCCGATGCCATGGTCGAGGCCAAGGCCAAGGAACTGGAGCCGGAAACCTGGGCCAGCGTCGAAAAGTCGATCCTCCTCCAGAATCTCGACCATCACTGGAAGGAGCATCTGGCGACGCTCGACGCGTTGCGCCAGGTCGTCCATCTGCGCGCCTATGCGCAGAAGACGCCGATCAACGAATATAAGCATGAGGCGTTTTCGCTGTTCCAGCGGATGCTCGATAATATCCGCGAAGATGTGACGCGCACCATCGCCTACGCCCAGTTCCAGATCCAGGCGCCGCCCGAACTGCCCGAGCTGCCGGACTTCATCACCTCGCACTTCGATCCGTTCACGGGTGAGGACAATACGAACGACTGGGATGCGGCGGCGCGTGGGCTGCTCCCGCCGCAAATGCCGCCGATGCAGATTCCCCAGCCCGAGGGCATGGATCTCGGCACCGACCCGGCGCAGTGGGAAGGCCGCGTCAACCGCAACGCGCCATGCCCCTGCGGCTCGGGTCTGAAGTACAAGCATTGCCACGGGGCGGTGACGGTCTGATCCTCACCTCATGGTAAGCAGAGAGGGCGGTGGGCTTCGGTCCGCCGCCCTTTTCGCATGACGGTGGCCCCGGCGTTACCCGTCTAATCCCACTGCCGAAAAGGATCGCATCCTTTCTCGGTATGACGATGGGGAAGAGTCGGACAGCCGGCGTTAAGCCGGGCCGCGCAATCCTCCCGCAACGGGGAGAAAGAGGGATGAGACACCAAGTGATCGTCGCCGCCGCGCTGCTCGCGCTATCCACTGCGGCGCCCGCGCAATTCACGCAGGCCGGACCGCCCGCCGACGGCGTCGCCATGCCCAGCCAGCCGAGCGTTCGTAGCGATCGCGCCGCCATCCGCCGCTCGATCCGAGAGGGGCGGCGTAGCGGCGATATTTCCCGTGCCGAGGCGCGATCCTTTCGGCGGGACGATGCGGCGATCGGATCACTGGCGGACCGCTTTGCCGCCGATGGGCTGTCGCTGTCCGAACAGGCCGAATTGCAAAGCCGGACCGAGGCGTTGCGCGGCATGGTCAACGCGCGGCGGGTCAGGGGCGGAAAGCCTTGAGCCACAAAAAAAGGGGCCGCCGTCGCGTGACGGCCGCCCCCATTCGTCTGATCGTCGCGAGGCTTATTTCGGCATCACGACCGTCGGGCCGATCGTGCTGACGATCGCGCGGGCATCGAAGGCGCGCAGATTGTCGCGCGGGATCGGGCCCTTGCGCATCACGACCTCGGCCGTCGCTTCGTAACGGTCGATCGTGTTGATATCCATGTTGTTGCCGAAGAAGGGATCGCCCCAGAATGGATCCCAGCTGCGCCAGCCAAAGCCGCGACCATAATAGCGCCAGGACGGGCCCCACCAGCCGCCGCCCCAGCCGCCAAAGCCGGGGCCGAACGCGCCGGGGGTGGAATAGGTGCGCGACCGAAGCTGCGTATCGCGGTCGGCCATCACGAAATAGTCATAGCCATTGGCCAGCGTCAGCTCAGCGGCCCGAAACAGCAGGTAACGCTCGACCGTATCGCGCGAGGTCACCGTGTTGCCGGCGAAGCTGACGATGAAGCGGCCCGGTTCGACCTGCTGATCCGAATAGCCGGTGCGGTAGAAGCCCGATCCCGTGGCCGGGCGATAGGTGGTTTCAGTCGCGCATCCCGCGACCATCAAGGTGCTGGCGCCGACCAGGGCGAGCGCGACCTTCCGACCGAATTGCATGGACTTTTCTTCCTTTCTTGCCGCTCGGCCGTACCGGGCGGCACCAGCCCTGTAGCGTATGGCAGCAAAACGGTCGATGAACGGTTTTGCTCCTGCGATGAATAGTGCGTCACATGCCAGCCATATGAAGCGCCACCTGCCGGCGATGCGCAGCGCGACGATGTTCGAACAGGTAGATGCCCTGCCATGTTCCCAGCATCAGCCGCCCGCCGATCAGCGGGATGGACAGGTGGACCCCGGTCAGGATGCTGCGCAGATGGGCGGGCATGTCGTCGGGGCCTTCGTCGTCATGGGCATAGGCTTGCCGGTCCTCCGGCGCGATCCGGGCGAAGTAGGCCAGGATATCGGTCTTCACCTCCGGCGCGGCATTCTCCTGGATGATCAGCGAAGCCGAAGTGTGGCGGCAGAACAGGGTCAGCAGCCCCTCGTCCATATGCTGTTCGCGCACCCAGGCAGAGACGGCGCGGGTCATCTCGGTCAGACCCTGACCATGGGTGTCGATCGACAATATCGTGGTGGCTTGGCGCATGCGGGATCAATGCCCGAGGCGCCCGAACGGTGCCAGCCCTTCGCGCGATCCCGCGCGATGAAGGCAATGTCATGGTTCGTGGATTGAACGGGTGAGGGGGCCGTGCGTTGTGCCGACTTGAGGAAAAGGAGACCTGCCATGAAAGCCCTGCTCGCCGCTCTGGCCGTCGTTACTGTCGCCGCCCCCATCGCGGCCACGCCCGCCGTCGCGCAGGACCGCGACTATCGCTGGCATGGCGATCGCGACGATTGGGAGCCGTCGCGCGATTACCGCCGCGGCAATGCCCGCGAGCGTCGCTTGAGCCGTGAAGATCAGATTTTCCGGGGCCGCGATGGCCGCACCTATTGCAAGCGCAATGACGGCACCACCGGGCTCGTCGTCGGCGCGCTTGGCGGCGGCGTGTTGGGCAATGTGATCGGCGGTGGTACGCTGGGTACGCTGCTGGGCGCCGGCGGCGGTGCGCTGCTGGGCCGTTCGATCGATCGTGGCAAGGTTCGCTGCCGCTAAACCGCTGATGTGAAAAGGGGATGTCGCCGGGTGGCCCGGCGGCGTCCCGTTCGCCATGAGGCCCTCGCGTCGTCGCCCCCACTAGCCAAACGCCCTATGCCTGCCCCATGATGCGGGTGGGAGGGACTTGATGGCTTTCGATCTCAAATGGACCACGGCGATGGCCGCCGCGTTGCTCGCCAGCGGTTGCAACCGCGCCGATGCCGATGACGGCTGGACCGCCGAACAAGATACCGCGATCTGCACCGATGCCCAGGGCAAGCGCCTGCCCGACGATCGCTGTCGCCAGCACCGTGTCGGCGGGGGCGGAAGCGGGGCCTTCTGGTATTTTCTCGGACGCGGTCGTCCCATCCCCTTTTACGGCGAGCGCGCCACTGGCGGCAGCTTCCGGGCCGCATACGGCGCACGATACGCCACCGCCCCGGCGGGTAGCGCGATGACCCGCGCAGCGGCGGTCAGTCGCGGCGGGTTCGGTTCCTCGGCATCGCGTTTCGGCAGCATCCACGCATGATCCGCGAAACCCTGTCGCCCCGGCCCGATTGGCGCGCCAAGGTCGAGGCGCTGGGCCTGATCTGGCATGCGGGGGCGGAGCGGCCCTATTGGGACGAAAGCGCCTGTTATCGCTTCACGCGGGGTCAGGTCGACCGGATCGAGGCGGCGACGACCGAACTCTACCGGTTGTTCCTGGCGGCGGGAGAGGCGGTGGTCAGCGATCCGGCCTTGCTGAACCGCTTCGCCATCCCGCCGGTCTTTCACGATCCGATCCGCGAGGCGTGGGAGGCCGAGCCGCCATCGCTCAATTTCGGGCGCTTTGACCTGGGCTATGACGGAGCGGACGCGCCCAAGCTGTTCGAGTTTAACTGCGACACGCCGACCTCGTTGCTGGAAGCCGCCGTGGTGCAATGGGCGTGGAAGGAGGAATGCTTCCCCCCGCTCGACCAGTATAACAGTCTGCACGAGGCGCTGATCGCGCGGTGGCGAGAGATCGCGCCAGACATGCCCTCCACGCTACACGTCGCGCATGTCGCCGACATGGCGGGCGAGGATGCGGTGACGGCGGCCTATCTGCGCGACACGGCCGAGGCGGCGGGGATCGCGACGGTACCGATCCTGATGGAGCGGATCGGTTGGAATCACGACGCGCATTGTTTCGTCGATGAGGCGGACATGCGGATCGAGGCGCTGTTCAAGCTCTATCCATGGGAATGGCTGGTGCAAGAGGACTTCGCGCCGCATCTGCTCGACAATCTGGAGCGTGGCGACCTGACTTGGATCGAGCCGATCTGGAAGATGATCTGGTCGAACAAGGCGATCCTGCAGGTGCTGTGGGATCTGTTTCCAGGCCATCCCAATCTGCTGCCCGCCAGCTTCAGCATTCCGAATGGGGATGCGGTCGCCAAGCCGCTATTGTCGCGGGAGGGGGCAAATGTGTCCATCCGGCGGGCGGGGGCCATCGTGGCGGAGACGGCGGGCGCCTATGGTGAGGAAGGCTATATCTACCAGTCGCTCTACCGCCTGCCCGAAACCGCGCCGGGATGTTTTCCGGTGCTGGGAAGCTGGGTAGTGGACGGCGCACCCGTGGGAATGGGGATTCGCGAGGACGGGCTGATCACTTCGAACACCGCGCGGTTCGTACCGCATGTGATCGACGGCTGATCCGTCATGGCTGGCGCTGTCTTGGGAAAGACAGCGCCGGTGGCTCCCTGAGTAGGATTCGAACCTACGGCCGCTCGATTAACAGTCGAGAGCTCTACCGCTGAGCTATCAGGGAATGTTCCGGCGCTGTGGAGGGGTCCTATAAAGGCCCGGAAAAATGCCGCAACCCCCTTTTTGACGCTTTTGCGTAAGGGCGGCAGCCAAAGCTGTGGATAAATCCCCGGCTCAGGAGACGAACTGCTCCATCGTGATGCGGTCGTCCAACGCGTGTTCGGGGTCGAACATCAGGGTCAGCTCGCGCGAACGGTCCATGCAGATGTCGACCTGCGCCACGTCGCGCACCTCGCGCTGGTCGGCCACGGCGGAGACGGGGCGCTTGCCGGGGTCGAGGACAAGGATCGAGATTCGGGCCTTGTCGGGTAGGATCGCCCCGCGCCAGCGCCGGGGACGGAACGGGCTGATCGGGGTCAGCGCGATCAAAGCCGAGCCGAGCGGCAGGATCGGCCCCTGCGCGGAAAAGTTATAGGCGGTGGACCCGGCCGGAGTCGCGGCCAAGATTCCGTCACAGGCCAGTTCGGGAAGGACGATCCGTTCGTTGACCATCACCTCCAGCTTGGCGGTCTGTCGCGTTTCACGCAGCAGCGATATTTCGTTGATCGCGGGCAGGCTATGGACGCGGCCATCGATTCCGGTCGCCGTCATCTTGAGCGGAGTGACGCGGAAAGGCTTGGCGCGGGCCAGCCGGTCCTCCAGCCCATAGCCGCGCCATTCGTTCATCAGGAAGCCGACCGTGCCCAGGTTCATGCCGAACACCGGCACGGGGCCGCGCCGCCGCTCCAACATCCGATGCAGCGTCTGAAGCATGAAGCCGTCGCCGCCCAGCGCGATGATATAGTCGGCCTCGTCGAAATCGACCCAATCGGCGCTTTGCTGCAACTCGATGGCGGCCGCCTGTGCCGGTGCGGTGGGCGAGGCGACCAATGCCCGCCGGACGGGTAGCGTCATCCGCCGGTCACGCTCATATGACGCGATACCGCCGGGGCCGATCCCGCCTCGATACGGAAATCGTGCCGTGCGGGCTTGGCGGCCAGCCCCGCGTCGATCGCGACGTCCAGCCCTATGACCCCGCCGTCGCGCAACGCGGCTTTCAAATCCACCTGATCCTCATGACCCAGACACATATATAATTTGCCTTCGGTCGTCAGCCTCACCCGATTGCAGCCGTCACAAAAATTCGCGGTCAGCGGCGAGATGAGGCCCAGCCGGGTACCGGTTCCCTCAACCTGCCAGTAACGGGCCGGACCGCCGGTCCGATGTCCCGCGCGGACCAGCGGGAAGCGGGCGGCAAGCTGTTCGAACACCTGGGTCAGCGGCAGGAAACGGTCGACCCGATCCTCATCGATCGCGCCCAGTGGCATCGTCTCGATCAGCGACAGGTCCAGCCCCTCGGCCACGCACCAGTCGAGCATGGTGCCGATCTCGTCCTCGTTCAGCCCCTTCAGCGCAACCATGTTGATCTTGATCGCCAGCCCCGCATCGCGCGCGGTCAGGATGCCGTGGATCACCTGGTTCACGTCGCCATGCCGGGTGATGTAGCGAAAGCGTTCGGGATCGCGGCTGTCCAGGCTGACATTGATCCGCCGGATGCCGGCATCGACCATCGTGGTGGCATGGTCGGCCAGCCGGGTTGCGTTGGTCGTCATCGTCAGTTCGTCGAGACCGTGCCCGACATGGCTGCCCAGTCGGCGAACCAGTTCGGCCACGTCGCGCCGGACCAGCGGCTCGCCGCCCGACAGGCGGATTCGCGTCACGCCGCGCGCGATGAACCGCTCGGCGATGATCGCGATTTCGTCCAGGCTGAGCAGCTTGGCACGCGGAAGGAAGGTCATCTGCTCCGCCATGCAATAGCGGCAGCGCAGATCGCAGCGATCGGTTACCGAAATCCGCAAGTAGCGGATCGCGCGGCCATGCTGATCGATCAGCGAATCCCCGGCCGTGCGCCGATCGGTCGGCAATGCAACGGTCGAGGAAGTGGCGTAGCCCATCGTCATGGAGTTAGCCCCATGGCGGGACGCGGGCAAGGCGGATTGCCATTGGTCTTGTCCCAGTCGGTGGATAGGGTGCGCCCATGACGCAGGATGAATTCGGTTTTGACGCCCACAGCAGGGGAACGGCGGTCTTCGCGCTTTCGTTCCATCACCCTGCCATGCTGGACGAAGCGATCATCCGTGCAGGTTGGGCCATCTGGTCGATGGCGCCGGGCGACGGCGGCGCCCCAGCCGGCGATACGCTGGTACAATCGTTTTTGGCGAGCGAGGCGCGGGTCGCTCTGATCGATGCGCGCGGACCGGGCGATACGGGGCTGCGCGCGGCGCAGGCGTTGGGCGCGGTGATCGCCGCGACGGGCGCCGCCATGCTGGCCGTGGTGCCCGATACGGGGCACGAGACGCTGGACGCCTTTCTCTCGGCGGGTGCCACCCATGTCCTGGCACCCGATGCGGATGAGGCGATGATCCACGCCTCGCTGAAACTGGCCGAGCGTCATGCCCGTCGGACGCTGGACGTGCGGCGGCGGCGCAGCCATGCGGATGGCGAGGTGGGTGAGGTCCATCGCTGGATCGCCGACACGATCGAACGGGGCGATCCATGCGTCGCCATCATCGTGTCGCTGTCGCGGCTGGACCTGATCAACGCTGCGCATGGCCGCCCGGCGGGCAACATGCTGCTGCGCGGGGTCGAGGCGCGGATGCAGGCGGCCGCCGAGGAAGCCTTTGGCGACCGGGCGATCGTCGCGCGTTCGGGCGGGGCGGAATTCATCTTGGCGGGCGTGATCGAGGAAGACCGGGCCCGCGCCGTGGCGGAGATGGTGGAGGCGTTGCTCGGCACGCCGTTCCAGGCCGGGGCTGTGCCCATCCGATTGGGCGTCCGGCTGGGGCTGGCGACGGACCGGACGGGGGAGGACCCCGCCACGCTGCTCGCGCGGGCGGGCGAGGCGCTGTCGCGGGCGCGGGCCAGCGACGGATCGATGCTACGATTCGCGCATCCGGGCGATGTCGCCCCGCTCGACGTGCTGGCCGCCGATCTCCACCATGCGATCGAGCGCGGTGAGATCGACATCCTGTTCCAGCCTCAGGTGGCGATCGCCACCGGCCTGATCTCGGGTGTCGAGGCGCTGGCGCGCTGGCGGCACCCCACGCTGGGGCCCCTGGGGGCGGATCCTCTGTTCGCGGCGGCGGAGCGGGCCGATCTGGGCCTGGCGCTGTCGGACCATATCCAGCTGATGGCGCTGCGAAAGGCGGCGAAATGGCCGCTCGCCCTGGCGCATCTCCGGCTGTCGATCAACATCACCGCCGCCGATGTGGCACGGGCAGGTTTCGCGCGGCTGTTCCTCGACCGGGTGGCCGACAGCGGCTTTCCAATCGACCGCCTGACCGCCGAAATCACCGAGACGGGGTTGATCCACGAACTGGACCGGGCGGCTGTGGTGTTGGAAAGCTTGCGCGAGGCCGGGGTGCGGATCGCAATCGACGATTTCGGCACCGGCTATTCCAGTCTTGCCTATCTGACCAGCCTGCCGATCGACGCGATCAAGCTCGACCGGTCACTGGTGGCCGAGGTCGATGGGGCACCCCGCAGCCGGGTTGTGGTGCGCGGGATCATCCGGATCGCGGCACGGCTGGGCATGGCGATCATCGCCGAAGGGGTGGAGACCCATGACCAGGCGCAGCTTCTGGGGCGACTGGGTTGCCAGACCTATCAAGGGTTCCTGCGTGCTGCCCCGCTCGATGAAGACGCGCTGCGTGCAATGGTCGAGGAGGAGGTGAAATGCGCGGTATGACGGTGATGGCGGCCCTGGCGCTGATGCCGGGCGTGGTGCAGGCGGCCCCCGCCAGCGATCCGGCGGCGGCGGGCATTCGCGCCGCGATGCTGGCCAGTGCGGCCGGGTGGAATGCCGGCGATCTGAACCGCTTCGTGGCCATCTACGCCCCGGACGCCATCTTCGTCGGCAAGCGCGACCTGATCCGGGGCAAGGCCGCCATCGCGGACAATTACCGCCGCAGCTTCACCGGATCGGGAAATAGCCGCGGGACTCTGCGCTTCGATTTTCTCGACCTGAAGCCGATCGGCGACCGCCGCATCCTGTTCGCGCGATGGAATTTGTCTGGCGGCGCGGAAGCGGAAAGCGGGATGACGACCTTGGTCTTCGAACGTCGCGCCGATGGGTGGAAGATCGTGGCCGACCATAGCAGCTGACCCATTTATTCCTCCCCGTCGAAACGGGGAGGAATGCGTCATCAACCGGCCGCTTTCGCCAGTCCCTTCGACAGTTGCAACGCCCCGTGTAGCCGCGCCTTGGCATCCGGCCAGGCGCGGTTGAGCACCAGCTTGCCATCGGGGCGCAGTTTCGCCAGCTCACCCAGCCGCTCGACATAGGCGAACAGCCCATCGACATTGGGCGGCCGGTTGTCGTGGAAGGCGATCAGCACGCCGCGCGGGCCGACGTCCATCTTGGCGATGCAGGCCGTTTTGGCGTTCAGCTTGATCTTGATGACCTGGATGAGATTGTCGGTCGCCTCGGGCAGCGGGCCGAAGCGGTCGATCATCTCGGCGGCGAATTCCTCGACTTCCCTGTGCTTTTCCAGGTCGTTGAGGCGGCGATACAGCCCCATGCGCAGGTCGAGGTCCGGGACGTAATCGTCGGGGAT
The DNA here is from genome assembly GCF_025371035.1 of Sphingomonas sp. LC-1. Taxonomy (GTDB): domain Bacteria; phylum Pseudomonadota; class Alphaproteobacteria; order Sphingomonadales; family Sphingomonadaceae; genus Sphingomonas; species Sphingomonas sanguinis_E. The sequence continues at coordinate 385,737 of NZ_JANZXB010000001.1, read as the reverse complement.
AAGGATCGGTGCATCGACGGTGATCTGAGGCGAGAAGTCGCGCTTCTTCTCGAACGCGCCACCCGCCTTGGCCTCCAGGATCGCCTCTTCCAGCATCGACTGGTAGAGTTCGTAACCGACCTCCTTGATATGCCCCGACTGTTCGTCGCCGAGCAGATTGCCCGCGCCGCGAATATCCAGGTCGTGGCTGGCCAGCTGGAAGCCCGCGCCCAGCGAATCCAGGTCGGACAGCACCTTCAACCGCTTCTCCGCCGCCTCGGTCATCATCCGCTCTGGCGGCGTCACCATATAGGCATAGGCGCGCGTCTTCGATCGGCCGACCCGCCCGCGCAGCTGGTAGAGCTGAGCCAGGCCGAAGCGGTCGGCGCGGTTGACGATCATCGTGTTGGCGGACGGGATGTCGATGCCGCTTTCGATGATGGTGGTCGAGACCAGCACCTCGAACTTCCGGTCGTAGAAGGCCGACATGCGCTCTTCGACCTCGGTGGCCGACATCTGGCCGTGTGCGACGACATAGCGGACTTCGGGCACCTCCTTGCGCAGATATTCCTCAATATCCGGCAGATCGGCGACGCGCGGGGTGACGAGGAAGCTCTGCCCGCCGCGATAATGTTCGCGCAAGAGAGCCTCGCGCAGCACCACCGGATCCCAGGGCATGACATAGGTGCGCACCGCCAGGCGGTCGACCGGCGGCGTCTGGATCACCGACAGCTCGCGCAGGCCCGACATCGCCATTTGCAGCGTGCGCGGGATCGGCGTGGCGGTCAGCGTCAGCATATGGACATCGGCCTTCAGCGCCTTCAGCCGTTCCTTGTGGGTCACGCCGAACCGCTGTTCCTCGTCCACGATGACGAGGCCGAGCCGCTTGAACTCGACATTCTTCGCCAGCAGCGCATGGGTGCCGACGACGATATCGATATCGCCCGAGGCCGCGCCGTCCTTGACCTTCTTGGCTTCGGTCGCGGTGACGAGGCGGGAGAGGCGGCCGATCTTGATCGGGAAACCCTCGAACCGGGCGACGAAGTTGTTGTAATGCTGGCGCGCGAGCAGCGTGGTCGGACAGACCACCGCCACCTGCATTCCCGCCATCGCCGCGACGAAGGCGGCGCGCAGCGCGACCTCGGTCTTGCCGAAGCCGACATCGCCGACGATCAGCCGGTCCATCGGCTTGCCCGCAATCAGGTCGCCCAGCACATCGTCGATCGCCCGGTCCTGATCGTCGGTTTCCTCATAGGGGAAACGGTCGACAAACGCCGGATACCCTGCGCTGTCGGGCTCGGCCACCTCGCCGGGGCGCAGCGCGCGTTCGGCGGCGGTGGCGATCAGTTCACCCGCGATCTCGCGGATGCGCTCCTTCATCTTCGACTTGCGCCGCTGCCACGCCTCGCCGCCGAGACGGTCGAGCGTCGCGGCGTCCTCGCCTGAGCCGTAGCGGGTCAGGACTTCGAGATTCTCGACCGGCACGTACAGCTTGTCGCCGCCCGCATAGGACAGCGCGACGCAGTCATGCGGGCTCTTGCCCACGGGGATCGAGGTCAGCCCCTCATAGCGGCCGATGCCGTGATCCGAATGCACCACCAGATCGCCGGGCGAGAGGGTCGCCAGTTCGGCCAGGAAGGCATCGGCCGACTTGCGCCTTTTCTGCCGCCGGACCAGCCGGTCGCCCAGCATGTCCTGCTCGGTCAGCACCGCGATGCCCGGTGCGGTAAAGCCATGGTCGAGCGGCAGGACGACCAGCGCCACGCCGAAGCTCTTCGCCGTATCGGCGATGCCCAGCGCTTCCTGCCAGGTGTCGGCGGCCTTAGCCCCCTTCAGCCCGTGATCCTTCAGCAGGCTACCGAGCCGCTCGCGCGCGCCGTTGGAATAGCTGGCGAGGACGGGCTTGCGGCCCTCCTTGCGCAGCGCCTCGACATGATCGACCACCGCCTCATAGATATTGGCATGGGCCGCGCGTTCGGGGGCGAAGTCGCGCGCGCCGTCCACCTCGAAATCGAGGACGATGGCGCTTCCCGGCTCGTGGAAGGGCGAGACGAGGTGCGCGGTCGCCGCCTCCAACCCAGCCTCCCATTCCTTGTTCGTCAGGTAGAGCGCCTTGGCGGGCAGCGGGCGGAAGCTGCCCGGCTGCGCGGCTTCGGCGCGTTTGCGGTTCTCATAATAGTCGGCAATCGCGTCGAACCGGCCGCTCGCCGCCGCCGCAACGCCATTGTCGCGCACGACGACCGCACCATCGCCGAGATGGTCGAACAGCGTTGACAGCTTCTCCTCGAACAGCGGCAGCCAATGCTCCATGCCCGCCATGCGCCGCCCCTCGGACACCGCCTGATAGAGCGGGTCGCCGGTCGCGGTCGCGCCGAAGGTCTCGCGATAGCGGGTACGGAACCGCTTGATCGATTCCTCGTCGAGCAGCGCTTCGGAGGCGGGGAGCAGCGTGAAGCCCTCGATCCGCCCCGTAGTCCGCTGGTCGGCGGGGTCGAAGGTGCGGACGCTCTCGATCTCATCGCCGAAAAAGTCGAGCCGCAGCGCCTGTTCCTCGCCGCTGGGGAACAGATCGACCAGGCCGCCGCGCACCGCGAACTCACCCTGGTCATGGACCGTCTCGGTACGGACATAGCCGTTCGCCAGGAGTAGCGCGGACAGCTTCTCCAGCCCGATCCGCTCGCCGGGCGCCAGGCGGGCGACCAGCTGGCGGATGCGGAACGGCGTCAATACGCGCTGGGTCACGGCATTGGCAGTGGTCAGCACCAGCTGCGGCGTCTTCGGCTTGGCCTGGAGTCGGTGCAGCCCCGCGATCCGCTCCGCCATGACGCGCAGGGTGGGCGAGGCGCGGTCATAGGGCAGGCAGTCCCAGGCCGGAATCTGCAAGATTTCCAGCTCGGGCGCGAAATAGGTCGCGGTCGAGGCCAGCTCGCGCATCTGCGCTTCGTCGGCGCAGATGAAGACCGCGCGGGTCGTCGCGGCGCGCGACAGGTCGGCCAGCAGCACCGGCAGGAACCCCGCCGGAACGCCCGACAGGGTCAGCGGGCTCTTGGCGGTCAGGATCGTCTTGATATCGGGCATGGGGTTCCGAAGCTGGGGAAAGCGGAGGGCCAAACGCGTGTCGCGGGAAATTTCCCCTTCATCCGTCATCCCGGCGAAGGCCGGGATCTCGTGCGGCAAGGGAAGAACAGCCGCCAAAGGCCCCAGCCTGTGCTGGGGCGACGATGTTACCGGGCGATCGGTACGAAATTCAGCGCGCGCATCCGCTGCATCACCGGGCCGTCCCATTGCGGCGGGCAGGGCTGCGTCCCGATGGCCCAGGCCATGATGTCTACATCCTGTTCCTCCAGCAGCGCCTCGAACCAGTCGAGCTCTTCGGGGCTGAGCGTTTCGTGATGCGCATCGAAGAAGCCGCCGATCATCAGATCGGCTTCCTTGGTGCCGCGATGCCATGCGCGGAAGCGAAGGCGCTTGATACGGGTTTCGTGGTCCATGGGATTCCGATCCAACGAGAATAGGCTCCGCACGCTCTGGCGGCGCGCGAAGCAGAGGCTATACAGACCCATCTAGTCATGCGTCCCGATATCCTCAATCCGCTGTTCGCCGAGGTCACGTCGCTGAAAGGCGTCGGGCCCGGTCTCGCCAAGCCGCTCGAACGCCTGCGCATCGCGCGCGTGGTCGATGTCGCCTTTCATTTGCCGACCGGGCATATCGACCGCTTTCCCCGCGAGGAACTGATGGTGTCGGACGCGGGGCGGGTGATCGCGATCCCGCTGACCGTGAAGGAGCACCGCGTTTCGTCAAGCCCGCGTGGGCCGACACGGGTGCGCGCCGAGGATGCGGCGGGCAACAGCGTTGCGCTCGTCTATTTCGGCGGCAATTCGGGCTGGGTGAAGAAGCTGCTGCCGATCGGCGAGACCAAGGTCGTGTCGGGCCGCCTCGACCTCTACGGCCAGGATTTGCAGATCGTCCATCCCGACCTGGGCGACAGCACCGAGGATTTCCGCGAGCGCGAGGCGATCTATCCGCTGTCGGAGGGGATCACCTCCCGACGGCTGGGCGCGCTCGCGATGCAGGCGGCGGAGCGCGCGCCCGAACTGCCCGAATGGATCGAGCCGGGGCTGAAGGCGCAGCGCGGCTGGCCCGACTGGAGGGAGGCGCTCGCCCGCATCCATGCCGATCCGGCCGACGCGAAGGCGCGCGAGCGGCTGGGCTATGACGAGGTCTTCGCCAACCAGCTAGCGATGACGCTGGTCCGCGCCGACACCCGCAAGCGGCGCGGGCGGGCGTTGAACGGCGACGGTCGCTTACGCGACATGCTCAAGCTGCCCTACACGCTGACGGGCGCGCAGAGCCGGACGGTGCGCGAGATCGAGGGCGATCTGGCGCAGGACGCGCCGATGCTGCGGCTGCTCCAGGGCGATGTGGGTGCGGGCAAGACGCTGGTCGCGGCGATGGCGATGCTGATCGCGGTCGAGGCGGGGGCGCAAGCAGCGATGCTGGCCCCGACCGAAATCCTCGCGCGCCAGCATTATGAGACGCTCCGCAAGACGCTCGCCGGGCTGCCGGTCGAGATCGCGGTGCTCACCGGACGCGACAAGGGCAAGGCGCGCGAGGCCACGCTGATGGCGCTGGCGGCAGGCGAGATCGACATCCTGGTCGGCACCCACGCGATCTTTCAGGAAACCGTGACCTATCGCGATCTCGCGCTGGTAGTGGTGGACGAACAGCACCGCTTCGGCGTGGCGCAGCGGATGATGCTGTCCGCCAAAGGTAAGGCACCGCCGCACCTGCTGGCGATGACTGCAACGCCGATCCCGCGCACGCTGACGCTGGCCAATTATGGCGAAATGGATGTCAGCCGACTGGACGAGATGCCCCCCGGTCGCCAGCCGATCGAGACGCGCGTCGTGTCCGAGGACCGGCTGGACGAGGTGGTCAACGCGCTTGGCCGGCATTTGTCGGATGGCGGTCAGGCTTACTGGGTCTGCCCGCTGGTCGAGGAAAGCGAGAAGTCCGACCTCGCCGCCGCCGAGATGCGCGCCGAAACCCTTCGCGCGCGGTTTGGGGATCGGGTGGGGCTGGTCCACGGCAAGATGAAGCCTGCCGAGAAGGACGCCGTCATGGAGGCGTTTGCAGACGGGCGCCTGGGCGTGCTGGTTGCGACGACGGTAATCGAGGTGGGGGTGGACGTGCCCAACGCGACCCTGATCGTGATCGAACATGCCGACCGCTTCGGCCTGGCGCAGTTGCACCAGCTGCGCGGGCGTGTCGGGCGGGGTGGGGGGCTTTCGCGGTGTCTGTTGCTGCGCGGCTCGCATCTGTCGGAGACGTCGCGGGCACGCTTGGCCCTGATGCGTGAGACGAATGACGGCTTCCGCATTGCCGAGGAGGATCTGCGGTTGCGCGGGGCGGGCGAATTGCTCGGTACGCGGCAGTCGGGGGAAATGGCGTTCCGGCTCGCCACGCCCGAAAACATGGCCGATCTGATGCAATGCGCACAGGACGATGCACGCTTGCTGATCGACCGCGATGGTGGGCTGGAGGCTCCGCGGGGCCAGGCAGCGCGGACGGCACTTTATCTGTTCGAGCGGGACGCGGGCGTGGCGTTGTTGCGCTCGGGCTGAACGAAGCGGCGCGTCCGGCGTTAGGGCGCGGATATGGCTGGCCTTTTACCGCTCATCCTCGTCCTCATCGCCGGTATCGGCCTCGCGGTGCAGCCGCCGACCAATGCGGCGCTGGCCAAGGCGTCAGGCTCGGTCATACTCTCGGCGTTGACGTCGTTCCTGATCGGGGCAGTGGTCCTGTTGGTGGCCTGGGCCGCGATCGACCGGACCAGTCCTATGGCGCTGAAAGGCGCACCCGGCTGGGCATGGCTGGGCGGCTTTTATGGCGCGGGTTTTGTTGCGGTGCTGGCCTATGCCGCGCCGAAGCTGGGCATCTCGGTCGCCCTGACCGCCGCAATCGCCAGCCAGTTGGTCGCGGCGCTGATCGTCGATCATTTCGGCTTGTTCGACGTCAAGGTCGAGCCGGTTTCGGTCGGAAAGCTCGTCGGCGTCGGCTTGGTGATCGCCGGAGCGGTGGTGGTTCGGCGGGGGTGAGAGGTCTGGCCTATCGACCGAGCCGTACCCCGGCGGAGGCCGGGGTCCAGTTGCTGGCCGTTGGTGGTGAGGGAAAGATGCCTCCCACGCATCGTTATCCCGCTTCTTCGGCGAGGTAGAAACTGGGCCCCGGCCTTCGCCGGGGAACAGAGGTTTAGAGGGGTATTGCTCCAAACCCCCGTTCAGCGTGAGCGAAGCCGAAGGCCAGGGGAATTACCCCGCCGTCAGCAACCCATGGTTCTTCTTGCCCGACGACAGCTTCACCGGCTCGGCACCCACCGCGATGACGGCGTTCTCGTCCGCTACCTTCTCGCCGTCCACGCGCGCACCACCACCTGCAATCAGGCGTCGCGCCTCGCCCTTCGACTTGGCGAAGCCCAGCCCGATCAGCGCATCGACGATGGTGATCGATCCGCCCGCGACCGCAAAGCTCGGCAGTGCGGCACCCGCGGAGCCTTCCTCGAACGTCCGCCGCGCCGTCTCGGCCGCTTCCTCCGCCGCCGCGCGGCCACGGCACATGGCGGTGGCTTCGTTGGCGAGGATCTTCTTGGCTTCGTTGATCTCCGCACCTTCCAGCCGTTCGAGGCGTGCGATCTCGTCCAGCGGCAGGTCGGTGAACAACCGCAGGAAGCGGCCCACATCGCGGTCGTCGGTGTTGCGCCAGAATTGCCAGTAATCGAAATGCGGCAACTGGTCTTCATGCAGCCAGACCGCCCCGGCCATGGTCTTGCCCATCTTGCCGCCATCCGCCGTGGTGATCAGCGGCGTGGTGACGCCGAACACCTCGGTCCCGTCCATGCGGCGGGCGAGTTCAATGCCGTTGACGATATTGCCCCACTGGTCCGACCCGCCCATCTGAAGGCGGCAGCCCTGGCGCTGGGCCAATTCGCGGAAGTCATAAGCCTGGAGGATCATGTAGTTGAATTCGAGGAAGCTGAGCGACTGCTCGCGGTCGAGCCGCAGCTTCACCGAGTCGAACGACAGCATCCGGTTGACCGAGAAATGCTGCCCCACTTCGCGCAGGAAGGGGATGTACTCCAGCTTGTCGAGCCAGTCGGCATTGTCGACCATCACCGCATCGGTGGGGCCATCGCCGAAGGTCAGGAAGCGTTCGAAGATGCGCTTGATCGAGGCGACATTGGCCTGGATCCCGTCCTCGGCGAGCAGCTTGCGCGCCTCGTCCTTGAAGCTGGGGTCGCCGATCTTGCCCGTGCCGCCGCCCATCAGGACGATCGGCTTGTGGCCGGTCTGCTGCATCCGGCGCAGGAGCATGATCTGTACCAGACTGCCCACGTGCAGCGACGGCGCGGTGGGGTCGAAGCCGATATAGCCGGGCACCACCCCCGATGCCGCCAGCTTGTCCAGCGCGGCGGCATCGGTCATCTGGTGGACGTAACCCCGTTCATCGAGGGTGCGAAGCAGATCGGACGTGTATGCCATAATGGCCGCTCGTTACACGCCCTATCCGCGTTCGTCACCCTCCGGCGAACATGGGTTTAGCGACAGACGGTCCGGCCGTTGCGCTCGACATAGTTGCAGGGGCGGTAGCCAGAGCCGCGACCGTTATAATTGGTATAGTCGCCCTGCGATCGCGGATCGACATAGCCGGGGGTGCGACGCGCCCGATCAAATTCGCGCTGGGTCCGCGCCTCGCGCCGTCCGCGCCAATCGTCCCGGCGCCGGCCGCGATCGTCGCGCCAGCCCCGACGCTCGCCACGCCAATCGCGACGGTCATCGTTTCGCCAGTCACGGCGATCGTCACGCCGGTCACGCCGGTCGCGATCGAAACGAGGGCCATCGTCGCGCCAGGACTGGGCCTGCGCGCTGGATACGGGAAGCGCCGTCGTCGTCGCGACGCCCGCCATGGTCAGGCCGATCGCGGCCAAAGCTTGGAACATCTTCTTCATACGCCAACTCCCGGGGGCAGGGGCCCCATGATCGTCCCCAACCTATGACAGGGTGTGGCGTTCCCGATCCTGAACAGCGTGTTAGGCGGTGTTCAGGATCGGGCGGAGAGGATCAACGGCCGGGCAACTGGCTCATCGGATCGACCGGCGAGCGTCCCCGGCGCAGTTCGAAATGAAGCTCGGGGCGATCGGCAAAGCCCGTCTGACCCGACAGCGCCAGCGTCTGCCCGCGCTTCACGCTCTGTCCGCGCTGGACCATCAGCTTCGAGGCGTGACCGTACACACTGGTCCAGCCATCGCCATGCTTGACGATGACGAGCCCGCCCAAAGCGGCGATGCCGTCGCCGACATAGGCCACGACGCCGTCCGCCGTCGCCTTGATCGGTGTGCCGACCGGCACCGCGACCTTGATGCCGTCATTGCGCTCCCCGCTGGAGCCCGCGCCGAACCGTTTCACCACCTTGCCCTCGACCGGCCAGGCAAAGCCCGAGCGCAGGCGGCTGGGCGCGGCGACCACGGCAGTCGGGGGCAGGACGCGGGCCGGCGTCGCGCTGGGCTTGGCGGGGGCCTGATTGGTGGCGAGTGCCGGTTCGCCGCCGGTCAGGATGTCGTCCACGTCCAGCGTGAAGGCTGCCGCCCGCTCGGCCAGGCTGCTCGAAACGGGCGTTCCTGCGGCGGTACCGGGGATCAGGATGCGCTGTCCCGCGCGCAGCACATAGGGTTCGGCCAGCGCATTCGCCTCGACGATGCGCGACCAGGGCACGCCATAAGCGCGGGCGATCGCGATGCCGCTCTCGCCGGATCGGACCAAATGATAGCGTCCGGCGGGAATGGTCAGCCGCTGTCCCGCGCGGATGACGTACGGCGCGGTCAGCCCGTTGACGCGCGCGATCACCTCCGACCCCGCGCCGGTCCGATCGGCCACGCCGCGCAGCGTGTCGCCCGACTGGACGACATAGGTCGATGCGGTGATCTCCCTGGCATCCGGGGTGACGGGCCGCACCTCCCAGGAGGGGCGAGGGGCGGGCAGCGTGGATACGGGCTCGCGCGGTGTCGCTGGGATGGGCGCGGTCCGGACGGGCGCCTGGACCGGGACCGGCGGGGGTGACTGACGCGGCGTGACGGGTACCGAGCGGCGGATCGTGGATCGCGGCGCACCTGTCCGGGGTGCGGACGTCCGGGGTGCCGGCGCGATCGGACGGGGCGCACGATCGGCGGCCGTCGTCTGTGGCGGTGTCATGACCGGGGTAGGCGGAGCGACCGGCTCGGGCGTGACCATGGGCGGCTCCATGTTCGGGATGCACGCCGACAGCAGCAACGACGCTGTGATGACGCCCGCCATGGGCTTCGATGTCCGATTCACGCCAAGTCCCCCCAGACCGTCATCAGCGATAGGCCGCGCCGAGCATAGCGAGCGACGCGCGATGCGTCAGGTCGAGATGCAGCGGCGTGACCGCAATGCAATCCTCCGCGATGGCGTCCAGATCGGTGTCGTCGCCCGGCTGATGCGGCAGGCGACCGAGCGCCAGCCAATAATAATCATATCCGCGCGGGTCGCTACGTCGCTCCAGCTTCGCCCGGCCATAGTCGCGCAGGCCCTGGCGGGTGGCGCGAATTCCTCGCACCGCCTCGGGCGGGACCGGCGGAAAGTTGACGTTAATCAGCGTCCTGGGGCCGAAATCGAGTGACAGCAGCGGGCGCAGCACCCGCTCTCCCCAGGCCTCTGCCGTGGCGAAGGACACCGCGTCGCCCAATCCCTGGACGGCGTAGCGCTGACTGAGCGCCACCGACCGTATGCCTGCCAGAGCACCCTCCATCGCGGCCGACACTGTCCCGGAATAGAACACATCCTCGCCCAGATTGGCGCCGCGATTCACGCCCGACAGGATCAGGTCGGGCTTTCGGTCGGCCATCACCTCGCCCAGCGCCATCAGCACCGAATCGGTCGGCGTGCCCGTGACCGCGAAGCGCCGTTCGCCGAACTGCCGCAACCGCATCGGCCGCGTCAGGGTCAGCGAACGGCTGGTCCCCGACTGGTCTTCGGCGGGCGCGACGATCCAGACATCGTCGGACAGCGTCGCGGCGATCCGCTCCAGCGCGGCCAGGCCCGGGGCATGATAGCCATCGTCATTGGTCAGCAGGATCCGCATCAGCGCGGCTCCAGCACCGCCAGTCCGCCCAGATAAGGCCGCAGGGCCTCGGGCACGACGACCGAGCCGTCGGCCTGCTGATAATTCTCGATCACCGCGACGAGCGTCCGGCCGACCGCGAGACCCGATCCGTTGAGCGTATGGACGAAGCGCGTTCCCTTGCCCTCTGTCGGGCGATAGCGGGCCATCATCCGGCGTGCTTGGAAATCGGTGCAGGTCGAGCAGGATGAAATCTCGCGATACCGCGCCTGTCCCGGCAACCAGACCTCCAGGTCATAGGTGCGCGCAGCGGTGAAGCCCATGTCTCCGGTGCACAGCAGCATGCGGCGATAGGGCAGGGCGAGCGCCTCCAGCACGCCCTCGGCGGCGGCGGTCATCCGTTCATGCTCGGCCTCCGACTGGTCGGGGGTGGTGATCGACACCATCTCGACCTTGTCGAACTGATGCTGACGGATCAGCCCGCGCGTGTCGCGCCCCGCCGCGCCCGCCTCCGAGCGGAAACAGGGGGTCAGCGCAGTGAAGCGCAGCGGCAGTTCCGCCTCGCTCAGGATCGACTCGCGGACGATGTTGGTCAGCGACACTTCCGCCGTGGGGATCAGCCAGCGGCCATCGGTGGTACGGAACAGGTCCTCGGCAAATTTGGGCAACTGCCCGGTGCCGAACGCGGCTTCGTCGCGGACCAGCAGAGGCGGCTGGACCAGCTCGAAACCATGCTGCTCGGTCATACGGTCGAGCATGAATTGGCCCAGCGCGCGCGACAGGCGCGCCATCTGTCCCCGCAGCAGCGTGAAACGCGCCCCCGACAGCGCCACGCCGGTCTCGAAATCCATGCCCAGCGCGGGCGCGATCGCATCATGCTCGCGCGCCTCGAACGCGAAGGAAATGGGCTCGCCCTTTTGATGGACCAGCGCATTGTCGTTCTCGTCCGCGCCCTGCGGCACATCGGCGGCGGGCAGATTGGGAATGGCGGCGAGCGCGGTATTCAGTTCCGCCTCGACTAGGCGTTCCTGTTCCTCCAGCTCGGGCAGCCGGGCCTTGAGCGAGGCGACTTCGTCCATCAGCGTCTGGGCGCGTTCCTCGTCGCGTGACGCCTTGGCCTGGCCGATCTGCTTGGACAGTTCGTTGCGACGGGTCTGCGCGGCCTGCGCTTCGGCGACGATCGCGCGGCGGCGTTCGTCGATCGCGATCAGCGTCTCGGCGTGGGGCGCGGCACCCCGCTTGGCAAGCGCGGCGTCGAAGGCGGCGGGGTCATCCCGGATCAGGCGAATGTCGTGCATGGGGGCGAGGCTATGGCCTCCGCTCCGCCGTCACGCAACCCGTGCCGGTGACCTCGCGTTATCCCCTTGCACAGACAAGGAGAAACCCGATGCAGGTGCCGCATAACAGCTTCGTGCTGGTCGTCGATGGCCGCAAGAGCCTGTTCTTTCGCAACGAAGGCGATGCCGAATACCCCAATCTGGTCGTCGAACACGCGGTCGAGCATCCCAATCCCGCCGATCGCGACCAGAAGACCGACAAAGCGGGTTCCGCTTCCTCGACCCAGAGCGGACCGGGTGCCCCGGCCATCGCGCAAGGCGGATCGAATCAGGCGGGCGGCGGCGGCCAGGGGGCGCAATTCGCGCCGGCGCGCGGTTCGATGGGCGAAACCGACTATCATCAGCAGGAAGAGGACCGCTTCGCCGCCGAGACGGCCGACATGCTCAAGCGGCGGGCGCTCGCCAACGAGTTCGAGGCGCTGATCGTCGTCGCGCCCCCCAAGACGCTCGGCGAATTGCGCAAGCATTATCACAAGACGGTCGAGGACCGGCTGGTGGGCGAGCTCGCCAAGGATCTGACCGGGCATCCGGTGCCCGAGATCGAAGCTGCGCTGCAAAAGGCGTAGCGCAAGCCGCCGGCGACGGCGGAGCGATGGTTCAGGCGGCCTTGGGTTTGGCCAGGCGCCGCCGGATCACCAGCGCCGCCGCCGCGCCGCCGAACAGCAGGACCATTGGCGGAGCGGGAACCGGGGTCGGCGGGCCACCGGTCGAACTGCCCGATGACGAAGCGCTGCTCGCCGACGATGCGCTCGACGCGGAGGAGGCGCTGGAGGCCGAACTGGCCGAGGAACCGTTGGACGACCAGCCATCGCTGCTCGATCCATAGCCGCTCGACGACGCGGAGGAAGCCGAGGACGCCGAAGAGGCGCTGGACGCGCTCGACGAGCTGACATTGCCCGAGGACGAACTGGTCGAGGACACGTTGCCCGACGAAGTCGAGGACCCTCCGGTGGACGACGTCGAAGAGACGTTGCCGGACGATGTGGACGACCCGCCCGTGGAGGATGTCGAGGAGACGTTGCCAGATGATGTCGACGATCCGCCCGTGGAAGACGTCGAGGAAACATTGCCGCTCGACGAGGTGCTCGACACATTGCCCGAGGATGAGGTGCTGCTGACGCCGCCGGTCGAGCTGGACGACCCGCCCGAGCCGCCCGATGCGGATGAGGTGGAGGTCGATCCGCCGCTGCTGGTCGAGGAGATGACGACGCTTCCGCTCGATCCGCCGCCGCCAAATCCGAAGCCCCCGCCGAGCCCTCCACCGAAGCCGCCGCCCCAGCCGCCGCCGAAACCACCCCAGCCGCCGATCACCGCCGGCACATAGCCGCCGCCGGTCGCCATGGGTGGGCTGGGGGGCAGGGGGACGGGAACGGGGGGCGTCTCGGTCGTGACGGTGATGACGGTCGGCGGCGGCGTGGTGGTGGTGGTCGTCCGACGCGTGATGATACGTCGCGCCGGGTGAGGCGGAGGAGGACGATGCACGATCCGCTTCTTCTTGACCTTGGTCTGCTTGACCAGGGGCGGCCGCTGGGGATGGTCCACCATATGGACGGCACCTCCGCCGATCACGGCGCCGCCTGCGGCACATGCCGTCAGCTTCGCCAAGGCCATTCGCACTGACATCGTCACATCCTCAAACCGGGCAAGGGGACGGGGTTGCCGTCCGGCCGCCTGCACGGCCTCCATGGGGTCGTCTCTGTCATCATACTGACCAAGAAAGCTTTAAGGTCCAACACCATTGTTCGGTTGCCCGTTCAGCTTTGGGATTCGCGCCTTCTGGTCCGAATCCGGTTCGAGGCGACCGGTCGGTCGCCCAGCGCGGATTCGAGGATCGGGTGTGGAATCTGACGATTGGCTGGCGCTTTCGTCCATTTCTCATTCACGTCGCAATATTATTATAGAATAAGTGATTACGATGAAATGCCGGTCGCTTGCGGCAGACGGTGGCACCGACTATAGGCGCTCTCGACCATTAGGGGGCGGCCCCGAGGACACGGTGCCGACCGTTGCACTGACGGGCCCTTTGGGAGGATGGTATGGCGACGGTGTTTAATCGCGTGACGGACTCCACCGGCCCGGATGTGGCCAACGATATCGATGAAAATTATCGTCCCAGCGCGGACGAGCCTTTCATGAGCCTGAAGCAGCAGGCGTATTTCCGACGCAAATTGCTGGACTGGAAGGAATCCATCCAGCGAGAGGCGCAGGGCACGCTGTCGCAGCTTCAGATCGACTCCTTGCGCGAGCCCGATCTGACCGATCGCGCATCGAGCGAGACCGACTGGTCGATCGAGCTTCGCACCCGTGATCGCCAGCGCAAGCTGATCTCCAAGATCGACGCCGCGCTGCGTCGGATCGACGAGGGCGAATATGGCTATTGCGAAGTGACGGGCGAACCGATCAGCCTGGGTCGGCTGGAAGCACGCCCGATCGCGACCATGACGGTCGAGGCGCAGGAACGTCACGAGCGAAACGAAAAGGTTTCGCGCGACGACTGATCCGTCATGCCGCCGGTTCATCGCGCTTGATCGGGCGTTGACCGGCGGAAGGCGTCGGTCGGGCGCATCCGGCTTGCCCCAAAGGGCGACAACCCCTGTGGCTCATCCTAGATTAAGGAATTGGCAAGGCCATCGCCGGTAGTGCATGGTCGCGCGAGCAATTTGGGGCACCGACGGATTTCGATATGGACGCGATGAACCGCGAACCCGGCGACGGGAAACCGATGGCGGACGACGAGCAGGACCGGGCGGACCGCGCCGGTCAGCGCGACAGCCTGTTGCTGATGGCGCAGATGACATTGAGCGGCGATACGGCGCCGCGCGAAGTGCGGGTGCGCAACATCTCCGAGGGCGGGCTGATGGCCGAACTGCCCGTCGCGGTGGAAATCGGTGCGCCGATCATGGTCGATCTTCGGGGCATCGGTCCGGTCTCCGGCCGGGTCGCCTGGTGTACCCAGGGGCGTATCGGCGTCGCGTTCGACCGGCCGATCGATCCCAAGCTGGTTCGCAAGCCAGTGGGCGGCGGCACGACGACCCCAGAATATGCCAAGGCGGCGACGGGCTTGCGCACGCGTCCGTTCAGCTACTGATCGATGCCGTTTAAGGGGGTGACTGCTTGGGCGGTCAGTCTCGCCGATCTGCCTCCCATGGGGCGGGGCCGCAACAGGGCCATGATCGCGCAATTCCATAATGCCCGGCCATCGCCGGGTATAAAGGCCGCGGCAGGTCCGATGACCCGCGCGGCCAGCCAAGGCTATAGGCCTTGAATCTCTTCCTTCAGCCTCAGTTTCTGCTTCTTGAGATCCGCCAGAATCTGAGTGTCCGGCACGGGGCGCTGTGATTCGGCGCTGATGCGCCGGTCGAGCGTGGCGTGCTTGGTCTCCAGGGCCGTTTGATGCGCCGTATGCATAGGGCTTCAACCTCCTGTCGTTGCTTTGGGACAAGGAGTAAAACACCAAAAGGGCGATCTGTCCCCCCTCATTTTCACGAAAATCGACCGGTCGAGCGATTTGGCCCGATGACATGTTGGGACCTCTCGCCGTGGCGCGACAGGCTTGCTAGAGGGGCGTGGAGACGGCGTGCTTCGCGGCGTCGACCCATCAGGGGGTGCAGGATGGACGTCACGCTGGCGCGCGCGCGGATCGATATGTTGCGTGTCGAGCATCGCGATCTCGACGATGCCATCTCGGCACTGTTGATGGCGCAGACCCCTGATCAATTGCAGATTGCGCGACTGAAGAAGCGCAAATTGCGGCTCCGGGACGAGTTGGTGGAGTTGGAAGACCGGCTGATCCCCGACATCATCGCCTGACCGCGCCGGATCGGGACAAGTCCCCCGATCCGCCCACTTGCCCGAGGCGGCGGCCCCATGCGAGCGTCAAAGCCATGCTGCATCCCCCGATCGAAAGCCATTTCCAGACCCGGCTGATCGATGGCCTTTATGCCGAGACAATGATGCTGGCCGAGGCGGCACGCAGCTATTTCGACGGGATCGGGCGTCAGGATCGTGACGGGCTCAGCCCCGTCCTTCGCGTTACCTTTTCATGCGAGTCGCTCAAGGTGACGACGCGGCTGATGCATGTCCTGGCCTGGGTGCTGACCCAGCGGGCCGTGGATGCGGGGGAACTGGACTGGACGGAGGCGCGGGAGCCGGTACGGCGTCTGGGCCGTTCGCCCGAAACGGATGCGCAACGGGTCGAACAGCTTCCGGTTCATGCCCGTCGCCTGACCCAGGCCAGTCTCGACCTGCATCGCCGTGTCGAACGGCTCGACCGGATGGCCGACGATGCAAGACCGGTGGGAAGCCCGGTCCAGAGCCTACAGGCGCGGCTGATCCACGCGTTTTAAGTCAGCAGCCGCGCCCGGGCGGCGTCATATTGCCCGGCGAGCGTGGCTATCCGCTCGGCCGCAGGCGCAATGTGGTCGATCGCGCCGATCCCCTGACCCGCACCCCAAATGTCCCGCCAGGCCTTAGCCGCCTGTCCGCCGCCAAAGTTCATGGTCGCGGCGTCTCCTTCGGGCAGATGATCGGGATCGAGTCCTGCCGCGACGATCGACGCACGAAGGTAATTGCCATGAACGCCGGTGAACAGGCTGGAATAGACGATGTCGCTCGCGCGGCCCTCGACCACCGCCTGCTTATAGGCGTCCGCCGCATTGGCCTCGACCGTGGCGATGAAGGGGGAGCCGATATAGGCCAGATCGGCGCCCACTGCCTGGGCGGCCAGGATCGCGTCACCGGTCGCGATCGATCCCGCCAAGGCCAATGGCCCGTCGAACCAGGCCCGGATCTCTTGTACCAGCGCGAAGGGGGATAGACGCCCCGCATGGCCGCCCGCGCCCGTCGCCACCGCGATCAGGCCATCCGCGCCCTTCTCGACCGCCTTGCGCGCGAAGCGATCGTCGATCACGTCGTGCAAGGTGATGCCGCCCCAGCCATGGACACCCGCATTCACATCCTCCCGCGCGCCCAGCGAGGTGATAACGATCGGGACTTTCCACTTGGCGCAGGTTGCCAGATCGGTCTCCAGCCGGTCGTTGGAGCGGTGCACGATCTGGTTGACCGCAAAGGGAGCGGCGGGCCGATCGGGATGCGCGCGGTCATGAGCCGCCAGTTCCTCGGTGATGCGGTGCAGCCACTCGTCGAGCAAGGTGGCGGGTCGTGCATTCAGCGCCGGAAACGAGCCGACGATCCCCGCCTTGCACTGGGCAATGACCAGATCGGGGTTCGAGATGATGAACAGCGGTGACCCGATGACGGGCAGCGCGAGACGACTCAAGGCGGGGGGCAGGCTCATGAGTTGACGATAACGTAAACGGAAAGCCTGTCCAGCAGAAGGGTTGGACCATGTAACTTTATGACATGAGCGTCATTTGCTTTGCGCTGTCGAGCGCGTAGAGCTTTGCCATTCCTAGTTGAAAGGCTTTGAACGCGATGAAGTCCGCCCTTTCGGTCCTGCTTGTCCTGACCGTTTCCACCCCGGCTCTGGCGGCGGGTCAGCTGCCGCAGACGGTGGCGCCGATCCTGTACGATATCACCGTCCGGCCCGATGCCAAGGCGATGAGCTTTTCCGGCGAGGAAACCGTCGATGTCGACGTGCGCCAGGCGACCGCGACGATCGTCCTGAATGCGGCCGAGTTGAAGATTACCCGCGCCACCTTCGACGGAAAGCCGGTGCCTTTCGCGCTCGACAAGGATGCGCAGACGGTGACGCTGACTCTGCCACAGGCGGCCGCGGTCGGGCGGCACAAGGTGGGCTTCGCCTGGACGGGGACGATCAACCGTTCGGCCAACGGCCTGTTCGCGATCGACTATACCAATGCCGACGGCACGCCCGATCGCATGCTGGCGACCCAGTTCGAGGCGCCCGACGCGCGCCGCTTCGCGCCGATGTGGGACGAGCCCGCCTTCAAGGCCAAGTTCCGCCTGACCGCCACCGCCCCCAAGGGCCAGCGCGCGATCAGCAACATGCCCGCCGCGTCGATCACCCCGCAGGCGGACGGGACGCAGCTCTATCGCTTCGACGAGACGCCGGTGATGTCGAGCTATCTGCTTTATTTCGGATCGGGCAATCTCGACCGCAAGACGGTGGACGCGGGCGGCGTCCAGATCGGCGTGGTCAGCCGCAAGGGCGTGGTCGACCAGGGCGATTATTCGCTGGGCGCGGCGACCAAGCTGCTGTCCTATTACAACGACTATTTCGGCACGCCCTATCCGTTGCCCAAGATGGACATGATCGCGGGGCCCGGCTCCAGCCAGTTCTTCGGCGCGATGGAGAATTGGGGCGCGATCTTCTATTTCGAGAACGAGTTGCTCTTCAATCCGCAGGTCATGTCGGAGAGCAATCGCCAGCGCATCCACACCGTCGTCGCGCATGAGATGGCGCACCAATGGTTTGGCGATCTCGTCACCCCGCGCTGGTGGGACGACCTCTGGCTGAACGAAGGTTTCGCCTCGTGGATGGAGGGCAAGGCCTCCAACGACCTGAACCCCGCCTGGGAAGCTGCCGCCGCCAGCGTCGCTGGCGAGCGCGAATCGGCGATGGGGATCGACGCGACCAGCGCCACCCATCCGATCATCCGCAAGGTCGAGACCGTCGACCAGATCGGCGAGGCGTTCGACAGCATCACCTATCTGAAAGGGCAGGCGGTGATCGGGATGCTTGAGTCCACGCTGGGCGCGGACACGTTCCGCAAGGGCATTCGCGCCTATATGGCCAAGTACAAATACCAGAACACCGTCACCGATCAGCTTTGGGAGGAACTGTCCAAGGCGTCGGGCACCAATGTCGCGACGATCGCGAACGACTTCACGCTGCAGGGCGGCGTCCCGCTGATCACCCTGTCGGGTTCGCGCTGCGAGGGTGGCAAGACGGTCGCGATGCTGTCCCAGGGACGCTTCGGTCTGGATGAGGCCTCCAAGGCCGCGCAGACCTGGCACGTGCCGATCCGCGTGGCGACGATCGGCGGGGGCGAAACCAGCGCCATCGTCACGGGGGCGGCGCCGGCGCCGGTCACGGTCGGCGGCTGCGGGACGCTGGTCCTCAATCGCGGCAAGGGTTCCTATACCCGCGTCATGTATGACGATGCGGGCCATGCCGCGATCGTGCGCGACTATGCCAAGCTCTCGCTGGATGATCGCCTGGGCACGCTGGGCGATGATTATGCGCTGGCGGCGGGCGGCTATCAGAATCTGGCCCGCTGGTTCGATCTGATGGCACAGGTTCGACCCGAAGCCGATCCGCTGGAATGGCAAACGGTCGCGGGCGAATTGGCGCGTCTGGACGGACTGTACGAGGGCACGCCGCTGGAAAAGCCGCTGCGGGCGAAGGTCGCCGCCCTATTGTCTCCGGTGCTGGCCCGGATCGGATTCGAGCCCAAGCCGGACGACAGCGCGCTGGTCTCCAACCTGCGGGAGACGCTGATCGGGCGTCTGGGCACCAACGGCGACGCGATGGTCGCAGCGCGGGCCCGCGGCTATGTCGCGGCACTGGCGAAGAACCCGAATGCGATTCCGGGCGCGATCCGCCAGCCGATCCTGGCGACCTATGCTACCCGCGCGACGCCCGCCGAGTGGGACAAGCTGCTCGACCTCGCCAAGGCCGAGCGCAATCCGGTGGTCAAGAATCGCCTCGTCGCGCTGCTCGGCTATGCCGAGGACGAAAGCGCAGCGCGCCGGGCGCTGAACCTGCTCAAGAGCGAGACCTTCACCCCGCCGCAGCGCGCCGCGCTGCTTCGCTCGATCGCGGGCGCGCATCCCGACATGGCGTTCGACTGGGCGGTGGCGAACAAGCCTCTGGTCGATAGCTTCCTGGAGGAAAGCAACCGTGCTAGCTTCATCGTCGGGCTGGGCGCGGGATCGAACGACCCCGCCATGCCCGGCAAGATCGAAAGCTGGGCCGCCGCCAATCTGCCCGAAGGCTCGCGTGGCGGGGCCAAGCGTTCGGTGTCGCAGATCGCGGTGCGCAAGGCGGTGGCCGATCGGTTGAAGCCCGCCGTGCAGGCTTGGCTGGCGCGCTGATATAGAGGCTGGCGGGGGCCGTTCCCCCCGCCAGCCCCCCACCCATCTCTAATTGCCGTTCAGCCTGAGCGAAATCGAAAGGCCAGGGGAAAACTTCACGTTCTCTGCTCCCCGGCGAAAGCCGGGGTCCAGTTGCGAAGAAGTTGAGAGGGAAGGAGAATGGCGAGGGGGGAGGCTAAGGTGCTCAGTGTCGATTGGCCTGCCACGCCGACGAAAGGCGCCATCTCGTCCGGGTGGTAACTGGGCCCCGGCCTTCGCCGGGGTACGGCCCGGGGTAAGGGGGGCGCCCGGCCTCCGGCGTCGCTGAGGCGGGTAGGCGAACGCAATAACTGCCCCAGATTCTTGCAGACTCTTGCTTCCAATGCCGAAACACGAAACGATGACGGCTCCGTCATCCAATCGTGAGCGTTACGTGATCCGCAAAAGCCTTGTCCTTCTCCTTGCCGCCACCGCGTTGACCGCCCCGCTCGCCGCCCAGGAGGAGGGGGAGAAAAAGGCTTCGCATCATGAAGCCGCCAAGGCCGAGGCGGAGGCCGCCTGGGCCCGCGCGCCGCTGGAGGAGGCGGAGGTCCGCCACCGCGACAGCGTGACGATCAACGGGCGCGCCTATCCCTATGTCGCCTCGGCGGGCACGCTGACCGTGCGCGATATCGAGGGCAAGCCGACCGCCTCCATGTTCTACACCGCCTATACGCTGGAAGGGGTGAAGCCCGGTACCAAGCGGCCGGTGACGTTCCTGTACAATGGCGGCCCGGGTTCGCCCTCCTTCTGGCTGCGCATGGGATCCTTCGCGCCGATCCGCATCCGCACCACCAGTCCGGAATTCGTGCGTCCCGCCCCCTATGATGTCGGGCCCAACCCGGACTCGCTGCTCGACAAGACCGACCTCGTCTTCCTCGACGCGATCGGCACCGGCTATTCGCGGCCGCTGGGCGATATGAAGCCCGCGCAATTTTACGGCGTGGACGAGGATGTCGATGTCTTCGCGGGCGCGATCCAGCGCTATGTCACCAAATATGGCCGCTGGATGAGCCCCAAATTCCTGCTCGGCGAAAGCTATGGCACGCTCCGCTCGGGCGCATTGGCCTATCAGTTGCAGGAGAAGGGCATGGCGCTGAACGGCGTCGTGCTGCTCAGCTCGATCATGAACTATGGCTATCGCCAGCCGGGGCTTGACCAGGTCTATCTCAACTACCTGCCCAGCTATGCCGCGACCGCCTGGTATCACAATCGCCTGGCCGATCGCCCCGCCGATGTCGCGACGGTGGTGGCGCAGGCGCGCGCCTTTGCGGTCGGGCCCTATATGTCGGCACTGGCCAAGGGGCAGAGCATCTCGCCGCAGGAACGTGACCAGATCGCCGAGCAGATGAGCCGGTTGATCGGTATCTCGCCCGACTTCATCAAGCGCGCCAACCTGCGCATCGACCTGCCGCGTTTCCAGAAGGAGCTGCTGCGCGGCTCGGCGCGGACGGTGGGCCGGTTCGACTCGCGCTATCTGGGCATCGACACCGATGCGGCGGGCGAGCGACCCGAGACGGACGCTTCTTCCGACGCGATTTCAGGGGCTTATATCGCGTCCTTCCAGGATTATTTGCAGTCGACGCTCGGTTATAAGACCGAACTGCCCTATCGCCTGTCGGCCCGCGATGCGGCGGGCTGGACGTGGAACTGGAAGCACAAGTCGCCCGACGGGTCGCAGAACAATCCCAACACCGCGATCGATCTGGGCGCCGCGATGCGGGCGAACCCGTATCTCAAGGTCCTGTCGATGAACGGCTATTACGACATGGCGACGCCATTCTTCGGGACCGAGAACGACTTGGGCCATATGATGCTGGAACCCGCGCAGCAGGCGAATCTGCGGTTCACTTACTATCCCGCGGGCCACATGACCTATCTCAACCCCGACGCGCTGCGGAGCATGAAGGTCGACCTGTCACGCTGGTATGACGAGGCGGTCAGCGACGCGAAATCGTCAACCCCGCCAGTGCCGCCTTCGGGGCAGGGGGCAGGTGTTTTGGATCGGCGGCCAAACTAGTCTAGTGCGATTGTGGTCGGGAAGCGGGGGATGAGCGACGTACCGCAGCAGGATGCGTCTCAGCATCGTCGCTCTCCTGCCCGGCTGCAATGGCTGCATCGCGTCGGCTATGTGACGACGACGCTAGTCGCGATCCAAATTCTGTTCATCATCGGTGCCATTTGCTGGGATGAATGGGATGAGGCGCGTCGTACCCGATCTTGGTGGGAGTGGTCCAAGACACAGGACGGGCCACTCAAGCGGGGCACTCGCCTTCCGAATGACGATCTGCTGGACTATCTGAGGCAGTTGCTCCCGATCGCGTCTCTGCATGGGGATGGCTTTCGTTTCGTCGTCACACCCAGTTTCAGCCAAAGCGATTACGCCTTCACCTTATCGCTGAGACAGGGCGCGAAGTCGGCGAAGGGCTCGCTTTATGTCTTGGGCAGTCGAACGCCTGAGGCCGTCGTTCACCCCCGAGCTTTCACGGTTCCGGCATGGGACTATCGCCGATATGCGGATGTGATGGATCGGCTGACCGATGGCTGGCCGGGTGCCGATGAGGGGTGCACTGATGGGGCGCCGGTCGCATTCGAGCGAATCAGAGGGGAGCGGGTGACGTCGGGGCGCGGCAATTGCAGCCCACATTACGGTCGTATCAAACGGCTCAATCTCGCGCTCATACGACGTTTTGCTCCGGGGCCCGACCTGCCGACCGAACGCGATTGGTATCGCCCCTTTCCGGAGGACCATTGATCAGGAATAAAGGGGGATGATGGTGGACGCACTTGGGCTCGAACCAAGGACCCGCTGATTAAGAGTCAGGCGGGCCACGTCCAACAGCGTGTTAACATGCCTGCATCCATTGGCTTTTGCAACGACCGTTTGCACCTCGGCCAAACCGTTTGCACTCACTTCAGCCGAGGGTTGCGGCGAACCTCAGCAAAGCCAGCGTATCCAAGTACCTGGAGAGGGCATCGATCGTGGTCCGCTTCGATTCTTCGTTCGCCGAGGAGCCGAGCGCACGCGCTATGAAGGGCAGTGCTTCGCTAATCGAACACCATGCTTGCCAGTGCGAAGTGGGTGATCGGCGCTCGATGACCTTTGCTTTGGGACCGCTCTCGTCGAACGGCACCGGTTCGATGATAATCGCGATGACGTCTCCGCCTGCGAAGTAGGTGTAGCCTGAGTGGCCCATGCGCAAGGCATCCATGTCGACGCCCTCGAACGAATGGCCACCGAACAGATTGTTCTCCTCCCAGCGATCCTCCTCGATCATACGTCACCCGCTCGCATGCTGGCCGAGAACCGCATCACGATCAGAGGGCCAAGGAGGCGCGACATGTCCGCGAGGACCTTTTCGCGCCCGGACGGGTGCGCCCGCAGGATCCTGGCGATGTAGGGCAGGGCCTGATCCAGTGTACACCAGCTGCGCCAATGCGAGCCGTCGTCACGTCGCTGGACCACGAGCGCGAACGCCTGATTGCTTGCGCTGTTCAGCCTCACCCAGGTTCCGAGCCCGGTGACGTCGACGGCGTTGGTGCGCTTGCAAAGATTCGGCGAGAAGACATCGAGATCGTCGACCAGCGTGGCCCACGGATGCCAGACCATGTCGTCGCTCATTCTTCGCTTTCCCTTCGTTTAGCAGCTTCCTTCATAATTGCGGCCGCCCTCTGCTGCTCCTCCCGCGCCGACAGGTACTTGAGCGCCATCTGGTAGGTGCTGTGACCGATGATCGACGTGATCGTCGCCACGGTCGCTCCCGCCTCGTTGAGCGTGCCGGCGGCGCTGTAGCGCAGGCCATGGAAGCTGATGTCGTGCCAGCCCTGATCGTCCAGCCATCTGCGCAGGTGGTCACTGTACAGACGTTCGGAGTAGGGACTGCCGTCGTCCTGCAGTAGCAGCTGAGCGGCGTCGTCATCGTCGTTCGATCCACGGCGACGCGCGACCAGGTTGACTAGGGGGCCGGTGGCGACGACGTCAACCAGGTTGCCGGTCTTCTCCTGTCGGATGCGCACCATGGGGCCGACGCACTGCGCCTTCGTCATGTTGCAGCAGGTCCGCAGCCGCTGGCCGGTGTACGCGCCGAGGATCACACCGTCGCGGATGTGGCGGGGGCCGTGATCGATCGCATGCTGGATCTGATGCTCGGTCCACGGCTTGCGACCGTCGACGTTCTTCTTCCGATGCAGCTTCTTCACGCCGAAAGCGGCGTTGACCGTCACCAGCTCCTGATTGATCGACCATTCCATGAGCGTGGATACGACCGACTTGAAATAATCAGCGGTTCGCGCGCCCGTGGTCTCGGTGATCGGTGCGGGTGGCTTTCGCTTGTTCTTGGGCCTTTCCGGGATCGGTTTGTCCTTGGCGCGCAGGCGAGCCACACGCGCTTCCCAAGCGTCGTCGACGGCGGCATCGCGCGCGGCACGGGCATCGATCGCCGCCTGTCGTGACGCGACGGTCGCGGCCTTGACCTGCTTGCGGAGCGCGCGGACGCCGGCGGAGGTTAGGCGGGAATATGGGAGATCGCCGACCATGTCACACAGCCGGTCGAGTTCGCGGCCATAGTCGGTGCGTGTCTTCGCGCTCAGCTGCGTCCATTCGTCCGACGCGCGGTACAGATTGACCAGGGACCGGATCGAGGTTTCGTCGGCAGCCTGCTTCGCCGCGATGGTCGTCTTCTCGACCTGGGCCTTGAGCTGCTCGTACAGGCGATTGAACGCCGGCTCACCCGGCAAACCGGGCAGGCGAGTAGGTGGGCCGGGAAGGCTGGCGTGACGGAAATACCAAAGCTCGCGGGTGCCTTTGCGCCCACCGGTCTTCCGGATCGTCATGGTGTACGGAAGGGTGGCGTCCGCCACGTCAGCTTGCCTTGCTGAACCGGGCCGCGAACGGATCCGCAGCATCACGATCGCGATCGTTGGCCGCATCGCCGTCGACGACGCCGTGCTGACGGTCGATCATCGCGTCGAGGTCGTCGCGAAGCCAGACGCGGCAGCCACCATCGCGGATTCCGGCCGGATAGATGCCGGCCTTCACGCGATCGAGGAAGGCGTTCTCGCTCACGCCGCAGTAGTAGGCGGCAGCCGGAGCGCGCATCTGACGGGGCGGGAAATGGTACGACATGGCTTCGATTCTACTCTGGCGCTGGCATCCGGTGGACCGACCTCGCGGCAGGACCTCTCGAAGATGATGGGTCCATTTTTCGAGATCTGTCGACAGGAGATTCGCGCTTCGTTCTTCCGTTCACGACCTGTTGCTTATCGGCAACCATATGGAAGGGGGCGACCCCGCTCACGGGACTATCCTCTACCGAGGTCCTGATCCGAGCCCATGCCTGCCGGTCTATCTCGGCCGCGACGAACGTGCTGGTCGGATATCGTGTGCGGACCGTCACGCCGGTCGCGGCGGCGGCGATCAGGACGATGGCCGAGGGGACGAGGACCGAGCGCGGCCCCTGCCAGCGCATCATCTCAGCAGCCGGACCTCCATCCGGTCCATCACGCCCCGGTCGATGGCGCCGACGGCGTGAAGCCGCTGCACGTCCTCGAAAAGCATCGGTCGCCAATGACCGTCCGCGCGCCGCTCGTGCCGTTCCAGAACCTCCTTGCGGCGGCACCACATCGTCACGCCGCCACCCATGTCGGCCGCTCCGTACAGCCCGTCCACCGTCTCCTCGATCGCCGAGATCGCGATCGGCTTGCCTTCGTCCATCTTTCATCCTCCGACTGTCATCAGGGGAGGATTCCGACCCTCTTCACGCCGGACGGGTGTAGCTTGATCGCGGGATGGCTATCGCCCGCCTTCTTCAGCGATGATCCTAACCACGCCCAGCTTGTGGGCGAGGAGCAGTGCCGTCGGCAGCGTCGCTTCGCGGCGGTCATCGCCGCTGCTGAACAGCCGCGAGATGTAAGCGCGCGAGAAGCCGCAGCGACGTGCCAGTTCAGACTGGTTGACGTTCTGCTCCTTCATGGCGACGCGGACACGGGCCATCAGGTCGGCGGCTTCGCGGGACTGCGGATCGATGCTGTTCACTGGCCGTCCTCCTCGTCGTCGGCACCGAAGGCAGGGTTGATCGCGTATTCCGACCGGCCGACGCTGATCATCACACCGTCAGCAACAAGGCGATCGAGCAGCCAGCGGGACGTGCCCTCGATTTCCTTCCCACCCCTGGTACCGTTGTCGGCGATGCCGCCCTTCGCCGGCTTAAGCCCGACCAGCGCCGGCGTGTCCTGCTTCCAAAATTCGTCCTTCAGGCGGTTCTGCACCATGTTCGCCGTGATCGGCTTCTTCTCGACCGTGGCGATGTGCGTCGCGATCTTCAGCACCAGTGCCAGCGCGAGCGACCGGTCGACGTTCGAAGGCGTGACCGCAGGCACGTCGCTGATCGCTCCGTTCGAGGCTGCCGCTGAAGCCTGAGCGTTCCATTCGAGGTACTGGACGAAGCTACGCGGCTTGTGCCGCATCAGGTTGGTAATGTCGTGGAACGCGCCCGCACCGACACGACGGGGCGAGAACCACATCTTGAGATCCGGAAGGCCACCGACGTTCTCTTTGGCGATCTGTACGCAGATCGCGCGGGAATGCTCCTGCGGCAGGCCCATCGACTCCCACCACTCGTCGGCGACGATCTTGCCGCCGCGACCCTTGGTATAGCTTCTGCCGAGTGGACGACGTACCTCGATGGTCGCACGAACGTTGGTCGACCACGCGAACCCGCCGGCCAGCCGCTCGGCCCGACCTGCCTCCGGGTCCAGCTTGTCAGGGTTCGCCGACTTGACGGAGTGGGCGAGAGCGAGAACGGCAAAATCGCCTGCGATCGCCTTCTTGTTGAGGAACCAGCAGAAGA
This sequence comes from Sphingomonas sp. LC-1, assembly GCF_025371035.1. Lineage (GTDB taxonomy): Bacteria > Pseudomonadota > Alphaproteobacteria > Sphingomonadales > Sphingomonadaceae > Sphingomonas > Sphingomonas sanguinis_E. Next base: position 359,402 of record NZ_JANZXB010000001.1, on the reverse strand, counting down.
CAGTCGATTCCTTGTTGTCCGTCAGCTCCATGCCGCCGGTCGTGGTCACCGAGTCCACCACGAGAAGGATATGGCGCTCAGGATCGTCGGCCTCGCGTCCGGCATTGTGCCGGTTCATGTCGTCGACCAGCGCCTTGCACTTGTCGTTGGCCGCGAACCTTCCGGATGCGCCTTCGTCGTCGAACAGGTAGGCCGTGTCGAAGGGGAACTGCTCGTCGGTCATGCTCAACGGCGCGATCACCCGGATGCGCTTGCGGGTGGCCTTGGCATCGTCGCCGGCCGGATCCATGCCGAGATCGTTGACGATGATTGACCAGACGCGGCGATCGACGCGCTCGTATGTGTCCTCCGCCGTGTAGATCGTCGAACGTCCGCGCCTGACGATCTCCAAGCCGGTCTGCGGATCGTAGACGTGCGTCGGTGCCTTCGAACCAACGGCGGCGCAGTGGACCATGACCGACAGGGCGTACCACGTCTTCATGGAATTGCCCTTGCCGAAGATCAGCGTGAGGCCAGTGCGGCACAGCAAGCCCGCCACCGTCATGCGCTCTTCGCGCTCCTCCGGCATCGCGATCGGCCCGTCTTCGTCGTCCGGGCTGTGAAAGGCGAACGTCACCCCCTGCGACGGCTTGCGACCGCTCGTCTCGTCCGCCTTGGCCTGCAGATCCTTGTCATGAAAAGTCATCTTCGCGCCCTCGTTCCCCGTCCCATCAATATAGGCGCAATGTTGCCTGTAGGCAACAACCCCTTCGAACAGGATCGTCGTTTTCTTCAGCAGAGTCCGGGAAGGAGCGGCGACGGCTCGAGGGCGGCAGCGGCATCGCGGTCGGCGAGGCGCTTGGCGGCGCGCCAAGCGCGCTGATCCTCCCGACGCTGGTTGATCGAGGCGAGGACGACGGGATCGGCGGCTAGCTGGTCGAGCAGGCCGCTCAGTTCGAGCTGGAGGAAGATGCGATCGACGATATCGGTTTCTGTGTCAGGCGCGGTGTCGACCCAGGGGCCATCCGCCTCGACGCGTTCCACCACCTTTAGCAGGAAGCGCGCGGCCATGCGGTGATCGATGGATGCCAGGTGGGTCATCGCCTCGAAAGAGGCCAGCATCTCGCGATCTTCGTCGTCACCGGACCCGTCGCGCAGCAGGCAGTCGATCAGCGTCGCGTAGGTGTGCGCCGAATCACGATCAACTTCGGCCTCCTCCGTTCCTGCCAGGCAGCTGTCTATCACCTGCTGCCCCAGGCACCGTAGCGAGACCGTGTCATAGCCGTCGAGCTGTCGCGACGTACTGGCCGTCATCAGCATGGCACCGATCGCGAGCGCGCCTGGCACGCCGGCTTCGTTGACGACCAGCATCGCGCGACCACTGTCGATCAGGCTGGCGACGCCGACCGGCCCGGCCATGCGGCGCAGGCGATCCTTCAAGCCGCGTCCGCCTTCACGAGAGGCGCTGACTTTGATCGAGCCCAGGATCCCGCCGGTCAGATCGCGTCGGCGACCATAGGCCGCGAGTTCCCGTCGCACAGCGGCGTGTCGGTGCGCGGGCACGTCGTAGGCGGCGATCAGCTCTTCGGCCGTCGGCGCGCCGTCGTCGGCGGTGGCGGGCGTCGCGCCCATTGTGTTGATGCGCTGATACAAGCAGTCGGTTCCCGACGCGCCGCCTCGTGCGGAACGTTTGTGGAACCATGGTGGATCGGATCCGGGCTAATGACAAGCCCCTCCATCAACGACCATATCAGGACAACATCAAATCCGGAGGACCGTAGCCGATGGATGGGGGGAGGATGTCTAGCGTTTTGACGGGTCCGCGAGCAGTCTAGCGCACTAGACGCTAACCTTAGTTTCTGATTCTGACCTCAATGACTGCTCGAAACGCCCGCAAAGTATGAGGTTCTGGCGTCAAGCCACCTTAGCGCGGTCTAGTGCAGCTAACCTTAGCGCCGTGCTTCACTAGACGGTCACAACAGGCCGGGGAACTCGCTAAAAAGCCAAGCGCCGTCGGAGTTTTTGCCGTCTTGGCGGGGTGATTACGGCGGTGTTTAGTGTCTAGTGTTTTCCGTATGTATATACATACACAGGCAGGAGAGGCTGACGCCTCCTGCCTGTGTATGGGTACATATACGAAGCGGTGGCGGTTTGGAAGATCAGGACCGGGACGGGCTCAGTGACGTGGAAGGTCAGCTGATGATCGGTACAGTGCAGTGTGCTGAGCCCGTCCCGGTCCCTTAACATCGGAAAGGTTCGCGACGTCGCGATTTCGTACAGGACGACCGTGGGGTGCTGCTACCACCTCGTCAATCCCCTGCGGCATCGGTCTTCGCGGTTCGCATATTCGGCGATGTGTCGCGACCGCGTTGCCGTCGTCCAAAAAAGCGCGCGACATGTCCGAGGGGGGTATTTACGGCAACATCGCCAGGTTGTAATATCAGGACAATTCGTTAACGCAAGGACCACGCAATGGCCGCACCGCTGATCCAGATCGACGCCCGCCGCGCACTGCGCAGCCTCGGACGCGTCGGCCCCGCGCTCCATCACGGCACGGTGCGCGGGATCAACGACGTCGCTTTCGGCGCGATGAGGTTCGAGAAGGGCCAGCTGCCCCGCCGCCTCGACCGGCCCAGCACCTTCACCGCGCGCGGCGTCCAGGTCGACCGAGCCGCCGCGACGCAGGCGACGCCCGAGGCGGTCGTGAAGGTCAGCGACCAGCGCGCCAAGTATCTCCAGTACGCGGAGTTCGGCGGCAAGCTGACCAAGGCGAACGCCGGCGCGTCGCGCGGCAGCGGCTCCGAGGCCATCGTCATCCCCATCGCCGAGATCGTCCAGAACAACCTGGGCTCGGCCGGGCGCGGCGCGGTGAAGCGCGCCCTCAAGCTCCCGCGCACATTCCTGGCGCGCATGAACAACCAGCTGCACGGCGGCGTGTGGCAGCGCAACGAGAGCGGGCGCGGCATCAAGCCGCTGCTGCTGTTCAGCGACACCGTGGACTTCAAGGCTCCGCCGCTGCACTTCCGCGACGATGTCGGCGGTTTCGCCGGCCCGCGCATCCGGGCGGCGGTGGCGATGCGCGTGGATCGCGAGCTGTCGCGGGCGGTGCGCTCGTGAACTACACACAGCCGCAGGTCGTGAACCGCACCCAGCGTCGCGCGGCCGACAAGAAGCGCGGACATGCAGGCAAGGACTTCGTGCTCGCCGAGGCGCGTTGCATCGCTGCGAGCGGACCTCGCATGCGCCGCGCTCGCGAGCCGGAAATCACCTGGGTGGACCAGCCGATGGTGGGACAGGTTGACCCTGTCGAGTTCAAGATGATCGTTGAGGCGCTCGGCATCGATCGCATCCACGGCATCATCATGCAGCAGACCCGCGAACTCCAGATGAAGCTCTGGTGGAAAGGCGACTTGCTCGTCAACAAGCGCTGGATTGAGGCAGATCTGGTCGAGCGTGCTTACTCGGTGATGCGGACCACGCTGGACGGCATGACCATGATGCGCCTCGCCGCCGCCTATCCGACCTCGATCTTCTGGAAGGGAGCGGCAGCATGACCGGCCTCATCGCCAACGGAGCGACCGTCACCAGCCGCACCGGCACGTTCCGCGTGATCGACTGCCCTTGTGGCCAAGTCGACGAGGACGGCGACCCGATCGGCGCGCTGGTGCTGGTGGAGTGCATCGCCGGCGACGCGCCGCGGCACGTGCCGGGACGGCGGACGTGGCAGCCGGGCGAGCAGCTGCGGAGGGCAGCGTGATCAGACAGCTTACTGTAGCCGATCTGGTGAAGGCATCGTTGGCGATGGGCATCCATCGTGCGACCCGCGCTCCCGGAACGACGCCCAGGTACATGCTTTCGGCCGGCTACCCGCCCATAAAGCAGATGGCTTTGCCAGCCCCGTTCAAAGCTGGCGATCTCGTCACCCGCGACGGCACCGACCTGCAGCGGGTTGTGCGCGTCAACCCGTTCGGCGACCTTCTCGACGTGGAATGTGTCCATGAGCCGCTCGGCTACCTGCTCGACGAGCATGGCACCCGTGACAAGCCGTGGTGCCGCGTTGGCGACATCGAGAGCAATCTAGCTCGTCGCTACAGCCTGGTCGAGATCGCAGACGCCCTGGATCCGGACAAGTCGCTGGCTTGGCTCGATATCGTCGTGCCGAACCTGCTCGCCAGCGACGCGATCGACGCGATGACGAAGATGCGGCTGGCGGCGCGATGGGCGGAGGCACGGGCGTGAGGCCAACGACCATGAACCTGTTCGGCGAGGAAGTCCCGCTGCCCTATGAATGGGAAACGGGATACAGGTTGCACCGCAGCGGCTTTGGGTCGTGGAACGAGGTGGCCCGTGAAGATGTCCGCTTCTGTCGGCTGGTGTGGAACGTTGACCGCGAAATGGGAGAAGGCAGCACGTCCTGTCTCCGACCGGCCTTCGTTTACGGCGAGGCCTTCTACGCTGTCGGCGAGCGCGCCCTGTTGTCGGTTGATCACCTGTTCCGTGACGAGTGCGTCGATACGCTCGCGGCGGCGCTTCGACACCCTGACCTGGAATCCGAGTGGGCTCACCAGGCCTTGCCCGGCGTTCTCGCCAGCGGTGCGATCGACGCGATGACCAAACTTCGGCTGGCGGCGCGATGGGCGGAGGACGACATGACTTACGGCGGCTGACCAGATCGCCCTTGGCTCTCCAGGCCCACGTGGCGCGAAACGAGCCTCTAGCCCGGTAGGTAAAGCCGGGCATCTGCGCCGACGGGAGGATCACTGCCGCCACACCGGTACATCTCCGGCGTATCGAAGTGGAGGGGCGGGCCTGCGGGCGCCGCCCCTCATCATCATCGACCTGCAGACGCCTTGTCGAACTCGCCAGCGATGCGATCAGCGAACTCCTTCCGCGCCATCAGGCTCATAAAGTCCTGCCCGGGCGGGAAGTCTGGTTCGAAGCTCGCCAGCGTCGTCGCGTTCGGTGCGGGAAAGACCAAGCTAAGAAACTCTCGGCCTTCGACCTTGACGTATCCGAACAGGAAACGAGCGCGACGATCGAACTTGCGTTCGGTGCTCCCGTAGCGCTGAAAGTAACCTTCGATCGCCTCTGGCGTAGAGAAAGACGTCGAGACACCCTTGTTGAACGCTTCCGGGCTAGCCGCCTTCTTCGCGATCATGTCGATCGACTTGCTGATTACCACCTTGTTAAGAAGCCCGAAGACCAACGCCATTCCCCCATTTGCTGTTGGCGGCACCATATAGCGATCGATGCGCTCGACAAGCGTCGTCGTGTCAGTGGGGTGGCCCGCCGTGGACCACCCCATACGATCACTCCCAGGCTGCCCATTCCGCTCGGATGATCGCCGCGCCGGCGTCGCTGCAGAACGGGCGCAGGAAGGCGCCGTAGCCGCCACTGCCTAGCTCCCTCGCCGGCGCAACCAGATGTACGTGCGCATCCCGGCGGACGCCCGAGCGGGCAGGGACGTGCAGTGCCGCGATCACCGCCATCGACCGATCCTCGCAGAACGCCTTGCGCGCGAACGCCCGCACCCGCGACCACGCCGTCAGGATCTCGTCCGTCTTGTCGATGCGGAAGTTGCAGACGATGGCGAGATCCTTGATCCCGGGGAACGACTCCGCCTCGTACCGCTCGACCAGGCGGCGGGCCTCGAGCAGGTCGGACGGTGCGCCCTGGGGCAGCATGACCTCGTACGTCGCCGTTGGTGACCAGGGATCCGCAGCGCCACCGACTCGCGCGGCTGCGACCGGGTGCAACTTGTTGAACGTGAAGTCAGTCAGGTCGTTGCGGATGCCGTCGCCCAGCTGTCGGCGCAGCACTCCCCACCGCACACCGGGACCAGCGTCCACGGCGACGAACGGTGCACCCGCCCGGGGCGGCATCGCCTGCGTCCAGCCCTCCATCGTATCGATGCGGCGCTGCTGCTGTTTCTGTATCTTCGTCTTCATCGTCATACTCCGGGGCCGGCCACCGCGCGCCTGCCTGAACCCCTGTCATTTCCACCATACGCACGGCTCGACCGTGCATCTCTCCACCTTGCGACTGCGAGCAGGCGTGTGCCGACAGGCGCTGACCCCGTGACACGGCGACGACAGAGATGATGTTCGATCCGACAGGGAGCGTGCCTGCTTGGCCGGCCGTCTCTGTGGGAAGGCGGGGGCGCTCTGTCCGGTGCTAACACGCCGACAGGGAGACAGGCCGAGCGGGTCCTTCCAGGGGGGTATACCCATGACATGCGGGGGTGTTCGCTAGCCCGACCCAAAGCTGCGAAATTCGACGCAAGAATGCATTCCGACACTTTCGGCGTCCTGATCCTTCCTAAAGCCGCACGGGAAGGACGACACCTGCGACAATCCCCATGGGCCCCGTGCATCCAGCCGGAACCGCAGAATCCCGAGGGTTTCATTGGTGTCGAACGACCTGCAAGACGCGATCGCAAAGGCGGCGAAGGCCAAGCCCGCGCCGAAGCCGCGCAAAGTGAAAGTGTCGGAACGCGGGCGACCCCCTTCCGACACTTCACGCCGTAGATCTGCGCCCATCCATACGCCGACCGCTCTGGCTGAGTTGCTCGATGTACATCGTGACACGGTGTACGACATGGAGCGCGAGGGACTGACCCGCAGCGTTGATGGCAAGGGTTTCACGCTGCCCGACGTGTTCCGTTTCGTGAAGGCGCGTGAGCGGGCCGCCGGTCGCGAAGAAGCGTCAGACCCGAAAGGTGAGCTCGAGTTCGAGAAGATCCGTGGTGAGCGGGCGAAGAACGACATCATCGAGGATTCGCGCGACGAGAAGCGCCGCAAGCTGATCGAGGTCGAACTGGCGGTCGCCGTCTACGAGGACGACGCGACGCACGTCGCGGTCCATCTGCGCGGACTTGGCGCGAAACTGATGCAAGATCTAGCCATAGTCGATGATCCTGACGCGATCTGCGACCGCATCGACGAAGAGGTCGAGAAGATGCTCGAGCATTTGAATGCCGAGCACGTCGATCCAAATTGCGAGGACTGCCATCCGTATCTGGGCGGTGTCGAGATCGAGGGGAGGGCCTGATCGCGACCGTCACCTCGTACGCCGCCCTCGGTCCTCGCGTTGCCCAAGCGGTGCGGAACATCGAGATCATGGCCGCGACGTCGGCGCGTCATCCCCGCGAGGGGTACGACCGTCGCGCCGAACGCGCACGCCTGTCGTTCCGCAAGTCGGCCCGTAAGGCGCTTCACCGCGAGGAACGGCTGAACCTCGTTGAATGGACCGAGCGCAAACGCCGCCACGGTCGCTTTTCGAAGTCGCCCGGTTCGAAGGTCCGCATCGCAGATCTCGAGGTTACGCGTGGACCGTTCCTGTGGTTCACCGAGCCCGGCGTTCGCGAGATCGGCATCCAGGCTTGTACCCAGTCCGGCAAGACGTTCCTAATGGAGTCGGTCGCCGGCTGGGTCATGCACATCGCGCCGGGGCCTATCCTCTACGTCGGTCCGACGATCGCCGACGCGGTCCAGTTCACCGATGAGAAGTTCATGCAGATGGTCGAGGCGACGCCCGTCCTGAAGCCGAAGATCAACACCTCGCGGACCAGCGGAAACACGAACGTCCGCAAGCGCTTCCCCGGTGGCCGCATGCGCGCCGTCGGTACGGAAGCGCGCGGCGGCTTTACCATGGTGGCCGATCAGTACCTGCTGCTCGACGAGATCGATGGCCACGGGAACGCCGGTGGCGACGGCGACACGTACCTGCTCGCGAAGGGCAGGACGCCCGAATTCGCACACAGCTACAAGCTGCTGGCTGTTTCGTCGCCGACGGTCGAGGACCGGGGCAAGGGCCTGCCGTCGATCAACAAGATCTACAAGTCCGGCGACCAGCGGTTGCCTTTCGTCCAGTGCCAGAATCCCGAATGTCGGCATGACCACTTTATGGAGTGGCAGCCGGAGAGGACGGGTGAGCCGTCGCTGCATATCCCCAAGCGCGATGACGATGCCCGCGGCGACTTCATGCCCGACGGTGCGGGCTACGTCTGCCCGAAGTGCCGGCACGTTCACACGAACACCGAGCGCCTGCGGATGCTGCGTACCGGCGCGATCCACTGGCGGGCGACGAAGAAGTTCAAGTGCTGTGGTGTTTGGCAGGATCCGCGCGAGCGGTGGGAGGCCTGCGACCAGACGCCGGGCGATTACGCTGCCCAGTGGCAGCCGTGGGGTGAGCCCTTGGGGGTTCCGTCTATCGGATATGGCGACCGGGGTGTGGACCGGGCGCGGTGCCAGGTTTGCACGAAGATGCCGGTCCCCAACCGGATCGCGACAGGGCACTACGGACGGTACTATCGTCCGCAGTTCAGCCTTGCCGAGATGGCGCACGAATTCGTCGAAGTCATCCGCGATCCGTCGAAGCGGCGGGCGTACTGGAACACGATCCTCGGTCTGCCCTACGCGGATTCGAAGTCGCAGGCACTGTCGTCGGACAACCTCGATGCCCGTGGCGAGATCTGGGAAACCCGGATAATCGACGACCAGACGGGCGAGTGGGAATACGTTGTGCCTTGGGGCGTCGCCATGATGGGCGTCGGCATCGACGTGCAGCTCGGTTCGGCGGATGGGACCGGATCGCGCTTCGCCCTGAACCGTAAAGGCTGGGGCGCAGGCGAGGAGGTCTACGTCCTCGATTATCGCGAGACGACCGCAAACACCCGCGACGTGTCGGAATGGGAGCGGGTCATCCTCCCCTACATCGAGCATGCGATGCAGCGCGCCGACAAGCGTCCGTTCATGCCTATGTACGTCTGCATCGATGCCGGCAACAACCCGGACCAGGCTTCCGAGTTCGTCGCTCGACATCGTGCACGTTTGTTCGCTCGCGGGATCCACCTGTTCGCCGTGAAGGGCCTGCGCGAAACCGGGGCCCAGAGCTGGCGCACGTGGGCGGGAGCAGCGCAGTCGGCCAAGGCGTTTGAGAAGTTCAACGATGCCAATGTGCGGCTGTGGAACGTCGGTACGCGCGAGGCCAAGGACACCATCTCCTCCTACCTGCGCACCGAGGCCGGCCCCGGCACGGTCCACTATCCCCGGGGCATCGGACGACACTGGATCGACGGCGTTCTCGCCGAAGATCAGGTCGAGAAGGGGGGGCGTCTCGTCTGGGAACATCTCCGCAAGAGCGTGAAGAACGAGCCTTTGGACACGTTCGTCTATAACCTCGCCGGTCTTCGCGCGATCCAGTCGATGTACCCCAACTGGTCGCTGGCTTGGCAGGCTGCGCAGGTTGGCGCGATCACTCCCGCCATCCGGTCGGTCGAAGGTGAAGACGCCAACGCCCCAGGATCGGCGATCGCCGACGCGGCAGTCCGTCTTCACGGCGCCCTGACCGCGCTCGCGGCACGGGAAGGATCCGCTGCGTCACAATCGTCACCGACACCCACGGTCCCCAAGCCCGCACCCGTCGAGGTCGAGCTGGATGAGCCGTGGATCGCCGAAACCGGCTGGCACGCGCCAGTCATGCCCTGGGACTGACCACGATGAGCATGGGCTACACCGAAGCTGACCGCGCCAAGCTCCGAGCTTGCATGCTGGAGGGTGTGCGTGAAACCAGCATGGGCGGTCGTCGGATGGTATTCCACTCGATCGCCGACATGCTGGCTCTGGATCAGGCCATTTCGGCGGAGCTCGCTGCTACTGCTGCGCCCGTGCATCGCGGTCCTTCGGCCGTCCAGATCGTGGTCGATCTCTGATGGCTGCGCAGACCGGCTTCTTCTCCCGCGCTTGGGCCGCGACGAAGACGGCGTTGCTGGGCGTGCCTGGCGACGTCGGCAGCGACGTGATGACGCGCGGCGTCGACGACCGTCGTGGCCGGTTGCGCGGCGCGTACGACTTCGACGATCCGTTCGGCGGATCCGGTCGCTTCCACACCGCTGGCTCCGGCACGTCGCTGCTTGCGCCGTCGCACCAGCGGCTGGTCGCCAGTTGCCGTGATCTCGTCCGCAACAACCCACACGCCCGCGCGGCGGTGCGCGTTCTGGCCGCTGCCAGCGTCCGCTACGGCATCACGCCGATCTTCTCGTCCGACAACAAGCGGACGCAGGAGGCGATGGAGAAGGCATGGCGCAAATGGATCGCCAAGGCCGACGTGACCGGGACCCATGACTGGTACGGCCTGATGCACCGGGTCGATTGGCAGTTCTGGGAAGCCGGCGAATGCTTCCTGCGCTTCCACGTCCTCGACGACGCCGAGGCGAACGCGCTCGGTCTCGACATCCCGCTGCAGCTCGAGTTGATCGAATCCGAGCAGGTTGCGACCGAGAGTTGGACCGCGCCGAACGGCAACCGGGTGATCGCCGGCATCGAGGTGAACAAGCGCGGTCGCAAGGTGGCCGTCTGGGCGTACGCGAAGAACGCCGAGGACCCGATGGACGTCGGCGTGCGCGAGAAGATCCGCCTGCCGATCTTCGACGGCCGTTCCGGCGAGATCCTGCACATCGCCAACCCGATGCGCGGCAATCTGCGCGGCGAACCCGGCCTCGCCATCGCCGGGACAAGGATGGAAGCGCTGGACATCTACGAGCGCGCTCTGCTGACCCGCGCCCAGGTCGAGGCCTGCTTCTCCGGCTTCATCGAGACCGCGGCGACCAGCGTCCCCGCCAACGGCGGCATGCCGATCGACCCGGCGCTGGGACAGACGTCCGCGCCTGATCGCCCCGGCGCGCCTCCCGTGCTGCACCTCAAGCCCGGCATCGTCCAGCGGCTCAACCCGGGCGAGAAGGCGACGTTCGCGTCTCCGATCGCCAGCGGCGGGCTGGAGGTGTTCGCGCGGCAGACGCTGCACGACATCGCGACCGGCATCGGCGTGCCGTACGAGCTTATGACCGGCGACCTGTCAGACGTCAGCTACACCAGCTTCCGCGCCGGAACGATCCAGTTCCGCGACCAGGTCGAGATGCACCAGTGGCTGGTGCTGATCCCACAGCTGTGCCTGCCGGTCGTGATGTTCTTCTCCTTCCTCGGCTATCTGAAGGGCCGCTGGGCTGAGATGGCGCCGGAGAAGATGGACTGGGGCCTGCCCAAGGCGGCGTCCGTCGATCCGGTCAAGGACGCCATGGCGCTGCTGATCGAGCTCAAGGCCGGCGTGACCGACCTCGCCCAGGTGAAGTCGGACCGTGGCGAGGATTGGCGGAAGACGCTCGATACGATCGCCGAAATTCGCGCCTACGCCAAGTCGCTCGGCCTGGAGGGCTTCCTGCCGGAGGGCTTCGGCGGAGCGCTCGCCGAGGCGGAAGCGGCCGCGAAGTCGCCCGCCGCACGGGAAGATTCGGCCACGGTACAATCGGATGCAACGGACGGAACCGGGGGCGAGCAGACGCCGCGCCAGGCCCGCCAGGCGAAGAAGAGGCATCCGAAGTGACCACGATCACCCGATCCCAGCAGCTGGCGACGACCGCCATCGGCATCATCGGTGCCATGGGCGTGTCCGGCATCGAGCCGGGTTCGGCGGAGTTCACGCGCGCCGTGAACCGCTTCATCTCGACCGATCCGGTCTTCACTCGCGCGGTGCACGTGCGGGCCGAGGGCGACGCCGCCGAGGGCGCGACGGGCGGCGAGCCCGAGAACGTCGAGATCAAGGACGGTGAGGCGTTCAGCTTCGACGCCGTGGCCTCGCGCGGCACGAAGCGCCTCATGTGGCATCCGGCCTATCGCCGCATCGTCTGGGAGGTGCTGACCATCACCCCGGACAGCGTCGACACCAGCGTCGTCGATGCGCAAAACGGCATCCCGTTCTACCGTGACCACTGTCACTGGTCCGGCGCGCTGCTCGGCCGCGTTGACCGGCTCGAGGTGACCGATGGCGAGGTGGTCGCGCGCAGCATCCGCCTGTCCAAGCGCGATGACGTCAAGGGCTATCGCATGGACGTGGCCGACCGGATCACCGGCGGCGTGTCCCTCGGCTACCGACACAAGCGGTCCGAGCTGATCGAGGCGGGCGAGAACGAACTCTACCCGACGTGCATCGTGCACGAGATCATCCCCGTGGAACTGTCGGCTACGGACATGCCGGCCGACATCCTCTGCGGCATCATCGAGGCCAGCATCCGCAGCGCGTCCACCGACGTGCCGGACACGGCCATCACCGGAACCCGCGCGGCCGATGCCGCCGGCATCACCGCCAACCGCGCGGCCAACACTCAGGAGAACCAGAACATGGATCCGACTGCCATCGGCACCACCGGTGCCAACCCCGCTCCGGTCGCCGACGCGCCCGTGATCACCCGCGCCGACCAGCCGGTTGTTCAGCAGCAGCCCGGCATCACGCAGATGAACGTCGTGACGTTCGATCCGAACGCCTTCGCTGCCCGCTCGGCCGAGATCTACACCATCGGTCAGGAGCTGCAGCTCGACCCGGCTGTCGTGACCCGCGCGATCGGCGACGTCAGCATGACGCTCGACGCCTTCAAGCTGCAGGCCCTCGCCGCAGTTCGTGGTCGTCAGACCCCGGGTACCACTGCCGGCAACGATGTTGCTACTCGTGGCGACCGCGTCGGTGCGATGATCGAGTCGATCGTCTGCCGCATGAACAACACTACTCCCACCGGACTGGCGACCGAGTACATGCGTCACTCGATCCGCGACATGGCGGAGGAGAGCCTGGCCGCTGCCGGTCACGTGATCGCGCGTAACGACCCGAACGAGGTCTTCACCCGCACCTTCCACGTCACCTCTGATTTCGGCGAGGCGCTGCGCGGTGCCATCGGCCGTACGCTGATCACCATCGGCGGCAGCCGGACGCCGACGTACGAGAAGCTGTCCGAAAGCCGCGACCTGCCGAACTTCCTGCCGAACAAGGCGATCGACGTCGACACCTTCCCGGTGCTGAAGCTGGTCAACGAGGGTGGCGAGATCCAGTACGGCACCGTTGGCACCGGCGAGTTCGACGTGCTGCTGAAGACGTTCGCGCTGGGCCTGCGGATCACCCGCCAGGCGTTCGTGAACGACGGCCTGGGCCTGTTCCCCGGCGTGGTCCGCTCGCTCTCGCGCCGCATTCCAATTCAGAAGAACGCGATCGTGTACCACGCGCTCTTCATCGAGGCCTATAAGGTCGCGACGGGCAAGGTGTCCAAGGCGCTGATCCCCGGCAAGAACCTGCTGCCCGCCGGTTCCACGCTGTCGGCCGAGAACGTCGACAAGGCCAAGGTGTTGATGGGCGAGCGTACGCTCCGCGACGGCACCGATCCGGGCATCACCGCCCGCTTCCTGGTCGTCGGACCGAAGAACGAGTCTCTGGCGGTCAACATCACGACCGCCAACCTCGCGGCCCTGGGCAAGGTGAACACCAACACCGAGCTGACGACCGTGGTCGACAAGTCGATCAAGGGCGACAGCTGGTTCCTTCTGGCTGACAAGGAGGAGGGCACGCCCGCCCTGCAGCACGGCAGCCTGATCGGTAACACCGGCCCCATGATCAAGCCGTGGGCGCAGGTGAGCGGCTTCGACGGCGTCGAGATGGAAGCCAAGATGGATTTCTACGGCGCTGCTTGCAGCACGTACGCCATCGCCGGTTACGTCGATGCCGACGCCTACAAGGCCGCTGGCCTGGTGAAGGCGAGCGCCGAGGACGCCGGGCTGAAGGCCACCGTCTGATCAACCCAGGGGGCCGGTTCACCGGCCCCCGTAGACGCCCGATGATCCGATCGGACGGGCGAAATCCAGCGAGGGAACGACCACCATGCGCAGCTACGACTCCCCCGGCACGGTCATCACCGTGCTCATTCCCGAAGCGGACTGGGTCAAGTATCCGGTCGGCGACCTCAACGTGCAGATCGGCGACCTCGCCGGCGTGACGCAGGGGCCGGTCAACACGATCGATGGCGGTCTGCTCAACGTCTGCGTGTCCGAGGTGTACAACCGCTCGGTCACCAGCGCCAACGCCGTGACGGCGGGTGCCAAGGTCTATCTGAAGGCCGACGGTACGCTGACGACCACGCAGGCCGATGGCCCGCACTTCGGCCACACGCTCGACGCTATCGCGGCCGGCAAGACCGCCGACGTCCGCGTCAGGCTGCTCGGCTGAGCAACCTGGGGCCGGTCACTGCCGGCCCCTCCATCCTCCCGCGCGAGATCGACCATGCAGAGCTACGCCAGCCCCGGACGCGTCATCACCATCGTCAACGCCGGTCCCGGTGCCGTCGAGGTGCGCCGCGATCAGCCGTACCGCCTCGGCAGCCTGATCGGCATCACCCAGCATGGTGCTGCGGTCGATGCCGACCTGAACTTGTGCGTCGAGGGCATGTACGACCAGATGGTCGATCTCGCGCCGGGTGTCGCCGCCGTCGAGGCCGGATCCCCCGTCCACATGGCGACGGACGGCACCTGGACGCTGGTCGCCGGTCTGACCGACACCGCCGCGCACGTATCGTTCGGCATCGTGACCGAGCGCATGACCCGCCGCCGCGTCGTGCAGGTCAAATTGATGCCGGTCGCATCCGCGTCCGCCGGCGGTGGTGGCGGGACCGATCCCGCGCTGATCACCCGCGTCGGTGCCGCCGAGGACGCGATCCTGGTGCTCGACGAGCGTGCCGACGGCGCGGACGCAAAGATCGCCGCGTTGCAGGCCGGTGGCGGTGGTGGCGGCTCGTCCCAGTCGAAGATGCTCGCCATCGGTGGCTGGACCTGCGGGCCGAGCTACACCGATGGGCAGGCGCGTTTCGTCACCAGCTACGGTGTCACCGGCCAGCCGATCCGGGGTGACAAGCTAGTCTCGAACAACGCGGACGAGTTCGTGTGGCCCGCGTCGCGCGATGGCGTCGAGCCGGCCAGTAAGAGCTACATCAAGGCCGTGAAGGGTGGCGTGTACGAGATCTTCATCTCGGCCAGAATGCCTCAGGAGATCGACTTCCCGCCGAACGTCGGCCTCGAGTTTCGATACTCCATCTGGAACGCCGCTGGTGCGTCGCAGGCCGACAACATTCCGATCAGCATCGGCGTCGGTCCGTACGCGGACGGCTATGGCACCATGGGTCCCAGCAACGGCTTCCGCGAACTGTCGATCATGCGACTGCTCGCCATGCCGGGCGGCTATGTGTCTGCGCGGGGTCTGATCTACCTCTCTCCCGGGTTCACCATCGCCCTGTCTGGGGCAACGTACAAGGGTCCTGCGTACAACGGCGACTCCGCCGTGCTGCTCCAGACCTTCGGCTACGACGGCGAGAACGCGTGGCAGAATTCGTACCGTTCCTCGATCATGATCCGGAGGGTCTGATGCCTACCGCCGACGACACCGCGACGCTGCCGAACGTCAGCGAGAACCCCGCGCTCTTCATCGTCTTCACGAAGGTGGGCGGCAAGCTGCAGACCACCCTCGAGGCCGATGCCGATCCGCAGTTCTGGATCGACAAGGGCTTCCGCGTCGAGCCGGCCTGCCCAGGCAAGTACCGCGTCGGTGCCGAGCTGAAGGTCGAATCCTGGCCGGCCGACGAGGCCTGACCATGTCGATCTGGGACCGCATGGTGGCCGTCGGTTTCCGGCACCTCTCAGATCCCGCGCGCTACACGATCGCGGCGACCGGGGAGGTGCGCGACGTCGCCATCATCCCGATCGACGAAGCCGAGACGCACCAGTTCCGCAAGGGCGGCGTCGAGGGCGACACGTCGCGGATCCTCGCGCGTGTTCACGGCGACCAGATGCCCGCCGGCTGGACCGGGCCGGGGGTCGATCGCAACGGCAACCCGGTCGACACCATCCTGCACGAGGGTGCAACGTACCGCGTCCGGAAGCTGCGGACCGAGCGCAACGACGTGTACGTCATCGAGCTGATCGTCTGATCCTCGCGCGCTGACCGTCGCCGCACGGGAAGGATCGGTGCCCGTACAATCACCGCATGCACATCAGGCGGCAACTTCGCGAGGCTATCGTCACCACCCTGGACGGGATTGCGGGGACGCGCGTGCTGACCACGCACCGTCTCGAGCACGCGGCCGAGCTCGCCGCCGGCGGTGAGCGCGTCATCATGGTGTACCATGTCGCCGATCTCGAGCCGCAGCGCCTCAACGCCGCGATCCAGGGTGCCAGGCCGACCCATCGCGGTTTCGCCTTCGGCGTTGCCCTGATCGTGAACGACACCGCCGCCGAGGATGGCGTGTTGGACGACGTCAGCGTCGAGGTCGAACGCGTACTGCTTTCCGATGAATCCCCGGTCCGCCGCATCGCCACCCGCGACGTGAAGCTGGCCGGCGGCGAGATCGACATCTTCGGCGGCAAGCACCCGGCTGTCGCTCTTCCGTACATCTTCGAACTGGTCGTCCCGATGGTCGAGGGCGTGCCGGACCGCAAGGGCTGAAAGGAGCCACGACCATGAGCACCAGCAACCTCAACCCGAAGTCGATGGAGGACGTGGTTCAGGGCCGCGCCGTCCTCGCGCTCGTCCTTAACCGCGGGACGCCGCAGCAGGAGGAGATCCACGCCGGCATCGTCACCGTCGCCAACATCCAGGGCACGGACGAGCCGACCGACGTGTGGTCGCCAAACGGCGAGACTCGCGTGAAGGTGGGCCAGCTCCCCGGCGAGCGGTCCTTCACCTTCTCGTACACGACCCAGTCGATCACGCCGGACGTCCGTGTCCTGTCGGTCATGGGCCTGAAGCGCGAAGGCGGTCTGCCCGCCATCGCGGACTGGCAGAAGGAGATCGCCAAGCCGGTCGTCGGCCGTCGTGTCGATCTCGGCCGTCCGATCCCGGACGCGGCCGTTGCGGGAATGGTCAAGGGCGAGCACTACGACCTCATCGAGAACGACGAGGTCATCCTGTTCAAGGCTGTGCCGGCGAACGCGCCCGCCACGGTCAAGATCACCGGCACCGCCGCAGCGATCCCCGGCGCGATCGTCGCCGACATGGGACGCTCGCCGACCCGGCAGATCGACATGATCCTGCGCTCGTTCGAGCTCGATAAGAAGCCGTACCGCATCGAAATGCCGCTGGGCCTCCAGCGCATGTCGAGCGAGCTGCCGCTGATCGGCGAGAACGACGCCGTCGAGGCCGAGATTGAGGTCGAACTGCTCGCCGACCAGACCGGCAGCTTCGGCAAGCTCACCGTCTACCCGGCCAAGCCTCAGGCATAACCCCGCGAACGAGCGCCCGGTCGGCTTCGGTCGGCCGGGCCATCGCGCTCTGACAGGACACAACGATCATGCCCGCCACGACCTCCTACACCTCGATCTTCGACCTGGTCGCGCCCGACCATCACGTCGAGATCCGCGGCGAGAAGTTCAAGATTCAGAAGGTGGGACCGGAAGAGCTGGTGCTGCTGCTGAAGCGGTTTCCGAGCATCACTCAGATCCAGGACCTGGACCTCGCCGCGTTCGACGACGAGAACATGGACCTGTCGAAGCTCGATCCGGCCAAGCTCGAGATGCTCGCGACCATGAGCGCCTACAACGTGGCGATGGCCACCGTCGCGCTCGGTCACCGTGACAACCCCGAAGCCGAGGCCCAGGTCGCCGCGCTGTTCGACCAGTCGGAGCAGATCCGCATCATCGTGGCGGCGCAGGAGCTGTCGATGAAGACGCCCGACGAGGGTTTTTCGAAGCGCTCGGCCTGAAACTGCCCAAGGCCAAGCGCGGGAAGGGCGAAAAGGCCGGCGCCGGTCCGCCCGCGCTGGCCATCGCGATCGGCTGGGCGATCGAGCTGCGGCTCGCCGGGCTCCAGTCGCCGGATCCCATGCGCATGAGCTTCGCCGAGATCTGGACGCATTGGCGTGTCCTTCGCGGCATGCAGGCGCGTGAAACCATCCGCGACGTGCAGACGATGACGATGGGCAGCCGGGGCAAGCCCGAAGCGGTGAAGCGCTACATCAACGAACTCGGAGGGGGCAATGGCGCAGGCTAGAGACGCACGCGGCCGGTACATCTCCGGCACCGGCAGCAATCCGGGCATCGCCGTTGCGATCCGCGCGGTCGGTCTCACGCAGACGATCGCCTCGTTCAAGGCCATGCAGGCGCAGGCGCGGCTGACGTTCGCGCATATGGTTAAGTCGTCACAGCAGGCCCGTGCATCGCTTGAGGCGATGGCGAAGCCGGTGACGGTCTCGATCCGTGGATTGCAGAACATCGCCAGGGTGACCGCTCTTGTCGGCACCTTGGCTGCGGCCGTTGCCGGTCTCGAGATCCAGAAGGAGTTCGATGCCGGGAACGCGGTGACCGGCTTCAAGGCGGGTATCGAGGTCGCGATCGATCGTACTGGTGAACTGCAGCAGAAGCTGGCGGACGCCCGGGCGGAGTTCGATCGAACGCCGATCTCCCAGTCCGGTCCCGTCCTTCAGCAGATCCGCTCCCTCGAGGCCGAAATCTCGGCTTCGCGCAATGTCAGCGTGGGCGTCGAGGATCAGTGGAAGCGCATCATCGGTGTAGCCAACGAACTCGGCCAGGAGGTCGAGAAGGTCGCGCCGGGGTTCGTCCAGCTCGCGAACGCCACCAAGGGCACGAGCCTCGCCGGCAAGCAGACGGACATGATCTTTCGCGGGCTGCTCCAGACCAGCCGCGCGATGAGCCTGTCTGCCGACGAGACGTCACGTGCCGGCATCGCGATCGCGCAGGTCGCCAGCAAGCAGAAATGGTCGGCAGAAGAGGCTCAGCAGCTGGCCGAGGCGGGCATTCCGGCGAACAAGATCCTGCAGCAGGAACTGGGCGTCACCGCTCAGCAGTTCGTGAAGATGCAGGCGGACGGCATCAGCGCCGAGGTGGCGTTGACGGCGCTCGCGCGCGGGATGAGCAAGAACTTCGGCGGCAAGGCGGCGGAACTGGCCAACGGTCCTGCAGCGTCGGTGGCGCGCCTGAAGAACAGCATCTTCCTCGCCCGCGCCGAGGTTTCGAATGCGGGGTTGGCCAAGGGCCTGGGCGTAATCGCCACCAGTGCGCAGCAGCTGGTCGATCGGCTCGCATCGACGGGCAAGCTGACGCAGTTCGGTGCCGCGATCGGCCGCGGTCTCGAGGGTGTGCCGGCGATGCTTCAGCGGCTCGCCGCGCAGTACGAGCTCGTACGCTTCTATGCTCGCCAATGGATCGATCAGATGCGGATCGCTCTCGGCCTGGACATGACCGGGTGGGCCGATCGGTCCGCCGCCGGTTTCGCCTGGCTGAGGCAGACGCTGTTCCAACTCGCGTTCGACATTCCCGGCGTCATCTACGCCATGCGTCAGGCGTTCGCCGGCAACGACGGCAACGTCGCCGATCGGTACAAGTGGGTGCTGCCGCTGCGCGACTTCATCCAGAACGAACTCATGCCGATCCTGCAGAGGATTCCGGGCATCCTTGCGGAGTGGTGGCCTGCGATCAAGGCCGCAGCTGACATCATGATCTCGGCGATCACGACCATCCACCAGGCGTTCTTCGGCCTGTTCGGCGAAGAGGCCGGTCGCAAGATCCTGGCGTTCATGGTCATCGCCAAGGTGACCGGCGCGTTCTCCGCCTTCGCCGCGACGATCAGCACCGTGTCGACCATCGTGCGCGGGGCGATGACGGCGTTCACGCTGCTCAGCAGCCCGGTCGGCTGGATCGTGCTGGCAATCGCCGCGCTCGTGGCCGGTTTCATCTACGCCTACACCCACTTCGAGACGTTCCGGAAGGCAGTCGACACCGTCGTCGCCGCCGTCTGGGCCGTGATCAAGTGGTTCTTCGGCGCGGTATGGGACAAGGTCAAAGGCACCTTCGATGGCGTGAAGCAGATCTGGGAAGGCATCACCGAGATCCTGACCAACCCCTTCCAGGCCGCCAAGAAGATCATCGACGGGATCATGAAGGTGATCACCGGCGGCTACGGCTTCGGTGACCTGATCAAGGGCGGCAAGATCATCCTGAGCAAGGTCAGCTCGGTCTTCGGCTTCGCCAGCGGCGGATATGTCCGTGGTCCCGGCACCGGCACGTCCGACAGCATCCCCGCCATGCTGTCGAACCGCGAAGGCGTGATCAACGCGGCTGCGACCCGCCACTACGGCGGCGAGCGCTTCATCGACAGCCTGAACAACCAGACCTTCAGCCCCTTCGCCGCGCCGGCGGACGTGATCGAGGTATCATCCGGCGGCACGGGTCGCCCGATGAGCTTCGTCATGCCGGGCGTCGGCGTCGCCAGCGGCCGCGTCGACGACGACTTCGCGGACGGCATGAAGCGGGTGTTCGATCGCGCCACCGCCGGACGTGCCCGGCAGGCAAAGCCGAGGGGGCATAGGTGATGGATCTGTCGCGCGTCGTCCCAAGCATCAACGGGCGGATCATCTCGCTGGCGGCACATCGCGGCGTGACGATGCGCTACGGTTCGATCGCGGACGTTCCGGCAGCGCGGCGAGATGTGAACTGGACGCTGCGCGCCTCGTCCCGCAGCCGGCTGCCGTCGCGTATGTTCTCGGTAAAGCTGTCCGGCAGCTATATGGTCGCGCCGCTTGCCTTGGTGCGAAACGACATCATCACGCTCGACTGCACGCTGCCGCTCCCTGAGGACGGCTATATTCCCGAGCAGGACCTTCGTCGGCCGATCGCGGTCGGCAGCAGTGTCGTTTACAAGGACGAGTTCGATCGCGAGATCGTCGATCCCGCTGCATGGCCAACGGCCTACAAGACGTACTGGTGCCCGCGCCTAATCATGATGGTGCTGGATTTCGACTACGGCGGAAACACGCTCGCAGCAGAATCCGACTGGGCGTACGACCTCGAAGAGGTTGCACCGGAGGCGACACCATGAGCGGCGAGCCCGTCCAGCTGGGCCGTATTTGGTCCCGCCTGTGCGACGAGAACCGCAACTGGTCGGCCGAGGCGGACCGCGTCGTCGATCTGCCGACCTATGACGTGACCATCTCCGAGGACGAGGGTGAGTTCCCCGTCATGGAGATCGCGTTCGAGAACAAGGGTGTCGGCATCGACACGCTGGTCGGCGGTCGTCCTCGCATTCTGGTGTCGGTCGATCGACTCGACGCCGACCTGAAGCGCGTCGACACCGTTCTGCTGTTTGACGGCACGCTCGATGATGCCGGTGACGTGGAAATGGGCGGCGCGGACGTGACCCTGCGCTACGAAGCGCGGCGGGACGACTGGCAGACGCTGCGCGACGCCGTGCTCGCCACAATCGGCCTGCCGTTCGCGGACCCGTGCGCAGGTGATATCTCCGATCCGGTCGAGCGGCTGGATGCCATTCCGTCGCTGGTGTGCTGGTCGAGAACCACGCGCCGACCGGTCCTGTCCTCGGCGATCGTCGGCGGTGGCGGTACGCACCATGACATCGGTGCCCGCCATGTGCAGGGCGCGTGTCGCGTCCGCCGCAACGGCAAGCCCCTCGGCCGCGTCGATGTGGTGCTGTCGGCCGAATGGACCGAGCGGCGCATCGCCGAGTTCGAGGTCCGCAAGATGATCGAGGCGGCGGCCGGCGGCGAGCTGTCCACGCTGGCGCCCGAGGATCTGGCGAAGGACTGGGCGAAGCCGGGCAGCGACTTCAGCGGCGGCTACATCGTGTCCGACGGCGATCTCGAGGTGCTTGATCCGCCCCAGGGCTCGACCGAGGTCGTCGAGTTCGCGCAGGCGGCAGCGGCCGCTCGCACGTTCCGGCCAGGTGCGACGCAGCCTCAGGCCGTGCGGCTTCGCCGGTACTGGCTCAAGCCGGTCCTGTCCCTCGGTGCGACAAGCGAGACGAAGCGGCGCGAGGAGGTGCGGTTCAGCGTGTACAACGCAGGGCAGGGCGCATCGACCGACAGCGAGACGATCGAGATCAAGCTGGACCGGCTGCAGCTCGACGTGGCCGTGCCCGACTGGCAGCCGAACATCCACTACGCCCAAGGGGCGATCGTGCGGTTCGCCGGCTTCATCTGGCGCTCGCTCAAGGCGCACGACGCGACCGAGTCGCTCTGGATCGACCGCGTCTATGAGGACGATCTCGGTCGCAGGGTGTACCGCTGGGAGCTTGTGATCGCCGACGGTTCGCCGCTCGGCTCACCGATGGCCGCGTCGTTCTTCAACACCGTGCGCGGCTGGCTGTCGATCGATCACGCTGCGGCCGCTGCGGCTCAGCGGCTCGCCTACAGTCAACGCAACTGGGAAGTGGAGATCGAGGTCGAGCCGCTGGACGTGCTGGGCATCTCGACGCGCGACACCATGCGGGTCGTCGCCCCCGGCATCATCCCCGGCGAAGGCTCGGAAGCGATCGGCAAGGTCAAGAGCTACAAGCTGCACCTGAGCGCCTCCGAGGCGACGCTCAGCGTCACGCTCGGCGTAAGCAGCGGTTCCGGGCGGGCTGGCGGCACCGGCGGGCGCGTCGTGGCGTGGGGGCCGAACTGGTCGCGCGTCGCGTACGCCGCTCCGGCCTATGTCGCACCGTACGCTCCGCAGATGGGCATCGCCAAGGTGACCGTCACCAACGACGCACCTGCGCAGATCGCACACCTCCAGCAGGCGGCGGCGAACGGGCGTGATCTCGGAGATGCGCTTGACGAGGTGCCGACCTCGATCCGCGTGACCGTGCTGCCGACCGGCGGCGGAGAGACCGTCATGCCTATCATGATCGCCGTCTCGCCCTACCAGGGCTTCCGCGGGATCTCGACCAGATGATCGACGACGCAATCCGTCAGTTCCAGGAACCGCCGCGCCAGGCGGGTGCGCAGGTGCCGACGCCCGCACCGTCGCGCGCCGCGTCGTCCGTCGCCACCATGGGCCGGGACGCACCCGCACCCGAGGGCAGGCAGCGGATCGAGGCGCGGCTGCTGACCACGTCAGGATCTGCGCACACCGAGACCGGCAATGTCTGGCACCATACGCCGCAGCTCGAGATGGAGATCGGCACCTTCAACGAGCAGGCGTACGTCATCAACGCCGGCGGTTCGATCGTCGTGGATCCCAAGATCGCGAACGTCTGGAACATCAGCCTGGCGGGGACGGCGACGATCTCGTTCGCCCCGCCGGCGGTGATCCCCAGGGGTCAGATCGATGCGGGCCGCGATCGCAACCGCGTCTCCGGCATCGTGCTGCGCGTCATCCGCAACGGCAACGATTACGCCTTCTCCGGTGTCGAGGTGCCGCTCGGTACCAAGGACCGCACGCGGGCCGACGCCAACCGCGACAAGTGGGTAGCCGACTGGTGGGGCGGTCCGGATCTCGGCAGCAACTGGGAACTGCAGCTGGTCGCGTCCGGCTACGAGGCCGGCTGATGCTCTGGCGCAAGCTGCTGATGGCCGGCGTCTCCGCTCCGGCCGTGTCGACGCACTGGATCATACCCGGCGGTCGCATCCTGACGCTGAAGGACGGCACGCTGATCACGGTCGATCCGGCTGCCGGCTGGCCGCAGTGGAGCGATGCCGGCGATCCGTTCCGCGATGCGGAAGGGCGCTACGGCACGTACGAGCAGCTCAACCATGGCGGCGGCGTCGGCGAGGCGCGTACGATCCGGCTGCGCGACAAGGGCAGTGACCGGCAGGCTCCGCGCTCGCTCGGTCCTTACCGGGGTTGGGCTTCCGAGAACGTCGCGATCGGCATGTCCTCGACCGGCATCGGCGACTCCGGCAACCCCTTCGGCTATTCGCGCCCCAGCTGGTCGCTGTCCGGCCGGAACGGCAGCACTGACACCGGCGCGACGGCGGATTGGCCGTGGGAGTTGCAGAGCAACGGCACCAGCAGCGGGCAGAGCACGAAGCCCGACCACATCATCGTCATCCAGAGCAGCTACATCCCCAACATGGCGTACGGCGAGGGGGTCTGCGTCGCGCGCGACCTGGGCGTCGTTCTGCGCCTCGCCGCGACCGCGATCACCGGGGACAAGTCCACCGATCCGAGCGGTCGGCCATGGCTCGGCTGGACCGTGGACGCCGCCGGCACCGTGCGCCGCATCGCCGACCTGACCCCGGCCCAGGCCCGGCAGCTCGGACGCGACAACGGCTTCGTGCCGCCGAGCGATGCCGTGATCGAGGAGCGCGACCAGTCGTACGGCTGGGAATTCCTGCGACCGATCTCGCCGGTCGGCCTCGACGCCGTGCTGGCGACCGGCTGCCTGCGATATGAGGAGAGCTACGTCCGTCGCGCCACGACCGATGAGCGGACGTACTACACCGTCGGTCGCCCCGGTTACGGCACGAACCATATGGCCGCACCGCTCGAGGGCACGCTGAACTGGTACCATGCCGCGAACATGCCGCCGATCACGGTCACGGAACGACGCGCCACCTATCTGTTCGTCACGGTCCTGCTCCGCGCGGGCGGCATCGCGCAGGTCGGCGTGACCGGCAGCTCGGTCGCACGGTCCACGCGGGTCGATGCCGCAGCCAGTCCCAGCACCGGCGAGCCGCTGTCGTTCGACGTCTATCGCCGCCGCGACGGATCGTACGACATCGTGTGGGAGGGGCACCCGCAGTATCGGCAGTTCCGATATCGCGGCGGCACGTTCCCCACCGAGTTCGTCTACAGCCCCAACGGCTGGCGCACCGCCATCATCTGGCCGGCGTACAGCGCCAGCGGCAGCGTGAACGACGAGGTGTTGGTCGATCACTACATGCCCGTCTGGTTCTATTCGGACAGTCCGACCCTGGGATCGATGCCGCCGCCGAAACCCGACGACTGGGACGAAAAGGAGCAGGGGCCATGGGTCGAGCCGCCGTACGACGTCGACGAGCGTCTCGCCTGGCGGGGCATGCGCTTCTGGTGGCCGAACGAACGCGAGTGGCACTGGCAGGATCGTCAGAACGACACCTACGCGGACTCCGGCCGTCTCGGTTACGTCCGTAAGGTGAACCCGCTCTACCCGAGGGGGCCGTACGCCCGCGACGGCGTCGGTCAGTGGTACGGTCGCGGCGACTTCGTCGTGGCCCGCCATCAGGACGGCACGCTGTCCGCGCACGAGGCCGGCCGCATCGTGCCGGGGATCCAGTCCGGTCCCGGTGGTGCGCTCGATCCGCATGCCGAGCGGGACGGTCGCAATCCCGTCATGCGTCTGCTGCGCTGGCCGGGGCGACCGAACGCGTTGCGCATGCTGCAGGACGGATCATGGGCCTATGCCGCCAACGGCCGCGTATGGTCGGCGATAGGCAGCCTGGGGCCGGCGCAGGGTACGATCTCCGTGGCGGCGACCCTGACAGAACCGGACGGCGCGAAGGCGCGGGAAGCATGACCGGGGGTAGCATGAGCGGCATGACCGCTCCCGCCGACCATGCCTTCTCGAAGCACGACGTCGAACGACTCGTTCGTCAGCTCGTGCCCCCGATCGCCAGCGAGACCGCGAAGGCCGTCGCCACCGAAACGGCCAAGGCGGTCGTCGCCGAGGTGACGCGGACGCTATCGACCGAGATCTCGCGTGGCTTCGCCGAGGCCATGACGACCCAGTTCAGGGTGCTCGGCATCGAGACCGGCAGCGCCGAGGCGATCGCCAGGCAGCACCGGCGTAACCAGTTCACCGACGACTGCATCGCCAATCAGGATCTTCACCACCGGCGCATGACCGTCCTCGACGAGATGGTGCGCGACTTCGATCCCGACGACCGCACCTGGGTGCGTGAGCAGCGTCGGCGGCAGGAGCGCGACGGCAACACCCTGCGCGAGACGGTCATCCGCTGGATCGTCCCGATCGTCCTCGGCGCGCTTCTAGCCGCAGGCGGATTCCGGCTTATCGAAGGGAAGACCAGCGTACCGGCGCCGGTCGTCGCGCCGGCGGTCATCGAGCATCGCCCGGCCGAAGCGACGACGCATACGCCGACCCAGTGACCGGCTTGCCTCGATTGCGATAGCCGCTACTCCTGTCGCATGGCGGACGGAAAGCGATCATTGTTGGCGGGACCGGCGGCGCTCGTCGCCGGCTATCTGATGTGCAAGGGCGTGGGTGCCGTGCTGCCGACGCGCTGGATCACCGACTACGACGGCAGCTTCACCGGTCTCGGTGCGACGCTGTACTGGATCGTCTTCATCGGAACCGTCGGCATCGTGCTTCACGCCTTCGGCTACACCGGCCGCGACACGCCCGAGCAGGCGAAGCGTCGCGACGATCCCTGGTACTGATCACGGATCACGCTTGCGGAGCCGGAGGGTGTTTTTCGTGATGCGCTTCACCACCACCGCGTCCATCGGATCACCCTTGCGCCGCGCCTGATGCGCGAGCGTCATCTTCCTGTTCCACTCGGCGTCAGCAGCCTTCTGCTTCTCGGTCTTCGGCAGTTTACGGCTCTTCGGCACCTTGGCGCTCGGCCGGTCTTCGCTCTTCGCGTCCACCGACATAGCCGCAGGCTTGGAGCGGCCACTGATGAAGCCGACCGCCGCCCGGATGATCGACGACCCGCCGTTGTAGCCGCCCTTGCCCATCAGGTCCGGGCTTCCAGTTTCACGTCGACGTCAAGCTCTTCGTCTTCCTCATCGAATCCTTCAGGCAGTTCCCGCAGCGCTTCCCAGCCGTAGGTCGTCCCCAGATCGTCCTTGTCGCCGTCCTCCCACACCTTCACCAGTCCGATGTAGAGGCCGTCGTCGTAACCAACCAACGCGTCGCGCACCTTGCACCGGGCCGCGTCTTCACGACTGCCGGTCATGATCCTCGTCGTCGACGACTCGCCTTCGTCGTCGATGATCTGCGCTACAAATGTCGGCATCCCGGTCTCCTTCCCACCGATCCTGCCTTCGCACGGGAAGGGGCGCAACGGTCATAATGGTCGCCATGCAGCCGATCGATCACGTGGTTCTCGAGAACCAGCTCCGCCAGGAACACGAAGCGCGCAATGCGCCCGTCAGCCTCAACCGCCACGAACGTCGTGCCGTCGCCGTGATGGAACGCCGCGAAGCCGCGATGCGCGCCGTCGAGCAGCGCGTCGCGCCGACGTTCTACGGGACCGCTGGCCACGTCGGTATCATCACCGGCTGATGAGCTGCATCGCGCGCCTGAAGATCGCGCTCGCCGAGGACGACCTCGAGCAGGCGCGCATCCGCACCAACGAGGCCGAACGCGCGGTCCATGCCGCCGAAGACGCGCTCGCCCGGGCGCGCGCCAACCGCGATCACGTCCGCACCGCCGAACGGCTGCGGCTGTCCGACCTGCACCGTCTGAAACGCGACAACGCCTGAGGAGGCGACCTTCATGACCACCGGCATCGGCGTATACGCCGCCATCTCCGCCTGCACCGCCGATCTCCTGGGCGGCGTCGCCAAGGACCGTCGCAACAGCGGGCAGGGCTTCAACTTTCGCGGGATCGACCAGTTCATGAACGCCGTCGCGCCGGTCATCGCGCGCAACGGTCTCGTCGTGCTGCCGCGCGTCATGTCGAAGAGGCAGGACGAACGCCAGACCACGAAGGGCGGCGTCATGTTCTACACCCACCTGCACGTCGAGTTCGACTTCGTGGCCGTGTGCGACGGCTCGACGCACACCGTCGCGACGGAGGGCGAGGCGATGGACAGCGCCGACAAGTCGACCAACAAGGCAATGTCGGCCGCGCTGAAGTATGCGCTGATGCAGGCGTTCATGATTCCGACCGAGGATATGCAGGACGCGGACGCGCACTCGCCCGAGGACGTCCGGCCGCGCCCCAAGCCGATCGACCTGTCCGGCGTGACGAACCCTTGGGAACCGACGAAGGACGCGTTGAAGGCGAAGCTGTTGGCGGCGACCAATACCGGCGCCATCGACGATCTGCGCGCCTCGGACGAGTGGACCGGGTTCGTGAAGGGCGTTGGCGTCCCGAGCGGCTGGCCCGAGTCTCTGATTGATCTCGCACGAAAGAGGTGGCGGGAGGTCGCCTGACCTGCCGCATGGGAAGGTCGTCGCGGCTCACACTGTGGCCATGACGACCGATCCCACCTGGCTCGCCGCCGCCCGCGCGCATCTCGGTACCCGTGAGTTTCCCGGACCGACGAACAACAACCGGCTTCTGGCGCTGCTCAACACCGCCGCCCGCTTCAACGGGTTCACCTGGACGTCAGACGCCGTGCCTTGGTGCGGCGGGTTCGTCGCGGCCTGCATGGTCGCGGCCGGGATCGAGCCGCCGAAGATCGCCGCTCGCGCCAAGACGTGGGCCACTTGGGGCGCGAACCTCCGCACGACGCACCTCGCTCCCGGCGCCGTCCTGGTCTTCGGCCGCGAAGGCGGGGGCCATGTGGCGTTCTATCTGGGCGAAGACGCGACCGCCTACCACGTGCTCGGCGGCAATCAGCAGGATGCCGTGACCGTCACCCGGATCGCGAAGTCGCGCCTCATCGCCGCCCGCTGGCCGCGTGGCGTTCCCGTGGTCGGCGGGCCCGTCCGCATGACGAACATCGCCGGGATGCCACTGTCGAGGAACGAGGCATGAAGCCGTCGGTCCAGCCCGTCGTCGCCTACCTGTCGACGCTCGCCGCCATCGTCGTCCTGACGATCACCGCGGCCGTCGTGTGCGTCCTGGTGCCGGCGGAGAGCCTGACCAAGGTCGAGGTCGCGCTGGGCTTCGTCGGTGCTGCCGTGACCGGCCTGATCGGCGTCATCGGCACCTTCCGCCCGAAGGCGAGCGGTCCGTCCGAGGTGTCGGCCGCGCCTCCGGGGGAGGGCGAGTGACGATGATGGCCCTGATCTTCATCGCCGGCGTCGAGGCCGGCGTCATCGGCATGGCGCTGCTCGGCCTGTCCATGATCCGCAAGGGAGACTGACGATGCTGACCGCATTCACCTGGGCGCGCGCGATCGCCGCCATCCGTCGCTGGGGCATCCCCGCGATCGTCGCCGCACTGGTCGGCATCGCGGTCTGGTTCGCGTTCCAGTCGCAGCGGATCGCGTCCGAGCGGGACGCCATGGCGAAGCAGGTCGCGATCTCGCGTCACGCCGAACGGGACGCGCTCCGCCGTGAGGTCGCCGCCCGCGACGCCAGGCGTGCCGCCGACACCGCCGCCGAAGCGGCAATCACCCGCGCGACCGTCCTCGAGATGGCCGTCTCGCAGCAGAAGGGAATGATCGATGCGCTCGAACAACGCTATGGTGCGACTGCTGTCAGCGATCTCACTCGCGAGCATCTCCGCCGCCTGCGCGCCGCGCAGCGCCCCGCCGGCTAGCGTCGGCATCATCGTCCCGCCCACGCTCCTGCACTGCAAGGGTGAGCCGGCCGTGCCGAACCCTGATACGGCGACCGACGTTGATCTCGCGCGATGGCAGCTGGATCTGATCGCCGCCGGATGCGACTGTCGCGATAAGCTGGCCGCGATCTGGGCGCTGCAGGTGGGGTCGAAGCCGCCGGCATCGACCTGCACGGTCCGCTAGCCGCGCCGCCCCAGACTGCCGCCGTCAGCGACGATCGCGAACGCCTGCTCGGCCTCGGCCAGCGTCGTGAAGGTGAGGGGACCCGCCGACCCGACGCGGACCTGCCAGAAGGGTGCGCCGTTGTAGGAGGACCGGCCTGCGAGCAGTCGGACGGCCGTCGCGCCACCCTCGCGGTTCGCGCGCTGGTGGATCCGCAACTCGCGCGGCTTCGCGATGCGCGCCATCAGATCGGCATCCATTCGGCGTGCGGCCAGTCCGCCGCCAGCCTAAGCATCTCGAGCGGCCGGTTGACGCGACCCCATGCGATCGCCTTGCGGATTCCGTCCTCGAGCTGCGCAGGCACGGTGCCTTCGACCGGGGTGCCGATCATCCAGTCGTCCATCATGCGTACGCTTTTAATGGTGTCGTAGGCATACACGGTGCGGACGATGGCGACCGGGACAATGGTGCCGAGCCGGCGGTTCGCGTCGGCGATGCGCTCGGCGACCTCATCGGACATGGACGTGCTCATGCCCCATAGCTCCCGTCGATCCGCGCCCACAGCTCGGTTGCGAGCTGGCGATCCTCCTCGGTCGAGGTTTCCGACCGCGGCAGCCGGCCGTCGATGCGCATCCACAGCTCCTCAGCGTCGCGGGCACGGGTGCAGGGGGCAGGGCGGCGGCGCACCGAGTACGGGCGGTACGTCTTGGATCCGTGCATCACTTGCCTCCTGTCCTGTCGAGCAATTCGAGTTGCGTGCCGACAGCCGGTTCCTTCGACAGCGACGCGATCAGCGCGAACTTGATCGCCTTGCGCCAGCCATAGGCCGGACGGGATAGGTCGCGGTCACGAGCGGCGTACTGGTAGAGGCAGCGGACCTCGCACGGCATGTAGGTGCGCAGCGAATCGAAGGCCTCACGCGCCTGATCCGGCGTGGCGTCATCGATGGCCCAGGCGAGCAGACACGCCTCGGTGCCGAGCAGCCGCTCGACGGGAACGTCGCCGATGATGAGCTTGCCGCGAGGAAAGCCGGCATCCTTCAGGCGACCATTGAGGTGAATCTGCAGGGCGGGTGCGACAGCGGACCACGTCGTCCTCGGCACGATGGCGCGGACGACTGGTTCGTAGATACCCGATGGCCAGCCGTTGCGGCCGTAATCCTCGAGAAGAGTGACGGCAGCATCACGCTGACGCGGGGTGCGGATGAGCCAGCGATGTGCTCCGTCCCAAGTCGGCGCCCCGAAGCCGATGGTTGCGGCGCTCACGACCGCACCTCCGCCCAGTACGTTCGCGCGGCCTTCGTGCCGCCCCGGGCCAGATTCGGAAAGCCGCCGCGGCGACGGTCATAGCGCAGCTGGTTCGCCGTCCACGGCAGGACCGTGACGACGGAACGGGCGTCGTGATCATAGACGAACGGGATCTCGGCATCACCGATCCACGCCAGCCAGAGCGAGGTGCGACGGCCGCGACGATCGTCCGAGGCATGGCCGATCAGCATCAGACCCGGCTGGACAACGACCCCGGTTTCGATCCGCTTGCCGAGGTTCAGCAGGTGCGCGGTGTCGACCACGACGCCGAAGCGCTCGTGAACACGGGCGGCTGCATGCGAGCGCCGCGCCCACTGACGCACCTCGTCGCGGTGTTCGTTGACGAAGGCGATGTGCGCCGTCCCAATCCCCGCTTCCCTGTCCATCTCCGCGTAGCTCACCCGCTGCGCTGCCGTCCTCGGCGTTCCCATGGCCTGTCTCCCGCACGGTCCTCATTACCGCTGCACGAATCATGGGGTCATCTTATGGTCCTTGTCCATACCCTCTCCGAACAGGACCCTGATATTCACGTACCCAGCCACTCATCTAGGAGGTGAAGGTATCCAGAAAAGCGCATGACGTGCACGAGGGGGGTATGGACAGGTCTATATCATCAGGTTCATTGTCCTCCTACGCCCAGCGCTGTGCTGGACCACGAGGGATGACGACGATGACCGACAAGATGAATGCGCAGGCCGAACTGGACGTGACCATGCTGACGCGGCGCGCCCGCATCGAGCAGACGCGCGGCGGATCCGTCGAACGGCTGCTGGGCAGCACCGATCAAGACGTGTTGGCGCTGATGCCGCTGGACGCCCGCACACCGGACGAGGTCGAGGGATCGATCTACGCCAGCATCGCGAGCGGCGAGGTGTCCGCCCGCATGGGCATGCACCGGATGGACGCCGCCTGCGTCGTCCACACCGACTATGCGTGGCACTGGATCGTCCACGCCGAATGCGCGGAGTACGGCATGACGCCGGCCCGCATCGCCATGGCCGAGGTCATGGACCTGGTACGCCACGACTGGCGCGACGTCCTGCCCGAACGCGACGCTCTCGACACCGCTGTCGCCTGACCGGTCCCGGAAAACCGAAACAACCTACCGACCACCATCACGACGGGGAACACCATGAACACCGCACATCACCACGACGCCGCGCAGTACGCCGCCCTCGATTCCGAGGCCGATGCCCTGCTCGCGTCCGAAATCCTCGAGCACGAGATCGCGACCATGGTCGGCGATGCCGCCGGCGACGTCTGCGGCGACCTGGTCGACGACCTGGACGGCGCGCGCACCGAGCGGGAGCGCGACGCGCTCGAGACGCTGCTCTCCACCGCTCACTCTTGGCTGGACGCGCACTTCCGCGATCACCTGACCGGCAGCACGACGCCGTCGCCCGCCGCCGCCGAGGCCGATCGCCTCTGGGCCGTTGTCACCGCCGAGCGCGCCACCCCCGGCTACGACAAGCGTCCGACGCTGCTCGAGATCGAAGCCGACGAGGCCTTCCTCGCCGACATCGCGTACTGATTCATACGCGCCACGACGGAGGCCAACATGCCCAACTATAAACTGATGGACTCTGCCGCGTCGCCAACGATTAACTGGAGGCACGCGGCACAGCTAGTAGGCGTCGAGCCAGAGGGGATGATCGAGCTGATGAACATCGCCCTGTCGATGACCGCACCTTTCGAGATCGATGTTAACGCCGCGTGCGCTTACCACACCGACCTGGGCATCGGTCCGACCTTCACGCAGGGTCAGCTTGAAAGGTTCTGTCGTGATTACGACCTCACCCAGAGACACCCGTTTCCGGCGGTATAGAATGAACAGGTTACGTT
Organism: Sphingomonas sp. LC-1; assembly: GCF_025371035.1. GTDB lineage: Bacteria > Pseudomonadota > Alphaproteobacteria > Sphingomonadales > Sphingomonadaceae > Sphingomonas > Sphingomonas sanguinis_E. The sequence continues at coordinate 327,118 of NZ_JANZXB010000001.1, read as the reverse complement.
CTGCGGGCGTGGGAGAGAACTGCCTTCTATAGGGCAGGTCTGTGCATAGGCACCGGGGCCAAGCGTGGTCGGAGAAGGGGCCGGTGGAGCGATCCGCCGGCCCTTCTCTTTGCCCGCCGCCTGGGAAGGTGAACGACCGCGACAATCGTGGCCGTGGTCTATCTCGACGCCATCGCCATCGGTCATCCCCGTGCTCAGCCGCGCCCCCGCGTCGTCGGTCGCGCGGTCCTGACCGACAGCGCCGCATCGGCCGCATGGAAGGCGACAATCGTCGCCGCGATCGTCGACGCCGGTTGGACGCCGCCGCCGGCGGACGCACCGCTGGAGTTGGTCGTCGAACTGGCGATGCCGACGGCGCAGGCGAAGCGAGAGGGCATGCCCGCGATCGGCCGTCCGGATCTCGACAATCTGATCAAGGCCGTCGCCGATGCGCTGATGGAACCGGGCGGGCGGGACTTCGCGAAGGCGGTCGCCGGACTGGGGACGAAGGCACGGAACTATGGCGGCGTGATCGCCGATGACGCTCAGATCGTTTCGGTGCAGGGCACGAAGCGATGGTCGCCACGGCCGGGCGGTGTGCGGATCCTGCTGCGGGATGCGACCGCCGGCGGGTAACATCTCTAGTAAGTGAGGGATATTACTCTGCCCATGCCGAGGGGGTGATTCACATCCACCCTTCGGCATGGGACAATCATGCCATGACCGATCAGCCCTACACCATCATGCGGACGCACCGCATCACGTCATGGTCGCACGCGTACTGGGTCGGCCAGCACAACAGTCGCGACATGGACACGCCCAACGCGGACCCGAGCGCGATGCCGCCACGTCACCTCATCGGCACCGGCGACGCCCGTGCCGATCTGCAGGCGGCACACGAGCGGTTCAAGCCGAAGATGACCGCCGATGCGGTTCTCGGGCTGGAATTCATCTTCACGGCAAGCCCGCAGTTCTTCGATCGCCTCTCCCCGTCCAGCCGGGTCAGCGTGGCGTACCAGATGGCCAACCTTGCGCGCGAGTATCTCGAGGAGCGGTATCCGCACGAGGGTCAGATCACGTCACTGGTCATGCATCTGGACGAACGCGTCTTCCATGGTCACGCCGTCGTCATGCCCGTCCACCTGCGCGTCGACGGTCGGACCGGCGAGCGCGAATACTACCGGGACGACGAGGGCAAGCGGCGTTGGCGCGTGAAGCGTCCGGAGAGCCGTGAACCGGAATGGATGCTGTCCGCCGACCGCGACATGGGTGGCAAGGCGCAGCTGTCGATCCATCAGGATCAGTGGGCGAAGATGGTCGAGCATCTCGGTCTGCGGCGCGGTCGTCATCGCAGCGGCGCAGTGCACAAGACCAACAAGGAGCACGCCGCCGATCTCGACGCGGCTATCGCCGCCGCCGGCGTCGAGCGCGACGAGCTGGTGCGCGAGCGCAGCGCGGTGGCCGTGGAGGCGACCCGTCAGCGCGACGATGCCGCCGCACTCGCCGAGAAGCGGACTGCGCTCGACGCCGAGCGGTCGGCCCATGCCAAGGCGGTCGCGGCCGAGCGTACCGCTCTGGCGGCGCTGCGTGCCGCGATCGACGCCGATCGCGCGAAGTTGGACGAACGCGCCGAGAAGGCGAGGGAGTGGCTGCTGCGGGCGCGTCAGCGGGCGAAGGAGTTGAACGGCCTCGAGCTTCAGGAGCGCGCCATCGCCAAGCGCGAAGCACGCGTCGAGGAGGACCGGGCCAAGCTGGACGAACGCGCGACCGTCATCGCGGATCTCGCGGATGCGGCTCGGCTGGCGCTGGCGCACATCGACACCGCCTGGCTGCCGGCCGACCTCCGTCCGCGCATATACGCGGTGGCCACCGACTTCGGCCTCGCGCTGCACGAGGCGGCGCGCGTCGATCCGAACGCGCGCCTCGTGTCTCGCACGCCGATCAGCGCCAGCCGGCCGGTCTGATCGTGGTGCCGCCGCCCGGAGGGGAGGTCAGGCGGCGGCACCTCCCCGGTACAGCGCGCGCTGGAGGGCGAGCGCGCGCTGTTCAGGGATCCATGAATTCCGTAGAGTGTTGCCGAAGTCGGCAATGTCGTCCGATCGGACTGTGATCGCGACGGGCTCCTGCACGATCTCGTCGTCGTACCGGGCGAGCATCAGCATCTCGACGATCCAGTGATCCGTGTCGGCCGGGTCGAACTGGTCGAGTAGATCTCGGGACTGACGGCGGACCGACATCACGGACACGTCCAGCTCCTCGAGCCAGCACTCGTTGGCGACGGTCTCTGCCTTGTCTCGGAGACGACGATGCTCGGCGGCGAGGATCTCGTGCTTGGTGGCGAAGTCCAGAGCACCCTGCACGAACGCGCGGATCGCGGCGTTGTGATCACCGATCATCCTGCCGTACTCGACGTCGATCTGCACCCGCATGGCCTGGACGACGCCGAGGGCCTGCACGCTCATCTCGGCCCAGACCGTCCGCACCGGCCATCCGTCGACCGCGCGCGATATCCGGATCTCGCCGTGATCGACGAGCAGGCCACCCAGCCCGGCCTCCGCCAGTTCCGCGCCGACCGCGCGGCTGACCAGCACCATGGCGTCCAATATGCTGATCTTCATTTCATCGCTCCAGCCGTTTGCCGGAGCCGTCCCACCTATCCCGTCTTGCCCAGTTCACCGTCGCCGTCCCGGTCGTCGGTGACTTCAGCTCGACGCCGGCCGAAGTCGGCGCTCACCGGTTCGTATTTTTTTTGGTCGCCGTCGCCAGGCGTCACGCCCTTGATGCGTTGCTGGTCGGCCCGTTGGCGGTCGCGGTGCGCCTGCGTCGTCGCCGGATAGTCCTCGGCCAAGCCGTGGCGATCGAGATACTCGCCCCAGGTCATCTTGTTGTGCGACGTCAGCAGGTGCGACTTCATCAGCTTGACCGGCTTCCCGCATTCCAGGCACTCGATGGCGTCGGTGTGCACGGTCCCGGCCACCTTGTCCTCGACGGAGACCTCCGGCGCGGCCAGCGGGTGCAGGGGTGGCGGATAGATCTTCGGCTCGACATAGGCCGGAGCGGCCGGCGCTTCGGCCGCGGCGGCGTCCGATGCGGCCTGATCGAGCAGGTCCATTGCAGGCAGCTCGTCGACCCAGGCCGTATAGGTGCCGGACTGCATCCGCATGATGGACCGATGCCACTTGTGCAGCAGACGCATGACCTCGGCGGTCGGTACGGCTGTCGTTTCCATGTGGCCGGCGAGCAGTGCCGTCGCGATCTTCAGGCTGTCGTCTATGCGCATCGGTCCCCCTCGTGTTCTGCGTGGTCGTAGCGTGGTCCCGCCCCGGCTGTCGAGCCGGGGCGCGTGGCGGTCACTTGGCGCGCTGGCCCGGGTACAGGCTATCGTAGCGGGCGATGATCGCCTGGGGCGACGTATCGATGTTGCTGCCCGGTGCGGTCATGTCCAGCATGCGCCGGATCGCGCGGCCCTCGATCGAAAGCGTGGCATCGCGGACCGGGCCGTGATGGCACTTCAGGATGCGTTCCTGTTCCATCCAGTGCACGTACGATTCCATGTACGACCAGACGCCGCCGAAGCCGAGATCCACGAACGCGTCTGTGTCGTTGCGGTGGATCTCGTTGTTCATCAGACCCAGCACGAGACGCATCTGCTCGACCTGATCGGTCCGCCGCTCGCAGTCGCAGAGGCGCAACCGGAACTGGGCGAACAGGTCGCGCATCGTGTCGTACTCGGTGCCGTCCGGCGCGACGAACAGCCATGTCCGCTTGCCCGCCTGGCGGACGCGGAAGTAGTCCTGGGTCGAGAGATTGTCGAAGCCCCAGACCCTGCCGTCCATCGGCCATCGCCAGCTCCAGCCGGACATCTCGTATCCGGCGCCATCCGCATGGCCGAGCGGTACGCGCCATCTCACCGTGTGGTCGATATCACCCATTTCATTCCTCCAGTTGCTAACCGAAGGTGGCGACATCACTTCGTCCAGTTGGCACTCGTTGCGAGACAACGGGGAGCGTGTAGAATATACGCTCCCACGCGCTCTTCACTCTGCAGCTATAGCCGTAGTTCCTTCCGCTTCAACGGGCGTATCCAGCGTAAAGTACGCTTCAGCAATGCTCGTCGCCAACGTTGCAGCTAGCACCGGCGGAACGGCGTTGCCCACCTGAGTAAATTGCCGCGCGGTCGGTCCCAAGAAAATGTAATTATCGGGGAAGGTTTGCAAGCGCGCGCACTCTCTAACGCTTAGAGTACGCGGAATTTCTGGATGAAGATGCGACCTACCTCCTCCATTTGTGCCACCCGCGATGACTGTTTTCGAGGGAAGCGTTGGGTCTAGTCGATCAACCCGGCCAAGCTGATCTCGCTGACCGTATCGAAGTCGCATGTATCGTTCGATGGATCCTGCCTTGTGGGTCCTCGTTTCGTGGTTCGGCAGACCGTTAGGAATGTCTTTTAGGACGCTGGCGGCACCGACATGCGCACGCTTTGCAGGCACAACAAATTGTCCATTGGTCCGGGATCCAACGACGAAAAGGCGTTCGCGAAACTGGGGGACGCCATGATCGGCGGCGTCGTAAACAGTCGGCTCGTTGACGACATAGCCATTGTCGGTGAGCAGTTCGATCGCTGCCGATAGCTGCTCGCCCCCGTCCAGGTCGCGGAGCCCGGGGACGTTCTCAACGACGAAGACCTTGGGTTGGAAGCGAATGATCAACTTCACATAGTCGAACAGCAGATTGCCATTCTTCTCATGCGCAAAGCCGACGCGCTTGAAATTCTCCCCCGAGCGCGAAAAGCGCTGATTGGCCGCGATGCTGAAGGGCTGGCAAGGAGGGCCGCCGACAAAGACACCATCGAATGGTGCCTGAATTAGCGGTGCTAAGGCCGCTTCGACTTCATCATACTTGGAGACGTCGCCATTACCGTACGGGGGGCCGAACACCTTCCAGTTTGGTCGGTTCTTGCGTAACGTCTTACAGAAGATCTCATTGTATTCGAACGCAGCAACGTGTTCGAATCCAAGCTGTTCGAAACCGAGATCCATTCCGCCGCAGCCGGTAAAAAAGCTGACGATCGGAACGCCCGTGACTTTGGCACTGAAATCCTTTAGGGTAAGCGGGGCAGGTCCCGTCCACTGCTTTTCGTGCGAACGTTCGTAGACGAGGTCGTCGTACTGCTTGCCTGCCTTGGCCAACGCCGCAGCGAGATCGTCACCGTTGGACATGGCTTTCGTCACCAGCTTCTTCTGGACCGAGTAGGTGTTGTCCGGCGAGATCGGCGGTGCCGATTGAGGCGTCATGCTACTTTCCTGTCATTCTTGGCGGCATCGTAGACCGCCCTTGCTTCGTTCGCGTCTTCGAAATCCTTCCGCCCGGCCGCCTTCAGCCACTTGGCGTAGTAGCGATGCACCGCACGGTGGCACGTCGGACAGACTGCGACGAGATCACCGAGCGACGTACCTTTGCCGCTCGATCTCGTACCGGAACAGAGAGGCAACACGTGATGAATGTCAAGCACCCGATCGGCCCACGGGTACTCGGCCGCGGTGTCCCGTTCGCAGAAGTCACAAGCGGTCGTGGGCTGTGCCGCGAAGAAGGCGCCTCGGACTGCGGTGTTTCGCTCAAGTACGATATGTGTCCGTTCTACGCGGGTTCCCTCAGCGAAACCTGCCTCGACGATTTCATCCAGCACCGTTTTGGAGAAATTGAAGTCAAGATCGGCGACCGCCCCCTCATACAGGTTGGCCAGACGCATAATCTCGAGTTCGCTGCTAGCCTCCTGCTTCCCACGCACCGATGACAGGCCCTCGAACACGTCACGCGCATCCTCGGCGTCAAGGGATACGGTCACATCAGTCGAGGTGGCGCTCAGATACGAAATCTGGCTGATAATCTGAATGCTCTCGCGCGCTTGACGATGATCGGCCGAATGGGACCATGACTTGCCGGCCAGCGTAAGGAACGCGGTCTGATCCTCATCGCCCGTAAATCCGCTTTTGGAGTATGCCCCGACAATCTCCGGATAGGTTACCACCGGTGCGCCGATTGCGGCCCGAGCGAGCAGAAATTTGATCGAGAAGAGCAGGGGAAAGCGCGGGTTCGCTGTCGGATGCCATTCCTGGAACGACGGGTGCGGATCAGTGAACGCCTGCGCTAAGAAATGGAAATAGTCATCCGAGGTGACTGAACCGTCGGTCGCCAGCAGGTGAGCGACCTTCGTCGGTTTGGCTATACCCTGAATGCTGGCCACGAGCATCGCTGTCCTAAATACCCGGCTGTAGTTGCGCCAAGGCAGGTACGCGTCGCTGACCGGTCTGAACGGCAGACCGGTCGCTTCGATCAACGGCTCATGATCGGTGGATTGTAGGTCGTGTGTGACAGCGAACTTGGCGATTTTCCGGATTTCGTCGAACTGGAAATACTCGATTCGACCCTGATCAAAACGCCACATCGCCATCTCCCTCGCGGCGCGGATACATAGCGCGCCGCGATACGGTAGGCGATGCTCAAAACCGTTTGCAACCTGTCTGCCTTCCCCTCGTGACGCATCGGTGCAACCGGGGCGGAAAAGTGCAAACGAAAAGGGGATGGTGGACGCACTTGGGCTCGAACCAAGGACATGCTGATTAAGAGTCAGCTGCTCTACCAACTGAGCTATGCGTCCATTCGGACAGGTGGTGGACGCACTTGGGCTCGAACCAAGGACCCGCTGATTAAGAGTCAGCTGCTCTACCAACTGAGCTATGCGTCCAATGCCGGTCTGCGGCATGGCGGGGAGCGATGTCCCCGTCTGGTGGCGCGCTGTTAGCCGAGCATGTCCGACCTGCCAAGAGGGTTTTTGACATTTTTCTTGCGGTCGGGACCGGATGTTCGATCCCGACCATGTCGAGGCTTCAATAACCGACCGTGAAGCGCTGGCGGATATGACGCGGCTGCTCGATTTCGTCGACCAGAGCGATCGCATAATCCTCGAACGAGATGCTGCTGCCCTGCTCGTTGGACAACAAAGTGTCGGTGCCCAGCCGGAACACGCCCGTCCGCTCACCGGGGACGAACATCGCGGAGGGGGAGAGGAAGGTCCATTCCAGATCGTCCGCGCCGCGCAACAGGTCGAGGAAAGTCGCACCTGCGCTTGCTTCCGCCTTATATTCCTCCGGGAAGCCGGGCTGGTCGATCAGGCGCTGTCCGGGCGCGACTTCCAGGCTGCCTGCGCCACCGACGAGCAGATAGCGCTTTACGCCCGAGGCGCGGACGGTGTCGATCAGGCCTTGCGCATCGACCGCCAGGAAATGCACCGAACTGATCACCGCATCATGGCCGCGCAGCGCGTCGGCCAGCGCAGTAGCGTCGGCCGTGTCGCCCGCGGTTGGGGTGACGCCGGGCAGGGCGGCGATCCGCTCGGGATGACGGGCGATGGCGGTCACCTGATGGCCGCGATCCGACAATTCCTTCAAAATGCGCGAGCCTGCATTGCCCGAGGCTCCGATCAGCGCGATGTTCATGAGCGTTCCTTTCCTGTTGACGCCTTGGTCCACTTTGTAGACCGTGGAGCTATGCAGAGCCTGTCACCCGCACAAGACGTCATTTTGGAGGGACAAGGTCACGGCGAAGTGACCGTCCCGTCCTTCGCGCGGACCAGCGATGGGGGGTGCCCGATCCGCGAGGTGCTCGACCGGATCGGCGATCAATGGAGCCTGTTGGTGCTCGCCGCGCTGGAGCCCGAGACGTTGCGGTTCAACGTGCTGCTGCGCCGGATCGGGGACGTGTCAAAGCAGATGCTGTCGCGCACGCTGCGGCGGCTGGAGGAGGATGGGTTCGTCGCGCGGACCGTCTATCCCGAGGTGCCGCCACGCGTCGAATATCGGCTGACCCCATTGGGCCGGTCGTTCCTGGAACCGATGCGCGGGCTGATTCGCTGGGCGGATACGCATCAGCCCGAGGTGGAGGCCGCCCGCGCCGCCTATCGCGCGCGGGACTGAGCCCATCCTCCCCAAGCGCGGCTTGGGGAGGGGGCGCCGGGCACCAGCCTGGCGATGGGGGGATGGCGTCAGGCGATATGGACCGACTTGGTGACCATATGGTTGGCGATGCCCTCAGGCCCGTCTTCCGAGCCGTAACCGCTTTCCTTGACCCCGCCGAAGGGGGCATCGCCCCAGCTCAGCCGAACGGTGTTGATCGCGACCATGCCCGCCTCGATCTCGTCGCCGAGCTGATTCTGGCGGCGACCATTTTCGGTGAAGCAATAGGCGCCCAGACCGAAGGGCAGGCGGTTGGCTTCCGCAATCGCATCCTCGGTGGTGGCGAAGGGGCGGATCAGCGCGATCGGGCCGAACGGCTCCTCGTTCATCGCCTTGGCGTCGAGCGACACGTCCGCCAGCACGGTGGGAGAGAAGAAGAAGCCGTCACCGCCCTTGGCCTCGCCGCCGGTCAGCATCCGCGCGCCGCTCTTCACCGCATCCTCAATCATCGCGCCGATGGCTTCGGGGCGGCGGGGATTGGCCATCGGGCCCATCTGCGTGTCCGACGACAGGCCATCACCGATCTTCAGCGCGGCGGCGCGTTCGGCGAAACCCTTGGCGAAGCGTTCATAGATGCCCTCCTGCACATGGAAGCGCGTGGGCGCGACACAGACCTGTCCCGCATTGCGGAACTTGTGGGTGACGAGGATGTCGAGCGTCTTGTCCAGGTCGCAATCGTCGAAGACCAGCACCGGGCCGTGACCGCCCAGCTCCATGGTCGACTTCATCACCGTGTCAGCGGCCAGCTTAAGGAGATGCTTGCCGACCGGTACCGATCCGGTGAAGCTGAGCTTGCGGGTGACGGGCGAGGCGAGCAGGTGACGAGACACCGCGTCGGGCACGCCGAAGACGAGCTGCGCGACGTCGCCGGGCAGGCCCGCATCCTGAAAGCAGCGCATGATCGCGATGGCGCTGGCGGGGGTTTCCTCGCTGGGCTTCAAGATGACCGAGCAGCCAGCCGCAATAGCAGGCGAAATCTTGCGCACCGGGTTCATCACCGGGAAGTTCCAGGCGCAGAAGGCCGCGACCGGACCGACGGGCTGTTGCAGCACGAGCGAGCGGGTGCCGGTAGGACGCGGCAGGACGCGACCATAGATGCGCACCGCCTCGCCCGCATGGAAGTCGAGAAGGGCGGCGGTCGCAGCGACTTCGCCCCGCGCCTCGACGATCGGCTTGCCTTCCTCCAGCGTGGCGAGTCGGGCCAGTTCCTCGGCGCGCTCGCGAACCAGTGCGGCGGTGCGATGAAGGACGGCGGCGCGCTCCTGCGGCGCGACTTTTCGCCATTGCTCGAAGCCGCGCGCGGCAGCCTCCAGCGCGCGGTCCATGTCGGCGGTGGTGGCGAGCGGCAGATCGCCCAGCGGCTGGCCGGTCGCGGGGTTCAACACCGCCTGCGTGTCGCGCCCTTCGGAGCCCAACCACTCGCCGCCGATATAAAGTCCGGTTTTCACGTCGAATTGCGGGGCGGTCATGGGTGTCCTTTCCGAAAGACATGGGAATATGCGGGCGGGAGATCGGCCTTGTCCGTCGGTGATGCAAGGCCGTAGGCGGCTCAACCGGCCTTATGCCGGGATCGAGGGAGCAAAAGCAGGGCTTTGTGCGTCCCAAGCTTTCCGGCATTTCCTATCGGGGGGATCGAGATAGGTTACGCGCCGAAACGAAAGGGACAGGTCCACATGCGAGCACCATTTCTGGCAGCCTTTGCCGCATTGATGATCGGGGCGATCGGCCTGTCCGGCTGTTCGGGCAGCGGCAGCGGCGGCAAGGGCTCGGTTGAGCTGCTGAACGTCAGCTATGATCCGACGCGCGAACTCTACAAGGACGTCAACGCCGCCTTCGCCAAACAGTGGCAGGCCAAGACCGGCCAGACCGTGTCGTTCCGCATGAGTCATGGCGGATCGGGCAAGCAGTCGCGCTCGGTGATCGACGGGCTGTCGGCGGACGTGGTGACGCTGGCGCTCGCCTATGACATCGACGCGATTGCCGAGCGGGCCAAGCTGCTTCCGGCCGATTGGCAGACCCGTCTGCCGGACAATAGCGCGCCCTATACCTCGACCATCGTGTTCCTGGTCCGCAAGGGCAATCCCAAGGGCATTCGCGACTGGGCCGATCTGGTGAAGCCGGGCGTGCAGGTCATCACCCCCAGTCCCAAGACCAGCGGCGGCGCGCGGTGGAATTTCCTCGCCGCCTGGGCCTATGGCAAGAAGGCCGGGGGCGGATCGGACGCGGCGGCGCAGAAATATGTCGCCGAGCTGTACGGTCATGTGCCGGTGCTGGATTCGGGCGCGCGCGGCGCGACCACGACCTTTGTCGAGCGCGGCCTGGGCGATGTGCTGATCGCCTGGGAGAATGAGGCTTTGTTGTCCGAGAAGGAACTGGGCGCGGGCAAGTTCGACATCGTCGTGCCTTCCATCTCGATCCTGGCCGAGCCGCCGGTCGCGGTGGTCGATGCCAATGCCAAGGCGCATGGGACCGAGCAGGTCGCGACCGAATATCTCAAATTCCTCTACACGCCCGAGGGGCAGGAGATCGTCGCGCGCAATTTCTATCGCCCGCGTGACCAGGCGGTGCTGGCGAAATATGCCGCAACCTTCCCCAAGCTGGACATGGTGACGATCCGCGATTTCGGCGGCTGGGGCGCGGCGCAGAAGCGGTTCTTCGCGGATGGCGGCGTGTTCGACGCCATCTATGCCGGCGGAAAGCGGCGCTGATCGCATGAGAGCTAAGAAGCGCCGCTCGGCGCTGCCGGGCTTCGGCCTGACCATGGGGATGACCCTGTTCTGGCTGGGGCTGGTCGTGCTCGTGCCGCTGTCGGCCCTCGTCATCCGGGCGGCGGGCATGGGCTGGGAAGGCTTTGCCGAGGTCGGGCTGTCGCCGCGCGCGCTGGCCGCCTATCGCTTGAGCTTCGGCGCGGCGCTGGCGGCGGCGGCGGTCAATGCGGTGTTCGGACTGCTGATCGCATGGATCCTCGTCCGCTACGAATTTCCCGGCAAGAAGCTGATCGACGCGGCGGTGGACCTGCCTTTCGCGCTGCCCACGGCGGTGGCGGGTATCGCCCTGGTATCGCTTTATTCGGACAATGGCTGGATCGGATCGTTGCTCGCACCGCTGGGGATCAAGGTCGCCTATACCCCGCTGGGCGTCACGATCGCGTTGGTTTTCATAGGCTTGCCCTTCATTGTTCGCTCGGTTCAGCCGGTGCTGGCGGACCTGGGGCGTGACGTGGAAGAGGCCGCCGCGACGCTGGGCGCGACGCGCGGTCAGACATTCCGCCGGATCATCCTGCCCGCCATCGCGCCCGCTCTGCTCACCGGCTTCGCGCTGGCCTTCGCGCGCGGGGTGGGCGAATATGGCTCGATCATCTTCATCGCGGGCAACATGCCCTTCAAGTCGGAGATCGCCCCGCTGCTGATCATCACCCAGCTCGAACAGTTCGACTATAACGGCGCGACGGCCATCGCCTGCGTCATGCTGATCCTGTCCTTTGCGATGCTGTTGTTCGTCAATCTGCTCCAGGCGTGGCGCGCCAAGCGGGGGACGCGATGAGCGGCTCCAATCCTACAACCCATGAAAGCCCCTGGGCGCGGCGGGCGCTGATCGGCGTCGGGTTCCTGTTCCTGGCGCTGTTCCTGTTCCTGCCGCTGGTCATGGTCTTCGCGGGGGCGCTGGCGAAGGGGTGGGGCGTCTTCCTCGAAGCGCTCGTCGATCCCGACGCGCTGGCGGCGATCCGCTTGACCCTGCTGGTCGCGGCGATCGCGGTGCCGGTCAATGCGGTGTTCGGCGTGGCTGCCTCCTGGGCGATCGCAAAGTTCGACTTTCGCGGAAAAAGCTTTCTCATCTCGTTGATCGATTTGCCTTTTTCGGTGTCGCCGGTGGTGTCGGGGCTGATCTTCGTCCTGTTGTTCGGCGCGCAGGGCTGGCTGGGGCCGTGGCTGACCGAACATGGCGTGCGGATCATCTTCGCGGTGCCCGGCATCGTGCTGGCGACCGTCTTCGTCACCTTTCCCTTCGTCGCGCGCGAGCTGATCCCGCTGATGGCCGAACAGGGACGCGACGACGAAGAAGCGGCGCGATCACTGGGCGCGAGTGGCTGGCAGACCTTCTGGCATGTCACCCTGCCCAATATTCGCTGGGGGCTGCTATATGGCGTGCTGCTGTGCAATGCCCGTGCGATGGGCGAGTTCGGCGCGGTGTCGGTCGTGTCGGGGCATATCCGGGGGCTGACCAACACCATGCCGTTGCATGTCGAAATCCTGTACAATGAATATGACTTTGTCGGCGCGTTCGCGGTGGCGTCTCTGCTCGCCTCGCTCGCGCTGGTGACCCTGGGAGTGAAGACCGTGTTGGAATGGCGTTTCGGCATCCACCGGGCGGGAGCCGCGCATTGAGCATCACTGTCGACAATATCTCCCGCCGCTTCGGCGGCTTCACCGCGCTGGACCGGGTCTCGCTGGAGACACGGCCGGGCGAGTTTCTGGCGCTGCTGGGGCCGTCGGGGTCGGGCAAGACGACGCTGTTGCGGACCATCGCGGGGTTGGACTTCGCCGATGAGGGTCATGTCCTGTTCGAGGGACAGGACATGACCGGCACCCCGGCGGCCGAGCGGCGGATCGGCTTCGTGTTCCAGAACTATGCGCTGTTCCGCCATATGACGGTGGCGCAGAACATCGCCTTCGGCCTGACGGTGCGCAAGCGGCGCGATCGGCCCGCCAAGGGGGCGATCGCGGCCAAGGTCGCGGAACTGCTTGCGCTCATTCAGCTTCCCGATGTCGGCGATCGCTACCCGGCCCAACTGTCGGGCGGCCAGCGTCAGCGCGTGGCGCTGGCCCGCGCGCTGGCGATCGAGCCGCGCCTGTTGCTGTTGGACGAGCCTTTCGGCGCGCTAGACGCCCAGGTGCGCAAGGATCTGCGCGGCTGGCTGCGGCGTATTCATGACGAAACGGGTCTGACCTCGATCTTCGTGACGCACGACCAGGAAGAGGCGCTGGAACTGGCCGACAGGATCGTCGTCATGCGTGGCGGCGTGATCGAGCAGATCGGCACCCCGCATGAGGTTCAGGCCAAGCCGGCCACCGCCTTCGTCTCGTCCTTCATCGGCGAGACGAACTGCCTGCCGGTTACGCGCGGCGACGGCCTGGCGGTCGTCGGCCGGGGGCTGGCGACGCTTCGCGACGAAGCGAACGGGCAGGGCGCGGGAGAACTCCATATCCGCCCGCACGACGTCGAGCCGATCGGGGCGGATGCGACCGACGCCTTGGCCGTGACCGTCCTGACCAGCCGCCCGATCGGCCGGTCGCGCCGCATCACCGCCGAGATGACCGGGCTGACCGAGCCGCTGACCTTCGACCTGCCCGTCGATACGCGGGCCGAAACGGGGGAGCGGCTGTCGCTGCGTCCCACCCGTTACAGAATTTTCGCGACGACCTGACGCCCGGATCGGCGGACCATTTCGTCCTCGCAACCGTTTGCCCGTTTGCCAGCCCCGGAAGGGGCGGGCATGAAGCGGTCGCAAACGGGGAGATCGAGGTTTAAGGTCGGACAGGAATGCTGGCGGATCGAGCAGGCCGACCGGATGGCGGTCATCGTCGATGCGGAGCGATATTTTCGCATGGCCCGCCGTGCGATGCTGAACGCGCGGCGGCAGATATTGCTGATCGGATGGGACTTCGACGCGCGCATCGTCCTGGATCATGACGACGCGCCGGGCGAGACGGTGGGCGACTTCATCTACTCGCTGGTGCAGCGCCAGCCGGAATTGGAGATTTACCTGCTCCGCTGGGACACCGGCGCGATCAAGTCGCTGTTCCGGGGGCGAACCTTCTTCACGGTCCTGAAGTGGATGGCGCACAAGCGCATCCATACCAAGCTGGATGGCCATCACCCGATCGCCGCCTCGCATCATCAGAAGATCGTCATTATCGACGACCAATTGGCCTTTTGCGGGGGCATCGACATGACCAGTGACCGCTGGGACACGCGCGAGCATCGTGACGATGATCCGCGGCGCAGGCGCCCGGGCGGTCAGCCCTACAAGCCGTGGCACGACGCGATCAGCGCGGTCGAGGGCCCCGTGACGCAGGCGCTGGGCGAGCTGTTCCGGACGCGGTGGCACGCCGCCGGGGGCAAGCCGATGGCACCTGCCGTCCCGGGTGCAAGCTGCTGGCCCGAGGGGCTCGAGCCCGATTTCATCGACCAGCCGGTGGCGATCGCGCGCACCATGCCCGAGATGGACGATCAGACGCCCGTGCATGAGAATGAGGCGCTGTTCCTCGCCCAGATCGCTCGGGCCGAACGCTACCTCTATATCGAGAGCCAATATTTCGCGTCGCGCCGGGTAGCGGAGGCGATCGCCCGGCGGCTGGACGAAGAGAATGGCCCTGAATTCGTCATCATCAATCCGCTGACCGCGCAAGGATGGCTGGAGCCGATCGCGATGGACACGGCGCGCGCAAGGCTGATCGAGGCGCTTCGGCGGCGGGACCGGCATGGGCGGCTGCGACTCTATCATCCGTTCACGGCGGGCGGGGAGCCGATCTACTGCCATGCCAAGATCCTGATCGCGGACGATCGCGTGTTCCGGCTGGGGTCGTCCAACCTCAACAACCGCTCGATGCGGTTGGACACCGAATGTGACCTCGCCATCGCGGTCGAGCCGGACAGCGCGGCGGGGCAGCGTATCGCGGCGATCCGCGACGATCTGTTGGCCGAGCATCTGGGCGTTTCCCCCGCCACGGTGCACGATGCGGTCGAGCGTAACGGATCGTTGATCGCGGCGGTCGAGGCGCTGCGGGGCACCGAGGGACGGACGCTGCGTCCCTATGAAGCGCCCGATCTGTCCAGCGTCGAGGAATGGCTCGCGGACAATGAAGTGCTCGATCCCGAAGGCCCGGACGAGATGTTCGAGTCCTCCACGAGCCGAAAGGGGCTGTTCCGCCGGTTGCGGCGGCGCTGATGGCCGAGATCATCAACTTTCGCCAGGCCCGCAAAAGTCTGGTTCGCAAGGCCGCCGAGCAACAGGCGACCGAGAACCGGGCGCGCTTCGGTCGGACCAAGGCACAGAAGCAGCGCGACGCCGCCGAGCAGGAACGGTTGCGCCGGGAATTGGACGGCGCGAAGCGGGAGGACGATTAGTATCGGCCTAAATTCCTCCCCTGCACGGGCAGGGGAGGGAAATGGTTTCAGCGCGGGACCGCGAACCAGATGGTGTGGGTCGCGCCCTTGCCATTCTCGCGGGCACGCACCTTCACCTCGTCGACGGTGAAGCCCGCGCGAGACAGCCGCCGAGTGAACACCGGATCGGGCGCGGCGGACCAGATGGCGAGCACGCCGCCAGGGCGCAGCGCGACGCGCGCTTCCTCCAGGCCCCGGAGCGAGTAGAGCCCGTCATTGTCCGGCCGGGTCAGCCCGTCCGGTCCATTGTCCACGTCGAGCAGGATCGCGTCATACTGGCCGCGCCCCGCATAGATGGCGTTGCCGACATCGCCCATGGCGAGCGTCACGCGGGGGTCGTCCAAGCATCCGTCGGTCAGCGCCGCCATCGGCCCGCGCGCCCATTCGATGATGCCGGGCACCAGTTCCGCCACGGTGATCCGCGCATCCGCCCCCAGCCGCGCCAGGACGGCGCGCAAGGTGAAGCCCATGCCATAGCCACCGATCAGCAGATGCGGCGCACGCCGTCCCGCCAGCCGGTCGCAGGTCATTGTGCCCAACGCCACTTCCGAGCCGCTCATCCGCGTGCTCATCAGTTCGTTGCGGTCGAGCACGATCATGAAGTCCTTGCCCCGGCGGAACAGCCGCAGGGGCTCGCCGCCCGGCACTTCGGCAATGCCGAGCAGCTCGCGGGGGGTCATTTGCCCTGGCGAGCCTTGCGCGCGGCGTAGCGGGCGTCACGGGCCGCCTTCAGTTCGGCGGCGGTGGGGACCACCGGCGGGCGTGCGGCGGCAGCAGCGGCTTCGGCGGCCGCTTCGGCCTCGGCTTGGGCCTTGGCGCGGGCTTCTTCGCGAGCGGCCTTTTCCTGCTCGATCGCAGCCTTGTGCGCGGCGCGGCGTTCGGCCTCGGCGGCTTCCTTGGCTGCGCGCGCGGCGGCGCGGGCGGCAACCACTGCCGGATCGGGCGCGGCCTTGTTGCGCAACTTTTCGAGCGCTGCCGCCTTGGCATCGCGCGAGGCCGATGCACGATCGGCGAAACCGGGAACCTTATATCCTGCCATCAATCATCTATCCCGTTGGGGGCCGGACGGCCCCATAGCACAACGGCCCCGCATCGCTGCGGAGCCGTCGGAGAAACTGGTGGACGCACTTGGGCTCGAACCAAGGACCCGCTGATTAAGAGTCAGCTGCTCTACCAACTGAGCTATGCGTCCGATCGTCACGCTGCCCTGGCCGTCCGGCCTGCCTCGTGATCGGGAGGCGCGCCTTTAGCATCCGTGTCGGGCTTTGCAAATGGTTTTTGCGCCCACCTGCGAAATTATGCGGCGCTACCAGCGCGCGGCGCGGCGGTTTTCGCGGTCGATGGCCATCAGGATGCCCAGGCACAATAACACCGTCATCTGCGACGACCCGCCATAGCTGACCAGCGGCAGGGGAATGCCGACCACCGGCGCGAGGCCCATCACCATCATCAGATTGACCATGACATAGATGAAGATGGTCGTGGACAGCCCCGCCGCCGTCAGGCGCGCGAACCGGTTCGGCGCGGCCTGCGCCACGTTCAACCCCCAGCGAATGACCATTAGGAAGGCGAGGATCAGCAGGCACCCGCCGACCAGCCCCCATTCCTCCGCCATGGTCGCAAAGACGAAATCGGTATGCCCCTCGGGCAGATAGTCCAGATGGCTCTGAGTGCCGTTCAGGAATCCCTTGCCCCAGATGCCGCCCGAACCGATCGCGATCTTGGACTGGCTGATATGATAGCCGGTGCCCAGCGGATCGCTCTCGGGGTCGAGGAAGATCAGCACGCGGTTGCGTTGATAGTCATGCAGTACGAAATTGACCGCGAGCGGGGCGGCGACCGCCAGTGCGATGCCGCCCCCGATGAACAGGCGTAACGGCACACCCGCCAGGAACATCACCGTCGCCCCGCCCGCGCAGATCATCAGCGCGGTGCCCAGATCGGGCTGCTTCATCACCAGCGCGGCGGGCACGCCGATCATCGCCGCGACCGGCCAGATGCCGGAAAAGCGCCGCGTCTCGGCGGGCGGCATGAGTTCGTAGAAGCGCGCCGCGCCCAGCACGATGAACAGCTTCATCAACTCGGACGGCTGCAAGCGGATGAAACCGACGTCGAGCCAGCGCTGGCTGCCGCCGCGCACCGCGCCCAGCAATTCGACCAGCACCAGCGCGACGACGAGCAGCAGATAGCCCGGCATGGCGATGCGTCGCCACAGGTCGAGCGGCAGCCGCGACAGGACCAGCGAACCCGCCAGCAGGACGAAGAACCGCACCCCCTGTGGTTTGGCCCAGGGGGTCAGCGAACCGCCCGCCGCCGAATAGAGCACGACCAGCCCGAAACAGCCGATCGCCATGACCAGCAGGATCACGCGCCATGGCAGCTTTGCGATGGGTTCGGGAATGATGCGGCCGCTCATGGATTGGGGTCCGCCGCATCGTCGCTGGGATCGGTTTCGCGCGTCGCCATCGCCTCGGCCTGTGCATCCGAAACATTGGTCGCCGCCTCGACGGCAGGCGCGTCGGTGGCGGCCCCCGCATCGGTTTTGGTCGCGGCGGAGGCGGGCTTGGGCGAATGGGCGGCGCGATAGGCGGCTTCCTCGGCCCGCATCCGCGTGGCGATGTCGCCGCCCCAGGTCGGTTCGTCCTGCGCCAGCGAGGCCAGCGCGCGGTCGCGGTCGAACAAATAGGTCATGATGTCCCGCCCGATCAGCGGCGTATCGAGATTGCGCACGGTATGGCCGTTATGCTCCAGCACGACCGCGGCGGCATAACGCGGATTGTCGGCAGGCGCGAAGCAGACGAACAGCGCATGGTCACGCAGCTTGAAGGGAAGCTGCCCGTTCTTCAGCACGCCCATGCGACGTTCGGCCATGGTGATCCGGCGGACCTGCGCGGTCCCGGTCTTGGCCGCCAGCGAGACGCCGGGAACCAGCATCCGCGCCGCGCCGCCGGTGCCGCCCTGGTTGACGACACCGAACATCGCGTCGCGCACGACCGCCAGATGTTCGGAGGCAACAGGGAGCGCGGGCGCGTCGAGATGGAGCTGATGCGACAACAGGCTGGGCTTGAGATGGCGGCCCGACGCGATCCGCGCCGCCATCACCGCGAGTTGAAGCGGATTGGCGAGTACATAGCCCTGGCCGATCGACGCGTTCAGGCCATCGGCGATGGTCCATTTCGTCTTGTATTTCTTCAGCTTCCACGCCGGATCGGGCACGGTGCCGTAACGCTGGGTATTCAGCGGCAGGTCGAACTTTTGGCCCAGCCCCAGCATCCGCGCGACAGGCGCGATCCGGTCATACCCCATGCGCCGGATCATCTCGTAGAAATAGATGTCGCAGCTCTGCTCGATCGCGCCCTTCAGGTTGAGGGCACCGTGCCCGCCGCGCTTGTGGCAGTGGAAGACGCCGGTGCCGACCCGCATCGCGCCGGTGCACAGCACGCGGTCGTCCGCACCGACCCCGGCTTCGAGCAGGGCCAGGCCGTTCATCGGCTTGACCGTCGATCCCGGCGGATACAGCCCCTGGGTGACCTTGTTCATCAGGGGAACATGGTCGTTTTCCGACAGCATCGCCCATTCGAGATGGCTGATCCCGTCCGAAAAGCTGTTGGGGTCGTAAGCGGGCATCGACACCATGGCCAGCGTCTCGCCCGTGCGACAGTCGAGCACCACTGCCGATCCCGAATTGGTGCCCAGACGCCGCGCGGCATATTCCTGCAACCCCGCATCGATGGTCAGGCGGATATTCCTGCCCGGCACGTCGGGGCGGGTGGCGAGTTCGGCCACGACCTTGCCCCGCGCGGTCACCTCGACGCGCTTGGCGCCGGGCTTGCCGCGCAGATACGGCTCCAGCATCTTCTCCAGCCCGTCCTTGCCCAGCTTGAAGCCGGGGGTGACAAGCAACTGGTCGTGGGTCGCCTTGAACTGTTCGGCGGTGGGCGTGCCGACATAGCCGGTCAGATGCGCGACCGCGGGGCCGGCCGGGTAGAAGCGCGCAAAGCCCCGCGTCGGTTGCACACCGGGCAATTCGGGCAGACGGACGCTGACCGCTGCGAAGCGCTCCCAATCGAGCCGCTCGGCCACCTGCACCGGCTGGAACCCGGCGGCATGTTCGAGGTCGAGGCGGATGCGGTTCATCGCCTCGTCGTCGAGCTTCAGGATCTGGCGCAATAGCGCGAGAACGCGGTCCTTGTCCTCCAGCCGGTCGGGAATGATGTCGACGCGGAAATCGGTGCGATTGTTCGCGATCGGGTGGCCGTGCCGGTCGATCAGCCAGCCGCGACGCGGCGGGATCATCGTCGTGTTGACGCGGTTGCTCTCGGAGAGGAGATTATACTTCTCGTTCTGCGCGATCGACAGCCACGCCATCCGCCCGGCTAGCATCAGCCCGACCGCGCCCTGTGCCGCGCCGAGCACGAAGGCGCGGCGCGAGAAGCTATAGGCCTGCGCCGCCTCGGTCATGATCCGCCCCTGGCGTTCCATGTCAGACCCCTACCTCATTGCGGCCGCGTTTGCGATCGATCCAGGCGACCAGTCGGGTGGCCATGGGAAAGAGCAGGATGGTGATGACGATCTGTAGGATCAGCGGCGCATCCACTTGCGCGCCGACCGGCACCGCCAGGAAACGCCCCGTGATCAGGCAGAAGGCGATGGCGCCGCTCGCGATCAGCCAGTCCTGCCAGAAGTCGCGGAAGACCAGCCGATGCTCGAACAGATCGATGGCGAGCGAGGTCAGCGACCAGAGCAGCATCGCCGAGCCCAGGGGCTGGCCCGACAACAGATCGTCGAACAACCCCAGCGGTGCCGCCGCCCAAAGCCGCAACGCGAAGCGCGCGACCAGCCGCCAGGCGAGCAGCATCAACAAGCCCATCGGCGGCTGCAACGGAACGATCGCCACCACCGGCACGATGGCGACGAGCGAACCGGCCATCACGGTCAGCCACGGCAGCGCACGAGCGCGGGCGGGGGGGAGTCCGGGGTCGAAGGGGTTGAAGTTGTCGAGGGTCACGGCCGGGGTGCCGGCGCCGATGGCGGCATCGGCATGAAGGCGCGCTGAACGATCGCGAAATCCAGCGTGTCGGGATGGACGAAGGGGCGCGCAATCGCCACGTCGCCGCCATCGGTCCGGATGCGCGCGACCGGGATGTTGGGGGTATAAAGACCGCCCGTGCCCGAAGTGACGAACAGGTCGCCCTTGGCCAGCCGGACATTGGTGTTGACCGAGCGGACGTCGAGCAAACCGTCGCCGCGCCCGACCGCGATGGCAGGCAAGCCGTCACGGGTGCGACGAACCGGCACGATGCTTTCCGGATCGGTGAGCAGCAGGACGCGGGCGGCGGCGGGGCCCGTCTCGGTCACGCGGCCAATCAGCCCCTCGGGACCGCGCACCGCCATACCGGCCGCTACGCCCTGCCAGCGTCCGGCGTTGAGCAGGGCGAAGCGCCGGCCGCTGGCCCCCGTCGAACTGACCAGCCGGGCGGTGGCGACCGTGTCGGGCGTCCGGTCGCGCACCGCCAGCAGCCGCCGCAACCGGCGATTGTCATAGGCGATGGTCCGTGCAGTCAGCAGCAGCTTGCGCGACTGCTCCAGTTCGGCGCGCAGGCGCTGGTTTTCGGAATGGACGAAGAAATATTGGCCGATGGCATCGGGGACGCCCTTCACCGCATCCCCGATCATGACGAACCCCGACGAAACCGGCGCGGTCACGCTGCCCAGCGTCATGCGCAACGCGCCGAAGGCGGGCGGGTTGAAGGTCGATGCGACAAGCAGCACCGCACCCACCACCGCACCCGCCACCGCGAGCACATAGGCCAGGAAAGCTCCATATTGCCGCCGTCGCGAGAAACCGGTGCGACGGTCGCGGGCGGGCGCCATGCGCCGGTCCCCTTATGCTGGAGGTTAGCCGTTCAGCAGGACGCCGCGATACATCGGGTCTTCCAGCGCACGGCCGGTTCCCAGGGCGACGCAGGTCAGCGGGTCTTCCGCCACCGTGACCGGCAGGCCGGTCTCGTCGCGCAGCACCTCGTCCAGCCCTTCGAGCAGCGCGCCGCCGCCGGTCAGGACGATGCCCTGGTCGACGATGTCGGCGGCCAGTTCGGGCGCGGTGTTCTCCAGCGCGACGCGGACGCCCTCGACGATGGTCGCCACCGGTTCGGACAGCGCCTCGGCGATCTGGCCCTGGTTGATCTGGATTTCCTTGGGCACCCCGTTGACGAGGTCACGGCCCTTGATCTGGATGGTCACGCCGATGCCGTCCGCTGGGGGACGCGCGATGCCGACTTCCTGCTTGATCCGCTCGGCGGTGGCTTCGCCGATCAGCAGGTTATGGTTGCGGCGAACATAGGAGACGATCGACTCGTCCATCTTGTCGCCGCCGACGCGGACAGAGGTGGTATAGGCCAGGCCACGGAGCGACAGCACCGCAACTTCGGTCGTGCCGCCGCCAATGTCGACGACCATCGATCCGATCGGTTCGGTCACCGGCATGTCGGCACCGATTGCGGCGGCCATCGGCTCCTCGATCAGGAAGACCTGGCTGGCGCCCGCGTTCGAGGCGGCGTCGCGGATCGCGCGCCGCTCGACCTTGGTCGAACCCGACGGCACGCAGATCACGATCTCGGGCCAGCGCGCGAACTTGCGGGGGCCGTGCACCTTCAGGATGAAGTGCTTGATCATCTGCTCGGCGACGTCGATGTCCGCGATCACGCCGTCACGAAGCGGACGGATCGCCTCGATATTGCCCGGCGTCTTGCCCATCATCAGCTTGGCGTCGTCGCCGACCGCCTTTACCTTCTTGATGCCGTTGATCGTCTCGACCGCGACGACGGACGGCTCGTTCAGCACGATGCCGCGTCCGCGGACATAGACCACGGTGTTCGCGGTGCCGAGGTCGATCGCCATGTCTTGCGACATGAATTTCAGGAAGCGGGGGAGGGGCATCGAGGCTTTCGTTCCGTCTGTGGACCGGGGTGGGCTTGGACTCATATCCCGAACCGCCGCCAAGAGCCGTCACAGGCACCTGCACCGTCATTTGCGGGGTCGCGGGATGCCGTCGCTTGGGCTAGGGTTTGCCGCATGTCAATACGGCGTCTGCCTCCCCATCTCGTCAATCGTATCGCGGCCGGTGAAGTGGTGGAAAGGCCCGCCAGTGCGTTGAAGGAATTGGTCGAAAATTCGATCGATGCCGGGGCGACACGGATCGCGGTCGCGCTGGGTCAAGGCGGGGTCGGCCGGATCGAGGTCGCGGACGATGGTTGCGGCATGTCGGCGGAGGATATGGCGCTCGCGCTGGAGCGGCATTGTACCTCCAAGCTGCCGGACGAGGCGATCGAATCGGTCGTAACCCTCGGATTTCGCGGCGAAGCCCTGCCCTCCATCGCCAGCGTGGCGCGGGTGACGATTGAGAGCCGCCCGGCAGGCCGCGACGGCTGGAGCCGGGTGGTCGACAATGGCGAGGTGCTGCGTGACGGGCCCGCCGCCGTGCCGCCGGGCACGCGGATCGTGGTTGAGGATCTGTTCGCTCGCGTCCCCGCCCGGCGCAAATTCCTGCGCTCCCCCCGGTCGGAATATGCCGCCTGTCTCGATATGGTCCGTCGCCTGGCCATGGCCCGGCCGGACATTGCCTTCACACTGGAACATGACGGCCGGCGGGTGCTGACCGTGCCGGGTGGTGAGGAGCGGCCCGGCCGTGTCGCCGGGTTGACCGACCGGGCGCTGGCGGAGAATTCGGTCGCGATCGACTGGGTTCGGGACTCCGTGACGCTGGGCGGGGTAGCGGGCATCCCGACCTTCAATCGCGGTATTGCCGATCACCAATATCTGTTCGTCAACGGGCGTCCGGTCCGCGACCGCCTGCTGATGGGTGCGATCAGAGGGGCTTATGCGGAGATGTTGCCACGTGATCGCCACGCCGTGGTTGCCCTGTTCCTCGATCTGCCACCGACTGAAGTCGATGTGAACGTCCATCCCGCCAAGACCGAGGTCCGATTTCGCGACCCCGCTCTGATCCGAGGCATGATCGTCTCGGGCCTGCGTCGCGCGCTCGACGAAGCCGGGCATCGCAGCGTGCAGCGACCGCCGGAGTCGGCGCTGGCGATGTGGCAGAGCGAGAGCGTCGCTGGCGTGGCCCCGTCCGCACCGCCGCCCGCCGACGACTGGGGTCCCGCGGCACCCGAGGCGCGCGTGATGGAGCGCCAGTCGCTCTTCGCCCCGCGTCCCGGCTTCTCCTCCCCGCCGCCGCTCGCCCGCGCCGAAGCCGCCTTCGCGGCCCCGCCCGAGGTCCGGCAATTCCCGATGGGCGTCGCTCGCGGTCAGGTGGCCAAGACCTATATCGTCGCCGAGGCCGAGGATGGCCTTGTGCTGGTCGACCAGCATGCCGCGCACGAACGGCTGGTGCTGGAGCGAATGC
This sequence comes from Sphingomonas sp. LC-1, assembly GCF_025371035.1. Classification (GTDB taxonomy): domain Bacteria; phylum Pseudomonadota; class Alphaproteobacteria; order Sphingomonadales; family Sphingomonadaceae; genus Sphingomonas; species Sphingomonas sanguinis_E. The sequence goes on along the minus strand of NZ_JANZXB010000001.1, from coordinate 303,553 downwards.
GCGCCGCACTCACCGGCGGGCGGGTCGCGTCGCAGGCGATGCTGATCCCCGAAGTGGTGGAACTGGACGAACCCGCCTGCGACCGTCTGGAGGCGCGCGCGGAGGAATTGAGCGACTTCGGACTGGACCTGGAACGCTTCGGGCCGACCGCGATGTTGGTCCGTGCGACCCCGGCACTGCTGGGGCAGAGCGATCCCAAGGGGTTGGTGAGCGATCTGGCCGACGAACTGGCGGCGTTCGATCAGGCGCTGTCGCTGCGCGAGCGCCTGGACCATGTCGCGGCGACCATGGCCTGCCACGGGTCGGTCCGTGCGGGTCGCATCCTGTCGGTCGCGGAAATGAACGCCCTCCTTCGCGAAATGGAGATCACGCCGCACTCCGGCCAGTGCAATCACGGTCGTCCAACCTGGGTGAAGTTGCAGCATGGCGATATTGAGAAGCTGTTCGGGCGGAAGTGATCGCCTGCCCGCTATCACCGGCCGGAGCGGATCAGTTCCACCGATCCGGATACGATAGGATGGCGATGCCTGTTTGACCCCATAGTATCGTCGCCCGGGACTCGTGACGAAATAATGGGGGCATTATGACGTTTGGCAGGGCATCGTCGTGGCGATCGGTGATCGGCGTTTTGGGTATCGGCGCGTCCCTGACGGGATGCGCCAGTCAGCGCAACGCTCTGGAAGCGCAAAGTCGCGTCAACCCGGTCTCGACCGCCGCCTATCCGCAGAAATTCTGTCCATTGGTCATGGCCAGCGGATCGGACACCCGCATGGGCGCGATCAACCTCGATTGCTTCGCCTTTCCGGAAGTCGATGCCCGATATGATCGCGAGGAGGGCAGGACGCCGCATTACGGGATTAGCGATCGGCGCAATCTGGCCTACGCGATGGCTACTGAAAATTCGATCTATCGCAATCGCTTGACCTCGATCCTTATCAAGCAGTCGGATGATATCTGCGTTCAGGAACTCGGGCGACTGACCGCCAATGAGGCGACGGTGAACACCACGCTCAGCATTCTTGGGACGGGCTTTTCCACGGCAGCGTCGATCGTCTCGGGCGATCTTGCCAAATCGATCCTGGCGGGCGGAGCGACCCTCGCGGGGGCCAGCCGCGACCATATCAACGTTCACGTCTATCGTAACACGATCGCACAGGCGATCAGCCAGGTGATCTGGTCGGAGCGCCAGTTGCGTCAGGCCGACATTCAGAAACATTATGGTCAGGCGCTCGAGGCGTGGTCGATCGACGACGCCATTCGCGACGTGAATGCCTATCACGCCCAATGCTCGTTCTACAAAGGCCTCGAACTTCTGCTCAAGGCGGCGAACAACAATAGCGATGTGAGTGCCTATCGCCGCGAACTGGTCCGGCGCGCCGAACTTTCGCGTACGCGTGAGGCGATACTGGGGGTCGAGCAATCGCTGAAGCAGCTTCCCGTCGACAGTGCCGAAGCAGCGGTGCTCCGACAGGAAGTCGTGCGGCTGACCCTGAAATCACTGGTCGGTCCAGGGGCCGAGAAGGATGGCAGTGGTGATGCCGATGTGACCAAATGACCGTCGGATAAGTCGGCCCGTCGGCATCAGGAGAAACGGGGGAGGGGACGACAGAACCGATTGGAGGGACGGCCCGTGATCCGGGCTGGACACCCTTGTTTTGACGACGACACGAGCCAATAGAGCGATCAGCCGAAAATATTTCGGGTTTCCTGTTCATCTTAACGCAACTTTTGCACGGCGCCGTGTATTATCGGTTCCAATAAGGGCTTGGACGGTTTTCCATATGAAACATATTATGCCTCTGTTTTTCGCGCTGATCCCTCTGGCCGCCATGGTCGGAGCCTGCGTCAGCTGCCCGTAAGCCGGCTGGCGCAGTCGCAAGCCGCGCCGGACATTGTCGTCTTCCAGAACGCAAAAAGGGCCGCCCGGCATGACCGGGCGGCCCTTCCTGTATCGGCGGAAAGCCGAAGCGCTGGAGATTAACCCTGCGCTTCTTCTTCCTGCTCCGGCTGAACCTCGGCGGTGGCGCCGGGCTCTGCGTTGGGATCGTAATCCTCGGTGAAGCCGGCTTCGTCACGCTCGAACATCGAGGCCATGACGTCGACGCCCTGCGCCTGCATCTCGGCTTCTTCCGGCGAGCGGGCAACGTTGACCTTGACGGTCACGGCCACTTCCGGGTGAAGCGCGACGCGCACGTCGTACAGGCCGATCGCCTTGATCGGACGGTCGAGCACGATCTGGCTCTTGTTGACCTTGTGGCCGTCGGCGACCAGCGCCTCGACTAGGTCGCGCACCGCGACCGAGCCGTACAGCTGGCCGACGTTCGACGCCTGACGGATCAGGGTGACGGTGGCGTTCTCGAAGGTCTTCGACTCGACCTCGGCCTCGGCGCGACGGTTCGCGTTCTCGGCTTCGATGCGGGCGCGGTTGGCCTCGAACACCTTCTTGTTGGCTTCGTTGGCGCGCAGCGCCTTCTTGCGCGGCAGCAGGAAGTTACGGGCAAAGCCGTCCTTCACCGTGACCACGTCGCCGATGGCGCCGAGCTTCTCGACGCGCTCAAGCAGAATAACGTCCATCTCTAGGACTCCTTACTTCACGACGTAGGGCAGGAGGCCCAGGTGACGGGCGCGCTTGATGGCCTGGGCCAGTTCGCGCTGCTTCTTGGCCGACACGCTGGTGATGCGCGAAGGCACGATCTTGCCGCGCTCGGACACGAAGCCCTGGAGCAGACGGACGTCCTTATAGTCGATCCGGGGCGCGTCCTTCGCGGAGAAGGGGCAGCTCTTGCGGCGACGGAAAAACGGGCGGGCCATTATGCGGCTTCCTCTTCACGATCACGACGGGGGCGGTCAGCGCGGTCGGGGCGTTCGCCACGATCGGCACGACGCTCGCGGTCGCGCTCCTGCTTGCGCATCATCACCGACGGACCTTCTTCATGGCCGTCAACCTTGACGGTCATGTAGCGGATCACGTCTTCGTTGATCTGGGTCTGGCGCTCCAGCTCGGCGACGACACCCGCGGGGGCGTCGATTTCGAGCATGACGTAATGCGCCTTGCGGTTCTTGGCGATCTTGTACGCCAGCGAACGCAGGCCCCAGGTCTCGGTCTTCACGACCTTGCCCTGATTGTCCTCGACGATCTTCGTGGCGGCTTCCGCCAGCGCGTCCACCTGCGCCTGTGCCAGATCCTGGCGCGCAAGGAACACGTGCTCGTAAAGAGCCATGCAGCTTACCTTATGTTGGCCGATCGCTGATGCCCACCCCATGTGGGACACCCCTCCGGCTGTCTTCCATACTTCAATACCGTCACGCCAAAATGGCATGAGGGCGGGTGAAGCAGGTGCTTCCCGCCCAATGGTGCGCTGGCTCATAGCGATTTGGCGGCAAAAGGCAAGCGGCGAAGGGGCCTCGGACTTGCCAGCGGCGGGCGACCTTTCTACCGCGCGGGCCATCCTATTACCGTTTCATGGCAGAACGACATATGCGTGCATTCATCTTTCCGGGCCAGGGCAGCCAGGCCGTCGGCATGGGCAAGGCACTGGCCGAGGCGAGCCCGGTCGCCCGCGAGGTGTTCCAGGAGGTCGACGAGGCGCTGGGCCAGCATCTCTATCGCCTGATGGTCGAGGGGCCCGCCGACGAACTGACCCTGACCGAGAATGCGCAACCCGCGATCATGGCGAATGCCATCGCGACCCTGCGCGTGCTGGAGAAGGAAGGCGGCGCCCGTCTGTCGGAAAAGGCCGATTTCGTCGCGGGCCACTCGCTGGGCGAATATACTGCGCTGTGCGCGGCCGATGCCTTCGATCTGGCGACGACGGCGCGTCTCCTCAAGCTGCGCGGCCGGGCGATGCAGGCGGCGGTGCCGGTGGGCGAGGGCGCGATGGCCGCTCTGCTGGGCGCGGACCTCGAAAAGGCGAAGGTCATTGCGGGCGCGGCGGTCGATGCGATGCTGGCCGAGGGTGGCGAGCCGCTGGTCTGCACGGTCGCCAATGACAATGACCCGAGCCAGGTGGTGATTTCGGGCCACCGTGCCGCGATTGAGAAGGCGGTGGCGCTGGCCAAGGACCTGGGCGCCAAGCGCGCCGTCCTGCTGCCGGTGTCGGCACCGTTCCACTGCCCGCTGATGCAGCCCGCCGCCGACGCGATGGACGCCGCCCTCGCCGAAGCGACGATCCGCGCGCCGCTGGTCCCGGTCTATGCCAATGTCGAGGCGGCGCCGGTCGCCGATCCGGGCGCGATCCGTGCGCTGCTGGTGGCGCAGGTGACGGGCATGGTCCGCTGGCGCGAATCGGTGCTGGCAATGGAAGCGGCGGGCGTGGCGCAGTTCGTGGAGTTCGGCGGCAAGGTGCTCGGCCCCATGGTCAAGCGCATCGCGCCGGATGCGGACGCGGTCAGCGTCGTGACGATGGATGATATCGAGGGGCTTCTGGCGAAGCTCTGATTTCGCGCGGAGACGCGGAGGCGCGGAGATGCGGGACATAGACGAAATCAGTGGAGCGGTTCTCGACGTTGCGTTGCGGATGCATTGCGACTTGGGGCCTGGTCTTCTGGAAAGCGTTTATGAAACCGTGCTGGCGGGCAAGCTCGTTCAGATGGGCTTGCCCGTGGCGCGGCAGCGCCCCGTCGATATTCATTTTGACGGCATGACGTTCGATGCCGCGTTTCGCATTGACTTGCTTGTCGACGAGCGCTTGCTCGTGGAGATCAAATCCGTCGAGCGGCTTTCCGCCGCTCATGCCAAACAATTGCTGACCTATTTGAGACTGACCGGCCAGCCAGTCGGTCTGCTGATCAACTTTGGCGGCGCAACGCTGAGAGAAGGGGTGCGACGGATCGTCAATTCCCACACTCCCTCCGCGTCTCCGCGTCTCCGCGTGAACCAAAGAATCGGAGAATAAGCATGTTCGACCTGACAGGAATGACCGCCCTCGTGACCGGCGCGTCCGGTGGCCTTGGTTCGGCCGTCGCCAAGGCGCTGGCGGCGCAGGGTGCGAAGCTGGCGCTGTCCGGCTCCAATATCGACAAGCTGGAGGCGTTTCGCGCCGAACTGGGCGGGGACCATGTTGCCGTCCCCTGCAACCTGTCCGACCCCGCCGCGGTCGATGCGCTGATCCCGCAAGCCGTGGAAGCGCTGGGCGGCAAGCTCGACATCCTGGTCAACAATGCGGGGGTCACCCGCGACAACCTGACCATGCGGATGAAGGACGAGGAGTGGGATCAGGTGATCCGCGTCAACCTCGAAGCCGCGTTCCGCCTGATCCGTGCCGCCGCCAAGCCGATGATGAAGGCGCGCTTCGGCCGCATCATCTCGATCACCTCGGTCGTCGGTGCGACCGGCAATCCGGGGCAGGCCAACTATGCCGCCTCCAAGGCCGGGATCGTCGGCATGTCCAAGGCGGTGGCGCAGGAACTGGCCAGTCGCAACATCACCGTCAACTGCGTGGCCCCCGGTTTCATGCGTTCGGCGATGACCGACGTTCTGCCCGAGGCGCAGAAGGCCGCGCTGCTGACCCGCATTCCGGCGGGCGATCTGGGCAAGGGCGAGGATATTGGCGCCGCTGTCGTCTATCTGGCGTCGCGGGAGGCGGGCTATGTCACCGGGCAGACGCTGCACGTCAACGGCGGCATGGCGATGCTTTGAGCCGCTGACGGACACGAATGATCCTATCCTGGCCAAAGTCCGTCGCTGGACGGGCTTGCCAGACTAGGACGCGCGTTCTACGTGCGTTCAGGAAGTATCAACCCCCGATGAATTACGAGAAGGGATTACCATGAGCGAGACCGCCGACCGCGTGAAGAAGATCGTCGTCGAGCATCTCGGCGTCGAAGCCGACAAGGTGACCGAGGACGCGAGCTTCATCGACGACCTCGGTGCCGACAGCCTCGACATCGTCGAGCTCGTCATGGCGTTCGAGGAAGAGTTCGGTGTCGAAATCCCGGACGATGCCGCCGAGAAGATCACGACCGTCAAGGACGCGATCACGTACATCGACGAGAACAAGGCCTGATACCGGGGCCTCGGCCCGCAGGTGATGCGGGCCGAACGGGCCGCCAAGGCCAGGTTTAAAGCGGCTCCCCGACCCCGACATAGCGGGCGGGGAGCCGTTTTCGTTGTGGAATGGAGTGGAATATGCGGCGCGTCGTCGTCACCGGACTGGGTCTTGTCACGCCTCTGGGCGCGGACGTGGAAACCGCCTGGGCCAATCTGATCGCTGGCAAGTCCGGCGCCGGTCCGATCACGCGGTTCGATACCACGGGGCAGAAATGCACCATCGCGTGCGAGGTGAAGCCCAAGGACCATGAATTTGGCTTCGACCCCGACAAGCGCGTCGACCACAAGGTCCAGCGCCAAGTCGATCCCTTCATCGTCTATGGCATCGACGCCGCCGGACAGGCGCTGGAAGATGCCGGCCTGACCGAGATGGACGAGGCGACGAAGCTGCGCGCGGGCGTGTCGATCGGCTCGGGCATCGGCGGCCTGCCGGGTATCGAGATCGAATCGGTCAACCTGCACGAGCGGGGCCCCGGCCGGGTCAGCCCGCACTTCGTCCATGGACGCCTGATCAACCTGATCTCGGGCCAGGTCAGCATCAAATACGGGCTGATGGGGCCGAACCATGCGGTCGTCACCGCCTGCTCGACCGGCGCGCATTCGATCGGCGACGCGGCGCGCATGATCCGCGACGACGATGCCGACATCATGCTGGCGGGCGGTGCGGAAAGCACGATCAACCCGCTGGGCGTGGCCGGCTTCGCCCAGGCGCGCGCGCTCAACATGAGCATGAACGACCGCCCGACCGAGGCGAGCCGTCCCTATGACAAGAACCGCGACGGCTTTGTGATGGGCGAAGGCGCGGGCGTCGTCGTGCTCGAGGAATATGAGCATGCCAAGGCGCGCGGCGCGAAAATCTATGCCGAGGTCGTCGGCTATGGCCTGTCGGGCGACGCCTATCACGTCACCGCGCCGCACCCCGAGGGCAAGGGCGCCGAGAATGCGATGCGCATGGCGCTGCGCAAGGCGGGCATGGAGCCGTCGGACATCGACTATATCAACGCGCACGGCACCTCGACCATGGCCGACACGATCGAGCTGGCCGCCGCCAAGCGCGTGTTCGGCGACGACCTGTCGGGTGCGTCGATGTCGAGCACCAAGTCGGCGATCGGTCACCTTCTGGGTGGTGCCGGTGCTGTCGAGAGCATCTTCTGCATCCTGGCGCTGCGCGACCAGATCGTGCCGCCGACGCTGAACCTCGACAATCCGGACGAAGGGACCGAGGGCGTGGACCTGGTTCCGCACGTCGCCAAGAAGCGTGAAGTGAAGGCGGTGCTGAACAACTCGTTCGGCTTCGGCGGCACCAACGCCTCGCTGGTGATGAAGGCGATCTGAGCTTTCATACCGCTTCCCGACCTCCGCTCGGCGCGAATCGAGTGAAGCGTTGAATTCCAACCCCGGCGACCGCTGGGTCCGCTTGCAAAACGTTCAGGCCCGCGCCATCGGGCTGGATATGCAAGCGGGCCCGGATCGGTGCCGGGGTTGTTATGTGTTCGGGCCTCGCGCCCTTTCCTAACCGGGTGATATATGCGCAAGGTCGGCTGTATCGGGTTGCTGCTGGGGCTGATCGGCATCGCCGTCTTCGCCTGGGTCGCGCATGACTGGGCGGGCAGCGGCCCGGCGGACAGGCCGCTCGCCGTCGTCGTGCCCGAAGGGGCGAGCCTCGCCCGCGCTGCCAACGAACTGGAAAAGGCTGGCGCGATTCGCTCGGCCGGGCGCTTCCGTCTTTATGCGCGGCTGTTCGGTGGCGGGGCCGCGATCAAGGCGGGCGAATATGCCATTCCCGAACATGCCAGTGCCTCCGATGTGCTGACCCTGTTGAAGGAGGGCAAGGTTCGCCAGCGGCTGGTCCCCGTGCCGGAGGGCTATCCCTCGGTGCTGGTCCATGACGCGCTGATGCGCGCCGATGGCCTGACCGGCGATGTGTCGGTCCCGAAGGAAGGATCGATCCTGCCCGACAGCTATGCCTATCAGAAGGGCGACACCCGCGCTTCGGTGGTGGCGCGGATGCAGAAGGCGATGCGCGACTATCTCGCCAAGGCGTGGGCGAATCGGAAGCCCGGCATCGCGGTCACTTCGCCGGAGCAGGCGATCATCCTCGCCTCGATCGTCGAGAAGGAAACCGGCAAACCGTCTGAGCGACGCACGGTGGCGGCGGTCTATGGCAACCGGCTGCGTATCGGGATGCCGCTCCAGGCCGATCCGACCGTGATCTATCCGATCACCAAAGGCCGCCCGCTGGGGCGTCGCATCCTGCGGTCCGAATTGCACGCAAAGAACGGGTACAACACTTATGCCAGCCCCGGCTTGCCGGTCGGCCCGATCGCCAATCCTGGCCGCGCCTCGATCGATGCGGTGCTGAACCCGGCGGACAGCAAGGCGCTGTATTTCGTGGCGGACGGATCGGGCGGCCATGTCTTTGCCGACACGCTGGCAGAGCATAATGCCAATGTGCGCAAATGGTACGCGATCCGTCGCCAGCGCGGCGAGATGTAAGGCTCAGCGCCGTTCGCTGCGCAGCCGCCTGGCCAGCGCGCGTTCGGACGACTGCGCATAAGCGCGACAGGCACCGGCTGTGGTGCGGAAACGGTCAGTCGCGCCGTCCTGATCGGCATGGGCGGTGATCAATATGTCGCAGGGCAGGGCGCGCATCGCAGACTGGCCGCGCGCGAAGGCGGCGACCACGGGGCGGCTGGAGGAGGCCGAGAAGCGATAATCGTCGGTCGAGACCGGATTCAGGCTGCTCGCGAAGACGATCGACCGGCACTGGTCACGCTGACAGGAACGCCAGGTCCAGCTCATGCTGCCCATGGTGTGGCCGGGCGTCGCGCGCGCGGTGACGACGGTGTTGCCCAGCGTCAGCCGCTCGCCATCGCGGATCACCCTTACCGAGCGGACGGCGGGAAAGCGGCTGTCATAACCGCGCTGGGGATCGTCGGCCGCCAGCCGCCCGGTCCGCAACCCTTCCGCCCCGCGCGCGCTGGCGATGACGGTCGCGCCGGTGTCGCGTGCGAGTGCGGCGATCCCCCCGGCATGGTCGAAATGCGGCTCGGTGCTGAGAATATATTTGATGTCGCGGGGGCGGAAGCCGAGCTTGGCGACATTGGCAAGAATGGCCGGAGCCGCCTGGGGAAGCGCGCCGTCGATCAGGATGAGGCCCCGTCCCGTGTCGATCAATGCAACGTTCAACCCGCCAAAGCCCACGAGATAGCTGTTGCCGAACACCCGTACCGGCGGGCGTGGGGCCAGCCATTCCGCCTCACGCTCGGTCGCGATCGGCTGGGTCAGGGGATCGGCTTGCGGTTGTCCGGCGGCGGCCGCCAGTGTGACGGCGATGGCGAATGTGGCTAGCATGGTCGTTCTCCTCGGTCGCGATCATGCGGGTGCGACGCGCGGCGCACAAAGCATCTTCCCTAGACACAGCCATGAGCCAATCTCATGATAGGCCATGGACCGCGCGCAACTTCCCCTCAACGCCCTTCGCGCTTTCGAGGCGGCGGCGCGGCATCTGAATTTCACCCGCGCGGCGATCGAATTATGCGTCAGCCAGGGGGCGGTCAGCCATCAGGTATCGGCGCTGGAGAAGCGGCTGGGGGCGCGGCTGTTTCATCGCCTCCCGCGCGGACTGGCGCTGACCGATGACGGGCAGGCGCTGGTGCCCGTGCTGGCGGAGACGTTCGACCGGATCGGTGCGACGCTCGACCGTTTCGCCGATGGGCGGTTCCAATATGTCCTGAATATCGGCGTGGTGGGCACCTTCGCGACCGGATGGCTGCTCGCCCGGCTCGACGATTTCGCGGCGACGCATCCCCATATCGACCTGCGGGTGTCGATCAATAACAACCGGGTCGATCTGGCGGGGGAGGGATTGGACTTCGCGATCCGTTTCGGCGACGGCGCCTGGCACGGCACCCATGCCGAACCGCTGATGGCGGCACCTTTGACGGTGCTCTGTGCGCCACTGGTGGCGGAGCGATTGCGTGATCCCGCCGATCTGGTCCGCGAGCGGTTGCTCCGGTCCTACCGGGTCAGTGAATGGGAGCGCTGGTTCGAGGCGGCGGGCGTTCAGCCGCCCGCCCTGCGCGGTCCCATGTTCGACAGCTCGGCGTTGATGGTGGGCGCGGCGATGGCGGGACTCGGCGTCGCGCTCGCGCCCAAGGCGATGTTCGGGCACGAGCTGACGACCGAGCGGTTGGCCCAGCCCTTCGCCGTGGAGGTCGACGCGGGGCGTTATTGGCTGACGCGGTTGCTGTCGCGCAAGGAAGGGCTGGCGATGCGCGCGTTTCGAACGTGGTTGCTGGAGCTGGCGGGCGGTTGATCGCCGCCAGCGTGACGGAGGGGATCGCTCTTTTAATGGCGCGACCGCCCTGCCGTCCCACTTAACTAGCGTACGCCCCCCCCAAGTAGCGCTTGGGGAGGGTTTGCGATCAGCCGCGCAGAGCCGATGCCGCGCGGGCCTTGGCCTCGACGTCCGCCATCGATCCGCCGGTCACCCAGCTACCGCCGACGCACAGCACGCGGTCGAATGCGAGCCAATCGGGTGCGCTGGCCTCGGTGATGCCGCCGGTCGGGCAGAAGCGAGCCTGGTAGAAGGGCGCGGCCAGCGCCTTCAGCGCCTTCAGCCCGCCGCTGGTCTCTGCGGGGAAAAACTTGAAGTGCGTCAGGCCCATGTCCAGCCCGCGCATGATGTCGCCTGCATTGGCCACGCCCGGCAGATAGGGAATACCGCTGTCGATCACCGCCGCGCCCAGACGGTCGGTCAGACCCGGCGAGACGATGAACTCGGCGCCGGCATCCGCCACGTCGCGCAGCTGCTTCTCGTTGACCACAGTGCCCGCGCCGACGATCGCGCCCGGGACCTTCTTCATCTCGGCCATGGCTTCCAGCGCGGCGGGGGTGCGCAACGTCACCTCCAGGACTTTCAGGCCGCCCGCGACCAGCGCCTCGGCCAGGGGCTTGGCGGTGGCGGCGTCGTCGATGACCAGCACGGGGATGACCGCGCTGGTGCGCATGATGGTGGCGATGTCGGTCATGTATGCTCCTGTGCGAAGGCCGCAGCCGCGCCGAACAGGCCGGGCTGGGGATGGGTGATAAGCTTGACGGGAATGCGCGCCATCAGCGACTGGAAACGCCCCTTGGCGACGAAGCGCTGGTCGAAGCCCGAGCGCAACAGCTTGTCCTTGATCCGATAGCCCAGGCCACCCGCGATCACGACGGTCTTGGCCCCCTGCGCCAGGGCGAAGTCACCCGCGACCGCGCCGAGCGCCAGGCAGAAACGATCGAGCGCGGCCAGCGCGATCGAGTCGGTGCCGTCCAGCGCCTCGGTCCAGATTTCGCGATCATCGCGGCTGGGCATCGCGCGGCCTTCCATCGAGGCAAGCGTTTCATAGATGGCGACGATGCCGGGCCCCGAGCAGATCCGCTCGCACGACACGCGGGTATAGGTCCGGCGCAGGCGCTTGAGGATCGCATCCTCGATGCCGTCCAGAGGGGCATAGTCCATATGCCCGCCTTCAGTCTCGATGACATGATAACGTTGCGGCGTCAGCAACACCTGTGCGACGCCCAGGCCGGTACCGGGGCCGCAGACGGTGACGACGCCCTGTTCGGGCATCGGCTCTTCGGGACCGCAGATATGGAGGAAATCCTCCTCCGGCACCTGCGCGACGGCATGGCCGACCGCACCGAAATCATTGATGACCGTATAGATGTCCGCGCCCAGCCGCTCGGGGATCAGCGAGGGGCGGATGACCCAGGGATTGTTGGTCATGCGGATCACGTCGCCCGTGATCGGCGAGGCGATGGCGAGCGACGCCGCCTTGGGCAGCGGACGGCCGATATGCGCCTCGAACGCCTGCCACGCGGTTTGGAGCGAAGCGTGCTCGGCGGTCTTCTGCGTGCAGGGTTCGCCCAGCTTGACGACGCGGCCATTCTCGACCTCGGCGATCGCGAAGCGCGCATGCGTGCCCCCGATATCGACGGCAACGATTTCCATGATGTCCTCCCCCTTATCTTTTACAGACCGGCGCCGGCGAGAATGGGCGATGCGCCCTTCTCAGCCTCGTCGGCGGCCTGGCGGAACAATGCGAAAAGCTCGCGGCCCATGCCCTGAACGGGGGCGGGGGTCACGGCCTGTTCGCGCGCGGCCCATTCGACCGGATCGACCAGCGCATTCAGAGTACCCTCGACGGCATCCAGCCGGACGATGTCGCCATCGCGGATCAGCCCGATCGCGCCACCGCCGATCGCCTCGGGGCTGAGATGGATGGCGCAGGGCACCTTGCCGCTCGCGCCCGACATACGGCCATCGGTGACCAGCGCCACCTTGAAGCCCCGGTTCTGGAGCACGCCCAGCGGCGGGGTCAGCTTGTGCAGCTCGGGCATGCCATTGGCCTTGGGCCCCTGGAAACGGACGACGACGACGACGTCGCGCTCCAGCTCGCCCGCCTTGAACGCGGCTTGCACTTCGGACTGGTCGGAGAAGACGCGCGCGGGCGCCTCGATGATCCAGCGCTCGCGCTCAACGGCGGACACCTTGATGCAGGCGCGGCCCAGATTGCCCGAGAGGATGCGCATCCCGCCATCGGGCGAGAAGGGCGCGGCGGCCGGACGCAGGATCGTCTCGTCGCCGCTGTCGCCGACCGGGGTCCAGGCCAGCTTGTCGTCCGCGATCACCGCCGTCTGGCCGTAATCGGACAGGTCCTTGCCCGCCACCGTCAGGATGTCGCGGTGGAGCAACCCCTCCGACAGGAGTTCGCGGATGACATAGGGCATGCCGCCCGCCGCCTCGAACCCGTTCACGTCGGCAGAGCCGTTGGGATAGACCCGCGCGATCAGCGGCACGGCGGCCGACAGGCGGTCCATATCCTCCCAGTCGATGATGATCCCCGCCGCGCGCGCGATGGCGGGCAGGTGGATCAGGTGGTTGGTCGACCCGCCGGTGGCCAGCAGGCCGACTGCCGCGTTGACGATCGCCTTTTCATCGACGCAGCGCCCCAGCGGCCGGTAGTCCTCGCCCCGCTGCCCGATCTTGGCCAGACGGTGGACGGCGGCGCGGCTGAGCTCCTGGCGCAGCTTGGTGCCCGGATTGACGAAGGCGGCGCCCGGCATGTGCAGGCCCATCACCTCCATCATCATCTGGTTGGTGTTGGCGGTGCCGTAGAATGTGCAGGTGCCCTTGGAATGATAGGCGGCGATTTCGGCATCGAGCAGTTCCTCGCGCCCCGCCTTGCCCTCGGCAAAGGCCTCGCGAACGGCGGCCTTCTGCTTGTTGGGCAGGCCCGTCGGCATCGGGCCGCCGGGAACCAGGATCATCGGCAGATGGCCGAAGCGCAGCGCGCCCATTAGCAGGCCCGGAACGATCTTGTCGCAAATGCCCAGCAGCGCGGCCCCCTCGAAGGTGCCGTGGCTCAGCGCGACCGCCGTCGACAGCGCGATGGTGTCGCGGCTGAACAGCGACAGCTCCATGCCCGCATAGCCCTGCGTCACGCCGTCGCACATGGCGGGCACGCCGCCCGCCACCTGCGCCGTGGCACCGACCTCGCGCGCCCAGACCTTCATCAGTTCCGGATAGCGGTAATAGACGGCGTGTGCGGACAGCATGTCGTTATAGGCCGACACGATGCCGATGTTCATGCCGCGATCCGCCTTCATGGCGTCGCGATCTTCCTCGGTCCCGGCATAGGCATGGGCCAGGTTGGCGCAGCCCAGATTGGGGCGGCGCACCGCCGTTTCGGCCTCGTGCGCGATCAGGTCGAGATAGGCCTGCCGCCCGGGCTTCGAACGCTCGATGACCCGGTCGGTGACGGCGGAAACGGCGGCGTTCAAGCTCATTGCTCGCTCCAGTGGATGTCGATTGGCAGTTCGACCTCGGCCAGGACGCGGCCGACGGGATAGGGCGAGGATGCGCCTTCCTTGATCGCGTCCTCCAGAACCTTTTTCTTGGCGGGGCCCGAAATGGCGAACATGATCGAGCGGGCCGAGACGATCCCGGCGCGGCTGAGCGTCACGCGCGCGACCGGCGCCTCAGGCGGCAGGGGCTCTGGCATCAGGCCCAGCGCGCGGCGCTCCTTCGGCCCGTTGAGCGCTTCGTCATAATCGGGGCCGGGGAAGATCGAGGCGGTGTGACCGTCCGCACCCATGCCCAGCAGCACCAGATCGAGCGGCCAGTGCAGCTCCTGCATCAGCGCATCGGCCGAACGTCCGGCGGCCTTATAGTCGGACGTCGCCTGCGGCACGATCGGCATGACCCTTGCGCCCTTGGGCAGGAAGATCTTGCCGATCATCGTCACGTTGGACAGCGGATCGCCCAACGGCACGATACGCTCGTCGGCGGGAACGATGGTCACCCGCTTCCAATCGAGCTTGGCCTGGGCCAGCTTTTCATAGACCGGGATCGGCGTCTTGCCGCCCGACAGCGCGATCACCGCCGCGCCGCGCGCCTCGATCGCGCTTTCGATGATGAACTGGATGTCGCCGGCGAGCGCGTTCGCCATTTCGGTGGTATCCTCATAGTCCCACCATTCGATTTCGTCGGTCATGTCATCTCTGTCCTGATATTCGCGGAGCCGTCCCCGGCCCGCCATTGGGGCGGGCCAAGTCGGCGCCAAAACGCATCCGCCCTTGTTCGGCGAATAGGGCGTGTCAGTCGTCCTGCCAGGTCACGCCATCCCGCTCGGTCAGCGCGATCGCGGCGGACGGGCCCCAGCTGCCGCTCGGATAGCTTTTGGGCTTGACGTCGGCAGCGTTCCAACCGGTGCGGATCGCGTCGATCCAAGTCCATTGCGCCTCCACCTCATCGCGGCGGACGAACAGCGTCTGGTCGCCTTCGATCAGGTCGAGCAACAGCCGTTCATAAGCGATGCGACGGCGGGTTCCGGCGAACTCCGCGTCCAGCGACAGGTTCAGCGGCACTTCGCGCAGGCGCAGGCCTTCGCGGTCCAGACCCGGCTCCTTCGCCATCACCAGCAACTGGATATATTCCTCTGGCTGGAGGCGGATGACCAGTGTGTTGGGCTGAAGGATGCCGCCGCGCCCGGCGAACATCGAGTGCGGAACCGGCTTGAACTGGATCGCGATTTCCGAACGGCGGGTCGCCATGCGCTTGCCGGTGCGCAGGTAGAAGGGCACGCCCTGCCAGCGCCAATTGTCGACATGCGCCTTGATCGCGACGAAGGTCTCGGTCTTGGACGGCTTGCCCAGTTCATTGGCATAGGAACCGACGATCTTGCCGCCGACCGCGCCGTCGACATATTGGCCGGTGACGGTGTTCTGGGGCACTTCCTCCGGCGTCATCAGGCGCAGCGAGCGGAAGACCTTGGCCTTTTCATCGCGGATCGCGGTGCCGTCGTAACGCGCCGGCGGCTCCATCGCGATCAGCGCGAGAAGTTGCAGGATATGGTTTTGCACCATGTCGCGCAGCGCACCTGCGCCCTCATAGTAACCGGCGCGATCCTCCAGCCCGACGGTCTCGGCGATGGTGATCTGGACATTGTCGATGCCGTTGGCGTTCCAGATCGGCTCGAAGAAGAAATTGCCGAAGCGCAGCGCCAGGATGTTCTGGACGGTTTCCTTGCCCAGATAATGGTCAATGCGGAAGGTCCGCTCCTCGGGGAAGCCGAAAGCGACAGCGTCGTTGATCTCCTTGGACGAGGCGAGGTCATAGCCGAGCGGCTTTTCCAGGCCGATCCGCACCGTCTCACCCGCCAGGCCGACCGATTCGAGGCCCTTGATCGTCGATTCGAACAGGCTGGGCGCGGTCGAGAGATAGATGGCCAGGCCGTTGGACACATCGCCGACCTTCTCCGCCAGCGCGGGGAAACCCTCCGTCGTCGACGCGTCGAGCGACTGATACTGCAATCGATTTAAGAAGCCCGCAATTTTTTCCTGGTCCTTGCGGTCATCGGGCAGGAAGGTGTCGAGCGCCTTTGCCGCGAAATCCCGGAAGCTGGCGTCGTCATGATCCGAGCGCGCGGTGCCGGTGATCGTCAGGTCTTCGGGCAACAGGCCGTCGGAATGAAGATTAAACAGCGACGGCAGCAGCATACGCTGCGACAGGTCGCCGGTCGCACCGAACAGCAGCAGCTTGCCAACGGGATTGCGCGTCATGACGTCTCCTTAGAGCACGAGGCCGGCGGTCGGATCGAGTCCGGCCATGATGTTCAAATTCTGCACCGCTGCACCCCCGGCACCCTTGCCCAGATTGTCGAGCGTGGCGATCAGTCGAGCCTGACCCGTGGCCGCATTGCCGCAGACGCGCAAGGTCATCCGGTCGGATCCGGCATTTTCCTCGATATTCACCGCCGCGATGTCGCCGGGGGCGACCGTGACGATGCGGCTGTCCGCATAGGCTTCGGCCAGGGTGGCCGCGACCGTGTCGAGCGACGGCGCGCCGGGCAGGGCATAAAGCGGCAGGGGCACTTCGACCACCATGCCGCGATAGGTGTCGACCACGGCGGGGGCGAAGATGGGGGCGTGGGTCAGCCCCGAATGGCGCTGCATCTCGGGCGCATGCTTATGCGCCACCGACAGGCCATAGGGACGGAAGGCGCGCTGGGTGGCGCTTTCATATTCCGCGATCATCGCCTTGCCCCCGCCCGAATAGCCCGATGCGGCGTTGACCGAGACAGGCCAGTCGGCGGGAATGATCCCGGCACGAACCAGCGGGCGGACCAGCGCCAGGAAACCGGTTGGGTAGCAGCCCGGGTTGGAGACGAAGCGGGCATTCGCGACACGCTGCTGCTGTTCCGGCTCCAGTTCGGCGAAACCGTAGACCCAAGCTTCAGCGGTCCGATGCGCGGTCGAGGCGTCGACGACCCGCGTGCGGTCGTTCGCGATCAGCGATATGGCCTCGCGCGCGGCATCATCGGGAAGGCAGAGGATGACGAAGTCGGCGTCGTTGATCGCCTCGCGCCGGGCCTGTGCATCCTTGCGGCGTTCATCGGGCAGCGTCAGGATCGACAGATCGGGCCGCCCGGACAGCCGGTCGGCGATCTCCAGCCCGGTCGTCCCCGCGCCACCATCGATGAAAACCGTCTTCGTCACTGCACCTGCTCCAGACCGCTGGCGTCGCAATAGCCGACCAGCCCCATCACCGGGGCGATGCCCCAGGCCAAGCCGCCGGCGACCTCCAGTACCTCGAAAGTCTCGCCCGACGCCAGTTCGGCCAAGACCATGCTGCCCGTCGCGCGTCCCTCGCGCAAGGTGACCGGCGCGCTGGTCTTATAGGGCAGGGGAGCGGCATAATGCGGCGCGAATACGTATTCGGCGAGCCGGACATCGGCCAGATCGGGACGCACCGCGTTGGTCCGCGGGTCGAGACTGACCCGCCGACCCTGTAGCGCAAAGCTCTTACGCGCTGGCCCGCTGGAGGCCGGGGGCGTCGCCAGCGCCGATGAAATGTCCGAATTCTTCAAGAAAGTCCGCCCCTTCAGGTGTCCTGGCGACAAAGATGTTACGCTTGTCGCTATCATCGCGTTGGCGGCGCAGATAGCCCAGCGTTCCTAGTCTATTCAAGGCACGGGTGACGACGGGTTTCGAGACGTTCAAAGCGCGCGCCAAACCGCGCACCGTATGGGGCCCCGGACGCAGATAGACGACCAGCAGCAAGGCCATCTGCCGGTTGGTCAGATCGGGCTCGCCCGAACGGACATAATCGACCAAGGCGCTCATCCAGGCCAACAGCGACTGAGCTTCGTGCGGGTGGGACACGACGATGATTCCAATGGCTGAGCCGGGCTTTGCCGGGCGTTGTTTCGAAGTCATAACGCCCTTTATCCATGGTGGTTTCACTCCTGTTCCTTTGAGATGAACAACTTGGGTGAGGGGATTCCCATCTTGCCGGATCATTCCCGCCGAGGCGGGCTTCGTGCCCACGATGGCGGAGCGGGCGGGGATGGGCAGAAGGGCCGCCGCCGCGCCGCCGTTCGACTCCGTTTCCTCCGGGTGAGCGAGGGCAGGGCGATCGGGTTCGGCGCCACATGGTTGATCCCATCCCCCGGCTCGCCTATGTGCGCGGTTTCGCACACCCCTCAATCGGGATCACACGCGCCTCATGTTCGCATTTCTGCTCGTCATCCACGCTCTCATCGCCGCGACCCTGGTCACGGTGATCCTCATGCAGAAGTCGGAAGGCGGCGGTCTGGGCATGGGGGGCAGCCCGTCGGGGCTGATGTCGGCGCGTGGTGCGGCGGACTTCCTCAGCCGCGCGACGGCGGTGCTGGCGACCTTGTTCGTCGGCTTCTCGATCCTGCTCGCGGTCCTCGCCGCGACGCGCGGGGCGCCTGCGATCGACACCTCGCTCGCCCGGACGCCTGCGACTCAGGCACCGATCACCGCGCCGGCCCAGGCTCCGGTGCCGACCGGCAGTGCGGCGGCCCCCGCCCAGGGCTCGGCCGCGCCGCAGCCTGCCGACAATTCGGCGGTTCCGCTCGCCCGCTAAATCCCGTTTTCATCGCAGCTTAGGCCCTCGCGCCGCCGCAAATTGTCGGCGGCGCGCATCTTTGCTGTTGTCGTATCCACCCCATCCAAGCTAGGCGATTCTTCCCATGGCGCGGTATATTTTCATCACCGGCGGCGTGGTTTCGTCGCTCGGCAAAGGCCTCATGGCGGCCTCTCTTGCGGCTCTTCTACAGGCACGCGGTTACCGCGTGCGCATCCGCAAGTTCGATCCCTATCTTAACGTCGATCCGGGCACGATGAGCCCGTATCAGCACGGCGAGGTGTACGTCACCGATGACGGGGCCGAGACCGATCTCGACCTCGGCCATTATGAGCGTTTCACCGGCGTGGCCTCGCGTCAGTCGGACAATGTTACCTCCGGCCGCATCTACAAGACGATCATCGAGCGCGAGCGGCGCGGCGACTATCTCGGCGCGACCGTGCAGGTGATCCCGCACGTCACCGACGCGATCAAGGCGTTCGCCAAGGCCGATACCGTCGATGAGAATGGCGACGACCTGGATTTCGTCCTTTGCGAAATCGGCGGCACCGTGGGCGACATCGAGTCGCTGCCCTTCATCGAGGCGATCCGCCAGCTCAAGAACGAACTGGGCCGTGGCCAGTCGATCAGCATCCACGTCACGCTGGTGCCGTACATCGCGGCGGCGGGCGAGTTGAAGACCAAGCCGACCCAGCATTCGGTACGCGAGATCGCGGCTCTGGGTGTCGCGCCCGACGTGTTGGTCTGCCGCTGCGAGCATCCGCTGCCCGCCTCGGACCGCGCCAAGATCGGCCTGTTCTGCAACGTGCCGCCCTCGGCGGTCATCCCGGCACTGGATGCCAAGAGCATCTATGCGGTGCCGCTCCAATACCATGCCGAGGGTCTCGATTCGGAGGTGCTGCGCGCCTTCGGCATCGAGCCGCAGGGCGCGCCCGACCTGTCGCGCTGGACCGAGATCGTCGATCGTCTGGTGAACCCGGAAGGCGAAGTGACGATCGGCGTGGTCGGCAAATATGTCGGTCTGCAGGATGCGTACAAGTCGCTCAACGAAGCACTGGTGCATGGCGGTATCGCCAACAAGGTGAAGGTCCATATCCGCTGGATCGACGCCGAACTGTTCGAGGGCGACGAGAGCGAGATCGCGCAGCAGCTCGAGCCGTGCCACGCCATCCTGGTCCCCGGCGCATTCGGTGAACGTGGAGCGCAAGGGAAGATCGAGGCGGTTCGCTTCGCGCGCGAACGCCGTGTGCCCTATTTCGGCATCTGTTTCGGGATGCAGATGGCGTGTGTCGAGGGCGCGCGGCATTTGGCAGGGATTAAGGACGCCTCCTCGACCGAGTTCGGTCCGACGTCCGAGCCCGTGGTCGGCCTCATCACCGAATGGATGGGCCGTGATGGCCTGGAACAGCGCGAGGCGAGCGGCGATCTGGGCGGCACGATGCGGCTGGGCGCCTATCAGGCCAAGCTGGCAGGCAACAGCGTGGTCGCCTCCATCTATGGCGGCGAGGACATCTCGGAACGTCATCGTCACCGTTACGAGGTCAACACCGGCTATAAGGACGCGCTGGAAAAGGGCGGCCTGGTGTTCAGCGGCATGTCGCCCGACGGCACGCTGCCCGAGATCGTCGAGCGGCCCGATCACCCCTGGTTCGTCGGCGTGCAGTTCCACCCGGAACTCAAATCCAAGCCCTTCGACCCGCATCCGCTGTTCGCCAGCTTCATCGAAGCGGCGGTGAAGCAGAGCCGGTTGGTGTGATTTGAGAACCCCGCCTCCAGATGATGGAGGCGGGGTTTTCTTTTTGGGTTGGCGGCGAGGCAAAGGCTTCGACTTCGCTCCGCCCGAACGGAGGCTCGAAAAAAATCAAAAGGCGCCCGGACCCGTCGGTCCGGACGCCTCGCGACGTCTTTAGGGAGGGAAAGACGTCGAGCTTGCTTACGCCGCCTTGGCCTCGTCGGCCTTGTGGTCGGCGTGATGTTCCACTGCGGCGAGCGGCTGGCCCGTCTTGATCGCGATCGTCTTGGGCTTCATCGCCTCGGGGACCTCGCGGACGAGGTCGATGACGAGCAGGCCGTCGTTCAGGCGCGCATCCTCGACGAACACGAAGTCCGCCAGTTCGAAGCGCCGCTCGAACGAGCGATTGGCAATCCCGACATGCAGGAAGTTGGGCGCAGTCGCCTTGTCATCCTTCTTGCCGGTGACGAGCAGCATATTCTGCTGCGCAGTGATCTCGATTTCGTCTCGCGAAAAACCGGCCACCGCCAGGGTGATGCGGTAACGGTCCTCGGCCAGACGTTCGAGGTTGAAGGGGGGATAATTTTCCGCCGAAGCGCCACGCGCGTTGGTCTCCAGCAGATCGAACAGCCGGTCGAACCCGATGGTCGAACGACGATAAGGGGTCAGGTCGATACGCATGTCAAAACCTCCATCAGAAGCGAATTGAACCAGGATCGTCAGCGCCGCTCCGGCACGGAACGGCTTTGATCGATCGTGCGGCCCGATGATCGGCACCGCACGTGAACCAATATGGTTCATGAAAAATGGCCTTCAAGAGCCTTGCAGGATCGAAAAGCAAATCTTCACCCATCCCAAGCGTCGTGCGACTTGAATGTCTATTAAATTGATGTGCGAATAGGGTGTGAAACCAAAAGGGGAGCTTCCATGTCCTTGACCCTCGCGCTGGTTCTGGCGGCGCAGACGACGGCGGTGGCCGCCACCGAACCGCAGGATATAGCCGCCGCACAGGCACCACCGTCCCAAGCCCGCCGCGACGAAGGACGGCTCGGCACCGCACAGCAGGGCGGGGGCGACGTGGTCGTCACCGCGCGCCGCCGGGCAGAGACGATTCAGTCGGTGCCCATCGCCATGTCGGTGATCGGCGGCACCGCGCTGGCCGAGACGGGGACATACAATGTTAATCGGCTGACCCAGATACAGCCGACCCTGCAATTCTATTCGACCAACCCGCGCAATTCGGCGGCCAATATCCGTGGCCTGGGCGCTCCGTTCGGCCTCACCAATGACGGGATCGAGCAGGGCGTCGGCATCTATGTCGATCAGGTCTATTACAGCCGCATCGCTTCGGCGACATTCGACTTCACCGATACCGAGCGGATCGAGGTGCTGCGCGGGCCGCAGGGCACGCTCTATGGCAAGAACACCACGGCGGGCGCGATCAACATCATCACCCGCCCGCCCAGCTTTACGCCCGAGGCGCGGGTCGAGGTCAGCGGCGGCAATTACGACTTCTTCCAGGGCAAGGCGTCGGTGTCCGGCCCGCTGGTCGACGACAAGGTCGCAGTGCGGCTGTCCACCTCGATCACCACGCGGCGCGGTACCATTTGGAACACGCGCCAGCAGGAATGGCAGAACAGCCAGGACAATCTGTCGCTGCGCAGCCAGTTCCTGTGGCACGCGACGCCGACGCTCGATCTGACCCTGTCGGGCGATTATGCGCGGCAGAACCCCAATTGCTGCGTCCAATATTATGCGCGCGTGGGGGCGACGCAGCGGCCGGTCACCCGTCAATATGCCTCCCTGGCGGCGGCGCAGGGCTATAGCGTGCCCTCGACCAATGCCTTCGACCGGGTGACCGATGTCGATACCGATCTGCGGGCCAAGCAGGAACTGGGCGGGCTGTCTCTCGTCGCCAATTGGGATGTGGGCGAGGCGACGTTGACCAGCGTGTCGGCATGGCGCTTCTGGCATTGGGACCCGTCCAACGACCGCGATTTCATCGGTCTGCCGATCACCACCGTTTCCGCCAACCCGTCGCAGCAGAGCCAGGTGACTCAGGAAATCCGCATTGCGTCGAACGGCAAGCGGACGCTGGATTATGTCCTGGGCGTCTTCTATTTCTGGCAGTCGATCGATACGCAAGGCTTGCAGGTTCAAGGTCCGGCGGCGAGCCGTTTCCTGCTCAACCCCGGTACGCCGCCATTCGGTGCCAATGGCTGCGCGACGGCCACTACCAATGCGTGCAATCCGGCGGTACTGAACGGCCTAACGTCCCGCAATACGATCGGCTTCACCAACACCTCGGCGGCCTTGTTCGGCAAACTGACCTGGCATGTCGATGATCGCCTGTCGGTGTCGCCGGGGTTGCGGCTCAACTATGACCGCAAGGATGGCTCCTATGTGTCCACGGTCACCAACGGGGCGGGTTCGAGCAACCTGAACAATGACCAGCGCGGCGTTCTTGCGCCGCAGAGTTACACGCCGTCCTTCACCAATTGGAACCTGTCGGGCGACCTGACCATCGCGTACGAGTTCAATCCCAACGTCCATTATTACGCGACCTATGCGCGCAGCTATAAGTCGGGCGGCATCAACCTGTCCGGCCTGCCGCTCGACGGGCAGAACAATCCGATCCTGGCGACCCAGACGGTGAAACCCGAAAAGGTCAACCATTTCGAGCTGGGGCTGAAGACCCAATTCGCCGATCGCCGCGCGACGGTGAACATCGCGGGCTTCTGGACCGAGATCGCCGATTATCAGGCGACGGTGAACAATCTGCAGGTCAACGTCCTGCGCGGTTATCTCGCTAATGCGGGCCGGGTGCGGACGCGCGGTATCGAGATCGATTCGGCCTTCCGCCCGACGCAGCGGTTCAACGTCTATGCCAATGGCGCCTTCACGGACGCGCGCTACACGCGCTTCACCAACGCGCCATGCCCGCCGGAACTGTCGGGTGGCACGGCCCTGCCGGTGGTGAACGGCCAGATCGTCGGCACGCCGGCGGCGGCGGGGACGCCGGGCAATTCGCTGCCCTATTGCGATATTTCGGGCCAATGGTTGCCGGGCGTGTCGCGCTGGGCTTTCTCCTATGGCGCGGAATATGATCTGCCCGCGACCGTGGCCGGGACCGAGGGGCAATTCTATCTGGGCTATGACGGTAGCTATCGGTCGAAATTCTCGTCCAATCCGTCACGCTCGGCCTATACCGATATCAACGGCTACAGCCTGTCCAACGTCCGCGCCGGGTTCAAGGCGCCAGGTAATCTGAACGCCTTTGTCTGGGTGCGGAACCTGTTTGACCATGATTATTACGAATTGCTGGCGACCCAGTCCGGATCGACCGGATTGATCGTCGGCCAGCCGGGCGATCCGCGAACTTACGGGTTCACGATCTCCAAGTCGTTTTGATCCCATCCTCCCCAAGCGCCGCTTGGGGAGGACCCCGTTCGCGAAATCTGTGGGTGAAGCGCGGCGCCCCCATGACGAATCACAGGATTCGTCCACATTCGGTTCATCTTGATCTGGTATAGCGACAGTCCCGTAAACGGGCGCCGGGCCGGCATCTGGGGATGGAGTCTGGAAGCTCCCCGTTCCCCTCGCCGGTTCCGGCGGCTTTTCGGTGGGACAGGATGTGCGGAAGGGCCCGAATGACAAACGCCCGGACCGTTTCCGATCCGGGCGCCTGCGTGACGATCGCTCGTCAGCCCCCTTTTCCCGCTCCCGCATCAACCTCTTTGGGTGAGCGTTGGAGCAATCCCCGAACCACGGCCGTTTCTGCCTGTGTCTCAGTAAGATTGTGTTACGTTAGGGAAGGCTGGCTTGTCATCCCTCTTGCGGCATCCGCGCTACGATTGCTCGGCCGGTGTGGCGTGCGCGCAACAATCCCCGGATTGGCCGGTTTTGCAGGCCGGACCCGGTGCGGCATTGCCAGCATCGGGTGCCGCTCCTACAGCCTCACGGCATTTCCTTGTCTTCATGGATCGATCGGACCTCAATGATCCTGTCTCGTTACGAACGGATGATCGCGCGGCGCTATCTGCTGCCGGGCAAGGGGGAGGCGTTCATCTTCCTCGTCGCCTCGATCAGCCTGGTCGCGGTCATGCTGGGCGTCGCCGCGCTGGTCATCGTCATGAGCGTGATGAACGGTTTTCGCGCCGAACTGTTCGACAAGATCGTCGGGCTCAACGGGCATGCGGTGGTGCAGGGGGTGGGCGGCCGCCTGCCCGACTGGCGCGACATCGTGCGCGACGCCCGTGCGACACCCGGTGTCACCAGCGCGGTGCCGATGATCGAACAACCGCTGATGTCCAGCTATAATGGCCGGGTCGAGGCGGTGTTGGTGCGCGGCATGCGCGTCGCCGATATACGCGGCAACTCCGCGATCCGGTCCAAGATCGTCATGGGCAATCTGAACAACATCACGCCCGGCAGCGGCCGGATCGCGATCGGCAGCCGCCTGGCCGAGGCACTGGGCGCGAGCGTGGGGTCGGAGATTTCGCTGATCAGTCCGCAGGGACAGACTACGCCCTTCGGCACCGTGCCGCGGATCGTCAGCTATACGGTCGGCGCGATCTTCGAGATCGGAGTGTATGACTATGACAAGGCCTATGTCATCATGCCGATCGAGGATGCGCAGACGCTGCTCCTGATGGGTGACACGGTCGGCATGGTCGAGATTCAGACGGTGGACGCCGACCGGGTGGGCCAGATCCTCGCGCCCCTGGCCGACAAGCTGGGCGGGCGTGCGGTGATCGCCGACTGGCGGACGATGAACGCGCAGTTGTTCGAGGCGCTGGCGGTCGAGCGGGTGGCGATGTTCACCGTGCTGTCGATCATCATCCTGGTCGCGGTGTTCAACATCCTGTCCTCGCTGATCATGCTCGTTCGTGCCAAGACGCGTGACATTGCGATCCTGCGCACCATGGGCGCGACGCGGGGCGGGTTGATGCGCATCTTCATGACGGTGGGCACGACGATCGGCGCGCTAGGGACGCTGGCCGGGCTGGTACTGGGGGCGATCTTCCTCTTCTACCGCCAGGGCGTGGTGAACTTCGTGCAGTTCGTGACGGGGCAGAATCTGTGGGACCCCTCGATCCGCTATCTGACCGAGTTGCCGTCCAAGACCGATCCCGTCGAGGTCATCGTCATCGCGTCGATGGCGCTGGTCTTCTCCTTCCTCGCCACGCTCTACCCCGCCTGGAAGGCGGCGAGCACGGACCCGGTTCAGGTGCTGCGCTATGAATGATCCGATCATCCGCATGGGGGCCGCCATACAGCGCCCCGCCGCCGAGCCGGTGCTGGAGACGCGCGGACTCTCGCGCAGCTTCACCCAGGGCGGCCAGACGATCGAGGTGCTTCGCGGTGTCGACCTGGCCATCGCGCCGGGCGAGATCGTGGCGCTGCTCGGCCCCTCGGGCTCGGGCAAGTCGACGCTGTTGCAGGCGGTCGGCTTGCTGGAGGGCGGTTTCTCCGGCTCGATCCGGATCGCGGGCGAGGAGGTGTCGAAGCTCGACGCGCATGGCCGCACCATTGCGCGGCGCGATCATCTGGGCTTCGTCTATCAGTTCCACCATCTGTTGCCCGATTTCAACGCGATCGAGAATGTCGTGCTGCCGCAGCTGGTGCAGGGCAAGCTGCCTGCCGCCGCCGACGAGCGGGCCAAGGGTCTTCTCACCGCGCTCGGCCTCGGCCATCGGCTGACCCACCGGCCCAGCCAATTGTCCGGCGGCGAGCAGCAGCGCGTGGCGGTCGCCCGTGCGCTGGCCAACCAGCCGCCTCTGGTGCTGGCGGACGAACCCACCGGCAATCTGGACGAACATACCTCTGAAGTGGTGCTGGCCGAGTTCCTGCGGCTGGTGCGGGGCGAGGGGTCGGCGGCGCTGATCGCGACGCATAACGAGCGGCTGGCGCTGAAGATGGACCGGGTGGTCCGGCTGCATGAGGGGCGGTTGCAATGAATCCATGGTCTGAGACGCCGACGCTGACCGGCCGTCACGTCACGCTCCGCCCGTTCACAGAGGCGGATCTGCCCGCCCTGGTCGAGGCGGCTCGGCAGGGCGATCTCTGGAACATCTTCTATGCCAATGTCTCGATGATGAAGACGCCCGAGCGCTGGCTGGCGGCGGCGCTCAAGGAACGCGATGTCGGCCGGGCGCTGCTCTTCACCGTCGAGACGCCGAATGGCGAGGTGGTGGGCACGACGCGCTATATGCGCATGGCGCCCCAGCATCGGCGCTTGGAAATCGGTGGTACCTTCTACGCCACCCGCGTCCAGCGGACCGGCGTCAATACCGAGGCGAAGCGGATGCTGCTCGCCCATGCGTTCGAGGTGATGGAGTGCCAGGCCATCCAAATCCGCACCGACGCGCTCAACAAGCGCAGCCAGGCGGCGATTGAGCGGCTGGGCGCCAAGAAGGACGGGGTGTTACGCGGGCATCAGGTGATGGCCGACGGGCGCATTCGCGACAGCATCGTCTATTCGATCATCGACCGCGAATGGCCGGGCGTGCGCGCCAATCTCGATTATCTGCTGGGGAAATACGCATGAGCGGGATTGCGGATTTCACCGTCCGGGCGGCGGATGGTCAGCCTGTCGACATGGCGATATATGCCGGGCGCGTCCTGCTGGTGGTGAACACTGCGTCCAAATGCGGCTTCACCCCGCAATATGAGGGGCTGGAGGCGCTGCATCGCCGATATGAGACGCAAGGGCTGACGGTGCTGGGCTTTCCGTGCAACCAGTTCGGCGCGCAGGAACCGGGCGATGCGGCGGAGATCGCGAATTTCTGTTCGCTGACCTATGACGTGACCTTCCCGGTGATGGCGAAGGTCGAGGTCAATGGCGACGCGGCCGAACCGCTGTTCCAGTGGCTGAAGGCGCAGGCACCGGGCGTGCTCGGCACCAAGGCGATCAAGTGGAACTTCACCAAATTTCTGGTCGATCGCTCGGGCAAGGTGGTCGGCCGCTATGCCCCGACGACCAAGCCCGAGGATATGGTGCGCGACATCGAAGGGCTGCTGTAAACCCAATATCCGTTCAGCCTGGGCGAAGTTTAAGGCCGAGCCACCCGCTCAAATCGAAAACGCGCTCGCGCCCTTCTTGTGATCCAGTGCCGAAGCGATCGACGTGATGCCCCCAAAGAAGAAGCTCAGCCCCAAAATATAGCCCGGCAGCGTCATCGCGCTCCATGGCAGCGTGGCCAGCACGAATACCGCCAGGATGATGTTGAGCACGCCCAGCGCGATCATCCATCCGCGCCGACGGCGCATCCGCGCGCCCAAGCCGATCTCCAACGCGCCGCGCAGGCCCAGCCATACCGCGACGAGCAAGGTAATCGAGATCGCGCCCGTCGCCGGCTTGAACGCCATGATCAGTCCGATGACGAGCGAGATCAGGCCAAAGCCGATGGCATAGCCGCGCCCCTCATGCCCTTTGCCGAAAATCCCCGCACCGATCGCCACGATCCCCGACGCCAGAAAGAACGCCCCGATGACGAGCGTCGCCGCCAGCGTGGCCGGCACGGGAAAGACGAACGCCGCCAGGCCGAGCAGCGCCGACAATATGCCATAGGCCAAGATCCAGCCCCAGCCTGCGCCGGGACGAAGCGAAGTCGCATAGGATCGATCGGTGTCGGTCATCGTCAATATCCTGCGGTAGATCAGCCCTTCTGTTGCCGTAACGGATCGCCTGTGGCCGGGTTCCGCGCTGGTCGAATCACGCGAGGTCGGGTAGGGATGGGGCATGCATTCCGGTTATGTGCCCCTCCGCATCTTTTCGTCCTTCACGATGCTCGATGGCGCGATCGATCCCAAGGCGATAGCCGCGCAGGCCCAGGCCAATAACTTCCCCGCCGCCGGGCTGACCGATCGCAACGGCCTCTATGCCGCCATGGCCTTTTCCGACGCCGCGAAGAAAGCGGGGGTGCAGCCGATCATCGGCACGATGCTGGGCGTCGCGCGGCCCGACATGCCCGACAATGTCGGCGCGGTGGTCGACTGGATCGCGCTCTATGCGCAGGACATGACCGGCTATGACAATCTGTGCGCGCTGGTGTCGGCGGCGCATCTCGACCGGCCGATCGAGCTGGCGGCGCATGTCGGCTTCGACACGCTGGAGAAGTTCAGCACCGGCCTGATCGCGCTGACCGCGGCCGGGGAGGGCGGCATCGCGCGGCTGTTCGCCGAAGGCCAGCCGGACCGGGCCAAGGCCTATGCCGACCGGCTCCAGGCGATTTTCGGCGACCGGCTCTATGTCGAGCTCGCCCGCCGCGACGATCCCATCGAGATCGCGGCCGAGCAGGATCTGATCGACCTTGCCTATGACCGGGACCTGCCGCTGGTCGCGACCAATCCCTGCTGCTTTGCCGATAGCGGGTTCCGCGACGCGCATGACGCCATGCTGTGCATCGCCAATTCGACCTATGTCGAAATGGACGACCGCCCCAAGAGCAGCCCCGAGGCCTGGCTGAAGCCCGCCGAGGTGATGAAGCAGCTCTTCGCCGACCTGCCGGAAGCGATCGACAACACGCTGGTCGTCGCACAGCGCTGCGCGGTGATGGCGCCTTGGCGCAAACCGATCCTCCCCAGCCTCGCGGGCGACCGCGAGGGCGAGGCGGCGATGCTCCGCCGCGACGCGACGGCGGGGCTGGAGGCGCGGCTCGACCGTATCGCCGAGCTGGAGGGCGAGGGCGAACCCGGCTGGCGCGAGGCCTATCACGAACGGCTCAAGTTCGAGGTCGACATCATTATCCAGATGGGCTTCCCCGGATATTTCCTGATCGTCGCCGACTTCATCAAATGGGCCAAGGACCACGACATTCCCGTGGGGCCGGGCCGTGGTTCGGGCGCGGGCTCGGTGGTCGCCTGGGCGCTGACCATCACCGACCTCGACCCGCTGAAGCTGGGCCTGCTGTTCGAGCGCTTCCTGAATCCGGAACGCGTGTCGATGCCCGACTTCGACATCGACTTCTGCGAAACCCGGCGTGGCGAGGTCATCCGCTACGTCCAGGAGAAATATGGTCGCGATCAGGTCGCGCAGATCATCACCTTCGGTAAGCTGAAGGCGCGCGCGGTGCTGAAGGACACCGGCCGCGTGCTCCAGATGAGCTATGGTCAGGTCGACCGGCTCGCCAAGCTGGTGCCTAACCATCCGACCGACCCCTGGGACCTGAAGCGTGCGCTGAACGGCGTGCCGGAGTTGGCGAAGGAATATGCCAACGACAATCAGGTCCGCCGCCTGCTCGACCTGGCGACCAAGCTGGAGGGGCTGCCGCGTCACTCGTCCACTCACGCCGCCGGTGTGGTGATCGGCGACCGGCCGCTGGCGCAGCTGGTGCCGCTTTATCGCGACCCGCGCTCGGACATGCCGGTGACGCAGTTCGACATGAAGTTTGTCGAAGGCGCGGGCCTCGTGAAGTTCGACTTCCTCGGCCTCAAGACGCTGTCCGTGCTGCAAAAAGCGGTGCAGCTGCTCGCCAAGCGCGGGGTCGAGGTCGATCTCGGGGCCTTGGCCTGGGATGATGAGGCGACCTACGCTCTTCTGCAGAAGGGCGACACGGTCGGCGTGTTTCAGCTGGAATCGGAAGGTATGCGGCGCACCCTGTCCGCCGTGCGCCCGACCAATTTCGGCGACATCATCGCGCTCGTGTCGCTCTATCGGCCGGGTCCGATGGACAATATCCCCAGCTTCGGTCGCCGCAAGCAGGGAACCGAGGAGATTATCTACCCGCATCCCCTGCTCGAACAGATATTGTCCGAGACCTATGGCATCTTCGTCTATCAGGAACAGGTGATGCAGGCCGCGCAGATCCTGGCGGGCTATTCGCTGGGCGGCGCGGATCTTCTCCGCCGCGCGATGGGCAAGAAGGTGAAGGCGGAGATGGACGCGCAGCGCGCCATCTTCGTCAAGGGATGCCAGGAGGTGAACGGCATCCCGTCGCAAAAGGCCAATGAGCTGTTCGACTTGATCGACAAGTTCGCCGGCTATGGCTTCAACAAGAGCCATGCGGCGGCCTATGCGCTGCTCGCCTATCAGACGGCGTGGCTGAAGGCGCATCACCCGCACGAATTCTATGCCGCGTCGATGTGCTACGACATGGCGCTGACTGACAAGCTGGCGATCTTCGTCGACGATGCGCGGCGAATGGGCGTGACGATGCTGCCCCCCTGCATCAACGCCAGCCAGGCCGAGTTCGATGTCGAGCCACATGAGGACGGCCTGGGCGTCCGCTATGCGCTGGGTGCGCTCAAGTCGGTGGGCGAGGGCGCGATGGAGAAGCTGGTCGCCGAGCGTAATGCGGGCGGACGTTTCGCCTCGCTCGATGCGCTGGCCAAGCGGGTCGATCCGCGCCTGATGAACAAGCGCCAGCTGGAGACGCTGGCGTCCGCGGGGGCGTTCGACGGGATCGAGGTCAACCGCGCAGGCGTCCATGCGGTCGCCGAAACCGTCCTTGCCATCGCCGCGCGCACCCATGAGGGGCGGACCAGCGGGCAGGGCGGGCTGTTCGGCGAGACGGAGGTGGCGGGCGACGCGATCAAGTTGCCGACCGGCACCCGCTGGAGCCTGTCGCAGCGGATGGAGCAGGAGAAGGAGGCGTTCGGCTTCTATTTCTCCGCCCATCCGGTCGATCGCCACGCGCATATCGCCAAGATGCACGGCGCGCGGACCTACACCTCGCTGACCGACCTGATCATCCCCGACGACGGCGCGCGGATCGGCGCGACGATGGCGGCTTTGGTCGAGGATGCGCGCTGGCGGACCTCGGCGCGGGGCAAGCGCTATATGATGGCGCAGCTATCCGACGCGACGGGGCAGTTCCTGGCGACCTGTTTCGACGATTCGGTGGCGGGCGATCTGGAAAAGGCCGCCAAGGAGGG
The DNA here is from genome assembly GCF_025371035.1 of Sphingomonas sp. LC-1. Taxonomy (GTDB): domain Bacteria; phylum Pseudomonadota; class Alphaproteobacteria; order Sphingomonadales; family Sphingomonadaceae; genus Sphingomonas; species Sphingomonas sanguinis_E. The sequence goes on along the minus strand of NZ_JANZXB010000001.1, from coordinate 272,455 downwards.
CGATTGCGCGCTCATCACCGTCGAACTTGATCGCCGTCCGGGCGAAGAGGCCCCACGTGTCAGCATCAAGCGGGTCCAGCCATTCGACGGGCTCGCCAGCACCGCGAAGTTCGTGGTCGAGGTGACGGTGGCCGACAAGGCGGCGTTCAAGGCGCTTCACGCGATGCTCGACCCGCTGCGCAACGGCCGGGGCGAGGTCCGGGCGCGGATCGCGGGGCCGGACGGCGATACGCTGCTGATGCTGGGACGTAACTTCCTGCTCGACGCCGAACTGGCCAGCCATATCGAGGACCTGCCGGGCGTGACCGCAGTCGCGATGAAGTCGTCGGAGGCGCGTCTGGCATTGGTGGGGTAATGGCTGAACCGTCGCCCCAGCGCACGCTGGGGCGACGGCCCGGCATTAGCCCCCGACTTCGCGCCGATCCTGCTCTTCGTCGCCCGCCTCACCATGATTGCCATAGCCGCCGCCGGAGCTGTCGGCCTCGTCCTCGTTGGGCACCTGTTCGGGCGGGGTCTGTTCGGGGTCGTGGATCATCGTCGCTCTCCTTCCCGGTTCCAACGCGTGGACGAAGCGGGATGATCCTCAAAACAACTCGCCTTGCGCTCCCCTTGGCGGGCGAAACAGGCTGGTGTCGAGCGGCGGCCGATCGCGATTGAGGCCGTGCAACCGGCAGGCGCGGCGAAAGCGGACGCGCAGCAATTCCGCCCAGGGGCCCTGTCCGCGCATCCGGGTGAAGAAGCCGGGATCATTGTCTCGCCCGTCGCGCAGCGACTGGATGATCGCCATCACCTTGCTCGCCCGTTCGGGGAAATGCGTATCCAGCCAGGCGCGGAAGAGCGGCGCGACTTCGTGCGGCAGACGGACGGGGATGAAGAAGGCATGACCGGCCCCCGCCTGCGCCGCACGGGCAACCAGATGCTCGATCTCATGGTCGGTGATGGCCGGGATCACCGGCGCCAGCGAGACATAGGTCGGGATGCCCGCCGCCGACAGCTTCGCCACCGCTGCCAGCCGTCGCTCGGGCGTGGGCGCACGAGGCTCGACCGTCCGCGACAATCTGGCGTCGAGCGACGTGACCGAGACGCACACCGTCGCCAGCCCTTTGGCAGCCATCGGTGCTAGAATGTCGATGTCGCGCACCACTCTATCGGACTTGGTGGTGATCGCGACGGGATGGTTCGTCTCGGCCAGCACCTCCAGGATTTGCCGGGTGATCCGCCATTGCTGCTCGATCGGCTGATAGGGATCGGTATTGGTCCCCAGCGCGATCGGCGCGACGCGATAGCCGGGCCTGGCGAGTTCGACGCGAAGCAGCGCGGCGGCATCCGGCTTGGCGAACAACTTGGTCTCGAAGTCCAGCCCCGGCGAAAGGTCGTGATAGGCATGGGTCGGTCGCGCGAAGCAATAGATGCAGCCATGCTCGCACCCGCCATAGGCATTGATCGACTGGCTGAACGGTACGTCGGGCGAGCTATTGCGGGTCAGGATCGTGCGGGGTTTGACGATCGTCACGCTCGTCCGCAGCGGTGGCGGTTCGCCATCGACCACCGTACGCTGGTCCAGCCAGTCGCCGTCCGCCTCCTGTTCGGGCAGGTTGAAGCGCCGGCTCGTCGCATTCCCGGTCGCGCCCCGGCCCGTGATCCTCGTCACGGTAGCGCCCCTGAGCGGCGCGCGATCATATCGGAAGAATCGTCCTTGACCATCTGGTCAGGCTATCGCATCAATGGGAACGTATCAAGAACAAGGGGAGTGTGATGGCACGGTTCGAGTATCTGGAGCTTCCGGTTTCCGATCGGGCGGAGGCCAAGCGCTTCTATGCCGATGCGTTCGGTTGGGACTTTACCGATTTCGGTCCCGATTATGCCGCGACGATGAGCGGGGACACCGATTTCGGCCTCGACGCCTCACCCGAGAAGGTCGGCGCGCCGTTGCCGGTGATACGCGTCGACAACCTGGAGGCGGCACAGGCGGCGGTCGAGCGGGCGGGTGGCGCGATCAGCGTGCCGATCTTCGCCTTTCCGGGCGGCAGGCGTTTCCACTTTCGCGATGTTGACGGTCACGAACTCGCCGCGATGCAGGCCGACTGAGCGATCAGCGCTCCAGCAGCCGGGGCATGAGTTCGACGAAGTTGCAGGGGCGGTGACGGCTGTCGAGCTGATCGCGCAATATGCCGTTCCAGGCGTCCTTCACCGCACCCGTCGAGCCCGGTAGTGCAAAGATATAGGTCCCGCGCGCGACGCAGGCGCAGGCGCGCGACTGGATGGTCGAGGTGCCGATCGTCTGGAAGCTGAGCCAGCGGAAGAGTTCGCCGAAGCCGGGAATCATCTTGGTGGCGACGCGCTCGACCGCTTCGGGGGTCACGTCGCGGCCGGTCACGCCGGTGCCGCCGGTGGTCAGGATGCAGTCGATGCTGACGTCGTCGATCCATCGATGGAGTTGCGCGACGATATGGTCGGCATCGTCGCGCAGGATCGTCCGCTCGGCCAGGTCATGGCCTGCCTCGGTCAGCAGCCCGACCAGCGTATCGCCCGAACGATCCTCCGCCAGCGAGCGGGTGTCGGAGACGGTCAGCACCGCGATGCGGACGGGCAGGAACGGGCGGGTCGTATCGATGGGCATGGCGGCTTTCGAAACAGAGATTGGCGGGTAACGCTCCGACGGGGATAGAGGGGGCGGCTTGGCGAAAGGCGGGACTTGCCCTTCGACGTTGCTCAACGTGAACCGAGGTTGGGGACCGGGTCCCGCTCAAAGTTTCGTTCACGCTGAGCGGCGTCGAAGGCCATGCTATGCCGACGCCCCAAATCCACTCAATTCGCCTGGGGAACCGCCGTGCTCGATTGCGGGCTGATCGTGGCGTTCAGGGCGATCGTCGTCTTCGCGGGTAGGCTCGCTTGTGCGACATTGGGGCGTTGCAGTCGGATCGCACTCGCGCCCGGCAGCCCCGGGAAGCGCGGCCATAGCCCCTGAGCCAGCGCCGACCGGCTGGGCGACTTGCTCTTGCCGGTCTGGCCTTCGTACATCCAGTAATTGCGCAGGACCATGGTGACATATCCGCGCGTCTCCCAATAGGGGATGCTTTCGATGTAGAGCAGCGGATCGCCATTGTCGCGCACGATGCTGTTCCACTCGGCAACAGGCTTGGGCCCGGCATTATAGGCGGCGATGACCTTGGGCAGCAGGCCGCCGGTGACGCCGGTCATGTCGCGCAGCCGCTCCAGATGGCGCTGGCCGATGTCCATATTGGTCGAGGGCTTGGTCAGCGCGCTGCGGTCGATCGACACACCGCGTTCGCGCGCGAAATCGGTGGCGGCGGCGGGCATGATCTGCATCAGGCCATAGGCACCGGCGGGGCTGATGACCTTGTTGCGGAACCCACTCTCCTGAAGCGTATGGGCGTAGACCAAGGCCTTTTCGACGCGCCAGCCGCTGTCGGGCGTCCAACTCGGTGTCGGATAGCGGGCCTCGGCGGTCGCAGTGACACCGGCCGGGCAGTTATGCGCGAGCCAGACGGTCGTCGCGGGCAGGTCGAGCGATTCGGCCAGGCGGACCAGACTGCGAAACTCGCCGGGCTGGCCGATCCGGGCCTGTTGCCGGATCACGGCATCGGCGAGGTCGGTCTCCCCGATCTCGACCAGCGCGGCGGCGACCAGGATGTTGGGGCGACGGTCCAGCGCGGCCCAGTCGGTCGCAACCAGTTGCCCGCGTGCCTCCCGGTCGCCACGCATCCCCAGCGCCTGCCGGGCGAGCTGACCATAAAAGCTCTCACGGAATTGCGAGGCGGAACGCAGCCGTCCCTCGACCCGGTCGGGGCGTCCGCACACCATATCGGCGCGTGCCGCCCAGTAAAGTGCGGCGGCGCGCAGATCGACATCGGTCGCGCGCGCCGCCGTTCCCTCGAACGCGGTTTCGGCGGTCTGGCAGTCATTCTGACGCCAGGCGGAAAGCGCGACGGTCCAGCGTCCCTGGATCGCCCAGTCGCCGACGCCGTCCGCCGCCTTGGCGGCCAAGGTCCGGGCGTTGGCGTCGTCGCCCATCAGGAAATAGATCCAGGCAACACGCTGCTGCCACTCGGTCAGCGCCTCGGGCGAAAGGCCCTGTGTCGATTCGAGCAGCGCCAGGGCAGAGGGGCCGTCATCCGCCTTGACGAAAGGCTGCATCTTCACCGCCAAATCGGCGGCGATCATATCGCTCTTTACGCTTTTGGCGCGGAGCCGGCGGGGGGCGCCATCCTGCCAGATCAGATTATGGGCTTCGGGCAGCGGGGGCAGGTCGCGCGCGCCACGCGAACGGGCCAGGCGGGCGAGCTGTTCGGCCTGGGGCAGCTCGGGGGCTTCGTTGAGCAGCGCGACCAGCCGGTCGACCTCGAACTTGGGTGAGCCCTTGGCGGTGTAGAGTTCGGCGCGAGCGATCGCGTGGAGCGGGCCGGGCTTGAGCGCGTCGAGTTCCAACTGCGCATCGGTCCAGCGGCTTTCGCGGATCGCGGCGAAGACGCGGGTATAGCCGGCTTTCTGATCGGGATCGAGCAGCGCGGGAATGCTGGGCGGCATCTTGGCGGCGGGGGCGGGAAGGGCGACGCGGGCATCGCCACCGGTGGCGGGGTCGATCGGGGCGGCGGTGCCTGGCGTGGCGGCGATCATGGCCCCGACTGTCAGCCCATAGGCGGCAAGCGACCCCAATTTCATCCTCGCATATCCCCCATCAGCATCTGCAGGTCCTTCCAGCTTTCCGCCTTGGCCATCGGCTTCTCGATCAGGAAGCGCGGATGGAAGCTGGCGACGGCCCGACTCTTGCCGTTCTTATGGTCAACATCGTGCGAATGTCCGCGTGCGCTCGTCAATTCGGTCCCGAGCACGGCACGACTCGCCGCATTGCCCATCAGCAACAGGCCGCGCGGCCGGATCAGGCCGACATGGTGCAGCGCGATTTCTGCCAGCCGCGCTTCCAACCCGGCAGGCGTCCGCCCCGCAAGCGGTCGCCGGGCGCAGACCGAGGCGAGATGTACCGTGTCGCGAGACTGTCCGATGGCGGCCAGCATACGGTCGAACAACCGGCCCGATGCGCCGGACAGGATTTGCCCCGCCTCGCCATCCTCGCGGTCGGGACAGTCCACCAGCACCATCAGCGCGGCATCGGCGGGGCCGGTCGCGGTCAGCGAGACGCCGTCCCATGCCGTCTCCGGCGCGGCGTCGGACAGGCGCCAGGCGAGGAACGCCTCCAGCGTGTCGGGCAGCAAGGCGGTGGCGGCAACCGGCGCCGGCGCTGCGACCGAAGCGCTGGCGCTCGGCCGGGCGGCGGGAGCGAAGACCATCGGCTGCGCCGGTTCGGCCGCCATCCAGTCGCGGGGCGCATCCTCGACCAGCAGGTCGACGCCCGCGTCATGCCACCAGTCGAGCATGCTGGCCGCCAATGCACTATCGATCGGTGCGGTATCGAACGTCGGAAAGGCCCCCATATGGGATTAGCCCATGCTGCAAGGTTGACGTGCGCGTCAATCTGTCGGATCGGCAGTCAGGACAAGTTGTTTCCCGTCCGCGCCCGGACGAGCCCGATCCACGGGACGCTACGGCAGCGGCAGGGACCAGATGCGAGGATGCCATGAGCGAACGCGAATCGATGCCCTATGACGTGGTGATCGTCGGCGCCGGCCCGGCAGGCCTGTCGGCCGCGATCCGCCTGAAGCAATTGGCAGGCGAAACCGGCGGCGAATTGTCGGTCTGCGTGTTGGAAAAGGGATCGGAAGTCGGTGCACATATCCTGTCGGGCGCGGTGATCGACCCGATTGCGCTCGACGAACTGCTGCCCGACTGGCGCGAGGATGGCTGTCCGCTGGCCGAGGTGCCGGTGACGGAGAATCATCACTGGATCCTGACCGCGGGCAAGCATCGCAGCGTGCCGCACGCGCTGGTCCCGCCCTTCATGCACAATAAGGGCACCTATACGGGCAGCCTGGGCAATCTGTGCCGCTGGCTGGCGGGCAAGGCCGAGGAACTGGGGGTCGAGATCTTCCCCGGTTTCGCCGCCGCCGAGATCCTGTTCCACGAGGATGGCCGGGTGAAGGGCGTGGCGACGGGCGACATGGGCGTGGCGCGCGACGGCACGCACAAGCCCGATTACCAGCCGGGCCTGGAACTCCACGCCAAATACACCTTCTTCGCCGAGGGCGTGCGCGGGCATCTGTCGAAGGAGATCATCCGCCAGTTCGACCTGGCGCGCGACAGCGATCCGCAAATTTACGGGCTGGGCATCAAGGAATTGTGGGACATCGATCCCGCCAAGCACGTGCCGGGCCGCGTGATCCATACCCAGGGCTGGCCGCTGGGCGACGACGCGAATGGCGGCGGCTTCATCTATCACCAGGCGGGTGGGCAGGTCGCGCTCGGCTTCGTGACGTGGCTGAACTATTCCAACCCGTACATCTCCCCGTTCCAGGAGATGCAGAAGTGGAAGACCCATCCGGTCATCGCCGAGCTGCTGAAGGGCGGCAAGCGCGTCTCTTACGGCGCGCGCGCCATCAATGACGGCGGATTGCAGGCGATCCCCAAGCTGACCTTCCCCGGCGGCGTGCTGGTCGGCTGTTCGGCGGGCTTCCTCAACGTGCCGCGGATCAAGGGCACGCACGGCGCGATGAAGTCGGCGATGCTGGCCGCCGAGGCGGCGTTCGCGGCGGTGCAGGCGGGACGCGAAGGCGACGAGCTGACCGACTATCCCGAGGCGTTCCGCGCCTCCTGGCTCTACAAGGAGCTGGCGGGCGTCCGCAACGTCGTGCCTTTGGTCAAGAAATATGGCGATTTCGTCGGCAGCGGGCTTGCCAACGTCACCATGTGGTCCGAGCATTTCGGGCTGAAGATGCCCTTCACCATGAAGCACAAGCCCGATCACGAGACGCTGTGGCGCAAGGATCAGGTGAAGAAGCCCGACTATCCCAAGCCCGATGGCGTACTGACCTTCGATCGCCTCTCCTCGGTGTTCCTGTCGAACACCAACCATGAGGAGGATCAGCCGGTCCATCTGACGCTCAAGGATGCGAGCGTGCCGATCGCGCACAACCTGCCGTTGTTCGACGAGCCCGCGCAACGCTACTGCCCGGCGGGCGTTTATGAGGTGGTGGATGTGGACGAGGGCGATCCGAAATTCGTGATCAACGCCCAGAACTGCATCCACTGCAAGACGTGCGACATCAAGGACCCGACCCAGAACATCAATTGGGTCGTACCCGAAGGCGGCGGAGGGCCCAATTATCCCAATATGTAAGCGTTCGTCCGTCGTCGCGGGCCCGGCCTTGGCGCTGATCGCGGCCATGGTCGCCGCCCCGGCTGCGGCGGCGGTGAAGGCGGGGCCCGAACCGCTCGCCGCCTATCTGTCCGCCCGTGTCGCGGCAGCGGAGGGGCGCTCGGCGACGGCGGCGAGCGATTACGCGGTCGTGCTGACACAGTGGCCCGACGATCCGGCGGTGGCGGTGCGGGCCTATCGGGAAGCGATGATCAGCGGCGACGAGGCCCTCGCCCTGCGCGCCGCGCGCGTCATGGAGGCGGAGAAGGTCGCACCGATCGACGTGGCGTTGCTCGACCTCGCCATCGCGGCGCGCAAGCATGACCGCGCAGCTTATGATTCGGCCTTGAAGCGAATCGATGATGGCGCACTGCGCATCCTGTCGCCGGTGCTGCGGGCATGGGGTGGCTGGGACCGCAGACAGGCCATCGAACCGGCGCTCGACAGCGCGGGTAAGGAGCCAGTCGCCCGCCGTCTGGCCGAGGAGCACCGGGTCCTGCTGGCGCTGGCCGGCCGCAAGATAGACGATACGGCGGCGCGGCTGATGCTGGAGACGATGCGCGCGCCCGCCGATACGCGGATCGCGGCGGCGGAACTGATGGCGGGGCGGGGCGACGAGGGCAATGCGCGTGGCCTGCTCACCGATCCTCTGGTCGCTTCGGATCGCAAGGCCCTGGGGCGAAAGGCTGATCTCGGCTTTGGCGTGTCGCGACTGCTCGCGCGTGTGGGTGCCGAACTGGTCGGGGAGGGGCCACGCCCGCTGGTGATCGCGCTGGCGCGCACCGCATTGATTGCCGACCCAGGCAATGATCGCGCCCGACTGTTGATGGCGGAGGCGCTGGCGAAGGACGAGGCATGGGATGCCGCGATCGTCGCACTGGAAGGAGTCGACCCCGACCGCGCCTTCGCCCACCGCGCGGCGGTCGTCCGGATCGGCCTGCTCGGCGAAGCGGGGCGGCCCGGCGAAGCGCTGTTGCTGGCGCGAGGGCTGGCGATGGGCACGTCGGCGGGAGTGGATGACTGGCAGGTCTATGCCGACCAGCTCATCGCCGCAAAGCGCCCCGCCGATGCCGCCATCTGGTATGAACGTGTCACCCGCGCCGATCCTCCGCTCCCTTGGGTGGCCTGGCTGCAATATGGCGGTGCCCTGGACCAGGCGGGTCAGGCGGACGAGGCCGATGCGGCATTGGCGCGCGCCGTTGCGCTGGGGCCGGACGAGCCGCTGGCGCTCAACTATCTGGGCTATGCGCGGATCGAGCGCGGGCGCGACGTGTCGGACTCGCTGGCGCTGCTCGAACGCGCGAGCAAGCTGGCGCCCGACGATGCCTCGGTCACCGACTCGCTGGGTTGGGGCTATTTCAAGGCGGGACAGACCAATCGCGCGCTGCCGCTGGTCGAGCAGGCCGCGATGGCCGAGCCCGCCAACAGCGAGATCGCCGATCATCTGGGCGATATCTATTGGGCCTTGGGGCGGCATTACGAGGCGCGCTACGCCTGGCGGGCGGCGGCGCTGACCGCCGACGATGCGGCACAGGCAGGGCTGGCGGCCAAGCTGGCGCGCTGAACGCTCTTGCCGCGCCGCGCAGGGCAAAGCATGGGCAAGACATGACCGCCATCGTCGAGACCGCGCCCGCCAAGATCAACCTTGCCCTGCATGTCCGCCGTCGCCGGGCCGATGGCTATCATGAGCTGGAGACGTTGTTCGCCTTTTGCCGCGACGGTGACACGGTCACGGTCGCGCTGGCGGAGGTGGATCGGCTGACGCTGACTGGCCCTTTCGCCGCCGTGCTGGCGGGTGAGGCGCAGGAGGATAATCTCGTCACCCGCGCCGCGCGCCGATTCTGCGAGCGTTTCGGGGTGGCCGGGGGCCACGCCATCACGCTCGACAAGCATCTGCCCGTGGCATCCGGGATCGGTGGTGGATCGGCGGATGCGGCGGCGACCCTGCGGGCCTTGGCGCGGTTGCACGGCGTAGCGCTCGATCACGCCGATCTGTTCTCGCTTGCGGCCGATCTGGGGGCGGACGTCCCCGCCTGCCTCTTGGGGCGAACGGCACGCGGCGAGGGAAAGGGGGATGCACTCCAGCCGCTGCCTCCGCTCGGCGAAGTGCCGGTGTTGCTGGTCAATCCCGGCGTGGCTGTATCGACCGCGGCGGTGTTCGGTCGCTGGGACGGCGTCGATCGCGGCCCGCTCGGCGAAGGTGCGGCGATGGACGTGGCGGCGACCGGGCGCAATGATCTCGAGCCACCGGCCCGCGCCCTCGCGCGGCAGATCGATGATGTGCTCGCCCTGTTACAAGCGGCGCCCGGAGTCGAACTGGCACGCATGTCGGGATCGGGCGCGACGTGCTTCGCCATCTTTGCCAGTACGCACGCGCGCGATGCGGCCGCCTTGGCGGCACGGACGCAGGGCTGGTGGGAACTGCCGACTTTTTTGCGGTAATCTTTGTTCCCATCTTGTTCTCGTGGAACAAAGCGCATACATAGCAGATGCGTTGAATGGACCACGAGGTTGGTCTAGCGAGGGAAGCATCTGATGGCCGCCAATCTGAAAGTGATCGAAACAGGCATGGCAACCGCAAACGCAGACCGGCAAAAGGCGCTCGACGCCGCGCTCGCTCAGATCGACCGGGCATTCGGCAAGGGCTCCGCGATGAAGCTGGGGCAAAAGGAAACGATGCAGGTCGAGGCGATCTCGACCGGTTCGCTGGGGCTCGACATTGCGCTGGGCGTCGGTGGCCTGCCGCGCGGCCGCGTGATCGAGGTCTATGGCCCCGAATCGTCGGGTAAGACCACGCTGGCGCTGCACGTGATCGCCGAGGCGCAGAAGATGGGCGGCACCGCCGCCTTCGTCGACGCCGAACACGCGCTCGACCCGGTCTATGCCCGGAAGCTGGGCGTCAATATCGACGAACTGATCGTGTCGCAGCCGGATACCGGCGAGCAGGCGCTGGAGATTACTGACACGCTGGTCCGTTCGAACGCGATCGACGTGCTGGTGGTCGACTCGGTCGCCGCGCTCGTGCCGCGTGCCGAGATCGAGGGCGAGATGGGCGACAGCCATGTGGGTCTCCAGGCCCGCCTGATGTCGCAGAGCTTGCGCAAGCTGACCGGTTCGATCAGCCGTTCGCGCTGCATGGTGATCTTCATCAACCAGCTGCGCATGAAGATCGGCGTGATGTACGGCAACCCGGAGACGACGACGGGCGGTAACGCGCTGAAATTCTATGCCTCGGTGCGGCTCGACATCCGTCGGACCGGCGCGATCAAGGATCGCGAGGAAGTCACCGGAAACGCGACCCGCGTGAAGGTGGTGAAGAACAAGGTCGCGCCGCCGTTCAAGCAGGTCGAATTCGACATCATGTATGGCGAAGGTATCTCCAAGATTGGCGAGATCCTCGACCTGGGCGTGAAGGCGGGACTGGTCGAGAAGTCGGGGAGCTGGTTCTCCTACGACTCGGTGCGGATCGGGCAGGGGCGTGAGAACGCCAAGAATTATCTGCGCGACAACCCCGACATGGCCGATCGTCTGGAGCGCGCGATTCGGCAGCGGACGGAAAAGGTCGCCGAGGAGATGATGACCGGCCCGGATGCCGAGGACGATATCTGAACCGAGGAAACGGCCCGCCAGCGATGGCGGGCCGTTTTGCTTTGGGCGCTTACGGGGTGGAGCGATGACCAGCGGACTGGATTGGAGTGGCAAGGTCGGGGATGTCTGGGCGGCGGAATGGCGTCGCACCGATCGCAGCTTCGCCGACCTGTCGCGCCACCTGAACGCGGCGATTGCCGCGGTCGCCCCGCAACGTGGGCTTGCGCTCGATATCGGAAGCGGGGCTGGTGCGACCAGCCTGGCGTTGCATGCGGCGCGGCCCGGTTTGCGCGTGTTGGGGGTCGATCTGTCGCCGGAGCTGGTGGCGGTCGCCCAAGAACGCGCGGCGGACGAGGGCGGCGGGACGGACGAGGCGCCTCTGCGTTTTTGCTGTGACGATGCGATCCAATTGGCGGCGCGCGAGGGGCCTTTCGATCTCTTCGTCTCGCGTCACGGCGTGATGTTCTTCCCTGATCCGGTCGCGGCCTTTCGGGGCTTACGCCAGGCGGCGACCGATGACGCCGCATTCGTCTTTTCCTGTTTCGATGCGCGCGGGCATAACGGGTTCGCGACCATCGCTGATGCGGTGATCGGACATACGCCGTCCACGCCCGCCGGATATGAGCCCGGCCCCTTTGCTTTCGCCGACAGCCATAGGGTGGCGGACTGGCTGGAACAGGCGGGATGGACGCCGGGCGCGGCGGCGCGCATCTCCTTCGATTATGTCGTCGGAGCGGGTGGCGATCCGGTTGCCGACGCGGTCGCCTTCCTGTCGCGCATCGGGCCTGCTGCTCGGGCCATCGCCACGGCCGCTGCCGATGAGCGTAGTCGGATCGTCGAGGCCCTGGGGCGGGCTCTGGCAGACTATCAGGTGGAGGACCGCGTCGTTCTGCCCGCGTCCGCCTGGATCTGGCGTGCCCATGCGCGGGGTGATGCGGGATAGGGGCTGACGCGGCCGTGCATCGACGGTCAATCTCGCCTAGCCAAACGCAATCGGAGTTCGGGCAGAGGCTCGGAGAATGCGGAGCTGGTTTCGCGTGAGCATCTCATAAGTGGGTGCAATGCTGACATACAGGGCGGCTCCCATGACTTGCGCCTCTCGACCGCGGCGAGCGCCGACCTCTGCGGAGCCAGGATTGGGCCCGCGAAACGATTAATGCGTTATCGCCGGTGCATCATGGGGAACAGGCATGACGATCATCGTCCATCATCTGGAAAATAGCCGGTCGCAGCGTATCCTCTGGATGTTGGAGGAACTCGGGCTGCCTTATGATGTGAAGCGCTATGAGCGTGATCCCAAGACGATGTTGGCGCCCCGCGAACTGCGTGCCGTGCATCCGCTCGGCAAGTCACCCGTGATCGAGGATGACGGCATGGTGATCGCCGAAACGGGCGCGATCATCGAGTATCTGGTCGGCAAGGGCGATGGCCGCCTGGGCCCGCCCGCCCATAGGGAAGCGATGCAACGCTGGCGCTTCTGGCTCCATTATGCCGAAGGATCGCTGATGCCGCCGCTGCTCGTCCTGCTGGTCCTCAGCCGGATACCGGTGATGGGCAAGGTTGCGATCAAGCGATTCCAGCCGATGATCGACCGCCATCTCGACTATATCGAAAGCGAATTGCAACGCGCGCCTTGGTTCGCGGGCGATCAGATGACCGCTGCCGACATCATCATGAGTTTCCCATTGGAGGCCGCGCGCGCCCGTGCCGGGCTCGACGAAAGCCGCCCCGCGACGATCGCATGGCTGGAGCGCATCCACGCGCGCCCTGCCTATCAGGTCGCACTCGCCAAGGGCGGGGCCTATGCCTATGCGTGAAGGCGAAGGCCCAGATTCACCTCAAGCCTAGCGCGCTGTCACTCCTGCGGCGTGGCGGAATCGCAGAGGATGGTGACGCTTTAGCGCACCATCCTGCCCGCGAACGCCCTCAATGCCCCCCGATCTGCCGAAAGCTGTCCGGTGCCGGTTCGGCCGGCGTCCCCGATGGCGCGTACAGCGACGGCACGTCCACCGGCTCGGGCGGATCGAGCGGACCTTCCCATTTCGCGATGACCGCACTTGCCACCGCATTGCCGATCACGTTGGTGGCCGAGCGCCCCATGTCGAGGAAATGGTCGACCGCCAGGATCAGCAGCAGACCCGCCTCGGGAATGTTGAACAGCGGCATGGTCGCCGCGATCACGACGAGCGAGGCGCGCGGCACGCCGGCAATCCCCTTCGACGTGACCATCAGGACGAGCAGCATCGTGATCTGCTGCCCGATCGACAGGTCGATGCCATAAGCCTGCGCGATGAACAGTGACGCGAAGGTCATGTACATCATCGAGCCGTCGAGATTGAACGAATAGCCCAGCGGCAGCACGAAGCTGGCGATGCGGGGCGGCACGCCGAACCGGTCCAGCCCCTCCAGGATGCGGGGGTAGGCGGCCTCGGACGAAGCGGTCGAGAAGGCTAGGATCAGCGGCGCGCGGATGTGCGCGATCAGGTCGCGTATGCGCGGGCCGATGAACAGCGTGGCGATACCCAGCAGCACGCACCAGAGCAGCAATAGCCCGAGATAGAAACTGCCCATGAAGATGGCGAGCTTGCCGATGACGGACGGCCCCTGCTCGGTCAGCGTCCCGGCGACGGCGGCGAAGACGGCGATCGGCGCGACGCGCATGACATAGTCGGTCACCTGCAGCATGACGGCGACCAGCGCATCGACCGCACGGACCAGCGGCGCGGCGCGTTCGCCGACCGCGGTGATCGCGACGCCGAGGAACAGCGAGCCGATGACGATCTGAAGCACTTCGTTGGTCGCCATCGCTTCGATCAGCGAGGCGGGGACCAGATGGGTGAAGAATTTCTGAAGGTCGAACCCGGCCTTGACCACCCCGCTATCCGCGGTGACGGCGGGCAGCGGCAGGTTGAGCCCGACACCTGGCTGGAGCAGATTGACCAGCACCATGCCCAGGCTGAGCGATACCAGACTGGCCGAGACGAACCAGGCGAGCGAGCGGAACCCGATCCGCCCCAACGCCCTGGTATCGCCCATCTGCGCGATTCCCGATACTAGGGTCGCGAAGACCAGTGGTGCGATGATCATCTTGATCAGGCGCAGGAACAGGCCGGTGACGATCGCAAAATATTTGGCGATCGTCGTCAGTTGCTCGGTCGCGGCCGCACTGCCGTCGTCCAGGGACAGATTGATCGCCAGACCGACGACCAGCCCCAAAACCAGTCCGATGAAGATGTACAAGGTCAGCCGCTTGGCCATGCATACCCCAATATAAGTTCCTCGCGCGAGCCAAGGGCATTGCGGCGCTCAGGTCAAGAATTCTATCGTCCGGGTCATGCAGACCCTGATGTCCCGCCGCGCGCTGATCGCGGCCGTCGCCCTGCCGCTTCTTGTCCGGCCGGGCTTGCTGCGCGCCGCCGAGCCCGATTTGTCGGCCCTGTCCGACATGACGGGCACAGCGGTGCCGATCGGGCCGGAGGAGCGGGCGCGGCGGCTGGCGCGTGCGCAAGGGCTGATGAAGGCGAATGGGATCGGCGCGATCCTGATCGAACCGGGATCGACCATGGTCTATTTCACCGGCGTTCGCTGGGGCCGGAGCGAGCGGCTGACCGCCGCGATCCTGCCGGTCGAGGGCGAGCCGTGCATCGTAACGCCCTTTTTCGAGGAGCCTTCGGTCCGCGAGACGCTGGCCGTCCCCGCCGAGGTTCGGGTGTGGCAGGAAGATCAGAACCCGCTCGCCATCGTCGCGGGCTATCTACGCGACCGAAAGCTCGCCAACCGCCCGGTGGGGATCGAGGAAACGGCGCGCTTCTTCGCGTTCGACGGGCTGCAAAAGGCTCTGCCGGGCGTGCGCCTGGTGTCGGCCAACCCGGTCGTGCGGGGATGCCGGATGGTGAAGACGCCCGCCGAGATCGCGCTGATGCAGATGGCGACCGATGTGACCATGGCGGCCTATCGCTGGCTGCATCCGCGCGTCGAGCCCGGGATGACCGGCACGGAGATCGGCGCGCTGATGAGCGCCGCGACCCGAAAGCTGGGCGGCAGCCCGGAATTCAGCATGGCGCTGATCGGCGAGGCGTCCGCCTATCCGCACGGCAGCAAGCAGGTCCACCGCGTGGCGGACGGACAGGTTATATTGATGGATTGTGGCTGCACGGTGCAGGGTTACCAGTCCGACGTATCGCGTAGCTGGGTCCATGGCACCGCGACCACCGAACAGCGCAAAGTTTGGGACACGGTCGCACGCGGACAACAGGTGGCGCGGGCCGCGGCAAGGATCGGCGTGGCCGCAGGCAGCATCGACGATGCGGTTCGCCGCTTCTACACCGCCCAGGGCTATGGCCCCGATTATCGCCTGCCGGGCCTGTCGCATCGCACCGGGCATGGTATTGGCATGGACGGGCATGAGCCGGTCAATCTGGTGCGCGGCGAGGCGACGCCGCTGGCGCCGGGCATGTGCTTCTCCAACGAACCGGGGCTTTATCTGCCCGGCCGGTTCGGCATCCGAATCGAGGATTGCTTTCATATGGCCGAAGCGGGTCCGGTCTGGTTCTCGACACCGCCGCGCTCGATCGAAGCGCCGATCGGATGATCGCCGAACTGGCGGCGCGGGGCTATGCGCTCTGGCCCTCCCGGCTCGACCGCCAAGAATGGGACGAACTGGCGGAGTTATTCGCCGCCTGGCCGAAAGGGCGGCCCGGACAGCGGATCGATCCGGCGCGCGCAGCAAAGCTTGGTGGGGTGCGGCGGCTCTGCGCGTCGTTGCGCCCTTTATTGGGCGACAGGGCTCGGCCGGTTCGCGCATTGCTGTTCGACAAGCAGGATGGAGCCAATTGGGCATTGGGCTGGCATCAGGATCGCACGATCGAGGTGACCGAGCGGCGGGCGGTCGAAGGATTCGGTCCCTGGACCGTCAAACAGGGCCGCGTGCATGTCGCACCGCCGGTCGAGCTGCTCGAGCAAATGGTGACGGCACGACTGCATCTGGATGCCGTCGACGGCGATAACGCGCCGTTGCTGGTCGCCCCCGGATCGCACCGCCTGGGCCTGATCGCCGAGGATGGCATATCACGCGTCGTCGATGATCTCGGCGAGGACTGCTGTCTGGCGGACGAAGGCGATATCTGGCTGTACCGCACGCTGATCCTCCATGCCTCCGCTCGCGCAGTGCCGGGGCGGCATCGGCGGGTGTTGCAGATCGATCTTTCCGCGGACGACCTGCCCGGCGGGCTATGCTATGCCGGAGGCGAAATCGGCGGATCGTGACGGACATCTGGGCCGTTTTTGCCAACGGGTCGCTGGGCGTCCTGATCGTGGCGGTTGGTGTCGCTGGGCTCTGCAGCGGGTGCCTCGCAGGTCCGACGCCCGGTTGGCGGCGTTGACCTTTGCACTGGGGCTGAGTCTGGGCCGTCTTGGCGCGGCGAGCCAATCGGGAAGCATGCTCGCGCGCGTCGCCGGGATGGGGGGGCTCTTGCGCTGCTCGGCTGTCTTTGATGGGGTAAATCGTCGACCATGGCCGATGCGATGAAGCGCCCCTGACGCGCGAGTGCTTGAGCGGGCGCGAAACCTCGCCTAAGCCCGCGTCCATGACCTCGACCAACGACATTCGCCGCGGCTTTCTCGACTATTTCGGTTCGCAGGGGCACCAGATCGTCACCTCCGCGCCGCTCGTGCCGCAGAACGACCCGACGCTGATGTTCGTGAATGCGGGCATGGTGCCGTTCAAGAACGTGTTCACCGGCCTGGAGTCGCGCCCCTATTCGACCGCGACCAGCTCGCAGAAATGCGTGCGCGCCGGGGGCAAGCATAATGATCTCGACAATGTCGGCTATACCGCGCGGCACCATACCTTCTTTGAAATGCTGGGCAATTTTTCGTTCGGCGATTATTTCAAGGAACAGGCGATCACCCATGCCTGGACCCTGCTGACCAAGGTCTGGGGCATCCCGGCCGAAAAGCTGACCGCCACCGTCTATCATACCGACGACGAGGCGTTCGACCTGTGGAAGAAGGTTGCCGGGCTCCCCGATCACAAGATCATCCGCATCCCGACCAAGGACAATTTCTGGGCGATGGGTGAGAATGGGCCGTGCGGCCCGTGCTCGGAAATCTTCTACGACCACGGCGACCATATCTATGGCGGCCCTCCCGGCAGCCCGGAGGAGGATGGCGACCGATTCGTCGAGATCTGGAACCTGGTCTTCATGCAGTTCGAGCAGGAAGCCAATGAGATCGTCGGCGAGCTGCCCAAGAAGTCGATCGATACCGGCATGGGGCTGGAGCGGATTGCCGCCGTGCTTCAAGGCGTGCACGACAATTACGACACCGACACCTTCAAGGCGCTGATCGCCGCGTCGTGCGAGCTGACCCACACCAAGGCCGAGAATGGCCAGAAGGCGTCGCACCGCGTGATCGCCGACCATCTGCGCTCGGCCGGTTTCCTGGTGGCGGACGGCGTGCTGCCTGCCAATGAGGGGCGTGGCTATGTGCTTCGCCGCATCATGCGCCGCGCGATGCGGCACGCGCATCTGCTGGGCGCCAAGGAGCCGTTGATGCACCGGCTGGTCCCGGCGCTGGTGTCGGAGATGGGTGCGGCCTATCCCGAGCTGGTTCGCGCGCAGCCGCTGATCGAAGCGACTCTGAAGCAGGAGGAGACCCGTTTCCGCCAGACGCTCGACAAGGGCCTCAAGCTGCTCGACGAAGCGACCGCGGGCATGGCGCCCGGCGCGACGCTGGCGGGTGAGACGGCGTTCAAGCTCTATGACACCTATGGCTTCCCCTATGACCTGACCGAGGATGCGCTGCGGGCGCAGAACCTGTCGGTCGACCGTGCGGGCTTCGACGCCGCCATGGCCGAGCAGAAGCGCGCCGCGCGCGCCGCCTGGAAGGGCTCGGGCGCGAAGGCGTCGGACGATGTCTGGTTCGACATCGCCGAAGAGACGGGCTCGACCGAATTCCTCGGCTATGCCTCCGACACCGGCGAGGGCGAAGTGCTGGCGCTGGTCAAGGACGGCGCGCGGGTCGACAGCGCGGCGGCGGGCGAGAGCGTCGCGGTCATCGTCAACCAGACGCCTTTCTATGGCGAGAGCGGCGGACAGGTCGGCGATAGCGGGACCATTTCGAGCGATACCGGTCTGAAGGCGGTCGTCACCGACACCTCCAAGCAACTCGGCCGCGTCTTCGTCCATAATGCCGAAATCCAGGAAGGCGGGATCAAGGTCGGCGACAGCGTGAAGCTGGCGATCGACACCACCCGCCGCGCCGCGATCCGCGCCAACCACTCGGCGACGCACCTGCTGCACGAGGCGCTTCGCCAGCGGCTGGGCACCCATGTCGCGCAGAAGGGCTCGCTGGTTGCGCCCGAGCGCCTGCGCTTCGACTTTTCGCAGCCGGTCGGCATGACCGCCGACGACATTGCCGAGGTCGAGGCCAAGGTGAACGAGCAGGTGCGCGGTAACGGCCCGGTCGTGACCCGGCTGATGACGCCCGACGAGGCGATCGAAATGGGCGCGATGGCGCTGTTCGGCGAGAAGTACGGCGACGAGGTTCGCGTCGTGTCGATGGGCGAGGATGCCGACGGTACCTACAGCCTCGAACTCTGCGGCGGCACGCATGTGAACGCGCTAGGTGAGATCGGCGTGTTCAAGATCGTGTCGGAAGGCGCGGTGTCGAGCGGCGTGCGCCGGGTCGAGGCGCTGACCGGCGAAGGCGCGCGCGCCTATCTTGGCCACCGCGACGATATGCTGAAGGCCGCCGCCGCGACGCTGAAGACCACACCCGACGAGGTGCCCGCGCGCATCGCCGCGCTGGTCGAGGATCGCCGTCGCCTGGAGCGTGAATTGGCCGAGGCGAAGAAGGCGCTGGCGATGGGCGGCGGGGCCGGTGGTGCGGCCGCTGGGCCGGAGCAGATCGGTGACGTGGCCTTTATCGGCCAGGTGCTGGATGGGTTCGAGGCCAAGGGGCTTCGCGGCGCCGTGGACGACGCCAAGCAGCGGCTGGGCGGTTCGGGCGTCGCGGTGATGGTCGCGGTCAATGATGGTCGCGCCTCGGTGGCGGTCGGCGTGACCGACGATCTGACCGCGAAGCACAACGCCGTCGAACTGCTGCGCAAGGCGGTGGCGGCGCTGGGCGGACAGGGCGGCGGCGGCCGTCCCGACATGGCGCAGGGCGGTGGTCCCGACGGGACCAAGGGGGCCGAGGCGCTTCAGGCGGTCCGGGACGCTCTGGCCGGCTGATCCGAATGAAGAAGGAGGTGACCGAGCGATGCGACGAATGACCTTATCGGCGTTGGTCGGGTTGCTACCCCTCTTCCTCCCCTCGCCGGTGGCCGCGCAGACCGGCGCATCGCCATCGGACCCCGTGGTCGTCACCGCGCGGCGCTTGCCCGAACGGCGGCAGACGCTGCGCTGGTTCGGTGCGATCTCGGGCTATCCGCCCAGCGACGAACCGCTGGCGCGCATGACCGAACCCTTGTGCGTTGCCGCGTCGGGGCTGTCGGCGAAGGCCGGCGCACCGATCGCCGATCGTATATTGGGTCATGCCGAGCGTCTGGGAATCCGGCTGGGTGGCGAGAAGTGCAGCCCCAACGTCCTGCTCCTGATCGTCGAAAACGGAGCCAGTCAGGTCGCATGGCTCGCCGATCATCGCCCCAGCGCCTTTGGCAACATGAGCGCTCATGACGTCGGCGAACTGGTCCGCGACAAGGGACCGGTCCACAGCTGGAGCCTGACCGCGATCACCAGCCGCGACGGCGATCCGCTGGTCCAGATCGGCGGGGGGCTTCCCACGTTGCGCATTCCGACTGCCAGCCGGATCAGCCTGTCCACCAAATCCCATATCGCTGCCGCCATCCTCTTGATCGATCGTGCCGCGGTGGAGGGCAAGACGATCAACCAGATTGCCGATTATGCGACGATGCGCCTGCTCGCCGAGGTGCGCCCGCGCAAGGCAGAGGGGGTTTCGACCATCCTGTCCTTGTTCGACCCCGATGGCGGCGCACCGGAGGCATTGACGCCGTTCGACTGGGGCTATTTGCGGGGGCTGTATTCGGGGCAGGGCGATCGCGCCCCGGCGTTCCAATATGCGGCGATGGCGCGTTTCGTCGAGCAGGACTTGGCGGCAGGAGATCCGAAGCCGTGAATGCGCCCAACGGACGCCGGGACCTGACCGCCGGGCCGATCGGCAAGACGCTTCTGCTCTTCGCGCTACCCACTTTGGGGTCCAGCGTGCTGCAATCGCTGAACGGGTCGATCAATGCGATCTGGATCGGCCAGTTTCTGGGCGAGCGCGCGCTGGCGGCGACGACCAACGCCAATATCATCATGTTCCTGCTGGTCGCCGCGACCTTTGGCTTCGGCATGGCGGCGACGATCCTGATCGGCCAGAATATGGGACGCGGCGACGTGGACGCCGTACGGCGGGTGCTGGGTTCCGCGCTCGGGCTGTTCGTGGTGATCTCGACCCTGACGGTCGGGGTCGGCTGGCTGGCCGCGCCCACGATCCTGCGCGCGCTGGCGACGCCGCCGGACGTCTATCCGCTGGCGCTGGCCTATCTGCGCGTCATCTTCGTGGCGATGCCGCCGGGGTTCATCGCGGTGCTCCTGACCATGGCGCTGCGCGGGGTGGGCGACTCCGTCACGCCGCTGAAGTTCATGGCGCTGGGATCGGTGCTCGACGTCGCGCTCAATCCCGTCTTCATCCTCGGCCTGGGGCCTGCGCCTGCCCTGGGGATCGAAGGATCGGCGGTGGCGACACTGATCGCGAATAGCAGCTCGTTGCTGGCGATGGTCGGCTATGTCTACGCCAGGGATCTCGTCATCCGGTTGCGGGGCAGCGAGTGGCGCTATCTGATCCCGACGCCTGCTCTGCTCAGGACGATCGTGGTCAAGGGGTTCCCGATGGGGCTTCAGATGCTGGTCGTCTCCACCTCGGCGCTGGCGATGATGGGATTGGTCAACCGGCACGGCACCTCGACCACGGCGGCCTATGGCGCCGCGAACCAGCTTTGGACCTATATCCAGATGCCAGCCATGGCTGTCGGGGCGGCAGTCAGCGCCATGGCGGCGCAGAATATCGGCGCGGGGCAGTGGGACCGGGTCGACCGGATCACCCGTGCCGGCCTTCGCATGAACCTGTTGCTGACCGGGACGCTCGTCCTGGTGCTGGCGCTGCTCGACCGGCATGTGCTCTGGCTGTTCCTGGGTAACGAGGCGAGCGCCATCGGCATCGCGGCGCGGATCAACCTGATCGGCGGATGGGGCTTCATCCTGTTCGGCGTGTCGATGGTGCTCGCGGCCACGGTGCGGGCCAATGGTGCGGTGGTGGGGCCGCTGGTGATTCTGGCCATCTCGATGTTTCCGGTCCGCTTCGGCCTGGCCAATGCGTTGGAGCCAATGCTGGGCGCGGATGCGATCTGGTGGAGCTTTCCCGCGGGCTCGCTCGCCTCGATGGTGATGACGATCGGCTATTACCGCTATGGCGGCTGGCGCAAGGGTCGCATGACCGTCACCGACACGACCGAGTGCGAAGAACAGGCGCTGGCCGAGGGGCAACCGACCAACAAGGCGATGCCGGTCGGTTAGTCGCCGATATTCCTCCCCGTGCAGGGGCAGAGTTAGCTCACGCCGCCGGTGCCATCACCTCGATGATGCCGGGCGCGATCCGCGCGGTGACGGGGGTGCGGGCCAGCACTTCGCCGTCGATCGAGATGGGCAGCGGCGGAATGCTGGTGAGCCGTATTTCTCGCCCGCGGAATTCCCGGACCTTCTCCTTGCGATAGTCGCTGCGCAGGATGCTGGCCGCCCAGTTGACGATCAGGCGGCGTTTCACATGGCCGCACACCGCCTGCACCACGATCTCGCCCGAGTCGACCTCCGCCGATTCCACCAGTTCGGTTCCGCCATGATAGGGTCCGTTGGAGATGCGGACCTCCACGACGCGCAGCCGTTCGCGCTTGCCATTCTGCTCGACGATCAGGGTGAAGGGGCGGAAGCGTAGGAACTGATAGGCCGCCCAACCCAGATAGCCCAGCCGCCCAGCCACTTTCTTGAGGTTGTGCGGCACCGTCTCGGCGATCTTGGGGCTCATCCCCATGGCGGCGCAATTGGCGTAATAGTCGTCGTCGATCATCCCCAGATCGATCCGGCGCGGCCGGCCGGTGCGGATCACGTCCACCGCGCCTTCGATGTCGAGTGGAATGCCCAGCGACCGCGCGAAGCTGTTCGCGGTGCCGAGCGGCAGTACGCCCAACATCACGTCATGCCCGACCATCAGGTCGACCAGGCCGCTGATCGTCCCGTCGCCGCCGCCCAGGATCAACAGGTCGGGCTTGGCCGCCAGCAACTCGCGCACCGTCGGCTCCAGCTCTTTGGGATCCTCGACCGCGCGGGCATCGACGGGATAGGGGAGGCCGGACAGGGCGGCGCAGGCGCGGCGGAACAGGGCCTGTCCGCGCCGCGATTTGGCATTCACCACCATCGCTGCCGATCGAATCTCTTTCAAGCTCAGGTCCTTTCGCCCCCGGAACGCTTCATCCAACGCTTGGCAAGCGCGGTACGATCCCCCAAATGCAACAGACATGACCGCTTCCTATCCTGCGCTTCGCCTTCGTCGTACCCGCGCCTTCGACTGGAGCCGTCGGCTTCATGCCGAGAATGTGCTGACGCCTGCCGATCTGATCTGGCCGCTGTTCGTCACCGAAGGGCAGGGGGTGGAGGAACCGATCGCGAGCCTGCCTGGCGTGTCGCGCTGGTCGCTGGACGGGATCGTGGCGCGCGCGCGCGAGGCGGCGGACCTCGGCATCCCGTGTCTCGCGCTGTTTCCGAACACGCCGTCGCATCTGCGTACCGATGATGGCCGAGAGGCGCTGAACCCCGACAATCTAATGTGTCGCGCGATCCGCGCGATCAAGGAGGCGGTGCCGCAAATCGGCGTGCTGACCGATGTCGCGCTCGATCCCTATACTACGCATGGGCATGATGGGCTGGTCGATGCGGCGGGCTATGTCGTCAACGATAGCACCGCCGACGCGCTGGTCGAACAGGCCCTGACCCAGGCGCGCGCCGGGTCCGACGTGATCGCGCCGTCGGACATGATGGACGGGCGGATCGGCCTGATCCGAAGCGCGTTGGAGGCCGAAGGATTCCACAACGTGCAGATCATGGCCTATGCCGCGAAATACGCCAGCGCCTTTTACGGGCCGTTCCGCGATGCGGTGAACACACGTGGCCTGTTGAAGGGCGATAAACGCACCTATCAGATGGATCATGCCAATGCCGAGGAGGCATCGCGCGAAGTGGCGCTCGACTTGGCCGAGGGGGCGGACAGCGTGATGGTAAAGCCGGGCCTTCCTTATCTCGACATTATCCGCCGGGTGAAGGACGAGTTCCGGGTGCCGACCTTCGCCTATCAGGTGTCGGGTGAATATGCGATGATCGAGACGGCGGTCGCTGCGGGAGCGGCCGATCGTGATGCGATGGTGCTGGAGACGCTGATGGCGTTCAAGCGCGCCGGATGCTCGGGCGTGCTGACCTATCACGCCGCCCATGCCGCGCGTCTGCTGAACGCCTGAGCCCGGTTCGGCCCGCATCGGTGCACGCCCGGACGTCCAGCCTGCCCGTGCGGGCGCTGTTCGTGGCGACGATCCTGACCGGATCGTTCCTGCTGTTCCTCGTCCAGCCGCTGGTGGCACGCATGGCGCTGCCACGTTTGGGTGGCGCGCCGGCGGTGTGGAACTCCGCGATGTTCGTCTATCAGGCGCTGCTGCTGGGCGGTTGTGCCTATGCCCATGCGCTGGGGCGGTGGGGGCCACGCGTGCAGGCGGGTGTCCACCTGACATTGCTTGCGGGCGCGGCGCTTTGGCTGCCGATCGGGTTGATGGCGGTCGAATTGCCGCCGGATGCCGAGCTCGCGCTTTGGGTGCCGTGGCTGCTCGGCCTGTCGATCGGCCCGCTTTTCTTCGCGGTGTCGGCGCAGGCCCCGCTGGTGCAGCGCTGGTTCGCGCTCGCCCAGCCGGGGAGCAACCCCTATGCGTTGTACGCGGCGTCCAACCTGGGCAGCTTTGCCGGGTTGATCGCCTATCCGCTGCTGGTCGAGCCCGCGATGATGTTGCGCGGGCAAAGCTGGTTGTGGAGCATTGGCTATGCCCTGCTGGCGGTGCTGGTGCTGGCCTGTGCGACGCGGCTGCCCCCCGGACAGGACCGGGAGAGGCATCAGGTGCCAGCATCGCCACCGCCGGGATGGCGACGCCGAGGGGTATGGACCGCCTTGTCGGCGGTGCCGTCGGGGTTGGTGCTTGCGACCTCGACCTATATCACGACCGACATCGTCGCGATGCCGCTGCTCTGGGTCCTGCCGCTGGGGCTGTATCTGCTGAGCTTCATCATCGCCTTCGCGACGCGGCGGGCCGCGGCGGACACGCTTACCCGGATCGCGCCGGTCACCCTCCTGCTGTTCGGCGGGGTCATCATGGGCGGCTATCCGGGGCGGCCCTATTTCAATGCGGCCGTCGCGCTACTCTTGCTCTTCATGGTGTCGGTGGCGCTGCATACCGCGCTTTACCGGGTACGACCGGCGGTGGACCGGCTGACGGGCTTCTACCTCTGGATGGCGGTCGGCGGCGCGCTGGGCGGTGTGTTCGCCGGGATCATGGCCCCGGTGCTGTTCGACTGGACCTATGAGTATCCGCTGCTGATCCTGGCAGCGGGCATGCTGGTCCCGCAGCAGTTCATGACCATGGGACTGCGCAATCTGTGGGTGCGGCATCGCCCCGTCATGCTGGCCGTCCTCGTCATCGTCATCGGGCTGTTGCTCGGCCTGAGACTGGGCGGCCCGGCAGCGTGGTTCGGCGAAGATCGGCAGGGGCCCGCGTTCCTCATGATCGCGCTGCTCGCCTTTGCCACCATCGGCGCGCGGACCGGCTTTGCGCTGTTGCTGGCCGGGGCGCTGGTGCTCTTCGGCGGCTATCGCGCACTATCACTGTCGATGGAGCGCGACGCAAGGATGCGCAGCTATTTCGGCGTCTACACCGTGCGCGACGAACCCGGCTATCGCGAACTCGATCACGGATCGACCGTCCACGGCATCCAGCTTCGCGGATCGGAAGCGCGTGAGCGGATTCCGACCACCTATTATGCGCCGGATTCGGGCGTGGGGCGGGCGATGCGCGCCGCGCCCGCGCTCTTCGGTCCATCCGCGCGAATCGGCGTGGTCGGCCTCGGCACGGGAACGCTCGCCTGTTATGCGCGGGCAGGCGAGCACTGGCGCTTCTACGAGATCGATCCGGTCATCGTCCGCATCGCGCGCGATACGGGGCAGTTCAGCTATCTCCGCCGCTGCCTGCCCGATCCGGTCATCCGCATCGGCGACGCGCGTATCCGGCTAGCAGCCGAAGCCCCCGACAGCCTCGACCTGCTGGCGCTGGACGCCTTTTCTTCCGACGCGGTTCCGGCGCATCTCCTGACGCGGGAGGCCTTTGCGACCTATGCCCGAGTCCTGTCGCGGCGCGGGTTGCTGCTCGTCCATATCTCCAATCGTTTCGTCGATCTGGAGCCGCTCGTGGCCGCCGCCGCGCGGGATGGGGGATGGGCGATCGGCAAGTTGACCTATATCCCCTCCGATCTGGACGAACAGGATTCGGCCACCACATCGGTCTGGCTGGCATTGTCGCGCGATGCGGCATTGCTCCGCGCGCTGGAGGCGCGAGGCGGGGACTGGAAGCGCGCAGTGGCTCCGTCCGGCCTTGCCCCCTGGACCGACGACTATTCCAGCGTCCTGCCCTTCATCCGGCAGTTCTGACCGGATCAGCCCGCCGGAAGGCTGTCGGACAGTGCCTTGATCTGCCGCGCCTCGCGCTCGACCACCGCCGCCGTGCGGCTACGCAGATCGGTCAGCGCGGGATAATCGGGCTCCAACGCTGCCGCGCGCTGGATGGCGCGGTCGTCAATCTCGGTCAGCAGACCAGAGGTGCGCGCACGAATCTCGTCGAGCGCCGCCAGATCGGTCTGCGCGGTCAGCCATGCGTCGCTGCCGACGCCTTGGCCACGCGCCCTGGCTGCGCTGGTGCTGGCAAGCTGGTGCGCCTTGGTGAACTCACCCTCGACGGCGGAAAGGCGACCGGCGATCGCCGCGATTTCGGTGTCGAGCGCAGGATCGGGGCGGAGCGCGACCGGCTTCGTCACGGGCTCGGCAAAGCCCTGCTTCTCGACCGGGCGGACCGCGAGCGAGGGATAGGGCGCGGTATCGCGATCACGCGCGCAGGCCGACAAGATCGTGGCCGATACGAGGCAAGCCAAAGCGAGAGGGCGAGGTACAAAGGGGAACTGGGTCATTCCCGCCATCCTAGACGGAAGAAGGGCCGGGAGAAAACGTCGCGCGTGCGGTTCGAGGCGGTGTTCGGAAAAAATGTGGATAACCTGTCCGAAGGGCTTGCCATGATCCCGAACCGCTTCTAAGAGCCCACCTCCACAGCGCGCCCGTAGCTCAGCTGGATAGAGCATCAGACTACGAATCTGAGGGTCGGACGTTCGAATCGTTCCGGGCGCGCCAGTGGATCACATCAGGTCTTACCAAAGACCCCATGCGCGCCCGTAGCTCAGCTGGATAGAGCATCAGACTACGAATCTGAGGGTCGGACGTTCGAATCGTTCCGGGCGCGCCATTTTTCCTGACACTGCAATCCAATGAATGCTCGAAGGGCTCCGGCTTTCGCCAAGGCCCTTGCTTCGTCAGCGCCAGCCCAGCGCCGGGGCAATATGGCGCAGGATGTTCTCGATCACATGCGCGTTATAGGCCACGCCCAGCTGATTGGGCACGGTCAGCAACAGCGTGTCGGCCTCGGCGATCGCTTCATCGGCGCGGAGCTGCTCGATCAGCCTTTCGGGCTCGGCGGCATAGGAACGGCCGAAGACGGCCCGCATATTGTCGATGATCCCGACCTGGTCTGTGCTGTCGTCCCGTCCGAAATAGGCGCGATCCTGATCGGTGGTCAGCGCGAAGATCGAGCGTGATACCGACACGCGCGGCGTCCGCTGATGCCCCGCCGCGGCCCAGGCTTCGCGATAGGCACGGATCTGCTTGGCCTGCTGGACGTGGAAGGGTTCGCCGCTCTCATCTTCCTTCAGGGTGGAGCTTTGCAAATTCATGCCGCGCTGCGCCGCCCAGATGGCGGTGGCGTTGGAGGCCGATCCCCACCAGATACGGTTGCGCAAGCCGTCCGAATGCGGCTCCAGACGAAGCAGACCCGGCGGATTGGGGAACATCGGGCGCGGATTGGGCTTGGCGAAACCCTGGCCCTTGAGCAGGTGCAGGAACACCTCTGCATGGCGGCGGCCGAGATCGGCGTCCGTCTCGCCTTGCGCCGGACCATAGCCGAAATGCCGCCAGCCATCGATCACCTGCTCGGGCGACCCGCGACTAATCCCCAGTTGCAGGCGACCGCCGCTGATCAGGTCCGCCGATCCGGCATCCTCGACCATGTAAAAGGGGTTTTCGTAGCGCATATCGATCACGCCGGTGCCGATCTCGATCCGCTTCGTCCGCGCACCCACGGCGGCGAGGAGGGGGAAGGGCGAGGCGAGTTGCTGCGCGAAGTGATGGACGCGGAAATAGGCGCCGTCCGCCCCCAGTTCCTCCGCCGCGACGGCAAGGTCGATCGACTGGAGCAGCACGTCCTGCGCCGAGCGCGTCGCGGACTGGGGGGAGGGCGACCAATGGCCGAAGGACAGGAAACCGATCTTCTTCATGAAAGGAAGATAGGACGACAGGGGGTTCGATGCATCCTTCGTCTCGCTATGATCCGCGAAACGCTCGCTTTCCGAAAACCATGTCTTTCCGGCGTGGCAAGCGGTTCGGCAAAGCTCAGTGTCCGCGCCAATCCTTGGCGATGGCCGCCTTCTCGCCTTCCGCGTCCAGCGGCATGTCGGCCATCATGTCCTGCGCCACCGCCATGAGTTCGGCATCCGACGACCCGGCCTGGGCATAGCCGCCCTTGGCCTGTGGCGCGCTGCCCGGCATGGTCCGGCGCAGTGCCCAACCCCTGGGATCGCGACAGGCGATGCCGTCGGCGGCGGCGGATTGGAACACGCGGCAGAAACCATTGTCCTGCGCGCGGAAGCTGACCGCGATCCGCACCGGCCCTGCCGCCCCGCTTGCCTGACGGTCGAGTGCGCTGGCCAGCGGCCCTGCGGCATAGAGGCCATGGTCGGTGGCCGCGATCGGCCCCTGATCGACCTGCCGCCCCAGAAGCACGCCCACCACCAGACAGGCCGCCATCGCCGCCGCCGACTGCCACACGGGCAGCGACAGGCGGGGGCGCGACGGCGTCCTTTGCGGCATCGGCACGACATTGCTGGTCAGCATCGCGGCGAGCTTGTCGGGCACGGGCTCGTCGGCGACCGGGGCATAGGCGCTCGCCAGACGCGCCTTCAGGCGACGATGAAGCGCGACCTCCTCGCCCAGCGCCGGGTCGTCGGCGATCGCACGCTCGACCCGCTTGGCGTTCAGGGGATCGAGTGCGCCATCGGCATAGGCCATCAGCATTTCGGGTTCGATCGTCATGCCGCTTCTCCCAATCGCGCCATCAGCGCCTGTCGTCCCCGTACCAGCCGCGAGGTCAGGGTGCCCATGGGAATGTCGAGTATCTCGGCGGCTTCCTTATAGGCCAGCCCTTCGACCAGCACGAGTGCCACCGCCTCGCGCTGTTCGTCGGGCAGGGTGCGCATCGCGGCATCCACCTCGTTAAGCGCGACGCGCGCCTCGGCATTGCCGGTCGCGCCGACCGACAGCCCCGCATCTTCTCCCACAAATGTCTCCGCCGCGCGCGAGCGGGAACGGGCAGTGTCGATCCAGGCATTGCGCATGATCCGGTACATCCAGCTATCCAATCTCGTCCCCGCCTGCCACGAGCCGCGCGCCATCAGCGCCTTTTCGACCGTGACCTGGCAAAGATCGTCCGCGTCCGCCGCATCATGGGTGAGCGATCGGGCGAACCGCCGCAGTCGCGGCAGCAGCGCCAACAACTCCTTTTCGAATGCAGCCAAGCGTGGTTCCTTGATGACAGGGATGAAACGGATGACCGGGATCGTTTAATCCCTGTTCGTCTAATCCATGTCAGGTCGAATTTTTCAATGGGAGAGCGGTGGTGAGCAAACGGTGCTTTCGGTTTCTGGGCGTGATGGCCGCCATGACCGGCTGTGCGCTCGGGGTCGGAAGTGCCGATGCGCAGCTAGGCGGGGCTTTGCCCAGTCTGCCGTCCTTGCCGGGTGGCCTTCCTTCGACGATCCGGCCGATGGTCGAGGGGGTGGTCGATCCCATTCGCAACGGCGTCGAGGGGACGGCCCGGGCAGCGGCCAACCGGCTCGACGATCTCCGACGCGCCGCTTACGCTCAGTTGGTGCGCGATCATCCCGATGCGATCGCGCTCGATCCGAACGGATTTCCCGCGCGCGCTGGTGAAGTGGTCGTGGACGCGCCGAGCGACGCGCTGCTGGCCGCTGTTGCCGCGCAAGGCTTCGTGGTGATCGAGCGCGACGACGTACTGGGCGTGTCCTTCGCCCGATTGCGGGTGCCGCGCGGCCTGCCGTTGAAGAAGGCGCTGGACGTGATCGCCAGGTTGGGTGGTGAGGTCAGCGCGGACCAGCTTCATCTGGCCAGCGGCACGGGGACGGTGACGCCGATGGGTGCGGACGGGGCATCGGTGGACGGGCCGGCCGCGATGGTCGGCGTGATCGATGGTGGAGTTGAGGGGGCGGCGCTGATGCGCGGTTTCGCGACGGGCGCGCCCAGGCCGGACGACCACGGCACCGCCGTCGCTTCCTTGATTTCGGGCAAGGGCCCGGTCCGGGGATCGCTGCCCGGCGCGCGGATCGCGTCGGCGGATGTCTATGGCACCGACCCTGCGGGCGGCAATGCGACTGCCATCGCCAAGGCGCTGGGTTGGCTGGTCGAACAGCGGGTGCCGGTCGCGACGATCAGTCTCGTCGGGCCCGCCAATCCGCTGCTCGCGCGGGTCGTGGCGGCGGCGCAGGCGCGGGGACTGATCATCGTCGCGGCGGTCGGCAATAACGGTCCCGCCTCGCCCCCCGCCTATCCGGCCTCCTATCCCGGCGTCGTGGCGGTCAGCGGGGTCGATGCGCGCAACCGTCTGCTGATCGAGGCGGGGCGGGCATCGCATATCGACTATGTCGCGCCGGGTGCGGACATGCTGGCGATCGGACTGGGCGCTCGGCGGATGAAGGTGCGGGGCACGTCCTTTGCCGCGCCGCTGGTCGCGGGGCGGATCGCCGCTGTCTATCCGGCGCTGAATCCCGGTCAGGCACGCGCGGTCCTCGCCCGGATAGACGGCGAAGCGAAGGATCTGGGGGCAAGGGGCCATGATAAAAACTTTGGCCGTGGAATGGTTTGCGGGGAATGTCGTACCCCGGCACCATGATCTTCAAAAAAAGTCGGGATTAAACCGGAAGGCCGCGCCGTTGTCGTTCCAGAAGTTAAGGAGAACGATGATGAAGAAATTTCTTTCGAGCAGCGCGATCCTTGCCGTGGCGCTGGTGGCGATGCCCGCTTCGGCACAATTGCTTGGTGGTGCCGGTGGACTGGCCGGTGGTCTGGGTGGTCAACTCGGCGGTGCGACGGGCGGCGTGGCCGGATCGGCGACGGGCTCGCTGGGTAGCATGGCCGATCAGGGCCGGATCGCGACGGATACCGCGACCCGCACGCGGGGCTCGGCACGGGCGGACCGCAGCGTCGATCTGCGCCGCGGACGGGTGGCGGCGTCGGGCGATGCCTCGGGTGGCTCGACGCTGGACAGCGCGACCCGGATCGGGCGGGCATCGGGATCGGGCAGCGGCTCGGCTTCGGGTTCGCTTGGCGGCGGCGTCGATGCGCAACTGATCGGCACCGATGCGGTGCGCGATGCTGCGGGGCGCGGCGTGAACACCGTCGGCAATGTCGCCGAGCGGGCGCGCAATACGGCGGGTGCGGTAGGCAATCGGGCGCGCGGCGCCGTGTCCAACCTGGCCGACCGGGCGGCGGCGACTGGCGGCAATGTCGCCGGATCGACGGCGGGTTCGGGATCGGGCGCGCTGTCCGGGGCTGGCGGCAACCTGTCCGCCACCGGCAATCTGGCGCTGGCCGGTAGCGGCGCGGCGCAGGCGGGAGGCTTTCCCGTCAATCCGGGCATGGCGGTGACCGATGCGCGGGGCCGTGCGATCGGCGCGGTGCAATCGGTCCGCACCAACGCCCAGGGTGCGGTCGAGCGGGTGCTGGTGAAGGTCGGCAACCGCGTGGCCGATCTGCCCGCCGCCAATTTCTCGGGTTCGGGCAGTGCGCTGATTTCGGCCATGGGACAGGGCGAGGTGAAGAAGGCCGCCGACTAAGTCCGATCAGCGCAACATGATGCGCCCGATCCTGTCACGGGGTCGGGCGCATCGTCCTGTTCGGGTCAGGCCGGAATGCCCTGTGCGGCGGGCAGTTCGACGATGTCGGAGGACTCGGCCCATAGATTGATGCCGCCATCCTGGGCCGCCTCGTCGATCGCCGTCAGTTCCGCATCGGTGAAGCTCAGCCGCGACACGGCATCCAGCGAGTCGTCCAACTGCTCGACCGTCCGCGCGCCGATCAATGCCGAGGTGACACGCGGATCGCGCAGCACCCAGGCGATCGCCATCTGCGCCAGGGTCTGCCCCCGCGCCTTCGCCAGATCGTTCAGGCGACGGATCGCCGACAGGTTCTGCTCGCTGAGCAGCGACTGCGATAGCGAACCGGCCCGGCTTGCGCGGGCATCCTGTGGCACGCCGTCCAGATATTTGCCGGTCAACATGCCCTGCGCCAGCGGCGAAAAGGCGATGCAGCCGGTGCCTAGTTCGGCCAATGTATCCAGCAGTTCGCGTTCGATCCACCGATTGAGGATCGAATAGCTCGGCTGATGGATGAACAGGGGCACCTTCTCTTCGGCCAGGATCGCCGCCGCGCGTCGGGTCAGTCCTGCATCATAGGACGAGATGCCGACATAAAGCGCCTTGCCCTGCCGGTGGAGTTGCACCAGCGCCCCCATCGTCTCTTCCAGCGGCGTCTCGGGATCGACGCGGTGGGAATAGAAGATATCGACATAATCGACGCCCATCCGCTTCAGGCTCTGTTCGCAACTGGCGATCAGGTATTTCTTGGACGAACCGACGTCACCATAAGGTCCCGGCCACATGTCCCAACCCGCCTTGGTCGACAGGATCAGTTCGTCGCGGTGCGCCGCGAAGTCGGTGGCGAGCACGCGGCCGAAATTCTCTTCCGCCGAACCATAAGGCGGTCCGTAGTTGTTCGCGAGGTCGAAATGAGTGACGCCGCGATCGAAGGCCCGGCGAAGGATGGCGCGCCCGGTCTCGAACACATCGGTCCCACCGAAATTCTGCCACAGCCCCAGGCTGATCGCGGGCAGTTTCAGGCCGCTTCGCCCGGTCCGGCGGTAGGGCATTCCGGCGTCGTAACGGCCCGGATCGGCGACATAAGATATGGGGAAGGCCATGGGAAAAGTCCTCTCGTATCGGCGCTGCTCTTATGCCGTCCGGCGATAGCGGCCAATGGCCTGGGTCAAGATGACGGTCAGGCGAGCAGATCGGCCAGACGCGAAAGGCGCTCGGCGGGAGCGTCGTGCCGTTCCTTGAGCAGGAAGCGGCCATTCTTCTCTTCCAGCCCCTCTATCCCATCCAGTTCGGCATCGCGGCCATGCGGGGTGAGCGCGATGGCGGCGGGTCCGGCATCGACCCGTGCGATCCCCAGGGCGCGCATCCGCTCCCGCAACCGGGCGAGCGCGATCAGCAGGCGGGCCTCTTCGGGCAGTTCGCCGAAGCGATCCTCCAGCTCCCCCTCGAAATCGTCCAGTTCGGCATCGTCGCGCAGCCGTCCCAACCGGGCATAGAGCGAGATGCGCAGATCCTCGTCCGGAATCCAGTCGGCGGGCAGGCGTCCCTCGACCCCGACCTGTAACTCGGGTGTCCAGCGCTCCACCGTCTCGCCCCGCGCAGTGCGGAGCGCATCCTCCAGCAGTTGCTGGTAAAGTTCGACGCCGATCAGCCGCATATGCCCCGCCTGCGTATCGCCCAGCAGGTCCCCGGCGCCGCGCATGTCCAGGTCGCGCGCGCTGATCGCGAAGCCCGCGCCCAGCCGGTCGAACGCCTCCAGCGTCCGCAGCCGTTTGAGCGTATGCGGGGCGATGGCGTCGTCGGCCTCGGTGAACAGCAGCACCTGCCCGCGCCGATGACCGCGCCCGACCCGCCCACGCAACTGGTGAAGCTGCGACAGGCCGAAGCGGTCGGCATGGACGACCGCCATGGTGTTGGCGCGCGGCACGTCCAGTCCGGCCTCGATGATGTTGGTCGCTAGCAGGACGTCGCCGTCGCCGCGCCCGAAACGCACCATCACATCGTCGATTTCGGCGGCCGGCAGCTTGCCATGGGCTTGCAGCACCTCCAGTTCGGGAACGATCTTGGCGAGCTTCTCGGCGAGGGGGGCCATATCGGCGATGCGGGGCACGACCACGAAACTCTGCCCGCCGCGCGATCGCTCGCGTAGCAGGGCCGCACGCAGCGTTTCGGGCGAGAATGCCGACACGGCGGTGCGGATGGGCTGGCGCCGGGCGGGCGGGGTCGCGATGATCGACAATTGCCGCAGTCCCACTAGGGCGGATTGCAGCGTGCGCGGGATCGGCGTCGCCGACAGGGTCAGGACATGCCCGGCGGACAGCGCCTGGAGCCGTGCCTTGTCGCTGGCACCGAAGCGCTGCTCCTCATCGACTATGACCAGGGCAAGGTCCTTATAGGCGACGCCTTTGGCCGCGACCGCGCCGGTGCCGATCACGACCCGGATGCTGCCATCGGCCAGCCCCGCCTTGACCTGGCGCTTCTCCGCGGCGGAGGACAGGCGCGACAGCCCGGCGACGGTGATGCCGCTATCGGCAAAGCGGCGGGTGAAGCTGTCGAGATGCTGGCGTGCGAGCACCGTGGTCGGTGCGGCGAGCGCCACCTGCCGCCCCGCCAAAGCGGCGATGGCGGCGGCGCGCAAGGCGACCTCGGTCTTGCCGAAGCCGACATCGCCGACGATCAGGCGATCCATCGGGCGGCCCGATGACAGGTCGGCACGCACCGCCTCGATCGCGGTCAACTGGTCGGGGGTTTCGCTGAACGGAAAACCGGCGGCGAAGCGCTCATAGTCGGCCACCGGCGGATCGAGCACCGGGGCATGTTGCCCGGCGCGTTCGGCAGCCATCTCGGTCAGGTGGCGGGCGGTCTCGGCAATCGCCTCGTCGATGCCCCTGCGGCGCTCGTGCCAGCTCTTCCCGTCGAGCGTATCGGCGCGGACCGCGTCATCCTCGCCGCCATAACGCCACAGCCGATCCGCCTCCGCCACCGGAACGAGGCGGGTCGC
Organism: Sphingomonas sp. LC-1; assembly: GCF_025371035.1. Lineage (GTDB taxonomy): Bacteria > Pseudomonadota > Alphaproteobacteria > Sphingomonadales > Sphingomonadaceae > Sphingomonas > Sphingomonas sanguinis_E. The sequence continues at coordinate 238,188 of NZ_JANZXB010000001.1, read as the reverse complement.
CGACTTGGCATAGGCGAGCTTGATCGCATCGCCCTGGACCCCGTCCTGCATGTCGATCGGCTCGATCCCCTCGACGGTGGCGATGCCGTGATCCTCGTGGATGACGGTGTCGCCGACCCGGATTTCGGCGGTATGGATCAACGACAGGTCGACCCGCCGTGCCTTGCCGTCTTCCCGATCCGCGCGACTACCCAGCAAATCGGCGGCGGTGACCGCTAGGATACCCTTTCGCTCGAAGCCGCGCTCGGCAGGCGCGGCCAGCATCAACAACGCGCCGGGCGCGGCCTTCATCACCTCCGACCAGCTTTTGACCCGGACCGAAGGGGTTCGCAGGACATTGTCCACCCGCCGCCCCAGAAAGCGAAGGTCGCGTTCGCTGCCGACCAGGACGACACGCATGCCCTTTTCGCGGGCGGCCCGTGCCTTTGCGGCAAAGTCCCGCAAGGGTGCGCGGCGCTCGACGAAGCGTGGCGGCACTTCACCGATCCGGTCGATGGCGGCGGTCCGGCGATCGGCAAGCAGGGCGGACCAGCACTTGTCCGCGATCATGTCACGCGACGCGCGCTTTGAGCCGCGCTTGGCGACATCGGCGCTCAGAAGCAGCCGGCGACGACGGCGTTCGTCGGCGGCCGGCTCGATGATGAGATGCGCGTCGGGCAGATGTTCGATCAGGCTCGTCGGCTCGCTGCCCGGCGCGGGTTCGGCCACCCGGCCCAGTTCACGGCGGTCGACTTCGCCCGTGCTGCGCTGGTCGGCGGGATCGTAAGAGCGGATCGCAGCGATCCGCCCATCGGTCACCTCGATACGCAGCGGTTGTTCGGCATCGGCGGGAAACACGTCCAGCACCTGGCCGCGAAGCGCCACCTCGCCGGGTTCGTCCACCCGTTCGTCCGCGATATAGCCGAGTTCGAGCAGCAGGTCGTAAAGTCGCGTCAGGTCGCACGGCTCGTCCTTGGCGACGCAAGGCGGCTCGGCATCGAAGGTCGCGGGTGAGGGCAGCGCCCGCGCCAGCGCCTCGCCCGAGGTTACCAGAGCGATCCGGCCACGCGTCTTCGCTGCCAGCGCCGCACGCAGGGCATGGAGCGCCGACACGCGCTGACCCACATTGGCGGGGGAGGCGGGCGCGTCGTCGCCGGGCAGTGCGTCCGATCCGGGGCAGAACAGGATCGTCGCATCGGGCATGATCGCGGCCAGAACACGCGTGACGGCGAGGGCGCGCGTCTCGTCGGTCGCCGCCAATAGGATGTCGGACCGTTGCAATTGCTCGGCCGCACCCGCCGCGAGTTCGGTCACGCCCAGCATTGTGTGGGGTCCGTCCCCCGACGGGGGCATGGTGGCGATTTCGGCGTCTGACATCGGGCGCAACGTTCGGGACTCCCCCAGGATCGGTTGCGTTTTCGAACGGGCGGGGGATGGCGTCGTTCCGCCGGGGATCAAAGACTTATCCTCGGAACCCTATGCCGGTTCGACCTTTCATCGGCGCAATATTGATCTGCATCGATGACATGGGGCGCCGCCGCCCCGACCCGATCATTTGCATGGGCGCAAGGCGACGAAGGAGCAAGACGATGGATCTGGGTATCAATGGCCGCATCGCACTGATCAGCGGATCGGATTCGGGCATGGGCAAGGAAACCGCACGGTTGTTGCTGGAGGCCGGGGTGCGCGTCGCCCTGACCGACAAGCCGGGCGGCACGCTTGATGAAGCGGTCGAGGAACTTGCTCCGCTGGGCGAGGTGATCGCGGTCACCGGTGACGTGACCAAGCCGGACGAGGTCACGGCTTTGTGGCGCGAGGTTCGCGACAAGCTGGGCGAGCCCGACATCTATATCAATGCGGCGGGCGTCACCGGCGCGCAGGGCGACTTTCTGGAAACGGGCGATGACGGCTGGCTGGAGACGCTGGACATCAACCTGATGGGCGCGGTGCGCATGTGCCGCGAGGCGATCCCAGCGATGCGCCGCAAGGGCTGGGGCCGGGTGGTCCTGTTCGCATCGGAAGATGCGGTACAGCCCTATGTCGAGGAACTGCCTTATTGCGCATCCAAGGCTGGCATCCTCAGCCTCGCGAAAGGATTGTCCAAGGCTTATGGCGGCGACAATGTTCTGGTGAACACCGTCTCGCCCGCCTTCATCGCGACGCCGATGACCGACAAGATGATGGAGAAGCGCGCCGAGGAAAAGGGCATGAGCTTCGACGAGGCGATCGACAGCTTCCTCGACGAGGAGCGCCCCGGCATGGTGTTGAAGCGCCGCGGCAAGGCGGAGGAAGTCGCCGCCGCCGTCGCCTTTCTGGTGTCGGAGCGGGCGAGCTTCATCAACGGTGCGGGGATACGCGTGGATTCGGGTTCGGTCTTCACCATCGCCGGATGAGGTCCCCGGCCCGCCGGCATGGCCTTTTACGGAGGAGGGGATTAGGCTGGCGGGCAAAGGACCATGGGAGAGAGGCGATGAGGCGTTGGGCTTGGGCGATGCTGGCTGGGGCCTCCCTGCTGGCGACGGGGGAGGTGCACGCGCAGGAAACCCGGACCGAGACGCTGGGGGCGACCAACACCCAATTTGACGGCCCGATGACGACGCCCCGGACCGCGCCGACCTTTGGCGACGAATTCAACCGCAGGATCGATCCCAGCCGCTGGCGCTGGGACGTGTCGGCGAACAAGCGCGGCTGGCCCAATCACGAACTGCAATATTATGTCGGGCCGAAACGCGACAATGCGCGGGTGGAGAATGGCGCACTGGTCATCGAGGCGCGGCGAGAGAGCGCTGAAAACGAGCCGGACTGGGGCGGACAGGCCTATAGCTCGGCCAAGCTGGTGACGCAGAAGACGCTGGGTTATGGCTTTTACGAAGTGCGCGCCAAGCTGCCCTGTGGCCGGGGCATGTGGCCTGCCATCTGGCTCCTCCCGATGGATGGCGCGCGCTGGCCCGACGGCGGCGAGATCGACATCATGGAGATGGTCGGATGGAACCCCAATGTCATCCACGCCACCGTCCATTCGGCGGCCTATAATCACGTCAGGAAGACGCAGCGGGGCAGCGAGACGAACGTCGCCAATGCCTGCACGGAATTTCATCGTTATCAACTCGACTGGACACCCGATGTCATCACCATCGGCGTGGACGGTCGCGGCTATATGCAGGTGAAGAACGACAAGCCCGGCGGCGCGGCGGCATGGCCCTTCACGCGGCCCTATTCGCTGATCCTGAACCTGGCGGTCGGCGGCGACTGGGGTGGGCAGAAGGGCGTCGACGACGCCGCGCTGCCGCAGCATATGGCCGTGGATTATGTCCGCTACTGGAAGCGCTAGGTCGCAATCGTCTCCCCCCGCACGGGGAGGAGGTGGTCAGCATGACCGAGGGAGGGGGGCGCCGCCAGCGCCGCCCCCCCTCCGCTCAATCGGATATTGGAGCTTAGAGCAACGTCCCCGACAGGATCGCCAGCGCGATGGTGAAATAGATCACCAGCCCCGTCACATCGACCAAAGTCGCCACGAACGGCGCCGATGCGCTGGCCGGATCGAAGCCCAGCCGTTGCAGGACGAAGGGTAGCATCGATCCCGCCAGCGAGCCGAAGGTGACGATGCCGATCAGCCCCGTGCCGACCGTCGTCGCCACCAGCACCCAATGCGGCCCGTAATCGTAAAAACCGATCGTCTGCCACAAGGCGATCCGCGCGATGCCGAGCAGCCCCAGTATCGCCCCCAGCGTCATCCCCGCCGGAAGCTCGCGCAGCGCCACGCGCCACCAGTCGCGCAGGCGCACCTGACCCAGCGCGAGTGCCCGGATGATGAGCGAGGTCGCCTGGCTGCCGCTATTGCCGCCCGAACTCATGATGAGCGGGATGAACAACGTCAGCACGACCGCGCGCTCCAGTTCGGATTCGAAATGCTGCATCGCGCTGGCGGTCAGCATCTCGGAAAAGAACAGGATGCTCAGCCACCCGGCGCGCTTGCGGATCATCGCGAGGAAGCCGGTCTCCAGATAGGGATTGTCCAGCGCCTCGACGCCGCCGAACTTCTGCGTATCCTCGGTATGCGCGGCGACCAGCGCGTCGAGCACGTCGTCGACGGTGACGATGCCGATCGGGCGACCCTGCTCGTCGGTGACGGGCAAGGCGAGCAGATCGTGGCGGCGGATCAGGTGCGCCACCTCTTCGCGGTCGGTGGTGGGTGCGACGGTGATCGGATCATGGCCGCGCGCAAGATCAATGGCGTGCGAGTCCGGCTCGGCGGCGATCAACTGGCGCAGCGAGACGGTGGCGACCAGCCGCCCCTGCGGTTCGAGCAGGAAGACCGAATAGACGGTCTCGCGGCTGCGCTCGACGGTGCGGATATGCGCCAGCACCTCGGCGACGCTGGCGTCTGCGGAGGCGGCGACATATTCGGTCGTCATCATGCCGCCCGCGCTGTCCGGCGGCCAGCGGAGCAGCGTGTCGATCGACGCGCGAACGGGGGCGGGGAGTTCGGCCCGGATCGGCGCGGCGTCCGCCTCGTCCAACTCGGCCAGCACGTCGGCGGCGCGGTCCTCCGCCATTTGCGAGACCAGAGCGGCGGCGCGTGCGGGGGGCAGCAGCGCCAGCATTTCGGCGGCACAGCGCAGCTCCGGGCTGTCGAGCACCGCGACCGCGCGTGCATCGGGCATTTGCGTCAGGGCATCGGCCGCTTCCTCGACGGGCAGCGACTGGAGCGTATCGACGAGATCGGCGATGGACAGGCCGCGCCGGGAGGAACGGAAACCGGCGGTGACACCGGCAATCAGATCGTTGACCATTTCAAACCTTTCGTCCGCACGACCCGGGCGGACGAAAGCCAGTTTCGCGAAACTAGCGGACGACCCCGGGGCGTGCGGCGCTACTGGAACTGTCGCTGGACATGTTCTCGCTTTCTGGAACGACGCGGGGGCTCCCGCGTCTGCGCCGCCCTCTGATCCTCTCCGCTGCAATCGTCAACACCGGGTGGCCACCTGACAAATTTTTAATCCGGCTCCCAAGGTTTTGGCCCGGCGGCTCCGTCTCACAGGGCAAAAGCGCACAAAGGGGACCATATTCGTGCATCGTCTGCTCTTCGCCTCGACCGCCACACTCGCCCTGGCGGCGGGGACGGCCGCCTCGGCCCAGACCGTCATCGACACCAAGCGAACCACCCCGGTCCGCACCGCCACCGTCAACAACGGCGCGGCGGGCGACGTCAGCATCGCGGCGGCGGGCAGCGTCGTGACGAGCGGCGGCACCGCCGTCACCATCGACAGCAACAACAAGCTTTCCAATGCCGGCACCATCCAGATCACCGACGCCAATGACGCGGTCGGTATCGGCGCGGCGGCGGGCGTGAGCGGCGAGATCACCAATACCGGCAAGATCGTCATCGACGAAAGCTACACCCCCGTCGACATCGACAAGGACGGCGATCTCGATGGTCCGTTCGCCGAGGGTGCGCGGCGTACCGGCATCCGCACCGCGGGCGCCTTTACCGGCAATATCACCAACAGCTCGGAGATCACGGTCAAGGGGAATGACTCGGCCGGCATCTATCTGACCGGCCCGCTGACCGGCAATCTGGCGCAGTCGGGCAAGGTCACCGTTACCGGCGACCGTTCGGTCGGCGTGCGGACCGGCGCGGTGTCGGGCAATGTCACGCTGGGCGGGACGATCGTCGCGATCGGCGAGGGCGCGGTGGGCGCCAGAATCGACGGCGATGTCGGCGGCGCGCTGACCATCGAAGGCGGGATCGGCGCAACCGGCTATCGCTACACCACCGCGCCCGCGGACGTATCGAAGCTCGATCCCGACGATCTGCTCCAGGGTGGATCGGCGCTGGTCGTGGCGGGCAATGTCGCGGGCGGCATCACCCTGGGCAATGCGACCGGCAAGACGGCGGACCTGATCTCCAACGGCGCGGCCCCCGCCATGCTGATCGGCGCGGCGGACCGGGCCATCGTCATCGGTGCTACCGGCGGCAGCACGCCCGCACCCGGCCTGGTCATCAACGGCCGTATTTCGGGCGTCGGCGTTTATAGCGGCGTCTCCGCCAATGCGCTGACCATCGGCGGACAGGGCGGCAACGTCCAGATCGCGCAGGGCGTTTCGGTCGGCGGTACCGTGCAGGCGACGGCGAACGGTGCGGCGGCGACCGCGATCCGCTTCGGCGCCGGGGCCTCGACGCCTGAACTGCGCATCGGCGGTGCGGTGACCGCCACCGGCGGCGGCACCTCTGCTATCAGCACCGCCATTCTGATCGACAGCGGCGCATCGGTACCGACGATCCGCAACACCGGCGCGATCCGAGCGACCTCGGCCGGAGCCGGCGCAACCGCGATCCTCGACCGGACCGGCGGCCTGACGCTGGTGGAGAATGCGGGCGCGATCGCCGGGGCCGGGGCGGACAGCTCGCGCAGCACCGCGATCGACCTGTCGGCGAACAACAGCGGCGCGATCGTCCGCCAGATCGCCCCCGCATCCGGCGCAGCGGCACCGACGATCGCCGGCGCGATCCGCTTCGGCAGCGGTGACGACCGGCTTCAGATCGGCGCGGGCTCGGTCACCGGCGATGTGAGCTTCGGCACCGGCAGCAACCGGCTGGAGATGAGCGGCGCGGGCACCTATGCAGGCACGGCGACCTTCGGCACCGGCGCGGATACGCTGAGCATCGGCGATACCGCGCGGTTCGACGGGGTGGCGGATTTCGTGGGGCTTGGCCAGGATGTGGTGGCGATCACCGGCAAGGGCGTCTTTGCGGGCCGTCTGGCCAATGCCTCGCATGTCGCGGTAACGGTCGCGAACGGCGGCGGTACCTTCGCGGCGAACGGCGTGACCAACATCGCCTCGCTAACCATGGGCGACCAGTCGATCCTCAGCGTCGCGCTCGACAAGGCGAACCCGACCGGCAATCTGATCCAGGTCGGCGGCGCGACGACGATCGGTGCGAACAGCCAATTGGCGCTGCGCGTGTCGGGCGGAACCGATGTGACCGGACGCTATGTCGTCCTGCGCTCGGGCACGCTGACGGGGGCGGGCAATCTGACCTTGGCCCCCAGCGCCATGCCGTTCCTCTATAAGGGGGCGATCGTCGCCGCTCAGCCCAATGAAATCGCGGTCGAGGTCAGCCGCAAGGCCAAGACCGAACTGGGCCTCAGCAATGCGGGCGTCAGCGCCTTCGACGCGATCGATGCGGCAATCGGTTCGGACGCCAAGCTGTCCGACGCCATCCGGGGTATTTACGATGGTGCGGCCTTCCGTGGCGCGGTCGAACAGATGCTGCCCAACTATGCGGGCGGCGTGTTCGAGGGGGTGACGCTCGCCTCGCGCGCCGCCGCCGCGCAGCTTCGCGAGCCCGCTGGCGAATTCAGCGAAGAGGGCAAATGGGGCTATTGGCTGACCCCGCTGGGCTGGGACTCGTCCAAGGGCACCCGCTCCACCCGAAGCTATGACGTGCGCGGCTGGGGCGTCAGCGGCGGGATCGAGCACAAGACCGATGCCGGCAATTTCGGGGCCTCGCTCTCCTATATGAGCGGACGCGACAATGAAGGGTCGGCGGTCAACCGGGTGAACTACAGCCAATATGAGCTGGCGGGCTTCTGGCGCGCACGCTGGGGTGCGCTGGCGGCGCAGGCGCGCGGCTCGGCGGCCTTCCTGTCCTTCGATTCGCAGCGTCAGTTCGACGGCGTCGTCGGGACCGAGGCGGTACAGCGTCGCGCGACCGCCGACTGGAAGGGCATGCTCTATTCGGGCTCGGGCTCGGTGTCGTGGGAGCATTGGGTCGGCCAGTTCAACGTCCGTCCCATCCTGGCGGTCGATTATTACCGGCTGAACGAGGATGGCTATCGCGAGAGCGGCGGCGGCACCGGCTATGACCTGACCGTGCGCAAGCGGACCAGCGACGAACTGGCGCTGACCGCCAGCGTCGCGGCGGGCATTAATTTCGGCGGCGACAATCGCTATGCGCAGTGGAGCCGCCTGGAGATCGAGGGCGGTCGCCGCGAACGCGTGGCGGGTGCGCTGGGCCGGACGGTCGCCAGCTTCGGCGACGGCACGCCCTTCATCCTCGACCCGGAGGCGCGGGGCGGTGGCTGGATCGGCCGGGTGCGTGCGATCACCGGGACCAGCGAGATCCGGCTGAGCGGCGAGGTCAATGCCGAGCAGCGGCTGGGCGACGTCGCGCTGTCGGCGCGGGCCGCCTTGCAATTCGCCTTTTGACAGGGTTCGTCCGCGTGCATCCCCCCTGTAGCGTGCGCGGGCGACGGGAGCCCCACCTTGCGTCCCGGTGGGGCTCCTTTTCACGGGCGGAGGCTTCGTCTAAACGGCGAGACTTCCGCCCATTTTGTCCGGTTCAGACCATGACGCCCACCGGGATCGAGGCCGTTTTCCTCGCCAATCGCGACAAGCTCGTGCGCTTCCTGACGGCGCGCGGCGCGGGCGATGGTGCGGAGGATCTGGTCCAGGACCTGTGGCTGAAGGTGGCGGGCCGGATGGACGGTCCGATCGCCAATCCGCTGGCCTATCTCTATCGCGCGGCCGACATGCTGATGATCGACCGCTTTCGCTCGCGGCGCCAGTCCGAACAGCGCGACCTGGCCTGGGCCGAGGGCAATGCCGGACCCGAGCCGCCCGCCGCCGAACGCGCGGTGGAGGCGCGGCAGGCCGCCGAGCGGGTGGCGGCGACGCTGCTCGCGCTGGGCGAACGTCCTGCACTGGTCTTCCGAAGGGTGCGGATGGACGGCGTGCCCCAGAAACAGGTCGCCGCCGAACTCGGCATCAGCATCAGCACCGTCGAAAGCGATCTCCGCATGGCCGCCCATGCGCTCGCCGCGCTCAAGGAACAGATCGGATGAGCCAGGACCGCCCCATCGCTCTCTCCGCCCCGGATGCGGTCGCCCTGGACTGGGCCCTGCGCATGGCCGACCCGGCTCGCGCGGATTGGGACGGCTTCACCGAATGGCTGGAGGCCGACCCAGCCCATGCCGAACGCTATGACCGGATGGCCGCGACCCTGCTCGACGCGGAGGAGGCGCTCGCCGCCCATCCCGAGGTCTGGGAAGCCCCTACGCCGTCGCCGATGCAGGAGATGCCACGCCGTCGGCCCCTGCGCTGGATCGGCGGTGCGGTCGCCGCCGCGCTGGTGGCGACGGTCGGCGTCACTGTCTGGCAGGACCGGGCACAGCCCTATGCGGTCGAAACGGCGGCAGGGGAGTTGCGCAAGGTGCCGCTGTCGGATGGCAGCGTCATCCAGCTTGCCGGGAACAGCCGGGTCGAACTGGACCATGGCGATCCGCGCCGGGCCGTGCTGGCGCGCGGGGAGGCGCTGTTCCAGGTTCGCCATGATGCGGATCATCCCTTTGCCGTAAAGGCGGGCTCGCTGGCGCTGGTCGATCTAGGCACCGTCTTCGACGTCCGGTTGGGTAGCCGGCACACCCGCGTCGCGGTGGCCGAAGGCGCGGTGATGGTCGATCCCGAAGGGGCCGCGCTGCGCCTCGATGCGGGGCAGGCGGTCGTGGCGATGCAGGATCAACTGATCCGCGAAAGCGCGTCGCCCGCCGATGTCGGCGGCTGGCGCGAAGGGCGTCTCGCTTTCGATGGCGCGCCGCTGAGCGAGGTGGCGGAGGATGTGTCGCGCTTCCTGCCGCAGCCGGTCGACGTCGCGCCCGCCATCGCCGCGAAGCCGTTTCGTGGCACCATCAATCTGGCGGCGGTGCGGCGCGATCCGCAATTGCTGGGGCCGTTGATGGACGTGAACGTGCGGCGTGACGGAGCGGGCTGGACGCTGGAACCGCGCAGGTGAAGCATTGGGAGGCGGGGTCGTGCTGCATGCTGGCGATGGCCGCGGCCATGCCCGCCATCGCGGCCGATCGCGTCGCCATCGACCTGCCCGCCGGAACCGTAGGCGCGCAGGTGATGGCGCTCGGACGGCAGGCGGGTGCCAACATCGTGGTGCCCGATGCGCGGCTATGGGATCGGCCGGTGCCCCGCCTGCGCGGGCGATGGTCGGTCGAACAGGCCCTTGGCCTGATCGCACGGGGCAGCGGTGCGCAGGTCCACCAACTAGGACCCGGAAGCTGGCGGCTGACCCCGCGTCAGAAAGCCCCGGTTGCGAGAATCGTCCGTCGCCCGGTCAGCATTCCGCCGCCGCAAATCCCCTCCGGCGATGTCGTCGTCACCGCCGGCAAGCGCGACACGACCCGCGACCATTTCGCTGGGCAGGTCGTGCAGGTGGCCGGTGCCGATCTGGAGCTGGGCGGCGCGGGTGGAACCTCGAAACTCGCCGACCGAATGACGGCGATTGCCTCCACCTATCTGGGGGCGGGGCGCAACAAGCTGTTCATCCGGGGCATTGCGGACTCCAGCTTCACCGGGCCGACCCAGGCGACGGTCGGGCAGTATTTCGGCGATTTGCGGCTCAGCTACAACGCGCCGGACCCCGATCTGCGATTGGCCGATCTCGCCGCCGTCGAGGTGCTGGAGGGGCCGCAGGGGACGCTCTACGGCGCGGGCTCGCTGGGTGGGTTGATCCGGCTGGTCCCCAACGCGCCGGATCCGAGCCGCGCCGGGGGATCGGTGATGCTCGGCGGATCGGCGACCACGAACGGCGCGCCGGGGGTGGATGGGCAGGCGGTGCTCAACCTGCCCCTGATCGCCGATCGGCTGGCGGTGCGGGTTGTAGCGGATAGCGCGAGCGAGGGCGGCTATATCGACAAGCCGCTGCTCGGGCGGACCGATGTGAACCGCACCCGCATCCTTGGCGGGCGCGTCGCGATCCGTGCCGATCTGGGCGATGAGTGGAAAGTCGAGGTGATCGGCCTCGGCCAGCGCATCCGGGGGGCGGACAGCCAATATGCCGATCGCGACGGGCCGCCGCTCACCCGCTCCGCCCCGGTGACCGAAGGCTTTTCGGCCGATTTCGGCCAGGCGCAACTCGTCCTGTCGGGGCATTTGGGCAGCGTCCGCTTCCGTTCGAGCAGCGGGGTGACCGCGCACGACCTGATGGAACGCTATGACGCGACCCCGCCGGGCGGACCGGTGCAATTGTTCGCCCAGGCCAATGAAACGCGAATGCAGGCCAATGAGACGCGGGCATGGCAATCCGCGCCCGACGGATCGGGCTGGCTGGCGGGGTTCAGCTATGTCCACAATCGTACCCGCCTGACCCGTTTGTTCGGCGAGCCGGGCGCGCTGGTGCCGCGAACCGGCGTCGTCAACACGGTGGAGGAGGCGACGCTATACGGCGAGGGAAGCCTGCGCGTGCTGCCCGGCCTGCTGGCGACCGGCGGTCTGCGGGTCACGCATTCGGTGCTCGACGGTGCGGGAGAGGATTTGCCCGCCGCCCTGTCGCTCCAGGCGATGGCGCGGCTGCGTGAGGTGACGGGGCGGCGCGCGCAGACGATCCTGCTGCCCTCCGCCTCCGCTTTGGTCGATCTGACGCCGGGCGCGCAGCTCTTCCTGCGCTATCAACAGGGTTTCCGCCCCGGCGGACTGACGATCGAGGGGCCGCTGGTCCGGCGGTTCCGTAACGACCGGGTGGCCACGATCGAGGCGGGCCTGCGCGGTGGACGGCCAGGACGCGACCGGTTCGACGGGTCGCTGACGCTGGCCCATACCGCGTGGCGCGACATACAGGCGGACTTCATCGATGCGACCGGCCTGCCCAGCACCGCCAATATCGGCGATGGCCAGCTCTGGACGATCGAGGCGCTGGCGGGCTTCCGGCTCGCCCCCGGCCTGCGGATCGAAGGGGCCGTCTCCTATAATGACAGCCGCATCGACGAGCCGTCGAGCGCGCGGGCCTTCACGCTGATGGACGGGCTAGTCGCCGATCCCGTCACGGCGCGCGCGGCCATATTGGCGCGGTTGAGCCAGATTCCCAATATCGCCCGGATCACGGCGCGGGCGGGCGCGACGTATCGCCGGACGCTGGCGGCCGGGCGTGACCTGCGGGTCGATGGCTGGCTGCGCTATGTCGGCTCGTCCAGACTGGGCGTCGGGCCGGTCCTGGGCGAGTTGCAGGGCAGCTATCTGGACAGCGGCGTGACCGCCCGGCTGGGGCTGGGCGGCTATGGCCTGACGGCGGGGATCACGAACCTGGCCGATGTGCGCGGCAACCGTTTCGCGCTGGGCACCCCCTTCACCACCGGGCGGGATCAGGTGACGCCGCTGCGTCCCCGGACGCTGCGGATCGGGCTGGACGCGGCATTCTGATCAGCGACGCGGGGGTGCCTTGCCGAACAGCGCCAGGGGCACCGCCTGCGCCATGACGCGATAGCCCGCCGCGCTGGGGTGGAGGTGGTCGCCACAGTCATAGGCGGGCAGCAGCCGGGCGGGCTGCGCCGGATCGGCTAGCGCCTTGTCGAAGTCGACCACGCCGTCGAATAGCCCGGAAGTGCGGATGAAGCGGTTGATCGCCTGTCGGTCCGCCTCGGTCTCCGGGCCGGGATGATAATAATCATTGCCCTGGAACGGCGTGATCGTACCGACGATAAGGCGGATGCCGTGCGCATGGGCTCGCTCGGCCAGCTGGCGATAGGCGAAGCTTATCTGGCGCACGATCGCCTGGTGCGTCGCGGCGTCCACGGGATGTTCGCGGGTCAGCACGCCCAGGTCGTTTACGCCCTCCAGCACCAGCGCATGGGTGACGCCCGGCCGCGCGATCACGTCGCGATCGAACCGCGCCATCAGGCTGGGCCCCAATCCGTCGAGCAGCACCCGGTTGCCGCCGATCCCGGCATTGACGATCGAAAAGCCGCGTGTCGCGGGCGATGCCGCCAGCCGCTTGGCCAGTTCGTCGGGCCAGCGCGTATTGCTGTCGTCGACGATGCCATAGCCATCGGTGATCGAGTCCCCGATCGTCACGATCGTTGCCGTCTGCGCCGCGTCGCGAACCTCGATGTCGGACAGGCTCCACCAGCCGCCGATCTTCTGCGCTTCGGGCAGGCTTTCGCGGCCCGTCGCATCGCCCGCGACAAGGTAGGTCGTGGAGCGGGCGCCCGAATGGCCGGTCGGGGTGGTGACGGCTTGCGGGAAATAGAGGCTGACCGCCACATCGGCACCGCGTGCGACGGGCAGGGCGATGGGGTCGGAATAGATTTCGGCCCCCGGCGGCACGACCGCGTCGCGCGCGCCGTCGAACAGCACCGGCTGCGGCGCGGCAACCCGCGACTGGCCGGGCTGGGCGAGGCCGATCGTCGCTGCACCGATCGTCATCGGCACCTGTCCCGCGATGTTGGACAGACGTAGGCGGACGGTCCTGCCATCGGCGGTCAGGCGGACGATCTGTCGGATGGTGGCGGGGCCGGTCCTGGCCAGCTTTTCGACGTTCGGTCCGTCCAGTCGCATCTGGGAGGAACCCCAGCCGGGCGTCCAGCGAACCTCCCGCGCGGGGGCCGCCGCAGCCAGCGTCAGGCTCAGGGCGATCAGCCCGGTCAGGCGACCGGCTGCCCGATGAAAGGCGCGCGCCTTGTTCATGTCCATCCCCTCCTCATGTCGATCCGCGCTTGCGGCATAGCCTCATGGTAGCGATAACGATCGGCAAGGCCAATGACAAAGCCCATGGGGATCCATCTCTCCGGGGTGCGGGAGAGTGATGATGCGCCAGTTTTTCCTGTCCGTCGCGTTGACGGCACTGTTGCCGGGTGCGGCCTGGGCGGCGGATTGTTCGGGGCCGGTCGTGGCGTGCGAGCGGGCGGCACCGGGAAGCCTGGCCTTGCTCGCGCCGGGCCGCACCGCGACGATCGTCGTGGATGCCGGGGACGAGCCCGGCGTAGCCCGCGCGGCAAGGGATCTGGTTGCGGACCTGAAGGCGGTCGGCGGCGGCGACGTCCGCCTGGGCACGGATGTCTCGCGCGGCGCCAGCGTGATTGCAGGCACGCTGGGACATAGCGCGCCGATCGACGCGCTGGTCAAGGCGGGCAAGCTCGACGTGTCGGGACTGGCGGGCCAATGGGAAGGCTATGTTCAGCAGGTGGTCGACAATCCCATGCCGGGCGTCGCGCGCGCACTGGTGATCGTGGGCGCGGATCGCCGCGGCACCATTTTCGGCCTGTACGACATCAGCGCCAAGGCGGGGGTCAGCCCATGCACCTGGTGGGCCGATGTCCCGGCGCAGCGTCACCCGACCCTGTACCTGACGGCGGGGCGCGTCGCCGATCGCCCGGTGGTGAAGTATCGCGGCATCTTCATCAACGACGAGGAGCCGGGCTTTGGCGGCTGGGCGCGGGCCAGCTTCGGCGGGGTCAATCACCTGGCCTATGAAAAGGTCTTCACCCTGTTGCTGCGCTCCAAGGCCAATTTCCTGTGGCCCGCCATGTGGGGCAAGTCGCTATGGGAGGATGATCCGGCCTCCGCCCCGCTGGCGCAGGAGATGGGGGTGCTGCTCGGCACCTCGCACCACGAGCCGATGCAGCGCGCGCAGGCGGACTGGAAACGCGAGGGCACCGGCCCATGGGACTATAGCAGGAATGCCGACGCCCTCCGCGCGTTCTGGCGCAAGGGGATCGAGCGGCGCGGCAAGGCCGAGGACCCGGTGACGATCGGGATGCGCGGCGACGGCGACGAGCCGATGACCGAGGGCACCGCCACCGATCTGCTCGAACGCATCGTCCGGGACCAGCGCCGGATCATCGCCGACGTCACCAAACGACCCGCCGCCGAAACGCCGCAGGTCTGGGCGCTCTACAAGGAAGTGCAGGATTATTACGACAAGGGGATGCGCGTTCCCGACGATGTGACCCTGCTGTTCGCCGACGACAATTGGGGCAATATCCGGCGCCTGCCCCCGCTGGGCGAACGGCGCGCGGGCGGGGCGGGTGTCTATTATCATTTCGATTATGTCGGCGGTCCGCGCAACTACAAGTGGCTGGACACCAATGCCATTCCACGCGTGTGGCAGCAGATGCGCATGGCCGACCAGTTCGGTGCGGATCGGCTGTGGATCGTCAATGTCGGCGACCTGAAGCCGATGGAATATCCGACCAGCTTCTTCCTCGACATAGCATGGAACCCGGCGCGGATGGATCTGGCAGCGATGCAGGCCTATCCGACGCGCTGGGCGGCACAGCAGTTCGGCGCGGCGCGCGGGGCGGAGATCGGTGCGCTGCTGACCCGCTATGGTCGGTTGGCGAGCCGTCGGAAACCCGAACTGATCGATGCGACGACCTATGACCTGACAGGTGGGGAATGGGACCGCGTGCTGGGCGAATGGAATGCGCTCGACAGGGACGCGCGGTCGGTCGAGGCGCGGCTGCCCGAGAATCTACGTGACTCCTATTACGAACTGGTCCTGCACCGGGTCGAGGCGATGACCAATTTGCATCGCCTGTATCAGGCCGTCGCCGCCAATCGTGCCGCCGCCCAGGCCGGGGACGGCGCGGCGGCGGAGCGCTTTGCGACAGCGGCGCGGGGCTATTTCGCCCGCGATGCGCAAATTCGTCGTCGCTATGAGGTTGAGACGGCGGGCGGCAAATGGCCGAGCATGATGGCACAGACGCATATCGGCTATACCGGCTGGCAACAGCCCGATGCCGACGTGATGCCCACGCTGGCGACGGTCGCGAAGCCGTTGCCGCTGACGCCTTCGACCCCTTCGCCACGCCTGCGGATCGCGGCGGATGCCGGGCGTGCGGTTGATGGACGCGGCATCCGGTGGGAAGCTGTGGCGGGCTTTACGGCCGAGGGGGCGGCGATGGTCGCGACACCGGCCTCCGCGCCCGTGATCGAGCGGCCGGGCGGGGACAGTCCGCATATCGCCTATGACATGAATTGGGATCGGTCCGGCCCCGCGACCCTGGGTGTCGTGGCGGCGCCCGGCCTCGACGTGCGCGGCGGGGGCAAGCATCGCATCGCGGTGTCGATAGATGACGGCGCGCCGACCATGCTCAACCTGATGGCCGGTGAGACCGAGGCGAACTGGGGCCGCTCGGTGATCGAAAATCGCCGCGTCGCGACCCTGGCCCTGCCCATGCTGTCGCAGGGCCGGCACCGCGTGACCCTGTGGCTGGTCGATCCCGACGTCGTCGTGGAGGGGATCACGCTCGATCCCACTGCGTCGCCCCGCTGACCCGGTCGATCAGCCGCCGCGAAGCATGCGCATGGCATGGGCGCGCAGGATGCCGAGATTTTCCGCGCTCATGCCCAATATCCCGTGCCGTTCTTCGGGCAGATGCGCCAGCGGGTGGCCATCGGGGCGGAACACATAATGGTCGAACCAGGCCCGCCACGCCGCGCGCTCCACCTCCGGCCGGGCGGCAATCGCGCTCATCGCGAGGAGCAGGGTGGCGAAGGGCTGGTCCGCGCCGACCGGGAAAGCGTCCCACCAGTAGTTGACCAGGATATTGAGCGTCCCGCTCGCCTCGACCCGGTGCCACCACAGTTTGGGCATATAGAGCGCATCGCCCGCCGAAAGGTCGACGGTGATCGCCTGGCTTCGCGCCTGTTCGAACCGGGGATAGCGGGGATCGTCGGGGCTGGCCTCAGCCGCGAGGGCGACTGGCTGCCCCGCCATATTATGATCGATCGGTCCGACATACAGGTAGCCGATCGCCTCGGGGGGATAGAGGGTGAAGCGCCGCTGTCCCGCGACCACGCAGGCGATATTGTCCATCATGTCGTAGTGACAGGCGATGGTCGAGGCATGGCCGATCCAGATGCGCGGCGCGACACCGGCCGGTACGAAAGCCAGACGGTTCTCCTCCGCCATGCCCGGCAGGACCAGGGGAATGGGCAGCGATCCGACATAGAGCGTCTCGTCCGTATCGCTGCCCGCGACGATGCGGGCAATGGCATCGCGTAGCGGCATCGACTCGCGGCGGAAATTGAAACCCGAAAGGTCTTCGGTATAGTTGTAGCGCCCCGCGATCGCGGCATCGCCGACAAAGGCTTCCACCTGCCGACCCGCGTCGAACCGGGTGAAATAGTCCTGCAGCGCGGCGGCATCGCCCCCGGCGATCCTTGCCAGCGGCCAGTCGCGCACCGCGCCGCGTAGCACGACCGGTCGACAGGGTTCGGCCACCAGCCGCCGAAACGCCTCCGGTCCGTCGAGCCGCGCGATGTCGATCTCGACCGCCGCGCCGCTCACCGCGCCAGTCCGCTCAACCGGTCATTGCGTCGGCGGGCGAGGAAGGGCAGGTGCCGCACCGATCCGGTGATGGCATAGACAAGTTGCAGATCGCCCGAACGGAACAGCGTCAGTGCCACCTCGTCGGGCAGCGCGTGCAGCGTATCGAGGCCGAGGGTGTAGAGCGAGTCCAGCCTCAGGGACTCGCCATTGTCGAACTGGAAGTTCAGGTCGATCGGCTCGACCAGCTTATGCGCCATCATCCGCTGGATAAAGGCCTCCGTTTGCGGCAATCCGACATGCAGGCGCCGCAGCGCAGCCTGCACGCGACGCAGCGCCGGGGCCGCCCCGCCATCCATTTCGAAGACCGGGTCTCCTTGCCCCTGGGCCAGCGCGGCATGGTCGCGGTCGATCGCGATATTCTCGCCCGACACATAGAAACCCTGCCGCTCCAGATCGGCGGGGCGATAACCGGCCAACGCATCGTTCGGGGCGAGGCAGAGATTTTCGTCCGGCACCAACCCCATCAGCGCACCGGGATAGAGATCGCCCGTTTCGGGATGGCGCGCAAAGAGGATAGGGTAGTGCAGCGCGGCATCGAGGAACTCCTCGGCTACCAGTTGCACGAAGTGGCGGCCGGCATCGGGCGCGGTCGAGACGCGAAGGGCGGCATGCTGCGCGCTGTCGAGCAATTCCATTTCGGCCATGGCGATTCGGTCCTTTCGATTCCTCTCCATCCCGGTTCGGCGCGCACGATCCGGGCGACGAGCCCCCGGTTTGTCCGTCTCCACGAGCCGCTCGTCAAGGCGAGGGACTAGCGGCTCGAGAACGCTCTGACAAATGGCTTGTTAAGCATCCGTTATACCGCTAACATATCGGCATCGAATGGGCGGTACGGTGGGCACAACACCGGTCGCGCAGGAACATAGAAACGTAGGAGAGGGGAAGATGGTGTCTCGCACTAGCTTTGTAGGCGCATTCGTGTCGCGCCGTGGCCTGATGACCGGCGTGTCGCCGCTGATGGCCCTGGCGATGATCGCGCCCGGCGCGGCCTTTGCTCAGACTACGGCTCCTGGAGCCGTTCGCCCGGACACCCCGGCTCAAGCCAACACCACCACCGCACAGGAAGCCGGAACCCCGCAGGATCAGGCGACCGCCCCCAGCGCGCAGAACAATGCGCCGTCCCCCGCGGGCGAGGTGTCGGAGGGCGAGATCATCGTCACCGGCCTGCGCAGCTCGCTCCAGCGCAACCTCGACATCAAGCGGACCGCGACCGGCGTGGTCGACGCCATCTCCGCGGAAGATATTGGTAAATTTCCTGATTCGAACGTCGCGGCGTCGCTTCAGCGTCTGCCTGGCGTGTCGATTCAGCGTTCCGGCGCGCGCGGCGAGCCGACCGGTATCACCGTTCGCGGCTTTGGCGGCGACTTCAACACCACCCTCTATGACGGTCGTCGCATCTCGACCGCGACGGGTGGTCGTCAGATCGACTTCAGCACCGTCGGTTCGGACTTTATCGGTCAGTTGAGCGTGCTGAAGACGCCCGACGTGACGCTGGCGTCCAGCTCGATCGGCGCGACCGTCGACATCCAGTTCCCCAAGCCGTTCGACCATCCCGGCTTCCGCGTGGCGACCAGTGCTTCGGGCTCGCTTCAGGACCGGGCGGGGCATGTCGTCCCGACGCTCGGCGCGCTGGTCAGCGATACCTTCGCCAATGACACGGTCGGTATCCTGTCGAGCTTCATCTACACGCGGCGTGATACCGATACCAACCGCGTTTACGTGTCGGGTTGGCCGGGCGGCAACTTCGCCCCCTGTCAGCTCGCCGGCAGCACTGCCGCCACCTGCGCGCCGACCGACGATGCCAGCGCCGCCGCCAGCAACCGCCGCACCCTGACCGGCTGGTTCCCGCAGCAATATGGCGCCGAGCAGCAGCAGACGAAGGACGAACGCGTCGATGGCCGCATCGCGCTGCAATGGCATCCCAATAACGACCTGATGGTCACGCTGGACAACAACTTCTCGCGCCAGACCATCTCGACCGACGTCTATGGCTTCGGCGTCTGGTTCAGCCAGCCCGACCTGCGCAACGTGACGCAGGACGCCAACGGCACGGCGGTCAGCTTTACCCAGGCGGGGTCGCCGACCGACTTCACCGCGGCGATGAACAAGCAGATCCTTCAGACCAACCAGACCGGCCTGAACGTCAAGTGGGACGTCAACGAGAAGCTGACGGTCGAGGCGGACGGCGCCTATGCCAAGAGCTGGCTGAACCCCGGCAACACGATCGGCAGCAGCAACGGCGACATCGGCTATGGCGGCGCGCTGGGCACCAATCTGGGCTTCAACGTCACCGCGAACAGCAACAAGGCATTCCCGACGATCAGCAATTTCGGTCCCGCCGGCAATGGCGCGGCCTGGGCCGATCCGTCGCTTATCGGTTCGCACGTCACCGTGCTCCAGACCCAGAAGAACACCGACGAGCTGAAGCAATTCCGTGGCGTCGCAACCTGGAAGGAAGAGAATCTCGTCCTGAAGGCGGGCGGTCAATATACCGACGACACCTTCAACCTGCTGAACCGCAGCACCTTCACCAACAATTTCTGGCAGGCCTATGCCGGTTACGGCGCGCCGTCGGGTCGTACGACGGGCATCTCGCCGCTGCCCGCCGGGCTGTATCAGGGATCGATCAGCCTCAATAACTTCATCTCGGGCTTCTCGGGCAGCCTGCCGCCATCGGTCCTGGTCTACAGCCCGGCGGCCTATCAGGCTTATCTGTCGGGGCTGGGCAATCCCTATGCGCAGAATATTCCGGGCTTCAACTATCCGGCGCCGGGCGACGCGGGCAATGGCCTGAACGGCTTTACCGGGCGCTTCGTCGAGCAGGTCGATCCGGGCAGCATCCTGCGCGTCAACGAAAAGACCTGGTCGCTGTTCTTCAGTGCCGCGATCGAGGCGCAGGTGGCGAACATGCCGCTGCATATCGCGATCGGCATGCGCAACGAGAATACGCGACTGAACTCGGTCGGACAGGGGCGCCAGCCGACGGTCATCACCACTTCGACCGCCGACCCGTCGCTGCTGTCGATTGCCTTTACCGACACGCAGCCGGTGGCCAGCAGCAGCAGCTATTCGTACCTGCTACCCTCGCTCGACCTGCGACTGGAAGTGACCGACAAGCTGCAATTGCGTTTCGACGCATCGCGTACGCTGACTCGTCCGGGCCTCAGCCTGCTCAACCCCGTGGTCGGCATCGGCAACGGGCAGCGCGTCGGCGCCCTGTCGGGCAGCGGCGGCAATCCCAACCTGAAGCCGTATCTCGCCGACAATTTCGACGTCGCGGCGGAATGGTATTACCAGCGCAACTCGTATCTGGCGGTCGACTTCTTCCTGAAGAATGTCAGCAACTTCATCGTCGGCGGTGTCACCAACCAGACGGTGAACAACGTGATCGACCCGACCACGGGCCGTCCGGCGGTCTTCGCCATTTCGGCGCAGGTCAACGGCCCGGATGCGACGGTGCGCGGCGTTGAGCTGGCTTGGCAGCAGGTCTTCGGCGACAGCGGCTTCGGCTTCCAAGCGAACGCCACCTTCGTCAACACCAACAAGCCCTATGACCCCAAGATCGTCGGGCAGAGCGGTTTCGCGGTGACGGGCCTGGCGAATTCGGCGAATTTCGTTGGGTTCTATGACAAGAACGGCTTCCAGTTCCGCACCGCGCTGAACTGGCGTGACGAATATCTGTCGGGCTTTGGCCAGAACCAGAATACGGGCTCCTATGGCGCCGAGCCGACCTTCGTGAACCAGAGCTTCCAGGTCGATCTGACCAGCAGCTATGACGTCACCAAGAACTTCTCGATCTTCGCCGAGGCGCTGAACATCAACAAGAACAAGCAGAGCACCCATGGCCGGTTCAAGAACCAGCTGCTCGACGTGTTCGATTACGGTCGGCGCTTCACCCTCGGCGCGCGCTATCGCTTCTGACGATAGCCATTGGTGGGGATGTCGGGCTTCGGCTTGACATCCCCGCCGCTTCTTGGACCTTTCCACTCCCATGGTTCAGCCCGTTCAGAATATCGTGATCGTCGGCGGCGGTACTGCCGGATGGCTGACCGCGGGCGTCATCGCCGCGCGGCATCAGGGGCGGCGGCCGCATGGCTTCACCGTCACTTTGGTCGAAGCCCCCAATGTCCCGATCATCGGCGTGGGCGAGGGGACCTGGCCGACGCTGCGCACGACCCTGAAACGCATGGGCGTGTCGGAAACCGCGTTCTTCCGCGAATGCGACGCCTCGTTCAAACAGGGCGCGCGGTTCAACCGCTGGACCACCGGCGCGGCGGATGACGGTTATTACCACCCGTTGATGCTGCCGCAAAGCTTCGGGCAGGTGAACCTCGCGCCGCACTGGCTGGTGGGTGAGGGGGATGGCAGCTTCTGCGACGCGGTGACACCGCAGGGGCGGATTTGCGACGCGGGCCTCGCCCCCAAGACGATCGCAACCCCCGAATATGAAGCGCTGGCCAATTACGCCTATCATCTCGACGCAGGAAAGTTCGCCGACTTCCTCCGCCGCCATTGCTGCGAGCAACTGGGCGTGCGCCATGTCCTGGCCGATGTCGAACAGGTGTCGTTGACCGAAAACGGTGATATTCGCGCCGTGCGGACGGCGCAGGCGGGCGAGGTGACGGGCGACCTGTTCGTCGACTGTACCGGCTTTCGCTCGCTGTTGCTGGGCGAGGCGATGGGGGTGCCGTTCAAGCCGCTGAACGATGTGCTGTTCTGCGACACGGCGCTGGCGATCCAGGTGCCCTATGACGATGCGGATGCGCCGATCGCGTCCCACACCATTTCGACCGCCCAGTCCTCGGGATGGATATGGGACATCGGCCTGCCCACCCGGCGCGGCGTGGGACATGTCTTTTCCAGCAGCCATATCGACCGCGACGAAGCGGAACGGGAATTGCGCGCCTATTTGGGTGATGCGGGTCGCGACCTGCCGGTGCGCGAGCTGAAGATCAGGGCCGGGCACCGGATCCGTTTCTGGGAGCGCAACTGTGTGGCGGTCGGGCTGGCCGCCGGGTTCCTCGAACCGCTGGAAGCCTCGGCCATCGTGCTCATCGAGCTGTCGGCCAAGCTGATCGCCGAGCAGATGCCCGCCTGTCGCGAGGTGATGGACACGGTCGCGCGGCGCTTTAACGATACGACCCTCTATCGCTGGGGGAGGATCGTCGATTTCCTGAAGCTGCATTACTCGCTGACGAAGCGGACCGATAGCGACTTCTGGCGTGACAATTGCCGTCCCGAGACGATGCCCGATCGGTTGCAGGCGCTGATGGAGTTATGGCGTTACCAGGCGCCGTGGATGCATGACGAGTTCGACCGGGTGGAGGAGGTCTTCCCCTCGGCAAGTTATCAATATGTCCTCTACGGCATGGGCCAGCGGACCGAGATCGCCCCCGGCAGCTTGGAGGCGGAAGCCATCGTCGCCGAGCGTGCGCGCCGCGAAAATGACGTGCAGACGGGGCGGATGCTCGCTGGCTTGCCTCGCCACCGCGACCTGATCCGCAAGATCGTCGAGCGGGGATTGCCGACAATCTAGGCGTTGAGGGTGATGCGTGGCCTTCGACTTCGCTTGGCTTGAGCGAAGTCGAAGGCCAAGGGATTACCGCCCCGACAGCGTGAAGCTGTCCACATCTATCCACCCGCCCTTCGCCTTCGAATTGTAGCAGAACAGCGCATATTGCTGTCCCTGGAACGTCCCCGTCCGCCAATCGAAGGCGAGCGGGAAATCGCCGCCCAACGTCCGCCAGTCCCGGCCGTCGATACTGTAGGCGACGCTGGCCCGGTCGGTCTTGAAGTCCATATCGGTGCGCAGGAACAGCCGCTTGGCGGTTATCGGCTGCGCATCGACGCGGATTTCGGTTTTCTGAGCCGTGGCGACGTCCTCGATCACCCGCATGGTGAGCGTCGGTCGGCCGTCGCGCCCTCGGCCGATGGCGATATGCCCGCTATATTTACCGAAGGTGCCGAAGCCGCACTGATCGCCCGCGACGATATGCGTCGTATCGATCGCGACGACGCCGCGACTGAACGGCCCTTGCCCCTTTTGGAGAAGCGTGTTGCGGGCGCTCCACAGCGCGGGAGCCTGGGTGGCGCGAAGCCGGAGATAGCCCGGCCGCTCGGTCAGCGACCAGCGATCGTCCAGCGGATTGTGGTTCCACTGCCACTGCAGGCCGAGAGTCCGCCCGGAAAAGTCGTCGGAGGCGGGAAGGACGCCGACCGGCTGTCCCTGGATCGGCTTGCGCGCGGTCACGGGGACGCGGCCCGGCGCGTCTGGCGTGCCCCAGACGGGCCAGCCGTCCCGCCAGAAGACCGGGCTGATATTGGTCATCCGCCCGATCGCGCCCGCATCGGTCATGACGAAACCATAGTCGCTGCCGTCGGGCAGATCGACGATCGCCCCTTGGTGCCCGCCGGTCTTGTCGTCGATCTGGTCGCGGGTCTCCCATGGGCCGAACAGGCTCCTGGCGCGCGACACCGTCATCCCCAGCCGCCGGGGGATGGCGTTGAACATATAGTAATAATCGCCCCGCCGGACGATCTTCGAGCCTTCCGCGCCCTTGTTGAAATAGACGACGCGCTTGTCGGTGACGGTGCGCAGGTCGCGGCTGAGGCTGAGCAGGGTCGTCGTGCCGTCCGAACCGACCGAGGTCATGACATAGGCGCTGCCGTCCTTGTCGATGAAGAGGCCGGGGTCGAAGGCTTCTTCGCTCAACCGGTTCATCTGCCACGGCCCGCGAATGTCCCTGGATCGGTAGATGCGCGTCTTCTCGCCCACCGGCGTCACGGCGATGTAGAATACCCCGTCATGATAGCGCAGGCTGGGCGCAAAGATGCCCTTGCGATAGGCCCCGCCGTTCTTCAGCTCATATTCGGGCAACCCCTCCAGCCGGTCGATGACATGGCCGACGAACCGCCAGTTCACCAGATCGCGCGAGGTCATGATGGTCAGGCCGGGGACGTTCGCGAAAGTCGTGGTGATGAAGTAGAAATCCTGACCGACGCGGATGATGTCGGGATCGGGATAATCGGCATAAAGCGGCGGATTGGCATAGCTGCCGTCGCCCCGATCCGATTGCCAGGCCTGCGCCGCCGCCATGGCCGATACGCCGCCGAGCGTTGCCGCCAGCAGGGTGAGCGAGAGGCTGCGCCGCATCACCGTGCCTCATAGACATAGGGGCCGATCACCGTGCCGACAAAGCCGCCGGCGCGTGCCGTGCTGAGGAAACGCACGTCGAGATCGGGCTTTAGCGTCATGGTCCTGCCGCCGACCGCATAGTCGAATGCCATCTGCCCGCCCTTGGCATGGATGGTCAGCGTCACCGGGCCGCTCGCGGTGAAGGGCGCGGAGGCGACGAGCGTCTCGGGCGCGGCTTCGTCACGGGTGTTCTGACCCTCCCGCTTGTAGAGCGCGATCCGGGGCTGGCCGTCGATGCGGGTCAGACCGAAGAACAGATAGGCATAGTCATTCTGGATCGCGACCAGCCCGGCGCGCGCGCCGTCCTTGGCGGGAGCATAGCGCAACGTGGTCGAGACATCGGCGATCGCATGTTGCTGCCGCCGTCCGACGAAGCCCGGTACGCCCTGCCGATCGCCCAGCGCATCGCCGCCGCGCATATTCAGCGTGCCGTTCGCGACGGTGTAGAAGGGCGTTCTGGGCGTACGGATGCCGATCCACTGCATCGCCAACCGATTGCCGTCGAACTCGTCGGTATAGCCGAAATCGCCGCTGGTCGGCAGCTTGTGCGGCGGGGATGCGGGCAGGCGGGGCTTGGCGAGCGTCCAGGGCACCGTCTTGCCCTTGTCCAGAATGATCGGCCAGCCGTCTTTCCACGTCACCGGCAACAGGAAGGTCTCGCGCCCGATATTGTAATAATCCTCGGCATAGGGGCGCGTCGCCAGGAAGGTCGCCCACCAGTCGCCGTTCTGCGTCTGGACCAGTTCGGCATGACCCGCCGCGCTGATCGGATGCGGGCGTTTCGGATCGAGATCGCGCTGGGTCAGGATCGGATTGCCGGCGAACGGCACATAGGGGCCGCGCAGCGCCTTCGATCGCAATACGACCTGCGAGTGGTTGACGCTGGTCCCTCCTTCGGCGGCGGTGAGATAATACCAGCCATCCTTCTTGAAGATATGCGGGCCTTCGATCCAGACAGGCTTCTTGGACAGGTCGACGCCACCATTGATCAACTGCGTACTTTCGCCGACCATTTTCCCGGCGCGCCAGTCATATTCCTGCACCCAGATGGCACGGTGGCCGTCATAGCGGGGCGGCTCGGCGGGGGCGCGGTTGTTGACGATATAGGCGCGGTCCCCTTCCCAATAGATCGACGGATCAATTCCTTCGAAGGGCAGCCAGATCGGGTCGGACCAGGGCCCCGCCGGGTTCTTGGCGGTGATGACGAAATTGCCCCGGCACTGGACGCAGGTGTTGACGATATAGAAGGTGCCGTCGTGATAGGTGATGTCGGGCGCGAACACCGCCTCCGACACCGCGCGTCCGGTAAAGTCGAGCTGCCCCGGCCGATCGATCGCATTGCCGATCTGGGTCCAGTGGACGAGGTCGGTGGAGTGAAAG
Organism: Sphingomonas sp. LC-1; assembly: GCF_025371035.1. GTDB lineage: Bacteria > Pseudomonadota > Alphaproteobacteria > Sphingomonadales > Sphingomonadaceae > Sphingomonas > Sphingomonas sanguinis_E. The sequence goes on along the minus strand of NZ_JANZXB010000001.1, from coordinate 212,515 downwards.
ATCGGCAGGCCCGGATAATGAGCGAAGGACGAGTTGACGAGATAATAGTCCTTGCCCACCCGCGTCACCGACGGATCGGGATAATAGCCTGAAATGACGGGGTTCAGAAATTGGCCCGACGCGGGCTTCGCCTGTTCGATCGAGCGGCCCTGATAGGTGAAGCGCTCGAAGGTCGCGGTCTGGGCCGTCGCCCCGCCAGCCATGGCCAGAGATAGAACGAGCGCGGTCAATACCGGGCGGATCATGCAATACCCTTTCGAACGGGGGCGGCGCGCAGAGCGTCGGCAATGGCGGCGCGGAGCGGCTTCGGCTTCAACGCATCGTCATAGGGCAGGGGGCGCTGCGGCAGTCCGTCGCCGCGCGGCGCGAAGCCGTTCAGCCAGCTATGCTTGTCCCACAGGCCCCAGCACAGGAACTGGTCGAGCTGCGGATAGGAGAACATCATGTCCAGATAGTCGCGCGCCACCGCCGCCGTCTTCGCATCGCGCTGCGCCACGTCGCGCGGCATTTCGCGGTCGTTGATGTCGAATTCCGTGATCAGCAGGCGATAGCCCATGGCGGTGACGGCATCGAGGAAACGCCTCCACTCCGCCTGCTGGATGCGCGAATGGCTGCCGTCATTGCCCAGGTGGCTCTGGATGCCGAGCGCATCGACGGGGACATTCTCCTTGCGGAACCGCTCCAGCAGGCGGAGCACGCCCGCGCGGTGGGCCTCGTTGCCGACTTCCCACGACATGTAATCGTTATAGACGCGCTGGGCATAGGGGGCGTGCTCGCGCGCGGCGTCGTAGGCGATCTTGAATATGTCGAAGCCGAGTGCCTGATCGAACACCGTGCCCCGGATCTGGCCGGTCTTGGGATTGATCGTCTCGTTGACCACGTCCCAGCTATAGATCTGATCGCCGAAATGGCCCGCGACCTGTGCGATATAGGCGCGGAGCCATGTCTCTGCCCCCGTGGTACGGACCTGCTCGGCCAATGCGGGCGATATATATTTTTCGTAATTCCACAGCAGCGTGTGCCCACGTAGTTTCATACGATGGTCACGCGCGAACCCCGCGATACGGTCGGCGGGGGCGAAGTTCAGATGTCGGGGATCATTGCCGACGACATAGACCTTCATCTCATTCTCGGGCACCAGCGTCGCGCATTCGCGCGTGACGACCGCGGCATAAGCGGGGTCGTTGATCGGCGAGCCCCGGCCAGCGCTGATCGCGGTGCCGAACAGGATGCCCTTTTGCGCGGCCAGATCGCGAAGCGGCACGTCCGAACCAGCGGCCCATGCCACAGACGGGAGCGCTCCCATTACCAGACCGCCCGTCATACCGGCCAGTTGCTGACGACGGGTCAGCACCGGCCCTTGCCAATTGGGTTTCATCACCCTCTCCCTTTTTCCTTTGTCAGGACAGTTGCATGGCCACCCAGAAACGGCAAGGCCATCCAACGACGACGTCCATCCGTATCGATCGGGCTCAGTCGAGTAGCCGCGCATCGGCCCAAGTCACCGGCAGGGCGGCATCGGGAGCGCTATCGGCACGGGCGACCAGTTCGATCAGCTTGCGGCCGCGCACATCCGCCTCGATCGTCGCCGGCGCGTCGTTCAGGGCCATGGGACGCGAGCGGGCGAGCAGCTTGCCGTCGCCATAGACTTCGAACACCACGCGTCGACCGCGCGCCGTCGCGGAGTCATCGATGCCGATCGTGGCGCCGAACCGGGACTGGCCGGGGTTGCGCACCTCCAGCCGCGAATTGGCGAGCACGCCCAGCCCGGTATCATAGACTTTGCCCGCCAGGTGCAGCGGCCGTCCGAACGGCGTGCGGTCCGCCTGCGCACCACCCCAGCCGCCATATTGCGGGAAGTCGCCCGGCCCCTTGGTGCCGCCCCAGGGGCTGAGTTCGTGATGGATGGTCGGATCGCCTTCGGGAGTGCGGATGCCGTCCTCCGCCGGGTTCACGTCGCCCGGCGTCTCCGACAGATAATGGCCGCGCGGCAGGCGACGTTCGCCCGACACGCGGAAGATCAGCGTCTGGTGCGGTGCGAGCGTCAGCTTCGTCTCACCCGAAAAGCGACTCTTCTGCCTGGTCCACAGGTCGGTCATCGCCACCGGGCGGTCGCCGCGCAGCTTCAGGTGATCGGCGGTCAGGACGGGAGTGACGGGGGAGGCAGTGCGGTTCAGGATCGCCACCGCCTTGTCTCCATTGGCCAGCGTCTTCACGAAAATCTGCACATCGTCCGATAGATAGGCCGGGATCGCCTGATGCCCGGCCGGGTCCTGGTTGAGCGCGATGATCGCCCGGTTCCCCAGCAGCGCGATCTGTTCCGCATTGGCCTGGCGCAGATCGAAGCCGATCAGCAGCGGCGCGTTCATCATCGCCCACAGCGCGAAGTGCGAACGCGCCTCGGTCATGTGGTTCGCGTCGAATTCGCCCGATCCGACGAACAGCATGTCGGGGTCGTTCCAGCCATGCGGATGGGCATAGAGCGCTCGGGTGGCGCTGGTGTCGAAATTGGTCAGCATCCGCGACCAGTGCGCGGTGATGTCATCGCTGGTGCGCGAGACATTGCCGATCTGCTTGCCCCAGGACCGCACATCCGCCGAACCCCACAGGCAGAGCGAGAAGATATAGTCGCCATCCGGATTTTCGCGCTTCAGGGCCGCCGCGACCTGATCGTACAGCGCGCGCACGGCGGGAATATCGGTCCGCGCCAGCGCGTTCATGTCGATCAACGGGGTCAGTTCACGGTAATCGCCCTTGCGGACATGGTCGGCATCCTTGCCCAATCCACGAATGCCGCACCCATCGACCTTGATATAGTCGAAACCCCATTCGCCGAAATAGAGTGCGATGTCCTGATCCGCGTGCCCGTATAGCCCGACTTCGCGTTCGGCGATGCTTCCCTCGGGCTGGTTGGCGAAATTGGGCGTATAGACCTGGCCGCAACTGTTGCGGCCGATGTCTGAATAGATGCCCGCCTTGAACCCCATGGCGTGGAGCCGGTCGGTCAATGGGCGAAAGCTGGTCTGCTGGTTGGGACCGGCTGCGGCAGACGGGAATTTGTCGGCGCGGATCACCATGCGACCATCGGGCTGGCGACGGCGCAGCCACCAGCCATCGTCGATATTGATGTAGCGATAGCCCGCCTCGCGCAGCCCCTTGTCGGCGATCAGCTTGACCGAGGCCATCACCTTTTCCTCGTCGACGTCGCTGTTGAAGGCATTCCAGCTATTCCACCCCATGGGCGGCAGGGCGGCCTGCCCCTGATCGTTCGCGCTCCATCGGCCGGTCGGCGCGAGCGGATCGACACTTGCCGTTTGCGCGAGCGCAGACAGAGGACTCGCCAGTCCCAGCAGCGCCACGCTGCATGCCAAAATCATCCGCATTGTCCGGGGCATAGCCATCCTCCCAATCTGTTTTAACGCTATCTTGTCGGACTAATCCGCGGCTGTCCACCGACCGCGATCGATTGCGGAGGATTTGTCGGCTGGACAGGCATCGCGCGGCTGATAACGGTAACAAAAACATCATGGGAGTGGATTGTCATGAGATCATGGCGTGCATCGGTCTTGTCCGTCCTGGCGCTTTCAACAGCGCAGGCCGCCATCGCACAAGCGCAGGAGGGCGGAACGGCGGTGGCTCCGGCGACCGACGGGGTGGACCAGGCCGAGGCACTGGCAGTCCGTCTGGTCGCGCGCATGACGACCGACGAGAAACTGGCGCAACTCCTCAACACCGCCCCCGCCATCGCCCGGCTGGACGTGCCCGCCTATAATTGGTGGACGGAGTCGCTCCACGGCGCCCTTGGGCCGGTGCCGACGACCAACTTCCCGGAACCGGTCGGGCTGGCCGCGACCTTCGACGATGCGCTGGTCGGCCGCGCGGCTCAGGTGATCAGCAGCGAGGTGCGCGGGCTCCACGCGCTCGCTCGCCAGACGGGGCGAATGGGACGGATCGGCACCGGGCTCGACACCTGGTCGCCCAACATCAACATCTTCCGCGATCCGCGCTTGGGGCCGGGGGCAGGAGACCTATGGCGAAGACCCGTATCTGACCGCGAAGATGGGCGTGGCCTTCGTGCGGGGCATGCAGGGCACCGACCCGACGCGGATCGACGTGGTCGCGACGCCCAAACATTATGCGGTGCATAGCGGCCCGGAATCCACGCGGCACGAGGCGAATGTCTATGTCTCGCGCCACGATCTGGTCGATACCTACCTCCCCGCCTTCCGCGCGGCGATCGTAGAGGGCGGCGCGGGTTCGATCATGTGTGCCTATAACCGCATCGACGGACAACCCGCCTGCGGCAGCGACCTGCTGCTCAAGGATTATCTGCGCGGACGCTGGGGCTTTCGCGGCTATGTCGTGTCCGACTGCGACGCGGTGAAGGACATTGCCGCCAATCATCATTACGCCCCCGACGCCGCCAGCGCGGTTGCCGCCGCGATGCGCGCGGGCGTCGATAACGAGTGCAACAATGCGACGCTGACCGATACCGATGGGCTGACCAATCCCTATCGCGAGGCATTGTCGCGCGGGTTGATCTCGGTCGCGGACGTCGACCGCTCGCTGACCCGCTTGTTCGCGGCGCGCTATCGCACGGGCGACCTGCCCGGCCTGCGTCCGCTATCGATCCAGACCAGTTCCGCCGCCGACATCGACACGCCCGCGCATCGGTCACTTGCGCTGGAGGTGGCGGAGAAGAGCCTGGTGCTGCTGAAGAACAAGGGCATATTGCCGCTGAAGCCCAGCGCCCGGATTGCGGTGATCGGCCCGCTCGGCGATGCGACGCGCGTATTGCGCGGCAATTATTCCTCGTCGCTGTCGGGACCGGCATTCTCGGTGGTCGACGGGCTGCGGCGCGCGATGCCAGGGGCGCAGATCCGCTATGTGCCCTTCGCCGAGACCTTCACCGATGGCGACCCGATTCCGACCGCTGCGCTCCAGACCGAAGAGGGGCAGCCCGGCCTTCTCGCCCGCTATTACAACGTCCTGGGCCGGATTCCCGAACGCTTCGCCCCCGGTGCGCTGGGCGAATGGCTGAAGACTGCGCGGTTCGAGGATCGCCCCGTCGTCACCCGTGTCGAGGCCAATGCCGCCTCGCGCAGCCTGGATCTGTCCTCGGTCCGCGACGTGCATCGGGCGGTCTGGACCGGCTATCTCGTTCCACCGGAGAGCGGACGCTATCGGCTGGGCATATCGGGTTTCAACGGGGCGATGACCTTTGAGGGGCAGCCCTTTGTCGATCTGACCAAGGCCTCATGGAACAGCCTGCCGACGATGAGGACCGTCACGCTGGAAAAGGGGCGTCGCTACCCGATCACCGTCACGACCGAGGCGCGAATCCTGACCGGCATCAACCTTGTCTGGAAGCGCGTATCCGACGATCCGGCGGGCGAGCTTCGCACGGCGGCGAAGGCGAGCGACGCGCTGGTCGCGGTCGTCGGCCTGACCTCCGATCTGGAGGCGGAGGAGGCGCCGATCTCCGTGCCCGGCTTCAAGGGCGGCGACAAGACGACGCTGGACCTGCCCGCCGAGCAACAGGCGCTGCTCGAACAGGCCAAGGCGACCGGCCGCCCGCTGGTCGTGGTGCTGATGAACGGCAGCCCGGTGAACCTCGCCTGGGCCAAGGCCAATGCGGATGCGATCGTCGAAGCCTGGTATCCGGGGCAGGCCGGGGGGCTGGCGGTCGGCAACGTCCTGTCGGGCAAGACCAACCCGGCGGGTCGCTTGCCGCTGACCTTCTACCGTTCGGTCGAGGACCTGCCGCCCTTTGGCGACTATGCGATGAAGGGGCGGACCTATCGTTACTTTACCGGCACCCCCGTTTATCCGTTTGGCTTTGGGCTGAGCTATACCAGCTTCGCCTATGCGCCGCTTTCGGTCCGCTCGGACGCGGACGGGAGCATGACCGTCACCACCGAGGTGCGCAACACCGGTCGCCGCGCGGGGGACGAGGTGGCGCAGCTTTACCTCGACTTCCCCAAGCTCGAGGGCGCACCGCGCATCGCTTTGCGCGGTTTCCAGCGGGTCCATCTGGCACCCGGCGAGCGGCGCAGCCTGACCTTCAACCTGGCTCCGCGTGACCTGAGCGCGGTCGATGCCGATGGCACACGGATGGTGATGAAGGGCGACTATCGGGTCTCGATCGGCTCGGGCCAGCCCGGTACGGGCGTTCCGACCCGCAGCACACCGTTTCGGATCGATAGCACTCGCCCCATCGCGGATTGAGCGGCCAGCCTGTTCCTCCCCTTGCAGGAGAGGAACAGGCCCGGATCATTTCGTCACCAGCGACCGGCCGAAGAAGGGAAGCACCTGCTCCTGAAAGCGCACGCCGATCCGGTTGACATGATCGCCGTCGTAGATTTCGAACCGGTGTGCGATGCCATAGCGATCCAGGGCGTCGTGCAGCGCCTGGGCATCGGCCTTCAACCCGTCCTGCGACCCGACATCCAGCGCGATCGCGCGATAGCTGCGCAAGGGCGCGACATATTGGTCGACAAAGGCGAGGGGGGTGTTCGCCAGCCACTTGGCGGTGACGTCCTCGCGCAACTTGCCGTCCTTGACCGGCAGGTCGAGATAGAGCGGTGGGTTCTTCGGATTGGGCGACCAGGCGGCCGAGGCGGCGAGCATCGCGCGCTGGCCCCAGTTCAGCTTTTCGGACTCCTTGGGCGAGGAAAGGCTGCTCAGCAACTTTTCGTCGGTGCCTTCGGGCCGGGCCATCATGCGCGGCGACAGGCAACAGGGGCTCATCATATAGATGGCGCCGTACATGTCGGCATGCTTCATTCCGATCCGCGCGGTGCCGTATCCGCCCATCGAATGACCTGCCAGGCCCCGGCTTTCGCGCCGGGCGATGGTGCGGTAGCGCGTATCGATCGCGGCGATCAGGTCGTGGCTGATGAACCGCTCGAAATCGCCCACCGTCTGCGACGAGGAGTACATCGACCCGTTGTGCATCGTCTTGCTGTCGGGAAAGACGAGGATCATCGACGGCACCCCGCGCGCAAAGGCGCCTTCGATCGAGGCGGGCACATGGATTTCCTTGGTCCATTGGTCCGCACCGATCGAATAGCCGTGCAGCGCATAGACGACCGGATAGCGGCGGGCCTTGTTCCTCGCATAGTCGGGCGGCAGGACGACGATCACGTCGCGGTCCGCGCTATTGCCCTCCAGATTGCCGTCGATGGCGGTCGAATGGACCTTGATCCGCTCGACCGTGACGGGCTTGGCCCCCGGTACCGTGGGGGGGGTCTGCGTCGCCATCTGCGCGGGAAGGGCGGAGAGCGGCAGCAGCGCGACACCGGCGGCGAACAGCCAGCAAGAGGGCGAAAAGCGAAGGGCCATGCGGGTCATCCTCTGTCCTGAAATCGCGCCGGCATAAGCGTACCGGTCTTTACGAAAGGGTCGACCCGCAACGGGATGAGCGGGGCCTGAATATCGTTACCAACAGGGCGGGGCTAGCATTGTCAAGCGTCGGCGCGGAGGGGGAATCCGTTTGCCTTCGACCTCGCTCAGGCTGAACGGATGATGGGATGAGGCGCCCTGATCTCGCGCTCCGTTCAGCCTGAGCGAAGTCGAAGGCCATGCGGAACAGCTGTCCCCGGAAAACGACGAACCGGCCTTGCATCCTCGCCGCTGATAGCGCTATCGTGCCGTCAAAGCCCTGGATACGGGGCGAATGGGAGAGAGAAAGCGATGAAGCGCTTGATGATGGCCAGCCTGGTTCTGGGGCTTGGCACCGCGGCATGTGGATCGCCGCAGACGGCCGATAATGCGGCGCAGGGAAACACTGCCACCGCGTCGAACGACGCCAATCCGACATCGCCCGATGGCCGCCACTATCTGTCGCAGCCGCTGGTACGCGACATCTTCACCGCCGACCCGTCCGCGCATGTCTGGAATGACGGCAAGCTCTACGTCTATCCCAGTCACGACATCCCGACCGAGACCAAGGACGACGATCTGGGCAACCAATATGCGATGCGCGACTATCGCGTGTTGCGCATGGACGAGCCCGGTGGTCCGGTCACCGTCGGCCCCGTTGCGCTCGACGTCAAGGACGTGCCCTGGGCCTCGCAGCAGATGTGGGCCCCCGACGCCGCCTATAAGGACGGCACCTATTATCTCTATTTCCCGGCGCGCGATAAGACCAAGGATCGCAACGGCCTGGGCGCGTTCCGCATCGGCGTCGCGACCTCCAAGGATCCGATGGGCCCGTTCAAGGCCGAGCCGGAGGCGATCCCCGGAAGCTTCTCGATGGACCCGGCCGTCTTCCAGGACGCGAACGGCACGGCCTATATGTATTTCGGCGGCATCTGGGGCGGTCAACTTCAGCGCTGGAAGGACGGCAAGTACGATCCGAACGGCAGCGACACCGACCTGAAGCAGGACGACCAGCCCGCCATTTCCGGCAAGATCGCCAAGCTGAATCCCGACATGAAGACCTTCGCGGAAACGCCGCGCGACGTCGTCATCCTCGACGAAAAGGGCAAGCCGGTGCTGGGCGGCGATCATGACCGCCGCTTCTTCGAGGCGTCGTGGGTCTTCAAGCGCGACGGCAAATACTACTATACCTATTCGACCGGCGACACGCATTTCCTGAACTACGCGATCGGCACCAGCCCTTATGGTCCCTTCACGTACAAGGGCCATATCCTGAGCCCGGTTCAGGGCTGGACGACCCATCACTCGATCGTCGAGTGGAAGGGCAAGTGGTGGCTGTTCTACGCCGACACGCAATTGTCGAACAAGAACCACCTGCGCAACGTCAAGATGACCGAGTTGAAGTTCAACCCGGACGGCACGATCCCGACCATCGACCCCTTCGTGAAGTAAGGACGGCGGATGTTTCTGGGTATCGACATCGGCACGTCCGGCGTGAAGGCCGTGGTGCTCGACGAACATGGCGCCGTGGTGGGGCAGGGGACGGCGGCATTGACCGTGCAGCGCCCCCAGCCGCTCTGGTCCGAACAGGATCCCGAAGCCTGGTGGCAGGCGACGACGGCGGCGGTCCGCGCGATCGATCCGGCGGTCCGTCGGGCGGTGCGCGGCATCGGTCTGGCCGGGCAGATGCATGGCGCGACGTTGCTGGGCGCGGACGATCAGCCGCTGCGCCCGGGCATTCTCTGGAATGACGGGCGCAGTCATGCCGAATGTGCGGAACTGGAGGCCAAGGCGCCTGCGCTTCATCGCATCGCAGGCAATCTGGCCATGCCGGGTTTCACCGCGCCCAAGCTGCTATGGGTCGCCCATCACGAGCCGGAGATTTTCGAGCAGGTCCGCACCGTGCTGCTGCCCAAGGACTATGTCCGGCTGCGGATGACGGGTGAGAAAGCATCGGACGTGTCGGACGCGGCGGGCACCTTGTGGCTCGATGTGGCGGCGCGCGAATGGAGCGACGAGATTCTCGCCGCCACCGGTCTGACCCGCGAACAGATGCCGCAGGCGGTCGAGGGCACGGCGCAGACCGGCCATCTGCGTGCCGAAGTCGCCGAGGCCTGGGGCATCGATCAGGTGCCGGTCGCGGGCGGCGGTGGCGACAATGCCGCCGGTGCCGCGGGCGTGGGCGTGGTCAAGGACGGCGACGCGCTGCTGTCACTGGGCACGTCGGGCGTGATCTTCGCCGCGACCAGGGAATTCCGTCCCAATCCGGCGGGGGCGGTCCATGCCTTCTGCCACTGTCTGCCCAATGTCTGGCACCAGATGTCGGTGCATCTGTCGGCGGCGGCGTGCATCGACTGGGTCGCGCGGCTGACCGGTACGCCGGGTGCCGCCGAGCTCTTCGCCCGGGCCGAAAGCGTCGGCCCGGCGAGCGGCCCCGAAATCTTCCTGCCCTATCTGTCGGGCGAGCGGACCCCGCACAACGATGCCGAGGTGCGCGGCGCGTTCCTGGGCCTCGATCATGACACCACGCCCGAACGTCTTGCGCAGGCGGTGCTGGAAGGCGTGGCGTTCGCGCTGGCCGACGGCCTGTCGGTGCTGCGCGAGGCCGGGACCGAATTGTCGCAACTCTCCGTCATCGGCGGCGGGGCACGCTCTTCCTATTGGGGCCAGACCCTGGCCGCGGCGCTCGGGGTCGAACTCGTCTATCTCAAGGGTGGCGAGGTCGGACCGGCACTGGGCGCCGCACGCCTGGCGCAACTGGCGGTCGATGGCGGCTCGCCGGAGGAAGTCTGCGCACCGCCGCCCGTGTCGCACACCATTGCTCCCGACCCCGCGCTCGCCGAGCGCTTCGCTCCCAAGATCGCGCGTTTCCGCGACAGCTATTCCCGCATCACTCCGAGGAATTCCTAATATGGCTACCGATTTTTTCGCCGACATCCCGACGATCCGTTACGAAGGCCCGGACAGCGACAATGAGCTGGCCTATCGCTTCTACGACAAGAACCGCGTCGTGCTGGGCAAGACGATGGAGGAGCATCTCCGCTTCGCCGCCTGCTTCTGGCATACCTTCTGCTGGCCGGGTTCGGACGTGTTCGGCGGCGGCACCTTCAACCGCCCCTGGCATGCCGGTGCCAATGACAGCGCGGCTGCCGCCCAGAAGCGTGAGGTCGCGTTCGACTTCTTCTCGAAGCTCGACGTGCCTTATTACTGTTTCCACGATGTCGACGTAATGGCCGATGCGCAGGGCGTGGCCGAGCATCGCCGTTACTTCGCCGAGGCGGTCGATCACCTCGAAAAGCTCCAGGCCTCGTCGGGCCGCAAGCTGCTTTGGGGCACCGCCAACCTGTTCAGCCATCCGCGCTTCGCCGCCGGTGGCGCGACCAACCCGGACCCCGAAGTCTATGCCTTCGGTGCGATGCAGGTCCGCGACGCGCTGGAAGCGACGCATCGCCTGGGCGGCGCCAACTATGTGCTGTGGGGCGGCCGCGAGGGTTACGAGACGCTGCTCAACACCAACATGAAGCGCGAACTCGACAATCTGGGCCGCTTCCTCAGCCTCGTCGTCGAGCACAAGCATAAGATTGGCTTCAACGGCACCATCCTGATCGAGCCGAAGCCGCACGAGCCGACCAAGCACCAGTACGACTTCGACACGGCGACCGTGTACGGCTTCCTCAAGGCGTACGGCCTAGAGAATGAAGTGAAGGTCAATATCGAGGCGAACCACGCGACGCTGGCGGGTCATACCTTCGAGCACGAGATCGCCACCGCCGGTGCGCTGGGCATCTTCGGATCGATCGACGCCAATCGCGGCGACCACCAGAATGGTTGGGATACCGACCAATTCCCCAACTCGGTCGAGGAACTGACTCTGGCGATGCTGGAAATCATCCGCGCGGGTGGCTTCACCACCGGCGGCTTCAACTTCGACGCCAAGGTTCGCCGCCAGTCGATGGATGCGGTCGATCTGTTCCACGGCCATGTCGGTGGCATCGACGTCGTCGCCAAGGGCCTGCTCAACGCGGCCGCGCTGATCGAGGACGGTCGCCTGGATGCGATCAAGGCCGAGCGTTATGCCGGTTGGGACGGCGATTTCGGTCAGCAGATCGGTGGCCTCGACCTGGCCGGCATCGCGGACCTCGCCGAGCAGAAGGCGGTCGATCCCCGCCCGCGTTCGGGCCGTCAGGAGCGGATCGAGAATCTCGTCAACCGGATCGTCCATTCGGGCAAGTAAGGCGTGGCGGGCCGGTCGATCCGGCCCGCTTCCCGCAATGAAAGGGGGCGCGTTCGGACAACCGGACGCGCCCCCTTTTCTGTTTATATTCCCCTATAGGGGCGCGGTTCAGGCCACCCCGTTCGCCGCCATGTCCCGCAGCGCCGCATGGAAGCGTCCGATCGCTGCGCTGTTGAAGCCGGCGATGTTGATCCGGCCCGACCCGGCCATATAGATGCCGTGGCGGTCCCGAAGCCATTCGACCTGCGAGGGTGAGAGGGGCAGCGTTGCGAACATACCCTTGCCATGCGCCACCGCGCCCAGATCGATCGCGCCGATCCGGCCCCCCGCCGCCAGCGTCGAGCGCAGGCCTTCTAGCCGTTGCCGCATCGTTTCCAGTTCGTCCCGCCATTCGCGGGTCAGGGCCTCGTCCTCCAGGATGAGGCGGACGACCGCCGCGCCGTGATCGGGCGGCATCGACCAGTTGGCCCGCGCCAGCGCCAACAGGTTGGACAACACCACCGCGCCGGTCCCGGCGTCCGGCGACAGCGCGAACAGCGCGCCGGTCCGCTCGCGATAGAGGCCGAAATTCTTGTCGCAGGAATAGGCAAGCAGCGCCTCGGGCACTGCCGCCAGGATCGTACGCGCACCCGCCGCATCCTGGTCGAACCCGTCGCCCAGCCCCTGATAGGCTAGGTCGACCACGGGCGTCAGCGACCGGGCCGCAACATGCTCCGCGATGGCCGCCCATCCGGCGGCGTCGGGATCGATCCCGATCGGATTGTGGCAGCATCCGTGCAGCAGCACCGCATCGCCCGCCGTCGCGCCGTCCAGTCCCTTCAGAAAACCTGACAGATCGAAGAGCTGGGCGGTGAGATCGTAACAAGGGATCATCGCAGGCTCGACCCCGGCCTGGCGGAACAGCGGCGCGTGGTTGGCCCAACTCGGGCTGCCGATCCAGATACGCGGCACACCGGCGCGGGCGAGCAACTCTGCGCAGAGGCGCAGCGCCCCGGTGCCGCCGGGGGTCTGTAGACCGACGATGCGATCGGCGGATACGGTGTCTGCGACCACCAGCCTTCCCAGCGCACGTACGAAGCCGGTATCGCCTTCGGGCCCGAGATAGGACTTGCTGGGCTGTTCGGCGAGCAGGCGGGTCTCGGCGGCTTTGACGGCGGTCATCACCGGGGTGCGACCTTCCTCATCGCGAAACACGCCGACGCCCAGGTCGATCTTGTCGGCGCGAGGGTCGGCGGCGTGCTGGCCGATGATCCGCAACAAGGGATCGTCGGGCTGGCGGGTCAGGTTCGCGAAACGCATGGCAAGGCCTCTTGGAGGTAAAAGGCGCGCACCATAGGGCGTGTTTGGACAAAGGGAATGTCTCATCCACCACACGCGGTGCGGGCCGGGACGCCCGCGCCGTAGGTCCGAATGCAATGCATTTCCGGGTCGCTCGGCCCCGAAAATATACCTAACGCTCGAAAAATGCGTAATATTGATGTGAATTATGGAGCGTGCCGCACGGTTGTTCGTAGTCCTTGTGGACGGAAAACTCCGGTGGTGCTCAATCTGCCTGCCATGACCGTGATGGCAAGCTGATCCAGGGAACTGCCAACGGTTCGGCTCCGTCGAGCCCCCAATATTGTCAGTCTCGGTGACGTGCGTCGCGTCATCGCCATCGCCGTGCGACCGTGACGGGTCGGCGGCGCGATGAGGATAGTTTGCGATGAATCCTAGCCGACCCATCTCGCATGTTCGGACAGACCAGGCGCCGTTTCTATTCCATCCGGGACGGAAGAATCGGGCGGGCTTCACGCGTGCGGAGAAAAAGCCATGATGTACGGCCTGGCTCGCCCGCTTGGGAATTCGCTGCCGGCATTTAGTCGCCTTGCGCGACTGGCCGTCCTGGACAAGGCCGCCGAGTCCGCGCTGCTAGACGCGATGGCCCGGCCGCAACTGTTCCGACCCCGTCGCGACCTGATGGTCGAGGGGCGGGATATTGCCAGCCCGCACCTGATCCTGTCCGGCTGGGCGGCGCGGGTGCGCATCCTGCTCGATGGGCGGCGGCAATTCCTGAACTTCCTGCTGCCGGGCGATGTGATCGGGCTTTACCAGCATCAGAAGCCGGTCGCCCCAACCAGCGTCATCACGCTGACCGAAGTCACCACCTGCGTCCCACCCGCCTGGGGGACGAGTCCCGCGCTGGACGAGGCCTATGCGGTCGCTCATGCGCTGGACGAGGCCTTTCTGCTGGCGCAGATCGCGCGGCTGGGCCGGATGAACGCGATGGAGCGGATCGGCGACCTCATGCTGGAGTTGCAGGAGCGGCTGACCATGGGCGAACTGGCGCAGGGGCGCAGTTTCGAACTGCCGATCACGCAGGAAACGCTGGCGGATGCGCTGGGGCTGACGGCGGTGCATGTGAACCGGATGCTCCAGGCGGCGAGACGGGCGGGCGATCTGATCTGGTCGTCGCGGTCGATGACGATCCCGGACCCCAAGAGCCTGGCCCGCAAGGTCGGCCGGGCGCAGATTCGGGTGTCCGGTATGTAGGCACGACGGCGGTGCGCACCGCAGCACCGGATCATTGATGTTCATCAAGATATTGGAAAAACATCATTAATTAAGGAACAACCACCCTCATCCGACGCTGTCCGGGGCAAGGAATTAGGAGAATGGCTTATGCCGGACATCGCCGACAGACCCTATGACGATGCGCCCCTGTCCACGTCGAAAGACAGCGCCGCCGCCGTCAGGATCACGACGAACGAAGCGATCGAGGATCGCGGCGACACTCTGGCGGCATGGGCGGTGACGATCAACCGCCCCGCCGCCGATCTGTTCGCCTGGTGGCGCGATTTTTCCAACCTTGCCAGCGTGATGGAGAATGTCGAGCGGATCGACGTGCTCGATACCAAGCGCTCCCATTGGGTGGTCAAGGCACCGGGTGGCGCCACCGTCGAATGGGATGCGATCGTCACTGAAGAGACTGAAGGGTCGCTGATCGCCTGGGCGTCTGCCGAGGGTGCCGATATCGCCAATTCGGGTCGGGTGACCTTTCGCGACGCGGGCGCCCGGGGCACCGTCGTCTCCGCCACCATCCTCTATGATCCGCCCGCAGGCGTGATCGGCAAGCTGGTCGCCAAACTCTTTCAGCGCGAGCCCAATATCCAGGTCCGCCGCGACCTGGCGCGCTTCAAGCAACTGATGGAGACCGGCGAGGTCGCGACCAATGCGATGAACCCAAAACAGCTTGAGGAGCAGGGCGCATGAAGGCACTGACCTGGCACGGCAAGCATGACGTTCGCATCGACAATGTGGACGATCCCGAAATCGTCAATCCGCGCGATGCGATCATCAAGGTGACGGCGACCGCCATTTGCGGGTCCGACCTGCATCTTTATGACGGCTATATCCCGACCATGAAGTCAGGCGACATTCTCGGCCATGAATTCATGGGCGAGGTAGTCGAGACGGGCTCGGGCTCCACGCTGAAAAAGGGGCAGAAGGTGGTGGTGCCGTTCACCATCGCGTGCGGCTCCTGCTATCATTGCGGCAAGCATCAATATTCTGGCTGCGAAAACGGCCTGCCCGCCGACAATCAGGATATTGCGCGCGAGCTCTACGGCCATCCCATGGCCGGGCTGTTCGGCTATAGCCACATGACCGGCGGCTATGCGGGCGGGCAGGCGGAATATGTCCGCGTGCCGTTCAGCGACACTGGGCCGATCGTCATTCCCGAGGGAGTGGACGACGAAAAGGTGCTGTTCCTCTCCGACATCCTGCCCACCGGCTGGATGGCGGCGGAGAATGCCCAGATCGAGCCGGGCGATACGGTCGCCGTCTGGGGATGCGGCCCGGTCGGTCTGTTCGCAGTGCAGTCGGCGTTCCTGATGGGGGCGGAGCGGGTGATCGCGATCGACCACTTTCCGCACCGGTTGGAGCTCGCCCGCCAGTTCGGCGCCGAGACGATCAATTTCGAGGAAAGCGCGACCTATGATGCGCTGATGGTGATGACCGGCGGGATCGGGCCCGATGCCGTCATCGACTCGGTCGGGCTGGAGGCGCACGGCCTGTTCGTCGACAATGCCATCGACCAGATCAAGGCATCGACCTTCCTGGGCACCGACCGCATCCATGCCATCCGCCAGGCGATCCTGGCGTGCCGCAAGGGCGGGCGCGTGTCGATGCCGGCCGTCTATGGCGGCTTCGTCGACAAATTTCCGCTCGGCGCGGTGATGCAGAAGGGGCTGACGCTCAAGACCGGGCAGACCCATGTCCAACATTACCTGCCGGGCCTGCTCGACGCGATCATGGAGGAGAAGATCGACACGACCTTCCTCATCTCGCACCGCCTGCCGCTGGAACAGGCGCCTGATGGCTATCGGATGTTCCATGACAAGCAGAATGAAGTGACCAAGATCGTGCTGAAGCCCGGTCAGTAAGGAAACGCATCATGGCAGAAAAATTCGCGATCGTGACCGGTGCCTCGACAGGCATCGGCTATCATCTGGCGATGTGCGCGGCGAAGGCGGGCTATGACCTGTTGATCGTCGCGGATGAGCCCGCCATCCATACCGCCGCGAGCAAGCTGGCGGCCGAGGGTGCACGGGTCCAGCCGGTCGAGGCCGATCTGGCGACGCTGGAGGGCGTGGACACGCTGCTCGCGGCGGCGGACGGACGGCGGATCGACGTGTTGTGCGCCAATGCGGGCAACAGCAAGGGCGGCGGCTTCCTTGACCAGTCGCTGGAGGATTGGCGGCGGTCGATCGATACCAATGTCACGGGCACCGTCTATATCCTTCAGCGCGTGCTGTCGGCGATGGTCCGACAGGGCGAGGGCAGGGTATTGGTCACCGGCTCGATCGTCGGCTTCATCCCCGGCCCCTTCAATGCGATCTACAACGCGACCAAGGCGTTCATCGACAACTTCACCGAGGCGCTGCGCAACGAGTTGAAGGAGGAAAAGGGCGTCACCCTGACCACGCTGATGCCTGGGCCGACCGAGACCGAGTTTTTCGCCCGCGCCGACATGCTCGACACCAATGTCGGGCAGAGCAAGAAGGACGACCCCGCCGAGGTCGCCCGCAAGGGTTGGAACGCGATGATGGCGGGCGAGGGGCATATTACCACCGGACTGAAGAACAAGCTGCAGGTCGCCGGGTCTGGCGTGGTGCCGCAATCGGTGCTGGCCGAAGCGCATCGCAAGATCGCCGAGCCCGGCTCGGCCGACCGATAACCTCGAGGAGACGGATCATGGGCCTATTCACCAAGGACATCGCGACGCTGAACGACCTGTTCGTCCATCAGCTTCAAGACATCTATTATGCCGAGCATCAGATCACCAAGGCGCTGCCCAAGATGATCGAGAAGGCGACCGATCCGCAGCTCAAGGCGGGGTTCGAGCAACATCTGCGCGAAACCGAAGGGCAGATCCGTCGTCTGGAACAGGTATTCGAAATGCATGGGGAGACGCCGAAGGCCGTCACCTGCCCGGCGATCGACGGTATCATCAAGGAAGCCAATGAGGTGGCGGGCGAAGTCGCCGACAAGCGCGTTCTCGACGCCGCGCTGATCGCCGCCGCCCAGGCTGTCGAGCATTATGAGATCGCCCGCTACGGCACTTTGGTCTCCTGGGCGCGTCAGTTGGGCCGCAGCGACTGCGCGGCGATCCTCGACGAGACATTGGCCGAAGAGAAGGCGACCGACGAAAAGCTAACCGGCATGGCCGAAGGCGGCACCAACGCAGCGGCGCAGGCCGCCGAACCCGCCTGACACCCTGTCGGTCAAGGGAGCATCGTCGCCGGAACACCCTTCCCCGGCGGCGATGCTTCAATGGGCGAAGTGGGTGACGCCCAGCATCAGCAGGATGCCCGCAATGGTGGCGATGCTGGTCCGGAAGCGGGGATCGAGCGACTGGCTGCGCGGCACCAGTTCGCACGCGCCGATATACAGGAAGACGCCGGCGAACAGCGCCATCAGCGGGGCGAGCATCGATGCCGGGATGGAGATGCCCAGCCCGATCAGCACACCCAGCATCGGGGCTGCGCCGTTCAGGAGCAGCCAGCGCCGCGCCGCCGCTTCCGATCGCGCGGCCAGGCTGAGGCTGACGGTATTCACCCCGTCCGCCACGTCATGCGTCAGCACCGCCAGCGCGATCATCCAGCCCGCCGCCGTGTCGATCTGAAACGCCAGGCCGATGCCCAGTCCATCCATCATGCTGTGCAGGCAAAGCATTGCCGGGCCGAGATCGCCGCGCCACGACGCCGCTGCCGTACGCGGTATCCGCGCCAGCGCGCGGTCGAGCAGCATGTAACCCGCCAGCCCCATGGCGGTGAACCCCATCAACTGTCGCACCGCCCAGCGATCGCCCGCCAACTCCAGCGCCTCGGGCACCAGATCGAACAGCGCGACGCCGACGACGATCCCCGCGGTGACGCCCAGCACGATGCCGATCCGGTGGCGCAGACGCAGCGCAAGCATCCCGCCCGCCAGCGTCGCCATCATCGCCGCCAAGCCGAACGCCAGGGGGATCAGTGTCATCGCGCGATCCGCCCCGCGAAGGCATCAGGATAGGGTAACGGCCGCAGCATCGCACGCCCATGGACCAGCCCATGTGACGTTACAAGGTCACGCGCCCAGGAAATGTCGGTGACATAACACGGATCATGACGGCCAAGGCGCAAACGCCTTACCCCTTGGCGATGGCGTCGAGGACCAGTCCGGCGACCTCCTGCCGACAGATCAGCAGGTCGGGGAGCAGCGGATTCTCACAGTTATAGACGAGCGGTCGTCCGTCGATCCGCGAGGCGTGAAGGCCGGCGGCAAGCGCGACGGCGGCGGGCGCGCAATTGTCCCATTCATATTGCCCGCCGTCATGCAGATACACATCGGCACGCCCCTCGACCACGGCCATCGCCTTCGCGCCCGCCGAACCCATCGGGATCAGTGTCGCGCCCAGCCGGTCGCCGACGCAGCGTGCGATGTCGGGGGCCCGGCTGCGGCTGACGACGACGCGCAGTCCGACCGGGCAGGGGTCATGTCGGGGAGGCAGGTCGTCGGTCGCGAAAACCTGACGCCGGTCGGGCACCGCCACCGCACCCAGTGCCGGGCTACCATCGATTGCCAGTCCGATATGGACCGCCCATTCGTCCGAGCCGGTAGCATATTCGCGGGTTCCGTCGAGCGGATCGACGATCCACACCCGCCGCGCGGCGCAGCGGGCGCGGTCGTCGACCGACTCTTCGGACAGGATGAAGTCGTCCGGTCGTGCGGCGCGCAGCCGATCGAGGATCAGCATGTTGGCGTCCCGGTCGCCCAGCGCCCCCAATGCCTTACCCTCCAGCCCGCTCGAAGCGCGCAGGTGCCTGAGCAGTTCGCCGGCCTCGACGGCGACCGACCGGGCGAGTTCGGCGTCGCTCACAGGTCGTAGCTCCAGATGCCCAGGACCCGCTCGACGATCCGGCTGGCCGCTTCCTCCGCCGTCTCCTTGGTCGTGTCGATCCGCATTTCGGGTCGCTCTGGAGCCTCATAGGGGCTGGAGATACCGGTAAACTCGGCGATCTCACCCGCGCGCGCCTTGGCATAAAGGCCCTTCACGTCGCGATCCTCCGCCACGGCCAGCGGCGTGTCGACGAAGATTTCGATGAACTCGCCCGCAGGAAGCAGCGCTCGGACCATGTCCCGCTCGGCCCGGAAGGGCGAGATGAAGGCGGTGAGCACGATCAGTCCCGCATCCGCCATCAGCTTGGCAACCTCGCCCACCCGGCGGATATTCTCCACCCGCCCGGCTTCGGAGAAGTCCAAGTCGCGGTTCAGGCCATGGCGGATATTGTCGCCGTCCAGCAGGAAGCTGTGGCGGCCCATGCTGTGGAGCTTCTGCTCGACCAGATTGGCGATGGTCGACTTGCCCGATCCCGACAGGCCGGTGAACCACAGGACCTTGGGCGTCTGGCCCTTTTGCCGGGCATGGGCCTCGCGGGTGATGACCGCCGACTGCCAATGGACATTCTGGGCGCGGCGCAGTGCGTGATCGACCATCCCTGCTGCGACCGTCGCGTTGGTCGCGCGGTCGATCAGGATGAACCCGCCCAATGCACTGCCCTTATCATAGGGCTCGAACACGATGGGGCGGTCGGCATAGACCTCTGCCAGGCCGATATCGTTGAGCGCCAGCGTGTCGGCGGGACGCTGTTCCTGGCTGTTCACGTCGATCACATGACGCGGCGGCTGGACGGTCGCGCCGACCACCTGCGTACCGAGCTTGAGCGAATAGCTGCGCCCCGGCACCATGGCCGCATCGGCCATCCAGACGATGGTGGCGACGAACTGGTCCGCGATTTCGGGCGGGTCCTCGGCCGCGGCGATCACGTCGCCGCGCGAGCAGTCCACTTCCTCCGCCAGCACCAAGGTCACCGCCTCGCCCGCAATCGCCTCTTCGCGGTCGCCGTCAAAGGTGACGATCCGCGCTATGCTGGTCGTGCGACCCGAGGGCGCGATCCGGACGCGGTCGCTGACGCTGACCCGACCGCTGGCGATCAGGCCCGCAAAGCCGCGGAAATCGAGATCGGGTCGGTTGACCCACTGGACCGGCATACGGAACGACGCGACCACCGCGCGGTCGCCGTCGATCGCCACCGTCTCCAGATGCGGGAGCAGCGCGGGGCCCTCATACCAGGGCATGTCGGGTGAAGGCGTGGTCACATTCGCGCCGGTCAGCCCCGACAGAGGGATGGCGTTGAAGTGTTCGATCCCGATGGTCTTCGCGAAGGCGGCATAGTCGGCAACAATGGCGTCGAAGACGGACTGGTCATGGCCGACCAGATCCATCTTGTTGACCGCCAGCACGATCTCCTTGATCCCGACCAGATGCGCCAGATAGCTGTGCCGCCGCGTCTGGGTCAGCACGCCCTTGCGCGCGTCGATCAGGATCACCGCCAGGTCGGCGGTCGAGGCGCCCGTCACCATGTTGCGGGTATATTGCTCGTGGCCCGGCGTATCGGCGACGATGAACTTGCGCTTCTCTGTCGCGAAAAAGCGGTACGCGACATCAATGGTGATGCCCTGTTCGCGCTCGGCGGCGAGGCCGTCGACCAGCAGCGCGAAGTCGATATTCTGCCCCTGCGTACCGACCCGGCGGCTGTCCGCCTCGAGCTGGCTCAGCTGATCCTCGAAGATCGTCTTGGAATCGTAGAGCAGCCGCCCGATTAGCGTCGACTTGCCGTCATCGACCGAGCCGCAGGTGATGAAGCGCAGCATCGACTTGGCGGCGTGGGTGGCGAGATAGGCGTCGATATCGGCGGCGATCAGCGCGTCGGGTTGATAGGCGGTCATCAGAAATATCCCTCGCGCTTCTTCTTCTCCATACTGGCGGCCTGATCGTGATCGATCGCACGCCCCTGTCGCTCCGACGTCGTGGTCAGCAGCATCTCCTGGATCACTTCGGACAGCGTTGCCGCCTCGCTTTCCACCGCGCCGGTCAGCGGGTAGCAGCCGAGCGTGCGGAAGCGGATCGAGCGATCCACCGGCACCTCGCCGGGGCGGAACTGGAAGCGGTCGTCATCGACCATCAGCAACAGGCCGTCGCGCTCCACCGTCGGGCGTGGGGCGGCGAAATAGAGCGGCACGATCTCGATGCCTTCCTGCAGGATATACTGCCAGATATCGAGTTCGGTCCAGTTGGACAGCGGGAAGACGCGGATGCTCTCCCCCTTGTGGATGCGGCTATTGTAGAGGTTCCACAATTCGGGGCGCTGTGCCTTGGGGTCCCAGCCATGCGCGGCCGAGCGGAAGGAGAAGACGCGCTCCTTGGCGCGGCTCTTCTCCTCGTCGCGCCGTGCGCCGCCGAAGGCCGCGTCATAGCCGCCAGCGGTCAGCGCCTGCTTGAGCCCTTCGGTTTTCCACATATCGGTGTGGCGGCTGCCATGGTCGAAAGGGTTGATCCCCAGTGCCTCGGCCTCCGGATTGCGGTGGACGATCAGCTCCATGCCCGCTTCCTCGGCTGCACGGTTGCGGAGTTCGTACATCGCCCGGAACTTCCAGGTCGTGTCGACATGGAGCAGGGGGAAGGGCGGGCGTGCCGGGAAGAATGCCTTTTTGGCAAGGTGCAGCATCACCGCCGAATCCTTGCCCACCGAATAGAGCATTACCCGCCGCTCCGTCTCGGCGACCACTTCGCGCAGGATATGGATGCTCTCGGCTTCGAGGCGTTGCAGGTGAGTTAGGCCAGTCATCGGATTGTCAGATAATGTCGCCAGCGAACCGTGCGACCAACTTATCCTGTCAATCACGATAGTCCCGCTCCAGCGAGTCCAGGATTCGGGACCCTGCCATGAACACCGCGATGGGGCAGGCAAGGAACAGGATCCGGCCCGGCCAGCCCGGATAGGCCGATAGATAATGCATCCCCCGCTCGACCGCGCCGAGCCCGAGCCCATAGATGACGAGAAATGCCTCGAACTTCGTCTTGATCGTGAACAGGGCGACGATGCGGGACCACATGGGCACGGTTACACCACCGCACGACCCAAAGGCCAAGCGTCAAGTCGAAGCCAATATGAGACAGTCGAGTTCGGTGAGCAGTGCGGTGCGCGCCGTTTCGATCCGCTGGATCAGCGCCGGATCGCCGATCTCGTCCGGGTCGATCGATTCGGGCCAATGCGCCTCGATGACCGCGGCGATCCGGTCGAGCCGGGCAGGATCGACCAGGAAGCGCGGATCGATCGTCGCGGGATCGGCCACGACGCGCAGGCGAAGACAGGCCGGTCCCCCGCCATTCGCCATCGACTCGCGGACATTCACCACCTCCAGCCGCCGGATCGGGCCGTTGCCCGCGACATGGTGCTGCAACCACGACCAGACGGGTTCGTTGTCGCGCGCTTCCTGCGGCAGGATCAGGGTCGGCTCGCCGCCCGGCGGGGTCACGAGCTGCGCGTTGAACAGATAGGATGCGATCGCATCCTCCAGGCTGACGCGGGCGGCGGGAACCTCGACGATCTCCACCTCGGGCATGATGCTGCGCAGATCGGCATAGAGACGGGCGGGGTCGGCAAAGGCCTGTTCGTGCGCGAACAACACCCGCTCGTTGGCGACGGCGACCACATCGTTGTGAAAGGCTCCCGCCGCGATCGCCGCCTCCGACTGGCGCGCGAACAGCACGCGGTCGGGGGACAGGCGATGCGCGCGCGACACCGCCTCACAGGCCTGGCGGTGCTGGCGCGCGGGGAAGGGGCCGCCGGTTTCGCCATAGACGAAGACCTCGACGCCCGGCCGGTCATGCGCTGAGCACAGCCGCATATGGTTCGCCGCGCCCTCGTCCCCGAACGGTGCGGGGACGGGCGAATGCACGACAAAGGCCGGGTCGGCGAAGGCGAGGCGAAGCTGCGCCAGGGTCGCGGGCCATTCATGGCTGCGATGCGGCATGGTCAGCAGGTTGGCGACGGTCAAATGGCACCGCCCGTCCCGGCTGTCGGGGGCGGGGGAAACGGTCGCGGCATTGGCCGCCCACATCGCCGAGGCCGACAGCGCCTGTGCCTTGAGCACCGGGCCGGCCGCGTCATAATCCGTCGCCAGTCGTTCGAGCCAAGGCCGATCGGGGCGAGGATGTGGCAGAAAGATACCCTGCACCAATCCCAAAGCGAGATTGGCGCGCATCTTCGCGATCCCCTGCAACGCGGCGGCGCGGGGATGCGAGGTCCTGCCCGCATTGCGGGTAGCGGCCAGATTGCCATGGCTGAGCCCGGCATAATTATGGCTGGGGCCGATGATGCCGTCGAAGTTGATCTCTTTCAGCATGATCCTTACCGATCGATATGCAGGACGGTGTCGCCGACCGACAGGTCGAGCGTCTGCGCGGTGTCTTCGGAGACGATGACTCCGCCGTCCCCGTCGCGTATCTCGCCCAAGGCGCAGCGGAAGTCGGCCAGCCGCCCGACCGCGACCAGTGCCTCGCGCCCCGAATGGACGTCGATACCGACGACCCTGCTTTCGCGTGCATCGCGGATCGTTCGAACCTGATCGGTCCGCGCCGTCATGGTCGGACCGCCATCGAAGATGTCGATATAATGTTCGAAGGCGAACCCCTCATTTTCCAGCATTCGCATCGCCGCGCGGCCCGAAGGGTGGGGCAGGCCGATCGCGGCGCGGGCCGTCTCGGTCAGCATGGCGGTGTAGATCGGATGCTTGGGCATCAGGTCGGCGATGAACTGGTGCCCATGAATGGCGTTGAATTCGTCCGCCTGCTGGAAATTCATTCCGAAGAAACGGCCCGCCAGCCCATCCCAGAAAGGCGATCCCCCCGCCTCGTCGATCACGCCGCGAAGTTCCGCCAACACCCGGTCGGCGAAGCGCGCGCGGTTGGCGCGCATGAACAGATAGCGGCTGCGGGCAAGCAGCAGGCCCAAGCCGCCCGCCCGCTCGCCGGGGTGGAGGAACAACCCGCCCACCTCGCTCGCGCCCTCCAGGTCGGTGGTCAGCGACAGCATCTCGGCGCGAAAGGTCCGGTCGAGTTCGCGGCTATGCTGGGTCAGAGTGCCGATGCGATAGCTGTAGAAAGGATGTTTCTGCCCGACACGGGTGAAGATCTGGCAGGTGCCGCGAACGTCGCCGGTGGCGCGGTCCTCCAGCATCAGGACGAACAGCTCGTCCTGGATGCCGCCGTCCGACTCCCGTGCGAAGGCCTCATGGCTGCGTGCCAGCTTGGCGGTCAGCGCGCGGCGGTCGGGGGGCAGGTTGGTGAAGCCGCCGCCTGTGAGCTTGGCCATTTCGTAAAGGTGACGAAGGTCGCTGTCGACGGCGGCACGGATGCGAAAGCTGGTCATGCGGCACCGATGATGCGCAGGATCGTCAGGGTGGACAAGCCCGCCCGCTCGGCCAGGCTGTCGATCAGCATATATTCGTCCGGCGAGTGGATCGCGCCGCCGCGAACGCCCATGGTGTCGACAACCGGCACGCCGGCCGCCGCGATATTGTTGCCGTCGCATACCCCGCCGGTCGCCCGCCAGCCGATCGACAGGCCCAGATCGGCACCCGCGCTACGCACCGTCTCGAACAACGCCGCCGCGCCGTCGTCGATCGGCTTGGGCGGTCGGTTAAAGCTGCCATGGATTTCGACGCCCACCTCATGCTCGGCGGCGATACGCTCTGCGATCGCCTTCATAGCGGGGCCGGTCCGTTCGATCGCCGCCAGCGCGCGCGGGCGGAAATTGACCTGGAGCATGGCGAGGTCGGGCACGACATTGTTGGGCCCGCCGCCATCGATCCGCGCCGGGTTGACGGTGATGTCCTCCGCCGCCAACCGGCTGAGTTCCAGCGTGATGCGCGCGGCGGCGACGAGGGCGTTGCGGCCCTCCTCGGGATTGCGGCCCGCATGGGCGCTGCGTCCGCGCACGACGATGGTGAAGTTGCCGGTGCCGCCACGTGCGCCCGCCAGCGTGCCGTCGGGCAGCGCAGGCTCATAGGTCAGCGCGGCGACCTTACCCGCCGCCAGTCGGGAGATCAGCGCCGCCGACGAGGCGGAACCGGTTTCCTCGTCCGAATTAATGAGCACGTCATAGCCCAGCCGATCGGCCAGCGGGCTCTCCTCCACCGCGTGAAGCGCGGCCAGCAACACCGCCAGCCCGCCCTTCATATCCGCGACGCCGGGCCCGCCCAGCCGGTTCGCGTCGATCCGCGTCACCGCCTGAAAGGGATGGTCGACCGGATAGACGGTGTCCATATGGCCGGTGAACAGCATCCGCACGGGCGCGTCGGGACGGACCGAGAGATGCAGGTGCCGGCCATGCTCGATCGGCACCGGACGTCCATCGGGGCCGACCCGCTCGACCGGGTCGGGCGCGACCATGGTCAGGACGCCGGGCAAGGTGCCGAAACGTTCCGCCAGATGATCGGCCATGATCGCCAGTCCGGGCAGGTTGCGCGTGCCGCTGTTGATCGCCGACCATTGCTCTGTCAGCGCCAGCATGGGGTAAGCGGCGGCGGACGCGACCGCGTCCCGTTCGATCCTGTTCAGACTGTCCATGACGACAGCCTAGGCCATGGAAGGGGGGCAGGTGAACCCCCGCGCCGGTCAGAAGCTGTAGACCACCGATGCGCGGGTGATCGTGTCGGTCGTCTGGCGGCCGAGCGGCGGCTCGCTTTCATATTGGACGTTGTAGGAAAACTGCGCCGATAGCGGCCCGAACACCTTGGCGTTGAGCGCGGAGTTGGTGCCGACCGTGCTGTTGAACCGTTGCAGATAGGCCGAGGCGGTCTGGTTGAACGAGATGGCGGGGGTCAACTTCCAGGTGAAGTTCAGATTGCCGCGCGCCGCCAGGGCGCTCTCGATGCGGTCGTCGGTGAACTCCGTATGACGGAAGGCTGGGCCCAGTTCCACGTCCAGCGTCATGTTGGGCTTGCGGATCGCGCTGTAGCCCGCCCCTGCCGAGGCCGAGAAACGGTTGAAATAGCCCAGGAACCGGTCGCTTTCATATTGCGCGGCGCCATAGACATAGTTGTTGGCGTTCAGTTTGAAGTTCGGCTCGTAGGAGGCGACATAATGTTCGCGGCTCGTGACGTCGAAGCTTTCCTGATAATCGCCCTGCAGGTGAAGCTTGTGTCGCCATTGCAGCCCCTCGCGGGTCAGGTCGACCACGCCGGTCAGGCCGATATTCTGGCTGTTCCCGGTGGTCGCGAAGCCGCCCAGTTCGACACGGCCGTGCCACAGGTCGAAAAAGGTCGCCTCGCGCAGGGTGCGGCTGCGGCTCGCGGTCTTTTCGTCGCGCCACACATCGGCCATCGCGTCGATCGCATCGGCGGCCTCGGGCACGGCATTGCGCGCATAGCGGACGACGGTGGTGATGTCGTTCTCATTCCCGCTGGCGATCGCCGCCTCCAGCATCGCGCGGATCTGCGGCGGGATCAGCGCGGGGTCGGGATCGTTCGGTTCGGCATTGGCCAGCAGGCCCAGCGCGATGGGGATCAGCAGCAGCCGCTTGGTCATGATACCAAGCCTTAGGCCGATCGCGGCGCGACGGGAATGGCGGCGTCCCCCTGCGGTGCGGCGAAATGCTCCGCGAAGACGACCAGCAGTTCCTCGTACAGCGCCTTTTTGAACGGCACGATCATCGCGGGCAGCGTCTGTGGCTCGGTCCAGCGCCAGGCGCGGAATTCGGGATGTTCGGTGTCGATGCGGATGTCGCCGTCCTCGCCCAGGAAGCGATAGAGGAACCAGATTTGTCGCTGGCCGCGCCACTTGCCCTTCCACACCTTCCCGATCATGTCCTCGGGCAGGTCATAGGTCAGTTCGCGCGGCGCGCGGGCGATCAGTTCGACCTTATCCGCGGTGACGCCGGTTTCCTCGAACAGCTCACGCAGGCCCGCGGCGTCGGCCTCCTCGCCCGGGTCGATCCCGCCTTGCGGAAGCTGCCATGCCTCCAGCGTCGAATCGATCCGCTGCCCGACGAAAACGCGGCCGTCGCGGTTCATCAGGATGACGCCCGCGCAGGGGCGATAGGGGAGGTCGGTCATCATCATTGTCCCATGGGGCGTGCCGCATCCGCCTCCACGATCAGCGACTTCAACGCAAGCAGGAATGCGGCAAGGTCGGCCATGCCCGATGGGATCGCCTTGCGCAGCGTGGCGAAGCCGTGGATCGTCCCCTTCGCCTCGCGAAAGCTGACGGGCACCCCGGCGCGGGCGAGCGCGGCGGCATAGGCGCGGCCCTGGTCGCGGATCGGGTCGCACTCGGCGGTGACGATCGCGGCGGGCGGCATGGCCGACAGGTCGCCGCGCATCGGGGCGGCGCGTACATCGGCCAGATCGGCGGCATAGCAGGCGACGAACCAGTCGAGCATCGCGCGGGTCAGGAAATAGCCGTCCGCGAAATCACGCAGCGACGGATGCGCCCGCGCCATGTCGGTGGCGGGGTAGAGCAGTCCTTGCGCCAGAACCGGCACGGCAGCGGGACGATCGCGCAGGCTCATGGCCGTCACCGTCGCCAAAGTGCCGCCCGCGCTGTCGCCCATCAGGACCAGTCCGGTCGTGTCCGGCCGGTCGGCAATCCACCGCGCCGCCGCTTCGCAATCATCGGGGGCGGCGGGCCAGCGATGCTCGGGGGCCAGTCGGTAATCGAGCGACAGCACCGGCAGGTCCAGCGCGCGTGCGATCTCGGCGGCCAGCGGCGCATGGGTGTCGACATCACCCAGCACGAAGCCGCCGCCGTGCAGGAACAGCACGACCGGCCCCGCCGCCCGCTCCTCGCGCGGATCGAACAGCCGCACCGGCATCGCGCCGCCCGGCCCATCGATGGTGAAGCGGCGGTCGATGCCGAGCGGCCCGATCGGCGGATCGGTCAGGTCGCGGGCCGCCCGCATCATCAGGCGCGCGGCCTCGGGTTCCAGATCCTGCTGGGGTGGGCCGGGCAGACGATTATAATAGCCCAGAAACCGCGCCACATCGGCGCGCAGTTCGGGCAAGGGGCCCTCGGCCCTCCTATCGCGGGTCATGACATCCTAACTAGGCAGGATGATCCATGTCGTCCATCACCCGGCCTATGTGACCGAGGTTCCCACACGCTCCACCTATCGCTGGGGCAAGAATGGCGCGATCCGCGACCTGCTGCGCCGACAGGGCGACGCCGTGGCCTGGACCGAGCCGGCGCTGATGCCGCCCGCATGGATCGAGGCGGTGCACGACCCGGATTATGTCGCAGAGGTGCTGGAGGCGCGGGTGCCGCCGGAAAAGACGCGCCGCATCGGCTTTCCGATCACCGAACAGGTCGCCTATCGCGCGCGGGCGGTGCCGGGCGGGAGCTGGACCGCGGCGATGCTGGCCTTGCATCACGGCTTTGCCGCGAACACCGCCGGGGGCAGCCATCATGCGCTGGCCAATACGGGGGCGGGTTATTGCATCTTCAACGACCTGGCGATCGCGGCGAACCGGCTGGTCGAGGAAGGGACGGTCGCCCGGGTCGCGATCGTCGATTGCGACGTGCATCAGGGCGACGGCACCGCCGCGCTGACCGCCGGGCGGACCGACATCGTCACCTACTCCATCCATGCCGAGAAGAATTTTCCGGCGCGCAAGGCGCGGTCCACGCTGGACGTCGGCCTGCCGGACGGAGTGGACGACGATGGCTATCTGGCCGAACTGGACGCCACGCTCCGGCCCTTTCTCGACGAGCATCGACCCGACATCATCCTCTACCAGGCGGGTGTCGATCCCTTTGTCGGGGATCGGCTGGGGCGGTTGTCGCTCAGCGACAAGGGACTGGTCGCGCGGGAAAATCTGATTGCCAATCTGGCATTGGCGCGGGGGCTGCCGCTGGCGAGCACGGTGGGCGGCGGTTATGGCGACGATGTGATGGCGATCGCGGAGCGGCACGTCACCGCCATATTGACGCTCGGAAAACGATGGAAGGCGGTGGAACCTGGGGGCAAGCGAAGCGTAGCGGTCCGATGACTGCTGCCCCCTCCATCCTGTGGTTTCGACAGGATCTTCGCCTTCACGATCAACCTGCACTGCTGGCGGCGGCGGAGGCGGGTGCCGTCATCCCGGTCTATATCCTGGACGACGACACGCCCGGCGACTGGCGGATGGGAGAGGCGCAGCGTTGGTGGCTCCACCACAGCCTGACGTCCTTGGCCGAAGATCTGAAGCAACGGGGTAGCCGCCTGATCCTGCGGCGCGGCGCGGCGACGCAGGTGCTCCGGGCGCTGATGGAGGAGATGGGCGCGGAGACGATCCATGCCATCCGCCATTACGAACCCTGGTGGCGCAAGGCGGAGGACGAACTGGGCGATGGGATTTGCCTGCATGACGGCAATCATCTCGCACGCCCCGAACTGGTCACGACCGGCAGCGGAAAGCCGTTTCGCATCTATTCCGCCTTCTGGAAGGGCCTGCAGGGCCATTTGCCGCCCGAGCATCCGCTCGACCCGCCCAAGGCGCTGAACGCGCCGGAGCGATGGCCGAAGAGCGAAACGCTGTCGGACTGGGCATTGCTGCCGACCAAGCCCGATTGGTCGACGGGCTTCGACAGCGACTGGACGCCCGGCGAAGCGGCCGCGCGGGAGCGGATCGAGGATTTCCTTCCAAAGGCGACCGGCTATGACACGGGCCGCAACATGCCCTCGGAAGAGGGAAGCTCGCGCCTGTCCCCGCATCTCCACTTCGGAGAGGTGTCGGTGCGCACCGTCTGGCATGCGCTCGACCGGCATGCCGATACCGAGACGTTTCGCAAGGAACTGGCGTGGCGGGACTTCACCGATGGCGTCGTGATGGCGCTGCCCGATTATGCCGATCGCAACGGCCGCGAGGCTTTCGATCGTCTGCCATGGCGCCAGGGGAAAGAGGCCGATGCCGATCTGAAGGCCTGGCAGACCGGGCGCACCGGCTATCCGATCGTGGATGCGGGGATGCGCCAGCTTTGGACCACGGGCTGGATGCACAACCGGGTGCGGATGATCACCGCCTCGTTCCTCATCAAGCATCTGCTGATCGACTGGCGCGAGGGGGAGCGCTGGTTCTGGGACTGTCTGATCGATGCGGATTACGGCAACAACTCGGTCAACTGGCAATGGGTCGCGGGGACGGGGATCGACGCCAACATGTTCGGCCGTATCATGGCGCCGCTCAGCCAGTCGGAAAAGTTCGAGGCGGGCGACTATATTCGAGAATGGGTGCCGGAACTGAAGCATTTGTCCGACACGGCGATCCACGATCCCGACGGGGCGGGGTGCCGGCCCAAAACCTATCCGGCCAAGATCATCGGCCATCGCGAAGGGCGGGAGCGGGCGCTGGCAGCAGGTCGGGCCGCGCGGGGATAGAGCGGGGCCGAGGGGCAACCCTCACCGCTTTTTTCGGCACGTATCCGAACAGTAGATCACATTCTCCCAATCCCGCGCCCATTTCTTGCGCCAGGTGAAGGGGCGTCCGCAGGCGGGGCAGGTCTTGCTCGGCAAATCCTGTTTTCGGACGCCATTGGGCATCAGCGCGGTTCCGCGTCCAGAAACGCCGCGATGTCGGCCAGATCGACCGTCTTGTCGAGATAGGTCCGGCCGATCCCTCGGGCGAGCAGGAAGGGCAGGGTGCCCGCCGCCATTTTCTTGTCGTGCTTCATATGCTCGACCAACGTCGCGGAGGGGGCATCGATCCCGGCGGCGGCGAGACCGTCGGGCAAACCGACCGCACGCAGATGCGCGGCGACCCGTTCGGCATCCTGACGCTCGCAAAGGCCCTTTCGAACCGAATAGCGGAACGCCAGCGCGCAACCTGCCGCCACGCCTTCGCCGTGAAGCAGCCGGTCGGAAAAGCCCGCTTCCGCCTCCAGCGCATGGCCGAAAGTATGGCCCAGATTGAGAAGCGCGCGAATGCCGTTGGTTTCGTGCTCGTCCGCGGCCACGATCCGCGCCTTGGCGGCGACCGAGTGGGCGATGGCATGGACGCGCGCATCCGCGTCACCCGCCATCAGCGCGGAGCCGTTCGCCTCGCACCATTCGAAAAAGGCGAAATCGTCGATCAGGCCGTATTTCACGACCTCGGCATAACCGGCCCGAACCTGTCGCGCGGGCAGCGAATCGAGCACCTGCGGATCGATGAGCACCATGGCAGGCTGATGGAAGGCGCCGATCAGGTTCTTGCCCGCCGAGGTGTTGATCGCCGTCTTGCCCCCGACCGACGAATCGACCTGCGCCAGCAGAGTCGTGGGTATCTGGACGAAGCGGCAACCGCGCTTGACGATCGAGCAGGCGAAACCGACCAGATCGCCGATCACCCCGCCGCCCAGCGCAATGACATGATCCGACCGCTCGATGCCCAGTTCCAGCAGCCGGTCGCAGACAAGCTCGAGCATCGCCCAGCTTTTAGTCTTCTCGCCCGGCGGCAGGATGATCGCCTCGCTATCCACCCCGGCGGACGCCAGCGAAGCCTGCAACGCGGCGAGATGGGGGCGGACATTCTCATCGGTGACGATCGCCATGCGGCGTCCGCGCGACAGGGGGGCGAGCCATTCGGCGGCGCGCGGCAGCAGCCCGGCCTCGATATGGATGGGATAGCTACGGTCGCCGAGCGACACGGTGACGGTCTTCATCGTCCGATGGCTTTCAATATGGCGTTGACGGTGGCCTCGTGCGGCCCGCGCTTGCTGGAGACATGGATGGGGGCGAGCGCATAGATCGGATTGCGGACCGCCGACAGTTCGCGAAGGACCTTCAGCGGATCCTTGCCGCGCAGGAGCGGGCGGGTGTCCCGGCGCTTCACGCGTTCGGCCAGTACCTCGGGCGTCGCGTTCAGCCAGATGGCGGTCGCCTGTTCCAGGATCAGCGCGCGGGTCTCGTCATTGATGAACGCGCCGCCGCCGGTGGCGATCACCTTGGGCCGTCCATCGACGAGCCGGGCGATCACCCGGCGTTCGCCGTCGCGGAAATAGGGTTCGCCGAATTCGGCGAAGATTTCGGACACGCTCATGCCCGCGGCTTCCTCGATCGCGGTGTCGGCATCGACGAAGGGCACCCGCAACCGATTCGCCAGACGGCGACCCACGGTCGACTTGCCCACGCCCATCAGCCCGACGAGTACGATGGGTGACCCGTTCCAGCTTGCATCTACAGGGTTGTGGCTTTGCAACATTGCACTCTGCGCTATACAGCGTGCGCGCGCCCGGCAACACCGGCCGGGCTTTCGCGGGTCCATTATAAGGTTTTGCGTTTCATGTCCCGTATGGTCGTTTCGCTCATCATCCTGCTCGTCGTGATCGTCGGGGGGCTGTTCCTGCTCTCGGGCCGGGCGACCGAACGGCCGACCACCCAGGTCGAAAAGGCGGTCTCGCTTGGCAACCTGCAATAAGCGGAAGGCCGGTTTTCGCCATCTGCCCCGTGCCGTCGCCTTATTGATGGTCGGGGCCGCCGCGCTGGCGGCGGCGCAGGATCGGCCCGAATCGCTGCTTCCTCCCGGCTTTGGTCAGCCGACTGCGCCGGCCACCCCCCGGCCGACCCCGCGCGGAACCTCGACGCCGCGCGTGCCGTCCGGTGCGGTGGCGAGCCCGACGCCCTTGGCGACACCCGCGCCCAGCCAGGCCGATCCCGTCGGCGCGCTGCTGGACTCGCTCGCGACTCCGAAGCCCAGCCCGACGCCGTCGCCCAGCGCGACGATCGATCCCCGCACGCTGGCCGAATATGAGCTGCCCGCCTCGGCGCGCCGCTCGCTGGCCTTGGTCGGACCGGCCGGCCCGAGCGAAGGCGCGCTGGACAGCCGTGTCTTCGCAGGGGCGGACGGGCGGGTGGCGGAAACGCTGATGCGGCGTCTGTCGGCGCCTTTGCCGTCGCGTTGGACCTCGATCCTGCTGCGCCGGACCCTGGCCGCCCAGATGATCACCCCGCGCGGCGTCAACGGCGCCGATTTCGCGGCCGAGCGGGCATGGCTCCTGCTCCGCATGGGCGAGGCACAGGTGGCGCGCGCGGTGGTGCAGTCCGTCGACACCGCCAACTATACGCCCAAGCTCTTCCAGGTCGGCATCAACGCGCTGCTCGCCTCCAGCGATCCGGCGGGCTTGTGCCCGCT
This sequence comes from Sphingomonas sp. LC-1, assembly GCF_025371035.1. Taxonomy (GTDB): domain Bacteria; phylum Pseudomonadota; class Alphaproteobacteria; order Sphingomonadales; family Sphingomonadaceae; genus Sphingomonas; species Sphingomonas sanguinis_E. Next base: position 179,385 of record NZ_JANZXB010000001.1, on the reverse strand, counting down.
GGCCGACCGGGGCAGCAGCGTGACCGGGCTTGGCGGCTACCGCGTGGCGCAGGCGATGTGCGCCGCGCTGGCGGGCGACGGACAGCGCGGTGCCGCGATCCTGCGTCAGGTCCGGCGCCAGCGCATTACGGACGATTTCGATCTGAAGCTCGCCGAAAAGCTGATGGGGTCGAGCGCCGGTGGTCGCCGCGCGGTCTCAGTCGACTGGAGCGGCGCGGATCGCCTGACGAGCTGGCGATTCGGCCTGGCGACGGCGACGGGCGTCAGCATCGCGCCCGAATATCTCTCTTATGTCGGACCGCAGGTGCGCGGCTGGCTGGCCACATCCCCAGCCGTCGCCGCGACCGAGCGGGCAAGCGTGATCGATCAGGCGGCGACGATGGGCGTGCTGTCCAACGCCGCGCTCGTCGATTTTTACTCGGCGCTGGCCGATGACGACCAGGCGAGCCGGGCGCAGGGCGCGATCGCCAACGACCTGCGCAATGCCTATGCGGGAAGCGACGAGAGTCAGCGCCTGTCCGCGATCCGCTCGCTCTGGGGCAGCGACGACCGGACGCCTTATGGCCGGCTGGTGCTGACGGCGCGTGCGGTCGCCCGCCTGCCGGTTCTATCCTCCGATCGCGATTCGGATCGTCTGATCGCCTCGATGCTGTCCGCCGGACTGGATCGCAGCGCGGCACGCTGGCGCGGCGCGGTCAAGCAGGGCGGAGATGCCTGGGCGATGATCGAACTGAGCGATCCCGACCAGCAGGGCCAGGTCGGCTATGACCAGGTGACGTCCTACGCCACCGATGGCGACGCGTGGAAACAACGCATGTTCTTCGCCGGGCTGGCGGGGCTGGGCCGTCTGTCGCAAAGCGATACCGAACGCGGCGCGCAGGCGCTGGACGTGCGGATCGGGCAGCGGAACGCCTGGACCGAGGCCCTGGACCAGGCGGTGGCCGATGGTCAGACCGGCATGGTGGTGGTGCTTTGTGCGATCGGGATGCAGACGAGCGACTGGCGCGGCGTGCCGCCCCAGGCGCTGTACCGCATCGTCGGCGCCTTGCGTTCGGTCGGGCTCGATGCCGAGGCGCGGATGATCGCGGCGGAGGCGATCGCGAGGGCATGACGTCTCGCGATGCCGCGCTGCTCGACCGTTTCCTGGAGATGATGGCGGCCGAAGCGGGGGCGGCGGGCAACACGCTGACCGCCTATCGCTCCGACTTGCGACTGGCGGGCGAGGCGATGGGTGGGCTGGCCGACGCGGACGAAGCGGCGTTGCGCATGCTGGCCGATGGCTGGGCCACGCTGGCCAGTAGCAGCGTCGCGCGCAAGGCGGCGGCGTTGCGGCGATTCTATGCCTTTCTGCATGAAGAGGGGCTGCGCGAGGATGATCCCTCGGCCGCGCTACCCCGGCCGGGCCGACGTCGCACGCTGCCCAAGGTGTTGAGCCATGCCGACATCGACCGCCTTTTCGCCGCGATCGCCGAGCGGACGTCCGCTGGCCATCCGCTGCCCAACGACCTGCGCTTGGCGGCGCTGATCGAGCTGCTTTACGGATCGGGCCTGCGCGCGAGCGAGTTGGTCGCCTTGCCACGCAATGCGGTGCATCCCGATCGCCCCTATCTGATCTTGAAAGGCAAGGGCGCGGTGGAGCGGATGGTGCCGATTTCAGACCGGGCACGGGCCGCAGTCGCGGCGTGGCGAAGCCATGTTCCCACCGAAGCGACCTGGCTGTTCCCCGGCGGCAAGAAGCATCTGACGCGCATCCGCCTCTATCAACTGGTCAAGGCGCTGGCGGCCGAGGCCGGCATTCCGCCGGATCGCGTCAGCCCCCATGTCCTGCGCCACGCCTTTGCCACCCATTTGCTGGGCGGTGGGGCGGATCTGCGCGCGGTGCAGGCGATGCTGGGTCATGCCGACATCGCGACGACCGAAATCTACACCCATGTCGAGGCGGCGCGATTGGTCGAACTCGTCAATGCACGGCACCCGCTCGTTGATTTTCGGAACAAGCGCCCTTAGGCGCTAGGCCCATGTCAACGACCTTCCTCGATTTCGAGAAACCCATCGCCGAGCTTCAGAGCCGGATCGACGAACTGCGCGACACGACGGCCGAGGGCACGGTCGATATCGGCGCAGAGATCGCCAAGCTCCAGGCCAAGTCGGACAAGCTGCTGCGCGATACCTTCGCCAAGCTGACCCCGTGGCAGAAGACGCAGGTCGCGCGTCATCCGCAGCGCCCGCACTTCAAGCACTATGTCGCGGGCCTGTTCGACGAATTCGTGCCGCTGGCCGGCGACCGCGCGTTCGGCGACGATCAGGCGATCATGGGCGGCTTCGCACAGTTTCGCGGCCAGCGCGTCATGGTGCTGGGCCATGAAAAGGGCGAGGACACCGCCAGCCGCCTTCGCCACAATTTCGGCATGGGCAAGCCCGAGGGGTATCGCAAGGCGATCCGCCTCGTCGAACTTGCCGACCGATTCGGCCTGCCCATCGTGACGCTGGTCGATACCTCGGGCGCGTTCCCCGGCATCCAGGCCGAAGAGCGCGGCCAGGCCGAGGCGATCGCGCGCTCGACCGAGGCCTGCCTGGCGGCGGGCGTGCCGGTCGTCTCCGCGATCGTCGGCGAAGGCGGATCGGGCGGCGCGGTGGCGCTGGCGGCGGGCAACCGGGTGCTGATGTTCGAGCATGCCGTCTATTCGGTGATTTCGCCGGAAGGCTGCGCCTCGATCCTGTGGCGCACGGCGGACAAGGCGGCGGAAGCGGCCGAGGCGATGCGGGTGACCGCGCAGGATCTGAAGAGCTTCGGCGTCATCGACACCATCGTTCCGGAGCCGGTCGGCGGCGCGCATCGCGACCATCCGAGTGCGATCGCCAATCTGCGCGACGCGATCGAAAAGGCGCTTGGCGATCTGGGTGGCGTCGGTCGCGACGAACTGAAGCGAGGTCGCGCGGCCAAGTTCCTGGCGATGGGTCGCCTTTAAAGACGGATGGCGGATAGCGGGGGGATGGCGCGGCGCGTTATCCCTCCTGCGGGATTTTTTTGTCGCGCCCTCAACGGGATCACCGATCAGACCGAAGCGCGTTTGCCGGTCACGATGTCGGGAAGGGATGATGGGGCCACGAGCGATCCTGTGCGATCGGCGGGGCGGCTGGCATCATCCGAATGAGCGCTGCGCGAACGCAGCCATTCCAAAAAGCACTTCGGCCGGATTGCGTGCTGTCCGTAAGGCACAATCCGACCGAAGGTCATATCCTGCTGGGCAAGCCCAGGGGATCAGGTGGCGATATTGTCACGCCACGGGATCGCCATTGGATCAGGGGTTGGACAGCTTGGTGGTGATGTTGCCGAACGTGGTGTTCAGCTGCGTGCCGAGGCCCTTCATGGCACCGATGGCGGCGACGGCGATCAGGGCAGCGATCAGGCCATACTCGATGGCCGTCGCGCCCTTGTTGTTCTTCACCATCTTGCGGATCGTCTTCATTCCGGTCTCCGTTGTCTCAAATGCTCTGTCGATCACCCGGCTGAGCCGGAGAGCCGGATCAGCTTGGTGGTGTTTAACCGCTAACTGGTTGACGAAGGCTTAAGTTTTTAACGTTCCTGCTGAGTGCTAACGGACTGCATCGCCCAGTTCGTTGCTCAGCAGCTGCAGCACGCCCTGAAGGCTGACCCCCAATTGGGAGAGCCCCACGATCAGCACCACAACGATGCTGGCGAGGATCAAACCATATTCCACAGCGGTCGCGCCGCGCGTATCGGCGCAGACATGTCGCAAGGTGCGGAGGAGGTTGGACGCTATCATGCCGTATCGGTCTTATCGGGTGTGGGTTAAGAAATGATCTATGGGGAGGGCCCACGGGCCGATAATCCTGCGCCGCTATTTCCGGTGGTGGCGGCGGCCCTGATCGACGGCGCGGGACGGGTGCTCCTGCAACAGCGTCCGGCGGACAAATCGCTGGGCGGCCTTTGGGAGTTCCCCGGCGGCAAGATCGAAGCGGGCGAAAGTCCCGAGGCCGCGCTGGTCCGTGAACTCCATGAGGAACTCGCGATCTCCGTCGAGCCGGCCGCGCTGGAGCCGGCAGGGTTCGCGACCGAGCCGCTGCCCGGTCGCCATCTGGTCCTGCTGCTCTATGTCGTCCGCCAATGGTCGGGCATTCCGGTCGCGCTGGAGGCGGACGGCCTGATCTGGTGCGAGGCGGCGGCGATGGACGCATGGCCCATACCGCCCGCCGATGTGCCCCTGGTCCGCCAGCTCCGTTCCTATCTCGCGGACAGGACGAGTGGCGATGGCGAGTCCGATAGCGCGATGGCGTAGCCGCCGCGCTCCATCGTGCCACGATCGGGGGCATAGGCCTTGCCACCCGGCGTCGTCGTCTCGACGAACAGCCGCGCGGTCGGCGTCGTCGCCGTGGCGGGGTCAAGGGTCAGGCGAACCGTCCGGCTGGCCGGATCATATTCGACCGCCGCGATCTTCCCCGCCTCGAGCGTCAGCCATAGCCCCGCGGGCGCGACGAAGAAGCGGCTCCGCGCCCCGTCGCGCGGCTCGACCCGGATCGCGCTTCCCGTCTGCGACAGGTTGCCGCCATAGGCCAACCAGCCGAGCGAAGGATCATCGACCAGATAGGTCGCCGCCGCATAGGCATGGCCGAAAAAGCCCATGCCGTAATCGCCGCTATACGGGTCCCACGCCATCCGGTCGGGCCAACTATGGAAGGCGGCGGACGACGCGCCCTGCTGATCGATATTGGTGATCCCGCCCAACAGCCCGCCATAGGCGACGCGCAGCAGATGCATGTCGCGCGGGTCGCGCCGGAACGAGTCGAACAGCGGAATGGCGTTCAGCGTCGATCCGTAATGATGGATCTGCCGCTCCAGCCGGGGATATTTGCCGCCATACAGAAAGTCCCAATAGCGCCGCGCATTGCCGTTATAGCCCCAATGCGGAATGGTCGGGTCATAGCCCAATATCACCTCGCGCGTGACATCGGCCTGCGGTCCGTACCCGAAATAGCGCATCCACGCATAGACTTCCGCCTGGCCGGTCGAATCCCACGCCATCTCGCTGCCAAAGGGATATTGCAGCGTCCGCCAGTGATCGGCGCGGCCTTTCATCAGTCGCTCCACCTCATCGGCCTTGGCGGTCCATCCCTCGCGCTTCAGGTCGGTGAGGATGTCGACGAAGACGTCGCCCTCCATCAATCCGAACTGCGCATAATGGGGGGCGTCGCGCATCATCGCGGTGATCGTCTGATAGGCATGATCGAGATACCATTGCCAGTCATGCACCCGCGTCAGGCCCGGATGGTTGCGCGCGATCCGGTAGAGGACCCAATGTCCCGCCGCGACATGCGGATAGTTATAGGCGCGCCCCAGGTCGTCGGCCTGGTCCTTCTTCCACGAGGTCCAGCTCTTCCAGTCCTTGGCGGGCTGATAGAGATTGGGGAAGGCGACGGGGTCGTAATAGAACAGGCTCTTCTTGACGCCGCCCGCATGGGGCCCGTCGGCGACCTGAAGGCGTCCCACCACGGTCTTGTCGACCAGTTGCTCGATCCGGGCGATCTCGGCGGCGTCGGGATTGTCGAGCTGCTTCATCACCGCCGCGACCCAGCTTCCCGCGCCGCCCTCGTCGCTCATCCCCGAAATCCAGACGCGCGGGTCGTCCGTGACGATGCGGTTCGCCTCCCGGTCATAGGTCAGGATGGCGGGGGATCGGCCAAAGGGATCACCCTTGCCTTCGAACCATTGCCGGGTGGTCGAGAAGCGTCCCAGATCGGCCATGGTCTTCTCGAGCGGCTTGGTGACGAAATATTGCACCGTCTGGACGCTGCCATCGGCATATTGGAGCGTCAGACGCGCCCGGCCCCATTGCCGCCCGCGCACCGACAGGCGTGTCCAGCCCGGCTTGCCCTGCTGGCGCGTCACCTCCAGCGCGCCGGCGGGATAGCTGGTTAAACCGGTGATGGCCGAAGGCGCGCGGACAAACAATGCGGCGTCGAGATCGGTCGGCACGACATAGCCGGGCACGCCGACCACCACCGGGCGGCTTTGCGCGGTCAGCGTCTGTTCGATGCCGCGAATGCTCGGCGAGGCGGCGAAGCGCAGTCCGATCCGGCGGCTTTCGCCGGGGGCCAGGCGGATGCTGGTCGGCTCGTTCCATGGCGCCCCGGCCTTGGCCCAGTCGGTCTGGGCATAGGCGGCGCTGGCGATCGTCCAGTCGTAAAAGCCTTCGGAGGTCTGGGCGCGCGGGCTGGCCTCGGAAATGACGGCCTTGCCCCCCGTTTCCCGAACCGTCGGGATGGGGACATAGGCCTCCAGCGGCGTCGCCCGCTCGGGCAGGACCAGCAGGGCCGGGCCCGCGCCGTTCAGGCGGGTCACCTGCACATAGCCCGCGTCGCGCCCGATATAGGGGTCGGCGAAGCTCGCCTGGGCATGCGCCTGTTCCAGCGTGCGGTCGCTGATGATGTTGTCGAACACCATCGGGATGCCCAGCCCGCCAATCTCCACCGGGGCGGGCGAATTGTTGGTCAGGGTGAAGCGCAGCGCGGGCACGCCGCCCTCATTGACCCATTCGCGAACGATGCGCAGCGGCAGGCCGGTGCCCATCGTCGCGGTGATGTCCGCCGCCGCCAGAATGCCGCCGCGCACAGGCAGGGCACGCACCGGCTTGCGCTCGCGGGACGAGGAATAATCCTGCCACGGTCCCGATCCGGCGCGGATGCGCAGGTGGATGTCGCCCAGATGATTATAGCCATTGCCCGCCCGCTCACGCGAACGCCCGACCGGCAGGAAATCGAATCCCGGCGTCCCGACGGGCGACAGGCTGCGCGCCGTCTGGCTGACCGGGTCGAGCCGCAAGCGGAAGGCGCCGACGCGCAGGTCGGACGCCTTGGAAGCGGTCGGCGCAGCGCGTCCCTTGCGCGTTTCGGCAGAGCCCGCGACCTGCCATCCGGCCGTCACCGACAGCGTCGCCAGCGTTACTGGCAAAAGTCGTAAAAGCTTGTGGCGCATAGAATTTCCTCCCTATTGGGTCTGCTCGGCGCCGCACTCGTCGCGATTGACCCTCATGTCATCGGCCGATATGGTATACAGTATAGGCTGGAGAGCAAGATGGTGCGGACAAATAGACGCGAGTGGATGCGGGGAGCGGCGACGGTCGCCCTGATGGGCGCGGCGCCCCGGGCGATGGCGGCGGGTATGTCCGTCCTGCCGTCGAAGGCGGAGCCGTTGCCGCTGACGGCGATACGGTTGCGCCCGTCGGCCTATGCGACGGCGGTGGAGACCAACCGACGCTATCTCTATCGGCTCAGTCCGGATCGGTTGCTTCACAATTTCCGTCTCTATGCCGGACTGGAGCCCCGGGCCCCCCGCTATGGCGGATGGGAAAGCGACACGATCGCGGGCCATACGCTGGGCCATTACATGTCCGCACTGGTCCTGACCTGGCAGCAGACCGGCGATGTCGAGATGCGCCGCCGCGCCGACTATATCGTCACCGAACTGGCCGAGGCGCAGGACAAGCGTGGCAATGGTTATGTCGGTGCGCTGGGCCGCAAGCGGCCCGACGGCAAAGTGGTCGATGGCGAGGAAATCTTCCCCGAGGTCATGGCGGGCAAGATCAAGTCCGGCGGCTTCGACCTGAACGGTAGCTGGTCGCCGCTCTATACGGTGCACAAGCTGTTTGCCGGCCTGCTCGACATTCATGGCGGCTGGGGCAATGCGCAGGCGCTCGACGTCGCGGTGAAGCTGGGCGGCTATTTCGCGCGGGTGTTCGCGGCGCTCGACGATGCCCGGCTGCAAGAGGTGCTGGGCTGCGAATATGGCGGATTGAACGAGAGCTTCGCCGAACTCTATCAGCGCACCGGCGACCGTCAGTGGCTGGCGCTGGCCGAGCGGATCTATGACCGCAAGGTTCTCGATCCGCTGGTCGCGGGCGAGGACAAGCTCGCCAATTTCCACGCCAATACGCAGGTCCCCAAGCTGATCGGGCTGGCCCGCATCCATGAGATCACTGGCAAGCCCGAACCGGCCAAGGGGGCGAGCTTCTTCTGGGAAACGGTGACCGGCCGCCACAGCTATGTCATCGGTGGCAATGCCGATCGCGAATATTTCTCCGCGCCCGACACCATCGCGCGCCACATCACCGACCAGACGTGCGAGCATTGCAATACCTACAACATGCTCAAGCTGACGCGGCACCTTTATGGCTGGAAGCCAGACGGGCGGCTGTTCGACTATTATGAGCGGGCGCATCTGAACCATGTCATGGCGGCGCAGCATCCCGAGCATGGCGGCTTCACCTATATGACGCCGCTGATGTCGGGCATGGTGCGGGAATTCTCGTCGGACAAGGACGATGCCTTCTGGTGCTGCGTCGGATCGGGGATGGAAGCCCATGCCAAGCATGGCGAGTCCATCTTCTGGCAGGGCGGCGACACCTTCTTCGTCAACCTCTACATCCCGGCCGAGGCGCGATGGGAAAAGCGCGGCGCGATCGTCACGCTCGACACCGCCTATCCGATGGACGGGCAGGCCAGGATGACCTTCAACCGGCTGGATCGGGCAGGGCGCTTCCCGGTCGCGCTGCGCATCCCCGGCTGGGCCAATGGCCAGGCGGTGGTCGAGGTCAACGGACAGACGGTCACGCCGCAAATCGAGCGGGGCTATGCGATTGTCGATCGCCGGTGGAAGGCGGGCGACAGCGTGGCGATCCGCCTGCCGCTCGACCTGCGGATCGAGGCGACGCCGGGCGACGATACGGTGGTTGCCGTGCTGCGCGGGCCGATGGTCATGGCCGCGGATCTGGGCGGGCGGGATACGAAATGGGACTCGCCCGACCCCGTCATGGTCGGCGCCAATCCGCTATCCGGCTTCGCGCCCGCCGATGGGGCAGGGGGGCGCTATAGCACGGCGGGAATCTTCCGACCCGGCAATCTGAGCTTTGCGCCATTCTACAGCCAATATGACCGGCGTAGTGCGGTCTATTTCAAGCGTTTCACCGACGCCGGATGGAAGACGCAGGAGGCCGCCTTCCTCGCCGAACAGGCACGGGCGCGCGACATTGCGGCGCGATCTGTCGACGTCATGCATCTGGGCGAGATGCAGCCTGAGCGCGACCACAACCTGACCTCGGACATTTCCTACCCCGTTTCCTATCGCGGACGGCAGGGCCGCGACGCGCGATCGGGCGGTTATATCGAGTTCAGCATGGCGGTGCGCCCCGGCCCAATGATCCTGCAGGCGACCTATTGGGGCGAGGAGCGCGCACGCGACTTCGACATCCTCGTCGACAATGTGAAGGTCGCCACGCAACATCTTGAAAACGATAGGCCGGGCGCGTTCTTCGATGTCGAATATCCGCTCCCCGAACCGCTGACCAAGGGGAAGAAGAGCGTCCGCGTCCGCATCGTGCCGCATGATCGCAGCACGGCAGGGCCGATTTTCGGCATGCGGCTGTTTACTGCGAAGCAGGGGGCCGTGGCTTGACCGGTATCCGTATGACGCTGGAGGAATTGCGCCAGCTTGCCCGCACCAAGCTGCGGGGCGCCGGGCTCGCGCCCGCCCATGCGGAGGCGGTGGCCGAAACGATGGTCGCGGGCGAGCGGGACGGATGCACCTCGCACGGCATTTACCGTTTGCTGGTCGCGGTCTCCAGTATCGAGAAGGGCGTCGTCGTGCCGGATGCCGAGCCGGTCCTGTCGCACCCGGCCAGGGCGCTGGTTCGGGTCGATGGCGGCGGTGGCTTTGCGCAACTGGCCTTTCAGACCGGCAAGCCCGCGCTGATCGAGAAGGCGCGCACGAACGGCATCGCCGCGCTGGCGCTGAACAATGTCGTGCATTTCGCCGCGCTCTGGCCCGAGGTCGAGGAATTGGCGGAGGCGGGGCTGGTCGCGCTGGCCTTCACGCCCAGCCATGCCTGGGTCGCGCCATCCGGCGGAGCGGAGCCGGTGTTCGGGACCAATCCGATCGCCTTTGGCTGGCCGCGCCCCGGTCAGCCGCCTTTCGTCTTCGACTTCGCCACCAGCATGGTCGCGCGTGGCGAGATCGAGCTTCACCGGCGTGCGGGCAAATCGGTGCCCGACGACTGGGGCGTCGATGCACAGGGCAACCCGACGACCGATCCCGCAGCGATCCTGTCCGGCGCGATGCGGACCTTTGGTGGGCATAAGGGATCGGCGCTGGCGGCAATGGTCGAGCTGCTCGCCGGGCCGCTGATCGGCGACCTGACCAGCCGCGAGTCGATCGACATCGATGCCGGGCGCGGCGGATCGCCATTGGGTGGCGAACTGGTTATCGCCATCGATCCCAAGGGGTTCCTGGGTGATCTTCTGCCCGAGCATCAGGCACGGGCAGAGGCGATGTTCGGCGCGATTACGGGGCAGGGGGCGCGATTGCCCTCCGCCCGGCGCTATGCCGCGCGTGCGGTTTCGCTGGTCGAAGGGGTGGAAATCTCCCCCGACCTGCACCGCGACGTGATGGCTTTGAACGGTTGAGCAAAGGGGATTAAGCATGACGAACCGGACCATGTTGCTGCTGACCGGTGTGGCCCTGGCGATCCTGCCGGTCGGCTTTGCCGACGCGAAGGTCGCGACCCCGGCACGGGCCACAAATCCAGCGCCAACGGCGGCGGATGCCCGCTTCCGTGCGCTGTCGGAGGCCGAGTATAAATGGCGCGTCAGCCAGAATGCGGCCGACGAGGACAGCGGCAGCGCCGGTTCGCGCCAACTCCCCGATGTCGGCCCGGCCGCCCAGGCCGCGCGACTGGCGCGGTGGGAGTCGACGGCCAAGGCGCTGGATGCGATCGACCCCGCCACCCTCTCGCCCGAGGTCCGCACCGATTACATGGTCTATCGCGGCCAGATCGACGCGCTGCTCGCCGCGCAGCGGTTCCGCGAATATGAAAAGCCGCTCAACGCGGATACCAGCTTCTGGGGCAATCTCGCCAGTTGGTCGCGCGGCAGCTTCACCAAGGAAAGCCAGTATCGCGGCTATATCGCCATGCTGCACCAGATGCCGCGCTATTTCGATCAGCAGATCGTCAATATGCGCGCAGGGCTGGCGCGGGGCTTCACGGTCCCGCGCGTCACGCTGAAGGGGCGGGACATTGGCGTCGCGCAGGTGATCGATGCGGGTGTGGGCGAAAAGCAGCCCTTCTACGAACCGTTCAGGACGATGCCTGCAACCATCGCCCCCGCGACGGCTGCGGCATTGCGGGCGGAGGCGCAAGCCGCGATCCGCGATGATGTGCTGCCTGCGCATCAGCGGCTGCTGACCTTCCTGCGCAACGACTATATGCCGCGCGCGCAGGCCAGCACGGCGGCCTATGACCTGCCCGATGGCAAGGCCTATTACCGTTCGAAGATCCGCGAATATGTGACCTCGGACATGACTGCGGAACAGGTCCATGCGATCGGCCTGTCCGAAATGCAGCGGATCCGTGCGCGGATGGACGGCGTGATGAAGGAGGTGAAGTTCAAGGGCGACTTCCCCGCCTTCCTGACCTTCCTGCGCACCGATCCGCAATTCTACGCCAAGACGCCGCAGGACCTGCTCGACCGGGCGGCTTGGCTTGCCAAGAGTTTCGACGGGATCGCGTCGGACTGGTTCGGCCGCCTGCCGCGCAGCCGTTTCGCCATCAAGCCGGTGCCCGCCGACCTGGCCCCTTTCTATACCGCCGGTCGTGGGGGCACGGGTATCTATCTGGTCAACACGTATAATCTTCCGTCGCGTTCACTCTATGCGCTACCCGCGCTGACGCTGCACGAGAGCGCGCCGGGCCATGCGTTCCAGATGCCGCTGGCCGCCGAAAACAAGGACCTGCCCGCTTTCCGCCGCGACAGCTATCTGTCGGCTTATGGCGAGGGCTGGGCGCTCTATTGCGAGGCGCTGGGCGAGGATATGGGCTTCTACAAGACGCCCTATGACCGGTTCGGCATGCTTTCCTATCAGGCGTGGCGCGCCGCCCGGCTGGTGGTCGATACCGGCATCCATGCCATGGGGTGGAGCCGTGAGAAGGCGCAGGCCTATCTGCATGACAATACCGCCCTTTCGGATCACGAGATCGAGACCGAGGTAGACCGCTATATCGCATGGCCGGGTCAGGCGCTGTCCTATTATATGGGGCAGCTCGCCTTCCAGCGCGCACGGGCCAAGGCGGAGAAGGCCCTGGGGCCGAAGTTCAACATCCGTGCGTGGCACGATGCCATGCTGCAACTGGGTTATGTGCCGCTCGGCGTGATCGAGCAGCGCAACGATCGCTTTATCGCGGAAGGCGGCAAGGGGCCCTATCCCGACGAGGAATGATCGTTGACCGGATCGCGATCATTCGATAAGAAAGTATACAGTATCTAGAACAATAGCAGGAAGACTGATTGTGAGCATCGGCTGGCGCGGCGTATTCCCCGCAGTGACGACCCAGGTTCGGGAGGATCTGTCGATCGACCTCGCCGATACGCAGCGTGTCGTCGACGATCTGGTTCGCGACGGCGTGACCGGCGTGATCGCGCTCGGCACGGTCGGCGAGAACAACTCGCTCGACTATGACGAGAAGGTCACGGTGCTGACCGCGATCGTCGAGGCGGTGGCCGGGCGTGTTCCGGTCATCACCGGCGTGTCCGAATATGACACGCGCCGCGCGGTCCGTTATGCCCAGGCGGCGGAAAAGGCCGGGGCCGACGGCCTGATGCTGCTGCCGCCGATGGTCTATGTGCCTAAGGCGCATGAACTGGTGAACCACTTCAAGGGCGTGGCGGACCAGACCGGGCTGCCGATCATGCTCTACAACAATCCGCCCGCCTATCGCACAGTGATCGACCAGACGGTTCTGGAGGCGCTGGTCGATGTGAAGAACATCGTCGCGGTCAAGGAGTCGGCGCCCGACACCCGCCGTTTCACCGATTTCCGCAATGCGTTCGGTGACCGTTACACCCTGTTCGCCGGTCTCGACGACGTGGCGCTCGAGGGGCTGTATCTGGGCGCGCAGGGCTGGGTCTCGGGCCTGACCAACGCCTTCCCCAAGGAGTCGGTCGAACTGGTCGCGGCGTTCGAGCGCGGCGATCATGCCAAGGCGATGGAAATCTATCGCTGGTTCATGCCGCTGCTCCATCTCGATGCCGAGCATGATCTGGTCCAGTCGATCAAGCTGGCCGAACAGGTCATGGGGCGTGGCTCGGAGCGGGTGCTGCCGCCGCGTTATGTCCTTGAGGGCGAACGTCGTGCCGAGGTGATCGCGATGGTCGAAAAGGCTGCCGCGACCCGTCCGGCCCTGGGCCAGGCCAAGGCCGCCTGATGGCGACGACGCTCTCGCCCCTGGACAGCGCGCTCGATGACGGGCGTCATCGGGGCGAGGGCGTCATCGTCGTGCAGACGCTGGCGGATCGCATCTTCGCGATCGTCCGCGAACGGATCATCGCGGGCGCGATCCCCGCCGATCGTCCGATCCGCCAGGATGCGCTGGCCGCCGAACTGGGGGTCAGCAAGATTCCGCTGCGCGAGGCGATGGCCCGGCTGGAGCAGGAAGGTCTGCTCCACGGCGTCGCCAATCGCGGCTATATGATCGGCGCGCTGTCCGCCGAACAGGCCGAGGATATCTACGGCCTCCGCCTGAAGATCGAACCGATCGCGGCGGCCCAAGCCTCGCTGGTCGCCGATGACGAGGACCGCGTGAAGCTGGTCGCGGCGTTCGATGCGCTCGATCAGGCGGCCCAGAGCGATCTGGCACGCGTCGCCGTCTGCAATCGCCAATTCCACATGGCCATGGTGCGCCCAGTTCGGCGCCCCTTGACCATCCAGCTCGTCCGCCAATTGGCGGTGCTGGCCGAGCGTTATGTCGTCGCCCATCTGCAACCCGCGGGTCGCGACGCGCGCGCGCATCTGGAGCATCGCGAACAGCTTGATGCCTTCATGGCCCGCGATGCGGCGCGGCTTCAGGGATTGCTTGACGCGCATATCCGGTCCACGCTGATGGACCTGAAAGGCGGGTTTTCACCCGTCGTCTGACAATCATGAGCCCATAGGACAACCAGTCACAGGGCGGGGGGATTTCCATCGATGTTCGGACCGTTAAAACCGCTGGGCAGCGCGACCCAGCATGGCGAGGGGCAGGCGCTGGCCAAGACGCTGAGCTGGCCGCATCTGATCGCCCTGGGGGTCGGCGCGATCGTCGGCACCGGCATCTACACGCTGACCGGCGTTGGGGCGGAGCGCGCGGGACCCGCGGTGATCCTGGCCTTTGCCATCGCCGGTGCGGTGTGCGCCTGTGCCGCCTTGGCCTATGCCGAACTCGCCACGCTGATTCCGGCGGCGGGCAGCGCCTATACCTTCAGCTATACCGCGCTGGGTGAGACGCTCGCCTGGGTCGTGGGGTGGAGCCTGATCCTGGAATATTCGCTGGCCTGCTCGACCGTGGCGGTCGGCTGGTCGGGCTATCTGGTCGGATGGATACAGGCGGCGGGCGTGCATCTGCCCCCCGAGCTTCTGTCCGGCCCGCATGGCGGCGGCATCATCAACCTGCCGGCGGTGCTCGTCGCGCTGTCCGTGATGGGAATGCTCGTCGCGGGTACCCGCGAAAGCGCGACGCTGAACATCATTCTGGTGGTGGTGAAGCTGGTGGCGCTGGGCGTCTTCGTCGCCTTCGCGTCCCCGGCGTTCAGCGCGGACAATCTCCACCCGTTCATGCCCTATGGCTTTGCCGCGACCGAAGTGGATGGCGCCAAGCGCGGCGTCATGGCGGCGGCGGCGATCGTCTTCTTTGCCTTTTACGGCTTCGACGCGGTGGCGACCTCGGCGGAGGAGGCCAAGAATCCGGGCCGCGACCTGACCATCGGCATCGTCGGATCGATGCTGGTCTGCACCCTGATCTATATGGCGGTCGCGGTGACGGCGGTCGGCGCGCTGCCCTTCCAGCAACTGGCCAACTCGCCCGAGCCGCTGGCGCTGGTCCTGCGGTCGCTGGGGCAGCCGACGGCGGCGCATCTGATCGCGCTGGCGGCGGTCATCGCGCTGCCCTCAGTCATTCTGGTGATGATGTATGGGCAAAGCCGCATCTTCTTCACCATGGCGCGCGATGGACTTCTGCCGCAATCGCTGGCGGTGGTCAGCAAGCGGAGCGGCGCGCCGACCCGCATCACGCTGGTCACCGGCGTGTCGATCGCGCTGGTGGCGGGTATCTTCCGGCTGGACGAGATTGCCGAGCTTGCCAATGCGGGCACCTTGCTCGCGTTCATCTCGGTGGGTGCCTGCCTGATGGTGCTGCGTCGCAAGGCGCCCGATGCCAAGCGGCTGTTCCGCTGTCCGCAGCCCTATCTGGTCGGGACGCTGGCGATCGCGGGTTGCCTCTATCTGTTGTTCAGCCTGCCCAGCTCGACCATCGTCCGTTTCGCCATCTGGAACGCGGCGGGCCTGGCCTTTTACTTCGCCTATGGCCGCCGTCGGAGCGCCTTGGCGCAAGCCTGATCCCGATCGGGAAGGACCCCGGCGCGTCGATGCGACCGCCGGGGCTTTCCAAACCGCTCGGATAATTCTATACCGAGTGTTATGAAAAACCTATTGCCCGTCTGTAAGGGGCGGCCACGCGAATTCTGCACTGACAAGGCCCTGGCAGCCGCGCTCCGGGTGTTTTGGAGCAAGGGCTATGAGGGCGCGTCTATGGCCGACCTGACCGAGGCGATGGGAATCACCAAGCCCAGCCTCTATGCCGCATTCGGCAATAAGGAAGCCTTGTTCCACAAGGCGCTGGATCTCTACGAAGCCGAAAAGCTCGCTTATATGCGCGACGCGCTGGAGCAGCCGACCGCCCGCGCGGTAGCCGAGTATCTGTTGCGCGGCGCGCTTGATGCGCAGACCAATTGCGACGAGCCGCAAGGGTGTCTGGGCGTCATCCTCTCGGTGGCTTGCGGGGCAGAGGCCGAATCGATCAAGGCGGAGGTCGTCGCCCGGCGAGCCTCGTCCCAGGCCGCACTGCTGGCGCGTTTCCAGCGGGCCAAGGAAGAAGGTGATCTGCGCGACGGCGTCGATCCCGAAGGGCTGACGCAATATCTCTATGCCTTGTTCCAGGGGATGGCGGTGCAGGCCGGGTCCGGCGCGACGCGCGCGGATCTGGAAACGCTGGTCGAAACCGGCATGGCACTCTGGCCTTCGCGTTAAATACCACCCGGTATAAAACTGCTTGACGACCTTTCCATCGGTTAATATACCACTCGGTATGGAAGGCGCTTCGGGCCTTTCTGATCGATAACAAGCGAGACAGCACGGCGGCGGGCTACGGACTGCCGATCGCGTCGGGCACAGGCCGGGCGCGCGGGATGTCGCGCGACAGAAGGGGTAGTCTCATGGCCTATGTCGCTTTTCAGGAAATCGGTGCCGCCCGCGTCGCGGTCGATGCGGCCATCACGCAGCGCGGCGCGTCGGCGATCCGTCCCGACGCTCGGCTTTCCGCGCTCGAATGGCAGGTCGTGGCGCTGGCCCGTCGGGACCGCATCGCCAGCCTGCGCGCACCGGGCAAGCTGAGCCGCGCGCTGGGCAGCATTTTTGGCGAGACGCGCAATCCCCGTCTGGCCGATCCCTCGCTGGAGGCGCTGCGGCGCATGGCGGTGCTGAGCTGGCACCATGGCTATAGCGTGCCCTCGCATGAGGTTCGCGCCTTTCTGGCGGCGGGTTACACCGCCGACCAATATGAGCTGATGGTCGACAGCATCGCCACAGCGCTCAGCAGTTCGCGGCGTCCGGCACGGCTCGCCACGTCGGAATGACGCTGCGATAAGGCGACGGGCTCTTGCCCTTCGCGCGAAGTGGCGTAGCTTAGGGGCGCCAATGACGGAGCAGACCATGCCGGCCGAACTGCGTCTAAATGACCCCTTTTCGATCATCACCCTGCCCATGGTGGATGGCGAGCGGACCATGCCCTGGGAAAATCTGTTCGCCTGGCCGCGACAGGGCGATGTCCAATTGCCGTTCGATGGCGCCTCACGCGAGGCGCGGGACATTTGGGCGACTCGGCTGGATCATGCGGTGGCCCATGCCGACAAGACCGTGTTGCTGGTGGCGGAAGGGGCGGCGTGCCTCGCCAGCATCTGGTGGGCGCGGTTGTCGCCCAGCCATTATGTCTCGAAGGTCGCGGGTGCCCTGTTCTTCCAGCCACCCGCCGCGACCGCGCTGGAGCGTAGCGGCGGGCAGCTTTTCGCATCGCCCGATGGCGCGCTGCCATTCCCCTCGCTGATCGTCGATGGTTCGGTTCATGGATCGGCCCTGGCGCAAATGTGCGGCGGGCGGTTGCTGGACGCCCCCGTCGCGGCCCCGCCACCGACCGGCATGTGGCGTCAGGCCCAGCGCCTGATCGAGCGTCTCTCGGCCGGCGTGGTGGAGCAGGATTTGCGCATCCTGCGCACGCTGGGCCATTCCGACCGCTGACGAAAAAAAAGGCCCGACGGGTACCATCCGCCGGGCCAGTCGATCGCCTTAGGGAGCTTCCTTTGGCGAGGAGGAGCGGTTTAGAGCCCGCTAAGGACCCGCCACCGAGGGAAAAATCAATTCGCGTTCGCGGCGTTCAGGGTCACCCCATTGTCCGAGAGCAGGTCATTGCCGACCGCGCTATCCTCGTTCAGCACGCCTTCGTCATTCGCGATCACCTCGTTATCCAGCGCCAGCGCAGCTTGGTTGTCGACCGCGGTGACATTGCCCGATCCGGAGGGCGAGCAGCCCGCGACCGTTGCGGCGGCGGCAAGAAGGATCAACGAGGAAATATGGCGTCGCAACATCGTGTGGGTTCCCTGTTCTGCCCGTATATCGCCGCTTTCCGGCTACAGGCAAAGAATACATACTAAAACGATGGGATATAACCAAGGCTATTCTTTGCGGGGCGATAGCTGGGCTTTGTCGTGGCCCATCGTCCTGTTGCTGATCCTGTTCGCGTGGCCCGCTATGGCCGCGGCGCAGGGGGGAGCGGTTCCCGTGAAGAGCCCCGCCGCGCTGGCGCTTGATGCTGACCAATATGGCCTGGCCTCGGGGCTCTCCGGCCCGCAAGCATTGCAGGAGCTTCGCGTGCAGGAGGCATCGGTGCCGCTGACCGATGCGTTGCAAATCGAATTCGCCGACCGCCTGGCCGGCCTGTCGGTCGGTCATGCGCCGTTCCGGATCGATGTGCTGCTGACCGGCGATGCCTCGGTGGCCGACCGGGTGGTCCAATTGGCGGGGCAGGCGGTCGCCATCCGGTTTCGCACCGGGGCCTATGCCACCCATCACCAGTTGGTCGTCGCGCTCGCGCTGCACCAGACCGAAATCCGTGCCAACCTGACTCAGCCGCCGGGCATCGGCGTCGATCCGCGTATCGGGGCGCTGGTCTTGATGGTCGGTCGGGGGGATTTGCTGGCCGAAGCAACGGACGCTCTGCGCGATCGGATCGCGCGGATCGCGGGCGTGCCGGTGAAGATCGCCACCCTGGATACGCCGGAGATCGATCTGGCTGATCTTCAGGGCGGAGCGCGGCTGGTCGGTGTCGATCGGGCCAATGGGCGGCGTTACGCCTGCACCAGCGGCTTCGTGGTCCGGCGAGCGGCCGAGAGCGCGATCGTCACCGCCGCGCACTGCCCGGACGATCTGTCCTGGATCGACGCCATGGGGACGGCGTATCCGCTACGCTATGCCGGGCAATGGGGCTGGGGCTATCAGGACGTGCAGGTCAATGTCAGCGATCATCTGCTCGCGCCCCATTTCTGGAGCGACACCGCCAAGACGATCAGCCGCACCGTGACGGGGGCACGCCCCCGTGCCTCGACCCGTGCGGGTGACATTGTGTGCCATCGGGGCGAGCGGACCGGTTATAGCTGTGCGGAAGTCTGGATGCCCGACTTCGCCCCTGCGGGCGATCTGTGCGGGGGCGGTTGTACCCCGACTTGGGTTGCGGTGCGTGGTCCCACCTGCCGGAGCGGGGACAGCGGCGGTCCCGTCTTTTTGGGCGACACGGCATTCGGCATTGTGAAAGGCGGCAGCTATCGCGGTGACGGAAGCTGTGCCTTTTACTATTATATGTCAGTCGATTTCCTGCCCGATGGGTGGGTGCTGGCGACCGGCTGAGGGATCGCATCGCGTCGCGCCTGCGTTTTTTGCGAACGAACGACAGTGATGAAGGCGACGGTATGAAGGCGATGATCCTCGATGCACCGGGTGGACTGGATCGGCTGAGGCTGGTCGAACGGCCCGACCCCGGTGCCCCGGGTCGCGGAATGATCCGGGTGCGGCTCCACGCGACATCCCTCAACTATCATGATTATGGCGTCGTCTCGGGCAGCATGCCGACTGAGGATGGCCGCATCCCGATGGCCGATGGCGCAGGCGTGGTCGAGGCGGTCGGGGACGAGGTGACCGACTTTGCGGCGGGCGACGCGGTGATCGCCTGCTTCTTCCCCGACTGGCAGGAGGGGCCGCCCCGCGTCGGCGACTTCGCCCGCGTGCCGGGTGACGGGATCGACGGCTATGCCTGTGAGACGGTGGTCGCACCCGCGACGGCCTTCACCCACGCGCCCAAGGGCTATGACCATGCCGAGGCGGCGACCATCACCACCGCCGGTCTGACAGCATGGCGCAGCCTGGTGGTCGATGGCGGTCTGAAGGCCGGGGACAGCGTGCTCGTCCTCGGCACCGGTGGTGTGTCCATCTGGGCCTTGCAGATCGCGCGGATGATGGGGGCGCAGGTGGTGGTGACCTCCTCATCCGACGAGAAGCTCGAACGCGCGCGTGCGCTCGGGGCCGCGCATACGATCAACTATCGCACCCATCAGGATTGGGGGCGGCGCGTCCATGACTGGGCGGGCGGCGGTGTCGATCACGTCATCGAGGTCGGTGGGCCGGGTACGCTGGCCCAGTCGATCGATGCGGTCCGGATCGGCGGGCATATCGGCCTGATCGGGGTGCTGACCGGCGTGGCGGGCGACGTGCCGACCGCGACGATGATGCGCAAACAGGCGCGCTTGCAGGGGCTGATCGTCGGCAGCCGCCGGATGCAGATGGAATTCGTTCGGGCACTGGACGATGCCGCGCTCCGGCCTGTCATCGATCGCCGCTTCGACCTGCCCGATCTGGCCGAGGCATTCCGGTTGCAGGAAAGCGGCGGCCATTTCGGCAAGATCGCCGTGACATGGTGAGGGCAGGGGGATGAGCAGCGCCGCCGCCAACGTCGATCCGAATTGGCCGCACATCGTCATCGTGGGGGCAGGCTTTGGCGGGCTCGCCGTCGCCCAGCAGCTCGCCAATGCACCGGTCCGGGTGACGGTGGTCGACCGCAACAACTATCACCTGTTCGTGCCGCTGCTCTATCAGGTGGCGACCGCCGCACTGTCCCCGGCGGATGTGGCGGAGCCGATCCGGCATGTGCTGGGCCGTTATCCCAATATCCGGGTGGTGTTGGGGGAGGTCGTGCAGGTCGATACCGACCGGCACGAGGTGGCGCTGGCGACGGGCGAGACGCTGACCTATGATCGGCTGGTCGTCGCGACGGGATCGACCAGCAGCTATTTCGGGCATGACGAGTGGCGAAGCGTCGCCCCTTCCTGCAAGTCGATCGAGGAGGCACGGGTCATCCGGTCGCGCGTGCTGGGCGCATTCGAGGAGGCGGAGCGCGACGGCGTGGCGGATCGCGAGGCGTTGATGACCTTCGTGATCGTCGGCGGCGGCCCGACCGGGGTCGAGCTTGCGGGATCGGTGGCCGAACTGGCACGCCATGCCCTGACCTCCGACTTTCGGCGCATTCGACCTGAAACGGCGCGGATCATTTTGGTCGAAGGCGGAAAGCGCATCCTGGCGGCGTTTCCCGACGAGCTGGCCGATTATGCCGAACGCGCGCTGTCGCGGCTGGGGGTTCAGGTGATGACCGATTGCCCGGTCGAGGCGATCACGGCCGAAGGGCTGACCGCAGGTGGGCAATTCATTCCCGCCCGCACCGTTCTTTGGGGCGCTGGCGTCGCGCCGACCGGGGCCGCCAAGCTGCTCGGCATCGCGCCGGGACCAGGCGGGCGGGTGGCGGTGGGGTCCGACCTGAAGGTCGTCGGAATCGATGATGTCTACTCGCTGGGCGATGTTGCTGCGTGTCCCGATGAGCAGGGCAAGCCCTTGCCCGGACTGGCACAGGTCGCGCAGCAGCAAGGCCAGTATCTGGGCAAGGCGCTACGTGCGGGATTGACGAAGGAGCAATCGGCCCGACCCTTCCGCTTCCACAATCGGGGCAATGCCGCGATCATCGGGCGGCACGCCGCTATCTTCGATTTCGGGCGGTTTCGGATGAAGGGCTATCTGGCCTGGATGCTCTGGGCGATCGTCCATGTCGTGCTGCTGGTCAGTTTCGCGCAGCGCATCCGGGTCAGTCTGCAATGGCTGTGGCGATACCTGACCTATCGCCGGGGTGCGCGGATCATCACCACGCCGCTCGCGCGGCCCCCCGGCTGAACGGGTCAGCGGCTCAACTGGGCGCGAAGATCGACCAGGGTGGCGCCGATATGGTCAGTCAGGAACCCGGCGACGCGTGCCTCGTCGCGTGCCAACCAGGCGTCGAGCAGTTCATGATGTTCCTTGTGCGCACGCGTCTCGCGCCCGGCAGGCTTGAGATGCTGAACGACATAGCGTTCGGCCAGCACCTGTAACCGCTCGATCAACTGAAAGGTCAAGGCCGCGCCCAGCGGCCGCACCAGCGCCAGATGGAAGGCGCGGTTGCGCAGCGCGACCTCATGCAGCGCCTCATGCGCGGCGACGTCGAGCGCTACGAGGGCATCCCTGGCCGCCTGCTGGTCGGCGTCGGTCGCCACCCGGCTGGCGCGAGCGGCGGCATCGGGCTCCAGCGCCAGGCGAAGTTCGTAAATTTCCTCCGCCTCGCCCGCCCCCAATGACCGTACGAAAAAGCCGCGATTGGCCTGGCTGGTCAGCAGGCCTTCCTGCTCCAGCCGCGCCAGCGCCTCGCGCAGCGGAATCTTGCTGACGCCCAGTTCGTTGGCGAGGGCGTCCTGACGGATCGGTTGTTCTTCGGGCAGATCGCCGCTGATGATCCGTTCGCGAATGATCGTGAAGATCTGTTCGGACAGCGTGCGAACGACAAGGCTCATGGTCTCTCTCGTGCCGACAGGCCAGGAGGAGCCTGTAATTCATGGATAAAGTATTATTGGGACCGGCAGCATAGACCTTTTCCCATGTCGCTGCCAAGTGTTGCGGATCAGTCGGTGGGCAAGGCGTCGTTCAACTCCGCCAGCCACACCGATGCGCGTCCATCCGAGGGGGCGCGCCAGTCGCCGCGGGGTGACAATGCGCCGCCGGGCGAAACCTTGGGCCCATTGGGCAAAGCGGACCGCTTGAACTGGCTCGTCTGGAAGAAACGGGTCAGAAACCGCTCCAGCCAATGGCGTATGGTCGGCAGGTCATAGGCGACCCGCGCGTCGGGCGGCAAATCCTCCGGCCATCCCCCGACCTCCGCATCGCGCCAGGCATGCCAGGCCAGGAATGCGATCTTCGATGGCTTCAGACCATAACGGATGACGTAATGCGCGAAAAAGTCGTTGAGCGCATAGGGGCCGATCATTGCCTCGGTCGACTGCATCGCCCCGCTGGCGTCGGCGGGGACCAGTTCGGGCGAGATTTCCTGCGACAGGATGGCGGCGAGCACGGCATTGGTGTCGTCGTCATATTGGCGGGTTCGGATACACCAGCGGATCAGGAACTGGATCAGCGTCTTTGGGACTCCGGCATTGACGGCATAATGGCTCATCTGATCGCCGACGCCATAGGTGCACCATCCCAGCGCCAGCTCCGACAGGTCGCCGGTGCCCAGCACGATCCCGCCGCGTTGATTGGCGAGGCGGAAGAGATAATCGGTGCGCAGACCCGCCTGGACATTTTCGAAGGTGACGTCGTGAACCGGCTCCCCCTTGGCGAAGGGGTGGTCCATATCCGCCAGCATCTGTTGTGCGGCGGGGCGGATGTCGATCTCCTCCGCGCTGACGCCCAGGGCGCGCATTAGCGCCCAGGCATGCGCCTTGGTCCCTTCGCCGGTCGCGAAGCCGGGCATGGTGAAGGCCAGGATACGGTCGCGCGACCAGCCCAGCCGGTCGGTCGCCTTGGCGGCGACGATCAGGGCATGGGTGGAATCGAGCCCCCCCGACACGCCGATGACCAATGTCTTGGCGGCGCTGGCATCCAGCCGCTTGGCGAGCGCCTCGACCTGGATATTATAGGCCTCGTAACAATCCGCGTCGCGCCGCGCGGGATCGTCGGGGACGAAGGGAAAGCGATGGACCGCGCGGCGAAGCCCCTGGTCCGCGGGCTCGACACCATGCACGAAGCCGATCCGCCGGAACCGGGTCTCGGGATGCCCGGCAAAGGCCGCCGAATCGTTGAACGTCCCGAAGCGGAGCCGTTCCTGCACGATCCGCTCGACATCGACATCCGCGGTGGTCAGCGCGGGCTCGCGTAGGAAGCGTTCGGACTCGGCCAGTGTTTCGCCTAGTTCGTGGACCAGTCCCTGTCCGTCCCAGGACAGGTCGGTCGTGCTCTCCCCGATCCCGGCGGCGGAATAGACATAGGCGCAGGCGGCGCGGGCGGATTGCGCCGCCGCGAGCATCGCCCGGTCGCGCGCCTTGCCGATCACGATGTTGGACGCCGACAGGTTGCAGCAGATCGTCGCCCCCGCCAGCGCGCCCAGCGTCGAGGGTGGGGTAGGGGCCCAATAATCCTCGCAAATCTCCGCATGGAAGACGAAGCCCGCCACATCCTCCGCCGCAAAGATCAGGTCGGTGCCGAAGGGCACGACCTGCCCGTCCAGTTCGATGGTCAGCCCGGTCAGCCCCGCGCCGCTCGCGAACCAGCGCTTTTCATAATATTCGCGGTAATTGGGCAGGAAGGTCTTGGGCACCACCCCCAGTATCCGCCCCCGCGCGATGACGATGGCGCAATTGTACAAGCGGCCATTGCGGGGCAGCGCGGCCCCGATCAGCAGGACGGGCGACAGCGCGGCGCTGGCATCCACTATCTCGCCCAGGGCGGCCAGCGTCGCGGTGTGCATCGCGCCTTGCAGATGCAGATCGTCGATCGCGTAGGAGGTCAGCGACAATTCGGGATAGACGATCAGGTCCACCCCATCCTCGTCCGCGACCCGCGCCAGATCGAGCATGGCCGCCGCATTGGCCTGCGCATCGCCGACCGACGCGGCGGGCGTCGCGGCCGCGACGCGGATCAGGCCATGGGAGTGAAGGGCGTAGAAGGGATGGTCCTGCATCCTGTCGGGATAGCGGTCCGGGCAGGGGGGCGCTACCCCGTGTGGCTTGTCACGGGTTAGGATGGGGTCGTGATCGTGGGGGATGCGCTTGTTTCCTGGTTCACGCGATCCTGCTGCAATCCATGCCCGACCTCGCTAAAGGCGTCGCATTTATAGCGTCCAGAGGCACTGATGACGGTCGAACTCTATGGCATTCCGAACTGCGACACGATGAAGAAGGCGCGCGTCTGGCTGGATCAGCACGGCGTCGCCTATCGCTTCCACAACTATAAGACGGACGGCATCGACGAGGCCACGCTGCGCCGCTGGGTGGATCAGGTTGGCTGGGAGTTGCTGCTCAACCGCGCCGGCACCACCTTCCGCAAGCTGGAGGAAGCCGAACGGCAGGACATCGATGCGGACAAGGCCATCACGCTGATGCAGGCCCAGCCTTCGCTCATCAAGCGGCCGGTGCTCGACCGGGATGGCGTGTTGACCATCGGGTTCAAGCCGGAGCGCTACGCCGAAATCTTCTAACCCCGCCAAGGGGGTGGAGCGGGCCCGATAGCGGGAGTAAGGGCGGCGCATGTCCACGACCTACACGCTCGACACCGCGACGAGTCGCGCCAATCCCACGCCCGCCCCGATGAAGCGGCTGACCGTTCCGGCCATTCGTCGTCGCAAGGGCGAGACGCCGCTCGTCATGCTGACGGCCTATACGGTGCGCTCGGCACAGTTGCTCGATCCACATTGCGACATGCTGCTCGTCGGAGATAGTCTGGGGCAGGTGATCTATGGCCTGCCCTCGACGGTGCCGGTCACGCTCGCGATGATGGCGGCCCACGGCGCGGCGGTCGTCCGGGGCAGCTATCACGCTGTGGTGGTCATCGACCTGCCCTTTGGCAGCTATGAGGCGAGCCCCGAAAAGGCGTTCGAGAATGCCGCCTGGCTGCTCAAGGAAACCGGCGCGGCGGCGGTCAAGCTGGAGGGTGGGGTGGCGATGGCGCCGACCGTCCGCTTCCTGGTCGAACGCGGCATTCCCGTCATGGGCCATGTCGGCCTGACGCCGCAGGCGGTGAACGTGCTGGGCGGCTATGGCGCGCGCGGCCGTACCCCCGAAGAGGCGGAGAAGATCGTCGCCGACGCCGTCGCCATCGCCGAGGCTGGAGCCTTTTCGGTGGTGATCGAAGGGGTCGTCGAGCCGATCGCGATCGCGATCACCAACCGGGTCGCCTGCCCGACGATCGGTATCGGCGCATCGGCGCAGTGCGACGGACAGGTTCTGGTGGGCGAGGACATGCTGGGCCTGTTCGACCGGACCGCGCGCTTCGTTCGCCGGTACGAGACGATGGGCGACCGGATCGGCGAGGCGGCGCGCGCCTATGCCGAAGATGTCCGGGCTCGTCGCTTTCCGGGGCCGGAACAGATTTACGCACCCCGCGAAGGGGCGTGACGCAAGCTTCTTCCCACCGGGCCCGCTCCTCGCTAAAGGTCGCGGCTTCCTTGTTGCCTTGATCCAGAATAGCGGAGCCCGTCTTGGCCCTAACGCCCCAATCCAGCCAGGCCTTTTTGAGCGAGGTCGACGACGAACTGCGTCGCGACCGGCTGACCAAATTCTGGACCCGCTGGGGCCTCGTCGTCGGTGCGGTGATCCTGATCGGGCTCGCGGCGTTCGGCGGCTATCTCTATTGGCAGCATCGTCAGCATCAGGCGGCCGGTACGGATGGCGAGCAGTTGCAGGCCGCCTATGACGCGCTGTCGCAGAACGACACCAAGGCGGCGGATGCCAAGCTGAAGACGCTGGCGGCGTCCGACGTCGATGCCTATCGCGCGCTGGCGCAATTCACCCAGGCCGACATCCTTCTGCAGAAGGACGATATGAAGGGTGCCGCGGCGCGCTTCGCGACGATCGCCAATGATGCGTCGCTGGCCCAGCCGTTCCGTGATCTGGCGCTGATCCGCCAGACCATGGCGGAATATGATACGCTGAAGCCCGAGGCCGTCGTCGCGCGGCTGCGTGGCATGGCGGTGCCCGGCAACGCCTATTTCGGTAGCGCCGGAGAAATGGTCGCCATCGCCTATCTGCGCCAGAACAAGCGCACGGAAGCCGGTCGCCTGTTCGGCCAGATTGCCAGCGAGAAGGATGTGCCCGATACGTTGCGGCAACGTGCGGTTCAGATGGCCGGCGTATTGGGGGTCGATGCCGTCGGCCAGAGCGAGGACACTAAAACCCAATGACGAAGCATTTCCGCACCTCGGCCGCGCTGGCCGCGCTGATGGCGCTGGGCGCCTGTGGCGTATTCAAGAGCGCGCCGAAAAAGACCCCGACCGTCGGTAACCGGGTGCCCATCCTGGTGTCCGAGACCGGCGTCGAGGCCGACAAGACGATCGCCGATGTGCAGGTCCTGCTGCCCGCACCCGAAACCAATGCCGAATGGTCGCAGCCGGGCGGCAACGCGTCGAAGTCGATGGGGCAACTCGCCCTTGCCGAGCAGCCGCAGCGGGTCTGGGAAACGACGATCAACGGCGGGTCGGCGCGCGATCCGCTGGGCGCCGCGCCGGTGGTGGCGGAGAACAAGCTGTTCGTTGTCGATGTCGAGGGCAATCTCCAGGCGCTGAACGCCGATACCGGGGCTCGCTTGTGGTCGGCCGCGATCACCGAGGGCGACGAAAACCGTCTTGCCCGCTTCGGTGGCGGGGCCAGCTACGACAGCGGCACGGTCTATGCGACCGATGGTCTGGGCGATGTGATCGCGGCCAATGCCGCCGACGGCAAGGTGCTATGGCGCGCCAAGCCCAGCGGCCCGCTGCGCGGATCGCCGACCATCGCCAACGGCAATGTCTATGTCCTGACCCAGGACAATCAGCTTTACGCGATCAACCAGGCCGATGGTAAGATCGTGTGGGCCGGCCAGGGCACGCTGGAGACGCAGGGCGTGTTCGGCGTCGCGGCCCCCGCCGCCAGCCAGGGCACGGTCGTCGCCGGTTTCTCCAGCGGCGAACTCAACGCCTATCGCTACGAAAATGGGCGTATGCTGTGGCAGGACGCGCTGTCGCGGACCAGCATCTCGACCTCGGTCTCGACACTGTCCGACATCGACGCGGCGCCGGTCATCGATCAGGGCCGCGTCTATGCGCTGGGCCAGGGTGGCCGCATGGTTGCGCTGGAACTGTCCACCGGTCAGCGTCTGTGGGAACAGAATTTCGCCGGTATCTCGACTCCCTGGATCGCGGGCGAGTGGATTTTCCTGGTGACCGACGACGCGCGGCTGGTCGCGCTCGCCCGGTCGAGCGGCAAGGCGCGCTGGATCGCGCAGCTCCAGCGCTTCCATAACGAGAAGAAGAAGTCGGGTGCGATCACTTGGTTCGGCCCGGTGCTGGCAGGCAACCGCCTGATCCTGACCAATTCGGAAGGGCAGATCGTCTACGCCAATCCGGGCGACGGATCGGTGCAGGCGACGGTCGAGGCCAAGACCCCCTTCGCGCTGCCGCCGGTCGTGGCGAACGGGACACTCTATGTCCTCGATCAAAAGGGGCGGATCGCCGCCTATAAGTAAAGAACGACCGTCCCTTCGGCCCGGCCGGGGGGACGGTATGTTTTGTACCGTGACGAAAGGCCCGCCTTTCGCTAACGGAACGCGATGGCAAAACTCCCTATCGTCGCGATCGTCGGCCGTCCCAATGTCGGCAAGTCGACGCTGTTCAATCGTCTGGTCGGAAAGAAGCTGGCGCTGGTCGACGACCGGCCCGGTGTGACGCGCGACCGACGCGAAGGCGACGCGCATCTGCTGGGCCTGGACTTCCGTGTCATCGACACGGCCGGTTACGAGGACGAAGACCCCGATACGCTCCCCGGCCGGATGCGTCGCCAGACCGAGGCGGCGGTCGCCGAGGCCGATGTCGCGTTGTTCCTGGTCGATGCGCGTGCTGGCATCATGCCGCTGGACGAGGAAATCGCCCGCTGGCTGCGCAGTTCGGACACGCCGATCGTCCTCGCCGCGAACAAAGCCGAGGGGCGTGCGGCGGAGCAGGGCGTTCTGGAGGCGCTCGCGCTCGGCTTTGGTGACCCGGTTCAGCTCTCGGCGGAACATGGCGAGGGTGTGGGCGATCTGTTCGAGGCGCTGCTTCCCTTCATCGATGTCGAAATCGAGGAAGAGGAAGAGGTCGATCTCGAAAACCCCTTCGCCCCGCTCAAGCTGGCGATCGTCGGCCGCCCCAATGCGGGCAAATCGACGCTGATCAACCGTTTCCTGGGGCAGGACCGCCTGATCACGGGACCCGAGGCCGGGATCACCCGCGATTCGATCGCGATCGACTGGGAATGGCGCGACCGGGACGGCGAAGTCCGCCAGGTCCGCCTGATCGACACGGCGGGAATGCGCAAAAAGGCCAAGGTGCAGGACAAGCTGGAAAAGCTGTCCGTCGCCGATGCCCTGCGCGCGGTCGATTTCGCCGAAGTCGTGGTATTGCTGCTCGACGCGACGCTGGGGCTGGAATCGCAGGATCTGCGTATCGCCGACCGCGTTCTGGAAGAGGGTCGCGCGCTGCTGATCGCGCTGAACAAATGGGATGTCGCGGAAAATCCGTCGTCCCTGTTCAACGGCGTGAAAAAGGCGCTGGAGGATGGGCTCAGCCAGGTGAAGGGTGTGCCGCTGCTGGCGGTGTCGGCCGCGACCGGCAAGGGGCTCGATACGCTGATCGAGGCGGCGTTCGAAACGCGCGCCGCCTGGTCGAAGCGGGTGCCGACCGGCGAGCTCAACCGCTGGTTCGAAAGGGCCGTCGATGCCAATCCGCCACCCGCGCCCGGCGGCAAGCGGATCAAGTTGCGCTACGTCACCCAGATCAAGTCGCGGCCGCCGAGTTTCGTGATCTTCGGAACGCGGGTCGACCAATTACCCGCCAGCTATGAGCGCTATCTGGTCAACTCAATGCGGCGAGAATTGGGCTTCGGCGCAGTGCCGGTGCGGCTGACGCTGCGGGCACCGAAGAACCCGTTCGCAAACAAGGACTGAGGGTAGGGGCGCAAGCCCCGCCTGCTGCCCATGCCACCCTTGGGCTAGTACGCACTTCCGTGCCGTTCCGGACCACCTCCGTTAAGTTCCCGCCTTACCTCCGTTCAGCCTGAGCGAAGTCGAAGGCCACGGGATGACCTCGGCCACGCTTGGACGGGGATTTGTGGCGTAGGGTTTGCCGTAGCCTTCGACTTCGCGCAGGCTGAACGGGGGTGAGGGGATATGGGGGTTGGACGGGGAGGGAGTCCGAAAACCGGAAAGGGGCGGGTTTCCGAACCCGCCCCCGCTGCCATTACCCCTGCAAGTGCGGTGCTGCACCCGACTTGGGGGCGTCGTTTTCTGCCATGGCGTTCAGCTGAACATAATTCTGGATGCCCATGCGCTCGATCATTTCGAACTGGCGCTCCAGCGTGTCGACATGCTCTTCCTCGCTGGCGAGGATGCGCTGGAACAGGTCGCGGCTGACATAGTCGCGGACTTCCTCGCAATAGGCGATCGCGCCCTTGAGCTGCGCCACCGCCTCGATCTCGATGGCGAGGTCGCCCTTGAGCACCTCTTCGACCGTCTCGCCGATGCGCAGGCGACCGAGCAGCTGGAAATTGGGCAGGCCGTCGAGGTAGAGGATGCGCTCGGCCAGCCAGTCGGCATGGCGCATCTCGTCGATCGACTCCTTATACTCGAACTGGGCGAGCTTGTAGACGCCCCAGTGATCGAGCAGCCGATAGTGCAGGAAATACTGATTGATCGCGGTCAGCTCGTTCTTGAGCGCCTCGTTCAGAAACTCGATGACCTTGGGGTCGCCCTTGACTGCCATTGCCTTCATCCTTCGTAAATCGGCTCGCCAACCACATTAGTGTAATATCTGCAACGACGGCAAGAAGATTTTCACAAGTAAAACTGCGAACCATTTTCAGGTCTTTGAAGTTGTGATACCTGCGAATGAAGTTGAAAGGCGTTCGCAGCCTCGGCTGAGTAGCGGACCGGAGAAATTTAGCGAATCGCCGAGATATTTCCAAAGGGCTCATGCTCGTTGATCGGAACCATCGGGGTTTTTCACTCTGCCGATATCTCCCAATCGTGCGTGATAGCTCAGAAAATACTGTGTCGGCGGCGCAATTTCTGGGCGGCGATGTCATTGGTTCGCGACTAGCCATAGCGTCCCGGAAATCGCCGATATTGCGCACTGATCGCCGCGCGGCCTCCGCACTAGTAAGGGGCAAGGGGATCACGCCAGGGGGTATCGGCTAACCCTACCCCAAGGATACCCCCCGAACTACCCCGAGTTGACGCGGGCTTTCGTGGAGGCGAGACAAATGCCCTGATGCCGTAGCTTGCTGGCACCTCAGGGGAAGTTTGGGACAAGGTGAATGTCGAGATTGGTGGGCCCGGCAGGATTTAAACAAATCAGTAAAAACAGTAGGATAAAATGTCTAACCGACACGTACTGCTGCCCAACACCCCTCTTCGCCGGGTTAAGAATGTCTAACCCATGAGCGCTTACCAGCGGCGTAAGCAGAATGTCCGCAATGGGTGGAAGGCAGCCGGTGTCCCGGCGCAAAGTGTGCTATAACTGCGATCCAGCTACTGAGTGAGATGCGCAATGCCACTAAAGGATCTTAGCGGTTCACCCCCGCCCACTGTCCAAGAGCGAATGGCGATCAGGGAAATGTGGAAGCGCTATGGACCGTCATTACCAAATTGGTTGACGTCGAGAAAAGATGACGGGGGCGAAATGGCACCGTTACCTTCCGGTCCGAAACCCACCCCTATGGTTGGCGGCGCGGAAGTGACGTCTGAATAGCCATTCTAAGTCGCCCAGTCATACTAACGGAATATGCGCGCTGGCGAGAACCGAGATGTCCGTGTTTGGGCGGAAGCGGACATTAGCCCTTCACGAGAAACCGCAGATCTGGCCCGAAAAGCAGGCGAGAGAGGCAACCAGGTGCGCTGCTGCGGCAAAGAAAACGACTCGATCGGTCTTCAGAACCACAGCCCGCCCGACCAGTGCACCGTACAGCGGAAATTCAAGCAACCCCGCACCGATAGCGATAGGCCCGATCCCTCCCTCAAAACGCGTGAGGAGCATAGAGAAAGGGAACAGCACGTGTGCCGCGACATAGGTGCCGTGTCCGGCGCCACCAGACATGACGGCCGCGAGGATTGCGGGAGCGGTGATGACGGCGCCTATGCCGGCTCCCATCAATGTGCCGAGCGTAGTCCGGCCGGCTATCGAGTTGGACTGATACATCAGCGCAAATTGCTTCAGCGCGTCAACATCCGCAATTGGCGCCAGGCGCCTAAGCCCTACCGGCGTGGCGCATAGTAGTCCCGGTTAGACAATCAACCAAAGTAAAACCTGCATTTACAATGGCTTATGGAAATTTTTGGTGGGCCCGGCAGGACTCGAACCCGCAACCTAGCCGTTATGAGCGGCCAGCTCTAACCATTGAGCTACAGGCCCCACCGGGAATGTCCGTAGCGTGACGACACGCGGCTTCGCAACGGGGGAATTGCGTATCGGACAAAAGAAAAAGGGCACCTTCGCGAAGAAGGTGCCCTTTTCCGACAAACAGTCTGTGCTTCGGACCCGAAGGTCCGAGGCGACATTACTGCATGTTGTCAGCCTTGGCGTCGGCAGCGTCACGGACGTTGTCGGCGGCGGCGTTCATGTTGTCAGCAGCGTTCTCGAGCGTCGCAGCAGCGGCGGTGTTCGAGGTGTTGTCGGCAACCGCTTCAAGGTTGTCGGCCTGCATTTCCATGTTGTCAGCCAGCATGTCCGCGTTGTTTTCAACAGCGGCCGCTTCCGGCGACTTCGTGCAGGCGGCCACGGACATCAGGCCGGCGGCAGCGAGAACAAAGGCAATCTTCTTCATTCGAATGCTCCCAAGCATAGCAATCATCGCGGCCGACCCGAATGCCGTCGCGAAGCGGCTCAAATAACGCGCGGTTCATCGCGGTCAATCCGCAAAATTCACATCGCGGCAAGGTTCGCGACGAACCGATGGCACGGATCGGGCTTTTTCAAGGCGTTGGGGTTACCAAAACGTTACCGCCAATCCGAAGGGTCATCGCGGTGTCACCGGCCCGATCGCCTCCGGCGCATTGGCCACGACCGCCAGCATCGCGGTCCACGCCGCCACATTCTGCCGCAGTGCCGCCGGATCGACGCGGTCGAGGACATCGTCGGGGGTGTGATGCGTGTCGAAATAATCCCAACCCGACTGGTTCAGGTCGATCGCGCCGGTTCCAAGCTTCAGCGTCGGGCCGATGTCGGTGCCGTCGCCGCCCACGCCGCTACCGCGTGCGATACCCAGCGGCGCGAGCGCGGTCTGGAGCCGGTCGGCGACGGGTTTGGCCGTGTCGGGCAGATTGACCTCGAAGCGCCAGACGCGGTCCGCGCCGAAATCGCTCTCCGATGCGGTCGCGTGACGTTCACCGGCATGCGCCTTGGCATAGGCCGCGCCGCCCATGCCGCCGACTTCCTCGGCACCGAACCAGACGACGCGGATCGTGCGACGCGGGGTGCCAGCGTCCATGATGCGCTTGGCGGCAGCGGTGGTGATCGCCAAGCCGCTGGCATCGTCGATCGCGCCGGTGCCCAGATCCCAGCTATCGAGGTGACCGCCAACCAGGACGATGCCCGCCGAGGGATCGCTGCCGGGCACTTCGGCAATGACATTGCCCGATTCGCCGATTCCGACCATGCGCGGGGTGAGGATCAGCTTCATCCGCACCGGGCCGCCGCGGCTTGCGATTCGCTCCAGCTGTTCGGCGTCGGGAACCGACAGGGCGGCGGCGGGGATCGGCTTCACGCCCTCGGGGAAGTTGGTGGTGCCGGTGTGCGGGAAGCGATGATGGTCGGTGCCGATCGAACGGATGACGATCGCGACGGCCCCCCGCCGTGCCGCCAGGGCCGGGCCGGTGAAGCGCGCGGTGCCATAGGCGCCATAACCCGATCCGTCCTGGGTACGGGGCATGGCGTTGCCGATATAGACGATCCGTCCCTTGATCGCGCTATCCGGCGCCGACTGGAAGGCGGCCATGCTCGGAAAGACCGCGACCTCGGCGGTCAGCCCGGCGGGCGGGGTGGCCCCCGAATTGCCCAGCGCGGCCAGGGTCAGCTTCTGCGGAAAGGGGGCGAGGATCTCGGCGCTTTCCGCGCCGCGTTCCCACACCGGCATCCGATAGGGCTCGATCCGCACATTCCGGAACCCCAGCGCGGTCAGCCGCTTGACCGCCCAGTCGCGTGCGCGCGCTTCGGCTTCGGTGCCGGCCAGACGCTGGCCGACTTCGGTGGTCATCCCCTCGACAATGTCCCAGGCGACCGTGTCGGTCAGTGCGGCATCCCGCAGGCGTTCCACCTTCGGCGCGACCACGGCGGGCATGGGTGGCGGCGTGCGTTGTGCCAGAACGGGAGAGGAAAGGGCGGTGGCGGCCAGCGCCGCTAGGACAAATCGCTTCATGGGTGCGACTGTTGCCCAGCCGGTCCCGTTTGCCAACCGCTCGCCCACAGACTACATGGGCGGGAAATATCCAACAGTCGCAAAAAGCACGGAGCCCCGCGCCGCCATGGCCGTCCAATATACCTATGTGATGAAGGGTCTGACCAAGACCTTCCCCGGCGCCAACAAGCCTGTCCTCAACAACATCCACCTTCAGTTCCTGCCGAGCGCGAAGATCGCGATCATCGGCCCCAACGGCGCGGGCAAGTCCACGCTGATGAAGGTGATGGCGGGCATGGACACCGACTTCACCGGCGAAGCCTGGGCCGCCGAGGGCGTCCGCGTCGGTTATCTGGCGCAGGAGCCGCAACTGGACCCGTCGAAGGACGTGATGGGCAACGTCAAGGACGGCGTGCGCCCGGTCGCCGACCTGGTCGATCGCTTCAACGCCATCTCCGCTGAGATGGGCGATCCCAAGGACGACACCGATTTCGACGCCCTGATGGAAGAGATGGGCGAGCTTCAGGCCAAGATCGATGCGGTCGATGGCTGGGCGCTCGACAGCCAACTGGAGCAGGCGATGGAAGCGCTGCGCTGCCCGCCGGGTGACGCGGACGTCACCCGCCTGTCGGGCGGTGAGAAGCGTCGCGTGGCGCTGTGCAAGCTGCTCCTCGAAAAGCCCGACGTGCTGCTGCTCGACGAACCGACCAACCACCTCGACGCCGAAAGCGTGTCGTGGCTGGAAAATTACCTCAAGGAATATGCGGGTAACGTCATCCTCGTCACCCACGATCGCTACTTCCTCGACAATGTCGTGAACTGGGTGCTCGAGCTGGATCGTGGCCGCTACTACACCTACGAATCCAACTATTCCGGCTATCTGGAAAAGAAGGCCAAGCGCCTCGAGCAGGAAGAGCGCGACGAGGCGGGAAAGCAGAAGGCGATTGCCGACGAGCTGGCCTGGATGCGTCAGACGCCCAAGGCCCGCCAGACCAAGTCGAAGGCGCGTATCCGCGCGTTCGAGGAGCTGATGGAGAAGCAGGAGAACCGCGTCGCGGGCAAGGCGCAGATCCTGATCCAGATCCCCGAGCGCCTGGGCGGCAAGGTGATCGAGGCCAAGGGGCTGACCAAGTCCTATGGCGACAAGCTGCTGTTCGAGAATCTCGACTTCATGCTGCCGCCGGGCGGCATCGTCGGCGTGATCGGGCCGAACGGCGCGGGCAAGTCGACGCTGTTCAAGCTGATCACCGGGCAGGAACAGCCCGATGCGGGCACGATCGAGATCGGCTCGACCGTCAAGCTCGGCTATGTCGACCAGAGCCGCGACGACCTCGACCCCAACAAGAATGTCTGGCAGGAAATCTCCGACGAACTGGAGGTCTTCCGCTTCGGCAAGCAGGAACTGGGCACGCGCGCCTATGTCGGCGCGTTCAACTTCCGCGGACCCGACCAGCAGAAGAAGGTCGGCCAGCTGTCGGGCGGTGAGCGCAACCGCGTCCACATGGCCAAGATGCTAAAGGAGGGCGGCAATGTCCTGCTGCTCGACGAACCGACCAACGACCTCGACGTGGAAACGCTGCGTGCGCTCGAAGAGGCGCTGGAGACGTTCGCGGGCTGCGCCGTGGTCATCAGCCACGATCGCTTCTTCCTCGATCGCCTCTGCACCCACATCCTGGCGTTCGAGGGCGACAGCCATGTCGAATGGTTTGAGGGCAATTACGAATCCTACGAAGAGGACAAGCGCCGCCGCATGGGCGATGCCGCCGATCGTCCGACCCGTCTGGCGTACAAGAAGCTGACCCGCTGATCCGCAGCTTTATGAATGAAGGAAACGCCCTTTCCGAGCGATCGGGGAGGGCGTTTTCATATCCGTCCCGGACCGGCTTTCCGCAAATGCGACGGGGCCGGGTTTAAATCGATTAATCAATTCCCTATTCTTCAACGCGAGGGCGAGGATATTAGGGGTTCGATAGCGAATGGCGGTGGTGGAACAGGCGCAAGGCGAGGATCAGGAAATCGCCGGCGCGGGACAGTTGCATTATCGCCTGCGGCAACAATCGGTCCTCGCGGCGTTCGGGATCGAGGCGCTGCGTGCGCGCGACCTGGACCCGATGCTGCAACGCGCGACGGAATTATGTGCCGAGGGCATGCGCTCGCGCTACTGCAAATTCCTGGAATACCGGTCCGATCGCGAAACCCTGTTGGTGCGCAACGGCGTGGGCTGGGGCCCCGGTGTGGTGGGATCGACCGAGATGCGAACCGATATGGGCTCGCCAGCCGGCTTCGCGCTTCAGACGGGGCAGGGGGTCATCTCCAACCATCTCGATCAGGAAGAGCGGTTCCGCACGCCGCAATTCATGACCGATCATCATATCCGCCGCGCGATCAACGTTCTGGTCGAAGCGTCGGGCCAGCGTTACGGCGTGCTGGAAGTCGACAGCCCTGACGAGGGGCGATTCGAGGAGGCCGATCTGGCCTTCATGCAGGGTTTTGCCAATCTGATCGGCGTCGCGATCGAACGGCAGGAGGCCGAGCGGCGTCTGGCCGAGGCGGTGGAGCATCAGCAACTGCTGACCCGCGAGGCAAGCCACCGGGTCAAGAACAGTCTCGCGCTCGTGTCGGCGATGCTCAACCTGCAAAAGCAGGAGGATGACGATCCCCGTGTCCTGCGAATGCTGAACGACGCGCAGGCGCGGATCACCGCCATCGCCCAGACGCACGATCAACTCTGGCGTGGCGAGCGGGTGGGGATCGTCTCGCTCGACGATCTCGCCTGCGGCATCGCCGAGCAACTGGCGCAACAGGCGCAGAACCATCAGGTTCACTGCGATATCGAGGCGATCGAGATGAACGCCGATACCGCCATCCCGATCGGGCTGATGCTGACCGAGCTGCTGACCAACGCGATCAAATATGCCTATGATGAAGCGGGCGGCACGATCGACGTGTCGCTGCACGCGCGGGACGGGCACATCGTCCTGTCGGTGCGCGACCGGGGGCGTGGCCTTCCCGCCGATTTCGACATGAAGGCGGCATCGCGGCATAGCCTCGGGATGCGGATGATCGCCAGCCTGGCGCGTCAGTTGCGTGGTGAGGTTCGGTTCGACGACGCGGCACCGGGCACTTGTGCGACGCTGACCATGCCCGATCCGAGGGATTAGGAAACTCCTCCCCTTGCAGGGGAGGAAAGGCCCATGGTCACCGCACCCGCTTGACGAAGGTCCGGCCGTCCTCGCGCCGTTCGGTCTGGAAATTGGGGACCGCTTCGATCAGGTCGGACAGGCGCTTGAACCCGTAATTACGTGTGTCGAAGCTCGACCGATTGCCCGCCAGCTGCCCCATTGCCGACAGGCTGGCGAAACCGCGCTCGTCGCGCTTCACGCTATTATAGGCATCGACCAGCAGCTTGAGCAGTTCCTCGTCGATCGGGCGGGGCGTGCCGGCGGTCCGCTTGGTCTGTTCGATTGGCGGCGGGAGCGAATCGGCCAGCGGAACATCGGTGGCCGTCGGTTTGCCTATGGCCGCGGGCCGTGCCGCTTCTCCGATCAGCGCGCCGACATCGATGAAGCGGCTGCACGCCTGTTTGAACGCCTCTGGCGTGCGGCTGTTGCCGAAACCGTAGACGGGAAACCCGTCCTGCCGGATGCGGGTCGCCAGCGGCATGAAGTCGCTGTCGGACGACATGATGCCGAAGCCGTCGATCCGCCCACGGAACAGAAGGTCCATCGCATCGATGGTCATCTTCATGTCGGTGGCGTTCTTGCCCTTGGTCAAATCGAACTGCTGCTGCGGCTCGATGCCATGCTTGACCATGACGTCACGCCAGCCCTTCAGCCCGGGCTTGGACCAGTTGCCATAGGCGCGCCGTACATTGACCGTGCCCAGCTCGGCCAGAACGGTCAGAACGGGGTCGATGGCCGCCGACTGGGCATTGTCGGCGTCGATGAGCAGCGCGATGTTGCGGGTGAGGGCGTTCATGCCGCCCTCGCTATCAGAGCCGGCGATCAGCCGCCACGGCGCATTGCATCGACGCCGATCGAACCGCCGCCCGCCGCCGCGAGATACAGGAAGGCGAAGCAGTAGAGGATCGCCGCTTCACCGCCATTGGCCAGCGGCAGGAAGCCCTGGGGCGCATGAGCCATGAAATAGGCGACCGCCATCTGACCGGAAAGCAGAAAGGCCACCGGCCGGGTGAACAGGCCGATCAGCAGCAACGCGCCGCCGGCCAGTTCCAACACGCCCGCCGCCGTCAGCAACGGGTTGAGCGGCATCGGAAAGGGCGGAAGGCCGAAGAATTTCGAGACGCCGTGCGCCAGGAACATCATGCCGAAAACGGCGCGGAACAGCGACAGGAGAGGCGCGGAAAAGTGGGCAGGAATGGGCATGATCGACCCTCGTTGACAAAGGGCTGCGACAATCGCCGTCCCTGGAAACCCCATCTTGCCAACAGCCTGATCCACAACAAGAACCGGGTGCGAAACGAACCGTTGCGAATGCGGTTACGGATCGGGATAGGCGATCGCCATCACTTCATATTCCCGCTCCCCCGCGGGCAGGGTCACCCGCCGCAAATCGCCGACCGATGCTCCGCGCAGCGCCCGGACCAGAGGGGCGTTCCAGCCGACACGACCCTTGCCCGCATCCGCCTCGTCATCGCCGACCAGTGTCAGGACGCGCTCATTGTCGTCCTCATCGGCGATGGTCACGGTCGCGCCGAACCATATCTTGCTGCGGTCTTCCTGGCGCGCGGGGTCGATGACCTTGGCGGCCTTCATCCGCTTGGACAGCCAGCCCAGCCGCCGGTCGATCTCGCGCAGGCGCTTGCGACCATAGATATAGTCGCCATTCTCCGAACGATCGCCATTGCCCGCCGCCCAGGCGATCGTATCGACCAGCTTGGGCCGCTCGACCGCGAACAATGCCTCATATTCCTGTCGCAGCGCGGCGTAACCGGCGGGCGTGATATAGTTGGGACGATCCATCGCCCCCCCTCTATTCCCTATGCCGCCGCGATCAACCCGGCCGCGACGACTTGCCCAGATACCAGCTGAGCGGCGCCGGTCCCCGGCTGGTGGCGCGGGCGGGGTTCATCAGGTCATAGACGACCGCATTCTCCAGCACGCGCTGAACGTAATTGCGCGTTTCCATATACGGGATCGCCTCGATCCAATCGACGATGTCGACCGCGCCGGTCCGAGGATCGCCATTCAGCCGCAGCCATTTGTTCACATTGCCACCGCCGGCATTATAGGCCGCGATGGCAAGCGGATAGCTGCCGAAATTATTGCGAATCCGCTCGAAATAGCTCGCGCCCAACTGGATCGACAGGTTGGGATCGGTGGTCAGCGATGCGGGCGAGTAAGCCAGGCCGATCTTGCCCGACTGTTCGGTGGCGGTGGCGGGCATCAACTGCATCAGTCCGCGCGCGCCCGCATGGCTGACGGCCGCGCGGTCGAACTGGCTCTCCTGCCGCGCGATCGCATGGATGATCGTCCAGCTCGATTCATAGCCCGACGGTACCGGCACGACCGGGAAGCCGGCGGCCGAATAGTCGGTCAGCCCGTTCTGCATCGCGCTGCGCCCGACCATCACCGCCAGATCGGGGCGGTTGATCGTCCGCGACAGATCGGCGGCGATAAGATGATCGCTCTCGCTTTCGGCATCGGCGGCGATCTGGCGGACGAACGCGCTCTGATCCTGCCACTGGCCGATCTGCCCCAGGAACTTGGCGGCGCGCACGGTCTCGCGGGCGTCGAATGCGGCGCGGGTGGCAGGAGGAACGTTGGTCGCGGCGATGGCGGGCGGCGCGACCAGCGGGCGGCCGGTGCGCTCCAATGCCAGCTGGCCATAGAACTGGTCGCGATACTGCGCCGCGCGGGCATAGAAGCCGGCGGCGTCGGTGGAACGCCCGGCCGCCTCGGCCGCGCGACCCGCCCAGTAAAAGCCCTTGGCGCGCGTCTGCGGCGACTGGCTGCCACGACCATAGCGGTCGAACAGGGTCATCGCATCGGCAGGCCTGGCCAGCTTCATCGCGCTCTGCCCCGCCAGCCAGACCAGGCTGGTATAATCGTCGCGCTCGCCATAAGCTTTGGTCGAGACGTCGGTCCCCGCCGGATAGGCATCGTCCACCTGGCGAGCGATGTCATAGGCGGTCTGAAGCTGGTTGTCGGACGCCGCGGCGCGGGCGTTGACGAGCAGCGCCTCATAGAATTTCTCGACATTGCCGGGCCGCACGGTCAATTGGCGCGTCCGTGCGAGCCAGGACCGCGCGGTCAGGCTGTCGCCCGTGTCGCGCAGCCACATGGCCCGGTCGGCGACATAGCCGGCATCATTGGCGTAGAGTTCGGCGGTCGAGGCGGACAGGCTGGCCGCGTCCGCCGATTTGGTGCGGAAGGCGAGGCGGGCCGCGAAGACCGGCCGCCGCGCGGCGCTCGTATAGCCGAGCTGGCGCGCCGCCGCGCTGGTCTGTCCGCTCCACAGCAGCGAGTCC
This sequence comes from Sphingomonas sp. LC-1, assembly GCF_025371035.1. Lineage (GTDB taxonomy): Bacteria > Pseudomonadota > Alphaproteobacteria > Sphingomonadales > Sphingomonadaceae > Sphingomonas > Sphingomonas sanguinis_E. Next base: position 139,235 of record NZ_JANZXB010000001.1, on the reverse strand, counting down.
ATCCGCGCGTCGTGATCCTCGGGCGTCAGCGAGGAAGCGAAGGTCGACATGACCAGCGCTTCGTCGGTCGGTGACAGGGTGCCGCGTCGCCAGGCCGTGCGCGCCGCCTGTGCCGCTTCGCCGGGCGCTCCGGTGGCGAGCAGGGCGCGGGCATAGGCGACGCCGCCCGCCGCCGACAATGGCGGATAGCGTCGGAAATAGGCGACGATGCTCGACGGTGCGGCGGTGAAGTTCGCCGCCTGCCGTTCGGCGGCGCGGCGGTTGCCCGCCTCGCCCGGCCAGCCGGGATGCGCCATCAGGAAGCCGGCATAGCTGTCGAAGGGCAGCGAATCGGTCTGTTGCAGCGCGCGCCACTGCGCCAGCGCCGCGGCGATCGCGCCGTCGGCGGCGCTGGGCATTCCCTGGGTGCTTTGGCTGGGGCTCATATTCGCCATCTGGGTGCGATAGCGGTCGAGCTGATCCTGCCCGCCCGAGGAGACCATGGTGCCCGCCAGTGTCGCGAGGATCGCCCCCGCCTTCGTCAATGCCATCATAGTGGACAGGATAGGGACTCTACCCGTACATGTCCTGAACAAATTCCCTTATCCGCGCGAATTTCGGCGCAGCAGGAGCGCATTTCCTCTCATGTTTTCAGGGTCCATTCCGGCGCTTGTGACGCCGTTCGACGATCAGGGCGATCATGTCGGCGGAGCATTTGACGAGGCGAAATTCCGGGATTTCGTCGAATGGCAGATTGCCGAGGGTTCGTCGGCGCTGGTCGCGTGCGGCACGACGGGCGAGGCGGCGACCATGCCCAAGGACGAGCATTTCCACGTCGTGCGCGTCTGCGTCGACCAGGCACGCGGCCGGGTGCCGGTGATCGCGGGTGCGGGGTCCAACGACACCATCGTCGCGATCGAGAATATGAAGGCAGCGCAACAGGCCGGTGCGGATGCCGCCCTGATGGTTCCGCCTTATTATAACCGCCCGAGCCAGGAGGGGATCGCCCGCCACTTCGCCGAACTGGCCAAGGACGCGCCGCTGCCCATCGTGCTGTACAATGTGCCGGGCCGCACGGTGACCGACATCCAGCCCGCGACGCTGATCCGCATCGTCCAATCCGCGCCCGAGGTCTTTGTCGGCGTCAAGGATGCCAGCGGTGTGCTGGCCCGCGTGTCGCATCATCGCGGCGCGCTGGGCGCCGATTTTTGCCAGCTTTCGGGCAATGACGATCTGTCGCTCGCCTTCAACGCGATGGGCGGGGTCGGTTGCATCTCGGTGACCGCCAATGTCGCGCCGCGCCTGTGCGCCGAGTTCCAGGCGGCCTGTGCGAACGGAGACATGGCGCGTGCATTGGAATTGCACGACCGGCTCTTCCCGCTCCACGAGGCGATGTTCGCCGATGCATCGCCGGGGCCGGTGAAATATGCGCTCAGCCGGATTTTGCCGCATTTCCCGGTCGGCGTTCGCCTGCCGATGACGTGGCCGTCCGAGGCGGCTCGGGCCCAGGTCGATGCCGCGCTGGCCCATGCCGGACTGATCTGAAGCCGGCCCCGCTTCCGCCGCATTCCTGATCCAGCATCGGCGTCGCCCGCCGGTCGGGGGGGCGCGCAGGGAGACGGGCCGATGTGGATGGTCGTGATGATCGCGTTGCAGTCTGGCGCGGTGGCAGGGCCCGTCTTGCCCAAGCCGCGCCAGCCCGCCACCGCACGGCGTTGCCCCGTGGCGGAGGATGGCGGAAGCGACGATGTGATCGTCTGCGCCAAGCCGTCGGATGCGTATCGTATCCCCAGCGTGCGCGATTACTCCTCGCCGCTGACCTTGCCCCAGGCGCGGACCGACATTCCGGGCGTCGGCACGCTGTCGGCCGAGACCGAGCAGGGCTCGGTCGGCGGCTTCGTCAGCAACCGGGCGATGGTTCGCCTGAAGATCCCGCTGGGCGGTCGTCGCAAGGAATGAGGTGCAGCCGTCAGTCGCAACTGAAGCGATAGCTGTCGTCCAGCTTCACCGCGAGCACCAGCGTGCGCACCCCCTGATTGCGGGAGGCGGCGCACAGGGCGTCCCGTGCGCCCCCACTGTCGTTGCGATAGCGCTGGGCGTATTCGGCGACGAACACCGGCTTTCCGGCGTCGAGAAACACCGAATAGCCCGCACACTCGGCATATTCATGGCATTGCTCGTTCACCGCGAAGTCGAAGGCGGGTTGCAGGACGGCCAATTGGTCGAGGTCGTTCTTCAACCCGATCGCTAGCCCGCGCGCATGTGCCTGCGTGGCGAGGAAGCGGTTATAGTCGAGCTGCATCGCGGCGGTCAGGCCCAGCCCGTTGTCGTTCGCATAGCCATCGACATTGTCGGGCTCGACCGCGTCGCACCCCTTGCTCCGCGCCAGATCGAGGCGGGCTGTCATGACCTTCCGCACCGACGCCGAATCGATCCGGAGCCAGCGCTCGCCAGCCCATCCGTCCAGCGCCCTGCCGCGATCGCCGGATGCGAACTGGCCATCATCGGGCCGCCAATCCTCCGAACTGCCGGCCGAGAAATAGCAGATGACCTTTCGGCCCTGACGATGCAGATCGGCGATGGTCGCGGCGTTCGTATCGAACAGGTCGATGTCATAGGCGGCGACGGCATAGCCGGTGTTCAGCGGACCGCTCAATTGCCACTGCCAGCTCGTCGCCCGGTCGGGACGCCACCAGGTCGCCGCGGAAGCGCCCGCCGTCGGAGAGGGCGAGGGCTGCGGCGTCGGGCTGGCGGAGACGATCGGGGCCGCAGCCGCATCGTCCCCCGCGCCGCCGCCGCCGCAAGCGGTCGCCATCGTCATCGCGATACAGGGCATGGCCCAGCGGAATATGCACGTCATGCCCATCGCGGCTGCTCTGTAGCAAAGCGGCAGTGCTTGCCAGCCCCGGCGGCCCTGGCGGGAAGGGCAAAGGTCGGAAACGGGACAATGGCGACGGCAGCGGCTTTTCATGCGCGGTCCAAGCGCCTACATCGACGCGTCCATGCGCCCGAAACCCCAAACCTTCGACAAGAAGAAGATCGTCGCCGAGAACCGGCGTGCCCGATTCGATTATGCGATCGAGACGACCTATGAGGCCGGTATCGCCCTGACCGGGACCGAGGTGAAGTCCCTTCGCTTCGGCGAGGGTTCGATCGCCGAGGCCTATGCCGAGGTTCGCGGCGAGGAGGTGTGGCTGGTCAATTCCAACGTTCCGGAATTCAGCCATGGTAACCGCTTCAACCACGAGGCGAAGCGCCCGCGTAAATTGCTCCTTCATGAGCGCGAGATAAACAAGCTGCACGGAGCGGTGGCGCGTGAGGGCATGACCCTGGTGCCGCTGATGATCTATTTCAACTCGCGCGGTCGCGCGAAGGTGGAACTGGCGTTGGCGAAGGGCAAGAAGGCGCACGACAAACGCGATGCGATCAAGGAACGCGATTGGAAGCGTGAGCAGGGCCGTATCCTGCGCGATCGCGGCTGATGGCCTCGGCTGCGCCCACCATGTGGGGCCGCTCTCTGGCCTGGGTCCGGCGCAATATGCCGACCCGCGATTCGATGGAGAAGAACCGGCTGTTGCGGCCGGTCGCGCACCGCGTGCTGGCACCCGAATTGTGGCGCTTCACCCGGCGATCGGTGCCGCGCGGCGTCGCGCTGGGCGTGGTGGCGGGGTTTCTGTTCCCGGTGGCGCAGATCGCGATCGCTGCGGTCTTCGCGCTGCCCTTTCGCGCCAATGTGCCCGTCGCGGCACTGACCACCTTCATCACCAACCCGCTGACCACGCCGATATTGTGGCTGATCGCCTATCGCATCGGCACCTTCCTGCTGCGGAGCGAGACGCCGCTCAATACCCAGCCGGTGGCCGAGGCCGCGACCGGATGGCTGCAATGGGCGCTCAGCGCCTTTCACTGGCTTTGGGAGCAGGGACCCGCCTTCGGCCTGGGGCTGTGCGTGCTGACCGCATCCTGCGCGGTGATCGGCTATGCCGGATCGGCGCTGGGATGGCGGCTATGGATCGCGCGCAAATGGCGTAACCGACGGAAAAGCGCGGCAATCTGATAGCGGTATCGCGGTTTGACGTGACTTTCTAACGGTTTGACTGGGCGTATCGGCTCGCTACAACAGTCGCATCCATCTCCTTTTCGGGAATTCAGATGCGCTCTCTGCTGATCGCCGCTCTTCTTACGACCGCCATTTCCCCCGTCATGGCCCAGACTGCGAACCCCGTCGACAAGGCCGCTGTCGGCCCGGTCAAGCCCAACGCCAAGAACGGTCCCGAAATCGGGGATTTCGGTTTCGACATGGCGGGCCGCGATACGGCGGTGAAGCCGGGCGACGACTTTTTCGATTATTCGAACGGCACCTGGTATAAGAGCACGACGATCCCCGCCGATCGCTCGTCCTACGGCATGTTCCATGTCCTTCAGGATCGCTCGCTGGAGCAGACCCGCACGATTCTGGACGAGGCGACCAAGCAGCCGGGCAACAAGGCGGGCGACTTCTACGCCAGCTTCATGGACGAGGCCGCCGTCAATGCGAAGGGGGCGACCCCGGTCAAGCCGTGGCTGAGCGCCATCAAGGCGACCAAGAGCCGCGACGCGCTGGCGATCGAGATGGCCAAGCTTCAACGGCAGGGCGTCGGCTCGCCGTTCGGCGTCTATATCGGTCAGGACGACAAGGCCCCCGACACCTATATTCCGAACTTCGGCCAGAGCGGTCTGGGTCTGCCCGACCGCGACTATTATCTGAAGGACGATGCCAAGCTGGCGACGATCCGCACCGCCTATCAGGCCTATCTCGCACGGATGCTGACGCTGGCGGGCGAGCCGAATGCCGAGGCGCGCGCGGCGGCGGTGTTCAATTTCGAAAAGGCGATGGCGAACGTCCATTGGACCCGGATCGAAAGCCGCGACGCGGACAAGACCTATAACAAGTGGCTGGCATCGGACTTCGCCGCCAAGGCGCCGGGCTTCCCCTGGGCGCAATATATGCAGACGCTGGGCGTCGCGGGCCGCCCCGCCTATCTGGTGGCCCAGCCGAGCGCGATCACCGGCGAAGCCAAGCTGTATAGCGAGACGCCGCTGAACGTCCTTCAGGACTATGCGATGCTCAAGGTGCTGCGCAGCTATGCGGGTTATCTGTCGAGCGATTTCGACAAGACCAACTTCGCCTTTTACGGCACCACCCTGTCGGGTACGCCGCAGCAGCAGGCGCGGTGGAAGCGGGGTGTGAACCTCGTGTCCGACGGTCTGGGCGAGGAAGTCGGCAAGCAATATGTCGCCAAATATTTCCCGCCCGAATCGAAGGCCGCCGCCGACGCGCTGGTCAAGAATCTGATCGCCGCAATGGGCGACCGGCTGCGCAATCTGGAATGGATGGCGCCCGAGACCAAGCAGAAGGCGCTGGCCAAACTGGCCGCCTTCACGCCCAAGATCGGCTATCCCGACAAGTGGAAGGATTATTCCGCGCTGACCATTCAGCGGGGCGATCTGGTCGGCAATGTCGCGCGCGCCAATGCCTTCGAGTTCCAGCGTGACCTGAACAAGCTGGGCCAGCCGATCGATCGCGGCGAATGGTTCATGACGCCGATGACGATCAACGCCTATGCCAACCCGCCGATGAACGAGATCGTGTTCCCGGCGGCGATCCTCCAGCCGCCCTTCTTCGATCCCAAGGCCGATCCGGCGGTCAATTATGGCGGTATCGGCGCGGTGATCGGGCATGAGATCAGCCACCATTTCGACGATCAGGGTCGCAAATACGACGCGACCGGCAAGCTGACCGACTGGTGGACCGAGCAGGACGTGGCGCGGTTCAAGACCTTCACCGACAAGCTGGTGAAGCAATATGACGGGTATGAGCCGCTGGCGGGCCAGCATGTTCAGGGCGAATTGACGCTCGGCGAGAATATCGCCGACCTGGCGGGGCTGACCGTCGCGCTCGATGCCTATCACAAGTCGCTGGGCGGCAAGCCCGCGCCGGTGATCGACGGCACGACCGGCGACCAGCGCTTCTATTATGGCTGGGCGCAGGTGTGGCGGACCAAGTGGCGTGAACCGGCGCTGCGCCAGGCGCTGCTCTCGGACCCGCATTCGCCGGGGCATGAGCGGGTGCTGACCGTGCGCAACCTCGATCCCTGGTATGCGGCGTTCAAGGTCCAGCCGACCGACAAGATGGCGCTGACGCCCGAACAGCGCGTGCGTATCTGGTAACGTTCTGTCGGGAGACGCACTCGGGCGCAGGATCGCGCTTGACCCGTGCCGGGTCGCCGGATGAAGAGTTTCTTCATGGCGATTGCGTCTCCCGAAAGATTTACCCCCGTCCGCATCGCGGGCTTCGTATCGCTCCTCAGCGGGGCGGGGGCGGCGGCGCTGCTGTTCCTGGCGATCGGCAACTGGATCGTCGCGGCGGGTTTTCTAGGGGTCGCGTTGCTCGCCTTCGGGTTGATCGTCGTCTGGCGCGTGCTGGCCCCGCAGGTCGAGCAGACGCGGCGAAGCGTTGATTGGGATTTCGCGCGCGTCGTCGCCGATGCCAGCCATGATGCGATCGCGGTGACCGACCGGGCGGGGCGACTGGTTTGCGCCAACGACGCCTATGCCTCGCTTTTCCCCATGATGCCGACCCCGCCGGGCGTGCCGCTCGACCAGCCATCGGTTGAGGCGCTGGCGCAGGCTGGGCGGACGGCATGGCGCGACGGGCTAGGCCGCGCGGACCGGATCGCGGTGATGGGCACCGAATTGTCGGTGCTGGTGACGCGCGCGGGGGACGAGGCCGATCTGCTCGTCTGGCGGTTCGCGGTGGCGCAGGAACAGGATCTGGCCGAATCGGTCGAGCGGCTGATCGGTGGCATCCAGGGCGACCGATTGGGGGCGGCGGGGATCATGGCGGCGTTGATCGCCCCCGATGGTCGCGTCCGCGCCGCCAATCGCGTGCTGTGCGCCCGGGCGATGGGCGGTGAGATGCTGTCGATCGTCGGCCGGGACTTCGCGACGTTCCTGATGCACGATCCCGCCGGTCAGGTCCGCTTCGCTGCCGAGGCGGGCAAGGGCGATGGCCGGCCCTTGCGCATCCTGCAAATTCCGTTTGTCGAGGGCGAGGCCGCACCGATGCTAGTCGTGCTGCTCGACGAGGACGAGCGGCTCGTCGCGCCCGCGGGGGCGAGCGCGGGCAGCCATGTGCGTGGCCTCGTCTCGCTGATGCCATTCGGTATCGCGCTGGTCGACCGCGACGGTCGCTTCCTCCAGATGAATTCCGCATTTATGCGCGCGGCCGGGGTGAAGGGGACGACCCCGCCTCTCTATCCGGGCGATCTGGTGGTGCGCGAGGACAAGGCGGCGGTGGCCGATGCGATCCGACGCTTTGCCGGGGGCGCGACCCACTCCGCCGATATGGCCGTCCGCCTGAAGGATCATCCGGAAGAGCCCGTCGCGCTGACCATCGCCGGTGCGCGCGGGCTGGGCGATGCGGCGGTGCTGCTCAGCCTCAAGGACAATTCGGAGGAAAGCCGCCTGAAGCGCGAAGTGGCGCAGGCGACCAAGATGCAGGCGGTCGGCCAGTTGGCGGGCGGCGTCGCGCACGACTTCAACAATATCCTGACCGCGATCATCGGGCATTGCGACCTGATGCTGATGCGTCATTCGCCCGGTGACAGCGACTATGACGATATTCAGCAGATCCGCACCAATTCCAACCGCGCGGCCAGCCTGACGCGGCAGTTGCTCGCCTTTTCGCGTCAGCAGACCCTGCGGCCCCAGATCCTGCAATTGCCCGATGTCGTGTCGGAAGTGTCGAACCTGCTCAAGCGCCTGCTGGGCGAACGGGTGCGGCTGGATGTCAGCCATGGTCGCAACCTGGGCCCGGTCCGCGCCGATCCGGGGCAGTTGGAGCAGGTCGTCGTCAATCTGGCGGTCAATGCGCGCGACGCGATCCTGGAGAATGAACCGGCGGGCGGCGGCATCCTGACAATTCAGACTCGGGCGGTGTCGATGGCCGACGTCCGCGCGATGGGCAACGACATCCTCCCTGCGGCCGATTACACCGCACTGACGATCAGCGACAACGGGACGGGCATCCCCCCCGAAATCCTGCCCAAGATATTCGAGCCCTTTTTCACCACGAAGGAGCTGGGCAAGGGGACCGGGCTGGGCCTGTCGACCGTGTACGGCATCATCAAACAGTCGGGGGGCTATATCTTCGCCGATTCGCCGTCGGGCGGGGGAGCCAAATTCTCAATCTATCTGCCGGTCCATGCCGCGCCCGCCATGCCGACGGCCAAGTCCAGCCCCGAAAAGCCAGCCGCTCGCGCGGCCACGCCATGGGGATCGGGCACCATCCTGCTGGTCGAGGATGAGGACATGGTCCGTGCGGTCGCGGAGCGCGCTTTGTCGCGACAGGGCTATACGGTGATCGCGGCCGAGAATGGCGAGGCCGCGTTGGAGCTGCTGGACAAGCATGGCAAGCCAGACCTGCTGATCTCCGACGTCGTCATGCCGACCATGGACGGCCCGACGATGGTCGGCATCGTCCGCAAACGCTATCCCGACCTCGCAGTGTTGTTCATGTCGGGCTATGCCGAGGAACAGCTGCGCAAGTCGCTCACGCTGCCCAATGTCGGTTTCCTGCCCAAGCCCTTCTCCGTGCAGGATCTGGCCGAAGCGACCCAGGCGGCTCTGTCGCGCGGTCCTGTGGCTTAACGCCGGTTCGTAACAAGCGGCTGGCGGACGGCGCAAACCATGGTATGGCGGTGCCGATGACAGAGCCCGTGCAAATCCTCATTGTCGAGGACGAACCCCTGATCGCCATGATGCTCGAGGATTTCCTGGACGTCCTCGACAAACAGGTCGCGGGCACCGTCGACAGCGTCGATGACGCGCTGGCGCGGGTGGCACAGGGCGGTATCGACGCCGCCATTCTTGACGTCAACCTGCGCGGCGGCCAGAAGAGCACCCCTGTCGCCGAAGCGTTGGCCGAGCGCGGCGTTCCCTTCGTCTTCGCCACCGGCGGGTCGGACGATTCGGTGGACGAGCGGTTCCGCGACCGTCCGCGCCTGCAAAAGCCGTTCACCATGGACGGTGTGGCCAAGGCGCTCGGCTCGCTCTGACCTTTCTATTCCTCCCCATCTCCCATGGGGAGGGGAGCGCCGCGAAGCAGCGGTGAAGGGAGCGGATCGCCTCCCGCTTCATAGGCGCGCAATGCCCGCATTGCGAAATTTGCTTGCGTCAAAGCCCCCTCTGGCGACATAGGCCTGCGCCATGACACGCCAATTCGATAAGTCCCGCCTGCCGTCTCGCCACGTTTCCGTCGGCCCAGAACGCGCTCCGCATCGCAGCTATTATTACGCGATGGGTATCCAGGAAGAGGATATCGCCAAGCCGTTCGTCGCGCTGGCGAGTGCGGGGAACAACTCAGCCCCGTGCAACACGACGCTCGATGCGCAGGCGGACGCCGCGCAGGGCGGGGTGATCCGTGGCGGCGGAATGCCGCGCCGGTTCAACACCATCACCGTCACCGACGGCATCGCGATGGGCCATCAGGGTATGAAGTCCTCGCTAGTCAGCCGCGAGGTGATCGCCGATTCGGTCGAACTTTCGGTGCGTGGCCATTGCTATGACGCGCTGGTCGGCTTTGCGGGGTGCGACAAGTCGTTGCCCGGCATGATGATGGCGATGCTGCGCCTGAACGTGCCGTCGATCTTCGTCTATGGCGGCTCGATCCTGCCCGGTCGGCACCATGACCGCGACGTGACCGTGGTCGATGTGTTCGAGGCGGTGGGCCAGCATGCGGCGGGCAATTGCCCGCTCCATGACCTGATCGCGCTGGAAAAGGTCGCCTGCCCCGGCCACGGTGCGTGCGGCGGCCAGTTCACCGCCAACACCATGGCGTGCGTGGGCGAAGCCATCGGCCTGTCGCTGCCCAACAGCAACATGATGCCCGCCCCCTTCCTCGACCGTCACGGCATTGCCGAGGCGGCGGGCGAGCAGGTGATGGAGCTGGTCGCGCGCAACCTGCGCCCGCGTGACATCTGCACCCGCGAGGCGTTCGAAAATGCCGCGCGCGTCGTCGCCGCGACCGGCGGTTCGACCAATGCCGGGCTTCACCTGCCTGCGATGGCGAACGAAGCGGGCATCGACTTCGATCTGTTCGACGTGGCCGAAATCTTCAAGACCACGCCCTATATCGCCGACCTCAAGCCCGGCGGCCGCTATGTTGCCAAGGACATGTACGAGGCGGGCGGCGTCTATATGCTGATGAAGACGCTGCTGGCGGGCGGTTACCTGCATGGCGATTGCATCACCGTGACCGGCAAGACGCTGGCCGAGAATATCGATGAGGTCACCTGGAACCCCGATCAGAAGGTCATCTACGACGTGAAGACGCCGCTGTCGCCGACCGGCGGCGTGGTGGGCCTGCGCGGGTCGCTGGCGCCCGAAGGAGCGATCGTGAAGGTCGCGGGCATGAAGCGCCTGCAATTCGAAGGCACGGCACGGGTCTTCGATTGTGAGGAAGAGGCGTTCGCCGCGGTCGAGGCCCGCGCCATCACCGAGGGCACCGTGGTCGTCATCCGCTATGAAGGGCCCAAGGGCGGCCCCGGCATGCGCGAGATGCTGTCGACCACCGCCGCGCTCTATGGACAGGGGCTGGGTGAGAAGGTGGCGCTGATCACCGATGGCCGCTTCTCGGGCGGCACGCGCGGCTTCTGCATCGGTCATGTCGGCCCGGAAGCTGCCGATTGCGGTCCGATCGCGCTGGTCGAGAATGGCGATGTCATCCGCATCGATGCGGAGGCGGGCACCATCGACCTGGCCGTCGAGCCGTCGGTGCTGGACGAGCGTCGCGCGCGCTGGACCCCGCGGGTGAACGATTACCAGGCGGGCGTGTTGTGGCGCTATGCCCAGAATGTCGGCCCCGCGCATCAGGGCGCGGTCACCCATCCCGGCGCCAAGAGCGAGCGCCATGTCTATGCGGACATCTGATTGGCTGCCGCTGGCCGGCGCTCTCGCGCTGGCCGGCTGTTCGGGCGAACAAGGCGGGCAGGGGGCGGAGCCATCCGATGCCCCTGCCGCCGAGCAGCGGAGCCTGCCGATCGAATGTGCGCTGGGTGGGGCGCAAGCTTTCCGCCGCGACTGTACGGTAGAGCAATCGGCCGCTGGTGACGCGGTGGTTCTGACCCTGCGGCATGGCGATGGCGGTTTCCGGCGGCTACGCGTGACCCAGGACGGCCATGGCGTCGCCAGCGCGGACGGGGCGCTGCCGGCGCTGGTTTCGGTCGCTGGTGGCGATCAGATCGAGGTGCGGGTCGGCGACGACCATTATCGCCTGCCCGCAACGGTCGGTGGACGATGATCCCGATCGAGGGTCGCCCGGTCCTGACCGCTGCACAGATGCGGGCTGCGGAAGGGCAAGCCATCGCCGATGGCAGTTCGGAAGCGGAATTGATGGACCGCGCAGGGGCCGGGATCGCGCGGGCGGTGGCAAGACTGGCGGGCGGGCGCGAGCTGCTGATCCTGTGCGGACCCGGCAATAATGGCGGCGACGGCTATATCGCGGCGACCCTGTTGCGCGAGCAGGGGCTGATGGTTCGCGTCGCAGCCAGCGACGAGCCACGCGGTAACGGGGCGCGTCGTGCCAGAGCGGGCTGGGACGGTCCGGTCGAACCATTGGCCGACGCCAAACCCGCCCCCATTCTGGTCGACGCGATATTCGGCACCGGTCTTTCCCGCGAGCCCGACGCGGCGGTCGCGTCCGCGCTGTCCCGACTGACGGCGGCGGCCTGGCTGAGCATCGCGGTCGATCTGCCCAGTGGCGTGTCGAGCGATGACGGCGCGCTGTTCGGCGATGTACCGATTTTCGACGTGACGCTGGCGCTTGGGGCGGTGAAGCCTTCGCATCTGCTTCAACCTGCCGCCGCGCGGGTCGGGCAGGTCCGGTTGATCGAAATCGGGGTGCCGGTGTCCGGCAAAGTCCGCGCGATGACGCGGCCGGATCTGCCTGAGCCCGACGCGACGTCGCACAAATATAGCCGCGGGATGGTCGCCGTCGTGGCCGGAAGCATGTCGGGCGCATCGGAACTGGCGGCGGTGGCGGCGTTGCGCGCCGGGGCGGGTTATGTCCTCCATCTCGCCAGCGCGGTCGCGCCGGGCCCGGCGCAGCCCCATGCCATTGTCCGACGCGTCTTTTCGCCGGACGCATTTGCCGAGGAGCGAATCGGCGCGATCGTCGTCGGACCGGGGCTGGGGCGCGATGACCAGGCCCGCGATCGCCCGGAGGCGGCGCTGGCGAGCGGACGGCCTCTTGTCATTGATGGCGACGCGCTTCGGCTGATCGATGTCGAGCGTCTGCACCGGCATGACGGACCGAAGATTCTGACCCCACATGGCGGCGAGTTTGCGCATCTGTTCGGAGACATGAGCGGTGGCAAGCTGGCCGCGACGCTTCGCGCCGCCGAGCGCAGCGGCGCGATCGTCGTTCACAAGGGCGCGGATACGGTCGTAGCGGCCCCCGATGGCCGCGCGATCCTGTGCCCGGAGGCCAGTCCGTGGCTGTCTACTGCCGGGACCGGCGATGTGCTGGCCGGCGCAGTCGGCGCGATGCTGGCGGCAGGGCTCGATCCGCTGGCGGCGGCGGAGGCGGGGGTCTGGCTCCACGCCCAGGCCGCGCGGGCGTGTGGCAAGGCTTTCATCGCGGACGACTTGGCAGACGCGCTTTCCGCCGTCAGAGGCTGATCGCATGAGCGATACCATCATCCGCGTCGCCGCCCGAGGCGATGGCGTGACCAAGAACGGGCGACATGCCGCCTTTGCCGCGCCCGGCGATACCCTTGCGGCGGACGGCACGATCACGTCCGGCCCGCATCACCAGACGCCCCCCTGCGGCCATTTCCCACGTTGCGGCGGGTGTCAGCTTCAGCATCTGGACGACGAGAGCTATGCCGGTTTCGTCACCGACCGTATCGCCTCGGCGTTGGACGCGCAGGGGCTGATCGCGCCGCTGCGTCCCGCCCATCTGTCGCCGCCGCGCAGCCGCAGGCGTGCGACCCTCCATGCGGAGGCCAAGGGCGGCCGCGTACTGATCGGCTTTTCGGAGGAAAAGAGCCACGCGATCGTCGACATCGCCGAATGCCATATCCTCGATCCGGTGTTATTCGCGCTGGTCGCCCCGCTCCGGGTGCTGTTGCAGCGATTGGGCTTCAAGCGGCGCGGTGACGTTCATCTGGCACTGGCGGACCAGGGGGCAGACATTCTGGTCACCGGCTTCTCGCCCGAGGGGCTGGAAGCGGCGGAGACGATCATCGGTTTCTGCGAGCGGCACGGCGTCGCGCGCTTGTCGGTCGATGACGGGCTGGGCCCGGAGACCCGGTGGGAGCCGGAGCCGGTGACCATCACCCTGGGCGGGATCGGCGTCCCCCTGCCGCCCGGTGCCTTTCTACAGGCGACGCCGGACGGAGAGGCGGCCCTGGTCGCCGCCGTGCTGGAGGCGGTCGGCCAACCGCGCACCACGGCGGATCTGTTCGCAGGGCTCGGCACCTTCGCGCTCGCGTTGCCGGGGAAGGTTTATGCGGCGGAGGGCGCGCGGGATGCCATCCTGTCGCTGAAGGGCGCCGCCAATGCGCAGCGGCGGCCGGTCTTTGCAGAGCATCGCGACCTGTATCGTCGCCCGCTGACCAAGGCGGAGCTGGACCGTTTCGACGCCATCGTGCTCGACCCGCCGCGTGCGGGTGCGCGGGACCAGGCGGATGCGCTGGCCAGCGCCGATGTCGGTGCCGTCGCTTATGTTTCGTGCAATCCGGCAAGCTTTGCGCGGGATGCGCGGGCGATGGTCGATCAGGGATGGCAGCTCGAATGGGTCCAGCCGGTGGGCCAGTTCCGCTGGTCGACCCATGTCGAACTGGCGGCGCGGTTCGTGCGTCAGGCTTCGTCCGGGTAATCCGCCCGGACGAAGAACAGCCCGTCGGACGGCGCGTTCAGTCCCAGTTGCGCCCGGTCGCGCGCCGCCAGTGCCGCCGCGACATCGTCGGGCGCCCAGCGGCCCATGCCGACCAGCGCAAGGCAGCCGACCATCGACCGCACCTGATGATGGAGGAACGAACGGGCCGCCGCTCGGATAAGAAGCCGCGGCCCGTTTCGCTCGACCGATAGCAGGTCCAGCGTCCGCACCGGGCTGTCCGCCTGGCAATGCGCCGAGCGAAAGGTGGTGAAGTCATGCCGCCCAACCAGCCGGCCCGCGGCATCCGCCATGGCGGCCTCGTCCAGCGGCTGGGGAATTTGCCAGGCGAGCCCGGCTTCATGCGTCAGCGGCGCTCTGCGGTTGACGATGCGATATTCATAGGACCGTCGGATGCACGAAAAGCGCGCATGCCAGTCGTCGGGGACCTCGACGCATTCCAGCACCGCGACGGGGGCGGGGCGGGCGCGGGCGTTGATCGCCTCCATCAGTCGGAACGGCGTGATCGCCTTTTCGATATCGACATGCGCCCGCATCGCCAGCCCGTGCACGCCCGCATCGGTCCGCCCTGCCGCATGGACGGCGGTCCGCTCCCCCGTCACGGCATGGATGGCGTCCTCCAGCGCCTGCTGGACGCTGGGTCCGTGCGACTGACGCTGCCAGCCCATGAAGGGCCGCCCGTCATACTCGACCGTCAGGGCAAAGCGCGTCAAAGCCGGGTGCCCGCCGGGATCGCAAAGCCGCGCAGCAATTCCTCTGCGCTCGACACGCCACGGCCCGCGCGCTGAACGATCAGCGGGCGCAGGGCCAACGTGCCGCACGCTATGGTCAGCCGGTCGTCCAGAACTTCTCCCGGCGCACCCGATGCGTTCTCGATGTCGGCGGACAGCAGCTTGATCCGCTCCCCCTGATGCTCGAACCAGGCGCCGGGGGCGGGGTGGAAGGCGCGAACCTGTCGCTCCAGTTCGACGGCTTCCCGCGTAAAGTCCATCCGTGTCTCCGCCTTGTCGATCTTGGCGGCATAGGTGACGCCTTCGGCCGGCTGGGGCCGCACCGGATAGCGATCCGGATCGGCCAGCACACGGACCATCAGTTCGGCCCCCATCACTGCCAGTTCGTCGGTCAGTTCGCCGGTGGTCTTGCGCCCGATCGGCGTCGATCCCTCCAGCCGGACCGGGCCGGTATCCAGCCCCGCCTCCATCTGCATGATCCCGACGCCCGTCACCGCGTCCCCCGCCAGGATCGCCCGGTGGATCGGCGCGGCGCCGCGCCAACGCGGCAGCAGCGAGCCATGCACGTTCAGGCACCCCAGGCGTGGCGCGGCCAGGATCGGCGGCGGCAGGATCAGGCCATAGGCGGCCACGACCGCGACATCCGCCTCGAACCCGGCGAAGCGCGCCTGCTCCTCCGCATGGCGCAGGCTGACCGGCGTCAGGACGGGGATGTTCAGTGCCTCCGCCGCCTGTTGGACCGGCGAGGGGACGAGTTGCCGCCCGCGCCGTCCGCCGGGACGCGGCGGCTGGCTATAGCTGGCGACGATGTCGTGTCCGGCCCGTGCCAGCGCGTCCAGAACCGGGACGGCAAAGCCCGGCGTACCCATGAAGATGATCCGCATGGCGAAGGTCTCTCTTCGCTGGCGGGATGGCGCGCAAGCCCCTATCTGTTCATCATGGCATCCCCCGAGATCGAGGCGCTGACCCAGGCGCTGGCGCGTATTCCCGGCCTTGGCCCCCGGTCGGCCCGGCGCGCGGTTTTGCACCTGCTCAAGAAGCGCGAGGCGGCGTTGGCTCCCTTGCTGTCGGCGTTGAGCGCGGTGGAGGAGCGGCTGGAAACCTGCGCGGTGTGCGGCAATATCGACACGGCCAATCCATGCGCCATCTGTGTCGATCCGCGGCGGGATGCGGGTGCCTTGTGCGTGGTGGAAGAGGTCGCCGACCTCTGGGCGCTGGAGCGGTCGCGGCTGTTCCCCGGTCGCTTCCACGTTTTGGGTGGACGGCTGTCGGCGCTGGAGGGCGTGCGGCCCGAGGATCTGGCGATCGACGCGCTGGTCCGCCGGATCGAGG
Source organism: Sphingomonas sp. LC-1 (assembly GCF_025371035.1). Taxonomy (GTDB): domain Bacteria; phylum Pseudomonadota; class Alphaproteobacteria; order Sphingomonadales; family Sphingomonadaceae; genus Sphingomonas; species Sphingomonas sanguinis_E. The sequence continues at coordinate 123,254 of NZ_JANZXB010000001.1, read as the reverse complement.
AAGGCGGCATCGACGAGGTCGTGCTAGCGATGAACGCCACGCTGGAGGGTCAGACCACCGCCCACTACATCGCCGAGCGGATCGAGCGCTTTCCGGTGCGTGTGACCCAGCTCGCGCATGGCCTGCCGGTCGGCGGCGAACTCGACTATCTGGACGAGGGAACGCTGGCACAGGCGCTACGGGCGCGGCGTCCCGTGGTCTGATGCGCCGTCTTGACGGTCCCCGGCCCGCACCGTAGCGAAACCGTCATGGCCATTCTTCCTATCGTCGAAGTTCCCGACCCCCGCCTGCGTCTCGTCTCCAAGCCTGTGGAGGCGGTCGATGACTCGATCCGTCAGCTCGTTACCGACATGATCGACACCATGTATGACGCGCACGGTATCGGGCTGGCGGCGATCCAGGTCGGCGTCGACAAGCGGGTGCTCGTCATCGACCTTCAGGAGGAAGAGGATGAAGAGGGCAAGCCGGTCAAGAACCCGCGCGCCTATATCAATCCGGAAATCCTGTCGGTCAGCGACGAGCTGTCGACCTATAATGAAGGCTGCCTGTCCATCCCCGAGCAATATGCCGAGGTGAAGCGGCCTGCGCGCTGTCAGGTCAAGTGGCTGGACGAGAAGGGCGACGCGCATGAGGCCGAACTCGACGGCCTGCTCGCCACCTGTATGCAACATGAGATCGACCATTTGAACGGCGTATTGTTCATCGATCATGTCAGCCGGTTGAAGCGTGACATGCTGATGCGCAAGCTGGGCAAGCTGCGCAAAGCCTGATCGCGGCCCGGATCGATCGGGCGGGGGGCGATTAACCCCTGTTCGATCCCGGTCGTTCGTTCTATGTTCCGACCTGTCCTTGGTTCTGACAGGTTTACATGATGCCCGAATTGATCGTCGTCGCGCTTCTGGCGCTCCTTGTCGGGGGACTGGCCGGCTGGCTGGCCGGACGGCGAAAGGCCGATGGGCTGGCCGCCGAGCTGGCGACGGCGAAGGCACGCGCGGCGGAGATCGATCCGCTGCGCGCCGCCCGCGATAGTGCCGAACGCGACAAGAGCGAGGCGCTCCAGGCGCTGGCCGAATTGCGCGGTCGCGCGGCCGATCTGGACGTGATCCGGGCGGCACGCGATGCGGTGGAGGCCGAGCGCAACGCGGCGTTGCGCGATCTGGCCGAGCTTCAGGCGCGGGCGCAGGAGCGCGAGGCGGCGCATGCGCTGACGCTGGAGGCGCTGGGCAAGGCGCGCGAGCAGATCAACACGCAATTCGGCGAGGCGGCGGCGCGGGCGCTGGAAGTGGCGCAGCGCCAGTTCCTCGAACGCGCCGAGGCCCGGTTCCGCCAATCGGAGGAGGCCTCTGGGCAGACGCTCAAGGCCCTGCTCGATCCCGTACACCAGCGGCTCCAGCGTTACGAGGAAGGCGTCCGCAAGGTTGAGGACGAACGCCGTGACGCGTTCGGCGAACTCAAGGGCCAGATCGAGGCGATGCGGATCGGGCAGGAGCGGGTGTCGGGCGAGGCGGCCAAGCTGGTCAATGCGCTGCGCAACGCCCCCAAGGCACGCGGGCGCTGGGGCGAGCAGCAGTTGCGCAACGTTCTGGAAAGCTGTGGGCTGTCCGAACATGCCGATTTCCAGACCGAGGTCAGCGTGGACGATGGCGAGGGCGGGCGGCTGCGCCCCGACGCGATCGTGCGCGTGCCGGGCGGCAAGGCGCTGGTCATCGATGCGAAGGTTTCGCTCAACGACTATCAGGACGCGTTCGGCGCGGTGGACGAGGTCGAGCGACTAGCCGGGCTATCGCGCCACGCCGCCGCGATGCGCGCGCACGTCAATGGCCTGGGCAACAAGAGCTATTGGAACCAGTTCGAGGATGCGCCCGACTATGTCATCATGTTCGTGCCGGGCGAGCATTTCCTGTCGGCGGCGCTGGAGCATGACCCGACGCTGTGGGATTTCGCGTTCGACAAACGCGTGCTGCTGGCAACGCCAACCAATCTGATCGCCATCGCGCGGACGGTCGCGGCCGTGTGGCGGCAGGAAAAGCTGGCGCAGGAAGCGCGGCAGATCGGGGCGCTGGGCAAGGAGCTCTATGCGCGTCTCGCCGTGATGGGCGGGCATGTGTCGAAGCTGGGCAAGAATCTCGACACCGCGATGACGGCCTACAACGCCTTTGTCGGCAGCCTGGAAAGCCAGGTACTGACCAGCGCGCGACGGTTCGAGACGCTGAACATCGACACCGGTGGCAAGAGCATTGATTCGCCGCCCATTGGCGAACAGGCGGTGCGGCCGTTGACGAAGTTGATGCCGGTGGCGGAACTCGCCGGTGCGGGCGAGGGGGAGGAAGTCTCCGGGTAAGGGGAGGCCCTGTCGGCCGGGGCGAGCGGCGGCGCATCGCCTTCGACTTCGCTCATGTTGGACGAAGGTGGGGGGCGGCTACAGCCTCAGCACCGGGCGCACTGAGCGAAGTCGAAGTGCAAGGGCATTGCTGTCCCCGCGGCAACCACCCTTACCCCACCGAACGACGCCAGGCTCGTCAGCCCGCCTTTGCGCCGCCCTGTTGCGCCAGCACCTCATAGGCCATGACTGCGGTCGCCACCGCCGCGTTCAGGCTGTCCGCCTTGCCCAGCATCGGGATTTTGACCAACGTATCGCAGGCGGCGGCATAGTCGTCCGGCATCCCCTGGGCCTCGTTACCCGTCAGAAGGAAGGTCGGAGCGGCATAGCGCGCGGCGCGATAGTCCGAATCGGTGTCGAGGCTCAGGCCGACCAACTGGCCCGGTCCCTGGCGCAGCCAGTCGAGGAAGGGCTGCCATTCGCTGCGCACGATCGGCACGGTGAACAGCGCCCCCATGCTGGCGCGAACCGCCTCGACCGAGAAGGGGTCGACGCATTCGCCGATCAGGATCAGGCCGCCCGCGCCGACCGCATCGCCGGTGCGCAGGATCGTGCCCAGATTGCCTGGATCGCGAAGCCGCTCGGCGACCAGCCATATGCCCGCCTTGGACCGATCGAGCGAATCGAGCGGAACGGCGAATTCCTCGAACACCCCTACCACCGCCTGGGGATTGTCCTTGCCCGACAGCTTGGACAGGATGTCGGGCGTCGTCTCGATCGCCTCGCCCTCCGACGCCTCGACCGCCTCGATCAATTCGCGGACCAGCGGATGGCCGGCGGAAGGCTTGGCGTAGAATAGCAGGGTGGGCAGGCGGCCCGTCTCGCGCGCTTCGGTCAGGATGCGCAGACCCTCGGCGAGGAACTGCCGATATTGTTTCCGATGGCGCTTGTCGCGCAGGTCGCGGGCCCACTTGATCAGCGGGTTGGAATAAGCGGTAATTTCGCGCGGCATGTCAGTCTTCGCCGAACTTCGCTTCCACCAGCGCGGCCAGCGCCTCGACCGTCTGGTCCGCGCCGTCGCCCTCCGCGCTGATCGTGATGGTATCGCCCATGGCGGCGCCCAGCATCATCAGCCCCATGATCGAGGTGCCCGTCACCGTGCTGCCATCCTTGCCGACGCGCACCTCGCATGGCTGTGCGGAGGCGAGGGTGACGAATTTCGCACTGGCGCGGGCGTGAAGGCCCCGGCGATTGGTGATGAGAACCGACCGCGACTGCTCCGTCATGCGGCGGCCTCGCCGAGCACTTCGGAAGCGACCGAGATATATTTGCGCCCCGCCTCGCGCGCGGCGGCGACGGCATCGACCACCTGCATCGACTTGCGCGCCGACCCCAGCCGGATCAGCATCGGCAGGTTCATCCCCGCGATCACCTCCACCCGGCCGCGCTCCATCAGCGAAATGGCAAGGTTAGAGGGCGTACCCCCGAACAGGTCGGTCAGCACGATCACGCCGCGACCCGCATCGACCGTGGCGATGGCGGCGGCGATGTCGGCCCGCCGCTCCTCCATATCGTCCTCCGGCCCGATCGCGATGGTCGCGATCCGCTCCTGAGGGCCGACCACGTGAATCATCGCGGTCACGAACTCATCGGCGAGCCGCCCGTGCGTCACCAGAACCAGACCGATCATGTCAGACACGCATATCCATCATTGCTTGGCCGGCCCGGCTTCCAGTGAGTCTTTTGGCACGGCACCCAAATCACGATGTACCACCGTGGGGGAAAAACCGCCCCGGCGCAACCGTTGCGCGATCCGTTCGGCGACATGGACGGAGCGATGTCTCCCTCCGGTACACCCGATCGCGATGGTGATATAGGATTTGCCCGACGCGATGTAACGGGGGACCAGCGTGTCCAGCAGCGTCTCGATCTGTTTCAGCGATGTCTCATAGGCCGGGTCGTGACGGATATAGTCGATCACCCCCTGATCCAGTCCGGTGCCGGGGCGCAGCTCGGCCGACCAATGGGGGTTGCGCAGGAACCGCATGTCGAACACCAGGTCGGCGTTGCGCGGCAGCCCCTTGGAAAAGCCGAAGGACATCACGGTCAGCACGGGCTCGCTCAATCCCTCGACCGCGTAATTGGCACGGATCCAACCGCCCAGATCGTTGCTGGTCATGTTGGTGGTGTCGAGCAGCCGGTCCGCCATGTCGCGTACCGGGGCCAGCAAAGCGCGTTCATGCGCAATGCCGTCATCGGCGGCACGGTCTATCGCCAGGGGGTGGCGATGCCGCGTCTCGGCATAGCGGCGCTTCAATTCCTCGCCACCGCAATTCAGGAACAACGTCTCGATCGCCAGATTGGGGCTCTCGTTGAGGCGGCGGATGCTCTGGGTGATCTGATTGGGCGCGAAGTCGCGGGTCCGTACGCCGATGCTGATCGCCAGCGGCCGGTTCTTGCCTTCCATACCGCGCGGCGGTGCTGCCTCCAGCAGCCCGTCGAGCAGGAAGAGCGGCAGATTGTCCACCACCTCCCAGCCCAGATCCTCCAGTGTCTTGAGAGTCGTGGAGGTGCCGGCGCCGGACATGCCGGTGACCAACAATATGCGTTTGCGATCCATCACAAGCGATCCTTGAGGCGCGTGACCCATAGCTCGACCTTGATCGGCGCCGAAGCAGGGAGAGGATTGAGCCTATAGAGCGGAAGTGCGACGCCTGCGATCACCGTTTCGCACCCAAAGGGCAAGCGTTCCTCTTCGATGGGCTCGGCGATCAGGTCGATCACCAGCCCGATGGTTGCGGTCGGGCGATGGGGCAGGGTAACGATCCCGACGCCGCGCACCTCAATCAGCCCCGCGATCCTGTCCGCTACGGTCGCGCGGAGCCGCCCCTCGACCGGCTCGACCCGCACATAATCGTCGCCGACCAGCATCGCGCCGCGATCGATCAGCCGAAGCGCCAGATCGGATTTCCCCGCGCCGGAGGGCCCGCGCAATAGCAGGCCGGTTTCGCCGACGATCACGCAGGAGGCATGGACCAGTTCGCCGCCGTCCCGTGGGTTAGTATCCGCCATCATGCCACCGGGGCGAGCGGCAGGCGGACGACGAAGCGCGCACCGCTCAGCCGATCCTCGCGCGACTCGACATGGATGCGGCCCTGATGCGCCTCGACGATGGTGCGGGCGATGGCCAGGCCCAGGCCAGAATGCTGGCCGAACCCCTCCGAGCTCGGGCGGATCGAATGGAAGCGGCGGAAGATCGCCTCGCGCGCCTCGTCGGGCACGCCCGGGCCTTCGTCCTCGACCCGGACGACCAGATCGTCCTGCTCGCGCGACAGGCTGATCGCCACCACGGCTTCGTCGGGGGAAAAGGACAGGGCGTTGGAGATCAGATTTTCGAACACCCGCTCCAGCCGTGCGCCTTCGCCGGCGATAAGGGCGGGCCCCGGCTCCGTCGCGTCGAAGCGCAGGCGGATGCCCCGTTCGACGCCGCGCGCCTCGCGCTGGTCGATCAGCCCGGCGAGCAGGGCGTGGAGATCGACGGGGTCGAATTTGGCGCGGCTCAACTGCGCGTCCAGGCGCGACGCGTCCGAAATATCGGTAATCAGCCGGTCGAGCCGCCGCACATCGTCGCGCACGATCGCCAGCAATTGCGCTTGCAGATCGGGGTCGTGCACCGTCTCCAGCGTGTCCACTGCGGAGCGAAGCGATGCCAGCGGGTTCTTGAGCTCGTGGGTGACATCGGCGGCAAAGGCCTCGGTCGCGTCGATCCGGGCGCGCAGGGCCAGGCTCATGTCCGACAGCGCGCGGGCGAGCATGCCCAGTTCGTCGCGACGATCGGGCAGGCGCGGCACGACGACTTCGCGTGCACGCCCCAGCCGGACGCGGACCGCCGCGCGTGCCAGACGCCGCAGGGGGCGGACGATGGTGCGAGCGAGGAAGAGCGACAGCAGGACCGAGATCAGCGAGACGAGCGCCAGCACTACGCTCAACCGGAACCGTTCGATCCGAACGGTCGCGGTGATGAAGCGGGCATTTTCGGTCGCCATGATCGCACCGCCGCTGGGCAGGGGAGCCGCGGCGGTGATGACGGGGGTGCGGTCCGGCGCGCGCCAGACTGAGGCGGAGACGTCACCCTGTCGCGCAGCGCGGACATCGGGCCATTCCGCCCCCTGGCGCCGTTCGCGATAGAGCGGCGGGCGGGCTGCGCCGACCACCGTGTCGATTCCGGCGTCGAGGAAGCGGGCGATGGATTGCCCCAGATCCTGTTTGTCGGGATCCCGCAGTACGACATTGCGGACCCCCAGCGCCCGGCTGTCACCGACCAATCGTCCCTTCGCATCGTACAGCCGGATACGGGCCCCCGTGTCGCGGGCGAGGCGATCGATCAACAGATCACGCGCCTCGCTGCGCACCGAGGTCAGCGCCTCGCCCATCAACCGGACTTCGCGGAGCGATTGCGCCACGCGATTGTCGAGCAGCCGGGTCCGGTAGGAGTCGAGATAGAAGAAGCCGCCTGCGAGCAACAGCAGGGCGAAGATGTTGATCGCCAGAATCCGCTGCGTCAGCGAAATCTGACCCGACCAGCGCAACGCCAGGTCGGGGGCTTCACTCCTCGGAGAATCGGTAGCCGGCGCCATAGAGCGTCTCGATGGCATCGAATTCGGGGTCTACTTGTCGGAACTTGCGGCGCAGGCGCTTGATATGGCTGTCGATGGTGCGGTCATCGACATAGATGTCGTCCTGATAGGCGGCATCCATCAACTGGTTGCGGGTGCGCACGATGCCGGGCCGCTGCGCCAGCGTTTCGAGGATCAGGAACTCGGTGACCGTCAGCGTCACCGGCTCGCCCTTCCACGTCACGCGGTGGCGGGCCGGGTCCATCGACAAGGCGCCGCGCGACAGCGGACCCTGCGCATCGGCGGCGGGCGTGCCTTGCGCCGTGCCGACATATTCCGAACGGCGCAGGATGGCGCGGATTCGCGCGATCAGCAGGCGCTGGGAAAAGGGCTTGGCGATATAATCGTCCGCCCCCATCGCCAGGCCCAGCGCCTCGTCCAGTTCGTCATCCTTGCTGGTCAGGAAGATGACCGGAATCTGGCTCTTCTCACGCAAGCGACGGAGCAGTTCCAATCCGTCCATGCGCGGCATCTTGATGTCGAAGATCGCCAGATCGGGCGGATTGTCGATCAACGCCTTCAGCGCAGCCTCGCCATCGGCATAGACACGGGTGACGAAACCCTCCGCCTGAAGCGCGATCGATACCGATGTCAGGATGTTGCGGTCGTCATCGACCAGCGCGATCGTCGCGGTCATGCGATGACCCTGGCCTTGAGCGTTGCGTGCGAAGGAACCGCCATGCGCATCGGTTAAGCCAAAGCGCGGCACGGCTCAACCGTCTTCACGCATCGGCGTGTTTGACGTGTTAAACAAATTCGCTATGACATGGTGAACGCATGGCTGATGGGCGTGTGATGAAAATGGTGTCCGGGCCATCGCGACCGGCATCAAGGGGAACGAGGAGGCTCTATGAACGAACGGATTCCAGAGATCGGTTTGCAGGCGCAGGGGATCGAGACCCGCGCCACGCTCCATTGGAACCTGGTCACCGCGCGGCTGATCGAGACGGCGGTCGCGCGCGGCGAGGGCAAGCTGTCCGCCGACGGTCCGCTCGTCGTCGAGACGGGCGAGCACACCGGCCGCTCGGCGCAGGACAAGTTCATGGTCCGCGACGACGAGACCCGCGACACCGTATGGTGGGGCAAGACCAACAAGCCCATGAGCCCCGACGATTTCGCCGCGCTGAAGGCCGACTTCTTCGCAGCGCTCGGCCAGAAGGAAGACCTGTTCGTTCAGGATCTCTATGGCGGGTCGCAGCCCGAGCACCGGGTCCGCGTCCGCGTGGTGACCGAACTCGCTTGGCACAATCTGTTCATCCGCACCATGCTGGTCCGCCCGGAAGAGCATGAGCTGCGCGCGTTCGTCGCCGACTATACCATCATCGACCTGCCAAGCTTCCGCGCCGATCCGGCGCGTCATGGCTGCCGTTCCTCGACCGTGATCGCGGTCAATATGACCGAGAAGCTGATCCTGATCGGCGGCACGCGCTATGCGGGCGAGATGAAGAAGTCCGTCTTCGGCCTGCTCAACTATCTGCTGCCGACGACGGGCGTGATGCCCATGCACTGTTCGGCCAATATGGGCGCGGACGGATCGACGGCGGTGTTCTTCGGCCTGTCGGGCACCGGCAAGACGACGCTGTCGGCGGATGCCAGCCGCACGCTGATCGGCGATGACGAGCATGGCTGGTCCGACACGGCGGTCTTCAATTTCGAGGGCGGCTGCTACGCCAAGATGATCCGCCTGTCGCCCGAGGCGGAGCCGGAAATCTTCGCCACGACCAAGCGGTTCGGCACCGTCCTGGAAAATGTCGTCATGGACCCGGTCACGCGTCAGCTCGACCTGAACGACAACAGCCTGGCCGAGAACAGCCGGGGCGCCTATCCGATCGACTTCATCCCCAATGCGTCCAAGGACAATATGGGGGGCGTGCCGCGCAACATCGTGATGCTGACCGCCGATGCCTACGGCATCCTGCCGCCGATCGCGAAGCTGACGCCCGAACAGGCGATGTATCATTTCCTGTCCGGTTATACCGCGCGCGTCGCGGGGACCGAGATCGGCGTGACCGAGCCCGACGCGACCTTCTCGACCTGTTTCGGTGCGCCGTTCATGCCGCGTCATCCCTCGGTCTATGGCAATCTGCTGAAGGAGCGGATCGCCAAGGGCGGCGTCGATTGCTGGCTGGTCAACACCGGCTGGACGGGCGGCAAATATGGCGCCGGCCATCGCATGCCGATCAAGGCGACCCGCGCGCTGCTCAACGCCGCGCTCGACGGCAGCCTGAACCATGTCGAGTTCCGGACCGATCCGAATTTCGGCTTCCAGGTGCCCGTGGCGGTGCCGGGTGTCGATCCGGCGATCCTGAACCCGCGCGAGACCTGGGCGGACAGCGCGGCCTATGACGCGACGGCGGCCAAGTTGGTCGATCTGTTCAACGAAAATTTCAAGCAGTTCGCCGAACATGTCGATGAGGGCGTGCGGGCGGCTGCGCCGAAAGTGACGGTCGCGGCATAATTGATGATGGCGGAGGGCGCCCGCAGTGGGCGTCCTCCCTTGGCCTTTGACCTTGGTCAGGCTGAACGGCCGTTGTTACGGACTGTCCAAAACCCCGTTCAGCCTGAGCAAAGTCGAAGGCCACGCCCCGACCCCAGCCTCAATCCGCGAGAGGCTCGACCAGCAACACGCCGCCATCGACATGCGCGACCCGCAAGCGGGTGCCGCTCTGCGCATCCGGCCCGCGCACCGGCCACTCGCCATCGCCCAGCCGTGCCCGGCCTTCGCCACCGACGATCGGCGTCGTCACGGTCACGACCTGTCCCCGCAACCGAAGCGCGGGCGCATTGAGCACCGGCGCGTCGCTCTCGACCGGAAAGTCCCGGTACCAGCGCCGCCCGATCACGACACAGACCACGCTCCACACGGCAAATTCGGCAAGCTGAAGCCCGATCGGCAGGTCGGGGATAGCCCAGGCCGTCAGTGCGGTGACACCGGCCGCGATGGCCAGGAAGATCAGGAATACCCCCGGCACCAGCAACTCGGCAATCCCGAGCGCCAGCCCCGCCGCCAACCACAGCGCGGCGGGATCGAGTTCGCCGATCGTCACGATGGCGACTGGTCGAACGGCCCCGGCTTGGTTGTGACTCGCGGGGTAGCGGCGTCGGACTTGTTAGGGGCGAGTGCTTCCTTGGCGAGTTCACCGATACCGCCCAATGTCCCGATCAACTGGGTCGCCTCGACCGGGAAGAGGATCGTCTTGGCATTGGGGCTGGTGGCGAACTTGCCGACCGCCTCGACATATTTCTGGGCGATGAAATAGTTGATCGCCTGCGTACCGCCCGACTCGATCGCCTCGGACACGACACGGGTCGCCTTGGCCTCCGCCTCCGCGGCGCGCTCACGGGCTTCGGAGTCGCGATAGGCCGACTCGCGGCGCCCTTCGGCTTCCAGGATGCGGGCCTGCTTCTGTCCCTCGGCGCGAAGGATCTCGGACGCGCGTGAGCCTTCGGCCTCCAGGATGTTGGCGCGCTTCTCGCGCTCGGCCTTCATCTGGCGCGCCATGGCGTTGACGATGTCGACCGGCGGGCGAATGTCCTTGATCTCGACGCGGGTGATCTTCACGCCCCAGGGCGTCGTGGCATGATCGACGACGTTGAGCAGCCGTGCATTGATTTCGTCGCGCTTCGACAAGGTCTCGTCCAGATCCATCGATCCCATGACGGTGCGAAGATTGGTCGTCACCAGGTTGAGCAGCGCGACATACAGGTCCGACACTTCATAGGCCGCCTTGGGCGCGTCCAGAACCTGGAAGAAGACGACCCCGTCGGTGGAGATCATCGCATTGTCCTTGGTGATGATTTCCTGCCCCGGAATATCGATCACCTGCTCCATCATGTTCACCTTGCGGCCCACGCGATAGAAGAAGGCCGGGTAGAAGTTGAAGCCCGGTATGGCGGTGCCGGTATAGCGGCCGAAATGCTCGATCGTATATTGATAGCCCTGGCGGACGATCTTGATCGACATCATCAGGTACAGCAGCACCAGCAACACGGCCAGCGCGGCGATGATCAGCCCCATGGATACACTCCCCCAACTCGATCCGGGGCCCTTCTAGCATGGCGGTGCAGCAAGGGCCTAGCGGGAACGGCTTGCTTTGGTTACATGGCCCGCCACTTGTTCCCTCCGCAGGATTTGGCAGCCTTATGGATATCCGCCTCGGCCTCACCTTCGACGACGTGCTCCTCGTGCCCCAGGAGTCCGACGTTCTGCCGAGCACCGCAGACACGCGCACGCAACTGACCCGATCGATCGCGCTCAACATCCCCGTCCTGTCGGCGGCGATGGACACCGTGACCGAGGCCGACATGGCGATCGTCATGGCGCAGCTGGGCGGCATGGGCGTGCTCCACCGCAATCTGACGGTGGAGCAGCAGGTTGCCGCCGTGCGGCAGGTCAAGCGGTTCGAAAGCGGCATGGTCGTCAACCCGATCACCATCTCGCCGACCGCGACGCTGGCCGAGGCGCAAGCGCTGATGGCGCGGCACCGGATCAGCGGCATTCCGGTGGTCGAGTTCGACGGCCGTCTGGTCGGCATCCTGACCAACCGCGACGTGCGCTTCGCCGAGAACCCGCAGCAGCCGGTGTCCGAGCTGATGACCCGCGAAGACCTGGCGACGGTCAAGGTCGGCGTCGGGCAGGACGAAGCGCGTCGCCTGCTCCACGGCCGTCGGATCGAGAAGCTGCTGGTCGTCGACGAAAGCTATCGCTGCGTCGGCCTGATCACCGTCAAGGACATCGAAAAGGCGGTCACCTATCCATCCGCCACCAAGGATGCGGCCGGTCGCCTTCGCGTCGCCGCCGCCTCGACGGTGGGCGAAAAGGGGTTCGAGCGGACCCGTGCATTGATCGAGGCGGAAGTCGATTGCGTCATCATCGACACCGCGCACGGTCATAACCGCGACGTCGCCCGTGCGGTCGAGGCGGCCAAGAAGCTGTCCGACACGGTGCAGGTGATCGCGGGTAATGTCGCGACCGCCGCCGCCACGCGCGCGCTGATCGACGCGGGCGCGGATGCGGTGAAGGTCGGCATCGGGCCGGGTTCGATCTGCACCACCCGCGTCGTCGCGGGCGTCGGCGTGCCGCAGCTGACCGCGGTGATGGACTGCGCCGAGGAAGGCTGGAAGTCGGGCGTGCCGGTGATCGCCGATGGCGGCCTGCGCACCTCGGGCGATCTGGCCAAGGCGCTGGCCGCGGGCGCTGGCGCCTGCATGGTCGGCTCGCTGCTGGCGGGTACCGAGGAAGCGCCGGGCGAGACGTTCCTGTACCAGGGCCGCGCCTATAAATCCTATCGCGGCATGGGCTCGGTCGGGGCGATGGGCCGCGGTTCGGCGGACCGCTATTTCCAGGGCGACATCAAGGACCAGATGAAGCTGGTGCCCGAGGGCATCGAGGGCCAAGTCGCCTATAAGGGCCCCGCCCGCGACGTCATCCACCAGCTGGTCGGCGGTATCAAGGCGGCGATGGGCTATACCGGTTCGGCGACGCTGAAGGACCTTCGCGAGCGGGCGCAGTTCGTCCAGATCACTGGTGCAGGGCTGAAGGAAAGTCACGTCCATGACGTGACCATCACGCGTGAGGCTCCCAATTACCCGACCCGCTGATCCTAGGGATATTCGCGCATGACGCCTGCCGCACGTACCCAGGCGGCGATCGAGTTGCTCGACGCGATCGTCGCCGCTGCGGCGAGCGGCGGGGCGGCGGCGGACACGCTGATCGCCCGCTATTTCGCGACGCGCCGCTATGCCGGGTCAAAGGATCGGCGGGCGGTGCGCGAACTGGTCTATGCCGCCATCCGCCAGGCCGGGCCGGTGCCGGTATCGGGCCGGGCCGCAATGGTGGCGGTGGCGGATAGCGATCCGACCATCGCCGCGACCTTCGACGGTCAGGGCCATGGACCGGCACCGATCACCGCCGAGGAGCCCCGTGCCCAGGGCGGGATCGCTCCTGCCTGGCTGGTCGAGGCGCTGTCGGCATCGGGGCTGGACGCGGTGCAACAGACGGCGCTGGTCGACCGCGCTCCGCTGGATGTGCGGGTCAACACGCTTGCGACCACCCGCGACGCGGTGCTGGCGCAGTGGCCGGAGGCCGCGCCCACACCCGTGTCCCCGCTGGGGCTTCGCCTCGCCAATGGGACGGCGGTCGAACAGTCCGACATCTATCGTGCCGGACTGGTCGAGGTGCAGGACGAGGGGAGCCAGATCGTCGGCGCGGCGCTGTCGGCGAAACCGGGAGAGTGGCTGGTCGATCTGTGCGCCGGTGCCGGTGGCAAGACATTGCAGATCGCAGCGGCCATGGACAATCGCGGCGCGCTGCTCGCCTGCGACATCGACCGCGCGCGCTTGCAGAAGCTGCCCCCGCGTGCCGAACGGGCAGGGGCGACGATCGTCGAAAGCCGCTTGCTCAATCCCGGGCATGAGGCGGACATGCTGTCCGACTGGACGGGTAGGGCCGATGGCGTGCTGATCGACGCGCCCTGTTCGGGCACCGGCACCTGGCGCCGGAATCCGGAGGCCCGTTGGCGGCTGACGCCCGAGCGTCTCGACCGGTTGCGCGCGATGCAGGAGCAGGTGCTGGGCGTCGGGGCCTTGCTGGTCAAACCGGGCGGGCGGATGGTCTATATCGTCTGCTCGCTGCTGGATGCGGAAGGGCGCGACCAGGTCGCGGCATTCCTGACGCGCCATCCCGGCTGGTCGACCGAGCCGATCGAGGCGGCGGTCGGAACGCCGCACGGGCCGGGCTATCGCCTCGATCCGGCGACCCATGGCACCGACGGCTTTTTTGTCGCCTGCCTCCGGGCGCCATGCTAGCATCCGGTTCAGTGCCCAGTCCGGAGTTCCTCATGCGTTTGACGTCCCTGGCCGCCGCCGCCGCCCTGGCAGTGGTTTCCGTTTCCACCTCGCTCAGCGGCCAGCGCCCCGACAGCCAGATCGATGCCCGTTCGCTGCAATTGCTCGAGCAGGGGCGCAGTCTGAAGGCCGCAGGCAATCTGGAGGGCGCGACCGACATTCTGGAGACGGCGGTGACGGTCGATCCGCGCAATCGCGCCGCCTTCGTGCTGCTGGCGGAGGTCGCGGACGCGCGTGGCCTGCCGGGCAAGGCGATCCGGTTGTATCGCGAGGCGCTGCTGCTCGACCCCAACGACCTGCGGGCGCTGCGCGGGCAGGGCGAGGCGCTGGTCCAGCGCGGTGCCGTGGCGCGCGCCAAGGACAATCTCGCCAAGATCAAGACGCTGTGCAAATCCGACTGCGCCGATGCGACCGCTCTGGCCGCGCAGATCGCCAAGGGGCCGCCCGCCCCAGTGACGACCGCGCAGCTCGACACGAAGGCACCGCCCAAGCCGTAAGGCTTGTCCTCCCCCCTGCACGTGACGGGTGCGCTGCGACGCGGGCGACGGTATCCCGCCATCGCGGGGGCGATACGCCTGCGCCTGGCCTATCGCGTGCCACCTCCCCGCGCAGGGGAGGAACATCTCAACCCAACGCGCGCGCCAGGGCAACGAACTCCGCCACCGACAGCGTCTCCGCCCGGCGGGCCGGGTCGATGCCGATCGACTCCATCGCCTCGACCGCACCCGCGACCGGCTTGAGGCTCTGGCGCAGCATCTTGCGGCGCTGGCCGAAGGCGGCGGCGGTCAGGCGTTCCAGCGTGCGGAAGCTCACGGCCTCGGGGGCGGGCTTGGGGGTGATGTGCACCACCGCCGACATGACCTTGGGCGGCGGCGTGAAGGCGGAGCGATGGACCGGCATCGCGATCCGCGATTCGCTCCGCCACTGGGTCAGCACGGCCAGACGGCCATAAGCGGACTGATCAGGCGCAGCGACGATCCGCTCCGCCACTTCCTTCTGGAACATCAGCGTGCAGGACTGCCACCAGGGCAGCCACGCGCCCGACAGCCAGCCGACAAGCAGCGGCGTGCCGACATTATAGGGCAGGTTGGAGACGATATGCGGTTTGGTCTCGAACAGCTCCGGCGCGTTGATGCGCAGGGCATCGCCCTCGATCACCTTCAACCGGCCGGGGAAAGCCTCGGCCAGTTCTGCCAGCGCGGGAATGCACCGGCGGTCGCGCTCGATCGCGGTCACCCGCCCGCCCGCCATCAGCAGGGCGCGGGTAAGGCCACCGGGGCCGGGACCGATCTCCAGCACCTCCTGATCGGTCAGGTCGCCGGGGATCGCGGCGATGCGGGCCAGCAATTGTCCGTCGAACAGAAAATTCTGTCCCAGCGACTTGGAGGCGGACAGGCCATGCTGCGCGATCACCTCGCGCAGGGGCGGCAGGGGCGTGACGGGATCCATGTCAGGCGGCGGCTTCGGCCCGGCGCTTGGCGGCATCACCCGCCATCGCGATCGCAGCAATCATCGCGCCCGGATGCGCGCGATCCTGCCCGGCGATGCCGAAGGCGGTGCCGTGATCGGGCGACGTGCGAACGATCGGCAGGCCCAGCGTGATGTTCACGCCCTCATCAAAATGCAAGGTCTTGAGCGGCACCAGCGCCTGGTCGTGATAGCAGCACAGCACCGCGTCATAGGCCTCCCGCGCACGCGGGTGGAACAGCGTGTCGGCGGCGAAGGGGCCGGTCGCGTCGATCCCCTCAGCGCGAAGCTGTGCGATCGCGGGCTCCATCAACTCAATCTCTTCGCGACCGATCGCCCCGCTCTCGCCCGCATGGGGGTTGAGCCCGGCGAACGCCAGGCGTGGGGCGGTGATGCCGAAATTACGGCACAGCCCTCGCGCGGTGGCGCGTCCCTTGGCCACGATCAAGTCGATCGAGAGCAGCCCGGAAACCGCGGCAAGCGGGACGTGGGTGGTGATCGGCACGACGCGAAGCGACGGCCCCGCCAGCATCATCACCGCATTGGCACCCGCCACGCCACAACGCTCCGCGACGAACTCGGTCTGGCCGGGATGAGTGAACCCGATGCCGTAAAGCTGGGCCTTGCTGACCGGGCCGGTCACCAGCGCGCAGGCCGCGTCCGATCGGACCAGCCCCACCGCCAGTTCCAGCGCGTGAAGGGCGCATCGCGCACCCTCAACGTCCGGCTGACCGGGATGGATCTCGCCACCATCATCGACCGACAGGATCGGCAACGCCTGGTCGAACGCGGCGACGGCGGCCGCCATGTCCGATACGCGGGCGGTCGGACCGCTCCAAACCCGTTCGATCGCGCGCGCGTCCCCCACCGCCAGGAAGGGCGGCATTCCGGCTTCGTGGCGTGCGGCCCAGGCCTTGGCGATGATCTCCGGCCCGATTCCGGCCGGGTCGCCCATCGAGATCGCGAGTGGCCGGATCATCGCCCTATCCTCATCAACGATATTCGATCACCGCGTCGCGGCGGAGGTCGCGCATCTTCTGGTTGGCGCGCAGGTTGACCCGCTGCTGCTCGACCTGATTCTGGATCTGGTCGCTGGTCGGCAGATTGCCCGAGCGCGGTTCCTCGCGGTCGCACAGCACCAGCGAGCGGACGCCCTGCTCTGGCGAACCGAAGGGCGGGGTCGCCTGCCCGATCTGCAGCTTCAGCAGGATTTCCTGGAGCGGGGCGGGGAGCTGGCGGATGGTGACCTGATCATTATCGACCACTTCGGCCTTCAGGGTCGTCGCGACCCGCTGTACGTCGCCGCAGCCGCGGATCGCCTGCGTCGCCTTGGCGAATTCCGCCGCGCGGGCGCTGGCCTGTGCCTGGGTCGTACCGGCGGGGAACTTCACGGTCAGCTGCTTGAGCGACAGGCGCGAGTCGCGCGGATCGGCGGTCAGGACCTGACGCTTGTCGGTCAGGTACAGGATTGAGAAGCCGCCCGGAATCTGGATCGGCCCGGCGACCTGGCCGACCTGCATCTGCTGCGCCGCCGCCTGGAGCTCTGGCGGAAGCTGCGCGGCGCGGACCCAGCCCAAGTCGCCGTTCACCGCACGGGTCGACGCCTCGGAGAAGCTGCGCGCGAAATATTCGAAGGGCTGCTGCCCCTTCTGGATCTCGGCGATGATCTGGCGCGCATTGGCGAAGACCTGCTGCTGCGTCGCCTCGTTGGCGGACAGGAAGATTTCCTTGAGGTTATATTCCTCGGTCCCCTTGGCGGCTTCGAGGCGGGCGCGGATCGCGTTCACCTCTTCGTCGCCGACATTGACGAACGGTTCGACCCGCTTGCGCAGGTAGCGGCTCCAGGCCAGTTCGCCCTCGATCTGGCGGCGCATCGAACGATCCGACGAACCGACCGAGCGCAGGAAGGTCGTCATCGCGGTCGGCGTCTTGCCGAACTGCTGCGAGAAACGGGCATAGGCCTGGTTGATCTCGTCCGGCGTGACCGTGATGTCGGCGGTCTTCGCCTCCTGGATCTGCAGCGTTTCGTCGATCAACTGACGCAGGATCTGCATCCGAAGGCGGTCGCGATCCTCCGGCGACAGGTTCGTCACGTTGTTCAGCGCCATGGCCAGCGCCATCCGCTGATCGATGTCGGTCTGGGTCAGCACCGTGTCGTTGACGATGGCGGTGGGCTTGCGGACATTGGGGTCCAGCTTGCCAAACAATTGCAGGTTGGAGGGGATGTTCAGCCCGCCGGTATCCGGCACGGCCTGATCCGGCACGGTCTGCGCCAGCGTGCTCGCCGCCGCGGCGGCCATCATCATCGTCACGCCCGCGCGAAGAAAGCGGCCCTTGGTACGAATGTCGTTCTTCACCGTGTCTGTGATCCTCATCGCGCCTGAATGGGGCGCGTAACCGTCGCGATATGGCTCGACCATGCTGAATACCGGCTTAGCGGCCGAGATTGGTGAACGCCAGCGTCAACAGGAAGCTGTTGCCTGCACGCGCGTCGCCGGTGTTCACATAGTCCCGCCGCCAGGTGAAGCCCAGGCGAAGGCAGTCATCCTCATATTGCACGCCCAGCCGGTGGCGAATCGGATCGAAGCCGTTGGACAGCGACAATGCGTCTTCCGCCCGGTCGGTCAGATCGATCACGGTCGACCCGAAGGCGGACCAGAAACGTGCGAACTGGACCCGGCCCGCCAACCGGACCTCTTCGCGATCCTGCAAATCCTCGATCGATGTGAAGATGTTACGGTTCAGCCGCAGATAGCCCGCCTGGAAATAGGTGGAGCGGGAGCCGACCGTGGCGTCGATCTCGTTCCGGCGGACGGCGAAGCTGTCCTTGTCCAGGCGGAAGCGATGGGTCAGCGACACGAAATCGCGGAACCGCAACTCGGTCCGCCCGACGATGTCCGACCAGCGATCCGACAGGCCGGTGCCCGGATAGAGGATGGTCGGGCGGTCGTTCAGGCGAAAACTCTGTCCGACGATCGTGTCGAAGGTGAAGCCCGGCAGGGTCAGCGACCATTGCGCGCCATAGGTGATGCGGGTCGAATCCTCGAATCGGTCGTAACCGGGGAAGCGGTTGAGCGCGAAGAGGTTCGAATCCTCCAGATCGACCGAGCGGGCATCCTCGTTGGGGATTTCGATATTCTTGATCTTCGGGCTGGCGACGATCTGCACGCGCGGGGTGAAGCGCTGGCTGCCGCCCCAGAGTTCGCCGACGAATGGCCATTTCACGTCGACCGCGACCGCACCGATCGCGCGCCCCTGAAATCCTTCCAGCCCCTGATAGACGAGCGGGGTGGAGACGATGTTGTTGGAATTATAGGCATCGCCGCGGCCATAGGCGGTGAAGGTCACCTCCTGGCCCCAGTTGGTCAGACGGCGCAGGTCCCAGCGCAGGCTGGCGAAGGCACGCTGGGTATCCTGGCCCGCCGTGCGGCTGATCGCCAGGGTGTTGAGCTGCATCTCGAACTTGCCGCCGAGCAGGCCGTCGTCGAAGCGGCGGCGATAGTCGATCTCGGGCAGCGCGATCGGCTGCTGTCCCTGCGGATCGTTGACGCGCAGCGTTTCGACATACCATCCGGTCAGCGAGAAATAGCTGTCCTTGTCGATATGCTCCAGGCTGGCGGTGGTGCGTAGCCGGTCGTCGCGCGAAATATCGTAGCGGCGAAGGAAGGTGCGGTCGGTGGTGATCCGCATCGAGCCCGACAGGCTCCATTCGGGCGAGAACTGGTAGCGCCCGACCGCATCCAGATAGCCGCGAAACGCCTGGGTGGTGTCGGTGGGGTTCAGCGTGTTCAGGTCGTCGCTGCGGCGGCTGGCGGTGCCATAGCCGGTGACCCGGAATGCGCCCTTGGTGCTCAGCGCCTCATATTGCGCCTCCAGCATCGGCAGCACGGCGGTGAACACATGCGGCGTGACGGTCAGCCCCTTATTGGGGGCCAGCCGCCAGTAATAGGGCACCGCCACTTCGACGCCGTTGACCCGGTCGAGCCGAATATCGGGGGTCAGGAAACCGCTATCGCCCCCCGATCCGACGGGGGCCGACAGACGCGGTAGCGGAATGGTGGGCAGGCCGAACAGGTTCAACCGCGCGCCGTTGAAATAGACGCGCTCGCGGTCGGGGCGATAGGTGACGCGGACCGCCGTGATCTTCCAGGACGGCTCCTTGGGGCAGCCTTCGGAGGTTTCGACCGCGCAAGGCGTATAGGCGGCGCGTTCCAGATTGACGGTGCCGTCCGCCTGCCGCGTGCCGCGATCGGCGGCCAGGCGCCCGCCTTGTTCCAGCACGACCAGCATGTTGTCGACCACGCCGTCCTTCAGCGAATCGGTCAGCTCGATCTGATCGCCATAGGCGATGTCGCCCTCTGGGTTGGTGATGGCGATGTTCCCGGTCGCCAGGACCTTGCCCGTCTTGCGGTTCCAGGTGACTTTCTCGGCGCGCAGACGCTCGCCCTCGCGGAACATCCGCACCTCGCCGGTCGCGGTGACGATGTCGGCGTCGATGTCATATTCGAGCTGGTTCGCGCTGAACCGCACCTGGTTGGGGTCTTCGGGCGCGGGGCCTTCCGATGGCGGGGGCGAGACGGCGCGGTCCTGCAGGTCCTGCGCGACAGCGGGTGCGGCCGCCAGCAGGGCCAGGGACAGGGTGAAGGGCAGGGCGCTGCCGGTCAGAAGCGTCATTCGCAACACGATGATATCTGGTCCGTCCTTGCCGACACGATGAGAAAGCCGCCCCGGGCAGGGCGACGCCGTGAAGGGTCCGCCTATCGCATCACCGGCGGCTTGCTGCAATCGCGCGCTTGCCACACGGGGCTTTCGGCCTAGATGATAGCATCAGTTACCAGTTCATCAGGGGTTTCCCATGCAGATCGCCTTTACCTCCGCCGCCGATGCGAGTGACGTTCTCGTCCTTCCGATCCCCAAGGACGGCGCGGCCACCGGATCGATCGGTGGCGAGGAGATGGCGGCGATCGCCAAGGCGGCGACCGACGCCGCGCGCTTCAAGGGCGAGGCCGGAACGATCGTCGAGGTCTTCGCTCCCGTCGATGGCGGCGTGCGTCGCGTTCTGTTGCTGGGCGTTGGCGAGGGCAAGGATACCGAATGGCGCAAGGCGGGCGGCGCACTGACCGCCAAGCTGTTGACCAGCGCGTCCGCGGCGGCGGTGGTGCTGACCGGGCTGGGTACGAAGCCTTCGGCCGAGGCGATTGCGGGCTTTGCGGGCGCGGCAGTGCAACGCGGCTGGCGCCACGACGTGTACCGGACCAAGCTGCCCGAGACGTCGAAGCCGACCCTGACCCGGATCGCGATCGTCGATGCCGGCGCGGATGCCGAAGCGGCTTTTGCCGGAGTCCATGCGGTCAATGGCGGGCTGGAGTTGACCCGTACTCTGGTGTCCGAGCCGCCGAACAAGCTCTACCCCGAAAGCTTCGTCGAGCGCGTGCTGGCCGATGTCGAGGGGCTTGGGCTGGAAGTCACCGTGCTGGACGAGGCGCAGATGCGCGACTTGGGCATGGGCGCGTTGCTCGGCGTGAGCCAGGGGTCGGTCCGCGAGGGGCGGCTGCTGGTGCTCAAATGGAATGGCGGCGGCGCGGATGCCGAGACGCTGGCGCTGGTCGGCAAGGGCGTGACCTTCGACACGGGCGGCATCTCGATCAAGCCTGCGGCCGGCATGGAAGACATGAAGTGGGACATGGGCGGCGCGGGTGCCGTGGCGGGCGCGATGAAGGCGATCGCCACCCGCAAGGCCAAGGCGAATGTGGTCGGCGTCATGGGCCTGGTCGAGAATATGCCCGACGGCAATGCGCAGCGTCCCGGTGACGTCGTCACCTCCATGTCGGGCCAGACGATCGAGGTCATCAACACCGACGCGGAAGGCCGCCTGGTCCTGTGCGACGCGTTGACCTGGGTTCAGAAGACGCATTCGCCCTCGACCATCGTCGATCTCGCCACGCTGACGGGTGCGATGATCATCAGCCTGGGCAACGAGCATGGCGGACTGTTCGCCAATGACGATTCGCTGGCCGAGGCGCTGCTGGCCGCGGGGTCGACCACCGGCGACAAGCTGTGGCGTTTCCCGTTGGGCGATGCCTATGACAAGCTGATCGACAGCCAGATCGCCGACATGAAGAATGTCGGTCCGCGCGGCGGCGGCTCGATCACGGCGGCGCAGTTCCTGAAGCGCTATATCAACGAGGGCGTCGCCTGGGCGCATCTCGATATTGCGGGCATGGTCTGGTCGGACAAGCCGGGCGTCAACCACGACAAGGGCGCGACCGGCTATGGCGTGCGCCTGCTCGACCGGTTCGTCGCGGACCGGTTCGAGGCCTGAACGGGAACGGTGCGGTCGTGCAGGTCGACTTTTATCATCTGACGATCGCGCCGCTCGACCGGTTGCTGCCCGTGATCGCCGAACGGGTGATGGCGGGGGGAAACCGCCTGCTGATCGTCAGCGGCGATGCGGAGCAGCGGGCGGCGCTGGACCGGCAATTGTGGATGATCCCGGCGGACGGCTTTCTTCCCCATGCGCAGGCTGGCGAGGGGGACGATGCGGCCCAGCCGGTGCTGATCGCGCCGGATACGAATGCCACCAACGGCGCGCGTCATGTCGCGCTGGCCGATGGCGTCTGGCGCGACGAAGCGCTGACCTTCGACCGGGCCTTCCATTTCTTCGATGGCGATCGCATCGGCGAGGCCCGCTCCGCCTGGCGCGCGCTGGCGGAGCGTGAGGGGGTGGAGCGCCGTTACTGGAAGCAGAACGATCAGGGCCGTTGGGAACAGGCGGCCTGATCACCGGTCGATACCCGTCTTCCAGTCAAGAGAGTGACGGGACAGGCCGGAAAGCATCCGGGCCCGCCCCTTGGCATCACCCGGCGGCGCGCTGATCCTGCAGGAATTGCATGATCTGTCCGCGAGGACCGAAGGCGCCGATCGATCCGCCTTCCATCTGCATGATGTGATCGACGCGGTTGAGCAGTGGCGGCCGGTGCGTGACGACGACCACGATACTGCCCTCGTCGCACATATCGGCGATCAGTTCGCACAGCATCTTCTCGCCATCGCCGTCCATGTTCGACGTCGGATCGTCGAGCAGGATCAGGAACGGTTTGCCGAAGACCGCCCGCGCGACGGCGATACGCTGGCGCATCCCGCCGGGCAGATGCAGCCCGTCACGACCGACCATCGTCTCATACCCCTCGGGCAGGCGCAGGATCAATTCGTGCACATCGGCCCGCCGCGCGGCGGCGATGATTGCGTCGGTCGAGGCATCGGCATCGAAGCGGGCGATATTTTGCGCCACCGTGCCGTCGATGAGTTCGATCTGCTGCGGAACATAGCCGATATATTTGCCGAGTTCCTCCGTATCCCATTGATCCAGCGCCGCGCCGTCCAGGCGGATCACGCCGCGCGCCGCCGGCCAGACTCCGGCCAAGGCGTTGAGCAGCGCGGTCTTGCCCGATCCCGGCGCACCCATGATGCCGAGCGAGTCCCCGGCCTTCAGGACGATGCCGACATTGCTGACGACCGGACGCTGCACGCCCGGCGCCAGCACGAACAACTGGTCGGTCGACATCTCCGCCTCGGGACGGGGCAGAAGGGTGGTCACGTCGCGCATCGGCAACTGGCCGAGCAGGACGTTCAGGCGATCGAGCGCCATCCGCGCCGTCTTCACCGTACCCCAGCCGCTGACCACCTGATCCAGCGGTGCGAGCAACTGATAGAAGAGCAGCGCGGCGATCAGGGCCGTGCTCCAGGCCGCCCGGTCGCTGAACGCCAAACCTGCCCCGATCGACAAGAGCGTGATGAACATCATCAGCCGCAGGCCGCGCGCGGCACCGGCCAGCCCCACCGAGCGCCGATGCATCGCCCGCTCTGTCAGGATCATATCCTGTGCCATGCCCAGCCAGCGCTGGCGCAGACGCCCTTCCATCCCCATGGCCCGGGCAGTCAGGGCGTGGCGACGTCCTTCCTCCGCCGACAACCAGCGCAGCGGGTGCATCTCGGCCAGCCATTCGGCGCGCCGTCCCGCCGATCCGCCCATCGCCCAGCCGATCAGGGCGATCAGGATCATGGCGGCCAGGCCCGCCACGCCCAGCCAGACATGCAGGGCGAACAGCATGATCAGCGCGATCGGGGCGAGGCACAGGTCGATCAGCGCGGCGGGCATGGGGCCGGTCAGGAAGTGGCGCAAGCGATCGGCGTCATGGACCGGACCCAGCCCGTCGCCCTCCAGCACACCGGTCCGCGCGACGAAGGCGACCCCGTCATGGATGCGCGGCGCCAGTTGCTGGTCGACTGCCCCGGCCACGTCGAAAAGCAGACGCGCCCGCAGCGTGTCGAGCAGGCCGAACACACCGTACAACAAGACACCCAGGAGCAGCAAGCCCCACAGCGTCGCGACATTGCGTCCCGGCACGGCCGCATCGGCCAGCACCCCGACGAGCAGCGCACCGAACATCAGCATGACTTGCAACACCACGCCGATGGCCACCGCCGCCATCACCCCCCGCCGCAGGGTCGAGGACAGGACCGCACGGTCGTCCGGCGCGGCCGACAAGGCCGATGTGCTCTCACCCCAGATTACGCGTGCCATTGGTCTTTGGTCCTTTTTTCCGGCCCGGCTGTAACATGCTCCCGCAAGCTCCGACAGCGGCGGCGGGATGGACGGGCGGCTCGGTTTGACACGATCCGGGGCCCTTCTATAGCGCGCTGGCGATTGGCAAGGGGTCAATGATTGAAACGGCTTGGCGCGATGGTCGGCTGGATGCTCCTGGCCCTGGCATGGGGCCTGGCACTTTGCCCTTGGCTGGGACGAGTCTGGCCCGGGGCGGATGCCTTCGCCTCGTTTCTACCGCTGGCGGCCATTCCCTTGATCGCGGGGCTCCTGGTGTCGCCGCATCGCAGGCACTGGCCCTTCGTGGCGGGGGCGATCGGGGCGACGGCGCTGATCGCCTGGCCGATCGCGCGCGAAATCGCGGAACGTCCCTCGGTCAACGCGGTGCCCACTGGGGCGGCGAGGGTCGTCCTCGTCACCCACAATCTTCATGGTGGCCGGACCAGCCCTGACCGGACCGCGAATGTCCTGATCGACAGCGGCGCGGACATATTGCTGCTTCAGGAGGCGGGCGGGGCCGAGCCGCTTTTCGAGAAGCTCTCGAACGTCTTTCCCTATCGCAGCGCGTGCCGGGGCTGCCAGTTGGCGATCCTGTCGCGGCGGCCGATGGGGCCCGTTCGCTGGCGTCTGCCAGGGCGACAGGGCGGCCTGGTCGGTCCTGCGCTGTTCCGCGCCGAAATCCCGTTGCGGGGCCTGGGATCGCTCACGGTCGCGACGGTTCATGCACCATGGCCTTTCCCGCCGGGGCCGCAGGCGCGGTTCCGGTCGTCGCTGATCGATGCCGTTCGGCAGGGACCGACCGATCATCTGGTCCTGACCGGCGATTTCAACCTGACGCCCTGGGGGCAGGGGATGGCGATGCTGGACCGGGGGCTGTGGCCGATGACGCGTGTGACGCGCGCGATGTTCAGCTTTCCGGCACGGGTCGCCGGGCGTGACTGGGTCGTGCCGCTCCTGCCGATCGATCAGATTTTCGTCGGGCGCGGCATCGTTGCGGGGCGCGTCGATGCCCTGCCTTTTACCGGGTCGGACCACCGCGCGATCCGGGCCGAGCTGTTCGTCCAGCCCGACCCGGCATGACCGCGATCAGCGTTTGAGCGTGCGATCGACCATGAAAGCGAGTTTGCGCCGCATCCGGTCAGCGGTCAGCCGCATCCTGGCTCCGCGCGTTTGCTTGCCCGCAAATCGGGCCGCCCCGATGGTCGAGGGGCGATAGGCCTCCATGATGGGGAAGGGGAAAAGGCACAGGTTGGGAATGCCGCTTTCCCAGAACCGGTCCATCTGGTCGTCGACGGGCCGAACCGCATCGGTGTAGAGTTCCAGGAACCGCTCCGCCCCCTTGCGGGTGATGAAATAACCCTGGGTGCCATAGGGCTTGCCATAGAGGCGGACGACATAGAGATCGGACGCGGGCCAGTTGCGCCGCCATGGCAGATGGGGTGACGGCTTTTTGTAGAAGAGCCGCATATAATCGACGCCTTCAGCCGCATAATCGACATCGCAAAGCAGGCGGAGCGCGCCCCAGTCTGCGATGACGTCGTCTTCCAGGATCAGATACTGGTCGGCATCGGGATCGGACAGAAGCTGCCGCCACAGCCCGGCATGGCTGGAATAGCAGCCCAATTCGCCGGCCTGGAGCGGTCGGCCATGTTCACGAATGGCCGCCGCCTCGTCATAGCGTAACCCCTGCGGTTCGCGATGGGCGTCGAAGAAGCGCCAGGTCAGTCCGGCCCCTTCGGCATGTCCCGTGAAGCTGGCGCGTCGTTCGGTCGCACTGTCCAGGCTGACGACGTAGATGGAGGTCCGGGCCACGATGCGCTCCTGTCTTTGAGGTGGGTATCGGTTTTAGCGTCGCGGCGGCTTCGCCGGGGCGGGGGTCGTCGCCTCCGTCACCGGGGGCGCGGGCGGCACCTCCAGCGGCGTGACCGACGTTTCGACCCGCAGCGCGCCCGACGGGTCGCGGATCGGACGCTCGCGCGCGATCACGTTGCCGCTCACCAGATTGTCCGCCCCCGACAGCAGCGGGGTCAGCAACGGCACGTCGCCGCGCCGCTTCACGCGATCGAAATTGGCGTTGGTGTCATAGGCGGGCAGGCCGGAGATCAGCTTGGGCGCCTCCAGATTGCCCATGGCGGACAGGAGCTGCGCCCGCGCAATATATTCATTCGCCTCGGCCGTGGCATAGCTGGTGCGGATGTTCAGCAGGTCGCGCGCCAGGTCGAGCACGTCGAGGGTCGTGCGGTCGCCGGCCTTTTCCTGGATGACGGCTCCGTCATAGGCCGCCTGCGCCGCAGCGGAGGCAGCGCGCAGATGGTCGAGCGAGGCCAGCGCGGCGCGGTGCGCGTCCCAGGCCTGCGCGACCGACTGGCGCGTTTCGCGCAGGGCTGCATCCACCAATCGCCAATCAGCGTCATTCTGCTGACGCGCCCGCTCGATCGACAGGCGGCGCGTGCCCGAATCGATCAGCGGCATCGTCACCACCACCGACGAGCGCAGGTCGGTGGTGCGAAGCTGGTTCTGGTAGATCGAGGTCGGGCCGTAGGTGCCGCTGCTTTCCAGCGAGACATTGGGGTTCTGCTCGGCCTTGGCGGCGGCGACGGCGGCGCGCGACACCTTTTCGCGCGACTGGGCGCCGCGAATGATCGGGCTGGCATTTTCGGCGATGCCATAGGCCGCGTCGAGCGAACCGACGCCCAGGGCCAATTGCGGCGGCACTGCCAGATCGCCGGGCAGGCCGCCCGTCGCCTGGAGGAACAGCGACTGGCTCGAACCCAATTGCCCCTGCGCGTTCAGCAGCTGTGCGCGGCCGAATTCGACGCGCGTCTGTACCTGCTGCAAATCGCTGGAGGTGATGTCGCGCACCGCGAACCGCGCGCGGCCATCGCTATATTGGCGCTCGAGCAGCGCCAGGTTCTGTCGCGCCAGTTCCACGATATTGCGGTCGCGGATCACCCCGACATAGGCCGAGATCACGTTGTACATGGTCGATGCTTCGACCAGTCGAAGCTGCTCACGCTCCAGCGCGATCTGCGCGAGCGCATTCTGCTCGGCCGATGCGCGCCGCCCGAACGACAGAACCGGCTGCGAGAAGACCAGCTGCGCGGTGCTCGAGAAACCCTCGGGCCGGTTGAAGAGACCGGGGTAGATTTCGCTGCGGGTACGGGTGAACTGGTGCGAACCCTGAAGCGTGATCTGCGGGCCATAGCTCGCCCGCGCCAGCGGATAGAGCGTGTCGACCGACTTCAGCGTCGAACGCTCTGCGACCAGTGTCGGATTGCTCCAATAAGCCCGCGCGATCGCGGCCTCCAGCGTGGTCAGCGTCGGCGTCGCATTCGCCGCCAGCGCGCCCTCGGGCGTCTCGCGCGGCAGTTGCGGCTCCAGCGGCTGCGGCATGCCGGCAGCGGTCGGCACCTGCGCCAACGCGACGCCCGATGCCGATCCCATCAAGGCCAGCATCGTCAAACCGGCGCGCAGCCCCAGCGCCTTCCCCCTGTTCACCATCATTGCCCCACTCCGTCGAATTAATTGTCTCGGAAAGCCCGCTCGAACTGATCGCGCAGGGGTTTCGTGATGTAAGAGATCATCGTCCGGTGGCCGGTTTCGATGAACACCTCGGCCGGCACGCCGGGGCGCAGCTGGATTTCGGGATAGCGGCGCAACTCGGCCTCCTCGATCGCGACGCGGACCGGGTAGAAGGCCTGCTTGCCCTCCTGATCCATCGACCGGTCGGCGGCCACCGTCACCACCCGGCCATGGATTTCCGGCGTCGCGGTGGAGTTCAATCCGCTGAAACGGATACGCGCCTGTTGGCCCACCCGCACCTGATCGATGTCGAGCGGCGAGACACCCGCCTCCACCATCAGCTCGTCGCTATCGGGCACGATTTCCATGATGACCTCGGCCCCGCGAACGACGCCGCCGATGGTGTTGAAGGCCAGCTTGTCGACGACGCCGTCATAGGGCGCGCGCAGGACGCTGCGGTCTTGCGCATCGACCGCCGAGACGCTGCGCACCTGTTGCTGGTTCAGCGTATTGTTGATCTCGGCCAGGCGCGTGCCCGCTTCCGAACGGCGGGTCTCGCCCAGCTGGATGATCTGTTCGCGCGCCTCGGTGATACGCGCCTGGGTCGAGGCGATATTGGCCTGGAGCGCCCCGACATTGCCCTGAAGATCGGCGGCCGTGCGTTCGAGCTGGTTGCGGCGGCTGATCGTGACCAGCCCCTTTTCCCACAGATCCTTCACGCCCTGACGCTCGGGATTGATGAGCGCGGTCTGCTGTTCCAGCGCGTTGATCTGCGCGCGATAGGCGCCGATCTGCTGCTCATATTGCCGCACGCGCGATTCGAGCTGGGCGATCAGGCCCGACTGTTCGGTCTTGCGGATGGTGAAAAGCTTGCGCTCGTCCGCCATGGCGCGCTGGGCACCCTCGCCACCATTGACCAGTTCGGCGGGGAAGCTGATGCTCGGCGCGCCCAGACGCTCCGCCTCCAGCCGCGCGCGCTGGGCGAGCAACTGGTCGACGCTGAGGCTGGAATAGCGGGCATCGGCGTCGGTGACGCGGTCGTCGAAGCGCATCAGCACCTGGCCCTTGCGCACGCGCTGGCCATTTTCGACCAGGATTTCGGAAATGACGCCGCCCGCGGGATGCGCGATCCGCTTGATCCGGCTCTTCACCCCGACCTGGCCGGGCGCGATGACCGCGCCGCCGATCGGGATGAGCGCACCCGCCAGGCCGAAGCCCAGCACTAGCACGAGGATCGCGGTCAGCGCGATGCGGAACTGGCGCTTCGCACTCCGCAGCGGATCATAGAGGGGGGCCTCTTCGTCGATCGCGGTCAGGCGCGTGCCGGGGCCGCCGGTGGTGACGATGCCGTTCATGACTTGCTTTCCTCAAGGGTACGCTCGGGCGTGGGCGTGCCGTTGGGCAGCGCCGCGCGCGTCAGATGGTCCATGACCTGATCGCTGGGGCCGAATAGCTCGATACGGCCGTCGCGCAAATACATGATCTTGTTGACCTGTCCCAAAACGCTGGGACGATGGGCGATGACGACGACGATGCCGCCACGGTTGCGGACCGAGCCGATCGCGGCGGCCAGAGCGGCCTCGCCCTCGGCGTCGAGATTGGAATTGGGCTCGTCCAGAACGATCAGGAAGGGATCGCCATAAAGCGCCCGTGCCAGCCCGATACGCTGGCGCTGACCGGCGGAAAGCTCGCGGCCATCCTCGCCGATCTGGGTGTCATAGCCGGCGGGCAGGCTGGTAATCAGCGCGTGGACTCCGGCGTCGCGCGCGGCGGCGATGATCGCTTCCGACGTGGCTTCGGGATCGAAGCGGGCGATATTCTGCGCGATGGTGCCGCCGACCAGTTCCACCGACTGGGGCAGATAGCCGAGCCACCGACCCAGATCGTCCGGCCACCATTGGTCGAGCGCCGCGCCGTCGAGCCGCACCGCGCCCGCCTGAGGCTGCCACAAGCCGATCAGCGCGCGACCGAGCGTGGTCTTGCCCGCGCCGCTGGGCCCGATCAGGCCGAGCGCATCGCCGGGGTTCAGCCGGAACTGGACGCCGTGCAGGGTGACCCGCTGCGTGCCCGGTGGGCCGACGACCAGATTTTCGACGAGCAGGCTTTGATGCGGTGCGGGCAGGCGAGTCATGCCGTGATCGGCGGCCGGGACGCGCGAGAAAAGCTGCTTCAGCCGTGCCCAACCCTGACGCGCGCCGACCAGATTGCGCCAATTGGCGATCGCCTGGTCGACCGGCGCCAGTGCGCGGCCCGACAGGATGGACGAGGCGAAGATGACGCCGCCGCTGGCCTTGCCGTTGATGACGAGCAGTGCGCCGACGCTGAGGATGACCGATTGCAGCAGCAGGCGAAGGACCTTGCTGACCCCGCCCAGCTTGGCGCTTTCGCGTGAGACGCGGTTGGACAGGGTGACATATTGGTTGTTCACCCGCTCCCACCGGTCTCGCATCCGCTCGCGCATGCCCAGCGCGGCGAAGAGTTCGACATGCCGCATGTTCGATTCGGCCATGGCGTTGCGGACCGAAGACATCTGGTGGAGGTCAGCCGACGGCTTCTTCATGACCCGGTTGGTCACCAGCGTCAGCGCCAGCAGGATCAGCGCTCCGATCAGGGTCGTGACGCCCAGCCAGACGTGCAGCATGAACAGCACGCCCAGGAAGAACAGGATCCAGGGCAGGTCGATCATCGTCGCCAGGCCGGTGCCGCTGATGAAGCTGCGCACCTGGTCCAGATCGCGCATCGGGCCCAGGCCGTCGCCCTGCGTCACCCGCCCGTCGAGCGACATCTGCCCCATCGCGCCCTGCACCCGGCGCGACAGCGCCCGGTCCAGCCCGTTGCCCACATCGGACAAAAGGCCGGCGCGCAAATTCTCGAACAACCCCTGAAAGGCATAGGCCAGCGTGACCATGATCAGCAGGCCCACCAGAGTCGGGATCGACCGGCCCGGCAGCACCGAGTCGTAGACCATCATCATGTAGATGGACCCGGCCAGCAACAGCACGTTCAATATGGCGCTGACCGCCACGATCATGCCGAAGACCGATCGAAACCGGCGCATGGCCATGCGCAGATCGTCTTGTCCCCCGTCGGCTGTACGCAAAACCCGGCCCTTCCTTACGCCACATGTCACGCCGCGCCAGATGTCCCCGGCGCCGTCATGTCCATGGGCTATAGGCCCTATTGGTTAACGGGCCCATGCGTGCACTACCCCAACTGGTCGCAATGCCACGATATTCGCAGGTCTAGGCGCGCTTCGCCACGCGGGGAATCGACTCCCGGGTCAATTCTGTCCCCAAATGACACGACCATGACGGGGCGGTCATGCCATGGTGGCCGCCGCCCGCTTGCGCCGTAGCTTGCCGAGCATCGCCAGCGCGTCCCGCTCCAGCCCCTCGGGACGACCCGTCACGAACCAGATGGCGAAGCGGGTCACCAGATAGACGAGGCCGCCGACCAGCACGCGCAAGACCAGCTCCTGCGCCAGATCGAAGCCCGCGATCACGCGCAGCCCCCGATCCGCGACCGCCCAGACGCCCAGTGCCATGGCAACGCATCCGATAAAGGTGGGGAGGTGGGTCGCAAACTGGCGCAGGATCGGCACCCCGGCCAGACGGCGCGCAAGCTGCATCGCGATGCCGACCTGATAGAGTCCGGTGACGACCCGCGCGGCGACAAGACCCGGCACCCCGAAGAATATGGCTCCCAACGCCATCAGCGGCAGGCGGACGAGCAGGACCTGAACGTCGCGCAGGAAGAGCATCCGTACCTGTCCCATCGCCATGCCCAGCGGCGTCACCAGCCCGGCGACGCCTTGCAGGCCGAAGATCACGGCAAAGGCCTGGATGATGGGGACGGCGGGCAGCCATTTGGTGTTGAGGAACAGCGCCACCATCGGCTCCGCGACCAACGCAAAGCCGACGCCCACCGGCACGCCGAGCGCGACCAGCAGGCGGTCCGCCTTGATATAGGCGGTCTTCAACCGCGGCTTGTCGTGCTTGATCGAGGCGAAGGCGGGGAACAGCGTCTGCGTCAGCGGCAGTGTCGTCTCACGCGTCGCCAGATTGGCGAGGTTGAAGCCGACATTATAATAGCCGAGCACCGTGGGCGTCGCGATCTTGCCCACCATCAACTGGTCGGCGCGCCAGTTCAGCGCGTTCACGAGCTGCGACGCGCTGGTCCAGACCGAGAAGGACAACAGGGTCCGCCAGCTCGCCAGCGAAAAACGGGGCAGGCGGGGCAGGATGCAATAGGAAACGATGACGTTGGAGGCGTACATCGCCACGATCCCCGCGACGATCGCCCAATAGCTTTGGAAATACCAGGCGACGCCGACCGCGACGATGACGTTGCTCATCTTCGATGCGGTGGACAGGACGAACTCCTGCCAGAAGACCAGCCGCCGCTGGAATACCGCGAGCCAGGGATTGGCAAGACCGGACAGTAGCGCGCCGCCGCCCAGCACGATCAGGATCGGTATCAGCCGCTGATCGCCATAGAGATGCGCGACGAACGGCGACGAGGCGGACAGCACCACCGCGATCGTCACGCCGCGCAGCATCGACAGCGTCCAGGCGGAATGGAAATCGGTATCGGTCGGCTCGTCCAGCCGGATCAGCGCCTGGGACAATGACATTTCGGTGATCGACGTGACGATCTGCATCAACGTCGCTGCGATCGCGACCAGGCCGAAATCCGCCGGGACCAGCAGTCGCGCGAGCAGCACCGTGCTGACCATGCCCGAAAGATTGACGACCACCCGAGCGGCCGACAGCCACATGCTCCCCTTGGCGATCCGCTTTCCGACACCCCCGGCTGTGTTGCTCATGCTATCCTATTCCCGCTGCGGCTGGAATGGCGCCGCTGGCTGACCCGAAGACCCTGATGTGACGCGCTGCCGATACCCGCTCTGTCGGGGCTTTCCTACAGCTATAAAAGGAACATAAGAGGAACATTGTCCCGGACCATCGTGTCCGGGCCTTTATAGGGGGGAAGAACAGCCATGGCCGACCCGTTCAACATCGACAGCCTCAGCGCGCCGTCGCGCGCACCATTTGTTATCATTCCCAGCGACACGGGTGCCCTGGCCATCGTGCCCAAGCGTCTCTTTGTCGGGACCGGAGGGCATGTCACGCTTCGCGGCGTCGATGGCGTCGCGGACGTCGTCTATCGCAATGTCGCCAGCGGCGTTTATCTGAACGTCCGCCCCGGCTTCGTCCGCGCGACCGGCACCACGGCGGCCGACCTGATCGGGGAGGCGTGAGCGATATGGCAGGGGCCTATGCGGGCAATCGCCCGGCCTTTGGCAATCCGCGCATGCCGGCCGACCAGGACCGCTATATGTTCTGGGCGACCGGCGCGCGGATGCCGTCCGGGGCGTTGCTGACCGCGCAGTCGGACACGCGCTTCATCATGACGAAACTGATCTTCGGTTCGCCGCAATATGCGATCGACCATCTGCGACTTCATTATTCGGGCTTCGCCTGCACCGAAGGGGGCAATAG
This sequence comes from Sphingomonas sp. LC-1, assembly GCF_025371035.1. Classification (GTDB taxonomy): domain Bacteria; phylum Pseudomonadota; class Alphaproteobacteria; order Sphingomonadales; family Sphingomonadaceae; genus Sphingomonas; species Sphingomonas sanguinis_E. Next base: position 90,317 of record NZ_JANZXB010000001.1, on the reverse strand, counting down.
TCCGCAGGAGACGGTCCTGCCGGGCAATGCCACTGTGATCCACGGCGTATGGATCGCGGTAAATGGCGGTCCGGCCCTGTCGTGCGGTTTCGGCGGGGCGGCGGGGACCAGCATCGCCAGCGGCGCGCTGGGGGCCTGGACCGACGACCTCTCGCTCGCGGTTCCGCCGCTCGCGCAGGTGACGGTCTACACGCTCTATATGACTGCCGCTGGGGAAAAACAGATCCCGGTGCATCAGATCATGCGACAGCGGGGCGAGCGCGTCTGGGGCGCGGACAATGCGGCGGCGCTGACCGCACTGATCGGGACCGACACGGCCAGCACCGCCTCGCTGGATGGGCCATCCTTTCCGGCCTATTACGGCCCGGATTTCATGGTCGCCAAGGGATGGGACGGGCGGCCGGTGCCATTGGTCGTCTGCGATTCGATTGGCGAGCGGCAGTCCGACCACCCGCTGGCGGCCGATGCGCGGCGCAATATGGGCTGGCTGCGCCGTTGGCTCGATCGCGATGGGACCTATGGCCGTATTCCGCATATGGTGATCGGCATGCCCGGTGCGGCATCGAAGCGCGAGTTGATCTCGACCAATTCCGCCAAGCGCTGGGACATTGTCGATCAGGTGGTGACGATGAACGGTGGGCGGCGGCCCTTCACCTGTATCCTCAACCAAATGGGGCGTAACGACTATGACAGCAGCAGCTATGCGACGACCCGCAGCAACTGGAAGGCGTTGAACGACCGTGTGCTCGCGCGTCATCCGGGCATACCGATCGTCGCGGTGGGGCAGGTCATCCATCCCAATTCTACCGACGGGTTCCGCACGCTCGCCAATCAGGGTTACCAGGCCGGTGGCGAATGGCCGAGCGGCGTCCGCTATCAACTGGAGGCGGACAAGGAAGCTGGAATGGACGGCTCGCTGGCCGGCTATATAGAGGTCATGCGCGCCAGCGGCCTGGCCGATACACAAGGGAAATGGCCCGAGCCCTTCTTCGTCACGACCCTGGCTCAGCAGGCGGGGACCGATGGCGCGGCCACCTATGACACGATCATATTGGCCGACGCGCCGGAATTGGGCGATACGCTTCAATGGGCGGCGGGCGGAACGTCGGCCTTCGCAACGGTGATCGGGATCAGTGGCCAGCCGGGCAACTGGACCTGCAAGCTTCACTATAACGGATCGCGTACGGTCGTGGCGGCGGGAGGAGAGGTGTTCGCACCCAATGCCAATGACGGCGCGGGCTCGCCGCGTACCGGCACCCACCCCAGGCCCCGGATGATCAGAGCGATCGCCGAACGGGTGCCGCAATCCGGCAAGGCCCAGTTGCGATAAGGGAATGACGGCTTTTGACGGCCTGGCACCGAAAATCTCGATGCCGGGCCGATTTTTTTCGAATCGGCCCGAATCAATGCGTTGCGGTAAAGCGAGGTTTTTGAGCGCCAAGGCGAGGAACAGCCTCCTAATATCTTTTTCGCGTTTGGAAATTGCGTCGTTCGTCGGGCTAGGCGGCAAAAAATGACGCTGTTTTCATCGTCCATGACTTTATTTTCATCGACGGGGGCAGGCGGTGTCATTTCAGGGATAAACGACCCCTTTGATGGCATAAATCGCCGTATCAGACAGCCGTTGTTCAGGATCATAGCGGCTATCCGTTACGGCATCGTTACGCATATCATGCGGTCGAAGTCCGCAGAAAACCGCCGTCCTTACGGTGTCGACACGAGTTCTGTCGCCGTTTGCGCCGAGGCGGGGTGTCGACGTTTCCCAAGCACCAGATGAGACAGGCAAAAAGGGCCGTTAAACCCAGCAATCGGCACCTTGTTCCGTCCGAATTAATTGTGCGCCGCGAAGCATTTGGGCTGCGATCGTCATCCGCCTCATCATGGGACACCCGCCAAAAAGCGGGAAACATTTTCGCTGTTTTTGGTTAACGGATCGCTTACCATCTGGTCATCAACACCGGCCTCGTGGCCAGCACTGCAATCCAAATGCTTTGATAAGCAGAACAAGGGGAGTCCCGAACAATGGCGAGCAAGCCCAACCTTCCTGACCAGACGATTTCGTTCAACGAAAACACCCGTACGATGTCGGGCAACATCCTCAGCAACGCGACCGATGCCGATGGTGACACGATCACTGTCGCACGCGTCAACGACGGCTATGTCGCCGGCCAGATCGGCGGCGGCAAGGGTGGCAACGTGTTCCAGGGCAAGTATGGCACGCTGACCATCGCCCAGGACGGCAGCTATACCTATGAGCTGAACGCTGGCCTGAACATTAAGAACGGCCAGACCATGGTCGAAGACTTCAAGATCAAGATCCGCGACGGCAGCGGCATGTACGATCAGGCCTTTCTGACCTTCGACATCGCCGGTGCCGCCAACCGCAAGCCGGTCGCGGTTGATGACTTCGTCTCGACCAACTCGGGCGTCGTCGGCGGCAACGTCCTTGCCAACGACAGCGATCCCGATGGTGATACGCTGCATGTCGGCGGCGTGATCGATCTCGCCACCAACACCAACTATCACATCACCGGCATGAGCGACGTGCAGATCAAGGGCGTGTACGGCACCCTGACGATCAGCAGCAACGGCGCCTTCAGCTATGCGGTCGACTATACCGACCCCGACACGCTCGCGCTGAACGGCGCGCAGGGCGTCGAGAAGTTCGCCTACAAGCCGCATGACGGCCAGAACGGTGAAGGCAACAACACCGACTATGCCCTGCTGAACATCGCGTTCAACTCGGCTGCTCCGGCCATCTGAGTCCCGATCGGCCGCCTCGTGGCGGCCGATATGGATATGCCGAACGGCGGTGACCGAAAGGTCGCCGGCGTTTGTGCGTTCGGCGCACGGCACGCGTCCGCCGCGTCACTGGCGATCCGCTCGCGCGCCGGTGACAGATCTTAATACGGATTGCCTTTCACGAAATTTACCGCGTTTCGGCAATGTTTTACCGTGTACGAAACGTTAACCCTAGGATGTAACCCGTCGTTTCCACCGTCGCTGGCACATGCTCCTCATCGGGAAGACCTCTGCTCTCTTCCCCGGAGAAGCCGGAAAATGACGACCTATTATGTCGATGCCGCCAACGGTTCGGACAAGAACAGCGGCACGAGTGCGGGCACGGCGTTTCAGTCCGTCGCCAAGATTTCCAGTATGAAGCTCAAGGCCGGCGACACCATATTGCTGGCGCGCGGCAGCAGCTTTGCCGACATGCTGACCATCAATGGCTCGGGCACGACCGACCAACCGATCACCATCGGCGCCTATGGCCAGGGGACGGACCCGACCTTCGTCGGCAAGCAGGGCATTTACGGGACCAAGGCGACGAACATCGTCATCAAGGACCTGACCTTCTCGACCAGCTCGAACGCCATCTATGCCGCGCAGGCGGAGAATTGGGTGATCGATCACGTCTCGCTGATCAACGCCGGCGCCGCGACGGGCACCGGCAGCATCTCGATGAAGACGAGCAAGAACGTCACGATCTCGAACAGCAAGTTCGATCATGTGTCGAATGACGGCATCTACGTCGTCGACATGACCGACGTGAAGATCGTCAACAATGTCATGACGAACCTGAAGGGCGGCACCGCCGACGGCATCCAGGTCACCGGGTCGTCGAACGTGCGCATGACCGGCAACGTCATCGACCAGAGCACGTCGCCCGATTCGACCAAGGGCGGGATCATCGTCAACTCCTCGTCCAACGTCGTCGCCTCGGGCAACGAGGTGAAGGGCGGCAGCTTCGGCATCGCGATCAACGGCTGGGACGTCGAGATCACGAACAACAAGCTGAGCGGCCAGAACAAATATGGCTGGTCGTCGGCGATCATGGCGAGCGCGGGTATCAACCTGGGCAATTACAAGATTTCGGGCAACGAGATCGTCGGATCGAACTTCGGCGTGGCGCTGACCGGTCTGTCGCGCGACGGCGACGTGACACGCCAGAATATCGACATCAGCAAGAACACCTTCGTCAGCGTCGCGACCGCCGCGCTGAAGATCGACAAACAGGCGACCGGCGCCTTCCACGATAATGTGGTGATCGACAGCACCGTGTCGCAGATCAAGGGCAGCGGCCTGACCGGGGCGTTCAACGTGGCCAATAACGTCCTGACGACGGCGGCACAGGCCCCCGCCGGGTTGCAGGCCGAAGCCGCGGCCGCGGTCAAGGCGCAGGTCGATGCCGCCGCCAAGGCTCAGGCAGAGGCGGTTGCCAAGGCACAGGCCGATGCCGCGGCCGCCAAGCTGCTTCAAGAAAGCTATAGCGAGAATCTGAACAAGGCGCTGAAGGTCGGGATCAATGCCGACCGATATGCCGTGGACGTGTCGGGCACCAAGGTTGCCGGCAACATCATGGACAATGACGTCAACGCGGCGGGTAGCAAGCTGTCGCTCAGCTCGTTCAACGGCACCCGCATCGGTACCAATGGCCTCGACCTGAAGGGCAGCTTCGGTACGCTGCACGTCGACCAGAATGGCCATTTCACCTATAGCCTGGACAGCAATGCGCTCGCCAAGCTGAAGAATGTCGGCGCACCGACCGAAAGCTTCCAGTATAAGGCCAATGACAATGGCAAGGTCGTCTCGTCGAACCTGACCATCGATCTGTCCGCCTATATCCGGACGCAGGATCCGACCAGTGCCGCCGCCAAGGCCGCGCTCAAGGCCGGGCAGCCGATCGAGAAGGCGAAGGCGGTGGACGATTTCTACAAGATCGCCGCCAACAGCCAGACGGTCGTCGGCAATGTCTCGACCAACGACCTGACTTCGGACGGCAGCACCCTGTCGCTGCGCACCGTGGGCGGACAACAGCTGAACAAGGGCGCGGTCGATCTGAAGGGCGCCTATGGCACGCTGCACATCGATGGCACCGGTGCCTTCACCTATACGCTGGATGCCGACGCCAATGCGCGGATGGTGGCCGACCACAAGACGAGCGACAGCTTCGTCTACAAGGCGGCGCTGGGGGGAAGCTATGATCAGGGCGCGTTGGTCATCGACCTGACCCCGCATCTGAATGCCGGGGACATGCTGGTCCTGTAACGCGCGTCTCGCCGGCGGGGGGCAAGCCTCGCCGGTCATGAGCAATCGAAGGGGTGGGCGAGCCGGCAATGTCGGCTCGCCCATTGCCGTTTGGCGACGCCTTGCAGCCCCTGCCACGCTCCGGTGCGGCAAGTGGTGTATCGTTTCGGCTATAGCACAGGGCAGGATTGCTCCAGCACATGGACGAAAATCGCCGTCTCTGAGAGGAACAGATCGACAGGTCGGGCGCTTTGACGGGACGATAGGGAATGGAGGCCGTGGCGCCGAAAGCGATCGATACGGCCTATCGCCGCGACTTGGATGGTTTGCGTGCGGTTGCCATTCTCTTGGTCGTTTTGTTTCACTATGAAACGCCGTCATTCTCGGCGGGATATGTCGGTGTTGACATATTCTTCGTCATCAGCGGTTTTCTGATTACCGATATTCTTTTTCGATCGGTACAGGCCGGGCGGTTTCGCTACCGCTACTTCTACATTCGCCGCGCGTGCAGGCTCTTGCCTGCTCTGTTTTGCGTCGTCATCTTCACGACACTTATCGCATATGCGATTTCGACCCCATATGAACTGAAGATTTACGCGATCACGGCAATTGCGACGTTGACCGGTGTTTCCAACGTGGTTTTCGTGGCGTTCACCGATTATTTTTCGCCCAAGGCCGTTCGGCAATTGCTGTTGATGGGCTGGTCGCTCTCGGTCGAATTGCAATTCTATCTCGTTCTGCCGCCCCTCATTCTGATCGGTGTCCGAAGGGGCGGCCATTGGCTGCGCGCGGCTATGCTGGCTGCGGTCGTCCTGTCTTTCGGGCTGGCCGCGCTGATCCAGCTCTATCGGCCGGCAGCGGCCTATTACCTCATGCCGTTCCGCTTTTGGGAGATCGGGGTGGGTGGACTGATCGCGTTGCGGTCGGCTCATCCGTTACCGAGCTTTGCGCACCCGCTGACGCGGCAACACAGGATGGTGGCGGCCACAGTGCTTCTGGCGCTTGCGCTGTTCCTGCCGGAGGGGCAGCCCGTGTTGCTCCGGCAGGTCCTGGCCGTCGCTGCGGCGGCGATGATCGTCATGCCGGGCGTATCCGGCACAGCCCTTGGGATATTGGGGGCGCCCCCCTTGGTCGGTTTGGGTCGTATCTCCTATTCCTGGTATCTATGGCATTGGCCGCCCGTCGCTGCGCTGCATATACTGGGGATCGACGCCAGCCCGGTCGTTCGGGCCGCCCTGATGATCGGAACGCTGCTCGTCGCCGTGGCGAGCTATTATGCGATTGAACTGCCGTTCCAGCACAGGCGAACCGGCGGCGGTATCAGCCTGCGGCGCTACGCTCCGCTTTGGGGCGGGGGCGTCGCCGCACTCGTTCTGCTGGTCATCAGCGGCGGGGTCACGCGCTGGGCTTCGCTCTCGGTCCGACAATTGGACGCGGACGTTCGCGGCGCTTTGGATAACAACTGTCTCGTTGCCTATGGCGCATCCTCTCCGCGTTCGACCGAGGCATGCCTGCCGTCGGGCAGGGGGTCAGCCGTCGCCCTGGTCGGTGACAGTCATGCCAATGCCATGGCGGCGGGGATCGCCGGACTGGCCGCGGATCATTCATTGGCGCTGTATCAGATGACCAAATCGGCCTGTCAGCCGATCCTGGGTTACGATCATTTCCTGGTCAATCATCCGACCCATGCGGCGGAATGTGCCGCCTTCCTGACAAAGGCCTTGTCGATCATTCGGACGCAGCCCCGTATCCGGGTCGTCATTCTGGCCGGCTACTGGTCCTCGATGCTGGAAACCCCTCCCGTCGGAGCAATGGGGAGCGGGAGTTCGGACGGTGTCAGCGTGGCGGAGAGGCGAATGACGCTCGCGTCCGGGCTCGATCGGATGATCACCGCCCTCCACCGGATGGGGCGGACGGTTATCGTCATGCAGGATGTCCCGCGTTTTTCGGTCAATCCCTATAGCGCGGCCTTGAACGATCTGATGCCGGTCCGGACGGCACTGGCCGACAGGTTCGCCACTTGGCCAAACAGGACCCGGCAGGACCGGCTTCCATGGAGCGCCGTAGTGTCTGATCCGGCGCGCCCGGCGGTTGCCGACGTGGCGGCGGGACGATCAGGCGTCTTGCTGTTCGATCCCGTGCCGTCCTTGTGCGATCGGCTCGGCTGCAAATTCCGCGCTGGTCAGCGTCATGTCTTCTACGCCGACACGCATCACCTCTCAAAGGCTGGGGCGATCTACACCGCTCGCCGGTTTGCGGAGGTCCAGGCGGCCTTCGACATTCCCTCGCCGAGGGGTGCGACCGAACTAGCCCTTCGCACGCGTCGGGTGCCGTCCGAAATCGCAATGCAATAAAGCGACAGCACCAGGATGGGCCAGGTCGATAGAGGCGCCAGCATCTGCCCTGCTTCGCTGGTCGAGACCAGCAGCGCCATCACGATCGCCGCGATCCCTTTTTGGATGGGCCGATAATCCGGTGAGGACGGATCGATCAGCAGGATGCCGCGAAAGATCGCCGCCAGCATGATCGCCAGCCAGACGAACAACGCCGGAAACCCCGAATTCAGCGCGATCTCCAGATAGGTGTTATGCGTCGAGCGCGGGCCCCATGCGATGGTGCTGGTGAATTGCTGAAAATAGCTGGTCTGGCGGAAGATGGCGAAGCCATGGCCCAGCCAGGGCTTGTCCAGTGCCACCGGCCAAAGCGCCTCCCAGATCTCGGCGCGCCCCGACAGGGTAACGTCCTTGCCGAAACTGCCCGCCACCTCGCCCAGAAGCGCGACCCCGGCGCCGCTGGCAAGCAGGATGACGAAGGAGAGCGCGAAGGCGAACGCGAGCGCGCGCAGCGTGCGCTGTTCGATGCGGCTCAGGAACCCCGTCACGACCACCATCCCGGTGCCGACGATCAGCAGAACGATCGCCGTCGAGGACAGCGAGAGCTTAGCCCCCACGGCCGCGACCGCGCATAGCACGAGGCGAAGCAGTCGGTCCCAGCGCCGAATGTCGAAATCGGGCGGCAGCAGCATGACGAAGGTCAGCGCGCAATAGGCACCGAAGGCGTTCTTGTGGCTGAACATGCCGCGCATCGTACCATTCAACGATCCGCTCATGAACGCGAAATGGGGAAACAGGATCGAATAGGCGAAGTTCACGACCAGCAGCACCGCCATGACCCGCCATACGAGATCGAAGGATGCCTTCACGCCGAAGCAGGATGCGAGATAGAGCATCGGGATGACGATGAGCATCATGGCGATGAAGCCGCGCAATGAACTCATCCGGTCATCGGACGCCACGATCGACCCGATGAGGAATATGCCCAGCAAGGCCACGAGCGGCCCCATCCGTATCATGGCACGCCCCGCCATCCGGGGAAGCAGGACCGTCGCGAGGCCCGTCAGCGGCACCAGCGAATAGAGCACCAGCTGCATCAGAAACGGATCGTTGGATGCGTTTTCCGTCTGCGACGTGGGGTATCCATACCACATTTGCGTGCTGCGATAGATGGCGATGATCGCGGCGGGCAGCACGAGATAGATGCGCACGAACTTTGCGATCTGCGCGGCACGCGCGGACTCGGCACGGCGCCAGGGCTCGGCCGTCGTCACCCCCGGGGCCGCCAGTGCTTGATCCGTCAATCCAACCTCCACAGGCTATCGCGACACCGCCGCGCGGCGAACTTCATCCGACCACGGAGGGCCTCGTGCCGATCCTGGATCAGAACCGGTAGGAAGCGCTGACCGCGACCTGCGCATCCTCCGGCCCCAGATCGAGGTTGAAGCCCCGGTCGGTACGGCGAAGATAGCTTATCAAGGGCTTGATCGTCCAATGCCGGTCGAGCAACCAGTTCGCGCCCAACGTCACGCCCGTCGCGGAAGCGCGGCGGATGTCGTTGATATAGTCCGTCCATTGCTGACGAATGCCGAGCGACAGGATCAGATTGCGGCGAACTTCCTCATTGGCGCTGATCGTCAGATTGGAGAAAAGCGCCGCCCGCACGCCACGCTGCGCCGCGGTGCGCAACTCGCGCGCACCCGACAGCGAGATGGTCGTGCGGTCCCGAACCAGCCAGTCGACCTGGGTGTCGAAGGTCAGGCTGGAGATCGAATTGGCGCTGGGATCCTGAAAGTCGACGCGGATGATGCCGATACCGACATGGCCACGGATCAACTGGGTCAGCGCCCCGCGCAGACCGGCGGTCAGCGCATAGACATCGGCATTGCTCAGCCGCTTGGCCTCCGCCGTCTCGAAACGGCGTCGTTCGAAGTTGAACTGGCCGTACAGGGCGCGGGTGCCCCATACGTCATGCTCGATCCGCGCCTCGCCGGTATAGCCGGTGAAGGTACGGAAACGCTGATCGGTGAGCTGTCCCGTCAGCGAGCGGTTGTCGGTGAAATCGGTCCGAGACACGCCGCCGCTGGCGGTCAGCCGCGTCGGGCCATATTCGATCCTAGTCCCCAACTGGCCTACAGTCAGATCATACAGGCTGGGCAGCGCCAGGCTCGATACTTCCTCGACCGCGCCTCGCTCCAACTGGATCCGCTGGTGCGAGGCCTCGGTGGTGAAGGACACGTGCGAGGTCGCGTCATAGCGTCCGGCCGTGACCAGCCGATAGGTGGTCGTATTTTCCGAGGTATAGCGGGCATATTCGCGGCGGCGGATATAGCCGCTGATCACGGCGCGATGCCGCCCCCAATCGGATGCGGCGTCGAAGCCGGTCAGGAGATGCGCGAAAATGTCGGTCCGCGGATTCTCTTCGGCATAGACGTTCGCGTCATAGGCCAGACCCGCATCGATATAGGGGTGGACGACCAGCCCACCGACGCGAAGACCGGGTGCGTCGTAGCCGGGCCGTCGTCGCAGCAATACCGTGTCACCCGGCAGCCGCGTGGCGCTCAGCGCGCGATCGGCGATGCGGGCGGTCGGCAGTTCGGTCTGCTGCGTCGAACCCGAGGGAAGGGGGATATAAGCGGGGACGGGGGGTACGTCGCTCGCTGGGGTCGCATCCGCGGCCGTCTCGTTCGCGACACCGCTGGCGCGCGGCGGCGTGTCGACCGGCCGCCCGGTCTGGGGATCGACCAGCGGCGGCGGGACCGGCGTGGCGGGCTGTTGCGTCGCCATCGGGTCGCTCTGCGCCGGCAATGTCAGCCGCCCCGGCACCGTCGAGCGCGGGCGGGGCGTCGGCGTCGTCTGCGCCATGACGGGCATGGCGAGCGACGACATCAGCATCAGCGTGGCGGAGCCCGCCAGGGGAGAACGGATCACCCGATAACCCCTTGTCAGAAATGAACCTCGGGCACGCGGATCGTATCGCCCGGCTGCACCTCGACATCGGCGTCGGCATCGACACTGTAGAAAGTCGGTCCATTGGCCCGGCGCAGCAACAGGCGGTGCTCGTTGGCGCGATAGGTATAGCCCCCCGCCAGCGCGACCGCCGACGTCAGGGTCGTGCCTTCGCGCGCAGGATACGCCCCGGGACGCTGAACTTCGCCCAGGATCGCGAAGGTGCGGAAGTCGTAGACCTCGACCGAGACGCTGGGATTGCGGACGAACCCGTTGCCCAGCCGCCGGGCCAGTTCCGCCTCGACCTGTGCGCGGGTCATGCCCTTGACGGGGACTTCGCCGATCAGCGGCATGGCGATCGATCCGGCTCCGCCGACGGCGAACTCACCGCTCAATTCGGGCTCGCGATAAACGTTAACGCGCAGTTTGTCGCCGACCCCCAATGTATAGGGCTGGCGGGCCTTGCCGATCTCGGACGCGGGCAGGGGCGGGGCGCTGGTCGAGGCACAGCCGGCCAGGGCGACGCTGGCGGTCATCAGTGCGATCATCGCCGGGCGCAGTCGGGTAAGCCGCTGAAAGGTCGACATGGAATCCCCTTGATCCGTTTCTGATCCGCAAATGGCATAGATGACTATCGCTCGACAAGGCGATCCAGGATAAGCCAATTCGTAGCTAATTTTGCGTTAACCAGCCGGATTAAGCCTCGTCTAAGCGCAAACGGCTAAATCGGTTTCAGTGCACTAGACCGTCTGGAAATCGTCATGCGAAACAACCTGGCCCAAACGAAGAAGCTAGACGCTGCGACCGCAACCAAGGCGGGCGAGCGCACTGATGCCTGGCAGGGCCCCAATTCGGGTTCGCCGGTCCACAGCCTCCAGGAAAGGCTTTGGAACGAGTTCGATAGTGAGCGTGAGCAGGCGGTCTTCGACAGCTTCAGCGCGAAGCAGGCGGTGACGCCATCGCGTACGAACTGGCTGAAGACCCCTGTGCTGGTACTGTCCGGCGCGGTCGGCGGCTGGGCCTTGTTCTATGCCGGGTCGATTGCCGGGCTTTATTGAATTTTTCCGCCGGGCGTGGGGGCACGCCCAAATTTCGTTATGTCCCGGATCGAGACAAGAGGCTGGAATCGCCTCCACCTTGCGTCGCGATCCGGCTTCGTCACCCTCGGCTCCCCTCCCGAGCCTCACGCAGCATCCTTCAAAGGTTAACGGGCATGAAACTCGCTCAAGTCGTCGACACTTTCGGCCAGGACGATCGCTCCGAGGAGCGGACGTTGCTGGAGCGTCGCGGCGTGCTTCGGATCGATGGCGATGTCCGCCCCTATGACGTGGTCGTGCTCGACCTGACGCGTGAGGGATGCCGGATCGACACCAAGCTGCCCATCGCCGAAGGATCCCGGATCGAAATTGGGCTGGCGAATATCGGTCGCGTTCGGGCGACCGCGGTGTGGCAGGGCGTCGAGGGGCTGGGGTGTGTCTTCGATCGGGCGTTGCCCTCGGGCGCGATCACGGCGGCGCAGGGGCCGACCAATGTCCTGTCCCTTTCGGGCGAGGATATGGCGAACGAGCGGGCCATGGAGCCCTATAAGCTGCGGGTGCGGACCCGGCTGATGGTTCTTGGGGGGGCGTGCGTGCTGTCCTGGGGCGTGATCGCCGCCGCGGTGCGGGTCACCGTCTGAGCGTTTGGCGAATTCGCCGCTGCCCAGATCAGGCGGCGGTGCGTTCCTCGTCGATGATCGCGCGGGCGATGACGGCGCATTGGCCACATTTGGGCTGCCGCCCCAGCGCCTGATACATCTGACAGGGAGTCATCGAACCTGCCCGTGCGGCATCGCGAACCTGCGATTCCCGGATGGCATTGCAAACGCAAACGACCAAGGTGCTCTCCATCAACAGCATCCTTTGTCTAGCGCTAATGAGAGTGGATCGCAAGGCTGTTGCGATGCGTTTGCAAATATTAGGTGGCAGGTTAGAGACGCGCCCGGACCGCCAGACGCCATAACTGCTCCAGCGGCCCCTGTCCGAAACGGTCGAGCCAGGGTTTGGACCAGAGCAGCATCGCACCCCACATCGGAGGGATCAGAAGATACAGGCTGGCCCGTGTCCAGTGCGCGAACTGCCCCAATCCATGGCCGTAGAAGACCAGGGTCATTACGACACTGGTCGCGAGATAATTGGTGAAGGCCATCCGTCCGGCGGCGGCGATTCGCCCCGTCCACCAGCCACCCGGCCTCAACAGCAGCAGGATGAGGGCGGCATAGCCGATCGTTCCGATCAGCCGGAACGGCACATTGAGGAACAATTCGACCAGCGTTACGGCGCGCACGTCATAGTCGCTCGCCATCACCGCCACCGCCATCCCGGCATAGGCCGCGCAGGACAGGGGCAGGGCGATGATCGCCCAGCGCTTGTAGCTTCGTCGCGGCCATTGCCCGGTTAGGAAACCCGATTTGAGTGCCGCCATGCCCAGCAGCATCGCGCTGAGCGTGTCCGGCCCGATCTGAATAAGGTCGAACAGGGGGTTGCCGTTGTGCGCCAGCCGATAGGCGGTCGAGACCGCCCAAGGGCCGCGCATCGCCGCGATTTCAGGGGCAAGCTGTGTAGGGTCAGGCGTGCCGAATGCGCGCTGATAAAGGTCCCACAGCGCCACCGAGCGCGGCGTGTCCCGCGCGGCGGCGGCGAAAAGGCCGAAACATTCCAGCCATCCCATCGCCATAGACAAGCCGGCCATGGCGATCGCGGTCCAGCACAATGTCCGTGCGCTCAACCCGACAAAGCCCAGAGCGACCACCCCGACCAGCGCGTAATGCGCCAGAATATCGCCGGACCAGATGAAGGTCAGATGGGCCAGCCCGAACAGGAACAGCACGGCCATGCGGCGCAGATGGACCGACGCGCCGTTCAGCCCGGCGGCGTCGGCGCGCTGAAGGATTAACAGGGTCGAGGCCCCGAACAAAAGCGAGAAGAGGCCGCGCATCCGCCCGTTGACGAAGACCTCGGTAAGGAACCATACGGCCAGATCGATCGATCTTCTCCCACCCCAGGCCATGGGATTGGAATAGGCCGGATCGGGCAGGGCGAATCCAGGCAGGTTCGCCAGCAGGATCTCCATCACCGCCACGCCCCTCAGCACGTCGAGCGTTACCCATCGCCCGCCCACCATCTGGGCGGCAGGCAAAGGGGCGGGGGCGGGATCGTCGGCCAATGACATGCTCCATACAGGTCGGGCGGGCTTACCCGCCAAGGCGCAGGATGCAACCGCCTGACCGGCGAAGCATTGGTTTGGCATGGGATTGTCACCTCGCCTGACCGGCCGCGCCAGCGCGCGCGCGCATTCCTCGCCGGCTGCCATGGCATTCCTGCGCAAGATCGAGCCGTTTTTCGCCGGGTCCGACGTGACCGGCGGTCCGCTGCTGCTGGCGACGATCCTGGCGTTGGTCCTGACCAACAGCCCCTGGGCTCGCGCGGTGGAGGGGTTTTGGGATACGTCCGTCGCGATCCGCTTCGGTGCGGCGGGGGTGTCGCACACGCTGGCCGAGTGGATCGACCATGCCCTTTTGCCCTTGTTCTTCGTCATCGTCGGCGCGGACGTGAAGCGGGAGATGGTTGCCGGGCCGCTGGCGCATTGGCGTAGCGCGGCCTTTCCGCTGGCCGGCGCGGTTGGCGGGATGCTGGTTCCGGTCGGGTTATATCTGCTGGTCGCCGGTGGGACGCCCGCCGCGCCGGGATGGGGCAGCGTCATCACCACGGACACGGCCTTCGGCCTGGCGCTGATCGCCCTGTTCGCGACCAGCCTGCCGGTGGGTCTGCGGGCGTTGATGCTGGCCTTTGCCGCGGTCGACGATGTCGGCGGACTGCTCGTGATTGCCTTTGCCTATAGCGATGCGATCGACCCGCGTGGTTTGATCACGGCGGGGGTTGCGCTGGCGGGGATCGTCGGGCTCCGCCGGATCGGCTGGGTATCGTCGGTTCCCTATGTGCTGCTGGCGCTGATCGTCTGGGGCGGGGTGCTGGAATCGGGCATCCATGCGACGATCGCCGGGGTCATGATCGGACTGACCGTGCCCGTCGCGCCGCGGCTCCACCAGCGCGATTTCGCCCAGCGGGTCCAGCGCCGGGTCGACGAGTTCCAAAGCGCGCACGGCGCGGCGGAGAGCGCGGACGATGGCGAGGAGGAACGGCAACTGCGCGAGCAGGCGGAGGAGCGTCTGGGCTATCTCCAGGAAATGGCATCGGCGACCCGCGTGGCGAGCAGCCGGTTGATCGAGATACTGACGCCTTGGGTGAATTATGTCGTGCTGCCGCTTTTCGCCCTGTCCAATGTCCGCATCCATTTCTCCGCCGATCTGCTGCCGATGATCGGCAGCCCGCTCGTCCTGGGCGTCGTGCTGGGGCTGGTGGTGGGCAAGCCTTTGGGCTTTCTGGGCTTCACCTGGGCGGCAAGCGCGCTGGGTCTGGCCGAGCGTCCCAATCGGGTCAGTTGGCCGATGGTGGTGGGCGTGGGGGCGCTGGCGGGGATCGGTTTCACGATCTCGCTCTTCATCGCCGGGCTCGCCTTTGGTGCTGGCGAGATGCGCGAGGCGGCGTCGCTGGGCATATTGATCGCATCGCTGCTGGCCGCGGCGATCGGCTATGGAATATTGCGGCGTTGCGCGGAGCCCCGGCACGCGGCCGAGGCTCCGGCATCGTCTTAGGCCAGGGCGGCGTCGGCGCCCATCAGCGCAGGGAAGAAGCCCTCATGCGCGCGGCGCAGTTCGTCGAGCGACACGACGAAGTCGCCATCCTCGCGCTCGAAGATCAGGCGGCTGCCCGCCGTGCGACCGATCCGCTCCACCTCGACGCCTGCCTGATGCGCGTTGGCGAGGAAGTCGATCAGCGCGGTATCCTCGACGGTGGCGATGTAGAGGCCCTGATCCTCGGCGAAGAGCTGGCGGCAAGCCTCACCCTGGGTCGGGAACTGGATCAATGCGCCGATATTGCCCGCCAGTGCCATCTCGGCCACGGCGACCGCGACGCCACCATCCGACACGTCGTGCACGGCGGTCAGATGTCCGGCCGTGATCGATTCGCGGATCAGATCGCCGGTGCGGCGCTCGGCATCCAGATCAATCGACGGAGGCGGACCGGCTTCGCGACCCTCGATGCCATGGACTTCGCGCAGCCAGAGCGACTGGCCGATCTCACCCTTGGGGGCACCGATCAGGACGATGACGTCGCCGCTGCCCTTGAAGGCCACGGTCGCCGACTTCGACCAGTCGGCCAGCAGGCCGACGCCGCCGATCGCCGGGGTCGGCAGGATCGCCGAGCCGCCGCCGGTCGCCTTCGATTCGTTGTAGAGCGAGACGTTGCCCGACACGATCGGATAGTCGAGCGCGCGGCAGGCCTGGCTCATGCCCTCGAGGCAGCCGACGATCTGGCCCATGATCTCGGGGCGCTGCGGATTGGCGAAGTTGAGGCAGTTGGTGATGGCGAGCGGCTTGGCGCCGACCGCGGTGATGTTGCGCCACGTCTCGACCACCGCCTGCATGCCGCCGGTGACGGGATCGGCATAGCAATAGCGCGGGGTGCAATCGGTGCTCATCGCGAGCCCCTTCTGCGTGCCATGGACGCGGACCACGGCGGCGTCGCCGCCGGGGCGCTGCACCGTGTCGCCGCCGACCATATGGTCATACTGCTCCCAGATCCACCGGCGCGAGGCAATGTCGGGCGAGCCCATCAGCTTGAGCAGGTCCGCCGCCGGGTCCTTACAGCCCGGCGAGGTGATCGCGGCAGGCACTTCGGTCGGGACATGCGGACGGTCGTAAAGCGGCGCGTCATCGGCCAGCGGCGCGAGTGGGATGTCGCAGACGATCTCGCCCTTATGGCGCAGGACCATGCGGCCGGTCTCGGTCACATGACCGATGACCGCGAAGTCCAGTTCCCACTTGCGGAAGATCGCCTCGGCGAAATCCTCGCGACCGGGCTTCAGCACCATGAGCATCCGCTCCTGGCTTTCCGACAGCATCATTTCGTACGCCGTCATGCCCTCTTCGCGCTGGGGCACATCGTCCATGATCAATTCGATGCCGACGCCGCCCTTGGACGCCATCTCGACCGACGACGAGGTCAGGCCCGCCGCGCCCATATCCTGGATCGCGACGATCGCGTCTGAGGCCATGAGTTCGAGGCACGCCTCGATCAGCAGCTTTTCGGTGAAGGGGTCGCCGACCTGCACGGTCGGGCGCTTGGCCTCCGCATCCTCGCCGAAATCGGCCGAGGCCATGGTCGCGCCGTGAATGCCGTCGCGACCGGTCTTCGACCCGACATAGACGATCGGATTGCCGACGCCGCTGGCGGCCGAATAGAAGATCTTGTCCTGATCGGCGACGCCGACGGTCATCGCATTGACCAGGATGTTGCCGTCATAGGCGGGGTGGAAGTTCACCTCGCCGCCCACGGTCGGCACGCCGACGCAATTGCCATAGCCGCCGATGCCGTGCACCACGCCCGAGATCAGGTGGCGCATCTTGGGGTGATCGGGCCGCCCGAAGCGCAGCGCGTTCAGGTTCGCGACCGGCCGCGCGCCCATGGTGAACACGTCGCGCAGGATGCCGCCCACGCCCGTCGCCGCGCCCTGATAGGGTTCGATGTACGAGGGGTGGTTGTGGCTCTCCATCTTGAAGATGGCGGCCTGGCCGTCGCCGATGTCGATGACGCCCGCATTCTCGCCGGGCCCGCAGATCACCTGAGGCCCCTCGGTGGGCAGCTTCTTCAGGTGGATGCGGCTCGACTTATAGCTGCAATGCTCGGACCACATCACCGAGAAGATGCCAAGCTCGACGAGGTTGGGCTCGCGGCCGAGCGCGCTCAGGACGCGCTGATATTCTTCTTCGGACAGGCCGTGGTCGGCGACGATCTGGGGCGTGATCTCGGTCATGGCCCGCGCCTTTAACGTGGTGTCGCGGGTTCGTCACTATCGCTCTCGCGCGAAGTTGCTACCCCAGATGGATCGCGATGGCGATCGCCACGCCCGACAGCGCCAGGGCGGCGGCGATCCAGCCCGTGCCGGTGCGGATCGCGGCCTCGATCCCACTGGTTGGCACCACGGCATTCTCGCTTTCCAGCTTGCGCGTCGTGGCGCGGATCAGGCGGGGCAGGTCGTCGCCCAGTCGATCCAACTCCAGCGCCAGCGCGGCGGCGCGCCGGGTCCATCGTTCGGGGGACAGCCGCGCCTCGACGATCTTGGCGCTCGCGCGACGCAGCGCGGCAGACAGATCGAAATCGGGTTGGATGCCGCTCAACACGCCGTCGATGGTGATCAGCGCCTTGAACAGCAGCAGCATGTCGGGTTGCAGGACGATCCGCTCTTCGCGCAGCACGGGGAAGATGTCGGCGAGGATCGCGGTCAGCCGAAGTGCGCCACCGCCATGGCGGACCACCAGCCGGTCGGCCACGGCCTGGAAGCGTTCAGGCGCGATATCATCGGTTTGCGACCATTGCTTGAGCGTCTCTGCAAGCAGCGCGGGATCGCTATTGGCGATGGATTGGGTGAAGGCGATCACTTCTTCCCGGCGTCGTGGGCTGACATGGCCGATCAGGCCCAGGTCCAGCATCGCGATGCGGTTGCCGGGCAGGCAGAGAAGATTGCCGGGATGCGGATCGCCGTGGAACCGGCCGTTGATCAACGTCATGTCGAGCACGATGTCCGCCCCGGCCGACGCGATGGCGGCCGGGTCGATACCGGCCGCCTCCAGCGCCGCAGCGTTACGAGGTGACACGCCCTCGACATAATCCATCACCAGCAGGGTTTCGGATGACATGCTCCAGTGAATGGCGGGGACGAGGACCCGGCGGTCGCCCGCGAAATCCTGTCGCAGCCGGTCGGCGTTGCGCCCTTCATTGGTAAAATCGAGTTCTTCCAGAATGTCGCGCCCCAACTCGCGAATCATCCGGGTCGTGCCATAGCGCCGGGCTTCGGCATTGGCGGCCTCCGCCATCGATGCCAATTGGGTCAGCAGGCGGAGGTCGGCTTCCATGACGGGGCGGATGCCGGGCCGCCTTATCTTCAGGACGACCTCGGTACCGTCGGGAAGCGCGGCACGATGCACCTGTGCGATCGACGCGGCGGCCAGCGGCTCTGGGTCGAAGCGAGAAAAGGCCGTCTCCGGTGCCTCACCCAATGCCGCCTCCACCTGTCCGCGAAGGGAGTTGAAGGGCAGGCGGGGCGCGGCGCTATGCAGCTTTTCGAGTTCGGCGATCCATTCTGGCGGCAGGAGGTCGGCACGCGTGGCCAGGATCTGGCCCAGCTTGACCCAGACGGGGCCCAGTGCCTCCATCGCCTGTCGCGTACGGACGGGCAGGTCGAAGGGCAGGGCGTCGGGATCGCGACGGGACGGGTCGAGACCCAACCGTGCCAATAGAACGTCCAGGCCGAAGCGCGACGCGGTCGCGATCACCTCGGCCAGCCGGGCGCGGTCGCGCGCCGCAACCCGGATCGCGCCCAGCATCACGACCTCAGATATAGGGCGGCTGGGTGTAGCCCGCCGGGCTGAGCGTGAAAATCTCGCAGCCCTCTTCGGTAATGCCGATCGAATGCTCGAACTGCGCCGACAGCGACCGGTCGCGCGTCACCGCCGTCCAGCCGTCATCCAGCAGCTTCACGTCGGGGCGGCCGATATTGATCATCGGCTCGATGGTGAAGATCATGCCGGGTTTCAGCTCCGGGCCGGTACCGGGGCGACCGACATGGACGACTTCCGGCGCGTCGTGGAACAACAGGCCCAGGCCATGGCCGCAAAAATCGCGGACGACCCCGTAACGATGCTTTTCGGCATGCTGCTGGATGGCATGGGCGACGTCGCCCATATGCTTGCCGGGCTTGGCCTGCTCGATGCCCAGCATCAGGCATTCATAGGTTACTTCGACCAGCTTGCGCGCCTTTAGCGGCACATCGCCGATCAGGTACATGCGGCTGGTGTCGCCATGCCAACCATCGACGATCGGGGTCACGTCGACATTGACGATATCGCCCGACTTCAACGTCTTTTCGGACGGGATGCCGTGGCAGACGACATGGTTGATCGAGATGCAGGTCGAATGGGCATAGCCGCGATAGCCCAGCGTGGCCGGAACCCCGCCGCGCTCGACGATGAATTCATGGACTAGGCGGTTGATCTCGGCGGTGGAGACGCCCGGCACCATATGCGGCACCAGCATATCCAGCGTCTCGGCGGCCAGACGGCCCGCCTTGTGCATGCCCTCGAACGCCTCGCGGCCCCACAGCTTGATCGCGCCGGTCCGCCCCTGGGGCGCGTCGGCGGAAACGGTCACATAATCGGTCATGCGCGCGATATAGCGTGGCGCGGGCGATTTTGCGAGGCTATGTCCTGCCCATGGAATCCCTGCCCCATCAAGAGCGTATCTGGACCGCCGCGCTGGTCGTGATCGGTGACGAAATCCTGTCGGGTCGCACCCAGGACCGGAACGTGGCGCAGCTGGCGAGCTGGTTGAACGTTCAGGGTATTCGCCTGGCCGAAGTGCGTGTCGTCGCCGACCGGACCGAAGCAATCGTCGAGGCGGTCAATATCCTGCGCATGCGCAACGACTATCTGTTCACCACCGGGGGCATCGGCCCCACGCATGACGACATCACCGTCGATGCGATCGCCGAGGCGCTGGGCGTCCCCGTGATCGAACATGCGGAGGCCCGTGCGATCCTGGACCATTATTATCAGGACCGGGGCGGCGTGACTGCGGCCCGGGCCCGCATGGCGCGGACGCCGGAAGGGGCCTCGCTGATCCCGAACCGCGTCTCGGGCGCGCCGGGTATCCGGATCGGCAATATCTTCGTCATGGCGGGGGTTCCGCATATCACCGCCGGAATGCTCGATGCGCTGACCGGCACGCTGGAGGGTGGCCGACCGGTCATATCCCGGACGATCGGCTGCTGGGTGGGCGAAAGCGAAGTCGCCGACCTGCTGGGCGCGACTGAAAAGGCGCATGAGGGCGTCGCCATCGGGAGCTACCCCTTTTTCCGCGAAGGCCGTACCGGGGCGAACTTCGTCGTGCGGAGCGCCGACCCGGCGGTGGCGGAGGCCTGTATCCACGCGCTGACCCAGGCGCTGGAGAAGGCCGGGCATCGTGTCGTCCCGGACGGCATCTGAGCGCCGGTATCTTTTCATTAGTCTTGATACGGCAGGGTTAAGGAAGCGTCGCTTGCCCGTCCGACGGGCGGTGCGGCGGTTCCCCCAGATGATATGGAGTGGTCTTTAATGCGCGTTGTTGGCCGAATGATGAAACGGTCTTCCTGTCGTGACGGGATCGTCGGACGCTGAACGGCATGACGTCTCCCATCCTCGTTACCGGCGCCGCCGGCTTTATCGGTCATGCCACCGCCCAGCGTTTGCTGGCGCGCGGGGAGACGGTGATCGGCGTCGATATTCTCAACGATTATTATGACCCGGCCCTGAAACAGGCGCGGCTGGCCAACTTCGCGCAGACCCGCGGTTTCACCTTCCACCAATTGGACATAGCCGAGCCGGATGCTGTCGCCGCCGTGATGCGTCGGCACGGCATCACCCGCGTCGTTCATCTGGCGGCGCAAGCGGGCGTCCGCCACAGCATCGATCAGCCCTTCGCCTATGAGCGGTCGAACCTTGCCGGGCATCTGGCCATATTGGAGGCGTGCCGCCACCAGCCGGGCTTCGCGCATCTCGTCTATGCCTCGTCGAGCTCGATCTATGGCGACAAGCCGATGGGTGGGCAGGGCTTTCGGGAGGACGAACCCGCCGTCTCGCCCGTCTCGCTCTATGCCGCCACCAAGCGGGCAGGCGAGTTGATGAGCCAGTCCTATGCCACACTCTACGGCTTTGCGCAGACGGGGCTTCGCTTCTTTACGGCGTATGGCCCATGGGGGCGGCCCGACATGGCCTATTTCTCCTTCACCCGGCGCATCCTGGCGGGCGAGCCGATCGAGATTTTCGGCGAGGGGCGAATGGCGCGCGATTTCACCTATATCGACGATATCGTCGACGGCATCCTGGGCGTGCTGGACCGCCCGCATGCGAATGGCGAACACCGCATCCTCAATATCGGCGGCAGCCATCCGGTCGGCCTGATGAGCATGATCGCTACGCTCGAGGCCGCAATCGGACGCGAGGCGATCAAGATCATGAAGCCGATGCAGCCCGGCGACGTCACCTCGACCTATGCCGACACGTCTCGGCTCCACGCGATCACCGGCTATCGGCCCCAGGTCGCCCTAGAAGAGGGACTGGGGCGGTTCGTAGCGTGGTTCCGGGACTATCACCGGCTTTGAGCCAAACGAGATGGCAAGGATGGGCCCTTGCCTTCCCGCGAAACGGGGACCTGCTATCCGGGCTAGGGCCAGATGCGGGGAATAGCTTGGCTGCCTGCTTTGGCCTCGTTCCGGCCAGCTTCCACCCGGCCCGTACTACATAGCGATACCGGCATTCGCGCTACCCAATCACGGGCTACAGGAACTCGCTCTGACCATCAGCTCATAGGGGAGTTCGATCGAGGATCTTGCGCCATCGGGACCATCGCTTCGTTCTGCCAGCAGGCTGACGGCGGCAGCCGCCATCTCGCTATTGGGTTGCCGGATCGTCGTCAGCTGTGGCCAGGCCATGCGTGCCAGCTGGGCATCATCGAACCCGACAATGGCCAATTTCTGGGGTACCGCGATCTGTGCCCGCATCGCAGCCACCAGCACGCCCAGGGCCATTTCATCGTTGCTCGCGAAAATGGCGCTCGGTCGGCGTGCACCATGTAACAGAGCCTCGGCGGCGACGATGCCGGATCGGAAGGTGAAGTCCCCCTGCAACACCGCCTGTTCGTCGAGCGTCATACCGGCAGCATCCAAGGCATCCTGAAACCCTAGCCAACGGCGATGGGCGGAATGATGGGTCGGGTTGCCCTTGATGAAAGCGATGTCGCGGTGGCCGAGATGGATCAGATGCTCCGCCATGGTGCGCGCCGCCGCGCGGTCGTCAATCCTGACATGGGGCGTGCGATCGACGTCGGTACCCGGCGCAATCCGAACCAACGGCACACCGTGCCGCTCGAAAATTGCGATCAGTCCCTCGCAGTCGCAGATCGGCGGCGTCAGGATCGCGCCGCCCAGTTTCAACCCGACCAGGCTTTCCTCCAGCCGGGCCTGCCAATCCGGACGGTCGAGCGCCACGGTCTCGATGACGACGTGGCGGCCCAGCGACCGCGCGCGGTCGAGCGCGCCAAGCAGTACGTCATTGGCATAGCTGCATGCCGGATCGTCGAAGAACAGGCCGATCAGAAAGGAGCGCGCGCTTGACAGGCTACGGGCAAAGGCGTTCGGCTGGTAATTCATCTCCGCCACCACGCGCGAGACAGCCTCTCGTACCGCCGGTCGGACATGCGCTTCGCCGTTGATGACGCGGGAAACGGTCTTGGGGGAAACGCCGGCCTGTCGGGCCACGTCCTTGATGGTAAGCGCCTTCATGGAAACATCCGGTCGAAAGACAAAAAAGCGGCATGCTGGATCGGCCTAGCCGATGAGAGGTGCAGAACGACGGCAAAGCGTCCCACATGCCGCGATCTTATGCAATCGGGTGCAGGGTGCCATTACGGGTCGCTACGAGCAGTCGAAGGCGACGGCGGAGGATTGACCGTTGACATCGTTGTCAGTCTTGCGGACAACAGGCGCTGAAAACGGGAAGACCGGGAGAGGATCGTCACGCCGACGATGCGCGCCGCGCATCGGGCCGTGCTCCATATGCCTCGGCCGGGTTTCCCGAACCCCTGTTCGGAGCGCCACCATGTCCTATCGTCACGCCCTTGTCGTCGCGCTCCTTGCGGGGGCCGCGCCGGTCGTCGCATCGGCGCAGCAAACCTCGTCGCAGGCTCAGGCGACTGAGGGCGCATGGCGTGACAAGGCGGCTCCGGCGGTCGAACGCGCCCGCGCGCTGGTCAAGGCGATGACCCGCGCCGAAAAGCTGGCCTATGTCCATGGCCTGTTCCCGCCCATGACCAAGGAACGTCATGCCGACATGATACCCTCGGCCGGCTATGTGCCCGGCGTGCCGCGTCTGGGCATCCCGACGTTGCGGGAAAGCGATGCGAGCCTGGGCGTCGCCAATCAGGTCGAACAGCGAAAGGGCGACACCGCCACCGCCTTGCCCTCCAGCCTGGCGACGGCGGCCAGTTTCGATCCCGCCATCGCCTATGCCGGGGGAGCGATGATCGGGGCGGAAGCGCGCGCCAAGACCTTCAACGTACTGCTGGCAGGCGGCGTCAACCTGACGCGTGATGCATGGAACGGGCGGAACTTCGAATATCTGGGCGAAGATCCGCTGCTGGCCGGAATCATGGCAGGTGCGTCGATCCGTGGCGTCGAGTCCCAGCATATCGTGTCCACGGTCAAACACTATGCGCTGAACGCGCAGGAAACCGGGCGCAACATCCTGGACGCGCGCATCGACGAGAAGGCGCTGCGCGAAAGCGATCTGCTCGCGTTCAAGATCGCCATCGACGGGGGACGGCCCGGGTCGGTCATGTGCGCCTATAACAAGGTCAATGGCGACTATTCGTGCGAGAACCGTTTCCTGCTGACCCAGGTCCTTCGCGACGAATGGCGCTATCCCGGCTTCGTCATGAGCGACTGGGGCGGCGTCCATTCGACCGAGAAGGCGGCGCTCGCCGGACTGGATCAGGAATCGGGCCAGGAACTCGACAAGCAGATTTATTTCGGCAAGCCGCTGGCGGATGCGATTGCCAGCGGTCGCGTGCCCGAGGCGCGGCTGGATGAGATGGTCACGCGGATCCTGACCGGCGTCATCGCCAGCGGGCTGTACGATGATCCGACCCCTGCGACCGCACAGGCGATCGACTATGCCGCCCATGCCGATGTCGCACAGCGCACGGCGGAGGCGGGAATCGTGCTGCTGAAGAACGACCGCGACGTCCTGCCTTTGGCCGCGACGGTGCGGCGGATCGTGCTGATCGGCGGCCATGCCGATGTCGGCGTATTGTCGGGCGGCGGGTCGAGCCAGGTTCGCTCGGTCGGCGGCGCGCCGATCGAGATTCCGCTGACCAAGGGCGCGGCGGCGTCGTTCGCGCGGATCACCTATCACGCCTCCTCACCGCTGCGTGCGATGCGGGCGCTGGCCCCCGGTGCGCAGGTCACCTTCGTCGACGGTCGCGATCCTGCTGTTGCTGCGGCGGCGGCCAAGTCGGCCGACATTGCGATCGTGTTCGCGACCCAGTGGCAGACCGAAGCGCAGGACGCGACTTCGCTGTCGCTGCCGGATAATCAGGACGCGCTGATCGCGGCGGTCGCAAAGGCCAACCCGCGCAGCGTCGTCGTGCTGGAGACCGGCGGGCCGGTCCTGATGCCCTGGGCCGATCAGGTCGCGGGGATTGTCCAGGCCTGGTATCCCGGCCAGCGCGGGGGCGAAGCGATCGCGCGTGTTCTATTGGGTCAGGTCGACGCTTCGGGCCGTCTGCCGATCAGCTTTCCGGTCCGTGCCGCCCAACTGCCCCGACCGAACCCGGTGCTGCCCGCTGGCGTGACCGCATTGACCGACGCGTCGAGCAACGCGGGCGTCGTCGACACCGGCGATCTCGCCCCGTTCCCGGTCGATTATTCGGAAGGCAGCAATGTCGGGTATCGCTGGTACGCCGCGCGCGGTGACCGGCCGCTTTATCCTTTCGGCTATGGCCTCAGCTATACGCGCTTTCGCTTCGGCGATGCCCGGTTCACGGGCGGCACGGCCCCGGCCGTCGAAGTCGCCGTCACCAATATCGGTAAGCGGCAGGGCGTGATCGTCCCGCAACTCTATCTCGCGGGCACGGGGCAGGGGCCCATGCGCCTGGCGGGATTCCAGCGGGTTTCGCTGGCACCGGGCGAGACGAAGACACTGGCGATCCCCGTCGATCCCCGGATCCTGTCGCGCTGGACGGCAGGCCGTGGTTGGGCGATCGCGCCCGGCCGCTATCGCCTGACGCTCGCCACCGATGCCCAGAGCCCGGTCGCCAATGGAGAGGTGAGTGTGGCGGCGGAAGCACAGTCGCCCGGTTGATTGATCGGGCGCCACGCCGCTGCGGCATTTTGATTGACACCGATGTCGGTCGGTATAGCAATGAACTATAAAGAAAATAATTAGCCGAAATAGTCGGCGAACAGGCGGCGTGACATTGCCGTAAATGGGAGAGGTGGGATGAAGGGGAAGACGCTTGCGCGCGTGCTCGTGCGCTCGACATCGGTTTTGAGCCTGACGGCGGGGTTGCTGCTGGCCTCGCAGGGCCAGGCACAGACCGCGCCGATCGACCCGCAACAGGGCACTCCCCAGGCGGATACGGGCAGTCAGACACTCCCGCCGGGTGAGGCCAGCCCGACCAATCCCCAGCCCGAAACCAGTTCCGATGACATCGTCGTCACCGGCGTTCGCGCGTCACTGGAACGCTCGATCGCGATCAAGCGCGATTCGAACGGCGTCGTCGATGCCATCAGCGCCGAGGATATCGGCAAGTTCGCCAACACCAACCTCGCCGAGTCGCTGCAGCGCATCACCGGCGTTTCGATCGACCGACGCAACGGCGAGGGCTCGACAGTCACCGTCCGAGGTTTCGGCGCGCAATATAATCTCGTGACGCTCAACGGCCGCCAGCTCGCGACATCCAACATCGTCGCGGTCGGCGGCGACCAGGGCGGTGACGGCGCGGGCGGCTTCGGGCGCTCGTTCGATTTCTCCAACCTCGCCTCGGAAGGGGTGAAGACGCTGGAGGTCTACAAGACGGGGCGCGCCGCGATCCCGTCGGGCGGCATCGGCGCGACGGTCAACGTGGTCAGCCGCCGCCCGCTCGACAATGCCGATACCGGTCTGGTCGGGTCGATGGGCGTCAAGGGCAGCTATGACAACAGCTCCGCTGATTGCATCGACTGCGGCGCGCGGGTCACGCCCGAAGCCTCGGGCACGGTCAGTTGGTCCGACAGCGAAAAGCGCGTGGGCGTGTCGCTGTTCGGCAGCTACCAGAAACGCAATTTCAGCTTTGCGAGCGTTGCGCCCGACAATTGGAATATTCGCTCGCTCAACGATTTCCTGAACCCGTCCAACGGCTTCGTGAACGGCGCGACCAAGATCAACAACCGTCCGACGGGCAACCCGCTGGTTTCGGTGCCCAACGACTTCCGCTATCACTTCTCCGAGGCCAGCCGCGAGCGGATCAACGGCCAGGCGATCCTGCAATTCCGCCCGACTGACACGCTGACCTTCACCGCCGATGGTCTCTATGCCCAGTTGCGCCAGTCCGAGCGACGCTCGAGCCAGTCCAACTGGTTCAACCGGCCGTTCAGCGAGGTGACGTTCGACGATGCCAGCAACGGCATTGCCACCACCCAATTCCTGGCCGAGACGATCAACGGCGTGAAGGATGCGGCCTTCGAACAGGCCTATCGCGCGCAGAAGAACAGGCTGTATGATGTCGGCGGCAATATCGAATGGAAGCCGAGCGACCGCTTCACCCTGTCGATCGACGGTCATATCGGCGAGGCGCAGAGCCTGCCCGACAATCCCAATGGCCAAACCTCGACCACCGTCGCGATCAACGCGCCGGTCGTCACCGGGCATACGCTGCGCTGGACCGATAAGGGCTTCCCTCAGCAGACGCTGACGATCAACGATGGTACGCAAAGCACGACCCCGACCGGCCAGTCCTTCATCAAGGGCAACAACAACGGTATACTGGACGTCGGCGATCTGGCGAGCGCGGTGCAGCGCCAATTCGCTTCGAACCAGACGCAGCGGATCCGCGAGCTGCGCGCCGATGCCGCCTGGGAAGTCACCGACCAGATTCGCTTTGACGCGGGCGCCGATTACCGCACCACCACCACCCGCCAGACCCAGTTCAACACGCGTCAGGTGCTGGGCGACTGGGGCAACTCGCTGCCGCCCGACATCGCGCGGCTGGCACCGGGGCAGGTCTTCCAGTTCTGCAACACCTGCAAGTTCGAGCATAACAATCCGAACGCCGATCCGAACACGCAAATCGCCTTCCGCACGGAGGATGCGACCAAGCTCTACAACACGCTGTTCGACTATTATTCCGGCGTGACGAACGACGGCGTCGATCACCGCAACAATATCGATGCGAACAGCGACAATTCGGTGCGCGAGAATATCTGGTCCGGATACCTCCAGGGCAGCTGGAACGGGCAAGTTTTCGGCCGCAACGTGCAGATCGTCGCCGGCCTGCGTTACGAGAATACCAAGGTGCGAGCGGTGTCGCTGCAACCCGTGCCGCTGGCGATCGTGTGGACGGCGGACAACGACTTCGTCGTCCAGAACAGCACCGATCAGCAGGCGATCTCCGCGCGCGGATCCTATAGCAACTGGTTGCCAGCGGTGGACGCCAAGATCGAGGTGCTGGACAATCTGTTCGCCCGCGCCTCGTACAGCAAGACGATCTCGCGTGCCCCTTACGGCAACCTGTTCGCCTCGACCGGCGTCGGTGCGCCCGGGCGGCCGACCGCGATCGGTGGCATCGCGACGGGCTCGTCCAACAATACCGGCCTCTTGCCGCTGTCGTCGGACAATATCGACCTGTCGGTCGAATGGTATCCGCGCAAGGACGTCTTCCTGTCGGCGGGCTTCTTCGACAAGCGGGTGCACAACTTCATCGGCAACACCGTTGTGAACCGCAACCTGTTCGGCCTGCGCGACGCCACATCGGGT
Organism: Sphingomonas sp. LC-1; assembly: GCF_025371035.1. GTDB lineage: Bacteria > Pseudomonadota > Alphaproteobacteria > Sphingomonadales > Sphingomonadaceae > Sphingomonas > Sphingomonas sanguinis_E. The sequence continues at coordinate 62,303 of NZ_JANZXB010000001.1, read as the reverse complement.
CAGGCCGGCACGCGGTCGGGCACAGCGCGCGAGCAACTGACCAACACGTTCGGCGCCGACATCACCGACGTCAATCTGTTCACCTATACCGCGCTGCTTCAGCAGAATAACGGCAATGTTGCGGCGGCGAACGCGCAGTTCGCGGCCAATTACAACACGCAGAGCCGTGCCCTGAACCAGGGCTTCGTCGACTCGATCCTCAGCCAGGTCGACATCAGTCCGAATGCCAGCGATCCGCTGTTCAACTTTGCGGTGAACACGCCGATCAATAACCGCGACGCGCATATCTATGGCGTCGAGCTGGCAGGGCAGTATTTCCTGGGCGAGACGGGCTTCGGCGTCGCGGCCAGCTATACGCTGGTTCGCGGCAATATCGGCATCGACATCGCGGCCGATCCCAGCGTGAACACCTTTGCGCTGGTCGGCCTGTCGGACACCGCCAATGCCACGCTGATCTATGACAAGAGCGGCATTTCGGTCCGCCTGTCATACAATTGGCGCGACAAGTTCCTGAGCGATATTAACCGCGGCGGCGATCGCAATCCGGTCTTCACCGCGCCCTATGGCCAGTTCGACGTGTCGATGAGCTTCGACCTGACGCCACGCTTCGCGCTCGGCTTCGAGGCGATCAACCTGACCGAGGAGGGTGTCCAGACCTATGGCCGCGATCGCATGAACACCTGGTATCTTGCCGAAGGTTCCGCCCGCTATCTGGTCGGCGCACGCTATCGCTTCTGATTTCTGAAACTCGGAAGGCCGCTGTCCCCCCTGCGGTCTTCCGGGTACATGGGGCGATCATGGCCGCACCTGTACTGCTCAACAATGTCGACCATCGCGACCTTCGTGTCGCGATCGGTCATCACGCCCGCTTCGGCGATGCCATCAACCAGACGCGGGTGTTTCCAACCGAGTTCGAGGAGCTTCAGCGCGAATACGCCATCGTGTTGCGGCGCGACGAAGGTGGAGCGCTTTACGCTACCGTTCTCCTCGGCCTCGACCCGGACGAAAACCTGTTCCTGAAGGGCGATCGCTGGGAGGCCCGCTACGTTCCGGCAACCCGTTCGCGCGGGCCGTTTTCGATCGGCCACGACCCGACCGGGGAGCCCATGGTCTTCATCGATCCCGAGCATCCGCGACTGTCCACCGAAGGCATTCCCGTGTTTCGCGAGCATGGCGGCAACGCGCCGCTGCTCGATCATGTCTCGGTCATGCTGCAACGCATTTATGCAGGCGTGCAGACCGAGCAGGCCATGTACGAGAGTTGGGCCGCGCTCGATCTACTGACGCCCGCCGTCCTGCAACTCGATCTGGACGAGGGGCGGCGGTACAATGTGCCGGATTGCCTGACGATCGACACCGCGCGGCTGGCGGCACTGGAGGCCGGGGCCCTGGGCGATCTCCATGCGCGGGACTATCTGCGACCGGCATTCTGGATCGCCTCCTCGCTGGGCAATCTTCGCCATCTGATCGACCGCAAGCTGAGCCTGGACCCCCATGGCTGACCAGCTGCCCACTGGGCGTCATGCCCGTGAACTGGCGGAAACGGGGGCGCCCGACCTGGCTTCGCTCGTCGAAGGCAACGAACCGGTCATCCTGCGAGGCTATGCGGCGCATTGGCCGCTGGTCCAGGCAGGGCGGGTTTCCTCCCGTGCGGCAGCCGACTATCTCCTGCGCTTCGACCGTGGGCGACCGGTGACCGGCTATGTGGGTGACGCGGCGATACGCGGACGTTTTCACTATGACGAAAGCGTCACGGGACTGAATTTCCAGACACAGACTCTGTCCCTGCGCGACTTCATGGCGCGGCTGCTGGATGGAGGCGACGGGTCGGAGGATATGCCCGCGCTCTACATGGGTTCGACCGATCTCGACGCCTATCTGCCGGGCTTTCGCGTCGAGAATGATCTGGTTCTCTCCGACGGGCTGTTCGACCGACACCCGCCACTGGCCAGTATCTGGATCGGCAACCGGACCATCGCCTCGGCGCATTACGACATGGCGAACAATGCGGCGATCTGCGCCGTTGGTCGACGTCGTTTCACGCTGTTTCCGCCCAACCAGATCGGCAATCTCTATCCCGGTCCGCTTGCCCCGACGCCGGGCGGGCAGGTGGTCAGCATGGTCGACTTCGCCCGGCCCGATCTCGACCGCTATCCCCGATTTGCCGATGCCATGGGCCAGGCCGTGGTGGCCGACCTCGAGCCCGGTGACCTGCTGATCTATCCGGCGCTGTGGTGGCACCATGTCGAGGCGCTGGAAGCGTTCAACATCCTCGTCAATTATTGGTGGAACGCCGCGCCGGACTATCTCGACACGCCGATGGATAGTGTGATGCATGCCATGCTGTCGCTGCGCGACCGCCCGGCGGCGGAGAAACAGGCCTGGCGGGCGATCTTCGACCATTATATCTTCGGCGAGAGCGACGCGGTCACCGCCCATTTGCCGCCGGCGTCGCACGGCCCGCTCGCGCCGCTCGACGAGGCCATGGCGCGGCGGCTTCGTGCCTATCTCCTGCAAAGGCTGAACCGATGAGCGTGCCCTATCCGCCGACCCGTGTCGTCATTGCCGGGGGTGGGACGGCCGGGTGGCTCGCGGCAACGGCGCTGGTTCGGCAGTTGGGACCGCTGGTCGACGTCACGCTCGTCGAATCGGACGAGATCGGCACGGTCGGCGTCGGCGAGTCCACCATCCCGACGGCGCGCAGCTTCCATGCCTTTCTCGGCATCGACGAAGCCGAATTCATGAAAGCGACCCAGGCGACCTTCAAGCTCGGCATCGCGTTCGAGAATTGGGGACCGGACGGCGCGCGCTATTTCCATCCGTTCGGAACGGTCGGTCGGTCGGTGGCGATCGCCGATTTCCAGCATTTCTGGTTGGAGGCCAAGCGTCACGGGTTCGGCGGTGCGTATACCGACTATTCGCTCGAGGCGCGGGCAGCGGAGGCGAGCCGGTTTGGACGGGACGAGGCAGGGACCCTGGCCTATGCCTATCATCTCGACGCGACGGCCTATGCCCGCTTCCTGCGCGGCGTCGCCGAACCGGCGGGGGTGCGCCGGGTCGAGGGCCGTATCGCCAGCATCGAGCGTCATGGCGAGGGCGGCGACATCGCCGCGCTGCATCTGGTATCGGGCGACCGTGTGGAGGGGGACCTCTTCCTCGATTGCACCGGCTTTCGTGCGCTGCTGGTCGAGGGTGCGCTGGAGACGGGCTTCGAGGACTGGAGCGAATGGCTGGCCTGCGACCGCGCGTTGGCGGTTCAGACCGAAGCCGTCTCTGCGCCGGTTCCCTATACCCGCGCCATCGCGCACCGGGCGGGCTGGCGCTGGTGCATCCCGCTTCAGACGCGGGTGGGCAACGGGCTGGTCTATTCCTCGGCCGACATGAGCGAGGACGAGGCGACCGCCACGCTACTCGCCGGGATAGAGGGCGCGCCGCTATTCGAGCCGCGTGCTCTGCAATTCCGCGCCGGAATGCGTCGGCAGGCCTGGAGCCGCAATTGCGTGGCGCTTGGACTTGCCGCCGGGTTTATCGAGCCGCTGGAGTCGACCAGCATCCATCTGGTCATGATCGCGGTTATGCGCCTGATCCAAGGCTTTCCGTTTCAGGGACAGGACAGCGCGGCGCTGCGGACACGGTTCAACGCCCAGTCGCGTCACGAATGGGAGCATATCCGAGACTTCATCATCCTGCACTACGCGCAGACCGGGCGGACGGACTCGGCATTCTGGCAACGCCGTTCAACGATGAACGTGCCCGAGGCGCTCGCGCAACGCATTGCACTGTTCGTCGAAAGCGCGGGGGCCTGGCAGGGGCAGGATGATCTGTTCAAGATCGATTCGTGGGTTTCGGTCATGCTGGGGCAGGGACTTGTTCCCAAGGCCCATCACCGCATTCCGGGAATGATCGGTCCGCCCGCCTTGCAGGATTCCTTCTACGGCCTCGACCAACAGCTTTCGCGGCAATTGCAGCAGATTCCGGACCATCTGGCGTTCATCAAGGACTATTGTGCCGCGCCGGTCCGGGCGGACGTCAGGACGGAGCCGGCGAACACAGCCCTCTGACCTGACGTCGCTGGAGTTCACGTCAGCGTGAATGTGCCCGCCAGCCCTTCGGCTTCGGCGGATGGTGCGACCCATAAGCAGAAAGTGCCGGGTTCGGTCGTCGGCGTCAGGTCGCGGCCGATAAAGGACAGGTCGGCGCGGGTGAGGGTGAAGGTCACATCCTGCCGCGCCCCCGGGGCAAGGGTGACGCGGGTGAACGCTTTCAGCACACGCACCGGTTGGGTCACGCTGGCGACGACATCGTGGACATAGAGCTGGACGACTTCCGTCGCCGTCATGCGGCCCGTATTGGCGATGGTCGCGCGGATCGTCAGCGGCGTGTCGCCCAGCGTGGCAGTGCTCAGCCGAAGGTCCGAATAGTCCATCTTGCCGTAGGTCAGGCCGTGACCGAACGCGAACAAAGCACTGTTCGGATAGTCGCGAAAGTGCGCCTTATAGGGCTGTAGCGCTCCAGGCGGGTTGGGGCGGCCGGTGCTGCGATGCGCATAATAATAGGGCACCTGCCCACTGGCGCGGGGGAAGGATACCGGCAGCCGCGCGGAGGGGGAAACCGCGCCGAACAGGATGTCGGCGATGGCCGGGCCGTCCTGCGAGCCCAGGAACCACGTCACCAACAAGGCGGGTGCCTTCGCCACCGCACCGGTCAGCGCGAGCGCCCGCCCGGTGCGCAACAGCACGACATAGGGTTTCCCGGTCGCGGCGATCGCCTCGGCCAGTGCCTGTTGCTCGGCGGGCACGACGATCTCGGTACGCGACTGCGCCTCGCCCGACATGTTCTGCGTTTCGCCGATCGCCAGCACGACGATGTCGGCGGCACGCGCTGCGGCGACCGCGCGCGCCAAATCGCTGCCATCGTCCATGGTCGCGCCGGGAACGGTCTCACGCACCGCGGTGACGAGGTCCACCGCCTCGCGATCGGTGCCATAGACATTCCATGGCCCGATCAGATCATGGCCGCCGCCCGCGAACGGCCCGATCAGCGCGATCTTCTTTCCCGAGCGGGGCAGGGGGAGCACGTCGCCTTCGTTGCGAAGCATGACGATGCTGCGCCCGCCCGCCTCGCGCGCAAGCGCCAGCGTCTCGGGGGTGCGCAGCCGGGCTTTCTCGCGCGCCGGATCGATGCGGCGGAAGGGATCGTCGAACAGCCCGAGCGCGACCTTGAGCGCAAGCACGCGACGCACCGCCTGGTCGAGCCGTGCCATTGGCACCTCGCCTTTCTCGACCAGATCGGGGAGGTGTTGGAGATACAGCCCGCTTTGCATCGACATGTCGACGCCCGCGAGGAAGGCAAGGCGCGCGGCATCACGGCCATCCTTGGCGAAGCCATGTGCGATCAGTTCCTCGTCACCCGTATAATCGGAGACGACCAGCCCACCAAAGCCCCACTCCTTGCGCAGGATCGTGTCGAGTAGCCACGGGTTCGCCGTCGCGGGCACCCCCGACAGATCGTTGAACGATGCCATCACGGTCGGCGCACCCGCCGCGAAGGCCGCCTGGAAGGGCGGGAAATAGACGTCGCGCAGCGTACGTTCCGATACGTCGACGCTGTTGTAATCAAGCCCGGACTCGCCCGCGCCATAGGCGACGAAATGCTTGGCACAGGCCGCAACGGCATCCGGCGCGGCAAGGCCGCTGCCCTGAAAACCCTCGACGCGCGCTGCGGCCATCAACCGACCGAGCAGCACATCCTCCCCCGATCCCTCGACGCCTCGGCCCCAGCGCGCATCGCGGGCGATGTCGACCATCGGCGCAAAGGTCCAGTCGATCCCCGAGGCCGACGCCTCGACCGCTGCGGCACGAGCGGTCCGACGCGCCAGATCGGGATCAAAGCTCGCCGCTTCGGCAAGCGGCACCGGGAAGACGGTGCGCAGGCCGTGGATGACGTCGGCGGCAAATAGCAGCGGAATTTTAAGCCGCGAACGGCGCACCGCCTCGGTCTGCATTCGCCGCGCCATCTCCGCGCCATTGCCGTTGAACACGCCGGTCAGCTCGCCCCGACGGACCATGCGCAACTGCGCATCGAAGCTCGACGCCGCGCCCGCCGGGTTGAGCGAAATCGCCGCGCCCCCGGCCCAGGCGGCTGCGAGGAGATTGAGTTGCCCGGCCTTCTCGACGAGCGTCATTCGGGAGATCAGCGCCTCGACCGCCGCAGGAAGTGGGCGTTCGCCGACGATGGCGAGCAGAGCCCGTGCCGGACTAGCCGACCATGCCAGTGCCGCACCAGCTCCTGCTAGCAATGCACGCCGCGATATCCGTCGATCCTGACCGTTCATCCTGCTCCCTTTCGTTCTCATTTATACGTCATTCACGTCGTGACCGGGAAGGCGATCCGACTTTCTGCCCTGTCTCCACCGCGATCGATGCGGTCAGCAAGAACAGGGCGTTGGATCACTTTCCAGCCGCCGATCGGAATGGCGCCCAGCCGAACAATCGACCGATTGATTGTCATTCCTAGTTCATGTAAGCGGTTTCTGTAAGCGGTTACAAGCCCGCGATCGAGAGAGGATGCTTCGACGGCCATGTTGCCCGACAAACCCGATTCTGCGCCCGTTGCCGCCCCGGCGGCGCGGGGTGCGCATGCGACGATCCACGACGTCGCGCGGGTGGCGGGTGTCTCCGTCGCATCGGTGTCGCGTGTGTTCAACGGGCGGGATCATGTGCGCGCCGAAATGCGGGCCCGGGTCGAGGAGGCGGCGGCGCAGCTCGGCTATGTCCCCCATGCCGGTGCGCGCAGTCTCAGCATGGCGCGGACCGGGGCGATCGGGGTGGTGCTGCCCGATCTGCACGGCGAGTTCTTCTCCGAATTGCTAAGAGGCATGGACAGGGAGGCGAGCATGCGTCGATTGGGGCTGTTGCTGACCGTGCTCCATGACGGGCGCGGGCTCGATACGCTGGCAGCGCTGCGGGGGCAGGTCGACGGGCTGCTGGTGATGGCGCCCGAACTCGATCCCGATGTGCTTGCACAGAATATGCCGCGCGGGCTGGCCGCTGTGTTTCTCGCCTGCGTGCCGCAGAAGGGCAGTCCGAACCTGCGTATCGACAATCGCGCCGGGGCCGCTGCGGCGGTCGCGCATCTGGCGGCGGGCGGGGCGAAGCGGATCGTCCACATCTCCGGCCCCCTGGGCAATCTCGACGCGCAGGAGCGCTGTGCGGGCGCGCAGGACGCCGCCGCCGCAGCGGGCGTCGCGCTCAGTGTGATCGAGGGCGATTTCCTGGAGGCGAGCGGCGTTGCGGTCGGCGAGCGCGTCGGGGCGGGGACGCTGGAGGCGGATGCGATCTTCGCGGCCAACGACATGATGGCGATCGGCGCGCTGACGGCGTTGAAGCGCCACGGCGTCGCGGTGCCGGGGCAGGTCGCGGTCGCCGGTTTCGACGACATTCCGCTGGCTAGGTTGGTGAGCCCGGCGCTGACCAGCGTCGCGGTCGATATCGCGGCGATGGGCGCCCGCGCGGTGGCCCGGCTGGCAAGGCAGATCGAAGGTTTCCGCGAAGGATCTTCGGAAGACGCAACGACCGAAGCGGACGAGGTGATCGTCCCGCATCTGATGGTGCGTGAAACAACAAGAGAAGCAGACAGGGGATAGGATTATGAAAAGGAACGCATTCAGGCTGGCACTTGCCGGGGCGACGATGCTGGCGGGGCTGGGCGCCGGGGCGATGTGGAGCGCGCCTGCATCGGCGCAGGCCGGGCAGGCGGCGCTGCGCGGCGTGATCCGTACCGCGCCCGACAACCCCTTGCAGGATGTGACCCTGGTCGAGGTCGACACCGGCTTTCGTCGTACCGTCGTGCCCGGCGCGGACGGCAGCTATAATTTCCCGTCGCTGCGGGCCGGTGCATATCGGCTGGAAATCCGCCTTCAGAAGGGCACGCGCAATTCGGACGAGTTCACGCTGCGGGTCGGGCAGAATGCCGGGCTCGACCTCGACCTGACCACCGCCCGGCACCCGCGCAACCCGCGCCCGGCGACAACACCGCAGGCGAGACCACGCCGCCCCCGGCCGAAGCGCAGGCCGGCGACATCATCGTCACCGGCAGCCGCATCCGCTCGCTGTCCGGCGGGCAGGTTGGGGTCAACATCACCCCCAGGCTGATCGAGCAGTTGCCGCAGAACAGCCGCAACTTCCTGGCCTTTGCCGATCTCGCGCCCGGCGTCCGCTTCATCGAAAGCTCGGACGGCAGCTCGCGCATCCAGGGCGGCGCGCAGGGGTCGAATTCCGTCAACGTCTTTATCGATGGCGTCAGCCAGAAGGATTACGTGCTGCGCGGCGGCCTGACCGGGCAGGACAGCTCGCCGGGCAACCCGTTCCCGCAGCTCGCGATCGGCGAATATCAGGTGCTGTCGTCGAACTACAAGGCGGAGCTGGACCAGGTCAGCTCGGTCGCGATCATCGCGGGCACGAAGTCGGGTACCAACGAATTCCACGGTGAAGGCTTTTTCGACTTCACCAACCAGAATCTTCGCGACCGTCGCCCGACCGAGATCTTCCCCACCAAGATCACCAAGATCCCCTCGGAAGACAAGCAGTTCGGCGTCGCGCTGGGCGGACCGATCGTCAAGGACGTCGCGCATTTCTTCGTCAGCTACGAGGGCAAGCGGCGGCAGGTCCCGATCGACATCCTGCCGACCAACGGCGTGGCGGTGTCCAGCCTGCCCGCGCAGTATCGCGACATCTTCGGGTCGTACAACTCGAGCTTCCGCCAGGACCTGTATTTCGGCAAGATCGACCTCGAGCCGACCGACAAGGACTTGATCGAGCTCACCGGCAAGTACCGCAACGAGACCGGCGTGCAGATCGGCAACGGCAATGCCGCCTTCTCGACCCGCACGTTGAGCAAGGTCAACGAGAAGCGGGGCATGCTGCGCTGGCAGCATACCGATGACAAGTGGATCAACGACGTGCGCGTCTCCTATGAGGATGTCGCCTGGTCGCCGCAGCCCGCCGAGAACGGCATCGGGCAGCAGTTCCGGACCACCACCCGTAACGGCAACAGCGTGTCGACCTTCGACCTGTTCCGCACCGGCGCCGGGCTTGGGTTCCAGGACAAGGGGCAGAAGGGCTGGACCGTCCAGGACGATTTCACCTGGACCGGCGTCGAGAACCACACGTTCAAGGTCGGCGCGAAGGCGAAATGGGTGACGCTCAACTCGCTCGAGCAGAACCTGATCAACCCGCTCTATCTCTATGACACCACCTTGCCGTCGGCGAGCGGTTTCAACGACCAGATCCCGTACAGCCTGCAATTCGGCGCGAATGGCAGCCTGGGCGATCCGCGCATCCGTTCGAAGAACTTCCAGCTCGGCCTGTATGCGCAGGACGACTGGGACGTGACCGATCGGCTGACGCTGAACCTCGGCCTGCGCTGGGATTATGAGCGGACCCCGGCGTTCCTGAACTATGTAACTTCCGCCGAGAACGTCAACGCGGTGTCGCCCGCAAACTATCCAAACCTTGTGAATGCCGACTACAAGATCGGCGACTATATCTCGACCGGCAGCAATCGGAAGGCGTTCAAGGGGGCGTGGCAGCCGCGCGTCGGCTTCACCTATCGCCTGGACGAACAGGGCCGGTTCGCGGTGTTCGGCGGCTATGGCCGGTCGTACGATCGCAACCAGTTCGACTTCCTGCAGCAGGAACTGGCCAATGGCCGTTTCCAGCGTCGCGAGTTCCTTTTCCAGGGCGCCGACACGATCAATCCGTGCACGCCCGGACCGAACTGCATTCCCTGGAATCCGATCTATCTGACCGATGCGGGCCGTCAGCAGCTGATCGGCAATGGCGGTCCTGGCGGGCGCGAGTTCCGCTTCATCAAGAACGACCTCAAGGTTCCTTATTCGGACCAGTTCAGCCTGGGGGTACGCGGGCGGTTCAACCCGGTCGAGTTGGAAGTCGGCTATACCCGGATCGTCAGCAAGGACGGGTTCGTCTATCTGCTCGGTACGCGTCGCCCCGACGGGTCGTTCTTCGCGCCGTCACCGACCACGGGCGCGCCGCAGGGGCCGAACACCAGCTTCGCGCCTTCGGGTTATGGCGCGATCATCCTGGGCGACAACGGGCTCGAGACGCGCGCGGACTCGGCCTATGCCAAGCTGACCAAGGCCTATTCTGCGGCCTCGCCGTGGAGCATCGACGCCACCTATACCTTCACGGCGGCGGTCGATAACCGGCCGAACAACGACCAGTCGTCCTACTTCCTGCTCGATTTCCCCAAGGCCTCGGATTATCCGATGCTGCGTTCGGGCGTGGTCCCGCGTCACCGCTTCGTGGTCGCGGGCAGCGTGGACACGCCGCTGGGCGTGACGATGTCCGCGAAGTTCCAGATCGAGAGCCCGACCTTCCAGCGCGCCCTGCTCGATACGTCGACGCCGTATCAGCGGACGCTGGTCGGCTCGGAAGTGTTCGGGCTGGGCGATCGCTGGGGCCGTCGCCAGCTCGACCTGGCATTCACCAAATATGTGCCGCTGAAGTTCATCAGCGATGCGACGCGCATCCGCTTCCGCGTCGACATCATCAACGCGATGAACGACCGGAACTATGTCGACTATAACAACGACCCCAGCGATACGACGCGCACGTCGGGCTCGCCGAGCATCTACCGTGAAGTGTCGACCTACAGCATCGGCGGCAATCCGCCGCGCACGGTGAAGCTGTCGGCCGGCTTCAACTTCTGATGATCCGTCGTCATCCCGGCCTCGGGCCGGGGTGACGGCCCTGACAGGCCGCAGAGACGGTCGAGAATGACAGGAGAGGACGGCTGACCGCATGACGTTCGACCGACGCGATATCGTGCGCGCCGCCGCGCTTGGCGGGGCGGGGTGGCTGGCGGGGTGTACCGCCGGGCCGCTTGCGCCCAAACGAGCGCCGCCAATGGCGTTTCCTGGCGTGCTGCCGAAGGTGGGCACCACCCCGGCAAGTGCCAGCGACCCGTTGATGGACGACATTCAGCAGCGCACCGTCAGCTATTTCTGGAATACCACCGATCAGGTCACGGGGCTCGCGCCCGATCGGTGGCCGACGCCGAGTTTCGCATCGATCGCCGCGGTCGGCTTTGCGCTTACGACGTATCCGATCGCGGCGGCGCGTGGCTGGATCACGCGGGCCGCCGCCGCGCAACGCACTTTGGCGACACTGCGCTTCTTCGCGAATGCGCCGCAAGGCCCGGCGAAGGACGGCACGAGCGGCTATAAGGGCTTTTTCTACCATTTCCTGGGCGTCACCAAGGGGCATCGCTTCGCCAGGACCGAGTTGTCGACGATCGACACCGCGCTGCTGCTGGGCGGCGTCCTTTTCGCGCAGACATGGTTCGACGACGAGACCGACCCTGCGGAGCGGGAAATCCGAGCGCTGGCCGACCAACTCTACCGTGCGGTCGAATGGGACTGGATCACGCCGCGCAAGCCGTTCGTCTCGATGGGCTGGCATCCCGAAAGCGGGTTCATCGGTTCGGACTGGAATATCTATAACGAAAGTCTGATCCTGTACGTCCTGGCGCTCGGCTCGCCGACGCATGCACTGCCGCCCACGACATGGGACGAGTGGACCGCCACATTCGACCCGTCCTGGGACGAGAAATACGACAATCCGTTCACGGCTTTCCCGCCCCTGTTCGGGCATCAGTACAGCCAGGTGTGGCTCGATTTTCGTGGTCTGATGGATAGCTATTCCAAGCGGCGCGGGTTCGATTATTTCGAGAATAGCCGCCGGGCGACCTATGCGCAGCGCCGCTATGCGATCAACAATCCGGCGGGCTGGCGCGGCTATGGCGAGAATGTCTGGGGACTCACCGCGTGCGACGGGCCGGGAGATTTCGTCCGGAAGATCGACGGCCGGAACCGGGAGTTCTTTTCCTATTCGGGACGCGGCCCCGGCGACCGCGACGACGGGACGATTGCACCCACCGCCGCGCTCGGTTCGGTGGCGTTCGCGCCGGAAATCGTGCTGCCTGCGGCGCGTGCGATGTATTCCACCTATGGCACCGCGATCTACGACCGATACGGCTTTCGCGATAGCTTCAATCCCACGATGACGCTGAGAGACGTCAAGCTGCAACACGGCAAGGTCGTGCCCTATATCGGTTGGGTCGCGGATGACTATCTCGGCATCGACCAGGGACCGATCGCGTGCATGATCGAAAACTGGCGCAGCGGGCTGATCTGGAAGACGATGCAGAAGAATTCCTATATCCGCGCCGGGCTTACGCGTGCCGGGTTTACGGGCGGCTGGCTTTCATCGGCATAGCTGGCTGGCCCTCATGGAGAATTTGCCGCTGCGGTCGATGGCGACGAACAGGTAGAGCTTGCCTCCAGCGGTTCGCACCTCTGCAATATTGCCTGTGGGAGGCATCGATGCGGCGCTGATCTGGTCATTCGAGGAAATCCGGTGAATTGGGACGAACTGCGTTGACGACCACGCCAGGAATGTGGCACTCGGCCGTCAGATCGCAAGCGGGTCTGCAAACCGGGATTCTGGCCCGGGGCGTCGCGAGCGATGAGAGCAACGATAAGTCGTTGTTTCGCGGGTGTAGCTCAATGGTAGAGCAGAAGCTTCCCAAGCTTACGACGAGGGTTCGATTCCCTTCACCCGCTCCATCTGAAAAGTACGTTCCTGCTCGACAGGCTTCCCCATCGCTAGACAGATGATCGCTGCAAGGCGGTCCTGCACCTCAGTCTCGACGCCGCGCACGCTCTTAGCGGGCGTCAGGATGATTCGATCTATCAGGTTGCGGAGCGCCGGGATGGTCGCTTCCTTGGCGTACGGGGCCGTCACCGCTTGTGGAGGTTTTCGACTTCGCGTCGGTAATCCGCTGCCTCGGTCGGGTGCAGTGCGACGGCTGGTAGAGCATGGGCCGCGCTTAGTTCTTCGCGCGCGCGGTCGCGATCGAGGCGGGCTTGCCCCAATGCGTCTCGTCGTCACCGACGCCAGCCCTACGCCAGCGTCGGTGGCCTTCAGGTCAATGGGCGCCGATCCGCACGATCACAAGGCCAAGCCGCATCGGAGCGATGCCGGCCTGTCAAACGCGCCTATCCATCAACCGATCGGCGTGGTGCGTCCGTCGATCAAGGCCTTCGCCTCGGCCGATCCGGCGGCGGTGGTGATCTTGCCCGACTGGATGTCGTCGGCGATCGCCAGCAGGCGGCCACTGATCACGGTGCCGGTCTCGGCTTCCTCGGGGATGGCGATGCCGCCCTTTGTGTCGGCGATGCGCGCCCAGGCCGTCCTTACCGCGGCCCAGTAATCCTTGGTCTTCGACCAATAGTCCTGGGCGGCCTTCACGTCATAGCCGTCGAACCGCTCATAGGTGTTGAGTACCGATTCCTGGACGATGGGGACGAGTTTGCCGTCCTTCAGCCCCATCTTCATATTGTCCTGCCAGTGGATCCAGCCGGTGGGCGTCGGCTGGTGGCGGTTGATGGCGTAATAGCGGTCATAGACCGGATGGCGCACGGCATCGCGGCGAGCGAGCGGGCGCCAGGTCCAGTTCGAGCGCCAGCGCCGGACTCCGCCCTGCGTCTCGAACTGGCCCCATCCGGCGTAACGCGGGCTGTCGTCGACCTGATAGACGGTTTGCGACCAGCGACCGGCGCGCATCCGCTCCGGTACCTCTTCCCATGTCCATTTGCCCTGACCTGCATAGACCAGCATACGAGACGGCTGATAATCCCAGTCCTGGCGCCAATGCTTGATGACATGGGACTTGCCGTCATGCTCGACGACCAACAGATGCTGGAGCGCGATATGGTCGGGCGTGTCCTCGATCACCCGCACGACTTCGTTGCCGCCGGAAATCTTGCGCTCCAGCGGCGTATAGCCTGCCATCCAGGGGGTCGTTTCCTGCATGTCGAAGCGAACCTTGTAATTGCCCGCCATCGCCAGGATTTCGGCGCGATCGGCGGTCTTGGCAGCTTGGGCCTCGGCAGCGGTCTGCTTGACCGGGCCATCGGCATGGGCGGGCACGGGCAGCAGCGCAAGCGCGGCGATCATCAGCATCGGACGATAGGTCATCGATGGGCTCCTCAAAAGCGGAAGGTGAGCGAAGCGCTGGCATTGCGCCCCGGCTGGGTGAAGGCGACGGGCGGCACGTCGGCGGCGCCGGCGGGGAGAGGGCGGGGTGCGCTCAGCCCGCGCACGTCTGACTACCAGGCATAGGTGGCGTTGGTCAGGTTGAAGACGCCCGCCCGGAACGTCAGCGCGTCGCTCAGTCGCGCGAACAGCGTCGCGTCGAGGATGGTGAAGGCGGCCGGGCGGAAACATTCGGTGCTGCACAGCCCGGTCGTGTCCTGCGTCGCCTTGCGCGCGCTGTGGGTCATGATGATCTGGCCACCGAAGCGCCCCGATCCCGGTTCGCGCCAGCCGATCCCCATCACCAGCTTGAGCGGGTCGATCGTCGCCAGCGGCTTGCGCGTCCCGTCCGGCGTGCTCTGCTCCCCCTCCGAATAGGAGATGGCGAGCTGGCCCGTCACGCCATTGTCCGCCCGCCCTTCGAACCGCGCCTCGGCGCCTTTCACCTTTGCGCGGTCGAGATTGACGAACTGATACTGGGCGGGATTGGTCGGGGTGAAGGCGCCGCCCACCACCTCCTGGCTGATGAAGTCGCGATAATCGGCGCGAAAGACGCTGGCCGACAGATCGACCGTTTCGCTGTTGAGGCGCAGCCCGGCCTCGACCGCTTCGCTCGTCTCGGGGCGGAGGTTCGGGTTGGGAATGGAGGTATAGCCGAAAGCGAGGTTCGAGAAGAACTGGTTGATCTGCCCCGGCTCGGGCGCGCGGAACCCGCGGGCATAGCTGGCGAACAGGCGTATCGTCGGGGCGAGTGTGACCACCGCGCCGATGCGCGGGCTCACCCGGTCGGCAGACTGACCGGCGCCCACGAATTGGGGCAGCAGCGGATCGCGTTCGGGCGACAGGCGATACCAGTCGTAGCGGAGTGCCGGGTGCAGGGTCAGCGGACCGATCCCGATCTCGTCCCCGACAAAGGCCCCGGCCAGCGTGAAGTTGGTGGTCGGGAAGGCGCGGGTCGGAAAGGTTTCGCCAGAGGGCGGCACGGTGCCGTCGCGGACGCCGCGCTGGCGCAGGACGCTGACATCGGCACCGGTCACCAGCCGATGGGTGACCGCGCCTGTCGCAAAGCCCAGCCGTATCTCGCCCGATCCGCCATAGACCCGGTTCTCCAGCGTGTTCAGCCGGGTGCGGTCGGCCAGCGTCCGGCGATCCTCCGCGCTGAACTGGCGATCGTCGGCATCCTGAATATAGGCGGCCGCGCGTGCGAACTGGACGAGGCCTGCACCGTCATAGGTCCAGTCGAGCGCACCGCGCCAGCGCTTGCCGGTATCGCGTGCCTGCAACCCCGCGACGCTGGTGTTGATGCCGGTCAGCACGTCGGTCTCGACCCGGTTGTCGAGATACTCGCCGGTTGCGCGAAGACGATGCCCAGGTGCGACGTTCCACACCAACTTGCCGAGCAGCGCGTTGGACTGGCCGTCCTGCGGATTGGGTGCGGTGCGGGTGACGCCGGTGCCCTCGACATCGCCCCGGTTTTTCAGCTCGGAAAAGTCGCGCCGCGTATAGGCGAGCATCGCCGAGACAGTCCCCGAACGCGCGGCGACGATGCCCGACTGGGTGAACTCGTCATCCGCCGAATTATACTGGGTGCGAAGCGATCCGCCGACGGACGCGTCGCCCAATATGTCGCCAGGGTCGCTCGTCGTGAAGCTGACCGCGCCCGCCAGACCGTCGCTGCCATAAAGCGCTGAGGCGGGGCCACGCAGAAACTCGACCGACTTGATGAGCCCGAGATCGACATAGTCGCCACGCCCCACATCCTGTGCGCCGAAGCTGAAGCCATAGGGTATGCGGACGCCGTCGACTTGGATCAGCACCCGATTGCCGCCGATCCCCCGGATGACGAAGCCTTCATTGCCCGCGCGACCGGTCGACCCCGCCGCCGCGCCGAAGCGGGTGGGCGCCCGGCGCACGCTGATCCCCGGTTCGAAGCGAACCAAGTCCTTGATGTCGGTCGCCAGCTCGTCCGCAATCTGATCGGCGTTCTTGATCGAGATGGTGACCGGCGCGTCCTGTGCCTGGATCGGCGCGCGGGTGGCGGTCACTACGACCTCTTTCTGATCCCCCGCATCCTTAGGCTCGCGGACAGGCTCTCCGAGCGCTGCCACCATGGCAAGCGTCAAAAGCATCTCATACCCCTTTCAGCTATCGATAATCATTCGCAACGCCCTTTAGTACTGCAGTCATAAATATGCAAATGACTCGCATTACCTAAAGGGCAAGGATGTGAGGAGGCGAGGGTATGGGGCTCAACGCTACCGCTCCTGCTCTCTCTGCCGATCAGGTGGCGTATATGAGCAACACGCGCCGGGCATTTTTGCGAACAGACATCATCCCGATTGACAAGAATCACGGCATAATATCGTATACAAATCGTCAGGGGCTATGAGGGACGCATGGCGCATCGAACCTGTTACTTCGCCGTAGTGGGGGGGCCCTTGGATGTCAGCGATCGATTCGTTGCATTGGGCCGGAAATCGCGGCGTGACGGACGGGTGGGGGTGCTAGGCCGGATCGGCGCGCACGGGACGCGACTTTGCATCTCACCGGGGAATTTGGGGAATGTCGATGGGGCCTGGCCTGAAATCGGCTTGGGCGTGACCCACCTACCTCAACGACGAACTTAAGCCATTTCAAGGCGGCATAAACAGACCGTCGAAAATCCGCAGCAGGAACGGAGGCAGATCAGGAAAGATAAGAAGGGGACAGATCATGGCTAATGGAACGGGTCGTATGCGACACTGGCGGCTGGCGAGCGTGGCGATCGGTGCGCTGATCGTGGGTGCGCAGGCGCAGGCGCAGACCGCGCCGACGGAGGGAAGCGGCGCGACCACGGCCGCGACCGGCGACGAGACGATCGTGGTGACGGGATCGCGTATCCGTCGCGATCCGTTGGACCAGACTGCACCCCTGACCGCGATCGACAGCGCGGACATCGCTCGTACCGGCCTGTCGTCGATCGGCGACGTGCTGCAAAGGTTGCCTGGTGCGGCGGGCGGCCTCAATTCCCGCTTCAATCGGTCCGGCAACAATGGCAATCCCCCCGATGGCGGCGGCGTGGGCGCCGGTTCGGCCGAAATCGACTTGCGCTATCTGGGCAGCCGCCGGACCCTGGTACTGGTCGACGGCCTGCGCTTCATCAACGGCAGCGCGGCCAGCGGCGTGCCGGGCGCGGTCGACCTCAATGCCATTCCCGATGGCATGATCGATCGCGTCGACGTGCTGCGTGACGGCGCATCCACCATCTATGGCTCGGACGCGATCGCAGGCGTGGTCAACATCATCACCAAGAAGCGGCAGAACGGCTTTCTGGCGACCGCGCAACTCGGTGCCTATGATGAGGGCGACGGCGTCACCCAGAACTATCAGTTGAGCTGGGGTCATCGTTCCGAGGATCAGCGGGTATCACTGGTCGTGGGGGCCAATTACATCAAGCAAGGCTCGGTCCTCGCCGGGGATCGCCCCTATTACGCCTTCCCCGATCCGGGCGCGACAGCCTGCACCAGCAGCTGTAGCTCGGGCACGCCCAATGGCCGGTTCATCATCAACAACCCGGTGACGGGGGAGTCGATGAACCTGACGCTGAAGAGCAATCCCCTGACCCGTCCCCGTTTCGACCCCAGCGATCCCACGGGTGCGAACAGCGATTTCAAATCCTTCACGGTGGCGGACCGGTTCAACTTCCGACCCTATAACTATCTTCTCACGCCGCAGGAACGCGTCGGCGCGTTCGTCAACTTCACCGGGCAATTGTCGGATCGTGTCCGCCTCAGCACCAAACTGATCTACAACCGTCGGACGTCGGACAATCAGGCGGCACCGCTGCCGCTGTTCGTCGGGCCGGATGCGGGCAACGGCAATTTGCTCGATACCATCTCGATCGACCGGACCAATCCGTTCAACCCGTTCGGGGTGACGTTGAGCGCTGGCAATAACGGTACGCCTGCCAATTACGGTTTCATCGGCCGCCGCTTCGTCGAGAACGGACCGCGCCACTATAGCCAGCGCGTCGACACCATGTACATGTCGAGCACCCTCGACGGGCAGTTCGGGATCGGCGAGGGGACCTGGTATTGGGACGCCAATCTCATCTATGCCGAGAACCAGGCCAAGCAGGTGGCGCACGGCAATGTGAACGCGGCCAATCTCGCGCTGGCGTTGGGTCCGGCCGCCAATTGCACCGGTGCCTGCGTTCCGTTCAACATCTTCGGCGGGGCAGGCTCGATCACGCAGGCGATGATCGATTACGTCACCTTCACCCAGCGCGACCGGTCGGAGCAGACGATGACCGACGCGACGCTGAACCTGACCGGCACGCTTTTGCAGCTTCCCGCGGGGCCGTTGGGGCTTGCGGCGGGCTATGAGTTCCGCCGCCAGACAGGCTCCTTCACACCCGACGCCATCGTCGCGGCCGGTCTGGGCTCCGACATTCCGGCGCAGCCGACCTCCGGCGCGTTCAACGTCAACGAGGTCTATGGCGAACTCAGCATCCCGGTATTGAAGGACGTTCCCTTCTTCCGCCTGCTGGAGGGCAGCTTCGCCGCCCGCTATTCGGACTATTCGACCAGCGGCAACCGGACGGTGATGAAGGGCGGATTGAGCTGGAAGCCTTTCGAGGATCTGCGTCTGCGTGGCACATGGGCGCAAGGCTTCCGTGCGCCCAGCATCGGCGAGTTGTTCGGCACGCCGTCGCGCTTCGACGGCGGCGTGATCGATCCCTGTTCGGGCCTGGCCAGCCTGCCGGCGAACAGCACGGTTCGTCAGAACTGCCTCGCCCAGGGGGTACCGCTGAACTATGTCCAGAACGGCCTGCAACTGCCGATCCTGACCGGCGGCAACCGCGCGCTGAAGCCCGAGCGGTCGGAAAGCTGGGTACTGGGCGGCGTGTACAGCCCAAGCTGGGCGCGAGAGGCCGGCTTGGCCAGCCAGTTGAGTCTGGAGGCCGATTATTACACCATCCGGGTCGATGACGCGATCTCGTCGATCGGCGCCGACGTGCTGCTCGCCAATTGCATCAATCAGAACGACGCCGCGAGTTGCGGTGCGATCACCCGGTCGGCCACGGGCAGCGGACAGATCACGCAAATCCGTGGCCTGCTGCAGAATATCGCATCGCTCAAAAGCGAGGGTATCGATGTAACCCTGACCTACCGCAGTCCACGTATGGGGGCCGGGACGATCGGGCTGACCTGGGCGAGCAATGTCCTGCTGGAATATTCCACGACGCTGCCGACCGCGACGGGCAGTGAGAAGCTGGAACGCCAGGGCACGGAGCGCGGCGATCAGGCCTATCCGCGTTTCAAGAGCGTGGCGACGATCGACTGGTCGAGCGAGACCTTCCTGGCGTCGCTTACTGGTCGCTATATCGGCAAGGTAACCGAGCCCGCCTATGACAATCGCGAGATGAAACCGATCCTGTATCTCGACGCGCAGGTCGGGTGGACCTTGCCGTGGATGGACCGGCGCCTGACGCTGACCGCCGGCGTCAACAATCTGCTGGGTCAACGTGCGCCGGATTGCCTGAGCTGTGGCGGGTTCGATCCGACGACCTACGATCTGCCGGGCCAGTTTGGTTATGCCCGTATCGGCTTCAAGTTCTAAGAATTGGGGCGGTCGGGGCAACCCGGCCGCCTCGCCATCGTCAGCCGACGATGCTCTGTCCCATTTCCAGCCGTTTGCCGTTGGTGACGATGACCCGGTCGCCCAGGCGGGTCGCGGCGAATAGCTTGCGCGCGAAGCCCAGCGGTACGCCGATACATCCATGGGTGGCGTTGCCATAGCGGACGTCGCTGGCATGGATGGCGACCCCGTCGTTGGTCAGCCGCAACATATAGGGCATCGCCGCGTCATAGAGGTTGGAGACGTGATCGGCATCTTTCTGAAGGATCGGAAAGACGCCCAGCGGCGTCGGCATATTGTCCGCGCCATAGATCATCGCCGCCGTCCCGATCTCATACCCGTCGCGGAAGATCGACACGACCTGGGCCGCCAGATCGACGGTGATGACGATTGGCCCCTGCGGTGCGCCGCTTTCGTCCCAGACATAATCGCCATGATGCAGCGGCTTGGTCAGCGGCAGGATGTGCCGGACGACGAAGGGCGTCGGGATCGGGGTGGGCGCGGGGGAGGGCGCGGGTGGCGTCGGCGAGGGTGCGGCCCTTGGCGGTTGTGCGCGGTCAATGGCCGTGTCCTGTCGCCCGGCATGGCGCGACAACATCACGCCGCCTCCCACTGCGCCGATAAGGATGGCGCCCGCCAGAAGTTGCAAGGCTCGCATGACCAGCCTCTTAACGTTCCGCGCTGAACGAAGGGTTAGCGCACTTCGATCGTGACATGGCCAAGCGCGCTCATCCCGTCGAGCCGCTGGTGGACGCTGGCGCTGCTGGGAACATGGCCCAGGCCCTCGACCGCCAGGACCACGGCATGCGCCGTCGGCCCGATCCGCCAGATGTGGAAGTCATGGATGCGCAGGTCGCCCGGTCCCTCGACGCGGTTTCGGACCTCGCTTGCCAGCACGGGGTCGGCGGCGTCGAGCAGCACCGACGAAGCCTGCCGCATCAGCCCCACCGACCAGTTGGCGATGACGACCGCACCAAGCAGCCCCACGGCAGGATCGAGCCAAAGCCAGCCCAGATAGCGTCCCGCCACCAGCGCGAGGATCGCCATCACGGAGGTCAGCGCATCGGCCAGCACATGAATATAGGCGGCGCGCATATTGGTATCACCGCCATGGCGATCATGCCTATGGTCGTGGCCGTGATGATGGTCGTGCGCATGACCATGATGATGACCATGGTCATGCGCATGGCTATGCCCGTGTCCACCGCCCAGCATCCAGGCACTGATCAGGTTGATGAGCAGGCCCAGCACGGCAACCAAGATCGCATCGCCGAACGCCACAGGATGCGGATCGCCGAGCCGAACGATCGACTCATAGGCGATGCCGAGCGACACCAGCCCCAGCACCATCGCCGACCCGAACCCGGCCAGTTCCCCGACCTTGCCGGTGCCCCAGCTATAGCGCGGATTGGCGACGTGCCGCTTGGCATAGGAATAGGCGATGGCCGCAATCCCCAGCGCCCCGACATGGGTCGCCATGTGGAAGCCGTCGGCGAGGAGCGCCATCGATCCGGTCAGATATCCGGCGATGATCTCGCCCACCATCATTCCGGCGGAGAGCCAGACCACCAACCGAGTGCGGCGCGCATTTTCGTCATGGGCATGGCCCAGATAATCATGGCTATGGGTGATCACGAATTCGTCCTTCGGGGATCAACGGAAATGGCGGCGGAGCAGCTTGGCGAGTTCGGTCGCCGCGGCATTGCGTTCCGCATCGCTTTGGCCAGGCGCGGCGACATGGGCGTGGAGGTGATCCTCGACCAGTTCGTCCATCAGGCCGGCCACCGCACCGCGCACCGCCGCAACAAGGTGCAGCGTCTCGGCGCAATCGGCATTCGCGCCGACCGAACGCTCGATCGCGGCGACCTGCCCCGCGATACGCCGGACCCGCGCGATGATCTTTTCCTTGCTGGTGGTGACGTGCGCCATAATGGATAGGGGTATAGGGTATATTCCTATGGCCGACAAGAGGCGGCTTGCCTGCCCCGGTTCGCTTGGGGCACATGGCGGCCACAAGGCGATTAGGGGAAAGATGGGATGCGGACGGCACTAAGCTGGATCGGAATGGGTTTGGCGCTGACGATGGCGGCGCCCGCCAGCGCCGAGTCGATCCTGTTCGTGGGGAACAGCTTCACCTTCGGCGCGAATTCGCCGGTCATGCGCTATCGCCCCGATCTGGTCCGCGATCTCAATCGTGAGGGGATTGGCGGCGTGCCCGCCTTGTTCAAGACTTTCGCCGAGGAAGCGGGGCAGGACTGGACCGTCAGCCTCGAGACCGCTGGCGGTCGCGACCTGGCCTATCATTACGAGCAGAAGCGGCGCGAGATCGATGCGCGGTGGGATGTGGTCATCCTTCAGGGGTATAGCACCCTGGACGCGCAGCGCCCTGGCGACCCGGCCCGTCACGCCGAGGCGGCCGGGCTGATCGCGGCCATGCTGCGCCGGGCTAATCCGAATGTCCGGGTAGAGCTGGTGTCGACCTGGAGCCGCGCCGACCTGACCTATCGGTCGCCCAGCCCGTGGCGGGGCAAGCCGATCGCCGCCATGGCCGAGGATCTGGCGGCGGCGAATGTCGGGGCGGTGCGCCGCTTTCCCGAGATTTCGGGCACTATCCCGGTGGGGCAGGCATGGAACCGCGCCTGGGCGGAGCGGGTCGCCGATCCCAATCCCTATGACGGCATCGCCTTCGGTCAGGTCGATCTGTGGACCTGGGACCAGTATCACGCCAGCGCGGCGGGATATTATCTGGAGGCGCTGGTGATCTTCGGGAAGGTGACCGGCTTCGACGTGCGGCGGCTGGGCGAACAGGAGCGGGCGGCACGCGACCTGGGGCTGGACCCCCAGCTCGTTCGGCGATTGCAGGCGATCGCGCATGCCGAGGTGACGAACGTCACGCCGTGACGACGGCCCCGTCGCATATGGTGACGGGCCATGGGGTAAGAAGCTGACCCATGCAGGGGCCCCCCAGGCACGCGCCGTCTTCCACCGCGAAGATTGCGCCGTGCCAGGAGCAGGTGATCCGTTTGCCATCGGGGGTCAGATAGCCGTCGAGCACCTGCGCGAGGGGCAATCCCATATGCGGGCACCGGTCGACATAGCCATACACGTCATCACCACGCCGCACGACGAACCCATGAAAACGCCCCGCCCGCATTAACAGAACGAAGTTGCGCGCCGCCCCATCGGCGATGGTCTCAAGCGGGCCCAGCGTGATGCCGGGCGGGGTCACGGTCAGCCTTTGGTCGCTCACCCCGCGTCTCCCTGCGCCTCGGGCGCCGCTTCGGGCACAAGTCGGCGCAATTGTGCCGCAACGGCGGTCAGGCGGGGATAGGGGGACAGGTCCATCGCGAAACGCTCGGCATTATAGATTTGCGGCAGAAGGATGCAGTCCGCCAGGGTCGGCGTATCGCCATAGGCATAGCCTGCGCCGTGACGCGCGATCAGCGTCTCCAGTGCCGCGAAGCCCTGCTCCACCCAATGCGCCATCCAGCGGCGGATGGCGTCTTCGTCCGCGCCCATTTCCGTCCGCAACATCGTCAGCACGCGCAGATTGTTGATCGGATGAATGTCGCAGGCGATGATCGCCATCATGGCCCGAACCATGGCCCGCCCGGCGGCATCGCCGGGGAGCAGTCGCGGATCCGGATAGCGTTCCTCGAGCCATTCGAGGATGGCGGGGCTCTGGATCAGGACGCCATCGGGGCCTTCGAGCACGGGGACGAGGCCCTGGGGTTGCAGCGCGCGAAACGCATCCGTCCGCTGCTCACCCGTCCGGAGGTCGTGCGCGATACCGGCATAGGGCAGCCCCTTCAGCGCCAGCGCCAGGCGCACGCGATAGGCGGCGCTCGACCGCCAATAACCATGGAGCGTCAGGCTCATGGCAATCGCGCCTTGGGGAAGTCCTTCCACACCGCGTCATAGTCGAGTTGCGCATGGGCCAGCGCGTGCGTGGTCGGGCGATAGGGCCAGCAGCTTTCGACCATGAAGGCCATGGTCCCCTCGATCCGGTGCGGTTTCAACTCGGCGGCGCTCGCCGCCTGCCAACTGGCATGATCGGGGCCGTGGCCCGCCATTAGATTGTGGAGCGACAGGCCGCCGGGTCGAAAGCCTTCGGCCTTGGCGTCATAGGCGCCGGTGATCAGCCCCATGGCTTCCGACATGACGTTGCGGTGGAACCAGGGCGGGCGGAACGTATCCTCCGCCACCATCCAGCGGGGCGGGAACAGGACCAGGTCGGCATTGGCGCGGCCGGGCACGTCGCTGGGCGAGGTCAACAGGGTGAAGATCGACGGATCGGGATGATCGAAGCTGACCGTGTTGATCGTGTTGAAACGCGACAGGTCGTAACGCCACGGTGCCAGATTGCCGTGCCACGCCACCACGTCGAGCGGGCTGTGGTCGAGCGTCATCGTCCAGAGCGAGCCGAGGAACTTCTGCACGACGGGCGTGGGCTCGTCACGATCCTCGAACCACGCGACCGGCGTCTCGAAGTCGCGGGAATTGCCCAGCCCGTTCGCGCCGATCGGCCCCAGATCGGGCAGGCGAAACAGGCTGCCATGATTTTCGGCGACATAGCCCGCCGCTTCGCCATCGGGCAATTCCACCCGGAAGCGAACGCCGCGGGGCACCAGCGCGATCTGGCCCGGCGCGATGTCGAGGCGACCCAATTCGGTCAGGATGGTCAGCCGACCCGCCTGGGGCAGGAACACCAGTTCGCCGTCCGCGTCGACGAACACCCGATCCATGTCGCGGTTGCAGGCATAGACATGCACCGCCACGCCTTCCAGATCGGCCGGATCGCGATTGGCGAGCATCGTCGTCATCCCGTCGATCCAGTCCGTCCCCACCTGCGGCATCGCCATCGGGTCCCAGCGCAAGCGGTTGGGGGGCAGGGGCGCGCCACTGGTTCCGGGGGCGAAGCGCGGGGCACCGTCATAGGGGCGATAGGGCGGGTGCTCGGCGGTGGGGCGCAGGCGATAGAGCCAGGATCGGCGATTCTCGTGGCGCGGCGCGGTGAAGGCGGTGCCGGATAGCTGTTCGGCGTAAAGGCCATAGGCCGGGCGCTGCGGCGCGTTGCGACCGATGGGGAGGGCGCCGGGGACTGCTTCGGTCGCGACATGGTTGCCGAAGCCGGGGATGTAGGACGTCATCATGTCTCTCCTCTCCACGACAGGCCGGCGCGTCGGACGGGATCGCCCCTGTCCTGCGCACCGGCCGGGCGGGCTTGCGCATCGTCGCGTGCGCATCGGTCGACGCCTATGCGTCGACCTGGATCACGCCGCGCCGGATCTGGTCCAGCTCGATGCTTTCGAACAACGCCTGGAAATTGCCGTTGCCGAAGCCCTCATTGCCCTTGCGCTGAATGATCTCGAAAAAGATCGGGCCGACCATATTTTCGGTAAAAATCTGGAGCAGAATGCCCTCGTCATTCTCCACCGACCCGTCGATCAGGATACGATTGCGCTTCAGCCGGTCCAGGTCCTCGCCATGGTTGGGCACCCGCTTGTCGACCAGTTCATAATAGGTCTCAATCGTGTCCTGAAGCCGGACGCCGTTGGCGCGCAGCTTTTCGACCGTTTCGTAGATATTGTCGGTGGTCAGCGCGAGATGCTGGATGCCTTCGCCATTATATTCGCGAATGAACTCCTCGATCTGGCTCTTCTCGTCCTGGCTTTCGTTCAGGGGAATACGGATCGCCTTGTCGGGGGCGATCATGGCCTGGCTGAACAGGCCCGTCGCCTTGCCCTTGATATCGAAATACTTCTGCTCCTCGAACCCGAACAGTTTGGAGTAGAAGCCCGACCAGGTCCGCATTTCGCCGCGCCGGACATTGTGGGTCAGGTGATCGAGCAGATCGAGCCCGACATTCTTCTCGGCTTCCGCCTGCTGCCATCCGCTGATCTCGTTCCAATCGGCGAACAGGTCGCTGCCTGCCTCGACGAGGTAGAGATAGCTGCCGCCAATCCCCTCGATCGCCTTGGCGTCGGGGGTCAGGCATCCGCGCGACGCATCGACCGGCACCGCACCGCCGCGCACCGCATGGTCGAAGGCTTTGGCGGGATCGGCCACGTAAAAGCCCATGCCGCTGGCCGAGGGGCCATGCTCCGCACGGAAATCGGCGGCCTGTCCACCCCCCTGCGTGTTCAGCAACAGCGTGATCCGCCCCTGCTTGTAGCGGGTGATCGCCTTGGTCGGATGACGATGGGTGGGCACGAAGCCCATCATGTCGAATTGGCGCGCCAGCATATCGGGCTCTGGGGTGGTGAATTCGCAGAAAGCGAAGCCGTCCAGCCCCAGCGGATTGTTCGGGGTGGTTGCCATGACGTCCAACTCCTGATCCAGTATCGTGAGAAACTAGATCGCAGAACGGAGAATTGGTGTCAAATGTTACGATCTCGCGAATTGCGGCTGGACGCCTTTCTCCCCTATCGCCTGTCGATCACCTCGAACCTCGTCAGCGACCATATCGCCAGCGCCTATCAACAGCTTTTCGGGCTGACGATCCCTGAGTGGCGGCTGATCGCCATCGTGGCGGAGGAGGGCGGGGTCGCCCAGTCGAGGGTGTGCGAGCGGAGCCGGATGGACAAGGTCACGGTTTCACGCGCCGCCATCGCCATGGTCGGGCGCGGGTTGCTGGAGCGCACGGCGCATGACGGCGACCGGCGATCGCATTTGCTGGTCCTGACCGACGCCGGACGCACGCTCTACGCCGATGTCGCGCCCAAGGCATTGGAACTGGAGGCGCAACTCTTCGCCGGATTCGAACCCGAGGAACTGGACCGTTTCGTCACGATGCTCCAGCGGATCGACGCGATCGCGCTGTCGCTGCGCGGCTGACTATCGGCCTAGAATGGAGCGATACAGCGCCAGATAGCGATCGGCCATTCGATCGACCGAGAAGCGGGTCGCGGCGATATTTCGGCATGCGGCGCGGTCGATCGTGTCGATCCGTGCCAGCGCCGCGACGGCCTCGTCCACGGTGTCGACCAGAAAGCCGTTCACCCCGTCTTCGATCAGCTCCGGCATCGATCCGCGCCGGATCGCGATCACCGGCGTGCCGCAGGCCATGGCCTCCACCACCGACAGGCCGAACGGCTCGTCGAAATTGATGAGATGGAGCAAGGCCCTGGCCTGGCCCAGCGCGGCGACACGGTCCGCGCCACCGACGGGCCCGCGATAGACGATCCGATCGCCATCGACATGCGGCGCGACCTCTCGCTCCCAATAGCCTTGATCCTGGACGATCCCGGCCATGACCAGCCTCCGGCCGGTGGCCTGCGCCACCGCGATTGCCTCCGCAGCACCCTTGTCTGGGTGGATGCGCCCGAAGAAGAGCAGGTCGTCGCTGCCCGCCGGGTCGAACGGGAAATCCTCGATCGGAATGCCGTGATGGATGGTCTCGGCATAGCGAAGGCGCGGATGGCGATCGGCGTCGGATATGGCGACATAGTGAACCCGATCCTGATAGGGTTCGTACATCGGGACGATCCGCTCGGACGAAAAGCCGTGGATCGTCGTGACCATCGGCGTATCGATCAGCCCGGCAAAGGCGTGGGCAGGAAAATCCGCCTGGTTGTGGATTAGGTCGAACTCATCCGCCCGCTCGAACACGGCCGCGAGGTGGCGCATTTCCCAGACCTTCGCATCGATGCTCGGATCTTCCGAATAGGGCGCGGGCACTGGCCCGGCGAGCGTCGCGCGGGTCACGCTGTCCTGCGTTGCGAACAGCGTCACATCGACACCACGTTCGACCAATGCCTCGGTCAACAGGCTCGTCACCAACTCCCAGGGACCATAGGCGCGCGGCGGGGTGCGCCACGCGATCGGGGCGATCATCGCGATTTTCATGCGGGATTGTCGACTTTCAGGATCAGCCCCTCATCGGGGCGAAGCAGGGCAGGGCTGGTATCCGGCAGCGGGCCGGGCAGGGTGGAAAGCAGGGGACGCCCATGCGGCAGATCGACGGCAGCAGGCTCGTGACCGAGATTGAGTGCGATTACGAAGCGCGCGCCATCCTGCTCACGCTCATAGGCCAGGACAGGGCCTGTCGCCTCGATCAGCCGGATCGAACCCGTAGCCAGCGAGGGAGTAACGCGGCGCAGCGCAAGTAGTTCGCGGTGCAGCGCGAGCATCGAGCCAGGCTCCGCCAACTCGGTCGCCACGTTGCGATGCTGCCAGTCCTGCCCCAGCGGAAGCCAGGGTTCGCCATTGGTAAACCCGCCATTCGCGCTGTCGTCCCACGGCATCGGCGTGCGAACCGGATCGCGGCCAAGCCCCAGTCCCGGTTCGCGCAGTTCGCGGGGATCACGGACCCGGTCGGCAGGAATGTCGCCATTTTCCATGCCGAGTTCGTCGCCATAATAAAGCGTCGGCGTGCCCCGCAGCGTCATGAGCAGCATCGCCGCGACCCGCGCCTGGCCCGCGCCGCGCTTGGTGGCGCTACGGGGGCGGTCATGGTTGCCCAGCACCCAATTGGGCCAGCCGCCGGGGGGCAGGGCGGCTTCATATTCGGCGATCATGCGCGCCAGATGGCGTGCATCCCAGGGCGCGTCGATCAACTGGAAGTTGAAGGGCAGATGCACCCCTTCGCCCGCCTGCCCATAATAGCGCATCAGCCGTTCGACAGGCAGGTAGATTTCGCCGATCAGGACGCGGTCATCCCCCTCGCGGCTGAACGCGTCCGCAATGGCGCGCATGTCGGCGGCAATGTCGTGCACTTCGGGCTGGTCGGTGGAGTGGAGCTGGAACACCCGGTTCATCTCGCCGGTCGCCGGGTCCCAGTCTGGGTTGAGCGGATTGTCGGGAAAGTCGGCGTGTTTGACGATATGCCACAGCACGTCGATCCGGAACCCGTCGACCCCGCGCGCGAACCAGAAGCGGAGCACGTCGAGCATCGCCGTGCGCACCTCCGGGTTGCGCCAATTGAGATCGGGCTGCTGCTTTAGAAAGGCGTGGTAATAATATTGGCCGGTCTCGGCGTCCCAAGTCCAGGCGGGGCCCCCGAAATCGCTGATCCAGTTGTTAGGTGGCCCACCATCGGGAGCGGGATCGCGCCATATATACCAGTCCCGCTTGGGGTTATCGCGCGAGGATCGGCTCTCGACGAACCAGGGGTGCTGGTCGGAGCTGTGATTGGGCACGAAATCCAGCAGCAGCTTCAATCCGCGGGCATGCGCCGATGCGAGCAGGGAGTCGAAGTCCGCAAGGCTTCCGAACCGCGGATCGACCCCACAATAACCTGCGACATCGTATCCAAAATCGGCCATAGGTGAAGGAAAAATAGGCGAAAGCCAGATCGCGTCGATGCCCAGTTCGACCAGATAGTCGAGCCGCGCCTCGATCCCGCGCAGGTCGCCAATCCCGTCGCCATCGCTATCCTGAAAGGACCAGGGGTAAATCTGGTAGAGGACGGCGGACTGCCACCAGGGGCGCGCCGTCATGCGAAGACGCTCTTGGGCAGGCGGGTCATGCGACAGGCCAGGTCGGCTTCCCCGCTGGCGACCAGATAATGGTCGCCCATGTCGACGATGCCCGTCGAGAAGACGACCGGAGTCGGCAGATACATTTGATGCGCGATCGAGGCGGTCAGGCCGGGGTCGGCCTCCAGAACCGGGCGATCATCTTCCAGCCGCAAGATACGGGTGGGATCGTCCCTGTCGAACAAGGCCCAAAAGCTGCGATAGATACCGACCGACTCGCGCCGCTCGACGCCGTGATACAAGGTGAGCCAGCCCTGCTCGGTCAGGATCGGCGGCGTGCCCCCGCCGACCTTCATAGCGGAGGTCGATGTCTTGCGGGCACGGATGCCGGGCGCCTCGACCGGCTTCCAATGCAGGGCATCGGGCGAGGTCGCGAAATTGATCGACGGGCCGCCGACAAAGGGGCTGTCATCCGGATAGGCGAAATAGACTTCGCCCAGCGGCCGGGTCAGCGCCATGAACCGCCCATCGATCAGCCCTTCGAAGAACAGCATGTCCTTGTTCTGATGGTCGAGGATGATTCCTGCCAGCCGATAGTCCAGACCATTGTCGGAGATGTGAAGCGTGGTCGAATGCCGCTCCGCCGATACCGAACAACTGGTCATGTACCAGCGGTCCCCGACGCAACTGATCCGGGCGTCCTCGACCCCGTAATCCTGATAGGTGGCGGCGGGTTCGATCGCCTTGTCGTAATGGACCGCGACGATCCGCATTCCGGCCGGGGTGAGTTCGACCGGCAACAGCCAGGATAGCGAGGTGAGCGCCAGGATACGATGCGCGCTGCCCCGGATGGCGAATTGCCGGGGATCGGTCATATCGACGGCGTCCAGCGGGTAACGGTCGAGCACATAACCCGCCGCTGTCCAGCGGATCGCGCGGACATGGGCGCCATCGACGGGCTGGCTCAATGCCTCCGCGACACGGACCATCAGCAACAAATTGCCATTGGCCAGCCGGGTCATCCCCGGATTGAACGCGCCCAGCACATAGGTGGGCTCGGCTATCCCGCGCCGCAGCGGGGATCGCGAAAGATCGACATCATCGGGGCGAAAGATCAGCAAGTCGTCGGCCATGGGCCCGCCAACGTCCGCGCCGCCTGTCGCGTTCCCGCTCAAGCCGCCGTGGCGACCTTGAGGAACACCGACCAGCGATGCTCGAAGAAGGCGGCGGGATCCAATCCGCCGAACGGATCGGGCAGGGAGAACTGCATGCGGCGGCTGGGGCCGTCGAGCATGTCGGTCAGCAGGTTGAACAGGCTGAGCGGGGTTTCATCCTGTCGCAACGCGCCAGCCTGTTGCGCGTCGCGCATGCAGGCGATCAACGGGTCGGAAATGATCCGGTCCCAGGTGGCGAAGCGCTCGCGCAACTCGTCCGAGAAGACCGCCTCGGATGTCAGAAATGCCATGAACCGAATCGATTCCGGCTCGACACAGAAAAAGAAAAATCGCCGGGCCGCGGTATGCAGCCGCTCCAGCGGATCGGGATCGCTGGCGACATCCAGTACGGCACGGCTCAACCGTTCCAGATCTCGACTGACCACCGCATCCAGCAACGCCATCTTGCCGGCATAGCGACGATAGATGGTGTGCTTGCTGACCCCGACGGACAGGGCGATCTCCTCCATCGAGGTGCCCTCGATCCCGCGACAGCAAAACGCCGCCCGCGCGCCGGTCAGGATAATATCGTCAATATGCTGGGCCTGCTCTCGCGTCGGGCGTCCAGCGGTCCGTTTGATCGTGGCCATGATCCCCTCTCTGCGACCAGTCGCGGCATAGGTCAAATTTTATTGCACCCTATCGTTGCTTTTTTGCAGGTGCGAGGTACAGGGAATATGAATGACTTAAACGTCATCAGGTTCAGGGGGTTTTACCGGGTGTTCAAATTTTCCGGCTTCGGGTCGTCTTTGGCGATGGCTTTTGCGCTCGCGGCGTGCGGGCAAGGGGATCAGCAGCAACCGGCCGCGCCCCCGCCACCGGTCGTCGCCGCCATCACGGTTCATGCGGGCGCCGTCCCCAATGTCATCGAACTACCCGGCCGGATCGAGGCGATTCGCACCGCCGAGGTGCGCGCGCGGACCGATGGCATCGTCGAGGCGCGACTGTATCGCGAAGGCTCCGACGTCGCCGAGGGGCAGCCGCTGTTCCGCATCGACCAGCGCGACTATCGCGCGCAAGTCGTCCAGGCGCAGGCGACGCTGGCCCGCGCCCAGGCCGCGCGCGCCAATGCCGCGTCGATCGTGCGTCGCTATCAGCCGCTGGTCGCCGAACGGGCGGTCAGCGCGCAGGAATTCGATGCCGCCCAGTCGGAGCTGCGACAGGCTGACGCCAGCGTCGCCGATGCCCGCGCAGCCTTGTCGCGGGCACAGTTGCAGTTGAGCTATACCATCGTCCGCGCACCCATTGCGGGCCGGGTGGGCCGTGCGCAGGTGACCGAAGGTGCGCTGGTCAGCGCGACCCAGGCGACGCCGCTGACGCAGGTCGACCAGATGTCGCCTATCTACGCCGTCTTCACCCAGTCGAGCGCGGCGTTGAGCGCGTTGATCCAGCAGGCGCGCTCGGGCGGGCTGGCGCTGCCCGACCTGTCGCATATCACCGTGCGCCTGACGCTGGAGGACGGTCGCGAATATGGGCCGACGGGGCAGCTCGACTTTGCCGGACAGACGGTCGATCCGACGACGGGCAGCCAGCAGCTGCGTGCGCGCTTCCCCAATCAGAACCGCATGTTGTTGCCGGGGCAGTTCGTGCGCGCGCATGTCAATGCCGGGACGATCCGCAACGGCATCTCGGTGCCGCAGCGGGCGGTCCAGCTGAGCAACCAAGCCGCGTCGGTGATGGTGGTCGACGGATCGGGTACGGTTCAGTCCCGCCCGGTGACGCTGGGCGGACAGGTCGGCAGCAATTGGGTGATCCTGTCGGGTCTGAAGCCCGGCGAAAAGGTCGTGACCGAGGGGTGGCAGAAGGTGCAGCCGGGCCAGAAGGTCCGCATCCAGCCACCCGAGCCACAGGCCGGTCAACAGGCGCAGGGACAGGGGCAACCGGGCGGTCAGCCCGTCACGGCCCGCTGATCGCCGGAGTCACATCATCATGAACCGCTTTTTCGTCTATCACCCGGTTTTCGCCTGGGTGATCGCGCTCTTCATCGCGCTGTTCGGCGTGATCGCGCTGCGTCTATTGCCGATCGAGAATTACCCGTCGGTCGCGCCGCCCGCGCTCAACCTGGCGATCAGCTATAACGGCGCCGATGCCGAGGTGATGGACCGGTCGGTGACCGCCGTCATCGAAAAGGAACTGAACGGCGTCGACAACTTCCTCTACATGGCGTCGACCAGCCGATCGAACGGCACTGCGCAGATTACCGTTACCTTCAAGCCCGGCACCGACCTGGACGTTGCGCGCACGCAGGTTCAGGATCGGCTAAGCCGCGCCGAGCCGCGCTTGCCCCAGGAGGTTCGCGCGCTGGGCATCCAGGTGACCGAGGGCTCGGCGGGCTTCTTGGAGGTTATCACGCTCAGTTCGAAGTCGGGCAAGACGAGCCCGGTCGAAATGGGCAATTTCGCCGAGAATAATATCCGCAACGAACTGCGGCGTATCGACGGCGTCGGCGACGTGCAGCTATTCGGTTCGCCCTATGCGATGCGGATCTGGCTCGATCCGCAGAAGCTGGCGGGCTACAGCCTGTCCGCGTCGGAAGCGCTCGCGGCGGTGCAGGAGCAGAACAGCCAGACGGCAGGCGGCTCGATCGGCGCGCAGCCGATCACCCGCACCGCCGAGTTCACCGCGCAGATCATTACCCAGAACCGCTTCGCCACGCCGGAGCAGTTCCGCCAGATCATCATCCGCGCCAATCCTGATGGGTCGGCGATCCGGCTGGGCGATGTCGCGCGGGTCGAACTGGGCAAGGACAATTATGGTTTCCGCCTGACCCTGAACGGCAAGGAGACGGTCGGTCTGGCGGTCCAGCTCGCGAGCGGCGCCAACGCGCTGGCAACGGCGGACGCGGTCGCGGCGCGGATGAAGGAACTGCAATCCAGCTTCCCCGCCGATGTGACGTGGAGCGTGCCCTTCACCACCACCCCGTTCATCACCGCCTCGGTCGATAGTGTGATCCATACGCTGGTCGAGGCGATGATCCTCGTCTTCCTGGTGATGTTCCTGTTCCTTCAGAACTGGCGCGCAACGCTGATCCCCGCGATCGTCGTGCCGATCGCGCTGGGCGGTGCCTGTATCGGACTGCTGGCCTTCGGCTTCTCGATCAATACCCTGTCGCTGTTCGGCATGGTCGTGGCGATCGGCATCCTGGTCGACGACGCGATCGTGGTCGTCGAAAATGTCGAGCGTATCATGTCCGAGGAGGGGCTGAGTCCCCGCCGCGCGACCGTGAAGGCGATGGGGCAGATCACCGGTGCGATCATCGGCATCACGCTGGTGCTGGTCGCCGTGTTCATCCCCATGGCGTTCTTTCCCGGATCGACGGGGGGCATCTATCGCCAATTCTCGGTGACGCTGGCGGTGTCGATCTTCTTCTCGGCGGTCCTCGCGCTGACCCTGACGCCCGCCTTGTGCGCGACCTTGCTGAAGCAGGAAGATGCGCATCTGGAGGATCGCCCCGAGCCGAAGCCCGGCATTCGGGGCCTGCCGCAACGCTTCTTCAACGGGTTCAACGACCGTTTCCGCCGGGGAACGGATAAATATAGCGGCGGCGTCAAGCGGATGATGGCGCGCCCGGTCCGTTGGCTGGCGGTGTTCGCGGTGGTCGTCGTCATCACCGGCCTGATGTTCACCCGTATTCCCGGTGGCTTCCTGCCGACCGAGGACCAAGGCTATATCTTCGTGTCCTATGACGCTGCGCCCGGCGCGACGCTGGAACGGACCGGCGAGGCGATCACCAAGGTCGAGAAGTTCCTCCATGCCCAGCCGCAGGTGTCGGACATCGTGTCGGTCGCCGGGTTCAATTTCTTCGGTCAGGGCCAGGCGGCGGGCATCTCGTTCGTCAATCTCAAGCCCTGGCACGATCGCAAGGGGACGGAGAATAATTCCACTACCTTGGTCGGCAAGACGATGGGCTTCGTCCAGTCGATCCCCGAAGCGACCATCTTCGCGCTCGACCCGCCGCCGATCCAGGCGCTGGGCAATGCGACCGGCTTTTCGATGAAGATCGAGGATCGCTCCGGTCTGGGCGAAGCCGCGCTGCAACAGGCGCAGGGGGCGATCCTGGCCAAGGCGTCGCAGAACAAGGCGCTGATGGGCGTTCGTCCCGAAGGGCTGGGCCCCGCGCCGCAGCTCTATGTCGACATCGATCGCATTCAGGCCCGCGCGCTGGGCCTCCAGATCGCGGACGTAAACCAGACGCTATCGATCGCGTTCGGTTCGGCCTATGCTAACGACTTCGTCGGCGAAGGCAATGTCTTGCGCGTCTATCTTCAGGCCGATGCGCCGCAGCGCATGTCACCCGAGGACGTGCTGGCGCTTCGTGTCCGCAATGCGCAGGGCAACATGGTGCCCTTCTCGGCCTTCACGAAGGTTCGCTGGCAGAACGGCCCGCAGCAGTTGGAGCGGTATAACGGTTATCCGTCGCTTACCGTCTCGGGCATGGCGGCACAGGGCCAGTCGACCGGCACGGCCCTGAAGGAAATGGAAAAGATCGCGCGGGAGGTGATGCCGGCGGGCATGAGCTTCGAATGGACCGGCACCGCCTATGAAGAGCAACAGGCGGGCGGCCAGATCGGCCTCTTGCTCGGCCTGTCGCTGGTCGTCGTGTTCCTGCTGCTCGCGGCGCTGTACGAAAGCTGGGCGATCCCGCTCGCGGTGTTGCTGGTGGTGCCGTTCGGCGTGCTGGGTGCGGTGCTGATGACCATCTTCCGGGGCTTCTCGGCGGACGTGTATTTCAACGTCGGTCTCATCACGATCATCGGTCTGGCCGCCAAGAACGCCATCCTGATCGTCGAATTCGCGATCGAGGATCAGGAGGCGGGCCGCACCCCCTTCGAGGCGACGGTCGAGGCCGCACGCCAGCGACTGCGCCCCATCCTGATGACCAGCCTTGCCTTCATCCTGGGCATGGTGCCGCTGTTCATCGCGACGGGTGCCGGTGCGGCCAGCCGCCGTGCTGTGGGCACTGGCGTGATGGGCGGCATGATCGCGGCCACCGCATTCGGCATCTTCTTCACTCCGGTCTTCTACATTGCCGCCAAGAAGTGGCTGGCGCGCGAAAACGACCATGAGGCCGAAGATGCAGAGGAAGAAGCGCGGCAGCGCGAGGCGAATGAACGAAGGGGCGACGAGGAGGGCCCGGCCCATGCGTAAGTCGTTCCCCCGCGTCGCTGCCGCCCTGGCGCTGACGAGCGCGCTGTCGGGTTGTAACCTGGCACCGCAATATCGTCAGCCTATCGCACCCGTCTCCGCCACCTATCCCGATGCCGGGACCGGCAGCCGCACGGCGGCGGAGATCGGTTGGCGCGAGTTCTTCGCCGACGAACAACTCAAGGCCTATATCGCCGCCGCGCTGACCAATAACCGCGATCTCGCCCAGGCGGTGGCCCGGGTGGAGCAGGCGCGCGCGCAATATCGCATTCAGGACGCGCAACGCCTGCCGGCGCTCGATGCGCAGGCCGGGGCGTCGCGGACACGGGTTCCCCTCAATTCGCTGGGCCTCGGCAATGCGATTCCGGGTGCGGGCGATTCCGAGAGCCCGACCTCGATCACCTACAACCAGTTCTCGCTGGGGGCCCGCGTCTCCAGCTTCGAACTGGATTTCTGGGGTCGGGTCCGCAATCTCGCGGAGGTGCAGCGGCGGCAGTTTCTGGCGACGGTGGAGGCCGAGCGCGCCTTCCGCCTGTCTCTGGTCGGCCAGGTCGCCGCGACCTATCTTCAAATTCGCGCTGCCGAAGAACAGATTGCGCTGGCCGAACGCACCGTGGCCAGCCGCCGCGAAGGGCTGGGCATCGCCAAGCGGCGCATGGATGCGGGCGTGACCTCCAGCGTCGATTACGATCAGGCGGCGGCTCTGCTGACCCAGGCCGAAACGCAACTGGCCGAGCTTCGCCGGACGGTGGCGCAATCGCAGAATCTGCTGACGGTGCTGGTCGGCGGCCCGATCACGAACGCGCTTCCTGCCGGACGGCGCCTGGGCGATCAGAACCAGTTTGCCGCGATCGAACCCGGTCTCCCTTCGGCGCTTTTGGTCAACCGGCCCGATGTGCTTCAGGCCGAGCAGCAATTGCTCGCCGCCAATGCCAATATCGGCGCGGCGCGCGCGGCATTCCTGCCCAGCATTTCGCTGACCGGTCTGGCGGGCTTCGTATCGCCCGCGCTGAGCAGCCTGATCGACGGCAATTCGCAGCAATATCAGGTTCAGGGGGCCGCGCTGCTGCCCATCTTCGACTGGGGCCGCCGCAACGCCCAGTTGCGGTTGAGCCGCGCGCAGGCCGAGGAACTGACCGCCGCCTATCAGCGAACCGTTCAGGGCGCTTTCCGCGAGGTGGCGGACGCCCTGGTCGCCCGTCGTCGCTATGCCGAGCAGATCGAGGCCCAGACCCGCGCCGTCGAGGCTCAGCGCCGCCTGGCCCGCACGGCGCGGCTTCGCTACACCAATGGCATCGCCATCTATCTCGAAGTGCTGGACGCGGAGCGCAATCTGTTCTCCGCCGAACAGCAATTGCTGACCCTGCGCAGCGCCGCGCTCCAGAACGACGTGACGCTCTATGTCGCGCTGGGCGGCGGCCTTCGCGAAACGGGTTCGGCAACCACGGTTCCGACGGCCGGCTAAATCCCCCCCTCCCTGGTCGGCCTGTTGGAGAAGGGGCGTGGCGGGCAACCGTTCACGCCCCTTTGCTTTGCGGGGCGAAGGGCCTAACCGACGCCCGGTGGAACAGGAGCACGATATGACGGGCTGGACGATCGGGATCATCGGCGGCTCAGGCTTTTATGCGATCGACATGATGGAGGATGTCGAGCCTTTGGTCGTCGACACGCCTTGGGGCGCGCCGTCCGACACGCTGGTCCGGGGGCGGATCGGGGCGGTGCGGTTCGTCTTCCTACCACGCCATGGTCGCGGACACCGGCTGTCGCCGACCGAGGTCAATGCGCGCGCCAATATCCATGCGTTGAAGCTGGCGGGCTGTACCGATGTGCTGGCGATCTCCGCTATCGGATCGTTGCGCGAAGAACTGCCGCCGGGCCATTTCGTCGCGGTGGACCAGTTCATCGACCGGACGGTGCACCGGGATACCAGCTTCTTCGGAGCGGGGCTGGTCGCTCATGTCTCTATGGCGGACCCGGTCTGCCCGCGCCTGTCCGGCCTTGCGGCCACTGCGGCGGAGCGGGCAGGGGCGTCGGTCGCGCATGGCGGCACCTATCTGGCGATGGAGGGGCCGCAATTCTCGACGCGGGCGGAAAGCCATCTCTATCGTCAATGGGGCGCGGACGTGATCGGCATGACCGCCATGCCCGAGGCCAAACTCGCACGCGAGGCGGAGCTGCCCTACGCCCTGATCGGCATGGTGACCGACTATGATTGCTGGCGCGAGGGCGAGGCGCATGTCGAGGTGGATGCGGTGCTGGCGCAACTATCGGCCAATGCTGCGACCGCCCGCGCGCTGGTGGTGGAACTCGCGCGCCTGCTGCCCGAGGGGCGGACGCCGTCGCCGATCGACACCGTGCTCGATCAGGCGCTGATCACCCATGTCTCCCATATGGATCGGGCCAAGGTGGAAAGCCTTGGCCCGATCGTATCGCGGGTCCTGGCCGCGCGGGGTGGGTGAGGATCAGTCCTCGACGATCTGGCTGTTCTTGCCGGTATCGCGCATCCGCAGATAGACGATGAGCGAGATGCCGATCATCGCGGTGACGTACCAGTAGAAGCCCTGTTCGAAGCCCCATTTCTTGAACAGCAGGGCGACCGACTCCGCCGTGCCGCCGAAGATGGTGTTGGCCAGCGCATAGGGCAGGGCGACGCCCAGCGCCCGGATATGGGCCGGGAACAGTTCCGCCTTCACCACCGCGTTGATCGAGGTGTAGCCGGTCACGATGATCAGCGCCGCCATCACCAGCGCGCCCGCCACCATCGGATCACGCGTCGTCTCCAGCGTCGAGAAGATCGGATAGGTGAACAGCACGCCCGCAATGCCGAACGCGACCATCAACGGCTTGCGACCGATCCGGTCCGACAGGCCGCCCGCCACCGGCTGCAGGAGCATGAAGACGAACAGGGTGACGGCGTTGATCTGGCTCGCCACCTCGCGGCTGAAGCCGCTGGTGTTGACCAGGAACTTCTGCATGTAGATCGAATAGGCATAGAAGGCGAGCGTACCCCCGGCGGTCAGCAGCATGACCGTCATCGTTTCCCTGGGATGCTTGGTGAAGAGCTGGATCAGCCCCGATTGCGGCTGCCCCTCCTTCTTGACGTTCTCGAAGCTCTTGGTCTCCGACAGGCCGCGCCGAATGTAGAAGACGACGACCGCCAGCACCGCGCCTAGTGCGAAGGGGATGCGCCAGCCCCATTCGTCGAGCGCCGCCTCGCTCAACGTCGATTGCAGGATCAGCAGCACGCAGATCGCCAGCAACTGGCCGGAGATCAGCGTGACATATTGAAAGGACGAGAAGAAACCGCGTCGATCCTTGCCAGCCATCTCCGATAGATAGGTCGCGCTGGCGCCATATTCGCCGCCGACCGACAGACCCTGCATCAGACGCGCGATGACCAGCAGCGCGGGCGCGGCAATGCCGATGCTGCCATAGCCAGGCGTGACCGCGATGATCAGCGATCCCATGCACATCAGCGTGACCGACAGGCTGAGACCCGCCTTACGCCCCTTGCGATCGGCATAGATGCCCATCACCCATGCGCCCACCGGTCGCATGACGAAGCCGACCGCGAACACCGCCGCGGCGCTCAACAACTGCGCCGTGCGGTTCTCGGACGGAAAGAAGTGCGGCGCGAAATAGAGGGTGAAGGCCGAGTAGACATACCAGTCGAACCACTCGACCAGATTGCCGGTCGATCCGCCGATGATGGACTTCAGCCTCTGCCGTCCCGGATCGGTCGTGCTGTTCGACATGATGCTCTCCCTTATGTTCGTGTCGATGGTGAAGGACTTAGAAGCGGAAGCTGAGCCAGCCCGCCCAGAAGTCGGAACTCTTCAGATTGGCGCGGTCCAGCACCTCGCCCGCCCGGAAATGCTCGTAGCGTCCGGTGAAGGACAGGCGCGGTGTGATGGTCCATACCGCCTGCAAACGCGCGACCTCGCCGATTTTCTTCCCGCGCACATTCTGCGTACCCGGCCACGCCGCGCCGCTGGCACGGTAGACCGCGTCGAACTCGTCGGGCCGCCAGGCAAAGCCATATTCGGTCGCGAGCCGCACGCCCTTCAACGGGGTAAAGGTGAAATTTGGCGCGGCGTACAGCAGGTTGGTCGGCGTCAGGAAGAGGCCATAGCTGTAATAGATATTGTTGCCGAACAGGCCGCTGGTGGTGTTCAGGTCACCGCTGCGGTCATAGGTGCCCCCGCCCGACCCATAGTCGACATGGAAGCCCACACGCGGCGCGTCCGGCTTCTTGCCCAGGCGATAGGTCTGCGCGATGAAAGCCTGCCAGGCGGAGATGTCGCGATTGCCGAACGTCCCGCGCTGATTGTTGAGGGTCCAGTCGATATTGACCGGCCCGGCATCGCCATAGGCGTGCAGGCCGAGGAAATACCGTTCCTCCGGCGCGATCACGCCGCCCCAAGTCGCGCGGCGATTGCGCAGCCGCCAGATGAAGGGATCGAGAAACAGCTTCGAGCCGCCGAACAATTTGGGCGACAGGCGAAAGCCGAAGGTGGCGCCGGTGAACCGGACATCGGGATTGGTCTTGTCGTCGCTGATGCCGCCGAAGCCGTAATTGACGTAATTCAGGTCGAACAGGTCGACGCGGGCATTCTTGCCCCGCGCATAGGCGCGCACCCCGTCGAGCACGAAATAAAGCGTATTGTTGTCACGACCGACCGTCAGAAGCTGCGGCCCGTCGAAAAATTCCTGGCGTCCCGCACGAACGCCCACGTCCAACCCCAGGGCCTTGCCCTTCACCTCTGCAAAAAGCTGCTGCACGGTCAGTTGGTTGCGCAGATTGCCGGCCGGTGAGCCCAGGTTGATGCCCTGCAGTTCGGCCCGGCCCAGTTCGCCGAAGACGCGGAAATGATCGCCCAGATGGACGTCGGCGCCACCGACGATGCGGGCAATATCCTGCCGCTGCTGCTCGACCTCGCGCAGATTGGGGTTGGTGGTCAGG
The DNA here is from genome assembly GCF_025371035.1 of Sphingomonas sp. LC-1. Lineage (GTDB taxonomy): Bacteria > Pseudomonadota > Alphaproteobacteria > Sphingomonadales > Sphingomonadaceae > Sphingomonas > Sphingomonas sanguinis_E. The sequence goes on along the minus strand of NZ_JANZXB010000001.1, from coordinate 21,823 downwards.
TTCACCCGCGTCCGCAACTCGCCCGAGAAGGTGATATAGGATTTGCCATCCTGGGTCAGCTTCACGCATTTGAGCGCGTCGATGGGATCGTCGCGCTTGGCCGGATCGCATAATTTGCGCCAGTCCTCCGCCCAGCGAGACTGGTTATAGCCACCGACCGTATTGCCATCGCCCGCCGCCGTGCTGGGATAGGCGGTGCTGGCCGGGCTTGCAGGTTCGGCGGCGGCCTTTGGCGTGGCGGTTTGGGCCTGGGCTGGCGCGGCGAGCGGCGCCATCACGGCTATGACGGCCGTTCCAGCGAGCCCAAAAAACTTCTTCATAACAATCCCCTCAATCGGACCGATCTGTCATACAGTCGGTCTTCTTTCGCATCCGTGTAGACGGCCGATCCAGCCGACCGGGATCGGCTGGATCAGGATGCGTGTCAGGCCAGTACCGCCTGAGCCGCCGGAAGGGCGGGCTTCTTCTCCAGTGCCGCGTCCAGTGCGTCCTTGTCCAGCGCGCCTTCCCAGCGAGCGACGACGACGGTGGCGACCGCGTTGCCGATGAAGTTGGTCAGGCTGCGACATTCCGACATGAACCGGTCGATGCCCAGGATCAGCGCCATGCCCGCCAGCGGCACGGTCGGCACGATCGACAGGGTGGCGGCCAGCGTGATGAAGCCCGCACCGGTGACGCCCGCCGCGCCCTTCGAGCTGAGCATCGCGACCAGCAGCAGCATCAACTGCTGACCCAGCGTCAGGTCTACGCCGCACGCCTGCGCGATGAACAGCGCCGCCAGCGTCATATAGATGTTGGTACCGTCCAGGTTGAACGAATAGCCCGTCGGCACGACCAGGCCGACCACCGACTTTTCGCAACCGGCCTTCTCCATCTTCTGCAGCAGGCTGGGCAGCGCCGCCTCTGAGGACGAGGTGCCGAGGACGAGCAGCAGCTCGGCCTTGAGATAACGGATCAGCTTCAGGACCGAAAAGCCGTTGAGGCGGGCGATGGTGCCCAGCACGACCACGACGAACAGGATCGAGGTGAGGTAGAAGGTTGCCACCAGCGCGCCGAGGCTGACCAGGCTGCCTACGCCATACTTACCGATGGTGAAGGCGATGGCACCGAACGCACCGATGGGCGCGGCGCGCATCAGGATGCCGACGAGACGGAAAACGACGATGCTCAGCCGCTCCAGGCTGTTCAGCAGCGGCTTGGCGGGTTCGCCGACCAGCGCCATGGCGATGCCGAACAGGATCGCCACCATCAGCACCTGCAGGATGTTACCCTGGGTGAAGGCGCTGACCAAGGTGTCGGGAATGATGCCCAGCAGGAAGCCGGTGATGGTCGTGTCATGCGCCTTGGCGGCATATTCGGTGACCGACCCGGCGTTTAGCGTGGCGGGGTCGACATTCATGCCCGCACCCGGCTGAACGACATTGGCGACGATCAGGCCGACGATCAGCGCCAGGGTGGAGACGCTGATGAAGTAGAAGAAAGCCTTGCCCGCGACCCGACCGACCGAGCCGAGCTCGCGCATCCCGGCAATGCCGGTGACCACCGTCAGGAAGATGACGGGGGCGATGATCATCTTCACCAGCTTGATGAAGCCGTCACCCAGCGGTTTCAGCGCCTCGCCGAAGCTGGGCCAGAAATGTCCGATGATCGCACCCAGCGCGATGGCGAACAGAACCTGTACGTAGAGATGGGACCAGACGCGGGCCCGCTTGGGGGCCTCCGCGACGGCATAATCCTGAGCGATCATCGCTTTCGTCATCCTCTGCAAAAATGGGCTCCGGGCGCGGTGGGCCACGCTCCGAGTTGGCAACAGTGTGCGGGCAAGCGCCCGGGAATCCAAATCTCCTTAGAGCATGCATAAGACATTGATAATAGGCGATAAAGAATCTGAAAGCCATGGATTGCGCGCGAAATTCCGCATGGCGTCGCATGGCCTGTTGCGATATTCCGCACATATGGCCGACACGCCTTCCCTGACCCGTCGCTATGTGCGGCGCTATGCGATGCCGATGCTGGCAGTGCTGCTGCTTGCCCTGGCGGCGTCGCTGGCGCTGCGCGTCTATGCCCATCGACAGGCGATGACGGGGCTTCGCTCCGAAGCGGCGCGTATCGCCCGGCAACAGGAGCGGCTGCTGAACAGCGAGCTGCAACGCTTTCGGCTCCTGCCCATCGTGCTGGCCGAATATCCCGATGTGGGCGCCGCTCTGCGCAACGGGTCGAGCAGGGCGGTCGAGCGGCTGAACGAAAAGTTGAGAGGCCTGGCAGAGCGGACCGGCGCGCCGGTGATCTACGCCATCGATCGCCAGGGGCGCACCATCGCGGCCTCGAATGCGGGCGAACGCGAGAGTTTCGTCGGCCGCGACTATAGTTTTCGCCCCTATTTCCGCCAGGCTTTGCGTGCCGGGACATCCGAATATTTCGCGCTGGGGAACACCAGCCACAGGCCGGGCCTGTTCCTTGCGCGGCGCATCGGGCCCGCCGAAGCGCCGGACGGCGTGGTGGTGGTGAAGGTCGAGTTCGCGCGGATCGTCCAGGCCTGGACCAGCGATCCGGGGCAGACCCTGTTGCTGGACGATCACGGCGTCGTCGTGGTGGCGACCGATCCCCAGGCGCAATTCACCATTATGCGCCCGCTCACTCCGACCGCGCGAGGCGAGATCGCGGAAAGCCAGCAATTCGGGGAGCGCAGGCTTCGGCCCAGCCCATTCCGTATCACCGGCGAGCGCGCGGTCGATCGTGACGGCACCCGCTATGTGGTCGGCGCGATCGCGGCGCCGCTGCCGCGTTGGCAGCTGGTCCATATCCTGCCCTCCGCCCAAGCGCTTCGCGAGGCCGATAGCTGGGTCCGGTCCGCCACGGCGCTGATCGCGGTCGGACTGATCGGCTTGACGCTGCTCGCCATCTGGCGACGCACGCGGGCCGAGCGCGCGGCGCTGGCACGAGAGTCGCTCGAGGCCGAGGTGGCCCGGCGTACCGCCGAATTGCGCGCCACCAATGACCGCCTGACGGTCGGATTCGCCGAGCGCATCCGCGCGGACCAGCGCTTCCGCGCCGCGCGCGAGGAGCTGGCTCAGGCCAATCGGCTGGGCTCGCTGGGTTCGATCACCGCTGGCGTCGCGCACGAGATCAACCAGCCTGTCGCGGCGATCCGGACGCTGGCCGACAATGCGCGAACCTTCCTGTTGCGCAGCCAGCCGGACAAGGCCGACGGCAACCTGACCACCATCGTCTCGCTGACCGAGCGGATCGGCTCGATCGTTCAGGAAATGCGACGTTTTGCGAGGCGGGGCACGCAGGGGCTGGGGCAGGTGTCGCTGGACGAGGTGCTGGACGGCACGATGCTGTTGATCGGCGACCGCTTCCGTAGCGCGGGCGTCGCGCTGGAGCGACCCATGGGCGGCGCGCTGCCCATCGTGCTGGCGGGGCGGGTACGGTTGGAGCAGGTGCTGGTCAATCTCTTGCAGAACGCGCTGGATGCGGTGGCGGGGCGGCCGGACCCGCGGGTCCGCCTGACCGTCACCGAACATGCGGACCGGGTCGAACTGACGGTCGAGGACAATGGGCCGGGGCTGGACCCCGCGATCGCATCGGACATCTTCACCCCCTTCGTGACCGGCAAGCCCGATGGGCTGGGGCTCGGGCTGGGGATTGCGAGGGACATCATGACGGAGTTTGGGGGCATGTTGGAAACCACAGCGTCTTCGCTGGGCGGCGCAGGCTTCCGGATCGGGATGCGCCGGGCATGAGCGAGGGGCAGCGCGTCCTCCTGGTCGATGACGATACCGTGCTTCGTCAGGCGCTGGCGCAGTCGTTCGAACTCGCCGGCATCGATGTCGAGGCACATGGCGATCCGCTGGCGGCACTGGCTACGATCTCGCCCGAATTTCCCGGCATGGTCGTCTCGGACATCCGGATGCCGGGGATCGACGGGATCGAACTCGCCAAGCGGATCGCAGCGATCGACGCGGAGATTCCGGTCATCCTGATGACCGGCCATGGCGACGTACCGATGGCGGTCGCCGCGTTGAAGCAGGGGGTCTTCGATTTCGTCGCCAAGCCCTTTGCCGCCGACCATCTGATCGCCAGTGCCGAGCGGGCGCTGGAAATGCGGCGGCTGATCCTCGACAATCGCCGGCTGCGCCTGGCGGCGGAAGAGGCACAGGGGGCCTATCCGCTGATCGGCGAAACGCCGGTGATGATGCGGCTGCGCGATACGGTGCGACAGGTGGCGCAGGCGGATGTTGATGTGCTGGTCGAGGGGGAGACGGGGACCGGCAAGGAACTGGTCGCGCTGTTGCTCCACCGCTGGAGCGCGCGGCGGACGCGGCCCTTCGTCGCGGTCGATTGCGCCGCCTTGCCCGAGGCGATCGCCGAGGACGAGCTGTTCGGACAGGCGCATGGCCGCACGCCGGGCCGGATCGCCGCGTCGCATCGCGGCACCCTGTTCCTGGATGAGGTCGACAGCATGGCCCCGGCCCTTCAGGGGCGGATGCTGCGCGTCGTCGAGGAGCGCGAGGTGCGGGCGATCGGTGCAGAGGACCCGCAAATGCTCGATCTGCGCATCGTCGCGGCGGCCAAGTCCGATCTGGCGCGCGCGGTGGAGGAGGGGCGGTTCCGCGCCGACCTCCTGTACCGGCTCGACGCCGTGCGTCTGCGCGTCCCGCCCTTGCGCGAGCGACGCGCGGATGTGCCGCTGCTCTTTGCCCATTTCCTGCGCGAAGCGGCCGAGCGGTTCGGGCGGCCGGTGCCGATGATCGATGGCGGTATCCAGGCCAGATTGTTGTCGCATGACTGGCCGGGCAATGTCCGCGAGGTGCGCAACTATGCCAATCGCGTCGCCCTGGGCCTGAGCGGCGAGGTGGCGGAGACGGGTGACCCCCTGCCATTGCCCGAGCGGGTCGAACAGTTCGAAGGCGCGACGATCCGCAGCGTTCTGGAGGAGGTGGCGGGTGACGTCCGCGCCGCGCTCGCCATTCTGGGCATTCCGCGCAAGACCTTTTACGACAAGGTGGCCCGCCACGGCATCGACCTGAACGCCTATCGCCCCAATCGCGCTTGACGCCGCGCCGGGGGCGGGGGAGCATGGCCCGGACGACGCCGACAACCGGCGCGACGGGGTTTAGGAGAATGCCATGGAGGATGCCGCCGCCCGGCTGGCTCGCGATCCGCGCTATTTGGCGCTGGTGCGCAGGCGAGGACGATTTACCGTCATCTTAACGGTGATCATGCTGATCGCCTATTTTGGGTTCATCCTGACCATCGCCTTCGACAAGGCGCTGCTCGCCCGGTCGATCAGCGGTGGCGCGACAAGCTGGGGTATTCCGATCGGACTGGGCGTCATCGCGCTCGCCATTTTTCTGACCGGTTTGTACGTCTGGCGCGCCAACCGGGACTTCGATCCCGTCATCGACCAATTGCGCTCGGAGGAACAGGCATGAGGCGCGCTATTCTGGCGCTCGCCCTGCCCATGGCCATGCTTCCCGTCTCGGGGGCGAACGCCCATGCGATCGGCCCGGCTGTGCAGCAGGCGACCAACTGGACCGCGATCGGCATGTTCGCGGCCTTTGTTGCGCTGACCCTGGCAATCACCCGATGGGCGGCGCGGCGCACGCGGACGGCGTCCGACTTCTACACCGCGGGCGGTGGGATTACGGGCTTCCAGAACGGATTGGCGATCGCGGGCGACTTCATGTCGGCGGCGTCGTTCCTGGGTATCTCGGCACAGATCTATGCCGACGGCTATGACGGGCTGATCTATTCGATCGGTTTTCTGGTCGGTTGGCCGATCCTGTTGTTCCTGATGGCGGAGCGGCTGCGCAATCTGGGGCGTTTCACCTTTGCCGATGTCGCCTCATTCCGCTTTGCCCAGACGCCGGTTCGGATGGTCGCGGCGTGCTCGACCCTGCTCGTCGTCCTCTTCTATCTGATCGCGCAGATGGTAGGGGCGGGGCAGTTGATCCGGCTGCTCTTCGGCCTGCCCTATGGCTATGCGGTGGTGATCGTCGGCGTGCTGATGACGCTGTACGTGCTGTTCGGGGGCATGACGGCCACGACCTGGGTGCAGATCGTCAAGGCGATGATGCTGCTCGGCGCGGCCAGCTTCATGGCGATCGCCGTGCTCGCCCGTTTCCATTTTAGTCCGGAGGCGCTGTTCGCGCGCGCGGTCGACGTCAAGACCGCCCTCGCCGCGCTGGCCGGCGCGGGGCCGGAGGAGGCCGCCGCCAAGGGCAGCGCGATCATGGGCCCCGGCGGATTTATCAAGGACCCCATCTCGGCCATTTCGATCGGGGCGGCGTTGATGTTCGGGACGGCGGGATTGCCGCATATCCTGATGCGTTTTTTCACCGTGCCCAATGCGAAGGCAGCACGCAGTTCGGTGCTGTGGGCGACGGGCTGGATCGGCTATTTCTATATCCTGACCTTCGTCATCGGTTTCGGCGCGATCGTTCTGGTTGCCACCGATCCGGGCTTTCTCGACGCCGATGGGGCGTTGCGTGGGGGCAGCAACATGGCCGCGATCCATCTGGCGCAGGCGGTCGGCGGCAATCTGTTCCTGGGCTTCATCTCGGCGGTGGCCTTCGCGACCATCCTGGCCGTCGTGGCGGGCCTGACCCTGTCGGGCGCGTCGGCGGTCAGCCATGACCTTTATGCGACGGTCATCAAGCGGGGGCAGGCGGACTCGGCGTCCGAATTGCGCGTTTCCCGGATCACCGTGCTGGTACTGGCGGTGGTGGCGATCCTGCTGGGCATCGTCTTCGAGAAGCAGAATGTCGCCTTCATGGTCAGCCTTGCCTTCGCACTGGCGGCGTCGGCCAATTTTCCGGTGCTGCTGCTATCGCTGCTCTGGTCGGGATGCACGACGCGGGGCGTGGTCGCGGGGGGACTGGTCGGTCTGCTGACCGCTCTGGTCCTGACGATCCTGTCGCCCGCCATCTGGGTGAAGGTACTGGGCTATGACGTGCCGATCTTCCCTTATGGATCGCCGACCATCTTCTCGATGCCGCTGGCCTTCCTGACGATATGGATCGTGTCGATCACAGATCGCACCGGGCGCGCCGCGATCGACAAGGCGGGTTATCCAGCCCAGCGCATCCGGTCCGAAACCGGAATCGGTGCCGCGTCGGCGCACCAGCACTGACCAACTGTCCTCGCTGTCTCGGAACGGGGCAGCGAGGCGGTTCCAGCGGCAATATCGATGGATGCCGAAATGGTGAACGCGGCGTTAACATTCTCATCATGAGACGCCGCCTCATCCTCACCAACGAAGCCGCCCGTCACCCCTTTCGGCGTTCGCTTCCGCCCCCCGCCATCATGCCGAAGCGGCGTCGGGACGATCAGGATCTTCGCCTGTTCGTCCTCAGCTTCACCGCCTTCTTCATCTGTATCTACAGCTTCCTGCTCTGATCAGGCCGGGTCGACGCATCCGTCGTCGCAGGCCCGGTGCAACCTGAGCGCCAGCCAGGCGGAGACCAGGCACATGGCGGCGACGAGGAACAGCATGTCCTCCGGCGTCACACCCGCCGCACTGATGGCCAGGACCGCCGCCGATCCTATCGTCATGGCGAAGCAGTTGACGATGTTGTTGGCCGCCACCGTCCGTGCCGTCTGATCCTTGCCGACCGTGGTCGTTAGGAAGGCATAGAGCGGCACCACGAACATCCCGCCGGTCGTCGCGATGGCGAGCAGCGTCGCTAAAATGCCGATCGCGCGCGGTTCGGCGAGAAAGGCCTGCCAGCTATACAGGCCGCCATCGGGGGCAGGGGCCCAGTTGCGGCACAGGATCGAGAACAGGACCACGAATGCGCCCATCGAGATGACCGAGACGGGCGAATAGCGCGCCGAAATCTCACCCTTCAACATGGTATTGATGACCACCGATCCGATCGCGACGCCGATCGAGAAGATCGCGATGGCAAGGCTGGCGACCTCCTTGTCGGCGGTCAGCACGTTCTTCACGAGAGGCGGGAAGACGATGATCAGCACCGATCCGATCGTCCAGAAGAAACTGATCGCGACGATCGCCAGGAACAACCGCCGGATATGCAGCGTGGCGGCGATCAATCGCCAGGAGGCGGTGAAGGGATTGAAGTTCAGCTTCAGCGGCGGCCCCTCGCGCGGGGCGGGGGGAACCTGACGCGCGGTGAACCAACCCAGACCCGCGACGATCAGGACACCGGCGGCGGCGGCCTCGATCGGCACCCATCCCGCCGTGACCGTGCCCAGCAAGATGGCGAGATACGTCCCCGCCTCGACCAGCCCGGTCCCGCCCAGAATATCGTCGGGCTCCAGATGCTGTGGCAGGATCGCGTATTTGATCGGTCCGAAAAAGGTAGAATGGACGCCCAGCGCCAGGACGGTGCCCAGCATCATGCCCAGCCCGATATTGGTATAGCCCGCCTTTGCGACCATCAGGCCTAGCGCGCCGACGATCATGATCCCGATCTCCGCCGTCTTGACGATGCGGATGATCCGCGCCTTGTCATGACTGTCCGCCAATTGCCCCGACAGCGCGGACAGCAGGACGAAGGGCACGATCGACAGGCCGGTCGCCAGCGCGTTGAAGTTCGCTTCGGCATGGGCGTCGTTGAAGATCGCATAGGTGGCGAACAGCACCATCGACGTCTTGAACAGATTGTCGTTGAACGCGCCGAGGAACTGGGTGGTGAACAACGGCAGGAACCGCCGCCGCTTGAGGAGCCCGAGGGCGTTGAGCATAACGAAAAATGGCCCGATCGTGGCAATAGGATGACGACAACATAGCCACCCCCGTCCGCATCGCCAACCGCTTAAAGCGGTTTGTCATGGACGGGCGAGCGGTTAGAAGGCGTCATGCTGACGCTGCCCAACCTGTTGACGCTCTCGCGAATTGTGGCCGTACCCCTGCTCGCGGGGCTACTGTGGCAACCCCATTGGGAATGGGGTTACGGCGTGGCCTTCGCGCTATACTGCCTGATGGGCATCACCGATTACTTCGATGGCTATCTCGCACGTGCGCAGGGGGCGGTGTCGAAACTGGGCGTCTTCCTAGATCCCATCGCGGACAAGATCATGGTCGCCTCGGTCATCCTCGTCCTCGTCGCGGTGCAGGTCATCAGCGGGCTTAGCGTGGTGGCGGGGCTTATCATCCTGTTGCGCGAAATCGCGGTGTCGGGCCTGCGCGAGTTTCTGGCGCAGTTGCAGGTGTCGGTGCCGGTTTCGCGGCTCGCCAAATGGAAGACCACGCTGCAACTGATCGCGCTGGGCGGGCTGATCCTCGGTGGCGCGCTGCCGGGCTGGGCCTGGGTGCACATCGCCTCGCTTGCGGCGCTCTGGGGCGCGGCGGTGCTGACGCTGATCACCGGCTGGGATTATCTGCGCGTCGGCCTCAAGCATATGGATAGCTGATGACCATTCTCTATTTCGCCTGGGTCCGGGAGCGGATCGGACTGGCCGAGGAAGCGCTGACCCTGCCCGATGGCGTGACGAGCGTAGCCGAGTTGATCCGCTGGCTGGCGGCGCGCGGCGGCGGCTATGCCGAGGCGCTGGCCGAACCCGAACGGCTGCGCGCGGCGGTGGACCAGACGTTCGTCGGTCTCGACGCCTCGGTTCATGGTGCCCGCGAAGTCGCGATCTTTCCGCCGGTGACCGGCGGATGATCCGGATTTGCGTCTCGACCGATCCGATCGATCTGGCCGAGGAAATGGCGCGGGTCGAAGGAAGCCATGTCGGCGCGGTCGCCAGCTTCTGCGGCCTCGTTCGCGCGGACGATGGCGTCGACGTGCTGGAACTGGAGCATTATCCGGGCGCGACCGAGGCTGCGCTCGAACGGATCGCACAGACCGCGACACGGCGCTGGTCGTTGCAGGCCGCGGCCATCGTTCACCGCGTCGGTCCGATGCGACCGGGCGAGCGGATCGTCCTGGTCGTCACCGCCGCGCCCCATCGCCGGGACGCGCTCGATGGCTGTGCCTATCTGATCGACCGGCTCAAGACCGATGCCCCCTTCTGGAAGCGGGAGACACGCGGCGACCAAGCCCGATGGGTCGAAGCGCGTGACAGCGATCATGCCGCATCCGAGCGCTGGCAGGACGGCGAAGCGTTATAGAAAAGGCGGAGCCGGAGAGCCCCGCCTTCCTTCTATCGATCGACGAGAGGTCAGCCGATCTTCGGCACGTTGATGCCGTTGGTCAGGTGGACGACGCCATTGGTGGCGTTCACGTCGGCCTTGTCGACATAGGCCTTCTGACCGTTGACGTCGGTCAGCATGATATTCCCGTTAGGGCCGATCTGTGCGGTCAGCGGCTGTCCCGCCAGCGTGGTCAGCGTCGCGGTGCCGTTTCCGGCGGTGATCTGAGCCTTCAACTGATCGGCGGTCAGCTTGCCCGAAACGACATGGTATTTCAGGATCGTGGCGAGCGTCGGCTTGTTCGCCGGCTGGCTTAGCGTGTCCAGTGCACCGGCGGGCATACGGCTGAACGCCTCGTCGCTGGGAGCAAAGACGGTGAAGGGGCCGGGGCTCGCCAGATCGGTGTTGAGGCCCGCCGTCGTGACCAGCCGCGCCAGCGTGCTGCGGTCCGGTGTCGCGGCAAGCACCTGAAGGATCGTGCCGCTGGCAGCCGGTGTCGCCTGCGCCGGGGCGGCAAGCGTTGCCGGTGCGGTCATGGTCTGGGCGGGCGCACTCTGCGCCGGGGCCGGCGTCGTTTGCGCCATCGCCATCCCGGCGCCGGTCAAAGCGGTGGCGGTGGCGAGAATCGCGAAGGTCTTCAGCATGGAATAGTAACTCCCGTTCTTCTGGCGGCGGAGCGGGTTCGCGTCGCGCCGCATGGTGAAGGGCAGACCGGCCGATGCGCAGGCGAAACGGCTGGTCTGTCGGGAGTAACGCACTTAATCCAGTTTTGGCACCAAGACGCCGTTCACGATGTGGATGACGCCATTGGCCTGGGCGAGGTCGCCCGCCTCGATATAGCTTTTGTTGCCGCCCCCATCGGTCAGGGTGATCACCGACTGCGTCATGGTGACGGTCAGCGGTTCACCCTGCACGGTCATGATCCGCGCGGTGCCGCCGCCCGCCGCCATCCGCCGTTGCAACTCGGCGACACCGAGCGTTCCCGGCACCATGTGAAAGCGCAGCAACCGCACGAGCGAGTCGCGGTTGGCGGGTTGCAGCAATTGCTCCAGCACGCCGGGCGCCAGCCGTCCGAACGCCTCGTTCGAGGGGGCGAACAGCGTATAGGGGCCGGGACCCGCCAAGGTAGTGGCCAGCCCCGACGCGCGCACCGCCGCGACCAGCGAGGAAAGCGACGGCGTCGCGGCGGCATTGTCCAGGATCGTCCGGGTGGGGGCCATGGCCTGGTCCGGGGTGACCGGCGGCTCGGCGGGAGCGGGTGCCGCGGCGGTCGATGGCGTCGCCGGCGCCTCCCGCTGGTCCCCGCCGCGCCCGCAGGCACCCAACCCGATCAGGGCGACGAGCGGCAGTGCGGCCAGCAGGCGTCGTGCGGTCAGGGTCATGGAATATCTCCTCGAACGGTGGAATGGGGGCGGAACGCAAAGCTCAGGTTGGGCGCTCCATGGACGACCGGGGTTTAGCCGGCCTCGGCCAGAACCTGCGCAAGCAGGCGGAAATCCTTTTCGCGAGGGCTCGCGCGGCGCCAGACGAGCGCGATCTTTCGCATCGCATTCTCGGCATCCAGCGGACGCGCGGTGATATGGGTGTTGTCCAATATGCCGGATTTCAACGCCATCTCGGGCAGCATCGTCATGCCCAGGCCGTTATCGACCATCTGGACGATCGTGTGGAGCGAGGTGCCGAGCATCGTCGCCTCCGCCCGTAATTCGGGGCGGTTGCACGCGGCCAGCGCATGATCCTTCAGGCAATGGCCGTCTTCCAGCAACAGCAGGCGATTCTCATCGATCGCGGCCGCCGCGATGGCGGGTGGTGGCGTGAGATCGTCCTCGGTGGGGAAGGCGACGAATAGCCGGTCGTCGAACAAAGGCTCGGCGGTTACCTCGCCACAGGCGAAGGGCAGGGCGAGCAGGACGCAATCGGTGCGACCATTATGCAGCCGCTCGCAGGCCGGGCCGCTCGGCTCTTCGCGCAGGAACAGCTTGAGGTCCGGATAGTCGCGGCGCAGGCGGGGCAGGATACGCGGCAGCATGAAGGGGGCGATGGTCGGGATGACCGACATGCGCATCTCCCCCGACAAGGGGCGCCCGGCGGCGCGCGCCATGTCGCCCAGTTCGTCCGCCTCGCGCAGCACGCGCCGTGCCTTGTCGGCGATGCGTTCACCCAGCGGCGTGAAGCGCACCACGCGCCGGGTCCGCTCGACCAGCGTCACGCCGATCAGCGTCTCCAACTCGCGCAGGCCCGCCGACAAAGTGGATTGCGTCACGAAGCAAGCGTCGGCCGCCCGGCCGAAATGCCCATGGTCCTGTAAGGCCACGAGATATTGAAGTTGTTTTAGCGTCGGTAGGTAGGTCGCGGCCATTGATCGTCTCAGTCGATTGCGTTTTGACAAATAGCTTGTTGGATCGAACGCGCCAGTCCCCATATCCGTCGGTGCAACGAATACAGGCGGGTTACCGCCGATCGCGTGAGAGGATGGCTGAAGCCGAACTTTTGGGAATAAAAGGAGGCATATTGCCATGTTGACCGTTGGAGACAAGCTCCCCGCATTCACCGTCCCCGTCCAGCAGGGGACCAACGCGCTCCCCGCCGGCGAGACGATCAGCGACACCTCGTATGAGGGCAAGTGGAAGGTTCTCTTCTACTGGCCGAAGGACTTCACCTTCGTCTGCCCGACCGAGATCGTCGGCTATTCCGAGCTGAAGGGCGATTTCGAGGATCGCGACGCCGTGCTGATCGGCGCGTCGACCGACACCGCGCACGTCCACCTGGCATGGCGCAAGTCGGACCCGGATCTGGCCGCGGCCGATTTCCCCTGGATCGCGGACAATGGCCGCGTCCTGGCCGACGCGCTGGGCATCGTCGACAAGAATGAGCATGTCGCCTATCGCGCGACCTTCATCATCGACCCCGACAATGTCATCCAGCACGTGACGATCAACGGCCTGAACGTCGGTCGCAACCCGGCCGAGACGCTGCGTGTCCTCGACGCGCTGCAGACCGACGAACTCTGCCCGTGCAACTGGAACAAGGGCGACGACGTCCTCCAGCTGGCCGCCGAGTAATCACCAGGGCCGGGGGCGCGATCGCCGTCCGGCCCTTATCTCCGACGCCCCGGCGAGGGTTGCCGATCCATTGCGATCGGCGGCCCGGACTGGGGCGTCGTGTATCTGGAGCAATCCCATGTCTCTCAAGGAATTCGCCGGGCAGTTGCCCGATTTCGCCAAGGACATTCGCCTGAATGTCGGCTCGCTGCTGAATGAGCCGGTGCTCAACGATCAGCGCAAATACGGCCTGCTGCTCGCCTGTGCGCACGGCACGGGTCACAAGCCGCTGGTCGAGGCCGCCGAAGCCGAATGCGCGCCGAAGCTGTCGCCCGAGGCGGCGAACGCCGCGCGGGCGGCGGCGGCCGTGATGGCGATGAACAACGTCTATTATCGCTTCACCCACCTGGCCGGAAACCAGGAATATCGCAACATGCCCGCCAAGCTGCGCATGAACGTGATCGGCGCACCGGGCATCGACAAGATCGACTTCGAACTGTTCAGCCTGGCCGTGTCGGCGATCAATGGCTGCGGCATGTGCATCGACGCGCATGAGGCGGTGCTTAAGAAGGCGGGCGCCTCGGCGGAGATCATCCAGACCGCGGTGCGCATTGCGGCGGTGATGCAGGCCGTGGCGACAGTCCATTCGGCCATCGCCTGAACCCGATCCTCCCCAAGCGGTGCTTGGGGGGCGCGGATTCCGCAAAGCGGTGGTTGGAGGGGCGGCTCCGCGATCGGTCCGCCCCTTCGTCCTGTCTGCGGCGAGACAGGATGAACGGTTCAGCCGCTGACCGCCTGATACAATCCCCAAAAGCTGGTCAGCGTCAGGATGATCCCGACCAACGCCAGCAGCACACGCGGCGGGACGCGCTTGGCCAGCATCGCCCCGAACGGCGCGGCGAAAATGCCCCCGATCAGCAGCCCGACCGTCGCCATGGTGAAGGCTCCCCATCCCAACTGGCTGATGAACGTCGCCGAAATCGTGGTCGTCAGAAAGAATTCGGCGGTGTTGACCGTCCCGATCGTCGTTCGGGGCGCGGCGCCCTGCGCCAGCAGGTTGGAGGTCACCACCGGCCCCCAGCCGCCACCGCCCGCCGCATCGAGAAAACCGCCGAGAAAGCCCAGCGGCTCGACCACCTTGGGCTCTCGGACATGCGTCTTGTGCCGCCAGGCGCGGATCAGCAGATAAAGGCCAATGCCGGTCAGATAGGCGAGGATGAAGGGCTTTACGACCGCCGCGTCGACATTGGACAGGACATAGGCACCCAGCGCCCCGCCGATCACGCCCGGGATCATCAGGCGCAGAAACAGCCGCCAGTTGACGTTGCGCTGGACCGCATGGCTGATCCCCGACACAGCGGTGGTAAAGGTCTCGACACTGTGGACTCCGGCCGAGGCGGCGGCGGGCGGCACGCCCAGGCTGATGAGCAGCGTGTTGGAGATCACGCCGAACGCCATGCCCAATGCACCGTCGACCACCTGCGCGGCAAAGCCGACAGCCACGAACGGCAGGATGTGGATCAGTTCGCTACTGGTCGGGTCCATCATGTCTCCTAGGGGGTTTGCGGCCGGGAGGCCATGCCGTGTCGAAACCAACGCTGCAACAAAGATAGAGTTTGTCGCGAAGCCATGTCTCGACCGGCTATCTGGATTTCAGGGAACGCTGTGCTTAAATGCACCTATCGCATCTGGGGACATGCTCATGCCGAGCCGTTTGGCCGCCTATCTCGATTCGATCCGGGCCCGGGACCCTGCACCGCATTCGCGTGCGGAAATCCTGCTTTATCCGGGCGTATGGGCCTTGGCGGGTCACCGGGTCGCGCATCGGCTGTACCGCGCCCGCGCCTTCTTTCTCGCGCGGCTGGTCAACCACTTCACCCGCTTCCTGACCGCGATCGACATCCACCCCGGTGCCAAGATCGGTCGCAATTTCTTCATCGACCATGGCTTCGTCGTGATCGGGGAAACGGCGGAGATCGGTGACGACGTCACCATCTATCAATGTGTCACGCTGGGCGGGACCAGCCCCGACAATGGCGTGGCGGGCAAGCGTCACCCGACATTGATGGACGGAGCCATTGTCGGCTCCGGCGCGCAGGTCTTGGGCCCGATCACCGTCGGACCGCGAGCGCGTGTCGGGGCCAATGCGGTCGTCACTCGCGATGTGCCCGAAGGCGCGGTGATGGTCGGCATCCCCGCGCGTCCGACCGTCGTCGAGGGCGGGGTTGCGCCGGAGCGGCGCTTCGTCCCCTATGGCACGCCATGCTCCGAGATGTTCGACCCGCAGACGCAGAAGATCGAGATGCTGCGCTGCGAACTGGATACCATGCGGCGGCGGCTAGATGCGGTACTGGCCGAGCGGGAAGAGGAGCGCGACCGCGCCTGATGGGAGTTGTTCCCTTCCCCAAGTCGCCCGGTCAGGTCGGGTTCGACCGCGGCGAACTGAACCGCATATTGGACCTGTACGGCCGGATGGTGGCCGCCGGACACTGGCGCGATTACGCCATGGACCTGGGCCGCGACGCCGCCATATTTTCCGCATTTCGCCGAACCGCCGAGCGTCCCGAATATCGGATCGAGAAGCGGCCGGCGCTTCGCAATCGCCAGGGCATGTGGGCCTTGATCGGCGAGGGCGGGGCGGTGCTAAAGCGCGGGCACGAACTCGGGCCGGTCTTGGCCCCGGTCGAGCGGCGACTGATGAAACTGGTCGAGGAATAGAAAACGCCGGCCCCGCGAGGGACCGGCGTTGCTTTGTCGCGACAGTGCGGGGCGGTTACTTGCCGCCGCGCTGGCGACATTGGTCAAACTGACCCTTTTTACAGATCGGATAGCTTTTGAGCGGAGCCGGGGCCGGATAGGCCTGCGACGGGCTCGGCGCCTGCTGGAACACGACCGGCGCACCCGGGGCCGGCGGCGAGGCCATGGGCGGCTGCGCGGGTTGATAGCCACCGGCGGTCATCGTCGCGGCGGACGCGGCGGCGTTCGCCTGCATCGAACCCGAGGTGTCGGTCGAGGCTCCGGCCTGCACCCCGGCCTGCGTGGTGGTGTCGGTCTGGGGCGTGGTCTGAGCCACGGCGGGCATGGCCATCAGCGCGGTGGCGGCCAGAAAAACGAGCTTCATGCGTATCTCCTGTTCGGAAGCGCAAGTGCGTTAGCGCGTGGGGCAGAACGCCTCATACCCCACTTGGCTCCCTCGTTTCGCTTGCGACCCGATCCTGACACTTTTTTCAGCCGCCCGCGTCGAGCGAGTAACCTGCCGAGCGGACCGTGCGGATGATGTCGGGACGATCGCCGATATTGATCGCCTTGCGCAGGCGGCGGATATGCACGTCGACGGTCCGGCTCTCGATGTCGGAGTCATGCCCCCAAACGGCGTCGAGCAACCGTTCGCGCGAGAAGACCCAGCCCGGATGCTCCAGGAAATGCTTGAGCAGCCGGAATTCGGTGGGCCCGAGCGAGACGACCTCGCCCGCGCGGCGCACCTTGTGGCCGACCGTGTCCATCTCGATATCGGCATAGGTCAGCGCCTCGCCCGCCAGGGCCGGGCGCACCCGGCGCAGCACCGCGCCGACGCGGGCGACCAGTTCGCGCGGGGAGAAGGGCTTGGTGACATAATCGTCCGCGCCCGTCTCCAGCCCACGCACCCGGTCCTCTTCCTCGCCGCGCGCGGTCAGCATGATGATCGGCACGTTCGCGGTTTCCGGCGAGCGACGCAGGCGGCGGCACACCTCGATCCCCGAAATCCCCTCGACCATCCAGTCGAGCAGGACGATGTCGGGCGTGCTTTCGCGCGCCAGCAGCAACGCCTCCTCGCCGTCGGGCGTGTGGGCAACCTCGAAATCCTCGCGCTTGAAATGGAAGACGAGCAGCTCCGCGAGCGCGGCGTCGTCCTCGACCAGCAACATCTTTACCCGTGCCATCGTGCCTGTTCCCTCAAGAAGGCCAAGTGCCGCCGCGGTCCCGCTCACCCATCTGGGTGCCGGTGGCGGCAAAATAGACCATTTCCGCGACGTTGGTCGCATGGTCACCGATCCGTTCGAGATTCTTGGCGATGAACAGCAGGTGCGCGACCTGGCCGATCGTCTTGGGATTCTCGACCATATGGGTGACGAGCGTGCGGAAGATGGAATCGTAGAAATCGTCGAGTGCGCTGTCGCTGTCGCGGACCCGGACCGCCGCCTCGGCATCGCGCGCGGCGAAGGCGTCGAGCACGTCATGCACCATCGCCGAGGCGATCCGCGCCATGGCGGGCAGGATCGAGACGGGCTCGATCCGGTCCTCGCTCTCGATCATCGGCACGCGCTTGGCGATGTTCTTGGCATAGTCGCCGATCCGCTCGACGACGCTGGCGATCTTCAGTGCGGCGACGACCTCGCGCAGGTCGTTGGCCATCGGCGCCCGCAGCGCGATGGTGCGCACCGCCAGCCGCTCGACCTCCGCCTCGATCAGGTCGATCGCCTTGTCGTCCTCGCGAACCTTGCGCGCCAGTTCCAGGTCGGAGCGTTGCAGCGCGCGGATCGCATTGGCGATCGCTTCCTCGGCCAATCCGCCCATCTGGCTGATCAGCCCGCGCAAGCGGCCGATATCGTTGTCGAATGCCTTTACGGTGTGGTCCATGATCCTCGTCCTCAGCCGTAACGGCCGGTAATATAGTCCTTCGTCCGCTCTTCCTTCGGGTTCGTGAAGATGTCGGACGTCTTTCCGTACTCGACCAAGGTGCCGAGGTGGAAAAAGGCTGTCCGCTGGGAGACGCGGGCGGCCTGTTGCATGTTATGGGTGACGATCGCGATGGCGTAGCGGCCACGAAGATCGTGGATCAGTTCCTCGATCCGCGCGGTCGCAATGGGGTCCAGCGCGCTGCACGGCTCGTCCATCAGGATGACTTCCGGGTCGACCGCGATGGCGCGCGCGATGCAAAGCCGCTGCTGCTGGCCGCCCGACAAGGCGGTGCCGCTTTCCCACAGCCGGTCCTTGACCTCGTTCCACAGGCCGGCACGGGTCAGCGAACGCTCGACGATCATGTCCAGCTCGGCCCGGGATGAGGCCAAGCCGTGGATTCGCGGACCATAAGCGACATTCTCGAAGATCGACTTCGGGAAAGGATTGGGCTTCTGGAACACCATGCCGACACGGGCGCGCAACTGCACCACGTCCATCTCGGGCGCGTAGATGTCCTGGCCGTCGAGCAGGACGTCGCCCGTCACCCGCGCCGATGCGATGGTGTCGTTCATCCGGTTCAGCGTGCGCAGGAAGGTCGACTTGCCGCAGCCCGAGGGGCCGATAAAGGCGATGACGTGATCCATATCGACATCGATCGAGATGCCGTGGATCGCCTGCTTGGCGCCATAGGAGACGCTGACGTTGCGCGCGCTAATCTTGGGGGTGGTCACCAGCGTGTCTCGAACCGATTGCGAAGATAGATGGCCAGCCCGTTCATCGCGAGCAGGAAAATGAGAAGAACGATGATCGCGGCAGAGGTCTTTTCGATGAAGCCGCGATCGACCTGATCCGACCAGAGGAAGATCTGGACCGGCAAGACGGTCGCGGGGTCGGCCAGCCCCTGCGGCGGGGCGGCGATGAAGGCGCGCATCCCGATCATCAGCAGCGGAGCGGTCTCTCCCAATGCGCGTGCCATGCCGATGATCGTGCCCGTCAGGATGCCGGGCAGGGCGAGGGGAAGGACATGGTGAAAGATCACCTGCACCCGCGACGCGCCGACCGCCAGCGCGGCGTCGCGGATCGACGGCGGCACGCCCTTGATCGCGTTGCGCCCCGCGATGACGATCACCGGCATGGTCATCAGCGCCAGCGTCAGCCCGCCGACCAAAGGCGCCGAGCGCGGCAGGCCGAAGCTGCCGAGGAACACCGCCAGCCCCAGCAAGCCGAAGATGATCGAGGGGACCGCCGCCAGATTGTTGATCGACACCTC
The DNA here is from genome assembly GCF_025371035.1 of Sphingomonas sp. LC-1. GTDB lineage: Bacteria > Pseudomonadota > Alphaproteobacteria > Sphingomonadales > Sphingomonadaceae > Sphingomonas > Sphingomonas sanguinis_E. Next base: position 2,748 of record NZ_JANZXB010000001.1, on the reverse strand, counting down.
GATCATGTCGGTCCACCGATTCTTGGGCGCATATTCCTCGAGATAGAGCGCCGCGAGCACGCCGATGGGAAAGGCGAGCGCCAGCGTGACCAGCATGGTCAGCAGCGAGCCCTTGGCCGCGCCCCAAATGCCCACCCGGGTCGGATCGGTGGCGTCGGCATTGCGCAGAAAGCCGCTATTCCAGCCGCTCGACACCGATCCGCGCGCCTGCAACCGCACTATGACGCGCTCGGCCTCCGGCGTGCCTTCGCCCTTGGCGGCGACGTCATAGGGGCTTGCGACGGGCAGGGCGAAGCTGGTCGTGCGATGAAGCAGCGAGGGATCGGCCTTGACGGCATCGCGCACTACGATCCACGCGCCCGGCGACAACAGGTCGACCCCGTCCGGCCCGAAGGCGCTCGTCGCCGCCCGGTCGACCGCATCCTCCAGCCCTGCGCCCGCCAGCGCCAGATCCGCCCCGCGCCCCTTCAGCCGGGCGGGCTCGATCGGCAGTCGGGCTTTCGCCAGGTCGATCGGCACGGTCACCCGCGTCTCGGTGAAACCGCGGTAACCCTGTGCGATCATCGTGACCAACAGAAAGGCCAGAAAAGCAGCCGACAGCGCGACGGCGGCCGCGCCGATCCGACGAAAGCGACGCTCTGCGGCATGACGACGGCGCAACCGGCGCTCCATCGCCGGGCTGTCCCAACCTTTGGGGGAGGACGGCCTATTCATAGGATTCCCGATAGCGCTTCACCACGCTCAGCGCGACGATGTTGAGCAACAGCGTGATGACGAACAGCGTCAGGCCCAGCGCGAAGGCCGCCAGCGTCTTGGGGCTGTCGAACTCGGCTTCTCCGGTCAGCAGATCGACGATCTGGCGCGTCACCGTCGTCGTGCTCGCAAAGGGATTGGCGGTCAGGGTCGCGACGCCGCTCGCCGCCATGACGACGATCATCGTCTCGCCGATCGCGCGGCTGACGGCCAGCAATACGCCGCCCACGACGCCGGGTAATGCGGCAGGCAGCATGACGCGGGTGATCGTCTCGGACGGCGTCGCGCCCATCGCCAGACTGCCGTCGCGCATCGCGCTGGGCACCGCGGCCAAGCTGTCATCAGCCATGGAGGAGACAAAGGGGATGATCATCACACCCATGACGAGCCCCGCCGCCAGTGCACTTTCGGAGGATGCCCAGTCGATGCCAATGGCAACCGCGAACTGGCGGACGGCTGGCGCGACGGTCAGCGCGGCGAAATAGCCATAGACCACGGTCGGAATACCCGCGAGCACCTCCAGCACCGGCTTCATGATCCGGCGCGCGCGCGGCTGGGCATATTGCGTCAGGTAGATGGCGCTCATCAGGCCGAAGGGAATGGCGACCGCCATGGCGATCACCGCGCCGATGAAGAAGGTGCCCCAGAATAGCGGCACCGCGCCCAGCGACGCGCCCGGATCGCGCGGGTCGATGACCTGCGGGCTCCAATGCGTTCCGAACAGGAAGTCGGTGACGGGCACCACCGAAAAAAAGCGCCCCGCCTCGTATAGTAGGGACGCCACGATGCCGGCGGTGGTCAGGATCGCGATCAATGATGCCGCAAGCAGCAATCCCAGCACCACCCGCTCGATCCGGGTTCGCGCGGAGAAGTTGGGCTTCACACGCAGATAGGCATAGGCGCCTCCCGCCAGCGCGAGGAGCAGGACGATGGCGGTCGCGATCCAGTCGAACCGGGTCTGCGCTCGATCGTAGGCCGGGGCCAGCGTGCGGGACAGAGCATGGAACGCGCCCTGCGCGCGCCCGGCCGCCAGCGCTCGCGCTTCGGACAGGATCGCCGCCCGCTCGAAACCGGGCGGGGGTAGTTGCGCGGCGGCGGGTACGCGCAGGACCATGTCGGTCACGAGCGCGGGCGAGGTGGCGGACCAGATGATGAGAAAGATCAGCGGCGGCACCGCCGTCCACAATGCGACATACCAGCCATGATGATGGGGCAGCGAACTGACCCGCACGCTCGACCGTCGCCGAAAGCCGAGCGCGCGCATCCGTGTCGAGGCCCAGGCGATGATGCCCAGCCCCAGAATCAGGATCAGGAGAATGATGCCGTTCACGACGGCAGCCCGGCCGGGTCGAGCGCAATTTCGTTCGCAATGATCGCTTGCGCACGGGCCTGGACGGGAGCGGGTGATGCAATCAGCCCGCGCCGGGTCAGCGGCCCGCCTGCACCCCAATTCTGCGCATAGAGCGCCAGAAAGCGCCTGAGGCCGGGAATGGCGTCCAGATGCGCCTTTTTCACATAAATGTAGAGCAGCCGCGATCCCGGATAACGATCGGCGTCGGTCACGAGCGCGGGCGAGGTGGCGGACCAGATGATGAGAAAGATCAGCGGCGGCACCGCCGTCCACAATGCGACATACCAGCCATGATGATGGGGCAGCGAACTGACCCGCACGCTCGACCGTCGCCGAAAGCCGAGCGCGCGCATCCGTGTCGAGGCCCAGGCGATGATGCCCAGCCCCAGAATCAGGATCAGGAGAATGATGCCGTTCACGACGGCAGCCCGGCCGGGTCGAGCGCAATTTCGTTCGCAATGATCGCTTGCGCACGGGCCTGGACGGGAGCGGGTGATGCAATCAGCCCGCGCCGGGTCAGCGGCCCGCCTGCACCCCAATTCTGCGCATAGAGCGCCAGAAAGCGCCTGAGGCCGGGAATGGCGTCCAGATGCGCCTTTTTCACATAAATGTAGAGCAGCCGCGATCCCGGATAACGATCGGCG